>NZ_VFYU01000025.1 GCF_021012795.1 Psychrobacter sp. I-STPA10 | reverse complement strand
GTCTCAGCCCTCCCCCTAGCCCCCTCCCAGTGGGAGGGGGAACAGTTCCCTCCACCTTTGGGGGAGGGTTAGGGAGGGGGTAGCATACTTTTTAGAACACCATCAAAAAGCTGACGCTAATGCCATCACCCACAAAATAAATAATAGGGTTAATGCCAAAAACTGGGCGGCAGAACCGACATCTTTACCAATTTTTGCTAAGGGGTGACGCTCGGTGGAGGTGTGGTCAATACTTGCCTCAATCCCCGTATTAAATAGCTCAACAATCAAGGATACAAACGAGGCAAACACTAGTATCATTTTAATCGCTAAAGCAAACGGCATAAATAACAGTGCCACAAATAGCCCTAAATTTAGCCATAGTACCTGCCGAAAAGCTGCTTCATTTTTGTAGGCTGCCATAAAGCCATCACGAGAATAGCCGAATGCTTTGACAATACGGCTAACACCACCTTTACCTTTGACTTCAGCCGCAAAACTTTCTGCAACTTGTTCCCCTGCATCGGGGGTATACTTGGCGTGGCGAGAATGTTTGGGGTCTTGCATACTGTGTGCCTTTTTTTGCTTATTTACTTAATTTAGTTATTTATTGCGTTGCCATAGCCATTCTGCCAATTCAATCAACGCATTATTTTCGCTTATATTGTCATTAGAGTTAGAATTAGTAAATTGTGCTAGTAAATCAGCTTTTGCCTCAATAAAAAGCTGTTTGGCATAGGCTTTGGCAGGCTCAATCCCCATCAATTTCACATAGGTAGATTTATCCAATTTTTCATCACTGCCCGCAGGCTTGCCCAAGTCGTTAGTGCTGGCAGTCACATCCAAAATATCATCTTGTACCTGAAATGCCAGTCCAATTTGAGTAGCAAAGCTCTGTAGTGCTGTGCTTTGCTCGCTATTGGCATGAGCACAGATACCACCCATCATGGTTGCCGCTTCGATTAAAGCTCCTGTTTTATCACGGTGGATGGCTTCTAATTCATCTTGACTGATTTGCTGCCCCTCAGCATTTAAGTCGAGCATTTGTCCTGCCACCATACGTCTAGCACGAGGAGCAAAAGTATTTAGTAGTTGTATGGCAATGCTGTCATCTATGCTCTTAAAGCCTAATATATCTGATGTTAGCACCTCAAACGCTAATGTCTGCAATACATCACCTGCTAGTAGAGCAGTTGCTTCATCGAAGGCAATATGACAAGTTGGACGTCCACGGCGCAAATCATCGTCATCCATACAAGGTAGATCATCATGAATAAGTGAATAAGCATGTAGTAGCTCAACAGCAAGCATGGCACGGCGGCAAGCATGGTTTAATGGTTGCTGAGGATTAACGCTACTAAAAGCACAAGCAACTAATAAAGGGCGCACCCGTTTCCCACTGCCTGTCATGGCATAGTGGCAGGCTGCTTTAAGTGGTTCAGGTAAGGTGACAAACGTAACATTTGATAAACTGCTTTGTTGTTCATTGCCAAATAGAGCGGCAATATCATCTTCTAAAACAGACAGCACGTTTTGCATAAATACATTAAAGTTTGGCGTTTGCTGAAAGCTGAATTGAGTATCATCAGTATGATGAGTAGGGTGGCTTGGCTGAGTGGTTTGGGAAGTTAAAGATGACATATAGGATACGGTAAGCTAAAGGTGAATGTTTGATAAAGTCTATTTTCTGCTGAGTACATATTATATTGTCGCTGTCATATTATATATGGCTTTGTGCATTTATTATGTGTCAATCTCTATGAAACGCTTGTTTGCTCAATTTTTTAAATAGCTGTTTCAATGAGTATGAGTGCTTTTGTTATATAAGATGAAGTTTTTATATTATAACTGAGGTGAATACGTCTTAACTGCTGAATAAATCAGTATTACTGTCTTTATTTAGAAAATAAAAGCTTTGTGACAATTTATTAATATTTTTTATTTCACTATATTTCGTCATTTTTTTAGTCTAAAGTAAGGGTAATCTAAATTACACAAAGCTAGATGCTACTTCATTTTCATCACTTTTACGATAAAAAATTGTAAGAAAAATTCATAGTCGTGCAAGAGTTTATGACTTGTGAGTCAGGCGTTACATTGTGACAGTGAGGGGGCAAATCCCCTACACTAAGTAGCGTTCTGAATGAATATCATAACAACACAAACAACCACAGAAAAAACGAGGAGAGAGGAATGATTTATCAAGGTAATCGCATTTCGGTATCAATGCTAGATGATGGCATTGCCAATATGCAGTTTAATGCCGAAAATGAGAGCGTCAATAAATTTGATGCTGAAACCAATAAACAGTTTGCTGAGGCAGTCAGTGCCTTAGAGCAGGCGGATGAGGTCAAAGGTCTTGTCGTTACTTCTGGCAAAAGCGTGTTTATCGCTGGTGCTGACATTACCGAATTTTTAAGTATTTTTGAAGAGCCAGAAGAAAAAATCCTATCTTGGCTACTTGAAATTAACCAAATATTTAACCGTTTTGAAGACCTACCATTCCCCAAAGTTGCTGCCATTAATGGGGCTGCCTTAGGCGGTGGTTGTGAGATGACATTGGTATGTGAATACCGTGTGATGAGTGATAAAGCACAAATTGGTCTGCCTGAGACTCAGCTTGGTATTTTCCCCGGCTTTGGTGGTAGCGTGCGTACACCACGCTTATTAGGTATCGACAATGCACTAGAGCTAATCGCTACTGGTAAACCACAAAAACCTGCCGATGCGTTAAAACTTGGCTTGGTTGATGCGGTGGTTTCTGCTGATGACTTACAAAATGCTGCCATTGATTTGGTCAAAAAGTGCATCTCAGGTGAGCTTGATTGGCAAGCCAAACGTGAAGAAAAACTAAACCCTGTTAAGCTAAACCAACTTGAGCAAGCGATGGCATTTAACAGTGCTAAGGGCATGATTTTTGCCAAAGCCAATCCAAAACAATATCCTGCTGTTGCCTTAGCCATTGAAGCGATTGAAAAACACGTGAATTTGCCACGTGACAAAGCCATCGAAGTAGAAGCCAATAACTTTGTCAAAGCCGCCAAGACACCACAAGCAGAAAGCTTAGTTGGTATCTTCTTAAATGACCAAGCAGTGAAAAAACTGGCAAAACAGCACAGTGCCAAAGCTCACGACATCAATGAAGCGGCAGTATTGGGCGCTGGTATCATGGGTGGTGGTATCGCTTATCAAGCCGCCAGCAAAGGCTTGCACATCATCATGAAAGACATCAAAGCTGAGCAGCTTGATTTGGGTATGGGTGAGGCAAGCAAACTGCTTGGCAAAATGGTTGAGCGTGACCGCATGACCCCAGCACAAATGGGCGAAACTCTAAGCCGTATCCGCCCAACCCTAAATTATGGTGACTTTGGTGAGACTGATATCGTTATCGAGGCGGTGGTCGAAAATCCAAAAGTGAAACATGACGTATTAAAAGAAGTCGAAGGCTTGGTTAAAGACGACTGTATCCTAGCCTCAAACACTTCAACCATTTCTATCACTTATCTAGCCGAAGTATTAGAGCGTCCAGAAAACTTTGTCGGTATGCACTTTTTCAACCCTGTACACCGTATGCCATTGGTCGAAGTTATTCGTGGTGAAAAGTCTTCTGAAGAGGCGATTGCTACTACCGTTGCCCTAGCACAGCGTATGGGTAAAGTGCCTGTTGTGGTCAATGACTGTCCCGGATTTTTGGTAAACCGTGTGTTGTTCCCTTACTTTGGTGCATTTGATTTACTGCTTAAAGAAGGAGCAGACTTTGTACACATTGATAAAGTCATGGAAAAATTTGGCTGGCCAATGGGTCCTGCTTACTTGATTGACGTGGTTGGTTTAGACACTGGCGTGCATGGTGCCGAAGTGATGGCAGAAGGTTTCCCAGACCGTATGAAACCTGACTATAAAGGCGCGATTAAGCACTTATTTGAAAACAATCGCTTAGGTCAGAAAAATGGCGTCGGCTTCTACAAATACGAAAAAGACAAACGTGGTAAGCCACAAAAAGTCGCTGACGATGCCACCTATGAGCTACTAAAAGCAGTGACAGATAATGGCAGCCAAGAGTTTGATGACCAAACCATCATTGACCGTATGATGCTGGCTTTCTGTAACGAAACCGTGCGTTGCCTAGAAGATAACATCGTCGCTACCCCTGCTGAGGCTGATATGGCAATGATTATGGGCGTTGGTTTCCCACCGTTCCGTGGTGGTCCTTGCCGTTACATCGACCAAATGGGCTTGGATAACTACTTAGCATTGTGTGAAAAATACGCTCATCTTGGCAAAGCCTATGAAGCACCACAAAAAATCCGTGACATGGCAGCCGCTGGTGAGAAGTTTTATCCCACTGCGTCAAAAACCGCTTAGTATAACGATGACACCAAAATATAAAAAAATTGAAAGGAGTTTAGTATGACAACTTTAAGTCCAAAAGACGTGGTCATCGTAGATGGCGTACGTACGGCAATGGGTAAATCAAAAAATGGTATGTTTCGCAACGTGCGAGCCGATAGCATGTCAGCCGAATTGGTGCGTGCTTTAGTCGAGCGTAATGACTTTGATACCAATGATGTGGAAGATGTGATTTGGGGCTGTGTCAATCAGACCTTAGAGCAAGGTATGAACATCGGGCGTAACATCGGCTTACTTGCTGATATTCCAAAAACTGCGGGCGGGCAAACAGTCAACCGTCTGTGCGGCTCATCTATGCAAGCTCTACATACTGCCGCAGCACAAATTATGACTGGTCAAGGCGATACCTTTATCATCGGTGGTGTTGAGCATATGGGACACGTCGGTATGATGCATGGTATCGACATCAACCCTGAAGCCTCAAAGCACTATGCCAAAGCCTCAAACATGATGGGCTTAACCGCAGAGATGCTGGGTCGTATGAACGGCATTACTCGTGAACAGCAAGATGCGTTTGGTCTTGAGTCACATCGTCGTGCTTGGGAGGCGACACAGCAAGGTCGCTTTGATAACGAAATCATTGGTATCGAAGGTCATGACGAAAACGGACATCTACAGCTTTGTACCGTTGATGAAGTGATTCGCCCTGACGCCACTTTAGAATCTATGCAAAAATTACGTCCTGCTTTTGACCCTAAAGGTGGTACTGTGACTGCCGCGACTTCATCGGCATTGTCTGATGGTGCGTCTGCCATGTTAGTGATGTCAGCACAAAAAGCACAAGATTTGGGGCTAAAACCACGTGCACGTATTCGTGGTATGGCAGTAGCAGGTTGTGATGCAGCCATCATGGGTTATGGTCCTGTTCCTGCTACCCAAAAAGCGCTAAAACGTGCAGGCATGAGCCTTGATGACATGCAAACTATTGAGCTAAACGAAGCCTTTGCGGCACAAAGTTTGGCGGTATTAAAGTCGCTTAACTTGTTAGATAAGCAAGACATCGTCAACGTCAATGGTGGTGCAATCGCACTTGGTCACCCACTGGGCTGTTCTGGTGCTCGTATTACCGTTACTTTGCTCAATGCGATGGAGCAAAAAGGTACGCAGTTTGGACTTGCGACCATGTGTATTGGTCTGGGTCAAGGTATTGCAACCGTGATTGAGCGTATCTAATCATCGATTTATTTAACTGTTTTTGATTAATGTTAACTTTTGAATGATGTTAAAAAGGCAGGTTGCTAATGGTAACCTGTCTTTTTTATTTGTTATGATTCTTATTTATTGTAGCCATGAACACGAGGTATGGTACGTAAAAAATCTTTGACAGGTTTTGATAACTCAGTCAGTGGATTGCCTGTTAAATCAAGTTGCCTTAACTCTTTTAGATGACAAATACTTTCAGGTAATGTGCTGAGCTGATTATAACGAATATTAAGCTCTGTTAATTTAGTGAGTTGCCCAATACTTTCAGACAGTTGGGTTAGTTGATTATTCCCAATACTAAGCCTTTCTAAATTAGTCAGTTGTCCAATTTCATTAGGTAAATAGGTAATTTTGGGCAGGTGAGCTTTGTTCTCATCATAGCGATTAAGATTTAATTCTGTTATCGCCAGCAGTTTTTCTTTATCTCTTGGTACTTCATTCTCTGGAATCTCAAACTCATCTGCCCACGCAAAGATTTTTTGTGTCCAGTTATCATGATGAGCCAAAGTCATACTTATCTTTCCTATTTGATGTCATATTTATCGTTGAGTCATTTTGTCGATAAAAAATGTATTTTGAATTATATTCAATAATAATTAATTTTTAACTGCTTTGTTAGGGTTTAAGGATAAATTCTTGTGTTAGTCTTATTTATATTATTGTAAGTGAATGGTAATATATGTGTCATAATTGGCATTTAGTGATATGGAATGAATCATGATTGCCATGTAGGATTCATGTGAGGAGTGTGTGGAAGGAAGTCAGCAATAGCAGACATGGTTTTTAGTGGCTTTTTTAAGTCATTTAGTCGCAAATAGATAGTAAAAATAATTAAATAATGAAAGTTTTTTATTAGTATTATCATGTTACATATTCACCATCATCGCTTTACTATGGATGGTAGGGTGAGTAATTCTTTTATATTTATATTTTATTCTTAATAATACCATTCTTAATATTGTGAGTTTTTTATGTTGTCATTTTTTAGCAAGCTATTTCGATTTAGAGTGTTGTTTTTATCTTTATTGGCTTTTGTACTATTAATCTCAGGTATTTTACTGAGTAACTATATTGTTAATTATCACGTAGAGCGTAACTCAGGCATCATTTATGCTGCTGGTGAGATGAGTGACCAATTTTATAACTTAGCTTTGGATATTCAACAACTGAGTTTGGCACAACCCAATGAGCGACCACAGATTATTGAGCAGACACAAAAGGCGCAGGCAGAAATTAATACTTTAATTGAGCGACTGGATAAGGGTGGGACTTATGAATATAATTATGGAGATGAAGGTTATATTGATGTTTCTGCCCTTGATTCGGAGACTAGTCGGAAAGCATTAAGCGAACTACGTCAAGTTTGGCAAATATATCAAAATAATATTGATTCTACGATTGATGGAAACAACTATAATAGTAATCAAGCATTAGCAAATTATGCTTATGAAAATAAAGATAATATTTATGATACCATTGATAAGATCTATGCAGATAGGTTTGAAAATAACCAATATTGGACAGAAATTGCTAAATATATTTTGTTTATTGATATGATTTTTGCGGCGTTATACTTTTTATGGTTTATTTTTTATTTTGTTCGTAGACTATTAATTTCTGAAGAAAATTTACAAACATCAAATCAACAAATTCAAGATATTCTAATAACCATCAAGGAAGGGTTATTTTTAGTAGATAAAGATTTGGTTATTGCTGACCAGTATTCAACTGAATTAAAAAGAATGTTACAAAAAGAAAATATTGCTGGTAAAAAATTTACTCAGCTATTAGAAGATAGTATTAGTGCAGAAGATTTAGAGAATACCAAAACCTTTATTGATCAACTTTATAGTCCTTGGGTAGTAGAAGAATTAATTACGGATTTAAACCCTTTAAAGCGCATAAAAGTGGCAAGTAATGATGATAATGGGATGCCAGTTATACGCTATTTAGATTTTGATTTTTATCGAGTGGTAAAAGAGGAAGAAATCGATAGGGTATTGGTCAGAGTCAGTGATGTTTCTGAAGCGGTAGAGCTAGAAAGACGCTTGATTGACGAGCAACAACAAAGTAGCCGTCAGATTGAAATGCTAAGCAATATATTGTCATTAAATAAAGAAATGCTCCAGACCTTTTTGGACAATACATTTATTCGTTTGGAAATTGTGAATAATATTTTAAAAACACCCGGTGCAAAAACATACGAAATGCAGCAAAAGGCACAAGAAATATTTCGACAAATGCATAGTATAAAAGGTGAGGCATCTTTTTTACGATTATTACCTTTTGTTGATTTGGCACATGAAACTGAAGAACATGTTAAAGTCTTGATAAATAAACCAGATTTGGTGGGTAATGACTTTTTGGCAATGGCGGTGAGTTTTGATTCTTTATATGAGTTGACTAAATTTGTATCACAACTGGCAACACAACTGAATTTATATGATGGTAAGAAATCAACATTAGAAAATACGAGCATTCATCATTTAGATGAAAATCCAACAGAAGAGGAAATTATACATATAATAGATTCTAATAGTAATGATGAAGTAAACGATGATGAAGTAAATAATGATGAAGTAAATAATGATGAAGTAAATAATGATGAAGTAAATAATGATGAAATAGATGGGATAAATGAAAAAACTGATCAAAGTATAGAAGCTAGTTCCAAGAATTTTGAATCTACGAATGCGATTATTGAAAATAATCAGAGTGAAGTTGAAGTAGAGGCACTAAATACTTCTAAACCTGAAATAATACAGTCAGAGCCACTTCAAGATGAACATGCAGCAAATGTAAGCCTTGAAAATATAGAAATAACTCAGCTAGAAAATTTAGAGTCAGAAAGTGAAATGTGTGATGTTGTTTCTGATAGTAAAACAAATGAAACAGCGATGTTTGTTAGCAAAGTAACATCTGACTCAGTAGTGGCATTACAGCTTGCTCAGTTCGTGCAAGACATTGCCAAGCGTTATAATAAACAAGTTCAGTTACAGTGTCAGTATTGGGAGGATAGTAAACTTTCTGCAACTTTACAAATGGGAATTAAAGATATTTGTATTCAGATGCTACGTAATAGTGTGGTTCATGGTATTGAACCTGCTGCTATTAGAAAAGAAATGGGTAAACCAGCCATTGGTAGTATACAAATTAATCTGATGCATGATGAGATTGAAAATTGTGTTTTATTTAGTTGTTATGATGATGGGCAGGGTTTGCAAACAGATAAAATCATTGCTTCATCTGTTGAGTCAGGTGTCATTAGTAGTGAGCGTGCCCATACGTTAACTCAAGATGAGGTAACACAGCTTATCTTTGGAATCGGTGTCTCAACTGCTGAAAATATTACTGAGGATGCAGGTAGGGGCATGGGAATGGATATTATCCAATCGCAAGTGGCAGCACTGGGTGGTACTTTAAATTGTGAGAGTCGCACAGGTGAAAGTACCAAATTTAATATTGTTATTCCCCTTGTTTAAGTTAGTGTCTTATACAAACCAAATAAATTAGGAAAAGATATGCATAAATTGATGATTGTCGACGATTCTAACATCATGCGAAATCGTATTGAACGAAGCTTTAAAGAAGATAATATCGAAATTGTTGCCACTGCTGGCGATGGCGTAGAAGCATTAAAAGAATTTGATCTGCATCAACCTGACTTAATTACCATGGATTTGACCATGCCGCATATGGATGGTCTTGAATGTATTCAAAAAATTATTGCTAAAGAGACAGGGGTTAGTATTTTGGTTGTCTCCGCATTGAGCGATAAGGCAACAGCTTTAAAAGCCCTTAAATATGGCGCACGTGGATTTTTGTGTAAGCCCTTTGGTGAAGAGGAATTAGTTAATGCTTTGAATAAATTGATTAAATATCAGTTAAAACGCTAAAGGTTTGAATCCTACTCTCAACTTGATTGACTCAATTAAAATATAACCCATCCCCAATCCTTTCTTTAAAATAGGGGCAGGACGGCAGGACTTAAAAGCCAGCTCCTTCCCCTAATAATGACAGTTTTATGAAGACTTATTGAGCAACTTTATAACATAAAGCTTATGCAAAAGTATGATATTCGCTTTATAAAGCGGCGAGCAATTTTTACGAAGCCTCTGGAATTACGTACAGCCAGCTCAGAGTATTAAAGGTAATGATTACCAATCGCTAATAATCTAGAAAAATGCGTAAGTTCTATACCAAAAGGATATTGCATTGGTTATGTAAAGGGTATATAAATAAGGTGGTAAAAAATGTAACTTATTAATATTAA
Organism: Psychrobacter sp. I-STPA10; assembly: GCF_021012795.1. Lineage (GTDB taxonomy): Bacteria > Pseudomonadota > Gammaproteobacteria > Pseudomonadales > Moraxellaceae > Psychrobacter. The sequence continues at coordinate 185,221 of NZ_VFYU01000025.1, read as the reverse complement.
TGGAATTTTTACTATGAAATTTTTAACTATTACCCTATCATCAGCCATGCTTATGTTGTTAGCGGGCTGTGCCACCACCAGTAACCCTTGCCAATCAGACAATCCTGTGTATCAACAAAAATATCGTGCTGCCATCGCCAATGGTCAAAGTGAACAAGCTGCACATAAAATCGCCAATGATGCGTGTGTGAATCAGCAGATGGGTGAGATGTCAAAAGAAGTTGGTTTATAAATTGATGATAACTGCTGGTGATAAAAGTTAAAAACAAGTAGGTAAGGGCAGACTACTTTTAGTTTCCATAACAGCACATATTATCACTTGTAACTAAAACGCTTCTGGCATAATGTTAGAGGCGTTTTTTGTATTTAATATTTAATAATCACTAGCAATCATTCAGACTTACTAACACAGTTACTGTCAATACAAACATAAAATGAGAAATAGTGGAAGAAGGAAAATAGCATGTCCACACGTACCCAAAATCGCTCAAAAACAGTGGCAAAAGTTGCTTTGATTAGTCTAATTGGAACAGGGGTAGCACTGCTTGCCAATGCTAAAAATATTTCAGCCAAATTAGCAGATGAGCATAATGTAAAGACATTACAGCCACAGACAATCAAAGGTGCAGTGAATAAAACAGTAGAAGTTTTTAGCTTAATGACACCGCAAGGTCAGCAGTATCATGTCTATGACCCAGAATCAATTATTGATGAGCTGGCAAAGCAACGTGGTATTTATAGTCATTATTATCAGATGGATAGGGTTTGTATCAAGGGGTTAATTAGTAAAGTGGGCAGTTATGGGCATTTAGGACAGTTTGAGCGGCAATTAACGGTGACTGGACGCTGTGATTAACTTAACTGGTGATTGACGGAACTGTTAGACTGTGTCTTAATAAAAGTCTATCCATTTATCAGTAAGATATGGATTATATCGCAATGGAATGAATGTGACCGCTAATCAATTTTAATGATAACTTTCGCATAAACAAGGAGAGAACTATGTCCACGATTACGACCGATAAAACCTACCGCATCATGCGTGATAACTGTCAGGCAATGCTGATTGATGTACAAGAAAAACTCACTCCGCATATCTATCGCCATCAAGAAATCATCCAAAAGACAGTTACCTTACTCCAAGGGCTACAAGCATTAGATATACCAATCATGCACAATGAACAATATAAAAAGGGACTGGGTGAGACTGTCCCTGAGATTATGGCGGTATTAGGTAATACTAAAGGGCAGCAATTTGAAAAGGTCAGCTTTAGTGTTTGCGATGATGACGAAGCATGGAACTATCTGGCACAGCAAAATCGCAATGCCGTGTTGTTATTTGGGGTAGAGACGCATGTTTGTGTGATGCAAACAGCTTTAGATTTGCTTGATAATGGCATGCAACCCATTATTATCGCTGATGCTACAGGTTCACGTAATGCGTATGACCGCAGGCAAGCCATACGTCGTATGCGCCGAGCAGGTGCGGTGATTACCACTACTGAGGCGATATTGTTTGAGTTGTGTCGTAGCTCAAAAGACCCTGCATTTAAGACCATCAGTAATTTGGTGAAATAGATGCCATCAATTTCAATGAATAGTGATGTTGATAATACTGTAGCAAGCTTTAGTGAAACTGCTGTAGAAGGCACCACAGAAAATGTGGTAGAAAGTATGGATACCATGCAAGACATCACCCAGTTTCTACTACAGCTTGATGCGCTTAAACACATTGAGCGGCGCAGTTATATCACGGGTGGCAGTCGGCTTGAGAACTCTGCTGAGCATTCATGGCATTTAGCAATGGCAGCTTGGGCGATTGCTACCTATTTTGAGTTACCACTTAATCATGAACGCTTATTGAAGATGGCATTGGTACATGATTTGGGTGAAATAGATGCAGGTGATACCTTTTTGTATGCACCTCAGCGTTCTGAGGCTCATCTTGCTGAGCGTCAAGGTATGCAGCGTTTACAAAATCACGCGGGGCATGGTATCAGCGATTTAGTAGCGATATGGGAAGCGCAAGAAACAGGAGCAAGCAGTGAAGCGAAGCTGATTAAAGTGGTTGATAGGCTGTTGCCATTTTTGCTTAATATCAACACAAAAGGCAGAACGTGGCAAGATTTGGGCGTTAGCCGCTCGCAAGTAGCGGCAGCACATGCGTTTATTGCCAACGAGTTTCCAATTATTCATCATTGGATATATGTGCAGATTGAACACGCTACTAAAATGGGTTGGCTGATTGATGAGTAAATGAGCAAGGCATACTTATGATAACCACTATTTTAATAGGCTTAAAACGCTTAAAAAATAGGTTTATTGCTATCGGACTGATGGTGTTTTTGAGTAGTGTTATTGCTACAGTAGCTCAAGCAGGTGTGGTCAGTTCTGGTAATAAACTGGCACATGATGCCAAAAAACAAATCGGGGTGACGGTGGGCTATGACCCTGCTTATCGTCAGCTAGATTTTCCACGAGGTGACGTGCCTCAGCATATAGGGGTTTGTACCGATGTGGTTATTCGTGCTTATCGCCTACAAAACATTGATTTGCAACAATTGGTCAATCACGACATGAAAAATAACTGGTCTGCTTATCCCAAAATTTGGGGGCTAAGTGGTACAGATAGCAATATTGACCATCGGCGTGTGCCCAATCTTGAGGTATTTTTTGCCCATCGTGGGCAGAGTTTATCATTAACAGATAAAAGTAGCTTTAAAGTAGGCGATATTGTGACTTGGCGACTGCCCAATGGTAACTTACCTCACATTGGCATCGTTTCTGATAAAAAAACCATGAATGGTACACCGCTGATTATTCATAATATTGGGCGTGGGACCCAGGAAAATGATATTTTATTTGCCTATCCTATCTCAGGGCATTTTCGGTATTAAAACTCAGCTATTGAAGCCATGCCAATAAAACTATACTATTAAAATCATATCATCAACATCATGGTTAAAATAATCTTATCTTAAATTCAAGCACTCAATACTCACTGCCGACTTAGTAGTTGTTGCCAGTTCAATCTTATGAAAAAATCAACGCTTATTATATTAACCAGCATTTGTGTCATTGAAGTCCTGCTTTTGCTGCTATTAACACTTGCTTTGCCGCTTGGGGTATTGCCATACTTTTCTGATTTATACCGTTCTTTTGGCGCAAAGCCACATCAGAGTTATTTTATTTTACAACGATTTGCTCATCTGCTGTGGTTATTGCCAATACTGGATATTGGGCTATTGCTGCTATCAGTACTGGCTAAAAAAAAGACATGGTTTTTTTTATTAATGGGATTTGTGTTATTGCAAGCTGTGATGATATTAATCCCATTATATAGTGGGGTGTTTATCATACCAACAATAACGAATTAAGCTTTCTATTCTTGTACTGAGATTCAAATATTCGCACCTGCCATTTTTTGTGAAGAGACACTGGCAGTCCCCATCAGCTCACCCATTTTAATCACAGATTCATGCTGTAAACCGACTTGCCACTGTGTATTGGCAGCCTCAGGCAAAATCACAATGGCGGTTGAGCCTAAATAAAACCTTCCTAATTCATCGCCTTTTTTTAGTGGTATATGATGCGTTTGTTCTTGTATGGTAGTTGTACTACGTTTCATTTTGCCTGTAGCAACCGTTTCGATGCCAGCAACAATCATTGCACCAACTAAGACCACAGCGGCAGTGCCAAATTCGGTATCAAATAAGCATACCATGCGCTCATTGCGCGCAAATAAATCAAGCACATTATCGGCAGTGGTGTTATTAACCGAAAATAATGTACCGGGAAGATAGCGGGTTTTGATGAGTGTGCCATCAAAGGGCATATGCACTCGGTGGTAGTTGCTTGGTGCTAGATAGACGGTGGCAAACGTGCCATTTTGAAAATATCTGCCTTCTTCGATTGAGGCAAGTAGATGTCCAATGTCATACTCACGCCCTTTGGCTTGCAATATCTGTTCACGATTGATACGACCGATTTGTGACACCATACCATCAGCAGGCGAGACGATACCATTTGGTGTTTGGTCAATCGGACGCGCATTGTCTGCTAACTCACGCGTAAAAAAGTCATTAAAGCTGTCATAATCATCTAAATCTGGACGAGCATAGTCATTCATCTTGATGCCATATACTTTGGCAAAGGTATGCACAAACGCTTTTGTTACCAGTGGGTTTTTGCTGGCAGCCACCTTACCCACTACTTTACTAAGTAGTTGCTGTGGTACGATATACTGTGAGGTGGTAAATAGTTGTGCTTTTTTATTCCCACGTTTCTTGGTGGGTTTGTTATCAATGTTATTCATAATGGTTAATATCTTGATGATGTGGATGCGTCATTATTAATATGAAGTTAATAAATAGAGAGATAAAATAATATATTGACCTGAATTCGGGATAAGGGAATTACTAACCAACTGAAAATAATTAAGTTTTTGCTACTTGTCTATAAGCAGATACATTTTTCAATGATGGTTTAAGTGGAAACCAACAATAAGCAACCAATCCTGCCAATAAATTGGCAGCAAAACCAGACACACTACGATGACGAGAATGCTCAATCTGACACAAGTTCTTCAACTCATCAAATACCGTCTCAATCAAAGAACGTTGATTAAGTAGACCTTCATCAAAAGGGTCAAGCGTCTGCTTTTTCATGTTTTTACGTAGCTTAGTCATGAAGTCTATATCATCTTCCAAGAGTGTTTCTTTAAGCTCCTGACTAACATAGCCTTTATCTCCAAATAGCTTGCCAAACAAATCATCTGCCATGCCCTGTTTAAGTGGAACTCTATCATCTATATTGCCTCGTGTTACTCTAATGACCAGTAATTCACCATGATGATTAATAACAGCGTGCAGCTTGAATCCATAAAACCAACCCATACTTGTCTTGCCTCGTTCAGCAATACCTTTAAAAACTTTATGACGTTTGATTCGTTTGTTATGACAGACTGATAGTTTAGTAGCATCAATAAAACTAATACCAGTGCAATGTCCCATTAAGCTTTTAAGATAAACACATAGCGGCATTATGCTGCGAGGTATCAGTTCTATAAAGCGAGAATAGCTCGGTAGATTAGGAAAGTATTCTTTCATCATGCCAAGCATATGATGATAGTAAAAGCCTTTAAATTGCCGATAACGTAGTTGATGAAACAGTACCAATATGGTCATTATCTCTGGTACACTTATCTTGCATGCTCTTAATCGCTTTCTGCCATTTTCGATAAGCTGCTTTTCAAATTCTGGTTTGAATTGTTGATAAAAGTCGTCAATATGGCAGTATAGTTCGGTTAGGTTATCCATGTAAGAAGTCCTTTTTGTTAAGTTTGTCTTGGTAAACTAACTTTAACAATTTTGGACTTCTTTTTTAATACCTCGCTTATCCCGAATTCAGGTTATATTGGGTTATTTTATCATGTTTTAATCATCAATTTAATGAGGTAGTTATGCGGGCAGTGATTCAGCGAGTAACACAGGCAAGCGTTTGTGTTGATGGCAAAACCATTGGACAGATTGAACATGGGATTTTGGCGTATATTGGTTTGGGGCATGACGATAGCCTAGAGACTGCCAAAAAACTGGTGGATAAAATACTGACCTATCGTATTTTTGCTAATGCAGAGGATAAGCTTGATAAAAATGTGCAAGAGGTGGGTGGCGGCTTGTTATTGGTATCGCAGTTTACGTTGATGGCAAATACTCGTAAAGGAAGGCGACCTGACTTTGCCCCTGCCATGTCGCCTAGTGAAGCTGAGGCATTATTTGCCGAATTGGTCACATACGCTAAGACGCAGTATACGCAAGTGGCAACGGGTGAATTTGGTGCAAATATGCAAGTGTCGGCAATCAATGATGGTCCGATAAATTTTTTATTGGAAGTTGAGTAGTCATTGATTGAGTTATTTAAATGGCTTAATTTATGAGAAAAGAGGGTTTATCATCTGGTTGTCATCTCATTGTCATATTGATACGTTGTAATATAACCGTCATAAATCGTTCATTTAAAAGGATAAAAGTATTATGAATAATGAAGTGGTGTTGGTGGTAGAAGATGAGCCAGCCATTCGTGAGATGATTATTACCACCCTTGAGATGGCAGGATTTGATTGCTTGCAGGCAGAAGATGTGCAGCAGGCACACCAGCAAGTTGTTGACCATCGACCCGCCATTATTTTGCTTGATTGGATGTTACCAGGAAGTCAGTCGGGTATTGATTTTTGTCGCCGCCTCAAAAAAGATGAATTACTCTCTGAGATTCCCATCATCATGCTGACTGCAAAAGGGGAAGAGGACAATAAGGTACAAGGGTTAGATGCGGGTGCAGATGATTATATTACCAAGCCATTTTCGACTCGTGAGCTGGTATCACGTATCAAAGCCGTACTCAGACGTAGCAGTGTATTATCTGGAGACAAACCCATCGAGGCGGAGGGGTTAAGTCTAGATCCTGTGAGTCAGCGAGTCTCAGCAGATGGTAATTTGGTAGATATTGGCCCGACCGAATACCGTTTATTGGCATTTTTTATGAGCCACCCTGAGCGTGCTTATACACGTACGCAACTGCTTGATCAAGTATGGGGTGGTAATGTCTATGTAGAAGACCGTACCATTGATGTGCATATTCGTCGACTGCGTAAGGTGCTTGATCCTTATGGTTATGCTGGTTTTATTCAGACAGTACGTGGCACAGGTTATCGCTTTTCAACGCAAGTGAATGGCTAGTATGTTGTTATGGTTGTGATGGCTATAGATTGGTATATAAATACTGTTTTAAAATAGGCTAATTCTAATTAATGACACAATATACCCTTTGAGTAATTTTGGATAGCAATGACATCAACCCCTACTCCGACACAATCTGCTGCATCTAAAAAAGATGAGTCGCATGATTACAGACCAAAAAATGAGCGAGGCATACATAGTAAGAGTTTGTTTTGGGCAGACTTTAAGTGGTTATTGTTTTCAATCATTGTGGGCATTGGGATTGGTGCTTATCTAAGCTATATAGATAAAGGGTCAGTGGCTTGGGGTTTGGTGATTAGTCTATTGACCTATTATATATGGCGACTGGCTGCCATGCAGCAGTTTTATAATTGGCTTAGTCGCTCATTAACTCTGCCACCACCTGAGTTTTCTGGTGGTTTGTCTTTTGTGGCAACTGAGCTATATCAAATTAAAAAGCAAGAGCAACTGACTCATCAAAAGATGATGGGATTGGTTAAAAAAATTCGTAGCTCATTATTGGCATTGCAAGATGCGGTCATATTATTAGATAAAGATGATTGCTTAGAATGGTGGAATCAATCTGCCGAAAAGCTACTTAATTTACGCTCTGAAGATCAAGGTCATTGCATTTTACAACTTATAGATAAGCCTGAGTTTCATGCCTACTACATCAATGCCACCTCGCCTAATGATGGAATACGCTTGCAGTCATGGCAAGATTCTGAGCGTTATTTGCAGTGTGAAGTGACGCATTTTGGGCAAGAAAAGTTGTTGATTATTTATGATGTTACTCGTTTACAGCATTTGGAGCAGATGCGTAAAGACTTTGTTGCCAATGTGTCGCATGAGCTACGCACCCCATTGACCGTTATCATGGGTTATATTGAGACGTTTTCAGATCAGCCAGACCTTGATCCTAAGTGGCAACGAGGCTTTAGTTTGATGTCACAACAGACAAGGCGGATGAATAGTATCATCAATGATTTGCTACTGTTATCGCGCTTAGAGAATGAGGAAGTCACCACCCCAACTTGTGTCGATATGCCAAAAATGCTGGCACATTTATTCGATGATGCACAGGTTTATAATAAAGAGTATGGGCATTTGATTGATTTGCATATTGATTCGCAAAAAAATCTCTATGGCTCGGAGATGTATCTAAACAGTGCGTTATTAAATTTAATTACCAATGCCATTAAATACACCCCCAAAGGTGGTGAGATTAGCATTAGCTGGCAGGAAGTCAAAGATGGCTGTCTGTTTGCCGTTAGTGATAACGGTATTGGCATCGCAGCTGCTCATATTGAGCGGTTAACCGAGCGTTTTTATCGTGTTGATAGTGGGCGTAGTCGTGCCACAGGGGGGACAGGGCTGGGGCTTGCCATCGTTAAACATGTGTTGTATCAGCACGATGCCACTTTAAAGATTGAATCCACTGAAGGGCAAGGCTCGACGTTTAAGGTATTTTTTCCAGCCAGCCAAGTGTGCTGTGGAGAGAGTACAAAACGGCTAGATTGTAATAATCAGTGATGCTTTATTTGGTGCTATAGTCAACGAGCTACTAAATAGCTATATATTTATTTTAACAGTTATTTCTTTAATAAAGGATACGGATTGACCGCCTTGCCATTGATATAAATACCATAATGCACATGCGTTGGCGTGCCTTTGGCATTGCCACTGTCACCAACATAGCCAATAATATCGCCTTGCTCGACCCAATCACCTTCACTAATATCGCCGTATTCTTCTAGATGGGCGTAATAATGCCCTGCACCACCAGGACCAATGACGCTAACCACATTACCACCAAGCCTATCTATGCCTACTTTGCGTACAATACCATGTGTGGTGGCATAAATGGGCGTACCCCGCTCGGCAAAAATATCAATGCCTTCATGTTTGCGTCCTTCACTACGGGCAGCTCCCCATGTATCGGTGAGATGGCGATTGGGTAGGGGATTTGGCAGGCTGTTTGCTGTTGGTAAGTCTTCTTTGAGTAGTTTGGAATATTGACGCAGGTTTTGGATATGAGTGATGGCATCGCTCACATAAGGCACGATGGCTTGGCGTAATTGCGGGATAGTAAAAATTAGCCCTGCAATCAGCACCAGCCATAATATAAGCTTTGCAACAGAGATGAGTACCTGAACAATAAGCGAAGCAGATTTTTTGCGCATACTTGGGTACTCATTTTTGGCAGATGTAAGGGCTTAGTCCAAATCGAATATCTTGCCACGATTCATAATGCCATTGGGGTCAAAGACCTGTTTAATGGCACGTAAATAATCTATCTCAACATTCGGACGGGTGTAATCAAGATATGGCTTTTTGGTCATACCCACACCATGCTCGGCAGACACTGAGCCATTGTATTTTTGCACCACTGCAAACACATGGTCATTGACACTTTTACATTTTTCAAAAAAGCTGTCTTTATCCAGATTTTCAGGCTTTAAGATGTTTAGATGCAAATTACCATCACCAATATGCCCAAACCAGCAAATTTCAAAGTCAGGATAGTTGGCATTGACCACGCTCTCAATGTCATGGATAAAGTCTGGCACATGACTAATCAGCACTGAGATGTCGTTTTTGTACGGTGTAAAGACGGAGATGGTCTCAGAAATATATTCACGCAGTTTCCATAGCTCAGTGGCTTGTGCAATACTTTGACTCATCACCCCATCAATCACCCAGCCATTTTCCATACAGCTCTCAAAGATGCTCATCGCTTTGTCCATAATTGGCTCATAAGGCGCTTCAAACTCAATAAGGGCATAGTATTTGCTACGCTCACTAAAAGGCTCTTGCACATGCCCCGATGCCAATACTTTCTCGATGGCGACACTGTCAAAAAATTCAAAGGCGGTTAAATCAATCTGTGCTTGGAACGCAGATAACACGTGCATCACATGGTCAAACTCATCCATACCCAGTACCATTACGGTTAAATCTTGTGGTGGGCGTTCAAGTTTGATTTGCGCATGGGTGACGATGCCAAGTGTGCCTTCACTACCAATAAATAAATGGCGCAAATCATAACCTGTGGCATTTTTTATCATGCCTTTATTTAAATGTAGAATATCGCCTTTGCCTGTGACCACCGTCAAGCCAAGTATCCATTGGCGGGTCATACCATAGCGGATAACCTTAATACCGCCTGCATTGGTACCAATATTGCCACCAATCTGACTTGAGCCAGCCGACGCAAAATCGACGGGATAATATAAGCCTTGCTCTTCGGCAAACTGTTGTAGCTGCTCGGTGATGACCCCAGCTTCAATCTCGACCATACGGTCGGCAGGATAAAACTGGCCGATTTTGTTCATTTTATCCATGCTCACCACAATCTCACCATTGCTTGCCACTGCACCTGCAGACAGCCCAGTGCGTCCGCCACTTGGGGTAATAACGAAGTTGTAGTCATTGGCAAGTTTGACGATGGCTTGAACTTGCTCGGTAGTTTTAGGAAAGACAATGGCACAAGGGGCAGGGGCAAAATGTTTTGTCCAGTCTTTGCCCCAATATTCTAGACTCTCAGCATCGGTCTTGATTTGACTGTCATCAAAGCCGTGTTTATCAGCCAAAGCCTGCAATAGTGGCTGTACTGTCTGGGTATTATGGATAGTGTCAGTATCGGTTTTAGCAGGGTTGGTATTGCCAGTTGACGCCTGATGTGCACTATGGGTACGCTCATGGGCAGGAGGCTGTATACTAGATAGCGCATCATTGTCGCTATTTATATTATTGGTCGTATTATATGATTGGGTCATGGTTATCTCAGATGTGATTCTAATGGATACAATAATTTTAACACAGTCTGGCAGTTTCGTTGTGTACAGATGGGCATGAGTAATAGTCAATATTACTAAGGATTTATTCAGCTTTTAACCTGACATTTAGGTGAGATTTGTTATAAGATAAGCACCACATTTAGATTGAAATTTTGTTAAAGCAAATTGAGATAAAATACAAAGGGTTACATTATGACTTTATCATTACAGAAAGACAAAATTCGCTTTTTATTATTAGAAGGCGTGCATGACAATGCGTTAAAAGTATTAAATAATGCTGGTTATACCAATATTGAATACCTCACTCATGCGCTTGATTACGATGAATTGGTCGAAAAAATCAAAGACGCACATTTTATTGGTATTCGCTCACGTACTCAGCTAACGCGTGAAGTGTTAGAGCACGCCAATAAACTGGTGGCGATTGGCTGTTTTTGTATTGGTACTAACCAAGTGGATTTAGATGCGGCGCGTGAATTGGGTATTCCTGTGTTTAACGCCCCTTATTCTAATACTCGTTCTGTAGCAGAACTGGTATTGGCAGAAACCATCATGCTATATCGTGGTATCCCAGAAAAAAATGCGGTGGTGCATCGTGGCGGTTGGGGCAAGTCTGCCAAAAACTCGCATGAAGTGCGTGGCAAAATCATGGGTATCGTTGGCTATGGCTCAATTGGCTCACAATTGTCTGTATTGGCAGAAAGCTTGGGTATGAAGGTGATTTATCATGACGTCGTCACTAAATTACCACTGGGTAATGCACACCAAGTTGGTAGCTTAGAAGAGCTATTGCAGACGGCGGATGTGGTGACGTTGCATGTACCAGATTTGCCAAGCACCCGTTATATGATGAAAGCAGAACAGTTTGCACACATGAAAGAAGGCAGCTACTTTATCAATGCTGCTCGTGGTACTTGTGTCGATATTGATGATTTGGCAGCGGTACTTGAGTCTGGTAAATTGCTTGGGGCTGCGGTGGATGTGTTCCCTAAAGAGCCAAAATCTGCTGACCAAGAATTTGAATCACCCTTGCGCAAATTTGACAATGTCATTTTAACTCCACATATCGGTGGCTCAACCCAAGAAGCGCAAGCTAATATTGGCTTGGAAGTTGCTGAAAAATTTGTTAAATACTCAGATGCAGGTGATACGGTCACAGCAGTGAACTTCCCTGAAGTGAGTGTGCCATCGAAAGAAGGCTCACACCGCTTATTGCACATTCATAAAAACGTACCGGGTGTGTTGTCACAAATTAACAGCTCATTTGCCGAAGCAGGCATTAATATTTTAGCCCAAAGCTTAATGACCGAAGGTGATGTGGGTTATCTGGTGATGGATGTGGATAATGATGACTCAGAGGCAGCACTTGATAAGCTTAAAAATATTAAAGAAACCATTCGCGTTCGAGTGTTGTTTTAAGTATTGTTGAGAGAATAATAGTCTAAATAAAAAGAGATAAGTTTTAGGGCTTGTCTCTTTTTTTATGTGATATTTTTTGTGGTAGTGAAAAGCGGAAACAAATACCAAATACGTAGATTTACTCTCAGCATTGTAGCATTGTAGGGTGCGTTTGACGCATAGTTAGATAAAAGATGCATGGAATGCACCCTAAAAAATCACTGCATATATGTAAACCTAGCCTATAAGATTTTATTCCTCAATTTGTATTCATCACTTATCTATGTAAGTTATACTATATAAGAAACCAACTTAAGTGACGCACCATGAACGCATTAAAATCTTTACTCATCTTATTTGCCATTTTTAACCTGACTGCGTGTCAAACTTTAATTATTCAACAAAAAGAAATCACTACGTCTCAACAGCAGATAAATAACTCAATTATCAGTAACTTATTTACTGAAGCCAAAACCAATGGGGTAATTACCATTTATGATGGTAATCATTACGCCTCTTATGGCAATAATGTTGCTAGAGCCAATACTTACTATGTACCAGCTTCGACCTTTAAAATGCTCAATGCCGTTATTGGCATAGAAAGTGGACTGACCAATCCAAATGAAGTGTTTAAATGGAATGGGGAGAAAAGACCTTTAAAGGCTTGGGAAAAAGACTTAACCTTAACAGAGGCAATCAAGGTATCAGCAGTACCAGTTTATCAACAGCTTGCTCGAAGAATAGGCTTAGAGAAAATGCGTTTGGAAGTAGAGCGTATCGGGTTTGGTAATTCTAATATTGGTAATAAGGTCGATGATTTTTGGTTGGTAGGACCTTTAGAAATTACGCCTAAGCAAGAGGCTGAATTTGCATTTAGATTGGCGAATAAAGAATTGCCTGTTTCTTACCAGACTCAAAAGCAGGTCAATGAGATGTTATTTGATGATGTCATCAACGGTAGCAGAATTTATGGAAAAACTGGTTTAGCCATCAATACAGAGCCAAAGATTGGTTGGTTTACAGGTTGGGTGGTTAAACCTAACAATCAAGTTATTTCATTTTCTTTAAATATGGATATGACACAAGATATTGCATTTTCTAAAAGAAAAGAAATCGCTTATGAGAGCTTAAAGCAATTAGGAATTATCTAGTTTTCACCCTTTTTAGTGCGTTGCTAATTTTAGCAAGGAATAATAAATAATATAGGGCAGATTAGTAATAGCATAACCCACCCTACAAAACTATTTTTTCAGTACAAAAACTATCTATTTAACTACTCACCCGCATTTTCCAAACTTGCCTCTAGTTTCTTTTGCAGTTTTTCTTGACGGCGGGCTTCAATAATTTCATTCACCTCACCGCCAATATGTGCTTCACCACGGGCTTTTGCCAGTTGTACTTGGCGTTCACGCTCACGGAAGCGTTCTTTTTGCTCTTCGGTGGCTTTGTCGATGCAATGTGGGCAAGACTCTCCTTTGACATACGCAGGGCTTTGCTTGTCCTCATCGGTGATGGGCATACGGCAGGCATAGCATTGGTCATATTCACCTTTTTCAAGGTTGTGATTGACCGCCACGCGATTATCAAACACAAAACATTCCCCTTGCCACAAAGACTCTTCGGCTGGGATTTCCTCTAAGTATTTGAGAATACCGCCTTCAAGATGATACACCTCATCAAAGCCTTGCTCACGCAAATAAGCGGTGGATTTCTCACAGCGAATACCACCTGTACAAAACATCGCTACTTTTTTATGTTTATTTGGGTCAAGCTCTTGCTGCACATACTCAGGAAATTCACGGAAGGTTTGTGTTTTGGGGTTGACCGCATTTTTAAATGTGCCAATTTGTACTTCATAGTCGTTACGAGTGTCGATAAGTAATACATCTGGGTCGCTAATTAAATCATTCCATTCGCTAGGTTTTACATAGCGTCCGACAGATTCTAATGGGTCGATGCCTTCGACGCCCATGGTGACTATCTCTTTTTTGAGCTTTACTTTGGTGCGATAAAATGGCGCAACATCGGTATAAGATTCTTTGTATTCAAACTCGCCAATTGCAGGCAAGGTACGCAGATATTTTAGTACCGCATCAATACCTTCACGGCTGCCTGCAATTGTGCCATTAATACCTTCAGATGCCAGTAATAACGTGCCTTTGACATCATTATCTAGCATGATGTTTAAGATGGGCTCACGATACTGCTCAAAGTCATCAAAACGGATGAATTTGTAAAGGGCAGCAACGACAATGTTATTGACTTCACTATCGTATGCGACAGGGTTTTTGTTCGGGTTGGTGTTGCTTGTATTATCTGTTGTATTGCTCGTTGTGTTACTCATATTGCTATCTCCTGCTGGCTAGGACGTAAACCTAGTGCGTTTATGATAAATAAAAAACAATGTTATGGCTGATGGAATCTCTGCTATGTAGTCTCTGAAGATATTAGCTTGACTATATTTAACCATAACCTGACTATTTTATAAGATTTGAGTAGATTTTATAAGGGGAGAGAGGATATTAGTATTCGCTTTTAGGTTTTATAGGTAAAGATATAGATAAAGTACCTGTCCAAACCAACTAAGTTAAAGCCGTAATGTGAAATATATAAAAAAACCCAGCATGATACTGGGTTTTGTTTTCTTAAATTGATATTAAAAGTATGGTAATGGAGTGTTACTGTGTTTGAAACCAACTTTCAGCTTGAGTACGGGCTCTTTCCATATCTGAACTAGATAAGTTCAGTGCCAATCGACCAATTCTACCACGTGCTTTGTTACGTATTTGTTCATTAAGCATACCATCACGTGTTGCCAAGTCATACCATTTATAGGCATCGACAAGTTTTTGTTGTTTCTCATCAATTAAGGCAAGTGCATAGCTGGCACGATTATCACTACGTTTTGCTGCTCTCTCTAGCCAATAGCGGGCTTTTTGTTCATTAACAGCAACGCCATCTCCCTTAGCATACATAAGACCTAAGTTAAGTTGCGCAGGTGTGATGTCTTCATTGGCTGCTAGTGTGTACCATTCGATGGCTTTTTGGGTATTTTGAGCGACACCATTGCCTTTATGGTAACGTCGTCCTAGGTAAAATTTGGCTTCGTTATAGGCTCTTTGCTGAGTTGCATTAGTAGATGTTTGCAGTGCCATGTTTGTTAGGGAACTAATGTTCATTAACTCAAAGCGTGAGGTGTCAAGTGGTACATTTGAGATAAGTTCAGCGTTAGCAGCACTAATCGCACCACAGGATAACATGGTGGTAAATAAGGCGGCTTTTAACAATTTCATAGCAACAGCTCCAGTTTAGAATTTGTTTCAGATGGATAGAGTAGGTAGTTGAAGTATTAGTTAAGTCTATTTAATAAATATAAAAGTAAAAACTGGCTCAATTAGCTGTCATATTGCCACTATCACTATTGAGTAGGCTCATTAAAAAACACAACAATTAACATGATATTATGTTAACAAGTTGCGTGAGTTTTGGTCGCACTTTTATTTATTTGATAGTGTGACAGCAAAGTGTTATCTAAGCCATAAATATAACAGGTAAAAATAAACAGTAATTGAATTAGCTTAACATCACTATTTACGAAACTCAAATATTAATTACCCAAGCTAACCCATGTTTATGGGTGACTTTGCTAGATAGTTTGTAAGTGAATATGACAGCAAGACTATGGTGATATTAAAGTAATAAATTGGTAACAATATACGTATCTGAATAGTAGATATGATAAATACAGCGTCTTAAACTTTCGTTACTCGATAAATCGCCACATCTGCCAGCAAGTTTGGCATACGTCTTATTAATGAAGACTTTAACGGGTGATACGTTTGCAAGCTATCACTGACGGCAAAGCGATTTAGAATACGGATATCATTGTTTGTGCACAGTTTTTCAAAATCTTTAAAGGTGCATAGATGAATGTTTGGTGTGTCATACCACTCATAAGGCAATGCTTCAGAGACAGGCATCAGTCCTTTGATGCCTAAATGGATACGGTTTTGCCAATGCGCAAAGTTAGGAAAGGTAATGACGGCTTCTCGTCCCACTCGTAGCATATCTAGCAGTAGGGTATCAGGGGATTTTACTGCTTGTAGCGCCCGTGCCATCACTACAGTATCAAAGCTATTGTCGGCAAATCTCGCCAGCCCATCATTGAGGTCTTGCTCGATGATATTTAAGCCTTTGCTGATACCTTGATTAATTTTATCTGTATCCAGCTCCAGTCCATAGCCTGTGACTCCAAGCGTCTTTTGTAGGTGTGCCAATAATGCGCCATCCCCACAGCCTAAGTCTAAGATACGTGAGCCTTGTTTAATCCAGCGTTCTGCAAGTATGTGATCCATTCTCATAGAGCATCTCCTGAATCAGCTGCCAGTGCAGTATCGTGACACTTTTTAGCGTCTGCTGTGGTGGCATGGTTGGTGTTATGGGATTGATTCGTTTGTGTCGTCAAAAAAGGAGCTGTCAAAAAACCATGTACCGCTGCCATATAGCGTGGAATATCAAACAAAAATGAATCATGACCATGTGGGGCATCAACATTCACATAGCTGACAGGTTTGTTGTTTGCGATGAGGGCATCGACAATCTCTTGTGAGCATTCAGGAGCAAAACGCCAATCAGTAGTAAATGACACCAGCAAAAACTGACATTGGGTATGTGCCAGTGTCTGTTTCAGCGCATCAATATCCGACATACTATCGGCTTCTACATAACCTCGAGTCGGATCAAAATAATCGAGTGCTTTGGTCATTAGTAAGTAAGTGTTGGCATCAAAGTTTTCACTAAAACGCTCACCTTGATAACGCAGATAGCTTTCTACCTGAAACTCAACATCATAGCCATACATAAATTTGCCAGATTTGAGGTCACGACCAAACTTAGATTTCATCGCCTCATCGGTGAGATAAGTAATATGCCCAACCATACGGGCTAAGACTAGCCCTCGCTTGGGATAGGTGTTGGCTTCAAGATAGCGTCCTTTTTTGAAGTTGGGGTCAGATAATATCGATTGACGTGCCACCTCATTAAAAGCAATATTTTGTGCTGAGAGTTTGGGTGTACTGGCGATAATGACGCAGCGTTTAAGTCTATCAGGGTAATCCACTGCCCATTGTAAGGCTTGCATACCACCCATTGAGCCACCGACCACCGCATGCCATACATTGATGCCTAAGCGGTCGGATAACAGTGCTTGTGTGCTTACCCAATCTTTGATGGTAATCAGCGGAAAATCTGGACCATACGGTGCGCCAGTTGCGCTATCAGGATTGGGAGAAGTAGGGCCTGTTGAGCCGTGACAACTGCCAATGTTATTAAGACACACCACAAAAAAGTGATTGGTATCGATGGCTTTGTTAGGGCCAATCATATTGTCCCACCAACCAGGTTTTTTATCATCAGCACTGTGGTAGCCAGCAGCGTGATGGCTACCAGAGAGTGCGTGGCAGATGAGTATGGCATTGGATTTATCGCTATTTAATGTGCCATAAGTCTCTACCATCAAATCAAATGCTGGTAGGATGCGGTTACATTCTAGTGTCAGCGGAGTGTCAAAGTGCAAACACTTTGGGGTGACAATACCGACAGAAGTTTCTGTACTAGCGTGACTATTGTTATCACTATTAGCATCACGGGTTGTATCAGTATTAGCGTCAGTGTCAGAAAGTTTGGAATACGTACTCAAAACCACCTCATACAATCTCATAGTTGAGTTAGGTTATTGTTAGGGTAGTATTGTAGGTTGATAGACGCAGAAGTACAACTTGATTACGTCAGTTCCTCTTGATGATTGCATAAAAATGTTAAACTAATGCCCAATCTATCTATTTAAACCTTGTCTTGATAAATGAAATTAATCTTGATGAA
The DNA here is from genome assembly GCF_021012795.1 of Psychrobacter sp. I-STPA10. GTDB lineage: Bacteria > Pseudomonadota > Gammaproteobacteria > Pseudomonadales > Moraxellaceae > Psychrobacter. The sequence continues at coordinate 167,406 of NZ_VFYU01000025.1, read as the reverse complement.
GGTGATGACATAAAAAGTTAAATGATGGCTGCATAATAGAAAATAAATGTTAACAATATGGGGTCTATATGAAATCTGCTCAATCGCCACGCATTGCCGTATTATTGGTCAATCTTGGTACACCCGATGCACCAACCACACCAGCAGTACGTCGCTATTTGCGTCAGTTTTTGTCCGACCCACGTGTGATTGAAATACCGCAATTTTTATGGGCAATTATCCTAAATCTATTTGTTTTGACCACCCGCCCGAAACGGGTCGCCCATGCCTATGCAAGTATCTGGGAAGGGGATTCACCAATTCGTAAGATATTAAATAGCCAAGTTGACTTATTACAAACGAAATTGGATAAATTAGATAATACAACCTTACCTGTCGGGGTGAGTGTACATGCGGCGATGAGCTATGGTAATCCTGCTTTGCCTGAAGTGATGAGCCAATTACAAAATGAGGGCGTAGAGCATTTTGTAATTTTGCCCTTATTTCCACAGTATTCTGCCACCTCGACAGGAGCGGTATATGATGCGGTGAGTAAATGGGCATTGCAGCAGCGTAACTTGCCGAGTATAAGCATTGTTAAAGATTATTTTTCCCATCCGTTATATATTGCAGCGTTGGCAGATTCGATACGTCGTTATCAAGCAGAGCATGGTAAGCCAGATAAATTGATGTTTAGCTTTCATGGTATTCCACAGCCGTATGCTGATAAAGGCGATCCCTATCCTGAGCGTTGTAAACATACTGCCATGCAAGTGGCACAAAGTTTGGAGCTAAGTGATGATGAATGGATCATCAGTTTCCAGTCTCGTTTTGGTAAGCAAGAATGGGTAAAACCTTATACCGATGTCACTTTAAAAGCATGGGGGGCATCAGGTGTGTGCTCAGTACACGTGGTCAGTCCTGCATTTTCTGCAGATTGTCTGGAAACACTTGAGGAGCTGGCAATAGAAAATCGAAAGTATTTTTTAGAGGCAGGCGGGCAAGAGTATCATTATATTCCTGCGCTTAATACCGATGCGGCGCATATTGAATTAATGGCTGCATTGGTGACACCACTGGTGCAAGGATGGTCACAGGTAATGGCGCACACATAAACGATATCTTAAATACCGTTTATATAAGGATAAATACCCACACAATGGACGTTAAAAATATAGTAATAATTTTTAATAATAATAACCTCACTCTCAACTTATTTTACTAATTTGATATATGACCCCTCCCAAACCCTCCCCTTGAAGTAAGGGGAGGACTTAAAAGCCAGTTTCTCCCTCTTTTTTAAGAAGGAGGTTAGGAGAGGGTTGAAGTTGAGAGTGAGGTAATAATAAGGATACTTTATGACTTCGCCGTATGCTCCACCACCCTCGTCTTCATTACAAAAGCCGCCATCCTTGGTTGCTACAGATCAATTTGGCAATCCGTTACCACAGCTATTAGACCAGCCTCGATGCTGCTCGGCAGGATTGGGTTGGACTTGGTTAGTCAATGCATTTGCACTACTTAAACAAGAGTTTTTATTATGGGTAGGCATGGGTTTTGCGCTGTTGCTTATCTTGATTTTTGCTAATTTCATTCCTTTTATTGGTGGTATGGCTGGCTATTTTATATTGATTTTTATCGGTGGTATGATGCAAGGGTGTGCGGCCCAAGCACAAGGAGAAGAGCTGCGGTTTGATCATTTATTTGCGGGCTTTAAAACCCATATAGAGCAACTATTAATATTGTGCTTATTATATTTTGCCGCTTCACTTGCGAGCATTGTGATTGCGCTTATTGTTGTCCTATTATTTGGTGGTTTTTCATTGGCTATGTTTAGTGGTGGCCTCGATAGCATGATGCTAAATATGGACGATCTGAATCTGTTTTTGTTTGTTATGATCATAGTGTTATTTATGTTATTGTTGATGATACCGATCATGATGGCAATATGGTTTGCACCCGCACTGATTGTTTTACATAACATGGATGCCATGACGGCTATGAAAAAAAGCTTTCAAGGCTGTTGGGTTAATATGCTGCCATTTACAGTTTATGGTTTGATATTAATGGTCGCCTTGCCCTTATTGGTGCTATTTACATTGGGACTAGGGTTATTAATCATCACACCTTGGATGATTATTGGCTATTACACCAGTTACCGAGATGTGTGGACAGATCAACCCATGGTTGAGATTTCTTAATATTATTTTCTACGTGTTTTGTAACATTTAATAAAAAGCCCTGATTTTTCAGGGCTTTGTGTTACAGGTAAGTACTGATATCGGAATAATTGTAGGGTGCGTTTTACGCACAGTTAAATAAAAGGTCATGAGATAAAAAATAAGCGTTCTTTTTATAAGAGCAGTTATTGCTATTGCTGGATGGGTTACAACTCCTTTCCAAAGCTGTGCTCGACAGCATCTTCATCAGCAATATCACGGATGGTTGGATAATCTTTATCATCTAAATTATCTTCTACCAATACTTCATCGATACGCGCATCGTCTATGTTTTGTGGTTGTGATGGTGTTAAGCCCTCATTAACCAGATTCTCATCAGTTGCGATGGTTTCTAAATTATTTGTGCTGACATTAGTAGAAGATGGGTGTGTCATGTTGTTCTCCTTGATATATGTGCATGTTAAGGTATGGATTAAAATCTATTGTTAAATGCTATTAAAAACTTTGGGCTGTTAAAATTTTGACTTTAAGGTGTGGGTCTATTTATATCATAGGTAATCAGCATAAAAAAATAGACTGACTTTTGTCGTATCCATGTTGGATTTTGTTTAACTGAGAAAGACTTTGTTTTATTTGATATCGACAACAACAACTTAGCTTAGCATTCACACTCGCAAACCTATATATAATAGTGGATTATGCCTAAAAATATCTCGATTTTTTGGATTATGAATATATATTATTAAAAATAATTAAACAGTAAGTGATATAAAAAGAATTAATGTAGAACTTACGCAAGTTTATAGATAATCGGCGACTGGTAATCATTGTTTTTTGTTTTTCGTTTTTTATCAAGTGGACTGGCTGTACGTAGTTCCAGAGGTTTTGTAAATAACTCCCAGTCGCTTTATAAGACTAATATGACAATTTTACGTAAGTCCTATAATGTTAACAAATTTTAATATTAATAATAAATAAATTATAAAAAATACTATCTATTGATACATATTGTTAAATTAATAAAATTAGAGTATAAATTTTTATAAAAAAATAAACTTATGTTTACTATTTTTCTGCTAGAAATTATTGGGAATCACTTAAAAGTAATGCCAACCTACGTGTTTAATATAATTAACAAAAATTATGAATATTTCAATCTAGTAGAAATAATTTTGTTATGCTATATTAAAAAAGTGATTAAGTAGTTTAAGTTTAAAAATATCACACTCATGAAAATATGATAAAAAGTAAAATAATATTAAATATAAATTAGTACGGGTTAATAATAAAAAAACAGGTTAAGCTAATTTGAATTGAACTAAAAAAATAAAAATATAGAGACTGTTACAAATGACCCTTATTTGTAATTATCGGCTGTTGTTTCATTTTATCTTGTATTAAGTTATATAAAAGTTTTTTTGCTTTTTATCTACATAAACTAATAATAAATAATTGATAAGGAGCTTTTGCCATGAAAAAAGATAACTCACTTTACGACTCTCGTTTTGCCTCTCATTCTATTCGCCTAGCTGCTGAAAAAAATCATTTTCCAAAAGAAGAAACTCGTGATGATGTCGTCTATCAGATGATTGAAGATGAGCTGTTTTTGGACGGTAATGCCCGTCAAAACTTAGCCACGTTTTGTCAGACATGGAACGATGACAACGTGCATAAACTGATGGATTTATCTTTAAGCAAAAACTGGATTGATAAGGAAGAATATCCACAATCTACAGAAATTGATGCCCGTTGTACTCGTATGCTCGCTGATTTATGGCATGCCCCAGTCAAAGATGGTGAGCCTGCGGTGGGAACCAATACCATTGGCTCGTCAGAGGCTTGTATGCTTGGGGGTATGGCGATGAAATGGCGGTGGCGTAAAAAGCGTCAAGCTGAGGGTAAGCCCACCGATAAGCCCAATTTAGTCTGTGGCCCTGTGCAGGTATGCTGGCATAAGTTTGCCCGCTATTGGGACGTAGAGATTCGTGAAATTCCTATGGCTCCTGGCAAGCTATTTATGGATACCGAGCGTATGCTTGCCGCTTGTGATGAAAATACCATCGGCGTTGTGCCGACCTTTGGGGTGACTTATACGGGCAATTATGAGTTTCCAAAAGAGATTTGTGATGCGTTAGATAAGTTGCAAGCTGATACTGGCTTGGATATTGATGTGCATGTCGATGCAGCCAGTGGTGGGTTTTTAGCCCCATTTTGTGCCCCTGATATTGTGTGGGATTTCCGTTTGCCTCGGGTGAAGTCAATCAGTACCTCTGGACATAAGTTTGGCTTAGCACCGCTTGGCTGTGGTTGGGTATTGTGGCGTGATAAAGAGGCATTGCCTGAAGAGTTGATTTTTAATGTGGATTATTTAGGTGGTCAAGTTGGTACGTTTGCGATTAACTTTTCTCGCCCTGCAGGTCAGGTTATTTCACAATATTATGAGTTTTTACGCTTAGGTCATGAGGGCTATCGCAAAGTACATACTGCCTCATATCAAGTGGCACAGTATTTGGGTGAGGAGATTAAAAAGTTAGACCCTTATGAGTTTATCTGTAATGGTAAACCAGAGGAAGGTATTCCTGCGATTTGCTTTAAGATTAAAGATGGCGAAGAGGTGGGCTATACACTTTATGATGTGTCAGAACGTCTGCGTCTGCGTGGCTGGCAAGTACCTGCATTTGCGTTAAGTGGTGAATGCTCTGATGTGGTGGTGATGCGTATTATGTGTCGCCGTGGTTTTGAGATGGATTTTGCTGAGCTGTTTATGAAAGACTTTAAGGCGGTGCTTGAGTTTTTAAAAGCCCACCCTGAAGCGACAGGTCACAGTCAAGCCAGTGGCTTTAAACACACCTAATCCTTCACGCTACCACAAGGAGTTGTCATCATGTCATCTCAATCACCTAGCACTCAGGCGAGTGCCAATAGTAATGCCAAAAAATTGGGCATTACCACGTTAGTGATTATGAACATCGTGGCTGTGGTCAGTCTTAGGGGGTTACCTTCTGAGGCTGAATATGGTCTAAGCTCGATATTCTATTATATTTTTGCGGCGATATTTTTCTTAATTCCTGTGTCATTGGTCGCTGCAGAGTTGGCGACAGGTTGGTCAGAAAAAGGTGGGGTGTTTCGCTGGGTCGGTGAGGCGTTTGGCCCTAAGTTGGCATTTCTTGCCATGTTTATGTTGTGGATCGAGGTGACCGTTTGGTTTCCGACTGCATTAACCTTTGGGGCAGTGTCGCTTGCTTTTATTGGTCCTGACCAGACGTGGGATCAGGCGTTATCCGCCAATAAATTCTTTGTCCTTGCCGTTGTCCTTGCCATTTATTGGCTGGCGACGTTTATTGCCTTTCGGGGGGTAGATGCGTTTGCCAAAGTGTCCAAATGGGGTGGTATTATCGGGACGATTATTCCAGCCATTATCTTAATTGTACTTGGTTTTGCGTATTTGTTTTCTGGACAAAAGCCCCAAATCGACTTGTCGTGGGGCAAGTTGATTCCTGATTTTACCAAGTTTGATAATATTGTGTTGGCAGCCAGTATCTTCCTGTTTTATGCAGGTATGGAGATGAATGCCATTCACGTTAAAGAGGTTGATAATCCAAATAAAACTTACCCCATTGCCATTATGATTGCGGCAGTGTGTACGGTGTCTATCTTTGTGATGGGTACATTGGCGATTGCCTTTGTCATTCCTCATGCTGATATTAACTTAACTCAAAGTTTGCTAGTTGCTTATAACGATATGTTTAAGTGGGCAGGGTTGTCATGGCTAGCTCCGATTGTAGCGATTGCTCTGGCAATTGGTGTCTTGGCTGGCGTGGTGACTTGGGTGGCAGGTCCATCATCAGGTCTGCTGGTCATTGCTAAAGCAGGATATTTGCCTCGTTGGTGGCAGCATACCAATCAGCATGGTATGGCAACACATATTTTATTAGTACAAGCGTCAGCAGTGACCATTTTATCTGTGCTATTTGTGGTCTTACCATCGGTGCAATCGGCGTATCAGATATTAAGTCAATTAACCGTTATCTTATATTTGATTATGTATATGTTGATGTTTGCGGCTGCTATCAAGTTGCGTTATAGCCAACCTGACCGCCCGCGTGCCTATCATATCCCCGGCGGTAAAAAAGCAGGTATGTGGATTGTCGGTGGGGCAGGGTTTGCAGGTTCATTGCTTGCCTTTGTGTTTAGCTTTATTCCACCTTCACAGATTAAAGTGGGTAGCCCAGAGATGTACGTGGGAATTTTGGTGGGATTAACGGTGTTCTTTGTGGTCATTCCATTTATTATTTATGCGATGAAAAAAGCAGACTGGAAAGACCCACAAGCCGACTTTGCCCCCTTTACTTGGGAAGAGGCAAAAACCACCACACAACCTTCAAATCCACCCTCAACAACTGCGAAATCTTAATTAAAAAAGGGGCGATATCAAATAAGATGTCGCCCTTTTTTTAGCAAATTTTTATAGGAAAGTCTTATGAATAAAAATAACTTACAAGAACTGGTCACTAAAATACAGCAAAAACATCACCAAGACAGAGGCGGTAAAAACGCCAGTTATATCCCATATTTGGCAAGTGTACCCGCACAGTTATCTGCATTGGCGGTGGTCACAGCAGAAGGGGATGTTTATGCCAGTGGTGATAGCGATTATGGCTTTGCTATTGAGTCCATCTCAAAAGTGGCAACACTAGCATTGGCATTAGAAGATAAAGGCAGTGAAACCGTTCGCCGAAAAGTCGGGGATAGCCCAACGGGGTTGCCGTTTAATTCTGTCATGGCGTTGGAGCTACACCAAGATAAGCCCTTATCGCCACTGGTGAATGCAGGGGCGATGGCGACCACCAGTATTATTGAGGCAAAGGATAAAGAAGAGCGTTGGGCTAGAATTTTGGATTTTCAACGGCAGATGGCAAGTGAGCGAGTGCGACTCTCTGATGAGGTCAATGAGTCGGAGCAAACCACCAACTTTCATAATCGGGCGATTGCTTGGCTATTGTATTCTGCAGAGCATATGTTTTGCGACCCTATGGAAGCATGTGAGGTTTATACCCGACAATGTTCAACCCTGATTAATACCGTAGATTTGGCAACCATGGCAGCGACTTTGGCGGCAGGAGGCAAAAATCCCATCAGTCAAAAACAGGTGATAAAACCCCAAAATATCCCGCATATTTTGGCGGAAATGATGATGGAAGGCTTTTATGAAAAGTCAGGCGATTGGGCTTATACGGTTGGCTTGCCTAGTAAAAGTGGTGTGGGTGGCGGTATTATGGCAGTCGTCCCCAATGTGATGGGTATTGCTGCCTTTTCGCCACCATTAGATAGTGCAGGTAATAGCGTGCGTGGTCAAAAGATGGTGCATGAATTGGCACATACGTTAGGGCTTAATTTGTTTTTGCCGAAGTGAGTTTTATAGTCAGTTCTTTGTGATTTCTCAATTAGGGTATAAAGATGTATCATCATGATATGTCTTTATAATCTTGAGTTGATAGTTTATGACAGCTTATTCTTTCACACCCTATAGACTGATATCTAAGACTGCAATAATATTGGCAGTTAGCAGTGCTTTTATTGCTTGTGGTCAACTGCCTGTTACCGCTTCTGTTTCAGAAAGTCGGGTAGATGACAGCAGTACACAATCCAAAAATATTGCAAAAGTCGTCAATGCAGGTTTGCCGACTGCTACTACCATTTATAACTGCCAAGAATTTACCCCCAATCAGACGGTGACCATTAGTGGACATAGCAAATTGGCAGATGGTTGTGACTTACAAAATAAAGGTGTGCAGTTTGTTTTGGATAGCTCAAATAGCTCATTAGACTGTCATGGAGCAACATTAAGCCCTGCTCCTGCTACGGATGGACAAAATAATAAATCAGGCAGTGCCATCACCATCAAGCCCAAAATCGACCAAGCCATCAGTCATATCAGTGTGGCAAATTGTCATGTTCAAGGTTATGACCATGCCTTACACATTCGCCAAAAAACCAGCCCTAATCAGCGTTATAGCAAAGGCTTAACCGACCCCAACGCTAATCGTGCTTTAGCACCACATGACATTGATATCATTAATCTAAGTAGTGTTGGTAGCACCAATAGCGGGATTTTTGTTGGTGACCATGTGCACCATGTCAACTTTCAGCATTTACATATACAAGGTTCTGGTACAGTGGGGCTGTATTTAGAGTTTGGCAGTCAGTACAATACCATTAGCGATTCGGTATTTGTTGATAATGGCTTTCGCACCTTTAAGCCTAATCGTGAAGCCATTGCAGTAGATTCATCGGCATATAATGTTATCCGTAATAATCAGTTTATTCATAATGGGGCAGGGGGGATATTTTTATATCGCAACTGTTTTGAGCATGCCGATGACAGCGGTCGTTATAATCACTTTAAACGTACCGAATCAGCACAAGATAACCTCATTGAGAATAATACCTTTGCTAATGAGCCTGTTGGCGTTTGGGTTGCTTCACGACAATCTCGCAATTTAAAAGGCTTTGAGTGTGGGGCATATTTGATTAAAGACAGCTTATTTGCCAGTTATCATTTAGACAGTGCCAAAGATAACCAAATTATTGGCAATCACTTTTATGATGTTACTGAGGCTATTATTGTTGAAGATGACGGCACCAAAATAATGGATAATGAGTTTGGAAAAAATGTCCGTCAAGCCATCAAAGTTGGCTCAGAAATCCGTGAGCAAAGCCAAGCGGGGGCAGTGAGTAATACTTTAATAAAGGGCAATCACTTTGCCCCTGATATACCTGACAGCTCACGTATACAAATACGTCCTGCTAGTCAGGCAACCACAAGGATTCAATAGTCTATAAAGTCGTCAACAGACCCTAGATAAAAAAGAAATAATTAAGAAAAATTAAACACCTAAAAATAAGACATAAGTAAAAATAATGCCCATGATAAAATTATGTTATGAGAATAACTCTCATGATTCTTATTTAGGAGCTAGTATTGTGATGAAAACATTCACTATCACAAAAAAAGTAACTTTATGGGTTGCTCTATTATCTACCTTGTCATTAACCGCTTGTATCACTGATGAAAATCATCAAGTTAAACATAAGGGTTCAAATGGTAATGATGGCACATCGTCAGGGCTTTTTAGTAGTATTAAACTTACTAAGTTTGATGTGCAGTATGATAAAGATGATAATAATAAGGTGTCCGCAATTATTAAAACAGAGGAAACAATTAGGTCAGGTCAAGCAAGTTATACTGACATGCCCATTTTTGGTAAGGTAAATTCTGATACACAAACCAATCCTAAGCCTACCTTATATACATTGGCAGATTTTTTTGACTTTACTATGACACCTAAGATGAAGTTATCTGACTTGTATGTTCCTAAATCTAATTTATCTTATTATTATGACTGGCATGACCAAAAAAATGGCACTAGCATTCGTCATAGCTTTGATTATCAAGGTGTTGATATTGCTCATATCTCTGGTGTAGAGCAAATAGCGACAAAAGGTATTAACACAATATTAAACAACCTACCCAAAACCAAACAGCACAAATTTGACTTTCCTAATGGTGCAAAGTGCTACACTTTAAATCAAAGTGTCAGTCAGCCTTACTTTAGTTTTAGTAGCAATGATATGACAGGTTATACAAACCTTATGGATTGGCAACTATCTATGAGAGAGGATGTACATCAACAAGGCTTTATAACTGCACAAGTTGGTGATGCTAATGCAAGCAGTGCTGTCTATTATAATTTACCATTCGATTCAATGACGATTAAACCAACTACCAGCTCAGGCTTTGTCACCAGCCACTCTCAGCCTAGTATTGGTAATTATCAATACCCTGCGGCGGTGCAGTATCATGGCAAAATCTATCATGCCACTTATACCAAAGCCTATGACATTAGACCTAATCATGACCCTGATAAAGATTTGGTAACTTGTCAGGCTTATAATAAAGTCGCCTCGGATTATATCAGCCAACAGATTGGCAAATATTATCAATAATTTATCCAGTCTTAATACCATTGGGTAACAAGGACAATAAAGCCCTTCTCTTTTGTTAGAGGAGGGCTTTTATATCAGGGGTTAATAGGAATATTAAGCACCAACTTTTTTATTAACCCAGCGTGTGATGGCATCGGGTGTCACTTGTGCTAGACCATTTAGCACTTTGGCAGGCAAGCCTACTGGATAGTGGGTAGCAGATAGTTTCTTGTTAGGTGCCGCTACCAGTTTGCATACAGTTTTGGCGACATCATCGGCAGTGAGTTTAATGCCTAAGCGGTCGATACTGGTGACTTCTATTCCTGATGTCATATCAGTTCTTACCCATAATGGCATCACGTCAACCACGCGTACACCCATTGGTTCATATTCGATATTTAGTGCTTCAGTTAGCCCGCGTACAAAAAATTTGCTGGCAGAATAAGCAGCGATTTCAGGCTGCCCATAAATCGCAGAAGCAGAAGATAAATTTATGATTTTGCTGTATTTATCACCAGTTAATTGTGAGGCGACTTTATGGCAGCCAATCAAAACACCTTTACAGTTAACGTCAATCAATGATAGTTGTTGCTCCAAATCAGTCTTAGGCAGATTACCTGTAATTAAAACCCCTGCATTATTAATCAGTACATCAATACCACCAAGTTGCTTAAACATTAGGCTAATGGCATTATCCCAGTCATCAGCATTGGATACGTCCATTGTGCCGTAAATAATTTTGCCTTTTTTGTGGGCTTTTTTAAAGGCTTTGTCTTTGATAGCCGTGTTTAAGTTATCCTCATCAATAGAAAATAGTCCAATGCTATGTCCTTTGCTGGCAAGTTTTTTAGCGGTGGCAAGTCCAATGCCTCGTGATGCACCAGTAATTAAAATATTCATTGTATTGTCCTTTGATTGTTAAGCTAAAATATAGTTTGTCTATTATAATAGTTATACTTGGTTTTTGTTGTTGATTATATAATTTAATCAACCTAAGTTATCAATGCGCCTCATCCCAATTCTCGCCCATACCCACTTCCACCAATAACGGCACTGCAAAGTCCACATCCCAGCCGTTATCTTTAGCGGTATCACGCAGCACATTTTGCATCGCATCACGAATAAGCGCGCTAATCTCATTGGCTTTATCTGTATCCACCTCAAATACCAATTCATCATGCACCTGTAGTAGCATTTTGGCATGTTCTTGGGGCAGGATTTTATGAACCGCAATCATCGCTAACTTGATGATATCAGCCGCTGAGCCTTGCAGTGGCGCGTTGATGGCGGCACGTTCAGCAGCTTGCTTCACCATACGATTACTACTTTGAATGTCAGGAGTATAGAGCTTACGTCCCAAAATAGTCTGCACATAGCCATTTTCATAGGCGCTGGCTCGGGTATTTTGCATATAGTCTTTGACTTTAGGATAGCGATTAAAATATAAGTTAATGTAATCTTGCGCCTCGCTACGGCTCATCTGTAGCTGTTTAGATAGTCCAAACGAACTCATACCATAAAGTAGTCCAAAGTTAATGGCTTTGGCATTGCGTCGCTCAGTTGGGGTGACATCAGCAACTGCTTTGCCAAGAACTTCAGCAGCAGTGGCAGTGTGAATGTCTAAGCCCCCTTTAAAGGCACGGGTTAGGTTGTCATCACCAGAGAAATGTGCCATCAAGCGTAGCTCAATTTGTGAATAGTCCGCTGCCAATATTACCCGTCCTTTAGGCGCAACGAAAGCTTGACGAATCAGACGTCCAGTGGCAGTACGAATCGGGATATTTTGTAGATTGGGGTCAGTAGAAGACAAACGTCCTGTACTGGTTAACGCTTGATGATAACTGGTATGCACACGGTCGGTGTCGGTGTCAGCGACCGCATCTAAGGCATCGGTATAGGTGTTTTTTAGTTTTGCCAAACTGCGATATTCAAGCACAATGTCAACCAGTGGGTGCTCAATTTTAGACAATACCGCCTCCGAGGTAGAGTACTGCCCTGATTTGGTTTTTTTGCCACCTGTCACCCCAAGTTTATCAAATAACACCTCGCCCAACTGCTTTGGCGAGCCGAGGTTAAACTCTTCATCTGCAATCTCATAGGCTTGTTTTTCTAGGGCGATGATTTCTTCATCAAAGCGTTGTGATAACTCATTTAAAAAGGGACGTTTGATTAAGATGCCATCCGTTTCCATTTGGCATAATATCTGTGCAGTGGGTATTTCAAGTTGATGTAGCAAGCGGTAGTTGTTGTCATCTTCGCTGAGCTTATTTTGGAATAACTCAAATAGCTGATAGGTAATGTCCGCATCTTCACAAGCATAATCACTGGCAATGTCGATGGCAACTTTATCGAAGGTGACTTGTTTTGCGCCTTTGCCTGCTACGTCCTCATAAGTGATGGTTTGCGTATGTAAATAATGACGGGCAAGGTCGTCCATACCATGACGAGTAATGGCAGCGTTGATGACATAGCTGGCTAACATGGTATCCATCGCCCAGTTTCTAGCCTTCCCAGAAACCGCCCTATCTGTGTTGCCTTCGCTTGCTGTACCAGTTGTACTATCTGCGCTCGCCTGCCTTGATAGGACGCTTTCTGAAAAAGCTAGATTTAAGTCTATATTTAAATTGATCCCATAGCGGCTCAGTACGTGCGCATCATATTTAAGATGTTGCCCAACTTTGCCAATCTTAGGGTTTTCTAAAATGGGTTTAAGTTTTGCCAGCACCTTATCACGATTGAGCTGCTTGCCAATCAGAGCATCGTCTTCTAGGCTATGCGTTAGTGGAATGTAATAGGCTTCGTGTGCTTGCAGTGCAAAGGATAGCCCAACAAGCTCAGCCTCACGCCAATTGATGCTGGTGGTTTCGGTATCAATGACAAAATTCTCAGCATTGGCAAGCCTATCGACTAGGGTATCAAACGCAGGCGCATCTAAGATGGTATGCCAAGCTTTGTCGTGGGTTTTACTGTCTTTGATGTGCTCGATAATCGCTGCTTGCTTTTGTGCTTGTAAGCTTTTGGCTGTTTGTGCTTGTGACTCTGTGGCGGCTTTGCTACCTGCCACACTTTGAGCCTGTTGAGTATTGGCAGGGTGGTTTGGGTGGTCAAGCGAGGCAAGCTCATTTTTAAATTCAAGCTCACTATATAGCTCACGTAGCTCATCAATAAAAGCGCAAGGGTCGGTATTGATACGCAAATCTTCCCAATCTTGTCCAATCTCAAGGTCAGTGATGATGGTGGCAAGTTGTGAATTCATCGGTATGTCATCGGCATATTCCACCAAGTTTTTACCTGCTCGCCCTTTGATGTTCTCGACATTTTCTAAAATACCGCCTAGGCTGCCGTATTCTTTCAGCAGTTTTTCAGCGGTTTTTTTACCAATTCCTGGAACACCTTTAATACCATCAGAGCTATCACCCATTAAGGTTAAATAATCGACCATTTGTGTCGGTGTTACCCCAAATTTATCAATCACCCCTTGTACGTCAGTCACTTTACCAGTAAAGCTGTCTTCTAATAACACACAATCATTGACCAGTTGTGCCATGTCTTTATCACCCGTTGAGATGACCACATGATGACCTTGTGCTAAGGCTCGATAAGTCAACGTACCAATAATATCGTCGGCTTCTGCTCCTTCGATACGCAGTAGTGGGATACCAAGTGCTCGCACCAAACGATGAATGTAGGGAATTTGCTGTGATAGCTCGACGTCCATGGTAGGGCGATTGGCTTTATATTCTGGCGATAGCGCATGGCGAAAGGTGGGCGATTTTGTATCAAAGCAGACCGCCATGTGGGTCGGATGATAGCGACGCATTAGCTTGAGTAAGGCATTTAACGTACCCCGTATTGCGTTGGTATGCAGTCCTTGTGTGGTCAGCATATCAGGCAGTGCATGATAGGTGCGAAACAAATAATATGAGCCATCAACTAAGATAAATGGCGGTTCGCTTTTGTTGATGTGACTGGTATCCATTTGGGTGACATCAGGCATGTCAGAGAACTTAGGTAATACATTAGGGTCAATGGCATCGTGCGAAGTATCAGAAGGTGTGGTCATGGAGGTCACTTATTTTATGGGAATATCAGAAATCTAAGAATGGTTTGTTTTGTATATATTGGCAAAGTTTAGCGAATTTGATGCAGCTATTATAACCAAAAATCGAAATAGCTGCTTTTTGAATCAATCGCCAAATATTTCTAAATTACATAAATTTGTATATTTAAGTTAAAATATGTTTCTTTATGTTCTTTTAAATGCCGATTACATGATTTTACAATAGGTTAAAATAAATAATAATAGATGATTTATTTGCATTAAATATATAGAAAAATTAAAAACTTAATTATTTTTTATATAACAAAATAATAATCTCACCAGAGCAATTAAGACACTAAATGTCATGATAGTACTTAATAGTACGACGTAACTTCTTTTTGTTTTTAGCTGTATTATTTATAAAAACTATTTATAAAAAATGTATTGCAATTATTTATAAGGAGCAAACATGAAAGAGGCAGAATATGAGCTATTACATGATTTGCAGCAACTAAACATGGATGATGCGCATTGGTTTGAGCTATATATGAGCTTGTTAAGTTATGGTGATAATCAACATTTAGCCAGTCATAACTTTCATGAGCGATTAGAACAAGCATTGGCATTTCGTCAGCAGCTAATGAGCCAATGGCGATTATTTCATGATGTTTTTGATACATTACCGTTTGCAGTATTATTTTTGGATATTAATGCCCAAGTGGTGCAATGTAATCAAAAAGCCACCCATATCAGCCATCAGTCTGAGCTACAGCGTTTTATACTTAAGCACATTATTCCCAAATTTGAGACAGAAGAGGCAAATAGCTTTGTCACCGCAAAGTGGCAAACAGGGGGCGCTGACTATCATATCGGTGTTCTGATATACCACCAACATCATAAAGTACATTACATTGCCTATATTTATGACCATCATTTGCGAGTCAATACAGACACTCTCAAAAATATGTATCAGCTTTCATCTACAGAAAGTCATATTATACAAGTGATGTTGGAGCATGGTAACAGTAAGACAGCCGCTGAAAATGCCAACATTAATGTGGAGACGTTGCGCTCACACCTAAAGTCGATCATGCGTAAAACCCAAACACACAGTCAAAGCGAATTGATGGTTAAGCTATTGGCAGGCACACATTGGTTGGGTGAAATCAGCAATCAATTGGATGATAAAAACAAAGAAATGCTGGAGGATTTAACCAATAAACCACTGATTAGCTTGGGTTGTCCAAAAGGGCGTATCATTGTTATTTTTCCCAGTTTTTTTGGCATATTGTGGGATATGATTGCTGATAAAGCACTAACTTGGCATCAATGGGGTATGGAGAATCGCTGCCATTTACTCATCTGTAATTCGCATTTGCTGATCGCTAAAAAAGACTGGAAAACACATAATTTAATCAGTCTTTGTCAGCAACTAGCTGAGCCCATTAATCACTATTTGCAAGATTATAGAGCACAAACAAAACAAGGCATTTATTTGTTGGGTATTCACTCTGCCGCCGCTGTCACGCTGAATATGAGTCCTTATTTGGTTGCTCAGGTGCGCCAGATACAACTGGTTTCTCCCATATTGCCCAGTCCATATATGACTCACAGCCATTTTTTGCACAAAGAATATCAAAATGTGGCAAAAGCAAATAAAGTGGGCAAAAAAATCTGGTTTTCTATTACCCCCCAGATTGTGGATGCAGCAGCCAAAAATAAGCATCTATATTTTGCCAAACGCTTATCTTATCAGCGTTATCAAGTGGATAGGCAAAAGGTACAATATTGGATAGAGCATGCGTATTTGGCTGAGTACTTTTGTAAGCATTGCCAACTTGCCAGCCATAAAATTGCCTTTGAATCAGCATTGCTTGATAGTAAATGGCAGTTTGCTCAAGCAGCTTATGATATTCATTGTATTGTCGGTGAATACGATGCTTATTGTAATATTGATAGTGTCAATCACTTTGCTGATAGCTTTGATAACGTACACACACTTATCTTAAAAGATGCCTATTACAGTTTATCACTAGAGCAGTGGCAATGGATTTTGAAGCAAGCAATGGCAGCAAAATAATGAAAAAATAGCAAAAACTTATAAATTAAGCTAAAAGTGACCCATATGGGTGATTTTTTTTGTATTAGAAATTGTTAGATTGAATATTGTTAAGCTAAATAGTAATAATTAATAAGGAGTATCGCCGTGTCAAATAATTCTAATAACACGATAGCAGTTGCTCGTACAAGGCAATTATCTTTAATAGCGGTGGGTATTGGTATTAGTTTGTCAATGCTAAGCCCTGCTCACGCCTTGAGTACCAGTGACCAATGTGATTATCAAGCACAACAAGGTAACTGGAAAGTAACCAATGTTCGTTCTAATGATGTACTTAATATGCGTCGTGACCCCACACCCAAAAGTGCCAAAATTCATACTTTGCCATATAACACTCGTAATCTTGAAGTGATTTGCTGTGTATCAAAGCCAAAAGGTGCAGATTGGTGTCTGGCACAGCAAGTTCCCACAGGCAAATCAGGTTGGGTGTCTAAACGTTATATTGCGCCAGTGAGTGGCAGTAGTTACACGCCACCAGCGAACCAAAGACGCACGACAAGTCGAAGTAATCGTCCAGCAAACTATGTGAGTCCTTATATTAATGATAACTATGCAAGATTATTGATAGAAAAAATGTATCGTGAATATGGTCATGTTAATGCCAATAGTGACCGCAGATTTTTCCGTACCTTTGTGCATTCACAATATCTTGATCAGTATTTAGCAAATATTGCTGGAGCGCATCCTTTATATTTTAACCAAGACACAGCACAGGTTAGCAATTTGCAAGTCGTCAATGACCCAAGCTATCCAACTCAAAATGGCAACTACTATGTCAGAGTAAGTTTTATTCCATCACCATATGTTCCACCCATAGATGTGATTTATCGTCTACGAGTAGATAGCAACCAGCGCTTACGCATTGTTGACTATACTGTACTGTGAACAATTATAGATAACGTACTAGCTAGTTAGTACTATGATAAGAAATAAGTATTATCAGCGCAGAAATATATTAAGTTGTAATTTTTAAAAAAGTCACCCAAATGGGTGATTTTTTTTGTTGCTGTGTTTGCTAGATTAATAAAGTCAGGACATAAATGAAAGAGTAAGGAAACGTGCAGATAAAAAGCGTAAAAACTTGACAAAGAGCCCTCACAAGGAGATAGAAAAATGAAATACACACAGCATAACAAGCGGAAATTAAATCGCCTAACATTGGCAGTTATTTCACTATTATCAGCAATGGCACTTACCGCCTGTGGTGGTGGTGGCGGTGGTAGCGACACTCCAAGTAATAGTGGTAATAATGGTAGTGGTAATGGTGGAAACAATGGCGGTGGTAACAACCCGAATCCAACCCCCACCCAGCCAGTCATCAATGAACTGGTGGTCACCACCTTAAATGACGTAGTCAATGCCAAAGATGACGTTAATTCATTACGTGAGGCAGTGGCATATGCCAAAAATAATGGTGGCACTATCACCTTTAAAAATGACCTAAAAGGTACTATTACCCTAAAAAATCAAATCGACATCGTACAGGGTCGAACCATCATAACCATTGAAGGTCGAGGCGATGATATCAAAATTGATGGTAATGGCAAAACCCGACTATTTAACATTCAAGATAGCAGTGTTGATTTAAATAACTTGGTATTACAAAATGCCAGCATTCCTTCTAATGACTTATATAAAGCAGGTGCGGCAATCCATGTCAAACAAGGTCAGATCAACCTAAATAACGTCAAACTATTAAATAATGACGCCAACCAATATCAAGGTGGTGCTATCTTTGCTCAAGACAGTAGTATTAGTATTACTGGTGGCGAAATAATGGGCAATACTGCCTTTAGTGGTGGGGCGATTTATAATAAAGATGCCACCACCTTATATATTGATGGCGTTAAATTTGAAAATAATGTCTGTGCTTCCACAGCGTCACATGAACACTGTTATGGTGGGGCAATCGCTCATTTAGGGCGTAAGATTGACATCAATAATGCCACCTTTAGCAACAACATGGGCGGTCGTGTCATCAACAAAAGCGATGGCAGTGCTAGCTGGGGTGGGGCAATATTCCTTGACCTAAATTATGGGCTGACCAAAGCGGACAGCACCAAAGCTGGCAATGCCACCATCACCAACAGCACGTTTAGTAACAACGTAGTAGGGCTAAGTAGTGCTGATAAAAGTACATTGGGTGGGGCAATCATGATTAACTCTGATTTGTATAAACAACCAAACTACATCGTCACTGTCAAAGACAGCACCTTTGATGGCAATATATCAACCAATGGTGATGGTGGGGCAATCTATCTCGATGATGGTAATACCCTAAATATCACTGATAGCAAATTTACCAATAACCAAGCCCAGAAATATGTTAATGCTGGTGGTGGGGCGATTAGGATCTCTCAAGGCAACTTAAGTATCAAAGATTCTAGCTTTATAGGTAACAAAGCCACAGGTGGTACAGAGAAGGATAGTGAGAGTAATGGTGGGGCGATTGATGCTGGTACAGCGACTCAAGACAAATATACCTTTAATTTAGATAACATCACCTTTAAAAACAACACTACTAGAATAAGTGGTGGTGCCGTGTCATTAAATGATAGCTATAAATCGGCAGTGATTAGTAACAGCACCTTTGAAGGTAACAAAACCACCAATGACGTAAGTGAAGGTGGTGGTTTGTATGTCTTTGGCTCTGGTGTTGAAGTAAAAAACACCAACTTTATCAATAACAGCAGTCGTTGGGGTGGTGGTATTTTTGTGAGATCACAAAATGCCAATTTAGATACCGTTACCTTTAAAAATAACAAAGTGAGACTTGAAGGTGGTGGTTTATATTATGTCGGTGGTAAAACCAATACCCTAACCATCAAAAACATCACCACTGCAGGTAATACCTCATCTGATAATAGTTCACTTGATAAAGGCGAAGGTATCTACTGCCATTGTGAAAACGTAAGTAATTTGGGTGGTCATAGCTTTGGTGACCCGAATGTGGGTATTTAATAATTTGAGTACAGAATAGTTTGTATCTTAGTTTGCTACCACAGCAAGATAATAGCCTAATTATTATCTTGTGATTGGTGGTTAAACCTAAAATGTATCAAATTGTAATTTAAAAAAAAGTCACCCATATGGGTGATTTTTTTTGTCGCTGTGTTTGCTAGATTAATAGTTACTAAACAATAAGGAAATATTCACCAATAAAGCTTGATAACACAAAAGTAACAACACACAAGGAGATAAAAAATGGCAGATTTATTGATTAACAAACCAAATCGCCTAACATTAGCAGTTGTTAGTATTTTATCTGCGATGGCATTGACCGCTTGTGGAGGTGGTGGTGATGGCGGCGGTGAAAAAGAGATCATACCAGTTATACCAGTCCAACCTAAGAATACTTGGGCAATAAAAGGGACAGTAGTTGATAGCAATGGCAACGGACTTGCTGGTGCTAATGTTCAGCTCGTGATGGACAGAGAATATAATGAGACCACAAAAGCAGATGGGAGTTATACACTCTATTTACCTAAGCAATATAAATATCCAAAGCATTTTGCAGGTGTGGTGACCAAACAAGACTATGTACCGACCACGATCGTCTTTACTTCGACTAACAATCAACCAACAATCAAAACCAAATCTGCTCCTATTCGTGTAGTAGAAGACTTTGATATCTTATTCCCTGCCTCATTGCAAGTGCATCATTTGGGTGACTCAAACTATACTGGTTCAGAGAACTCGCAATTTCAATACTTAAATGCGCATGGTAAACAGTGGTCAGCCACTGCCAAACTAAGTGCTGCCCAAAAAGCCAAATACAATCAATTATGTATTCAAGGCAGCTATAAAGGCATACAACGCCCCAATGAAATCATAGTAAGCAATGGTACAGTGAACAAAGTCAGTATTACTTCAGATACTGACCCATTGGGTGGCTATAGTGAGCTTGAAAACTGCGTCAGTATTGACGAGTTTAAAGCCAATGAAGAGCTGACTTTGAGTATTAAGTCTGTCTATAGTCAAGGCGATTATGACGACTTTGAATTTGTTAACGTGCGTGGTGTACTCAAAAATAGTCATGATAACAATGCTAACACCTACAATCTTGCAGGTATGATATCAGTCGGCAATGGCGGTGCGGGTATAGAAGGCTTTAAAGTAAGTGTGGTACTTGATGGGGTCGAGTACAGTACGGTCACAGGGAAGAATGGTCAATACATCTTACATCTGCCCAAAGATATCAAATATCCGACATACTTTGCAGGAGTGGCAACCAGACAGGGTTATAGACCTGCTACCGTCATCTTTAGTAGCATAAATAACATACCTAAGATCACCTATTCTGATGTTCTTGCAGAGGATATTGACGAAGGCTATGTTGCCATACCTAACTCGCTCAATGTCGTGCATTTGGGTGATTCAAGTTATACAGGTTCAGAAAACTCACAGTTCCAATATGCCAATGCACAAGGTACACAATGGCAAGGAGTGACTCGCCTCAATACTGCACAACAGGGCGATTATTATGAGCTGTGCCTAATGGGTGAATTTAAAGGCGTGCAACTGCGTAACAAAGTCATCTTAAGTACAGATAAAGAAGCAAAACATCAGTTGGCTATACAGACGACTGATGATTCAGCTGCTGATGGTAGCTACACCACCTTATACAACTGCTTTGAAGTAGATAAGTTGCCCGCCAATCAAGATATTTATGTCACCATTAAGGCAGTGGAGAATAGTGATGGTTATGACGACTTTGAATTTATCAATCTACTAGGTCAATTGCGGTATTAGAGTTTTATAGCTCAATACTTATCTTAAGTAGATAAATATCAATATATCAACCTATGCGGTGAATTGCAGTAGAGCAATCATAGTCAATGGTTAGAAAAATAAGTTTATTGTTAAAGTGTGCCATCAATTCAATTGATGGCACACTTTATCCAAAAATTACAATCATTATAACTAGTAATTAATCAATACTCAAATGAATCATAAATAAGGAGATACGCCCATGCAGCGCACGCCTCTTAATTGGGCAGTGGTCTCTTTATTAACGACCTTTTTACCCTTATCCATCCTATCAACTGTGAGTGCCTGTAGTAATAGCAATGGGCATAATGACTCTGATAACAGCTTTGCCAATAGTAGCACTAATACCAACCAGCAAATCACCAACGTAGCCAGTAATGATAGTGGTATAAATAATGGCATGGACAATAGCATGGATAGTGATGCAGACAGCATCATGGACAGTGAAGACAACTGCCCAACCATTACCAACACCGAGCAAAAAGACAGCGATGGTGATGGTGTCGGTGATATTTGTGATGTTGATCCGAATGATCCTAACAACAGCGAGCGCATAGTCGGCATTGTCACCATGCTTTATCGTGATAATAATGAAGGCACGGTAAGCAATATGGTCTATGGTTACAATGCTGATGGCAAAATGATTAGAATTTTAGACAACTTGGATTCTGGAGGTGACTCTGATGATGGGTTTGAAAGTAGCTCTGATAATTATGAGTATACAGTGTATGACCATCGAGGTAATCAAATCCTAAGATATATCAATTTTGAAGGTGAATTTGCAGACTGTGTCAACTGTCGCTATGTCAACCAATATGACAGTAATGACAACCTCACTGCTGAACAAGTAAGCATAAATGGCAAAATATCAGAGACCAGTAATTGGCAATATAACGATCATAGCAAACCCATTTTTTATCAGCATAAATATTATTATCCAGATGAAGATGGTATACGCACATCTTATTTAACCAAATCATGGAACTATGACAATCATGGCAACAAAATACAATTTACTGAAGATAATAATGATGATGGTGAGATTGACACTCGTAAGACGTGGCAATACAACACCACTGGACAGCCAATTTTAGAAACCACTGACTATGATGGTGATGGCAAAATAGACCATAAACAAAGATGGCACTATGATAATCATGGCAATATTACTTATCACGAAGAAGAAGCAAACGGTGATGGTGAGGTGACCTTAGTTGAGTCATGGCAGTATGCTGATAATGCAGGTGCAAATGCGCAGCCTATTTTCTATGAAAAAGATTCAAATGGCAATGGTATCAAAGGCTTACGTATTCGTTATCAATATAATAGTGATGGCAATAAAATCCGTCAAGAGACTGAGTTTGATGACAGCGGTGAAGTCGATATGTATGAAGTGTGGCAATACAATGAGCAAGGTAAGCTGCTACAACAGACAAACCGCTCCAAAGATGACCTTAACTATCGTTTCACCTACCAATATGACAGCCGTAATAACCTAATTGGGCAGCAAACTGAAGAAGCTGGTAGAAAGACCAAAACCATTAATGAATATGACCGTCATAATAATCTAGTTCATTCTCAAACAGATAAAGATGGCGATGGCGTTATAGACACCGTCACCAAGTACAGCATCCAAGGCATTGTCCCAACCAACTGGGGAGAAATCAACAACATGTTTGATGGTGACGGCATGGTCAGCAGTAGTGATGGTGAATGATCAGGCAGACTGATTTTTTATAATATTATGGATTATGGTGACTATTTTTATGTGGGATTTTAGTATTAGCCAATCTTTAGGTATTATGCTAAAAAATGCCCTATGACTGACAGTGACTATCTAGATCTTAAGTTCTAGATATTAAGTTTTGTGGTGTTTTTATTTATGTTAATACCTGCTGCCATAATGGTATATCTGTTGCCCAGTAGCCTAACAATCATGACTCTTATCTTGGTTTTTTTGTTGGCATGGAGTATCAAAGTCACCTTATTTAATCCCTTTGCCATTGCTTACTTAATGCAAGTATATTTTTAGACCATCGAAGGATAGAGTCCAAGTAGAGAGTGGGAAAATCAACTAAATGAGGTATCAGAACAGTTCCGCCAAATACAAAGCAAAGTAGGTAATGTTTAAAAAGCAAGGCAATGTTTAGACTTAACTTAATAAGGATAACTCGTATGACAATAAAATCAATGGCAACTACTTTTATCTTGCTTGGCTCTTTTGTCATGAGTCAGCAAGCCCTTGCCCAATCTAATGGTATCAGCCGTCAGCAAGCAGCAAATCCTAATAACTTTTCTGCAAATACAAACACAAAAGAGCTACCAAAATCTATTAGTCACTGTTCTGGCACCTTATTGTCATGTGCCGTACGAGTGCTAAGTGATGAGTGGTCAGGAATGGATTCTGATGTCCAGTTGGGTAAATATATTAGCATGGCCCAGGTATTCATCTATCCACAAGCACAGTCAAAACCAGATATTGGCGTGGTGGTCATCACCGAGGAGCCATACGGTGAAGAAGGTGGTGATGACTCAGTGTCAGCCACTCGTTATCGCCTTGCCTTTGTTGAGCAAACAAATAGACAAGGCAACCCCTACTGGAAATTTATCAGCCATCGTCAGCAGTGGCAATGTGCTCGTCCTGGTAGTGATGGGAGCTGGTCAAAGAGACTGTGCCCATAATATGTGCCCGTTCTGAGGTAATCTTTAAACTGAATTTTAGACTTATATAAGGATAACTCGTATGACAATAAAATCAATGGTAACGGCTGTCATCTTGCTTGGCTCTCTTGTCATCAGTCCACAAGCCCTTGCTGACTCTGATAGTATCAGCCGTCAACAAGCAGCAAACCCTAATAATTTCGGTGAATACAGGAATGCAAATGATGTACCAAAATCTATCAGCCACTGTTCTGCAAATCTGTTGGTATGTGCTGAACGGGTGCTGAATTATGGGCATTCAGGTCAAGATCAAGATAGAGATCTGGGTAAAAATATCGGCACGGCTGAAATATTTATCTATCCACAAGCAAAGTCAAAACCAGACGTTGGTGTGGTAATTATCACCGAGCAGCCTTACGGTGATGATGGCGATGACTCAGTGGGAGGTGAGCGTTATCGTATCGCCTTTACCCAGCAAAAAAACACACAGGGCAAGCCCTACTGGAAATTTGTTAGCCAGCGTTATCAGGTGTATTGTCTTCGTGGTAGCGAAGGCTGGTCAAAAAAATCGTGCGTGTAATCGTGTCATGATGGTAACTAAATTATGGATGCTGTTACCAATCAGAGGTAGTATTTAAAAGGTAATATAAAGTTTATAAGATAACATTTGTATTGAATAATTAGATAAGGATAACTTATATGACAATAAAATCAATGACAACGGCTGCCATCTTGCTTGGCTCTCTTGCTATCAGTTCACAAGCCCTTGCTGACTCTGATGGTATCAGCCGTCAGCAAGCAGCAAACCCCAATAATTTTTATGCAAATGTAGAATCAGGAGAATCAATATTTCCAAAATCTATCGAACACTGTTATGAAAGACTACTGGTATGTGCTGATAATGTGCAGAAATATTTGGAGGAAGAGCCGGGTATAACTACGGATATGGAACGGGGTAAACACATCGATATTGCTAATATATTTATCTATCCACAAGCAAAGTCAAAACCAGACATTGGCGTGGTCGTTTTCACTGACTACCCAAAAAATGATCGTCTACAAACAGGTGCGCGTTTCCGTATTGCCTTTATTGAGCAAAAAGACAAACAAGGTAACCTCTACTGGAAATTTGTTAGCCATCGTACCCAGACGCAATGTACTCGTGGAGGAAACTGGACAAAAAATTTCTGCCCAGAATGATGGTAACTCAACCATAAATGCTATGACTAATCAGAAATAATAAACAGGAGTACACAATGAATAGGATGAAAACTCACCAAACTACAAAAAATAATCACTGGTTAACACAGTTAGACACATTGAAATTAACATTGCCCTTAGCTTTAGCATTGTCTTTAGCACTGCCTTTTGGCATATCATCTGCCATGGCTGCCCAATCAAAAATAGATGTGGTTGTTAAGCCTGATAAAAATAACCCCAAAATTGAACAAGTCTATGTAAAAAGTTATAAAAATGGCAGATTGGTCGAACAAAACATCAGCCAATTCAAACACCCTCATCATATCACTACCGAAGTGGGCGATTGGCTGGTATCAGATGATGGACGATATGCCATGTTTTCCCACTATGACTATCCCCCCAACAAAATTGTTGTCTATGACCTAAAAAATAACCGCCGAATATCAGAGTTTAAGCCAGAATATGCAGGAGATTTGCGTTGGACGGGCAATAACTTGGTAGTATTGACCTATGGCTGTGGTACGATGTGTGGTTACATGCGTATCTTTAACATCAAAGGCATGCTATTAAATGAGATTTGGCTTAGTGAAACCAGTTACTCACCCGATGGCAAATACGTTGCCATGTATCCAGGGTCATCAATGTCAGGGAGCAGGGAGTTACGTATCTATCGCTTTGACCCAATAAAAGGGGTAAAACAGGTATTTAATAGGGAGAAATTTGCAGGTATTCCAGAAGAGGCTTATATTAGTAATGTAAAATGGCTATCAAATAACCGTTTAACAGCAGAGTTTGAAATCCCATATTACTTGTTAGAGACCGATGAAAATGGTGAGATAGATGAAAGCAACCAACCAAAATATGAAAAAGTGATACAGTTGCCGAAGTAAAGGCTTGTTTATATTATTGGTGGTATTCTAAAAAGTATCTATTATATTGTATGCAATAAAAAACCGCCAAATCCTCTCTATTAGATTTGGCAGTTTTTAAATTTCAAAAACAGTATGTTTTGCAAGCATTTGTTCTATTGAATTTCAGAAGTCACTTCAACTTCAATATTGCCACGGGTCGCTTTAGAATAAGGGCAAACTTCGTGTGCTTTTTCGACCAGTTTTTGTACTTCATCGGCAGATAAGTCAGTATTTTTGGCGACCACATGAATTTTTGCCCCCAGTTTATAGTCATGCCCCTCACCTTGTAGCAAGTCGATGGTCACTTGTATGGTATCATCAAACTGAGCATTTTCACTCTTTTTGACTACCCCTAATGCCCCACCAAAACAAGCACCATAACCCATGGCAAAAAGCTGCTCAGGATTATTGCTGTCTTTATCTGAGCCCATATTGATGGTTAGTTCACTATCATTTACCGTAGCTGTACCAGAGCGACCACCTGTCACCGTAGATTGTGTTGAATATATTGTTTTCATCGTTATTCCTTAATTTATAGTCGTAGTATTGAAAGTTTTTTAAGAAAAAATAAATCAGTGTGTCATTACTTTGGTTCTATCTTTAAGTTATAAATGAGTAAAACCACAAATAGCTTAACAAAAAAAATGTGCAGTTCAATAGCAGCGATGTAAAGTTTTATAAGTCAAATTAAGCGTTATATATTTATTCGTCAAGGATTGAGTCATGGTGTAATAACTCAGCAAAATTGACTTAAATCCGCTACAATATGTGCATTATTTTTCTCTATATTGTTTAAGTTGAAGCCATAAATCATGAGTGTAGATCCTAAAGTATTAGCCACAGAAGTCGCCAAACGTCGTACCTTTGCCATCATCTCCCACCCCGATGCGGGTAAAACCACCATGACCGAAAAGCTGCTGCTTTGGGGACAAGCCATTCAAGTAGCAGGGGAAGTCAAAAGCCGTAAATCAGATCGGCATGCTACTTCAGATTGGATGAGTATGGAGCAAGAGCGAGGAATTTCTATTACCACCTCCGTGATGCAGTTTCCATATAAAGAGCATATCGTAAACCTATTAGACACCCCAGGTCACGCTGACTTTAGTGAAGACACCTACCGTACGTTAACCGCAGTGGATAGTGCGTTAATGGTGATTGATGGGGCAAAAGGGGTGGAGGCACGTACCATCAAGTTGATGGAAGTGTGTCGTATGCGTGACACACCGATCATCTCTTTTGTCAACAAGCTTGATCGTCAGATTCGTGATCCCCTAGAGCTGCTCGATGAAATTGAAACCGTACTTGGCATTAAGTGTGTACCGCTTACATGGCCTGTTGGTATGGGGCAGGACTTTGTTGGTGTCTATCATCTCACCGAAGATAAGACGTATTTTTATCAAAAAGGTCATGGTGGTGAGATTACCGAAATTGAAACACGAGATGGCTATGATTACCCTGATGTACGTGAACGCTTAGGAAATTTGGCTTTTGCTGCATTTGAGGAGTCTCTTGAACTGGTACAAATGGCATTGGAAGATTTTGAAGTTGATGCTTTTTTAAAAGGCGAGATGACGCCAGTGTTATTTGGTACTGCATTGGGTAACTTTGGCATCAATATGGTGCTTGATACCTTAGTGCAATATGCACCGCCACCCAAAGATCATCCCACTGAGGAGCGGCAAGTATTGGCACAAGAGCCAGATTTTAGTGGCTTTGTGTTTAAAATTCAGGCAAATATGGATCCACGCCACCGTGACCGCATTGCCTTTTTGCGTGTCTGCTCAGGTAAATACGAAAAAGGCATGAAACTCAACCATGTGCGCCTTGGCAAAGAAGTGCGTATCTCTGATGCGCTGACATTTTTGGCAGGTGACCGTGAGGCGTTAGAAGAGGCGTATCCAGGCGATATTATTGGTTTGCACAATCACGGTACGATTAGTATCGGTGATAGTTTTACCGAAGGTGAAACGCTGAATTTCACCGGCATTCCACATTTTGCGCCTGAGCTATTTCGGCGGGTGGTATTAAAAGATCCACTTAAATCCAAAGCCTTACAAAAAGGCTTGCAGCAGCTAAGTGAAGAGGGGGCAACCCAAGTATTTATGCCACAGATTAATAATGATTTAATTTTGGGCGCAGTGGGGGTATTGCAGTTTGAAGTGGTGGCACACCGCCTGAAAGAAGAATATAAAGTGCAGTGTAGTTTTGAACCAGTTTCTATTGCTACGGTGCGCTGGATACACTGTGATGATGAAGTGGCATTGGCTAAGTTTAAGAAAAAAGCACATGACCAATTATCACTAGATGGGGGTGGTTATCTTACCTATCTTGCGCCATCACGGGTGAATCTACAGTTAATGCAAGAGCGTTATCCTGAGGTCACTTTTAGCAACACTCGTGAGCATTGATAGCAATAGCTAAATATAAATAATAGCCAAATAATAGGAAAGTATATGTTTAGCAAAATCATTACCCATCAAAAAACAACAAGCCAATCTGCCATTAAGCGGCTGCTAATGGTTGCTACATTGACAATCACTGCTGGTTTAACTATATCAGCTTGTGCCCAGCCTACTACTACTGCTAGTAGTAGCAAGAATAACAGCTTTTTAAATGGTATCGACTATCTGGACTATCAAATACCCAAAAAAGTGACTGATAGTTGCTACCAGCTTGATAATTGCCCAACCATAGACGTGCGATATTTAGATAGCAATCAAACATGGATCAATACAATTATCAATCAGCAAATTGATAAAATCACCATTGGTAGTGCCAGTTCGTTTATAGAAAATCTACCCAAAAATTTGACTGTTAAACAAGCTCTTGATGCCTTTATTGCAGACCAGCCAGAAGATACAACGTTAGCTTATAGCCTAGAAGTTAGCCCAGATTATATGGGGCATATCAATGACTTTGAACTACTTGCCATTGACTCTTATATTTACACAGGCGGTGCTCATGGTATGCCCTATAGAGAAAATTTTATCTTTGATAGCAAGACTCAGCAGCAATTAACCCTAGATAATATCTTACTTGCCAATCAAAAAAAGCAATTTGAAAAGCTAGCATACAATGCCTACAAACAATGGGTGAAAGATAACATAGAGCAAGATGTTCAAAGCTATGAGCAAAGCTGGAAGTTTTTTTTAAGTGACAACATTACCTTTACAGACAAGGGTATTGAGCTTCTTTATCAGCCTTATGACATCGCAGCATATGCCTATGGTATGCCAACATTGAGTATTTCTTATGAGCAGCTTAGCGGTATCATCGACCCACGCTATATACCAAATAGTAAATGACATATGACTTAACTAGATTTTAAATCTAAGAATGAATACATTCATTATTGACAAATTAATGCAGCCTATTAGAAATTAGGAGAAAGATTGTGATAAATAAGCTCAGTGATAAAAATAACTCACAGTGGCAGTTAAATGCCGTGAGTGAAGCATTAGGTGATTTATCATTAACCATCAATGATAGTTTAACTGTGGGTCGTGGGAGTGATAATGATTTGGTTCTAGGCAGTAAACAAGTCTCTCGTGAACATGCAAAGCTTTATGTGGTTAACGGGCAGCTTTATATTAAAGATTTAGCATCATCAAATGGTACTTACATCAATGATGTGGCATTGACTGCACATAAATCAACCAATATCAAAGCGGATGATATGGTGGCATTTGCAAACTTTCAATTTCAGGCGAAAAAGCCGACAGTAGCAGCAAAGACAACCACATCTAAGCCAGATGCTGATGATACAAAACCGCAAGTAGCGGATACACAGGTCATGGATACTAATACCAAAGCAGATGATGACATTCATACTACTAAAGTCAGTACTGATGACAGCAAGCCTACCGTAACGGATGTAGATACAACAGCACAACCTCAACCTACTGTTTCAAGTGACAAACCAGTAACACCTGTAAATCCAATTGTTGATGAAATCAAACCAGAAGTATCAGACTTGCAAGAACCATCTGCCGCTCAACCAACAACGGATATACAGGTGGAAGCCACGCAAGATACGATATCGCAAAAACAAGACAAGGATACAGCAGCAAAAAATATAGACAGTGAATCCATCACATCTACAGAGCAAAATCCACAAGCGGCTAATACCAAAATAGAAGCACCTGTCAATCCATTAGATACAAGTTTAGAAAACAACTTTGATAAACAGAGTGGAAGTAGCGTAGGTAATGTAGAGAGCAATGAGACAGCTCAAATTGAGAAGCCTACAGAAGATAAAACCACTCAGACCACACTACAGCAAGAAGCAGATCCAGATGTGCTGCGTGCTAAGCAAGCGGCTACGGGACAATTTGCACCTGCTGAAAATAATGATATTGGTACGAATGATAATAAAGCTATTGATCAAGCTGCCACAAACCCTGCGACTCATCCTGAGCAACGAGATAACAAAAAGGCGAGTGGTGGTTGGTTTATTTGGGTGTTTTTATTGATTATTATCATCGCTATTGGCATTTGGATGATGTCAGGTGGGCAGACAGCATAGTTAAAAAATGTGCCGTTAAAAAAAAGTAGCGTAGTGATCAGGCATCATATTTGAGCTAAATTGTAAAAATTTGCCTTTATTTGCAATAAAAAGCAAAAAAAATGAAAAAAGGGGTTGTGTTTTAAAATATATTTGTTAGAATACTCCCCACTTTGAAGCAACACGCCGACTTAGCTCAGTTGGTAGAGCAACTGACTTGTAATCAGTAGGTCGCCAGTTCGATCCCGGCAGTCGGCACCATGCTTTGAAGTAATATATTTGACCAATAGTTAGTTGATAAAACTAATTATGAATAGTAAAACCCTTAGGTGGGGTTGGGGAGCGGTCAAACCCATCAGACTGTAAATCTGACGCGAAAGCTTCGAAGGTTCGAATCCTTCCCCCACCACCATTTTTTCTAACCTTTTTGGTATATCTGTACCAATCAAGTTAGAGCTGCTGAAACTACATAGCATTGCGGGTGTGGTTTAATGGTAGAACCTCAGCCTTCCAAGCTGATGGCGCGGGTTCGATTCCCGCCACCCGCTCCATTTATTAATTATCTTATCTCTAACTTTCCTTTTTCTATACTAATAAACTATTTTATTAAATAGGATATAGAGAATGGCAGATGTTAGACAGAAAATCTTTACTTTGCTCATATAGCTCAGCGGTAGAGCACTCCCTTGGTAAGGGAGAGGTCTCGAGTTCAATTCTCGATATGAGCTCCACTTTTTGATGTTCATCACTTATTTTTTTTATCATGATGTAATAAAATAACCATAGTGTTAAATTAAAATAAGAAACGCATCATAAAGAAATCATATTGATACACTATCAACAAATGCTAAGTGAATATTAATATTTGATATGAGTGTAGAGGTTTGAATTATCTTATCAATATTGTATGATTATTTAATTTAAGGCAGCACTCATAGGTGTTGTCTTTTTGTGCTTACTTAATTTTAATATTAAGCGAATGTGTTGATGGTCTATCATTATGGACTTATTTTGATTATAATCTAACGTTCAAAATATTATTGTCTCATAAGATAGATAATAGTAAACTTATAAACCCCCTAAATTTTAATAGAAACTTTATTTATAGAAGCATTGTATAAACAACTGTATCTTAACATTTCAATAAAGTCTCAAAATTTTAAAATCACAATAAAAGAGGAAATATCATGGCAAAGGCCAAGTTTGAACGTAACAAGCCGCACGTTAACGTAGGTACCATTGGACACGTTGACCACGGAAAAACAACCCTAACAGCAGCAATTGCAACCGTAGCAGCAAAAACTTCAGGCGGCGAAGCCAAAGACTACGCGTCAATTGACTCAGCCCCAGAAGAAAAAGCACGTGGTATCACCATTAACACCAGTCACATCGAATATGACACTGAAGCACGTCACTACGCTCACGTAGACTGTCCCGGTCACGCTGACTATGTTAAAAACATGATTACTGGTGCAGCACAGATGGACGGCGCTATTTTAGTTGTATCAGCAACAGACGGTCCAATGCCACAAACCCGTGAACACATCCTACTATCACGTCAGGTAGGTGTACCATACATCATGGTATTCATGAACAAATGTGACATGGTAGATGACGAAGAACTACTAGAACTAGTAGAAATGGAAGTACGTGAATTGTTATCAGACTACGACTTTCCAGGTGATGACACCCCAATCATCAAAGGTTCAGCCCTAGAAGCCTTAAACGGTGGCGAAGGTCCTTATGGTGAGCCAGCAGTATTAGAACTACTAAACACTTTAGACACCTACATTCCAGAGCCAGAGCGTGACATCGACAAGCCATTCTTGATGCCTATCGAAGACGTATTCTCAATCTCAGGACGTGGTACCGTAGTAACAGGACGTGTTGAATCAGGTATCGTAAAAGTTGGTGACGAAATTGAAATCGTTGGTATTAAACCAACCAGCAAAACAACCTGTACTGGTGTAGAGATGTTCCGCAAACTGCTAGACGAAGGTCGTGCAGGTGAGAACTGTGGCGTATTGTTACGTGGTACAAAGCGTGAAGACGTACAACGTGGACAAGTATTGGCTAAGCCTGGCTCAATCACTCCACATACCAAATTTGACGCAGAAGTATACGTACTAAGCAAAGAAGAAGGTGGACGTCACACCCCATTCTTAAATGGATATCGTCCACAGTTTTACTTCCGTACTACTGACGTAACTGGTGCCATCAGCCTACAAGAAGGTACAGAGATGGTTATGCCTGGTGATAACGTAGAGATGAGCGTAGAGCTAATCCACCCAATCGCTATGGACAAAGGCTTACGCTTCGCTATCCGTGAAGGTGGTCGTACTGTTGGTGCTGGTGTTGTTGCAGCAGTTAAAGACTAATACAGTCGTAAAAATAGTAAGATTTGGATAGTTTAGTATGATTTTATGTTAGTAATGCTGATTATAATATTATAAATAAGCTACTTTAATCAAAAAGACCGCATCACCCAATAATAGGGGTGATGCGGTTTTTTTATACATGCTATTTGCATTTAAATATAACTATGACTATTTTTTATTACAATAAATTCATCTAAAGCCTTGCATTATTAGTAAAAACTTGTATAATTATCAGCCTTAAACTCTTATAGGCGATTGGCTCAATTGGTAGAGCATCGGTCTCCAAAACCGAGGGTTGTAGGTTCGAGTCCTACATCGCCTGCCATTATAAGCAGTATAATCATAAGTAATATTAATTAAGCAGCAGCATTGAAGCATTAGATAATAGTAAAACATCAATTAATAGCTTTAATTATAAGCCCCCCTCATCTGATATGATAGCGGCAAACTTCATCTGGTCGATCTTAGTCATAAGGCAAGTTCATTATGAGCAAGAATAAAGATAACCTCGAAACTAAGTTATCTGAGGCAAAGATGACAGCAAATGCGCTACTTAGTAAACATAAAAAAAATGCCACTGCGGTTGAAGTTGCAAAGACGCGCTCAACTAAAGATATTGTATTATGGCTTGTAGCATTGGTGGCATTGTTATCTGCGACACTGGTCAATGAGCACCTACCCGCTTATTGGCAGCTAGCAAATGATATGTGGGTGCGCATCGGTATTATCGTTGTGCTTATTGTGTTTGCTTTTGTATGTTTGGCTTTAACCAATCAAGGCAGTGCCTTTAAAGTACTGTTAAAAGATGCCAGTGTTGAGCTACGCCGAGTAACTTGGCCATCCAAGCAAGAGACATTTCAATATACGTGGCAAGTTTTATTAGTAATTGGCATCGTTGCTGTCTTTGTTTGGTTACTAGATAATATATTTAATTGGTTAGTAGGGCTATTTATTGGTTAGTGATGAGTCTAGGCTTACAAACTATTAAATGAATAAAATAGCATAAAAATCTTGGTGGCATGAGTGCCACTTTTTGTGTGTTATATGGATTATTGCTGGAGAAAGATATGCGTTGGTACATAGTACAAGCATTTTCAGGTTATGAAAAGCAAGTTCAACGGTCATTGACTGAACGTATCAACCGTAGCGAACACGCAGATAAATTTGGTCAAGTATTGGTACCGACCGAAGAAGTCGTTGAGATGAAAGAAGGGAAAAAACGCAAAAGTGAGCGTAAGTTTTTTCCAGGTTATGTTCTCATTGAAATGGAAATGAATGATGATACGTGGCACATTGTCAATGAATGTCCGCGTATTACTGGTTTTATTGGTGGTACGCCTGAGCATCCAGCACCCATTACTCAAGTAGAAGCGGATCGTATATTAAACCGCTTACAACAAAATGAAGCAACACCACGTCCGAAAACATTATTTGAGCCCGGTGAAGAAGTATTGGTCATTGATGGACCTTTCACCGACTTTAAAGGCTTAGTTGAGAAAGTGGATTATGAAAAATCCAAACTACAACTCACTGTCAACGTATTTAATCGACCCACACAGGTCGAACTAGAGTTTGGTAAAGTTGAAAAACTAGACTAAACATTCACCCACTGGGGAGCTGAGTTTGGCTTAGCTTATAAATAAGATTGATCGATAATAGATTAATAGCTGCTAAGCAAAAATAGGCGTTATTACCCATAAAGGAGTAAATCATGGCTAAAAAGATTGATGGTTACATCAAACTACAAGTGCCCGCTGGTAAAGCGAATCCTTCACCGCCAATTGGTCCTGCTTTGGGTCAAAAAGGTGTGAACATCATGGCATTCTGTAAAGAATTCAATGCAGCAACTTCAAATATGGAACCAGGTTTACCGATTCCTACTGAAATTACTGTATTTAGTGATAAATCATTTACATTTATCATGAAATCACCACCTGCTGCCTTCTTGCTTCGTCAAGCTGCGGGTATTGCAAAAGGTTCTGGTACACCAAATACCACCAAAGTTGGTACTGTGACTCGTGCTCAATTAGAAGAGATTGTGCAAACCAAGCAAGCAGATTTAACTGCTGCTGATATGGACGCTGCTGTGCGTACCATCGCTGGTACAGCACGTTCAATGGGCATTACCGTGGAGGGTGTGTAGATGGCTAAGTTAACCAAACGTCAAAAAGTTATTAAAGAGCGTGTTGAGAACGAAAAATTGTATACGCTTGAAGAAGCTGTAGAGATTTTGAATAATTTGCCACCTGCAAAATTCAAAGAATCTATTGATATCGCCATCAACTTAGGGGTAGATCCACGTAAATCTGACCAAGTTGTACGTGGTGCAACCAATCTTCCTGCAGGTACTGGTAAAACTAAGCGTGTGGCAGTATTTGCCCAAGGCGCTGCTGCTGAAGCTGCAAAAGAAGCGGGTGCTGATGTGGTTGGTTTTGAAGATCTAGCAGAAGATATCAAAGCAGGTAACATGGACTTTGATGTTGTTATCGCTGCTCCTGATGCTATGCGTGTGGTAGGTCAGTTGGGTACTATTTTAGGTCCTCGTGGTCTAATGCCTAACCCAAAAGTGGGTACAGTAACACCAAATGTTGCCGAAGCTGTTGCCAATACTAAAGCTGGTCAAGCACAATATCGTGTAGATAAAGCAGGTATTATCCATACTACTATTGGACAAATTGGTTTTACTCCAGAGCAAGTTGTAGAAAATGCCAAAGCACTGCTAAGTGATCTTAAGCGTGCTAAGCCTGCAACTTCTAAAGGTATTTATATCAAAAAAATTACTTTATCTAGCACCATGGGTCCTGGTATTTCTATCGACCCCGTACCACATCGTGTTGCTAAGTAAGTAATTCATACATAGATTATTTATTCATATTTTTCAAATTAGGTCAGCGTAGCATCGCTTAATAGACAACAAAAAAGCTACGCTGTCTAAGACCGTAGGTAGAAACTTCACTAATATACAATTATTTGTATATTTAGTGAGTTTTGTTAATTGATAATAGATGTAAATCTATATTGGCCTACGCAGACGGTGACCCATACAGTATAAGACCTGAGAAAAACTTATTTTTCTATTACTATCAAATCTTTGATGGTTTTAATATAGCAAGATAAGTCCATTCGATGTGATTTCTGATAATGGTGCCGTAAATAGTCATTATCCATAGGTATTTGATATGGGTAATATGTCGTATCAAGTCGATCATATATGTGATTGATAAGATTAAGGAGTCAACTCATGGCATTAACGCTAGAACAGAAACAAAAAGTTGTGGCTGAAGTGTCTGAAGTTGCTGCGATTGCATACTCAGCCGTAGCTGCCGAATATCATGGCATGGAAGTATCTCAGATGACTGAGCTACGTAACCGTGCGCGTGAAAAAGGTGTGGTTTTGAAAGTGGTAAAAAATACACTGGCAAAACGCGCTTTTGAAGGCACTAAGTTTGAGTGCATGTCAGACAGTATGACTGGTCCATTACTTTTGGCTTTTTCAATGGAAGATTTGGGTTCTGCTGCTAGAGTCATTTATGACTTTAGCAAAGAAAACAAAGCCCTTGAAACCAAATTGGTCTCAGTTGGTGGTGAACTATTTGGTCCTAACGAGCTTGAGCGTGTCTCAAAGCTTCCAACAAGAGACGAAGCATTGTCTATCTTGATGGCGACCATGAAAGCACCAGTTACCAAACTTGCTCGTACTATGAAAGAAGTACCTGGCAAGTTTGTTCGCACTGTCGCAGCAGTCAAAGACGCAAAAGACGCCGCATAAGTGTTTTACTTAACTATTTAGGATTTTTGCTGCCTAAACAGAAGATAAATTATGCAGCTTAAAAGTCCTTTACATTAAATTATTTTATCAGATAACGGAGAGTTCTCATGGCACTATCTAAAGAAGATGTGTTAAACGCAATCGCTGAAATGTCAGTAATGGACATCGTTGAACTTATTAGCGATATGGAAGAAAAATTCGGCGTAACAGCTGCTGCTGCTGTTGCTGCTGCACCTGTTGCTACTGATGGTGGTCCTGCTGCTGCTGAAGAAAAAGACGAGTTTGACGTTGTTCTTGCTAGCTTTGGCGATAAGAAAGTTGCAGTTATTAAAGCTGTTCGTGAAGCTACTGGTCTTGGTCTTAAAGAAGCAAAAGAATTGGTTGAAGGCGCTCCAGCTGCAATCAAAGAAGCTGCTCCTAAAGCTGAAGCAGAAGAGCTTAAGAAAAAGCTTGAAGAAGCAGGTGCAACTGTTGAATTAAAATAGTCATTATTTAATGTCTAATTCAATAATATTGACTGAGTAAGTATATTTAAACTATATTTTTATATTTAGTGAACTAGATATTTATCAGTCATATAAGCTATAGAAAAGGTCGGTAATGATTTGCATTACCGACCTTTTTGTATTATAATGCTTCACTTGACCTTTTGTATATGCTAGTAATTGTTGTATACAGTGATGTTTAATACTGAATTTTTCGTCGTTATTTTATTGTGATTAAGGTAACAGGTACTCAGTTATTTGATGATTCTTTATTAAACCATTTTATATTTAACAGTGCTCAGCACATACAAGCTAAAGGACAGGCAATATACATGCACATGACGATTTCTTTGGTAAATCTAACTTTCTACCTTTAAGCTAAACATAGCCTATGTTTGGCGTTTTGTCGTGCCTGTAAATGTTATACCCGTTACTTAATAGTGTTGTAATACTTGTTGAGCAATACTTAAGTTGTTTGATGATTGAGTTATCTGGCTGAGTATTGCAGGTTATATATTCTCGGGTTCCTAATTTCTAGGTCGTTCTCGTATTTTCGTTTCTGTTGTTTTTTTGCTGGTTGCTGTTAATTAAATAAATATACATAAATTAATAGTCACTAGAAAATTTGCAACCTTCTAATTCTGACTGTCTACTGTAAGGACTCTCGATGGCATACTCTTATACTGAAAAAAAGCGAATTCGCAAAAGTTTTGCCCAATTGCCCAATGTCATGGACATACCCTATTTGTTGGCAATCCAAGTGGATTCTTACGAGCAATTTTTACAGGAGCATAAAAAGCCAAAAGGTCGTGAGAATACTGGATTGCAAGCTGCATTTTCTTCAATTTTTCCAATTGAAAGTCATACTGGTAATGCTGAGCTGCAATTTGTTGAGTACTATTTAGGTGAGCCTGAGTTTGATGAGCGTGAGTGTATCTTACGTGGTTCAACTTTTGCTGCCCCCATGCGAGTAAAAATCCGTTTGGTTATCAAAGATAAAGATAGCAAAGATAAAAATAGTAAAGCGGCAATTAAAGATATTCGTGAGCAAAATGTGTATATGGGTGAAATGCCCTTAATGACTCAAAATGGTACCTTTATTATCAATGGTACTGAGCGTGTGATTGTGTCGCAGTTGCACCGTTCTCCTGGTGTTTTCTTTGACCATGATAAAGGTAAGTCGCATTCTAGTGGTAAGGTGCTATATAACGCTCGTATCATTCCTTATCGTGGTTCATGGTTAGATTTTGAGTTTGATGCCAAAGATTTGGTTTATGCACGTATTGACCGTCGTCGTAAATTATTAGCGTCTATTATTTTACGTGCGCTGGGTTTAGATACCAATGAAATTTTAGACATCTTCTTTGATAAAGTATCTGTTTATAAAGGTGCAGAGCAATTTGAGATTGACCTTGTACCTGACCGCTTGCGTGGTGAGATGGCACAATTTGATATTGTCTCACCAGAAGGTGATGTGATTGTTGAGCAGGGAAAACGTATCAACGCTCGTCGTATCCGCCAAATTGAAGAAGCGGGTATGAAAAAACTGGCAGTGCCAGATGAATATTTGTATGAGCGTATTTTGGCAGAAGATATTGTGGTTGATGATGAAGTCATTGCTCGAGCCAATACCTTGATTGATCATGAGCTGTTGGTTAAGCTCAGTGCTCTTGACGATGATTTTAAAGAATTTAGTATTTTATTTACCAATGATATCGACCATGGTACTTACATTGCGGATACGCTACGTGCTGATACAACTGCTAGCCGTGAAGAAGCATTGGTTGAGATTTATAAAGTGATGCGTCCCGGTGAGCCACCAACGCTAGATACCGCAGAAAAATTATTTGAAAGCATGTTCTTTAATGCTGATCGCTATGATTTGTCTAATGTTGGCCGTATGAAATTCAACCGTCGTTTGGGTCGTCCGTTTGAAAATACTGATGATCCCAATATACAGCGTGAGCAAAGTGTGCTGTCAAACCAAGACATTATTGATGTGCTTAAAGAGCTGATTGAGATTCGTAATGGCCGTGGTGAAGTCGATGATATCGACCACTTGGGTAACCGCCGTATTCGCTCGGTAGGTGAGATGGCAGAAAACCAATTCCGTGTGGGTTTAGTGCGTGTTGAGCGTGCAGTCAAAGAGCGTTTAAGCTCGGCTGAATCTGATAATTTATCACCACAAGATTTGATCAACTCAAAACCTGTGGCAGCGGCGGTTAAAGAATTCTTTGGCTCAAGCCAGTTATCACAGTTTATGGATCAAAATAACCCATTATCTGAGATTACCCATAAGCGTCGTGTTTCAGCATTAGGGCCTGGTGGTCTAACACGTGAACGTGCAGGCTTTGAGGTTCGTGACGTACATGATACCCATTATGGTCGTGTGTGTCCGATTGAGACACCAGAGGGTCCAAACATTGGTTTGATTAACTCGTTGGCAGTTTATGCGCGTACCAATAGCTTTGGTTTCTTAGAAACACCTTACCGTAAAGTTATTGATGGCAAAGTAACCGATGATATCGAATATTTATCTGCCATTGAAGAAGTGGGTACAGTGATTGCACAGGCGGATTCACCCATGAATGATCAAGGTGAATTGTCTGAAGATATGGTGATGGTACGTAGCTATGGTGAATCTGTACGTATGCCAAGTGAGAAAGTAACTCACATGGATGTATCACCACGTCAGGTTGTATCAGTTGCTGCAAGCTTAATTCCATTCTTGGAGCATGATGATGCGAACCGTGCCTTGATGGGGTCAAACATGCAGCGTCAGGCGGTTCCAACCTTGCGTACAGATAAGCCATTAGTCGGTACAGGTATGGAGCGTCACGTTGCTCGTGACTCAGGTGTGTGTGTGATCGCCAAACGTGGTGGTGTCATTGAAGATGTGGACGCTTCACGTATTGTGGTACGTGTGCATGAAGAAGAGATGCAAGCTGGTGAAGCAGGTATTGATATTTATAACTTAATTAAATATACCCGCTCAAACCAAAATACCTGTATTAACCAGCGTATTATTGTCAATCAAGGCGATGAAATTGCTTCAGGTGACATTTTGGCAGATGGTCCATCAACTGACTTAGGTGAGTTGGCACTCGGTCAAAACATGCGTGTGGCATTCATGCCTTGGAATGGTTACAACTTCGAGGATTCGATTTTGTTATCAGAGCGTGTAGTAAAAGAAGATCGCTTTACTACCATTCATATTCAAGAATTAACTTGTGTGGCTCGTGATACCAAATTAGGTACCGAAGAAATTACCGCTGATATTCCAAACGTTGGTGAAGCAGCACTATCAAGTCTAGATGAAGCAGGTATTGTGTATATCGGTGCGGAAGTTGATGCAGGTGATATTCTGGTTGGTAAGGTGACACCAAAAGGTGAAACACAGCTTACGCCAGAAGAGAAACTATTGCGTGCCATCTTTGGTGAGAAAGCCGCTGATGTAAAAGATACGTCACTGCGTGTACCATCTTCAACCAAAGGTACGGTTATTGATGTGCAAGTATTTACTCGTGATGGTATTGAAAAAGACAGCCGTGCGCGTGCCATTGAAAAATCACAGCTAGACAGCTATCGCAAAGATTTAAAAGAAGAGCTTAGAATCTTTGAAGAAGCTGCCCGTAGCCGTATTGGAACCCTACTTGATGGTCAAAAAATCAGTGGTGGAGCAGGTCTAAAATCAGGCACAGTCTTAGGTCTTGATGAGCTTAAAGAAATGAGCTTGGAGACACTGCTTGATATCCAGCCTGTTGAAGAAGAAATCGCTGAGCGTTTAACACAGATTGCTGAGTTTTTAAGTGACAAACAAGATGATATCGATACTAAGTTTGCTGAGAAAAAACGTAAGCTAACCTCAGGTGATGAATTGGCACATGGCGTACAAAAAATTGTCAAAGTGTATTTGGCAGTAAAACGTCGTATTCAGCCAGGTGATAAAATGGCGGGTCGTCATGGTAACAAAGGGGTGGTATCACGTATCATGCCAGTTGAAGACATGCCTTATGATGAGCATGGTAACCCTGTTGATATCGTGTTGAACCCACTGGGTGTACCATCACGTATGAATATCGGTCAGGTACTAGAAACCCATTTAGGTATGGCTGCCAAAGGTTTGGGCGATAAAATAGATGGTATGCTCAAAGCACAAGCTGCGGTGACAGATTTACGTGAATTTTTAGATAAAATCTATAATCAAGTGGGTGGTGAGCCAGTAGATTTAGACAGCTTAAGTGATGAAGATATTTTGACACTTGCTAATAATCTACGTGGTGGCGTACCTATGGGTACGGCTGTATTTGATGGTGCTAAAGAAAGCCAAATCAAAGACTTACTTGAGTTAGCAGACTTATCAAGAACGGGTCAGCAAACATTATACGATGGTCGTACTGGGAAAAAATTCGACCGTCCTGTAACCGTTGGCTATATGTATATGCTGAAGCTTAACCACTTGGTTGATGATAAGATGCATGCGCGTTCAACAGGATCTTACTCACTAGTAACTCAGCAACCTCTCGGTGGTAAAGCACAGTTTGGTGGTCAGCGTTTTGGTGAGATGGAAGTGTGGGCATTAGAAGCTTATGGTGCTACTTATACCTTACAAGAGATGCTTACTGTGAAGTCAGATGATGTTGAAGGTCGTACGCGTATGTACAAAAACATTGTCGATGGTGAGCAGTATATGGATCCTGGTATGCCTGAGTCATTTAACGTATTGACCAAAGAAATCAAATCACTGGGTATTAATATTGAGCTAAAAGACAACAAATAAAAATTGGCTGATTGATTAGTAAAGATGATGTGTTGCAAAGTGAGAATGCATAATAAAGCTTACTTTAATTTACATCATCTTTATAGCCAGTGTATTGATTGTCGGGTAGAAAACACGCAAATATATTCAAACCCCATTCCATTCATAGCCTTCATTGGTCTTATAAATTGGAGTAGGTAAGCGTTACTTATATCATATAGATTAAATCT
Source organism: Psychrobacter sp. I-STPA10 (assembly GCF_021012795.1). Taxonomy (GTDB): domain Bacteria; phylum Pseudomonadota; class Gammaproteobacteria; order Pseudomonadales; family Moraxellaceae; genus Psychrobacter. Next base: position 125,433 of record NZ_VFYU01000025.1, on the reverse strand, counting down.
GGCTGTTCTCAATGTAATTAGCAGTAATTTAATAGTAAGTTAGTATCTATAGATAAAAATTAGCAGCCATACTACAAAGCAATAAGACTAAAACACAGATAACGGAGAAGCCGCTTGAAAGATTTACTCGATATTATGAAAAGCCCTGCCGATAATGGCAAACGTGAATTTGATAGCATTCAAATCTCATTAGCAGCACCTGAGACCATCAAATCATGGTCGCACGGTGAAGTTAAAAAACCAGAAACCATTAATTATCGTACCTTTAAACCTGAGCGTGACGGTCTTTTCTGTGCCAAAATCTTTGGTCCAGTAAAAGATTTTGAATGTCTATGTGGTAAGTACAAGCGTCGTAAGTTCCAAGGTGTTATCTGCGAAAAATGTGGCGTAGAAGTGACCACCGCAAAAGTACGCCGTGACCGTATGGGACATATTGACCTTGCTAGCCCTGTGGCACATATTTGGTTTTTAAAATCATTACCAAGCCGTATTGGTCTATTATTAGATATGACCTTGCGTGATATTGAGCGTGTATTGTATTTTGAAAGCTATATCGTGACTGATCCTGGCATGACTAGCCTTGAGAAGTATCAGTTGCTTGATGATGAAGACTATTACAAAGCACTTGAAGAATTTGGTGATGAATTTATCGCTAAGATGGGTGCAGAAGCGGTTCAAGACTTATTAAAAGATATTGATATTGATGTTGAGATTGATGAGTTGCGTGAAGCCATTCCACAAACTGGCTCAGAAACCAAGCTCAAAAAAATGTCAAAACGCTTAAAGCTGCTTGAAGCATTCCGTGACTCTAATAACAAACCTGAGTGGATGGTAATGACCGTGTTACCAGTATTACCACCTGATTTGCGCCCATTAGTACCACTAGAAGGTGGTCGTTTTGCTACCTCAGACTTAAATGATTTGTATCGCCGAGTCATCAACCGTAATAACCGTTTAAAACGTCTGCTGGAGTTAAATGCCCCTGACATTATTGTGCGTAACGAAAAACGTATGCTACAAGAATCAGTCGATGCGCTACTAGATAACGGTCGTCGTGGACGTGCGATTACAGGTAGTAACAAACGTCCATTGAAATCTTTGGCAGATATGATCAAAGGTAAGCAGGGTCGTTTCCGTCAGAACTTATTGGGTAAACGTGTTGACTACTCTGGTCGTTCAGTAATCGTGGTTGGTCCTACACTGCGCTTGCATCAGTGTGGTCTACCGAAAAAAATGGCATTAGAGCTATTTAAGCCATTTACCTATGCAAAACTACTTTCACATGGTATTGCAACCACCATTAAGCAAGCCAAAAAAATGGTTGAACGTGAAGAGCCACCTGTATGGGATATGTTGGCGATGGTGATTCGTGAACACCCTGTACTGCTAAACCGTGCACCAACGTTGCACCGTTTGGGTCTACAAGCATTTGAGCCCGTATTAATTGAAGGTAAAGCCATTCAGTTGCACCCCTTGGTTTGTACAGCATTTAACGCCGACTTTGATGGCGACCAAATGGCAGTGCACGTACCATTAACGCTAGAAGCTCAGCTTGAGTCACGAGCTTTGATGATGTCAACTAATAACATCTTATCTCCTGCAAATGGTGATCCCATCATCGTACCATCGCAGGACGTTGTATTGGGTCTGTATTATATTAGTCGTTCGTCAATCAATGCCAAAGGCGAAGGCATGATATTCTCGACTGTTAATGAAGCCCTACGTGCCATTGGTTCTAATGATTTACATGTGAATGCCAAGATTAAAGTACGTGTGACTGAAACCGTTGTTGATGAAGAAGGTAATGAAACAAAGCAAACCAGCTTAAAAGATACAGTGGCTGGACGTTTGTTGATTTGGAACATCATGCCAAAAGGTATGGCGTTTGATGAGTGTAATAAAGAGATGACCAAAAAGAACATCTCTGGACTATTAAACTCTTGCTATCGTAAATTGGGCGTAAAAGACAGTGTTATGTTTGCTGACCAATTGATGTACCTTGGGTTTGCACAAGCAACCTTGTCAGGTGTGTCTATTGGTATGGAAGATATGGTTATTCCACCTGCCAAAAAAGCAATTATTGAAGCAGCTGATGAAGAAGTACGTGAAATTGAAGAACAATTTGCCCAAGGTTTTGTGACTGCGGGTGAGCGTTATAACAAAGTTGTTGATATCTGGTCACGTACCAATGATAAAGTCGCTAAAGCGATGATGGATAACCTAGCCACAGATAAAGTCATCAATGCGCAAGGTGAAGAAGAAGAGCAAAAATCATTTAACTCTATCTATATCATGTCAGACTCTGGTGCTCGTGGTAGTGCAGCACAGATTCGTCAGTTAGCAGGTATGCGTGGTTTGATGGCAAAACCAGATGGTTCTATCATCGAGACACCCATTAAAGCAAACTTCCGTGAAGGTTTGACGGTACTACAGTACTTTATTTCAACGCACGGTGCACGTAAAGGCTTGGCAGATACAGCATTGAAAACGGCCAACTCAGGTTATTTGACTCGTCGTTTGGTCGATGTCGCACAAGATTTGGTTATTACTCAAGATGATTGTGGTACGGATAAAGGCGTGTTAATGACACCACACATTCAAGGTGGTGAAGTAATCGAGAAGTTAGGCGATCGTGTGTTGGGTCGTGTTTCTGCCCAAGATGCAATTAATAAAGCAGGGGAAGTGGTTGTTCCTGCGGGCACATTGATTGATGAGCATTGGGTTGAAGTGTTGAACCATCAAGGTATTGATGAAGTTTGGGTACGCTCAGTGATTACTTGTGATGTTGCACATGGCGTATGTTCACAGTGTTATGGTCGTGACCTTGCTCGTGGTCATAAAGTTAATATTGGTGAGTCTGTTGGTGTTATGGCAGCGCAATCAATTGGTGAGCCAGGTACTCAGTTGACCATGCGTACCTTCCACGTGGGTGGTGCGGCAAGTTCTACTTCAGTGGATAACAGCGTGGCAGTACGTAATGCAGGTCAAGTGCGCTTCCATAATATGAAAACGGTAGAGCATGCTGATGGTCATTTAGTGGTGGTCTCTCGTTCAGCTGAGATTGGTGTTGCTGATGACCTAGGTCGTGAGCGTGAGCGTTATAAAGTACCTTATGGCTCATCTGTGACCGTTAAAGATGAAGATATGGTAGACAGTGGACAAACCATTGCTAAATGGGATCCACATACGCATCCAATTATCACAGAATTTGCGGGTAAGGCACGCTTTAGTGACATTACAGAAGGTGTTACCGCCACTGTGAAAATTGATGATGCCACTGGTATGAGTTCATTTGAGATCTTAGGTGCAAAAGATAGAACCAGTGCGGGTAAAGATTTGCGTCCTGCTGTTATCTTAGATACACCAGAAGGTAAAGAAGTGGTTTACTTCCTACCTGCTGATACCATCATTCGTGTTAGCGATGGTCAAGATGTCACCGCTGGCTCAGTTTTAGGTCGTGTACCACAGGCAACCTCAGGTACCAAAGACATTACTGGTGGTTTGCCTCGTGTTGCAGATTTATTTGAAGCCCGTCGTCCAAAAGATCATGCGATTATGGCTGAGATGTCTGGTGTGGTGAGTTTTGGTACTGCTACAAAAGGGAAAAATCGCTTTGTCATTACCAATGAAGATGGTGAAGTGCATGAAGAGCTTATCCCTAAATGGCGTCAAATTAACGTCTTTGAAAATGAGACAGTTGAACGTGGCGAGGTCATCTCAGATGGTCCATTAAACCCACATGATATTTTACGTCTAAAAGGTGAAACTGCACTGGCTAACTACATCGTCAATGAAGTACAAGATGTATATCGTTTGCAAGGGGTGAAAATCAACGATAAGCACATCGAAGTTATCATTCGCCAGATGCTACGCAAAGTAGAAGTAACTGATGGTGGTGATTCAAGCTACTTTAAAGGTGATCAAGTTGAATATGCAGACATCAAAGCGCTCAATGAAAAACTGATCAGTGAAGATAAATTCCCTGTGCAGTTTGAGCGTCAGCTGCTGGGTATTACCAAAGCAAGTCTTGCCACAGAAAGCTTTATTTCAGCCGCTTCTTTCCAAGAGACAACCCGTGTGTTAACGGCTGCTGCGGTGACTGGTAAAGTCGATGATCTACGTGGCTTAAAAGAAAACGTTGTCGTTGGTCGCTTGATACCAGCAGGTACGGGTCTTGCGTATCATGAAGCCCGTAAGCAAAAAGCGGAAGCTTATGATGTTGATAGTGCCATTGATACCGCATTTGATGATGTGATGAGCACGACAACACAAGACTTTAGTAGCTTTGATGAAGCCTTTGCTCAAGAGCTAAGTCAAGACAAAAATGCTGACTAAGCTGTAGTAAAACTTATCGGATTGAAGTGATTAAAAAGCCAGTATTGATGATGCTGGCTTTTTTTATGGATTCTATTTTAAGATACTATTGAAATTCAAATGAATAACATGTAAAGCAATGAAAGGGTGAGTTATGTCAAAGAAAAATCGGGTAGCCCGTTATCAGGCAGATCGGACCAATCAAAAATTCTACTTTTGCCGCTTAGCGTGTAAGCAAGCAGCGCAAATACAAGATAAACAACAATATCAAGCCAGTTGTGAGACCGCAATTTTTCATCTGCAAGGGGCATATTATGCATTTTTGCAAGAGTTGGCACAGTTTTATGCTATTGATACACCCACACCAAGTATTGAGTATTTACAGGAACAACTCGCTGCCAAAACGCTTATTTCACCAGAGCTTGAGCGATTAAAACAAATTAGGCAAGATGGAGTATTGGCAAATATTCTCAATGCTTATCAGCGTTGTCAGTATATGCCAAAGCCAGAGCTGGCTGCTATTGAGCAGTCTACAAGCACTGATTTGATTGTTAATGTGGTCACGTTATCTAATCAATGGCTACCAGATGAACAAACCATACGAGAATGGCGACAGGAATTTATGGCTTTTATTGATTCGCTACGAGCAGGTATGGCGGAATATTAGAGCCTTTTAGATAGTTAACCAAAAAACAGTGTGGGCAATACTGGTAGGGTTATTTATGGCTTATAACAGCTATATTTGAGCAGTGACATTAAAAAAAAGGCTAATACCAACTGTGTCAAGTTAGTATAAGCCTGTAATAAAATGTCAAACTAACCCTTCATTAATCACCTAAAGGCGGTAGTTCATCTACCTTTTTTACTGTTAAAGGTGTACTGCGAGCGGGTGATTGTGCTTGCTCATCCTCAGATGGTTTACTTTTCTTTGTAGGCTTAGGTTGCTGCTCAGTGGTTGAGGTTGCTGCTGGAGTAGGGCGCTTTTTAGCAGTTGCTTTTGGTGGTTTTATATTTGGATCGACTAATGGGATTGGAGCCTCTTTTTGTTCTTCTTCTAGCTGCTTTTCACCATCTTCTGTGATATCGACAATTTTCTGTTCTTGTTTCTCAGATTTGGCTTCATTGTTGATAGACACCCATTGGCGAGGACGATCTTTGAGCTGGGTACGCATAAAATCAATCCATATAGGTAAAGCGGCAACACCACCATATTCATGATAACCTAAAGAAGTGGGTGTATCAAAGCCAACCCATACAATGGTAACAAGAGAGGGTTGGAAGCCTGCAAACCAAGCATCACGATAATCATTTGTTGTCCCTGTTTTGCCACCGATGTCATCACGTTTGAGAGTTTTGGCTCGTACTGCTGTACCTCGTTGTACCACGTCACGTAATATATCTGCCATTTCATAGGCAACAGAAGCAGATAGAATTCTTGGTGCTTGTTCAGCTTCGCTATATTGAACAGTGGGTGGTCTGAGTCGATCAGACTGCGGTCCTGCATCATAGATAGGATCTTGGTTATGTTGTTGTGCAGTTGTCAAGGTTTGAGCAGGAGGTGTCGCATTACTGTCATCGCTTAAATTATCTTGGGATTCTGTATTATCATCTTCTAAGCTTAATACCTGTTCATCACTTTTTTGTGGCGCATCACTGGATTGCTCAGATTCAGACTGTTTTAGTAATTTTTCATTAAGCTTATCAAGAGAGTTGTTAAAACAAAGTGCACATGCCTGTGCAGGATTGGCTTGATACAGTAATTTGTTATCAAAATTATAAATTTGAGCAATAAAATAAGGTTGAATACGATGACCACCATTGGCAAAAGTTGCATAGGCAGTTGCCATTTGTAACGGTGTTGCTTGTCCTGAGCCTAAAGCCAAAGATAATGTGGTTGGTGTTTTATCTTTGTCCAAACCAAACTGTTCTAATAAATTACGTGCATTTGGTATACCGACTGCACTTAATAGGCGAATTGAAACCAGATTGCGTGATAAATATAAGCCTTTACGTAGAGGAATGTTGCCATAATAACGACCATCTGAATTTTTTGGCTTCCAGCTACCAACTTGTAGTGGGCTGTCAGATACCAGCGTATCAGGACGATAGCCTTTTTCTAAAGCGGCTGAATAGATTAAGGGCTTAATGGTAGAGCCAGGTTGACGCCAACCTTGTATGGCTCGATTAAATTTACTTTGGCGAAAATCAAAACCACCTACCAAAGCTTCAATACCACCTGTTTCTGGATTGAGCGCAACAATACTACCTTGCACATCAGGCAGTTGCATCAACTTCCAAGAAGATTTGTCTTTATTGGGTAATAAATAAACAATGTCATCTTTTTTGACTAGCTGTGAAGCATTTGAAGGATAGCCACCTGTACGGTTTACAGAGTAATATTTTTTTGCCCACTGCATCCCTGACCAGTTGACAGTGACTTTTTCATCTGATGCTAAAGTGGCCTCAAAGCTGCGAGAAGAGACTTTGGTCACTTTGGCAGGTTGTATGCTACCATAAGATTTAAACTTATTTAGTGGTTCACCATTGGCAACTGCACCACGCCAACCGTGACGCTGATCATAATTAATTAAGCCACGTTTTAGTGCAGTTTCGGCTTGTTGTTGGGTATTACTATTAACGGTTAAACGTACTCGCCAACCAGAATTAACAACATTAGCACCATATTGAGAAACTAAGGTATATCGGGTCATCTCAGCCAAATAAGGCATATTGACATCAAGTTTTTCTTTATAAATATTGAGCCCTATTGGTGAAGCAACAGCTTGGTCATATTGTTGTTGGTTGATATATTGATGCTTAAGCATTTGCCCTAATATCCAGTCGCGACGCTCTAAAGCGCGTTCAGGATTGACCACTGGATTATATCTTGAGGGTGCTTTGGGCAGACCTGCAAGCATTGCCATTTCAGCAATACTGAGATTTTCTAATGATTTACTATAGTATTTTTTTGCTGCAGCACGAATACCATAAGCACCTTCACCCAAATAGATTTTATTGACATACAAGGTTAAAATGTCTTTTTTACTCAGTTCATCTTCAATTTTGCGTGCTAAGAATAATTCTGTTAATTTACGGTTTAAAGTACGTTCTGGAGATAAAAAGTAATTTTTTGCTACTTGCATGGTGATGGTAGAGCCACCCGTTTGCTGTTCATCGCTATTGGAGACAACTTCGGTAACAGCGCGACCTAGCCCTTTGATACTGATGCCACTGTGTTCAAAAAAACTAGAGTCTTCTGCTGCCAAAAAAGCATTGACTAAGTTTGTAGGGATATCATCGTAAGAAACGGGCAATGACATACGATTGCCGTATTGTCCAATTAATTTATTGTCTTGACTATAAATTTGTAAAGGCATTTCAAAATGAGCCGCTGTCATGTCATCTGTGCTTGGCAGGCTCGGAGCGATATACATTGCCATGCCATAAAAACCAATTGGCACAGCCAGTGCTAGTACGACAGCAAAAGCTAGAATCGCCAGCAACAAATTTAAAAAATAATAGAGATGCGAAGAAACCGCTTTTTTTGACATAAGTACTCAAATGATAAAAATAAAATGTCAGTAATGAACGACATATCAAGCTTAAAATGGTAGCATAACCTAAAAGACTAGTATAAATATTCTAGAATTCTAGAAAAATATGCAAGAAAAAAAATATTTAATGACAATATTATAACCTGAACTATGCCAAGATTTAGAAATAATTGTATAATTGTCAAAAAATATGTATTAGGATACTTGAATCTATCTTACAAGTAACATATTGTATCCTTGTACAGAACAAGGATTGAATAATAACTATATTTCATTTTCATTTTTAAGAGGAATTTGGTTTGTGAGGCTATTTACCCCCAAAGGTCGTCAACTTATTGGAGTAGATGTTAGCTCAACATCTGTGAAAATAGTGGAGATACAACGTCAACAAGGTTTATTCCATCTAGCATCCTATGGTATAGAGCCATTGCCTCCTGGGCAAGTGGTAGAAAAATCCATAGTCGATATTGAGGCAATTGGAGATGCCATATCCCGTCTTACTAGGAGGCTAAAGCTTAGTAGTAAAAATGCTGCTACGGCAGTCTCTGGTGCTGCGGTTATTACGAAAGTGATAGACATGGATGCAAAGTTAAACGATACAGAGCGTGAAGCTTTGATACGTTTAGATGCGGAACAATATATTCCATATCCTTTGTCAGAAGTTAATATGGATTTTGAAGTACTCGGTCCTTCAACCCTAGATGATGAATTGGTACAGGTGTTGTTAGTTGCTTCAAGATCAGAAAATGTTGATCAAAGAGTGGATGCGTTAGCATTTGGTGGTTTATCAACAAAAGTTGTAGATATTGAGTCACATGCCATGGAGCGTGCGTTTGGACTGATTGCTGATACCCTACCAAATCAGCCTGAAATCACTGCATTGATTGATATTGGGCATACACAGACGACACTTTATATTGTAAAAGATGGTGAGTTTGTCTATAGTCGTGAGCAGTTATTTGGTGGTATACAACTGACAGAAGCCATTCAAAATCGCTATGGTGTCAATTATGAAGAGGCTTATTATCATAAGCGTGATCAGACACTACCAGAAGATTATCGAAGCGAAGTGCTGCTGCCATTTGTAGATGATCTCATTCAGCAAATGACACGTTCACTACAATTTTATTTTTCCTCTAGTCAGTATAACAATGTAGATTATATTATGTTGTGTGGTGGCAGTGCAGCGATACCAGATTTAACCAATTTAGTAGCACAAAAGTTAGGTGCGACGGTGTCAATAGCCGATCCCTTCACTAATATGTCAATTGCACCCCAAATAAATGCAGAACAGCTAGCAGTTGATGCACCAAGCTTGATGGTAGCATGTGGTTTGGCATTAAGGAGTTTTGACTAATGGCACGCATTAACTTATTACCTTGGCGTGAAGAAGAGCGAGAGCGCAAAAATAAAGAGTTTATTACTCAGGTGATTGCGGTTGTCTTATTTTCTTTACTGGCAGCATTTGCCGTTTGGTCATTTTATAATCGTGAGTTAGAACAACAACAACAGGCAAATGAGCTTATCCGTACTGCCAATACCAGCTTGGATGCAGATCTGAAACAAATTGATGATTTGGAAGTGCGTCGTGATGCAATCATCTCACGTATGCGTGTTATTCAAGATTTACAAGGGCGTCGACCTGTACCTGTTAGAATTTGGGATGACATTGCAAAAGCAGTTCCTTCAGCAATGTATTTGACCAACTTAAAAAGAGAGGGAGATTTAATCACCTTTACTGGTCGGGCGGACAATCCAAATATTGTATCAAGCTTAGTGCGTAACTTAAATGCCAGTGATTGGATGCATGATTCTAAGCTTAAGTCTATCCAAGATGATATTCAGGCATATCAGCCTAAAGTGAATCCCACAGTTGTCGATCAGACAACAAGACCTGTTTATCCTGAAGATAGCTATATACAGTTTGTAGTGACCACTCAAGTAGTTGCCGGTACACCTGATGAGAGTGGTTTGGATAACGCTCCTGAGAATCAAGCTGACGCAGGAGGACAATAATGGTGAAGCTTACAAAGAAAAAATCGGCAAAAGCTGCTAGTAAAACAAAAACGCCAAAAAAATCATTTAATTTTCAAGATTTTCGACGTAGTTTTGAGTCTCTTGATTCACAAAATTATGGCTCATGGCCAACTCCTGTTAAAGTCACTGTCTTTTTATTATTAGTGGGTGTCATTGCCGCCTTGGTATATGCTTTTCCTGTTAGTAGTAAAATGGATGAAATTACAGCAGCCAGTGCTGAGCAAGAGACCTTATTAACTGAATATCGTGACAAAGAGTCAAAGGCACGTCATTTAGCTGAGTATGAAGCTCAAGTAGCACAAATGGAGAAGGATTTTAATGAGCTCGTCAATCAGCTACCAAAAGATACAAGAATTCCTGAGCTGTTAGAAGGTATTAATATGACTGGTGTTGGTAGTAATATTCGCTTTCAAGATATCTCGGTAGAAAACGAAGTGGAGCAAGAGTTCTTTATTGAACAGCCAATTCGTATTGCTGCACTTGGGGATTATCATGAATTTGGTGCATTTATCAGTGGCTTGGCTGCACTACCTCGTATTATTACCATACATGACTTTGAAGTAAATAATCCACAGCCAACATTGGAAGAGATTCCGCAGTTGAATTTGGTGCTTCAAGTTAAAACATATCGTTCAAAAGATGCGGATCAGATTCCAACTGAGAGTTCTGACACCCCCGCAGCTACCGATAATCAAGGGGAATAATTGATGAATATGAAACAATTACCTTCCTCACTACATATACTGGCTTTTGGTTTTATGGCAATAGGCAGCTTGATGTTGACAGGCTGTACAGATCGGGTAATGGTTGCTGAGGAGAAGATGACAGAAATACGCAATTCTCCAGCTCAGCCCATTGAACCACCTCCAGAGCCAGAATTGGTCGAAGATTATGTCTATGATGCCAGTGATCTACGTAGCCCTTTTTTACCCCAAAGCTTATTGAATTTACAAAACCAAATCGAGAATGATGATGGTGTGACACTGGATGTGACACGAATTAAAGAGCCATTAGAGGATTATGAACTCTCTCAACTTGTTTATCATGGTGTGATTATATCACCAGAAGGTGTCCAGTACGGTTTGGTACAACGACCTGATGGTCTGGTACAGAATGTAAAAGTGGGCGACTATATGGGTATGAATAATGGTCGTATCGTGGAGATCACCTCAACGCAGATCAATTTGATAGAAATTGTCCCTGATAACCGTGGTCGATATGTTGAAAAACCTGCTTCTTTGATTTCTTCTCCATAGATTATTTGCTTTTTTGAGGATTAAAATAATGACAATTCATAGCAATAGTAAGGCTTCAATGATTACTAAATATTCCACGCCTTCGACCTTTGTATTAACTGCCATCTCTGCTAGTTTGATGATGATGAGTAGCTCTGTTTTTGCTGCTAATGCCATCATGGCGATGGATGTCACAAAGCCGACACCAAATTTAACCCAGCTTAGATTAGACTTTGAGGGTCAACCGAGCTTACCTGAAGCGTATCAGTTGGATAATCCATCACGTTTGGTATTAGACTTTAATGATATTAACAATCAATTGTCGAGTCCTCTCACCACTTTCAATCAAGGTGTGATTAAAGAAGTGAGTACATTAGGAGATGAAACCACAACACGTTTGATTGTGGGGTTAGATTCTCCTTCTAGCAGTGCAAACAATTATGCCACACAAGTAGAGGGTAACTCGCTATATATCAATATCACACCACAATCAAATACAAATGCTTATTCTGTAGTGTCTACCTCTGGGCAACAGACGGTTGTGTTGAGTGATGATTTGCCTGCTGCACAACCTATTATTGTTGAGCCAACGTCAGTGACGACTAATGGTACAGGGACTAACAATCAACAAAAGCAAACTGTGGCTAAAGACACCATGATTGTTAAGGTTAATCCATTACTGAATCCACAAGTATCTGCTGCTGTTTCACGGCAATATAGTTATGATGGTTTATCTGCTGTTAATTATGTTGGAAATGCACAAGGTGGTGGTAATATTAACATTACCCTAACCAATGAAGACATTCCAATCGACTTACAGCGTCAAGGCAATAAATTAGTAGTACGTATGACAGGTGCGACAGTGCCACGCAACTTGATACGCCGATTAAATGCTGGTGGATTGGTGGCGTCGATAGATGCGACCAATCAAAACCAATCCGGTGTGATTACTATTAATATGGCGCAAGATTTTGAGTATCAAGCTTACCAAACAGGCAATCAATTGACTATTAGTGTGAGTCAGCCGGAGTTGTTACGACCACCCACTCTTGAAGAAAAAACGTACACTGGTGAGCCTATTTCCTTTGAAATTCAAGACCTGCCTATTCGTTATGTTTTGGATCTGTTGGCAGATGCGACCCAAACAAATATTGTCGCAAGTGACAGTGTCTCTGGTAACATGACTTTACGACTTTATAATGTGCCTTGGGATCAAGCTTTAGATATTATTCTAAAAAGCAAAGATTTAGGCATGCGTAAAAATGGCAATGTCATATTGATTGCGCCAGCAGGTGAACTCGCAGATCAAGAAGCCAAAGAGTTAGAAGCACAGCAAAAAGTAGATAATTTCTTACCTTTGCGTACTGAGTATATTCGTTTAAGTTATGCAAAAGCAGAAGATGTACAAACCTTGATTTCCCAAGGTCATGGATCTAATCGTGGTGCTAATAACTTAAATATAGATAGTGGATCTTTGCTATCAGATCGTGGCACAGTGACAGTCGATTCACGTACCAATACGTTAATCGTACAAGATACGACGGACAGTATTGAAAACATACGTGAATTGGTAGCAAAAATTGACATACCAGTACGTCAGGTAATGATTGAAGCTCGTATTGTCAGTGCAAATGATACCTTTAGTAAAGAGCTTGGTGTTCGTTGGGGGATTTTATCAAATGGTGCAGCTAACAACCGTAATTTATTAGTTGGTGGTAGTAACCAAACTCTATGGGATTTGAAGCATTTTGATGTTCAGACCACAACGGTTAATGGACAGCAAGTGTCTTATCCTAGCTATAATATTAGCCGCCCAGATAACTTAAACGTAGATTTGGGTATTGCTAATCCAGCAGGACGTATTGCTTTTGGTTTGCTTAGTATGTCTGATTTGATGTTAGATTTAGAGTTATCTGCCATGCAAGCAGATAATCGTGGTGAGGTGATCTCAACACCAAAAGTGTTGACTGCTGATAAACAGACCGCACGAGTATCTTCTGGTACTCAAATACCCTATCAAGAAGCTTCTGCAAGTGGCGCAACCACAACCAGCTTTAGAGAAGCAGCGCTAAGTTTGGAGGCAACGCCAAACATTACTCCAGATGGCAAAATTGGTTTGGAGTTGGTAGTAACCAATGGTACACCAACGACTTATAATGGTACGATTGCAATCGCTGAGGACTCTATTAGTACCAATGTGATTGTTGAAGATGGACAGACGGTGGTATTAGGTGGTGTCTTTAGAAATACCAAGTCTAATGGGGTAGAAAAAGTCCCATTCTTAGGAGATCTACCGTATGTGGGTCGTTTATTTAAAAGTGATGTCAGACGTAATGACAAACAAGAGTTATTGATCTTTGTGACACCAAAACTGATTAATGATGGTGTGAGTCGTATTAACTAGTTGATCTAAAGTGTATCAAGTTTCCGTGAGTTAAGCTTGATACACTTGTATCAGTTAGGTGGCATTTTATTAAAAAAGCAATCTTTTATAGATTGCTTTTTTTTACTGTGATTAAAATATCACAGTTATTTTTGTTTTTTGCTGGGATTTGTTCTTATTTATTAGTATTGAGTTTTTAACTGACCTAGCCTTTAATGACATCCCGTTGTATTATAACTTATTTATTTAGAGATAGTGATATGCAAAATGAGGTGTCTTCAATCTTCATTGTAGGACCAATGGGGGCAGGTAAAACGACCATTGGTCGCCTGCTGGCAAAACACATGGATCGTGAGTTTATTGATAGTGATCATTTTATTGAGGCGCAGTCAGGAGCAGATATTGCTTGGATTTTTGCTAAAGAAGGGGAAGACGGGTTTCGAGAGCGGGAGAGTCGTGCCATTGATGTATTAACACAGCGTCAAAATATTGTGTTAGCGACAGGTGGTGGTGTGGTGATGCGAGAGTGTAATCGTGACTGGTTAACACAGAGAGGCATTGTTATTTATTTGCAAGCCAGTGTTGAGACTCAAATGCGTCGAACCCTAAAAGATAAGTCTAGACCTTTATTACAGCAGCCCAATCCTAAGCAAGTGCTTAGTGATTTATTTAAGATTCGTGATCCTTTATATCAACAAATTGCGGATATTATTATCGTCACAGGTCATACATATCCACGCCAGATGTTACATCAGATTGTTGCTGAATTGCAGCGTGCCTATCCACAATTATACTTATCTAGCTAATTTGTTATTTAAGCAGCTAAAATATAGCTTAACTCAGATGAGATGTGTGAAATACTCTCTATTTATATAGGAATCCCTATGTTTAATCCACTGATTGTTGCGACCCCAAGTCATAATTATCCAATAATCTTTGCAGATGATTGCATCATGGCAACACAGATTGCGCCTTTTATTCATGGGCGACAAGTATTGATAGTGACCAATGAGACAGTCGCTCCACTATATCTTGATGCGTTGGTTAACGGACTAACTAAAGGTGGTGAGGCAGCCACAGAAGATAAGCCATCTAATTTTGAGGTGGCTTGTTGTATTTTACCAGATGGTGAAGAGTATAAAACCCAGCAATATATTAATCAGATTTATGATGCATTAATGACCAGACATTTTAATCGAGATGCAACATTGGTGGCTCTTGGTGGTGGTGTGATTGGCGATATGACAGGCTTTGCTGCAGCAACGTTTATGCGTGGGGTGAATTTTATCCAAATTCCGACTACCTTATTGTCACAAGTGGACTCTAGTGTGGGTGGTAAAACAGGCATTAATCATCCACTGGGTAAAAATATGATCGGTGCGTTTTGGCAACCACAGATGGTGCTGGCAGATATGCATACCTTGAGTACTTTGCCGCAGCGAGAGCTATCAGCGGGAATGGCCGAAGTGATTAAATATGCCCTCATTATGGATGAAAGTTTTTTGACATGGCTAGAAGAAAATATGTCAGCACTGATGCGTTTAGATAAGCAAGCAATGGCTGCTGCTGTGGCTCGTTGCTGTCAATATAAAGCAACGATTGTGGCAGCAGATGAGCGTGAAGCGGGTAAACGGGCATTACTTAATTTTGGACATACTTTTGGACATGTGATTGAAACTCATGAGGGTTATGGTACATGGCTACATGGAGAAGCCGTCGCAGTAGGTATGCTACAAGCCGCAGAGTTGTCTTATAAAATGGGTTGGTTATCATCAGCCGATGTTGGCAGAATCGAATCAATTTTGCAACAAGCAGGATTGCCAATACGACCGCCTAAAATTGCGCTAACAACAGCCAAACAGTTGATGAGTCATGATAAAAAAGTGAAGTCGGGACAGTTACGATTGATTTTGCTAAAATCAATCGGTGATGCGATTGTTACTTCTAAGTTTGATGAAAGTATGTTAAACGAGGTATTATCGCTTCACAGTACAAGTACTAAGCAGTGAATGAAGACAAACACTGGAATCTAATATTAGGGCACTGAAGTCTATGGCATCTAAACCAACAAATATACAAACTGATCAAGTTTTAAGAAAACGTCAGCGCATACAGACGTTATTATGGTTTTTTATGGCGCTTATTTTTGCTACATTGACATTATTATTATGGATGTCACAAGCTTCAGTAGCCTCTCCTGCACAAGTGGTTAAAAGCCCTGATACTCAAGAAACCATGGCAACCGCAAAATTTGATAGTCCTTCTCAGATAGCTTCATTACATGAGTTAGATAATGAGGTAACACCTATTAGCTTTGATCCTTTGGTGCGTGATATGCGCCAATATCCTGATGAATTTAAAGATAAACAGTTCTTAAAAAGTCATGCGGGTAAATGGACTGTGCAGGTGATGGATGTCTCTGAATATAGGATCATTACTGAGTATCTAA
Organism: Psychrobacter sp. I-STPA10; assembly: GCF_021012795.1. Lineage (GTDB taxonomy): Bacteria > Pseudomonadota > Gammaproteobacteria > Pseudomonadales > Moraxellaceae > Psychrobacter. The sequence goes on along the minus strand of NZ_VFYU01000025.1, from coordinate 109,461 downwards.
ATAGCCGAGAAGATAGAGACAAATTTGTTTTTTTCCGCTATCGAGATGAGAGTGATCAGCCACGTTATATTTTATTTTATGATACTTATCCTTCAGCACAGATGGCGATGGGCTCTGCAAAGTTAACAGACTTTAATTTACCTGCAAATGTACGTGTGATCCCAGAAGAAATTAACCGTTATTTGAGTGTGATTGAGAATTATGAATTATCTGAACCCATGCAAAATCTAGCAGACTCTCCTGTACGCAAGGTGAAGTTACAACCTACTCGTCGTGAAGTACCTGTACGTGTTCCTAAACAAGAAGTTGTTGTTGATAATGAGCCACAAAGAACCGCTGAAAAAGCGGCTGTAAAAGAGCAAAAGCCTGACAACACAAATAATAATGAGGAAAAACAGCCGGTTAAGTCGATTAAAAACTCGACAAATCGTGAAGATACCTTAGTAGTCAATGAGGCACGTGAAATATCAGCAGTAGAAAAAGAGGGAGCACAGGCAGAGAGTGATAATACAAAATCTACTGCGGCAGCGAAAAAACCACCTACTAAAAAAGAGACGGCAGCGACTAAAAAAACGAATGCATCAGCAAAAGATAAGAGTGGCGCTGATAAAGTAGATTCTATCAAAGAGTTGATAGAGGAAAAAACTGAGTAAATTGAATGTATTATGTTATAAAAAAGATGGGAGAGTTTTTTATTAATTAAGTTTGCAGACCTGAGCCTTATTGATTGATGACTGGATGGTGACTCATAATTTAAAGACATAAAAAAATAAGACTGGATTTTATTAGGTGCTTTGACTAATATGGGGGCAATGCATGTTTTGTAAGTTTATGATAAGTATTTTTTAAAGTGATAAGTATTTTTTAAAGTAAAGTAATGTTAGCTAATATTAGATTGATGATATAAAAGCGACACATTTTACTTTATGTCTGATACATCATAAGTAGTGTCAGTTCTACTAAGTTAAGAATAGTCACAATAATAGTAAAGATGAGTTGAACAAAAAATAAGTCTATATACCACCTATAATGTCTTTGTAAGACACGGTAAGTTAGGGCTGTTTAATTTTTGTTACTAATATTTATTATTATATTGTCACTAAAATTTCTTTAAAACGAATTAAGGTAATATAATGAGCACAAATTTTTGATTGATGTATACAGTGACCACTCAATTTTAAGGTTATTTTTTTTAAAAAGTGATTTACAGATAGCAGATGCTATCACTTATAAAGGATAACGCCTTCTATGTTGGATTAGTGGTAATTTGCGACTAAACAACATACCTATAAAATGTGACACCTCCAACGAGCCAGTCCCTAAAGCAATACATGCACGATTAGCCATCTTAATAGATGCAAGCCAAAAGCCTCTATAGCCCTATTAGTAAGGACAAGCCATGTCGATGATCTCGCAACACAGCCATTTGGCAACCCCAGAAGACTTCTCAGATAATTGTGGTTTTGGATTGATCGCCCATATTGAGGGTAATCAAAGTCATGATTTAGTAAAAACAGCCATTCATAGTCTCAGTTGTATGACCCACCGTGGTGGTGTGGCAGCAGATGGTAAGACGGGTGATGGTTGTGGATTGTTAATGGCAAAGCCGACTGAGTTTTTCCAAGCCATCGCAACCGAGCTGGGTTTTGAATTGGCAAAAAACTATGCGGTGGGTATGGTGTTTGTCAATTTAGATGATGAGCTAGCAGCTCAAAGTCAGTCTGTATTGACTGCACAAATTGAAGCACAAGGTCTGAGTGTGGCTGGTTGGCGTGATGTGCCTGTGGATTTAGATATTGTCGGTGAGATTGCTTATGAGTCACTGCCTGCTTTTAAACAAGTATTTGTCAATGCAGCAGAAGAGATTGCCGCAGAAGACTTGAATCGTAAATTATTTATTGCTCGTAGAAAAGCAGAGATTGCCTTAGCAGACGATGACGCATTTTATGTCGCTTCATTAAATTGTCAGACAGTCATTTATAAAGGACTGGTGATGCCTGCTGATCTACCTGCATTTTTCTTAGATTTGCAAGATACTCGCTTGGCATCGCATATTGTGGTATTCCACCAGCGTTTCTCTACCAATACCCTCCCTCGTTGGCCCTTGGCACAGCCATTTCGCTATTTGGCACACAATGGTGAGCTTAATACCATTACAGGTAACCGTAATTGGTCGATGGCTCGTACGCCTAAGCTACAATCAGAAAAGATACCTGAACTGAGCCAGCTACGCCCACTGGTCAATCGGACTGGCTCAGACTCTTCTAGCTTGGATAACATGCTTGAAGTTTTGCTATCAGGTGGTATGAGCCTGTTTCATGCGATGTCGATTCTTGTGCCACCAGCGTGGCAAAATGTTGACAGTATGGACATGGATTTGCGCGCATTTTATGAGTTTTATTCACAGCACATGGAAGCATGGGACGGCCCTGCTGGTCTGGTTATCCAAGATGGACGTTATGCGGTGTGTATGCTCGATAGAAATGGATTACGTCCATCACGCTGGGTGACTACCAAAAATGGCTATATCACGGTGGCATCAGAGATTGGTGTTTGGGATTATGACCCTGCCGATGTGATTGCCAAAGGACGGGTAGGGCCTGGACAGATGCTTGTCATTGACACCTATAATGGTGAAATGATGGATTCTAGCGTCATTGGTAATCGCTTGAAAAAAAGCCATCCTTATCGTAAGTGGCTACGTGAAGAGGCGATGCGTATTCGTGATGATGAGAGATTAGAAGAGCAATTAGAAGACAATGCATTTCGTGGTGATATGCTAAAAACATTGCAAAAAATGTTTAATATCACCAATGAAGAGCGTATTGAACTGATACGCCCCAATGCAGAAAACGGTCAAGAGCCTGTTGGTTCAATGGGTGATGATACCCCAATGGCAGTGTTATCCAAGCAAGTTAGAAATATGGGTGATTTTTTCCGCCAGCAATTTGCTCAGGTTACTAATCCGCCGATTGATCCGTTGCGTGAATCTATTGTAATGTCACTGCAAACTTGCTTGGGTGCTGAAACCAATGTGTTTAAGCCCACCGCTCGAGATGCACATCGTATTGTTTTATCTTCCCCTGTGCTGTCTGCCAGTAAAATGCAGCAATTAGAGTCGTTAGAAGATGATGCGTTTAAGCTACAGCGTATTGATCTTAACTATGATGAAAACTTAGATTTAGATGTAGCAATTAAGCAGATTTGTGAGCAAGTTGCTGTGGCGATTGAAGCGGGTAATACGCTGATCGTATTATCTGATAAACAGGTTGAGAAAGGTAAAGTACCTGCCAATGCCATTATGGTAACTGGGGCAGTGCATCACTATTTGATTGCAAAAGGACTGCGTACCGATGCCAACTTGATTCTTGAAACTGGACTTGCTCGAGATTCACATCAAGTAGCCGTACTCATCGGTTTTGGGGCAACTTGTGTTTATCCCTATTTAGCTTATGATGTGATCACCGATCTAGTAAACTCAGGTGATCTATTGGGCGATCCATTACAGGCACGAGCAAATTTCCGTAAAGGTTTGGATAAGGGTTTATTAAAAATCCTATCAAAAATGGGCATCTCAACCATTGCTTCCTATCGTGGAGCTCAGCTATTTGAAGCCATTGGCTTATCTGAAGAAGTGGTAGACTTGTGCTTTAAAGGTGTGCAAAGTCGTATTAAGGGTGCTCGCTTTAGTGATATTGCTGCTGATCAAGCCATCTTGGCAAAAAATGCCTTTAGCCGTCGTACTCCACTGGATCAAGGTGGTTTACTCAAATTTGTCTTTAACAAAGAATATCATGCCTTTAACCCTGATGTGATCCGTACCCTACACAGTGCGGTGCGTACTGGAGAATATGATAACTATCGTGAGTATGCCAATTTGGTCAATGCCAGACCAGTGGCAACAATTCGTGATTTGCTCCAAATAAAAACAGATAATGGTATTGATATCGAGGAAGTCGAGGGTATTGATAAAATCTTACCTCGATTTGACTCTGCAGGTATGTCTTTGGGTGCTTTGTCTCCAGAGGCACATGAATCCATTGCCTTAGCAATGAATACCATTGGCGGGCGTTCAAACTCTGGTGAAGGTGGTGAAGATCCTGTGCGTTATGGCACCATGCGTAACTCCAAAATCAAACAGGTGGCTTCTGGTCGCTTTGGGGTAACGCCAGCTTATCTACGCTCAGCACAAGTGATGCAAATTAAAGTCGCTCAGGGTGCAAAACCCGGTGAGGGGGGACAGCTACCCGGTGGTAAGGTGAACTCATTGATCGCACGTTTGCGTTATTCTGTTCCTGGTGTGACGTTAATCTCACCACCACCGCATCATGATATTTATTCGATTGAAGATTTAGCCCAGTTGATCTTTGACTTAAAACAAGTCAATCCCGATGCGCTAGTATCCGTTAAGTTGGTTTCACGTCCTGGTGTGGGTACAATTGCGACGGGTGTGGCAAAAGCGTATGCCGATTTGATTACCATCTCAGGTTATGACGGTGGGACAGCAGCATCGCCATTATCATCAATTCATCATGCGGGCTCACCGTGGGAGCTGGGTTTGGCAGAGGCGCATCAGTCTTTACGAGTCAATGGTCTGCGTGACAAAGTACGCATGCAAACAGATGGTGGTTTAAAAACAGGTCTTGATGTAGTCAAAGCAGCCATTTTGGGTGCAGAAAGTTTTGGTTTTGGTACCACACCAATGATTGCCGTTGGCTGTAAATACTTGCGTATTTGCCATTTAAATAACTGCCCAACAGGGGTAGCGACACAGCAAGCAAGATTGCGTGATGAGCATTTCATTGGCGAAGCTGAAATGCTGATTAATTTCTTTAAGTTCGTTGCTACTGAAACCCGTGAGTGGTTAGCTGTATTGGGTGTTCGTACGATGGAAGAGCTGGTTGGTCGTACGGACTTGCTAGAAATTTTAGAGGGTGAAACTGAGAAGCAAAGACAGCTTGATTTGTCTCCTTTATTATTTAGTCACCCTGCTGCCAAAGACAAGCCACAGACGTGTCAAGTAGAGCGTAATGAACCCTTTGACAAAGGGTTATTAGCTGAAAAAATGATCGAAGATATGATCACTACCATTCGTCAAGGTAGTGGTGGCGAGTTTAGTTATCGTATCGGCAACTGTGATCGTTCGATTGGTGCGCGCATTTCAGGTGAGATTGCTGAGGTGTGGGGCAATCTTGGTATGGTTGAAAAACCCATTAAGCTGCATCTAGAAGGCACAGCAGGGCAAAGCCTTGGGGTATGGAATGCGGGTGGTCTCAATATCGAGCTTGAAGGTGATGCCAACGATTATGTTGGTAAAGGTATGGCAGGTGGTGAGATTGTTATTTATCCACCAGTGGGCTCTTCTTTTGCGACCCAAGAGACAGCGATTATTGGTAATACCTGTCTATATGGGGCAACAGGTGGTCGTTTGTATGCAGCAGGAACAGCAGGTGAGCGTTTTGCGGTGCGTAACTCAGGCGTACATGCTGTAGTCGAAGGTACGGGTGACCATTGCTGTGAGTATATGACAGGTGGTGTGGTCACGGTACTGGGTAGAACAGGGCTTAACTTTGGGGCAGGTATGACAGGTGGTTTTGCCTTTGTTTTAGATACCGAAGGTGATTTCTTTGACCGCTGTAACCATGAACTCATTGATTTGCATCGCATCTCTAGCGAGCAGACAGAAGAGCATCGTATCTATCTACAGCGCATTATTGAGACACATGCCGAAAAAACTGGCAGTGCTTGGGCACGGCAAATTCTAGCTGATTTTGAGCATTATGTACGTAAGGTATATTTGGTGAAGCCAAAAGCTGCCAATATTGCTTCCTTACTTAAGAGTACAACCGCAGATCCACAATAGCAAAACCGTAGCAAAACCAGACATAAGCGACTACCAGTTGGCTTATGCACTTATTCCCTTGCACCTTCCTAGTCGGAAGGAGAATGATTCTCTCCCAATAGGAGGTACAGGGGAATAACATACTTTTTACAACACTACCAACAATATTACGAGGCGTATTATCTTAATCTTATTTATTAAATTGTACTGATTAAATGCTACTTACTTAAGTTAAATAATGCGCCACTCATCAAATACAGACAACCCCTTGCGGCAGGTGGGGCGACTTTGAGTCTAAAGATGTGCAGAATACCGTAGTTTTTGCCAGCTTATTTAGGCAGTTAGCTACTTTTCATGGACTCCAGACGCTTCTTACCCACTTTAGGAGAATTTAGTAGTATGAAACGGTTACACAATAACTTTCAGTTTTTAGAAGTCCCTCGCAGCGAGCCTGAGAAGAAGGACATTGTGACTCGTGCCACTGAGTTTGTGGAGATTTATAAACCGTTCGACAATCAAGACGCTGCTCAGCAAGCACACCGATGTCTAGAGTGTGGTAACCCTTATTGTGAATGGAAATGTCCCGTTCATAACTATATTCCTAACTGGCTCAAATTAGCGACTGAAGGGCAGATATTTCAAGCCGCTGAGCTGTGCCATCGTACCAATACGCTGCCTGAAGTCTGTGGGCGGGTGTGTCCCCAAGACAGGCTATGTGAAGGTGCTTGTACCTTAAATGATGGTTTTGGTGCAGTCACAATTGGTAATGTAGAAAAATATATCAATGATACTGCCTTTGCGCTTGGTTGGCGACCCGATATGAGCGATGTGGTGTGGACAGATAAAAAAGTGGCAATCATTGGTGCAGGTCCTGCTGGGCTCGGTTGTGCTGATATTTTGGTGCGTAATGGTGTCAAGCCAGTGGTGTTTGATAAGCGTCCAGAAATCGGTGGTTTGCTGACATTTGGGATTCCTGAGTTTAAAATGGAAAAAGATGTCATGCGCAATCGTCGTGAAATCTTTGAAGGTATGGGCATCGAATTTCGTCTCAATACTGAGATTGGTACTGATGTGAGTATGGACGATTTATTAGCAGAATATGATGCTATTTTTATGGGCATGGGTACTTACACTTATATGCGTGGTGGCTATCCGGGTGAAGAGTTAGAAGGCGTTTATGATGCCTTAGATTTTTTGATTGCCAATGTCAATCGTTGCAATGATTGGGAAGTCAATGCTGAGGATTATATTGACCTAAAAGGTAAGCGGGTGGTGGTGCTGGGTGGTGGTGATACAGCTATGGACTGTAACCGTACCAGTATCCGTCAAGGTGCGGAGCAAGTGACTTGTGCTTATCGCCGTGATGAGAGTAATATGCCTGGTTCACGCCGTGAGGTAAAAAATGCTCGGGAAGAGGGGGTGGAGTTTTTATTCAACCGCCAACCCACAGAAATCATTGGGCTTAATGGTAAGGTGAATGGGGTGCGGGTCGTTACCACTCAGCTAGGCAAGCCTGATAACCGTGGTCGTCGTCGTCCTGAGCCGATTCCTAATTCAGAAGAGATATTGCCTTGTGATGCGGTGATTATTGCCTTTGGTTTCCGTCCAAGCCCTGCCGATTGGTTTGCAGCGCATGATATTGAAATGGATAACTCAGGGCGTGTATTAGCCCCAGAAGAGCAAGTATATAAATTCCAAACCAATAACCCTAAAGTATTTGCAGGCGGAGATATGGTACGTGGCTCAGATTTGGTGGTCACCGCCATTTGGGAAGGTCGTCAAGCAGCCGAAGGGATTTTAGATTATTTAGAAGTTTAGTTTTAGTGATGTGGAACTTTAGTAGTTTAACAAGTTAGACAGTGAAAATAGCCTAGATAAAGTAAATAGGCAGAATTTTAAAAAGTATGTTGGCGTGGTTATAAGCGGTATAATATAACGTCAACATACTTTTTTTATGCTGTTTTATGTTTGATGCTAATTTATGAACATAATTTATCGAGATGGGCTGTGAAAACATCTTCTGCTACAAAATCAAATCAGCAGCAGCAACTACCACTTTATCGCAGGTTATGGCAGTGGCTTACTGCACCGTTTGTAGAGCCGTATGCCCGCTATCAACACAGCATGCTATTGCATAGTGTGCGTTTGGGCTGTGCGGTGGTTTTTGCCTTAATTTTTAATCGCTGGACACAATTGCCACATGGCGAGTGGACGGCAATTACGGTATTTATTATTTTAGGTTTGCTGCAATATCAAGGTGCAATCTATACCAAGGCTTATGAGCGGGTATTGGGTACCGTGTGTGGTATTGTGATAGGCAGTCTTTTATTGACCTATTATCAGTTTGGGTTTGGTGGTTTGCTGGTATATTATTTATTGGTAGGGATAGTCAGTGCTACCATTGGTTATGTCGCTGTTAAAAACTTGGGCTATATTGGGTTATTAACAGGTATTACCATGTGTATGATTATCAGTGACCCCAACAATCTTGGCCCCGAAGGTTATATTCGTGCCACAAATGTGTTGATTGGTACACTGATTGCAGTGGCGGCAACGATTATTTTGCCATTAAAATCTACCTTAATGTGGCGGTTTTTAATGGCAAAAAACCTACTGGCTTGCAGTGATATTTATGCAGGTATTTTGCAGCATATTAAGCAGCAAAAAGAGCTGCACGAGCAGATTGATAAGCCTTCTAGTTATTTACCAGAGACATTATTGGCACATGAGATACCTGCTGATAGTCGTCAGCGTCCTTTTGATTCGCCACTAACGATTCCTGTTGCTGATAATTTGCGTCAGGCATTACAAAAGATTAATCAGTGCTTATTGTCTGTGCGTAGCCATATTGCCGCCACCGCAAAAGAGACAGGTATGAGTATCGATGAGCTTGAACATATTCAGCATACGCATCGCAATATCATCGGTACTATTGATTTGTTATTGGCCGCAGCACCTCGCTTGGCAAGTATTCAGCTAGATGCAGACAACAAGCAGCTATTAATTCATTATCAAAAAGAGCTGAATCAAGCCATGCGTCATATTGCTATGGTATTGATGAGTCCAAGTGATGAGGTTTTTCGTCCCATCACTCGTATTCAAGTGTCAGAATACCCAAGTGTTCATCGCCTAGCCTTTGAGTGGCAAGGATATTTTTGGTTGACGCAAACGCTGCAAGCACAGTTACAGACTCTCAGTGATGCGCTAAAAGACAGTAAACCGCAGTGGTATAAAGCCTCAGGTTTGCGTTATCAACGCCGAGAGCAAAAACGGGCGTGGCAAGATTTTGAGTTGTAGCTAAGGCATTAGCCAATTGGTATGAGTCAATTTACTCTTTGATATATATTAAATCCCAGACACCATGACCTCGGTCGATACCGCGATTTTCAAACTTGGTCATCGGACGAAAGTCAGGACGTGGGGTAAAGTTGCCTTTCCCTGCTTGATTTTGTAATCCTGCAAAGTTATCTAAGATATCGAGCATCCAAAACGCATAATGTTCCCAATCGGTGGCGGTATGAAACCAACCGCCAGATTTTAGACTACGAGTGACAATCTGCATGCGCTCAGGACTGACAAAGCGGCGTTTATAATGCCGCTTTTTTTGCCAAGGGTCAGGGAAGTAGAGTTGGATACGGTCGATATGATTTTCAGGCAGTTGCGTCAGTAGTTTAATGGCATCGCCATTGATAATCTTGATATTCGTTAAGTTATTTTCATCTGCCATATAAGCACATTTACCAATACCGGGCTCATGTACTTCAATGCCGATAAAGTTGCGCGTCGGGTCAGCGACTGCCATTTCAATGAGTGAGCTACCCATGCCAAAGCCAATCTCTACCGTCAGTGGCGCATCACTGCCATTGGGGGTCTGAGTGGTATCAGCAAACAAGGCACGCAAATCGGTGATGGTCGCAATGTCAGCATCGCTGTCATTGACTAGGTAGCGTTGAAACTTTGGGTCAGTGAGTGCCAATTCTGCCTGCTTGTTCATGTGGGTGCGGCGTTTCATAAAGGTGTTAATAAAGCGAGGATAGTCAGGCTTGCTTTTTGTGTCCTGTTTATCTGCCTTATTATTATGATTATTATGCTGTTCATTGCTTGTGTCTGTTGTATCATGGTGATTTGTCATAGTAGTGGTGGTCGTTATCCTGTGCTGGTCTGGTTGACAGTATTGTCTTACATTTATTATAAAATCCATGACGAAGAGTCAGGTTTTAGGGTAAAAAAAAGATAAAATATGACGTATTATAACGGTTATCCCCATGAAAGACAGGATAAAAAATAAGCCATCTATTTATCTTAATCTGTTTAAGATTTTATGATTGCAAGGCGTATTATAAGAGCTAATTACCATGTTATTTATCGAAACAACGACGCCACCGCCATTTTATCAACAGCATTTGTCTGCTGCTGAGCGTACCCAGTTGGATAAATGGTTTATTGGTAAACGCTCGCAAACTTATTATCTGAAGCGATTTGCGCAGTTTGATAAGCAGGGGTATTTGTCTCCCAAATGGCATTGGGCCGCTTTTTTTATGACCTTTGGTTGGCTGTTATACCGCAAACGCTATATGGATGCCATTGTCTATAGTGTGGCTGGCTGGTCGTTTATTCAGTTAAATGTCACCATTATTTTAGTGATGTTTGAATACTTGGCAATGCCATTTATTGCCGAGACGCTACAGATGCCAATTCGTTTGACGATTGCGGCAGCAATTTGGATTTTTTGGTCATGTATGGTGGCTCGCTGGTCAGATGCGTATTACTATCGTATGGCACGGCGTGAGATTGCTGATGCCATAGAGATGTATCCGCGGCAGCCAGAGGCGCAAAAAGCACATCTTGAGCATGAAGGTGGTGTCAGTCAGTATGGGTTAGGATTGGCATTGGGTATGTTTGCTTTTGCTTTGTTTGTGATTCAAGTGCAGTTTCTGCCTTTATATGAACAGCCTAAAGCTAAGGCATTGCTTTATGAGGTCTATAACATCACTAAAGGCGCAAAAAGTCGGGTAGAGCTTATTTATCAGCAGACGGGTAGTTGCCCTGTGGGATTGCCATTAACCACCGATGACCAAAAAGTACATTTGTCAGTCACAACACAGGCAGATGGCATACCTGCATCGACTTGTATGGTAGTGGCGACCGTACAAAATGTACCTTTTCCCAATCGTTATCTTAATGGGCAAACCATGATTATGTATCGTGTTGATGATACGGTAACGACAAATCCAGTAGTGCAGCAGTCACAAGCACAAAATCAAGCGCAAATCCAAAGTCCAGCCCAGTGGGGGTGTATTAGCTCACTAAATAAAAAGCAAATCCCCAAAGGCTGTACTGATGATTAGTGAGCATCACTATTTAAGGTTTAAGACTTAAGATTTAAGACGGTTATACCAGTAGTGTGACAGACTACGTCTGAATTATATGCATTGTGACCTGTGCATGGCTGAGGGCTACTTATTATGTAAACCCACCGCTGTTTCAATCTCTTCTAGGTCAATCTTTTTGGCGGCATTGTGGTCTTCATCAAATAAACTTTCTAATTCCAGTAAAGAAGACTGTACAGAAGCAATCATACTGGCTTCATCGTCAAAGATGGCTTGTTGTTTTTCAATGAGCTCATCATCGTAATCACGGAACATGGTCACGGTATCACGTGCTTTCTCAGGTGAGATACCCAGTACTTGTAGTGATTCTCGAGACATATCCAGTGAGGACAAATAGGTCTCACGCCAAATATGCCGCACGCCCACTTCACGCAAGCGATAGTAATGCATACGGTCTTTTGCGCGTGCCAAAATGGTTAAGTCAGGGTAATGCTGATGTAAATATTCGGCTGTGGTGATGGAGCGTTCTACGTCATCAACAGCTAAGATAAATAGACGAGCCGTGTCTATACCAGCAGCTCTGAGAATCTCGGGGTTTTTGGGGTCGCCATAATATACCTGATTACCAAATTTACGCACAAAATCAACACGATGCGCTGATTTTTCGATGGCTGTAAATTCGATATTATGCATGCGTAATACACGTCCAATAATTTGTCCAACCCGTCCAAAGCCTGCGATGATAACAGGGTGCTCATGGTCGGGAATGGTATCATAATCACGTTGGGGGACACGTTTGGCAAATATCGGCTCACCAATCTTATCTAATAAGAAAAATGCTAAGGGTGTCAGTGCCATTGAAATAGTCACAATGAGGGTGAGCAAGTTTGCTAACTCAGGGCGCAGCACACCTTGCGCTGTTGCCGTGCTAAATAATACAAAGGCAAACTCACCCCCTTGTGCTAGTGTGACACCAAGGCGAATACTGGTGGGCATACGGTTGCCTGAGAGTTTGCCAATTAGGGATAAGACTGCAAATTTAATCACCATCAATGCAGCGGCACCGCCGATGATGAGCAATGGCTCTTGCAAAATTAGCTTAAGGTCGGTGAGCATACCCACTGACATAAAAAATAGACCCAGTAATAAACCTTTAAATGGCTCAATACTGGCTTCAAGCTCGTGGCGATATTCTGAGTCGGCAAGTAGAACACCTGTTAAAAACGCCCCCAATGCCATTGATAGTCCAATTTGTCCCATCAGCAATGACACACCCATGACGATAAATAATGCCACTGCCGTCAGTAACTCAGATGCCCCACTTGATGCGACAAATTTGAAAAATGGTCGTACAATATAGCGGCTAGCAATAATTAATCCAATAAAGACAGCCGCAACTTTGGCAAAATAGATGATGTCATAAGTCTGGTCACGCACACCAGATAAAAACGGAATAACTGCCAGTAGCGGAATGACCGCAATATCTTGGAATAGCAAGATAGTAAAGGCTTCACGCCCGTGGGTGCTGGCAAGCTGCTGTTTTTCAGTGAGGATTTGCAGTACAAATGCAGTTGATGACAATGCCAAACCAAAGCCAACAATAAAGGCAGTATCTAGTTTAAAATCAAAAAATTGATAGGCAATTCCCATCAATACCAAGCCTGTGACACCCACTTGTGCGCCACCAAGTACAAAAATAGAGCGGCGTAATGCCCATAAGCGTGATGGCTGTAGCTCAAGTCCAATGATAAATAACAGTAAAACCACGCCAAATTCAGAAAAGTGTAATAGCGTCTCGGCATCACCTGCCACATCTAGACCACTTGGGCCTAATATTAAGCCTGTAATCAGATAGCCAAGCACCGTTGCGATACCGAAGCGTTTGCCAAGTGGCACGAGTAAAAGGGCAGCACCTAAAAAAATAGTTGCTTGGAGCATAAAATTGGGAGAGCCTGCAGCGGCAGCAAACATGGTCATTCCTGTATGAATTAATATTGATTAGGGCAGTTTAAATAATATAGTCAGCGAACTTGATAACGGTTACGATGTTAGGCTTGCTTGCTGTACAATCGTACTATCTGCACTCATCTGACTTGTACCAGTTTATAACTTCTTATAACTTCGCTGACTATATGAGTCAAAATGTGAGATATGCGGCAAAAGGATAGAGAAAAATATGTCTTTGGTAAAGAGGCTAAGGACAATAAAATTAGAAAAATTTATCAAAAAATGATGACTATCATTTTCTGATTACTCAATAATATATCAAGTAAAGCTGGAGGTATGCCAGTACAAATAATAGGTATAAGCAATTTATTTTATTAAAGTTAGTTTATTTCTTTGTATATACTCGCCAGATATTATTATCTGCAATGGGATTGCGATAAGCATCATTGCGACGCTTACGTGGTTTTTGTCGACTGTCCACCACTTTAAAGTTGGGTAGGGCATGCACAATCAGCCCTGTGCGATAAAAGCGGATACGCTCAGGCTCAAGCATCTCCCCTTTATTATCACGACAAAACACATAGGCACGTAGGTCGATAAACTCACGATGTGCCACCAGTCTGGCTGTCTCATCACGTTGCAATACAGATTCCATTGCCATGATTTCAGCTTCTGTAAACTCACCGCATTTATCAACTAATGCACCGACTGAGCCAAAACTTTTGGACTCTTTGGCACGGGTTTTGGTGAGATGTAGCTTTTGTACATGAAATACAAACTGAGGTATCTCTAAGCTGGCAGGCAAGGGCAGATAATCAGGTGGTAGATAAGCGGCAGGATAAAAGCCAATGGCTCTATCAATCAATGGTTGCCAACGTTGATGGTAGGCTTGCACCTCATCATGATTGCCTTGATAAATGGGCATATCACGAATCTGAGTCAAAATATCTGGCGGAAACTGCTCATCTCGGAAGCTGGCAATATCTTCTTGTAGGGTGGATAGCAGTGCCTTTGCCTGTTTTTTTCCCTCTTTTGAGGTTGGGCTATCAATATGGTCGGGGGCAACAAAAGGGGCAGAGCGTCTGGTCATAGTGGTGGTCGATAAGTCGAAGTTGATAAATTAAGGAAGTTGGTAAGTATGGTTGTTTAAGTTCTATCCTACCATAATCATCTAGTGACACCATAATGTATAAAATAGCGTATAAAAAAGGCAGATATTGCTACTCTTATATTTATACCATGCTTTTTGCAATGACACTCAAAAATATGGTGGTGTTTCAAAAAGTATGCTGTGGTTATTTTAAATAAATTACCATTATTTCAGCCCTCCCCCTAGCCCCCTCCCAACGGGAGGAGGAACAGTTCCCTCCACCTGAGGAGGGATACAGCGAAACACTGTTTCGCCCCGACGCAAGACAAGAGCTATGCTCGCGTAGTGGAGGGTTAGGGAGGGGGTAGCATACTTTTTAGAACACCATCAAAAATATTTATCTGGTTTCAAATGGATTGAGTAGTGGCACATCAAAACTTTTAAAATCAATCACATTACGAGTCACTACGGTTAAATGATGTGTTTTTGCAGTAGCGGCAATCATTGCATCTTCGTATAAAGTATCAGAGGTTCGGTGCATCAATCTAGCCCAAGTGCGAAAAGTGACTGCATCCATCGGTAAGATATGATAGCTTTGACACAGCAAATCCAACCAATGTTCTAATTCCATAGCCTTTTTGCTGTCTTGCTCTTTGGTTATCTCAATACCTGCTTGAATTTCGGCAATACTGACGGCTGAGAGATATAAATCTTGCTCAGCTACACCCTCAATCCAAGCGATAACTGCCCCATGTGGTTTGTTTTTACGTAATTCAGAAATAACATTGGTATCTAATAAATACACGGTGTTTTCCTAGGCTAATAAGAAAGGAATCATCACTCATTAAAACTCAGGTAATGCTCGGCGTTTGACAGTTTTTTGATGGTTAATTTGGCGAGTATCAGGTAAGTCAAAACGTGCCGTATCACTAAGCAATAGCTCTTTAAGTGTTGGTTTGGCTTGAGATTGTAAACGTTTCCATTCTTCTATAGACACCAAAACTGCCACTTCTTGCCCTCTTTTGGTGACAACTTGTGGCTCTGAATGGATACAGGTATCTAATAGCTCACTAAATCTTGCTTTGGCATTTTGCACCGACCATGTCAACATTTCATCACCTGCTTTGATAACTGTTTAAAACCTATAGTCATTATAAAATATAGTAAAATGACTAGTTATCTGACTAGTTTAATATTTTTTAATGAGTAACGCCAGTTTTCAAACGCAAAAAAGGCAGATTATCAAATCTGCCTTGCCTAACTATGGTTATCTGCATAAGTTACTAACATCAGCCTTATTGGTTTGGTTTTAGTCCCTCTAAAGATTCTAGAACTATTTGTGATTTTCGCAATGCTTCTTTTGCTTCAGTTGCTTCTTTTTCTGCTTGAGCTGTTATTCTTTTTGCTTCAGTTGCTTCAGTTGCTTCAGTTGCTTCTTTTTCTGCTTGAGCTGCTATTCTTTTTGCTTCAGCTAATTCTTTTTCTGACTGTGCTCTAGCTGCGTCTGACTGTGCTGCTCTTCTTTCAGTTTCTTCAGCATCAGCTTTTGCTTGATTCTCAAATTCAGTTACATGTTGTAGTGTTTCTATGAGCACAGCTTCTAGCTCTGCTTGCTATTCTGCCGAAAGGGTTTCATCGAACGTAGAGTCGCTGGTTTCAGAAGTCAGCGCTGTTGTAGATGGTGTGTTGGACTGTGAACAGACTGTACTATGATTGGTGGTTGTGTTTGAGCAGTGATTCGTGTTGTTTTGATAACCCTGAGTTTCGGCATAAGCAGGTGATAACATTGCTAAAGCAAGCGCAAAGCCAGAACCTAAGACAATGGTTTTTAGAGTGTTATGTTGCATGTGAGTGTAGTTAGGTTTCATAGCCATTCCATTTGTAAATAATAATTTATCCATAGTTAAAAATATATCATAGACTGTGTCAAGAATTTTTTACTTAAAAAAAAGTGGACTATTTAGCCCACTTTTTATCTTATCTTCTTATCTCAGCTTTTTACCTTAGCCTATTACCGCAAAAACGCGCGTGCATTTCTAAACATGCGTAACCATGCCCCATCTTGCGTCCATTCATCAGGCTTCCAGCTATGTGTCACCGCACGTAGAGTACGCTCAGGGTGTGGCATCATTAAAGTGACGCGACCATCTGAGCTACAAATACCTGTGACACCGCCCACTGAGCCATTAGGATTGAGAGGGTAAGTTTCAGTTGGATTACCATGACTGTCCACATAGCGTAGGGCAAGCTGTCCATGATGTGCCATACCTGCGATGTCAGTCTCCGTTAGCGTTGCCAAGCCTTCGCCATGTGCCACTGCAATTGGTAATATGCTGTCTTGCATACCCTTAAAGAGCACTGATTTGGTGCGCTCTACTTTGACATTGACAGTACGAGCCTCAAAGCGCGCTGATTTGTTGGCGATAAAGCGTGGGAAGTTATCTGCACCGGGGATTAAGTCTTTAAGTTGAGCCATCATCTGACAGCCATTACACACGCCTAAGCTAAAGGTCTCTGGGCGAGTAAAGAAGCGCACAAACTGCATACGCAATTCATCATGGAACAAGATAGAGTTTGCCCAGCCTGAGCCTGCACCCAACACATCACCATAACTAAAGCCACCACAGGCGACCAGACCATCAAAGTCACGTAAATCCACGCGTTTTGCCAGTAGGTCACTCATGTGCACATCGACCGCCTCAAAGCCCGCCATGGTAAAGCCAGCCGCCATTTCTAGCTGACCATTGACCCCTTGCTCACGCAAAATAGCTACTTTTGGTTTGCTACCACGACTATTGAGATACGGTGCTTCAACAGCTTGATTTAAGTCAAAGTTAGCATGGGCAATGAGACCGTGATGGTTACTGTCGCTAATGAGTGCAAACTCTTGCTCAGCACAGGCAGGGTTGTCACGGCGACGGGCGATTTGGTAGCTCACTTGCGACCATGTTTGTTGTAGCTCAGTGCGTGTCCATACCAGAACCTCATCACCTTGGTGAACTGGCGTGATGATGGTCAGTTTATCTTGTTGTGCTCCACCAGCAGGCGTTTTAAAGGTTTGCCCGATTAGACTTAGCATTTGGCTGACGTGGTGTTGTTCTGCCAGTTGCATGAGTGCATCAACATGCTCAGGTAGCACTTGAATCACTGCCCCTAATTCCTCAGCAAATAGCTGACCGAGTAGGTTTTCTTCATCAAGGTTGAGGTTAATGGCTTGTCGAGAGGTAAACTGCATCTCAGCAACAGTGGCAAACATACCTCCATCACCAATATCATGATAAGCACTGATGATGCCTTGCTCATTGCCCGCTTGGATAAAATTAAAGAAATTGATTAAATCTTCAGGGTTGGCTAAATCAGGACTGTCATCACCTAACTGGCTAAATGTTTGTGCCAATATTGAGCCACCCAAACGATATTGACCATCAGATAAGTCAAGACGATACAAGGCTGCATCGGTATTAACCAGCTCAGGGGTCAGCGTTTTATTGACATCAATAACTGGTGCAAAGGCAGAAATAACCAAGCTCATCGGTGAGACAACCGACTTTTCTGTACCATCGCTGTCTGCCCAGTTTGCACGCATAGAAAGTGAGTCTTTACCCACAGGAATGGCAATACCGAGGGCAGGGCATAGCTCTTCGCCGATGGCATGTACAGCATCATATAATGCCACATCTTCGCTGTCTTCCCCACAAGCTGCCATCCAGTTTGCCGATAGGGTGATATCGCTAATCTGAGCGATACGCGCGCCTGCAATATTGGTAATCGCTTCAGCAACTGCCAAGCGAGCAGAAGCAGCAGGGTTTATCAGTGCCACAGGTGGACGCTCACCCATACTCATGGCTTCCCCAGTCTCTGCTTTGAGTCCTGATAGGGTCACCGCACAGTCTGCAACAGGCACTTGATAACGTCCGACATATTGGTCTTGTACCACCATACCTGTGATTGAACGGTCACCGATGCTAATCAAAAATGACTTACTGGCGACAGTAGGGTGACGCATGACATCTAAGGCAGTTGAATGTAACTGCATATCACCAACATTTAAAGGACGCAGTTTGTTGTCGATGGGACGCTGTACAGATTTATGTAGTTTTGGCGTGCCACCTAGTAGCACTTGCATTGGCATATCGACAGGTTGTTCGTCTAGTAACTCATCATCGACTTTAAGATGACGCACTTCAGTTGCGACGCCTAAAATGGCAAATGGACAACGCTCACGCTCACATATTTTTGTAAATATTGCCTCACTATCAGGACGAATTGCCAATACATAACGCTCTTGCGCTTCGTTTGACCAAATTGCCATTGGCGACATACCAGCTTCTAGTGAAGGTACTTTGCATAGGTTTAGCACCGCTCCCATTTCATGGTCGTTGACCAGCTCAGGCATGGCATTGGATAAACCACCTGCACCAACATCATGGATAGAAACGATGGGGTTTTTATCGTTATTTGTATCGCTATCGTCAGAGCTACCATCACCTGCCAATGCCCAACAACGGTCAATCACCTCTTGGCAACGACGTTCCATTTCTGCATTATCACGTTGCACACTGGCAAAATCTAAGCCTTCATCTAGCTCACCGCTATCGACCGAAGAAGCAGCACCACCGCCTAAGCCAATCTGCATCGCAGGGCCACCTAAGACGATAAGCAAATCGCCTTCATGAATCGCATTTTTTTCCACCAGATTGCGTTTGATATTGCCATAGCCACCTGCAACCATCATGGGCTTATGATAGCCACGCATTTGGCTACCATCTTGCTCTGGGCTGGTATCTAGCTGAAATGAACGGAAATACCCGCATAAATTGGGACGACCAAACTCATTAGAAAAGTTCGCTGAGCCGAGCGGTGCTTGGGTCATAATCTCAAGGCTGGTTGCCATCCGCTCAGGTGTGCCATAATCCTTGCTATTGACTTTGCCTGACTGCTCCCATTTTTCAGGCATATCAGGCAAATGTAGATGTGAGACATTAAAGCCTGTTAACCCTGCTTTGGGCTTACCACCACGTCCCGTTGCCCCTTCATCACGAATCTCACCACCTGCACCTGTAGATGCCCCTGCATACGGTGCAATCGCTGTTGGGTGGTTGTGGGTTTCAACCTTCATCAAAATATCTATCCATTCTTGATGGAAGTCATAGTGGTGAGCATTGTCATCTGCATTTGGCAGTGGATAAAAACGCTGTGCTTCAAAGCCTTCCATCACCGCCGCATTATCTTTATAGGCAGACAAAATCCCTTGAGGATTGGACTGATAAGTGTTTTTAATCATCTGGAACAAAGACTTGGCTTGTGCTTCACCATCAATCGTCCACTCAGCATTAAAAATCTTATGGCGGCAATGCTCAGAGTTTGCTTGTGCAAACATCATTAGCTCAACATCGGTAGGATTACGTTGTAGTGAGGTGCTATAAGCCTGCATCAAATAATCAATATCTGATTCAGATAACGCAAAGCCAAATTTACGGTTGGCATCGACCAATGCCTGACGACCTTGTGTCAGAATATCAATCTCATTAAGATGTGCTGGGCTGTCTGTTTCAAACAATCTGTCTAACTGTGCAAACTCATAGACCAAACTTTGTGTCATCTGGTCATGTAATAACTGCTCAGCTTCTTTGGGTAGTTTGTGTGGCAAATCTGCCCCGACCAACGTATAAATAACCACGCGCTCAATACGCTCAATGGCAATCTCACAGTTATTAAAGATATCTGTTGCCTTACTTGACCACGGTGAAATTGTTCCAAAGCGAGGGCTAACAATGACTTGAAGTTGTCCTTGCTGTGCAGGGGCTAACTCGATTGCTTGCCCTTGATTAAGTAGGTTAAGGGCTTGTTGTTGCTCTTTTTCATTTAGCTGGCGTGATAACACATATACTTGCTGGCTAACAATATCAGTGATGTTTAAAGATGTTTTTTGGTTTAATTGGTTAATCAGTTGCTTGGTTTGAAAATTGGTTAAAAATGAATGTCCAGCAATCAAAATCATGGTCATATTCCAGTTATTTGGTGGGAATTGGAGAAGGGTGTATGATGATTTATTATAACAAGAACCGAAAAAATAAGCAGACAATATCCTGAATTATCAATCATCACCGTACTTTAATACTGCCTTATTTACAAAAACACACAACTGCTTACCCGTAACCGCTAGAGAGGCTGTTGGCATTTTTTTATAATGATAATGCAAACTATTTCTAATAACTTTAACTTCATGGGGTGAATGTTTAACTGCCCCTATATAAACACAATCAAAAAAGGATTTGCTATGAGCAAGCTAAGTAAAAAAGAACATCTACATAAAATCTCTGAACTTATTAAAGATGTCAAATTTGCCATGATGACCACCACCACTCATGAAGGTCATCTACATGCCTGTCCGATGACAACCAATAGCTTTGACCTTGAAAAAAAAGAAATTTGGTTTATTGGTGATAAGCAAACTGAAACGGTGGCAGATATTGAACGTAACCCACAAATAAACCTTGCCTATACCTGCCATCATGATAAAGATTATGTGTCTATCAATGGCACTGCTGAATTGGTTGATGACAAAGCCATATTAGATAAATTGTGGTCACATCATTACAATGCCTTTTATGAGCATGGCAAAGACGACCCCAATATTCAGCTTATTAAAGTCGTGCCAAATGGGGCAGAATATTGGCTAAGTGGCAATGCTGTGGTGAATATGTTTAAAATGACCGCCGCTTCTGTCATTGATGGCAAAACTGCTGAACAATTAGGTGATAATCATTCAGTCACCTTTTAACAAATGAATGACAGTTAATAATAGCGAATAACAAAGTGGCTCAATAGTAAAATATTGAGCCACTTTTTTTATGCAAATTTATCATGGATTGATTGGATAGCATTTATAGTTAGCGAAATTATAAACTGGTACAATGCAGGCGAGAGCAGATAGTACAGTTGTATAGCAAACGAGCCTAACACCATAATAGTTATCAAGTTCGTTGACTATACTTACCCTTGTTTTAAATAAGGCCATGCCACTCTAAGATAAATCATCATCGACCATAGTGTCAGTATCACTGCTGCAACCATTAAGACATAACCGACAATTTCAAGTGCCTGCCAGTTGAGTAATAGCACAATAATGGCAATCATCTGAAAAGTGGTTT
This sequence comes from Psychrobacter sp. I-STPA10, assembly GCF_021012795.1. Taxonomy (GTDB): domain Bacteria; phylum Pseudomonadota; class Gammaproteobacteria; order Pseudomonadales; family Moraxellaceae; genus Psychrobacter. The sequence goes on along the minus strand of NZ_VFYU01000025.1, from coordinate 88,098 downwards.
TGAGCTTACCCACATAAGAGACAGCCACGCTGGTACGATTGCCAAGCTCCGCCATCCACTCACGCAAAGCCGAGACTGCAATTTCTCGTGAAATAATCACAATTGCTGCAATCGCCATAATGATATTAGGGTGCCATTGCACCAGTACAATAAGAGCGGCTGCGACCATCAACTTATCAGCCACAGGGTCTAAAAAACGTCCAAATGCTGAAGTGATATTCATTCGCCGTGCCAGATAGCCATCGAGCCAGTCGGTAATAGCAGCCAAGACAAACAAAAGTGTCAGTAGAATATGACGCAAAAAGCTATCGCTAAAGGCGTTCATATTCATGCCAATATTGGCAATAGCATTATTGGAAATCATGGGTTCACCAATACCCAAAGCAGGTGGCCAATAAGCGATGGCGACAAACAGCGGTATCATAACAATACGGGCAATGGTGAGGTTATTGGGTAGATTAAAGACACTTTTGCTGGCAGGTGTAGAGTCAGTATTATTGGTCATGGTTATCCATTAGAATCAGACTGTGGGTACAGTCATCAAAGAATTTGTAACTTACTATAGGTATAGCTTAGCATTTTTCAAGGATAAATATGAACTGGATATACAAGCTTGGATTATCTTCATCAAAATTTAACAAAATATGTCACTGTTGTAAAAGCAATTCAAACGTAAATTAATGTAATTCATCTCATTCATTTTTTAGCACTTAGATATATAATAGGTACATCTGTTTACTGAAACTCTGATTGTTTAAAATTATAGGGTTGGCTAAGGATAGCCGTATTGCGGCTATCCTAATGACCAATAAAAGAATAAAACAGCTTTGCTTTTCCTCAACCCACAGAAATATTTCTGTGGGCTTTTTTTTATCAATTTTTTGCTAAGCTGGTATTGTCGTCTGTCTATAAGAAGAGGTAACGAATTAATCTTCCTCAATTTTGATAATTTGTAAGTCAGGATAGCTTAGCTTGATATCATAGTCTTGTGAACCGCGTTTAGCTTCAATCTCCAAAACAGGTTTTTGACGATAATCATCGACATCAATATCTTCAACCGTATAGCCCATATTGCTTAGCTTTTGGATAGCTTTTTGTTTGATAGAGTCAAAATTGCTATCTTCATATACTGATTTTTTGATTTTGTCATCTAAATCAGGCTGGTTGTCATCATTCCATAACTGTGACCATGTTTTTTGTTTTGACTCTAGTACTTTTAGGCTAGGATAACTATAGATAAATTCATAAGCTTGCCCACCTTTTTTCGCATAGACTTCTACAGATGGTTTGTTATCATAGTCATCAGCTTTGATATTGATAACTTGATAACCTTTTTGTTGTAGTGATTGGCGAATATTTTGAGTAATAGCACCAAAATTAGCATCATTATAAACTTGTCGTTCGATGCGGTCATAAGCCATGCTGTTCGTGACCAGTCCCATGCTTAAAGCACCAGTAAGTAGGAGCGTGGTTGTTGCTGAAAAAATAGATTTTTTTAAAGTTTGCATAGTCATACCTTAATGATAAAAAACAAGTTTAAGTGAAAATTTAAGTTTAAGTCACATACTGTCTGTATGAGCAGTCATATAACAAAAAAGGGTGCTGATTTCTCAACACCCTTTTATGGAATGATTATAGTAAACAAACCATGGGTTGTTATTGTATTTATTAATTAGACTTTGCTGTCAGGTGTTGTCGGATCAACGGTGGTATTGGTATTGACAGTCACATCATCATCAACACGTTTATCATCATGATGGGCTTTACTGAGCCACTCATTGACTTGAGTTTCTACTTCATCTTTAAGATGACCATAGCGCTCTTGGATTTTACCAACTAGTTTGTCAAAGCTGCCATCAACATGTGCCAAATCATCATCAGTCAGATCAGCCCATTTCTGTTTAACACTGCCCCGTAATTGTTTCCACTCACCTTTTAAAGTATCTTTATTCATTATATAACTCCTTGGAGATCATCACTTATGATTGTTTATATTAATTTCATATAACTTTTACCAATTAAATAATTAATTGATAACTTTATCCTAACGCTAGTTTTAGAATAAGTCTGTATATGCAATGTATAAATTGTTAAAGATATATAAATATTTTAAGAGTCTTTCTAGTGAAGTTAATAAATCATAAGTAATGAGTCTAGTTTTGTAAGCATATACTTACATGCAATGACGCTTTGGCGACTTACGCTAATCCTGCAAATTTGCGATTATAGATTTACGGCATCAAGGACGATGACTCAAGGATTGAGAGGCTTAATGTAGTTGATACATAAAGTTGACCGTAGTAAGGATAAAATTGTAAGTAGGTAAGACAAGGGTAGGATACCCAATATCATTAATATTTCAGGACGAAGTATTGTTGATAGTTACTAAAGTAACAATTACTAAGGATAGTAAACAATGAAAACCGTATGGCGAAAGCTGTGCGGTTTTGTTGTTTGCGTTAAAGAATAATATTTATAGATATAACAAAAACCGCATGACATCTGCCATACGGTTTTTATAGATAAGATAAGTGATAATTTGCTGATATCAGCTTATCAGCTTATCAGCTTATGCTACTGCGGGTTTTTTTTTACGTAATCTGCCGGCCATTTTTAACCCTGCCTGAAAGTTTTTGCCTAATAAAGTTAATTGCACAATACCGACCATTAATTCTATCACCTGTACCACATAAAAAATGGTATCAAACTGCCCCGAGCTGGCTTTGTAATTTAAAAATATCGCTGATGGTAGCATGACACAAATCCCATTTAGAGCAATGATTTTCATGCGTTTTTGCTTGTCAGTAATCAATCTGCCTTTGCGAGATTTGCTCAAAAAATTCCCTGTCCCGCCTGTCATCGCCATACATACCGCCAAGCAAGCAATGCCATAATAGGCAATATAATGCTTGACCGCAACGATAGCGGAGACGCTTAAAAATAATTCAGAAATGGTGGTAGTTGTCCAAAATGTAGCAATAATCAACATAGCTAGCGTGCCTGCGATGGCGTGTATGATTTTTGGGTTCATCAAAAGTTGTCCTATAAAAACCTATAAAAATAATCTAATTTGGTGTGTAAAAGGGCGGGCAGTCAAGCTGTTGCTATATGATAAGGATAAATAAGCAAATCATTACAGGAAACCACGCCTTACCCGCTGTATGGTGATATAATGTCATATTGACAACATGATGTCAATATGTAATGATAGAGAAATGGCAAGTTAGCTGATAAAAAATGATTGCTTTGGTCGATGTTTTGATAAAATTGGTCATAATATCAATGAGTTGCTTAATGAAAATACAGCGTGATTTTTTTTAATTTTTTTATGGTTCATTGTTGTCTTAACTTAGTGATGTGATTGAAAGCAGTAAAAGCAGTGAAAAACAGTAATTTAGGTTAAGTTAAACTCAATTATGATAAGTTAAGTCCAATTAAGCCAAGTTACGACAATGATTGACAACAAACAGATGATGCAACAATGATGGTGATATGCAATGACACACAACAAACCAAGCAACAAAACTTCCAACAAAGCACACAGCAAAAACAAACCAGACGACAAGTCGGACGGCAAGTCAGACGAGCAAGCAGACGATTCACGAACGACGGAAGGGTCAGCTTTGAGCAATCTTATGCTTGATTTATTTAAGCTAAACAGTCGGGTATTGACCGCAGGCGACAGACTGGTCGCTGACCTTGGCATGACCAGTTCACGTTGGCAAGTACTGGGGACGATTATGGCAAGTGAGCAACCGCAACCTGTGTCTTGGTTGGCTCGGGATATGGGGGTCAGTCGGCAAAATGTGCAACGTATTGTCAATGATTTGGCAAAAGAGGACTTGGTAGCGTTTGAGCCAAATCCTCATCATCAGCGGGCACATTTGGTGGTGCTTACTGCCAAAGGTCAGCAAATTTTCCATGAGGCTGACCAGCGTCAGACTCCGTGGGTCAATGCGTTAGCAGAGGGGATTGCATTAGAGGACATTCAGGCGATGCACCGCGTTATTATGACATTGGCAGAAAAGCTGGAAGAGTAGAGGACTAATTCCTACTCCTCCTTAGCAACGCCCGCAACTGGCAACTCAATCTCAACGGTTAATCCCTGCGTATCCGTGCGATTATATGCCCGAATCTGCCCATGATGAGCCATAACCACTGCATGCACAATGGCAAGCCCTAAGCCATAGCCCCCTGTTTTACGGTGGCGGGCAGTATCCAAACGCACAAATGGCTGAAATATGCGTTGTAAATCTTTTTCTGCCACCCCTTCGCCTGTATCACTGATACTGATAACAATGGCGGATTGTTTTGGCTGTTGTGAGGATAATGTTTGAGCCATTGTCGTTGTTGCCGTTGTTAATGTCATGGTTACTTTGACACTGCCCCCCATTGGCGAGTGCATAAACGCATTACGAATGACATTTTCTAAGGCACTGTGTAACTGCTCTGCTTGCCCCATGATAATAAAATTGTGTGAGTCTTGTGTTTTGTGCGTCTTTTGCGAAGTTGGCGATTGCCATTGCCAGTTTATCTGTTTGTCTTGAAATTCAAAGCACACATCTTGCCCAATCTGATTGATTAACTCGACCAAATCAACCGCCTGTTGCTCCTCTTGGGATATGGCGTAGCGTTGCATTTGTAGCGACTGAATATGAATAATATGTTCGATAAGCTCATTCATACGTGCCGTTTCTTTTTGAATACGGTCAAGATATTTGCCTGCATTGGGCGAGAAATCTCGGGCAAGCTCAGTGGCTATCTCAAGGCGGGCAAGTGGTGAGCGTAACTCATGCGAGATGTCACTTAGCATTTGTTTACGAGCCAGCTCACTGTCTGCCAGCCGTTCAGAGAGATGGGCGATGTCCTGTGCCAACTGTCCAAACTCATCATTACCCAACTGCATCAATTGCGTATCTACCTGATAATCCCCCGCCATCATACGATGAACGCTGTGTTGCACCCGTTGAATACGGCGGGTCAAAATACGGCTTAAGCAAAAACACACTGCCACCACAAAGATAAGAATAATCAAAAAACGCACGCCAAAATTGCTACGGTATAGTGCCATCAACTCTGGAAATGGCAACTGTGGCTGTAGCTCAATGGTATAAACCTGACCATTGGCTGAATTTACCTTGATATCTGCCAACTCAGGACGGTTTTGATAAAAATCATTATTTTGTGGAAAAAACGTTGGAAAATCAGGGGAATTTGCTGGACTTTTGCCGTTTGCTGGATATGGTTGCGAATTATCATCTGCCAGATTGTCATTGTGGTTATTAACCACAACATCTGGCTGGCTAGTTGATTGGTTGGCTGTTTGGCTGATTGGCTGGTGATAAGAGGGAAAAATCACCATACCTTGAGCATCAATCACCTGTATTTGGCGTAACTGCTGATGATTTTCGGCATACATTTGCTGAACCGCTGACAAATCACCTGCTTGTAAATACTCAACAAGCTGTTGTCGTAGGATTAACAAGGTATCAATTTGCTTATCCATACGTTTGGCGATTTCTTGAGCAGTTAGCCCACGTGCAATCGCAAATGACAACGCAGAAGTGGTCAATAATATGATTAACAACCCCAAAAACAATCGCCAAAATAACGATAACGACGGCAAAAAAGCCAATTTTTTAGTTAATTTTATCATCACAATACCAACTGATAGCCTTTGCCACGAATGGCTTTAATCGGCTCATCATGAAAGGGTTGTAGCTTTTTTCTTAAGCGGGACACATGCACATCAAGGCTACGGTCAAATGGCTGTAGTTCACGCTGTAGCACCGTTTCAGACAGCCACTCCTTACTGACCACCGAACCTTTTTGACGCAACAACGCCAATAACAAATCAAACTCAGTGCCAGTTAATTGCAACGCCTGCTCATCAACCAAGCAAGTCCGCTGAATGGGGTCAAGGTGCAAACGGCTGTCAGGCAGAGGCGTATTATCAACACTCACAGCATGGGGCGTTATGGTAGTACGTTTGATAACCGCATTAATACGTGCCAACAGCTCACGAGGATTGCAAGGCTTACTAATATAATCATCAGCTCCCAGCTCAAGCCCAACGATACGGTCAATCTCATCACCTTTGGCAGTAAGCATAATCACAGGTATGGGTGCAGTGTTTGTACTGGCATAAAGGGTCGGTAGCTGTCGTAGCACCTGCAAGCCATCTAACTTAGGCATCATAATATCGAGCACCAACAAATCATAAGTTTGCGTCTGTAACTGGCTAAGAGCCTGCTCCCCATCATGCACACAGTCGCAAGTGACCGCATGATTGGCTAAATATTCTACCAATAACTGCGTTAATTCCTCATCATCATCAGCAAGCAAAATATGGGGCATGGTGTGTCCTCAACTCAATAAATAAGAAATCTGTTAAAAGACAGTTTAGCAAATTTTTTGTCCGCATAAGCAAGGATATGGCAATCGTTACCTTTCTTAAAGTTTCATAAAAGTACGCAACGTCACATTGTCTTATTATAGATTTTGTCAACAGGGCATATGCTTATAAGCAGAACACAAACGACTTACTAAGCCAATGATGCCAATCATGCAAACAATGATTGTTGAAATAAACTAACCAATAAAATGTCCCAATCATTTTATAACCTCAAGTTATACAGCCAAGGAAAACTGTTATGAAAAAACTTATCACCGCCACCGTATTAGCAACATCTGGTTTACTTGCTGTCGTTACCAGTGGTGTTGTCAATGCCGAAACATCAAACCAACAATCCACACAACAGCAAGCCCAATCACAAAGTATCAGAGGTAATTTTATGTTTAATCGAATCATGAAAAAAATGGCTGACGAATTAGAACTAACCGACAGCCAACAAGCCCAAATTGCAGAGGTTATACAACAAAACTTTGACAAATTCCAAGATAACCGCGAGCAGTGGCTATCTGAAAACGAACAAATGCAGACACAAATACAGCAGTTAGTTAATAGCGACCACGTTGATCCTAACTTACTAAATGAGCTGGCAGAAAAACAAGCTGACAAAGCCAAAGAGCGTTTTAAGAAACGTATCGAAGTGCAACGCTCAATCAGCCAAATACTTACCGCTGAGCAACGTGAAAAATTAAGTGAAAAGTTCAAAGCCATGCGTGAGAATCGCCAAGGTTTCCGAGGTGGATTTGGTGGCGGTTTTGGTAAAGGAGGCTTTGGCGGTGGATTTGCAGGGGGATTCGGTGGTGGATTTGGTGGCGGTATGCCAATGTTTAACTAATGTCTAAATTTTTGATTTATAAAGCAAAAAAATAAATAAAAATAACCTGCTCAATGCATGTAAGCATATGCTTACATGCATTGACGCTTTTACGTCTTACGCCTACCCTGTAAATTTGCGATGATGTGTTCACGGGATAAAGGAATATCACTCAAGGATTGAGTAACTTAATGTAGTTGATACATAAAGTTAACCGTAACTAAGGATAAAGACGATGTGTCAAGGGTAAGATACCCTGTATCATAAAATATTCTAGGATTGAATGTTTTGCTTGGTATTTAACATGGACTGGTTAACAACGAAAACCGTATGGCGTAAGCTGTGCGGTTTTGTTGTTTGTAGGGCAAACTATTATCATAAGTTTCTGTAAATAAAATCTATAACTAATTATTATAAATAATGATGCACTTTTATTATTAAAACTAACCATCATCAAGGAATAATCATGTTAAAAAAGATGCAATTACGCAATCCAAATGAGCCACACCGAGTGGCGACCCCACTGGAGTTGTTGTTTGATTTGATTTATGTGGTGGCGATTGCCAGTACGGCGAAAGGGTTGCATCATAGTTTATTAGAGCATCATTTTACTGATGGTATCTTACAGTTTTTATTATCCTTTTTTATTTTATGGAACGCATGGGCAGAGTTTACATGGTTTGCCTCAAGCTATGATAGTGATGATACCTTTTATCGACTGTCTGTTTTTGTGCAGATGTTTGGCTCATTGATGATTGCGGTGGGTATTGGACAGTTATTTGAGTCTGGTTCATTTGTTATAGTGACGGTTGGTTATACGGTTAAACGCTTGGCATTAATCAGTCAATGGTTGCGAATATACAAAGATGAGCCGAGTCGTAGAGAGGTGGCAAAGCGATATTTATTGGCAACGACCCTATTACAAATTTCGTGGATTAGTCTGTTATTTTTTCCAGAAGCATTACAACTTGCAAGTATTGCGGTGATGGTGATTGCGGAATTGTGGAGCAGTCGTTGGGTGCATGGCAATGAGGCGGGCAGTTGGCACCCACATCATATCGCTGAACGCTATGGGTTATTGGTCATTATTGTATTGGGCGAGGGCATACTGGGCACATTTAATACCATAAGTGTGTTATATAACAGTCATCATGGCGATATCACTGCGTTGGGGTCGATATTTTTTGTGGGTTTGGGTGTGATGGGGTTGGTATTTGCGTTATGGTGGCTGTATTTTGCCATGCCTTTTGGGCATATGTTAGAAAAAAAACGTCAGCGTAGTTTGGTGTTTATATTTAACTATGGTCACTTTTTTATCTTTGCGTCATTGGCAGGATTGGGGTCAGCGTTAGAGTTGGTGTCTGATACGTTAAATAGCACTGGGCATGGCGGACATGCACTGGTATCAGCACAGTATGCGATGGTAGTTTTAACCATTATGTTGGTAATTTATTTGCTGGCATTATCTGGATTAAGGTCAATGATGATGGGTAAGTTGACCAAAAATATCTGGGTAGTATTGGGGGCAATGGGGATTTTATTGTTCAGTTATGGGCTGGTTATGATGGGGTTGCCGATTGTGGTGGGAATTTGGGTCAGTATTTTAGCCCCTATGTTGATGATTATGTATGTGAATCGCTGGACAAAATCATTTGCGGTAAATGCTGATGTTAATGGATAAGTCCCTATTTTTGTGTTTAAACAGTAGCTCGTAGTTAGCATTAACTTTGTAAGCATATGCTTACACGCAATGACGCTTTGGCGACTATCACTTATCCTGCAAATTTGCGATTATAGATTCACGGCATCAAGGATGATGACTCAAGGATTGAGAGACTTAATGTAGTTGATACATCAAGTTAACCGTAATTTACTTAAGGATAAGTAAGTAGTATTAGGGTAGGATGCCCGATATCACTGATGTTTCAGGATGAAATATTGGCTGGTACATGCTAAGGACAGTAAACAATGAAAACCGTATGGCGAAAGCTGTGCGGTTTTGTTGTTTGTGGTCATCAAGCTTTTTATTACCTTATATCCCAACAAACGCAAAATCCACTTCTGGTTTTTGTCCTTGCATTAATAGGCTAATGGCTTTTGCTGAACCACAAGAATGTGTCCAGCCTAATGTGCCATGCCCAGTATTAAGCCATAAATTATCAAAGGTGGTTGACTGATTTTGTGAGCCAGAAGCAGTTGAGCCAGAACCATGAGTAACTGCCCCAAGATGAGCCTTACCAATGAGTGGTACATTGGAAGGAGTCATCGGGCGTAACCCTGTCCAATATTTGACACTATCGAGCAAAATACCCTTAGGAAATAACTGGCTAATCCGTCTAGTAATTGCCTGACAACGGGTTGGGTTTAAATCCAAATTATAGCCGTTAAACTCTGCCGTTCCTGCGACTCTCAATTTATCATCAAGCCGAGACATCACCAGTTTAAACTCATCATCAATCATACTGACAAAGGGTGCAAGATTTGGATTATTGGGGTTGACTTGATAAGTAGCAGAGTAGCCTTTGGCAGGAAAAATGGGTAAGTGTATACCAAGCGGTTTGACAAGTTGCACGCTATAACTGCCGAGTGCCATTACATAGCTGTCAGCACTAAAGCTTTCAATTTCTCTATGATTGGGCTTAATGGTGATATGGTCAATTTGGGGGTTATTTGAGCTCAGTTTTTTTGTATTGGTTGATGACTTTAAATTAAGAGAGACAATATCAGTATCATATAAAAACTGAACGCCATTATCGCTACATAACTTCGCCAAGCGTTGGCTAAATAAATGCGCATTGCCTGACTCGTCCTCACTGGTATACGTTGCACCCACCAGTTTATGGGCGATGGGATACAAGGCAGGTTCAAGGCTTACTGCGGTATCAATATCAATGACATAACGCTCACAGCCTAATTCTTGCATTCGCTTAGTGGGAGCGATGGCAGCCTCAAATTCCGCTTGCCCTGTATAAAAGTGCATGATGCCGCGTGTTTGTTGCTCGTATTCAATACCAGTTTCAGCACGTAGCTGTTGCAGGGCACTACGAGAATACAACCCCAAATGTACCATCTGTACCAAATTATCATCGGCGTGTTTGGCGCTGCATTGTTGCAAAAATTGCCAGCCCCATTTAAGCTGCTGTGGGTCAGCTCGTAGGCGGTAGAGTAGCGGTGCGTCCTCTTGCATCAGCCATTTAAAGGCTTTGAGTGGGGTGGCAGGGTTTGCCCAAGGAGTAGCGTGGGAGACGGAGATTTGTCCACCATTAGCGAACGAGGTTTGCATGGCAGCGGCAGATTCACGCTCAATGACGGTGACTTCAAATCCTGCTTGGCGTAGATACCAAGCAGTAGTAACACCGACCACGCCTGCCCCCAATACTGCAATGTGTGTCATGTGATTGCCTGTGATTTTAGATTTTTAAAATTACTTTTCTCGTGCCACATCAGCTTGCAATGCTTCTGGTAGTGGCAGAATTTGTAATTCACTGTCGGCGATTTGCTCAGGGCGAGCGACTACCAATGCTTTAAACTCAGATTCATTGATAGCAATGGCATTGACCACCTGTATTTTGTTGATGTTTTCACCTGTGTTTGGTGTGTCACCAGTGCCAGATACCAGATGTAAAAAGGCTTTGGGCGCCGCTTTAAAATAAATACGCGCGATGACCTCTTGCCCTAAATAACAGCCCTTATCATAATCCACGCCACCACGCTGATGTAAACGCAATTCTTGTGGTTGAAACTGCCCTTGTGTATCAGCGGTTATCCAATAATTACCTATGGCAATGCTTTGCTCAGCCCAATCTTTTGGATTGGCAAGGCTCTCCTCTAAGCTAAAAGTCGGTTCACTTTGAGAGCTATCCTTAAGTACGCAGGGGTAAATGTCTATTGGTTCGGTAGTAGTAAATTTGGAAAAAGCACCATACTTTTTCAGATGTGCTTGTAGGCTTTGCATACAGTCACTACTAATCACAATTTCATAGGTTTTATCCATCGGATTTTTTATCCAAATGCCAAATTCAATGCGACCTTTTAAGTTAGCTATGGCGGTGGGTTGATAGCTTAAGCCCAATTTTTTGACGTTACAAGTGATTTGTCCTTGCAAAAATTTTTCGGCGTCCTCGCCTTGCAGCGTGATTTGCTGAAAAGTGGGTAAGCGAGAAGAGGTGGATAAGTTATTGGCAGTCATGGTTTGTTGTCATCCTTATTTATCCTGACTTATCATGGAGATAGTCATATTTTATATTGGTTAGGGTGATGATAGTGATTTTCAAGGCAATTGACACAGCAAAATGACACAAATTAAGTTACAATAGTCAATGGATTTATGAAATATGAAATGATTATTAATTGACTATTAAACAACTATGAGGAAGCCATGAGCCTACCTAATTGCCCAAAATGTGATTCTGAATACACCTATGAAGATGGCGCATTACTTATCTGTCCAATGTGCGCCCATGAATGGACGTTGGCAGAAGAAAAAGCAGCCGAAAGTGCTGATGAATTGCCAGTAATTCGTGATGCTGTAGGCAATGAGCTACAAGATGGTGATGCGGTCACTGTCATCAAAGACTTAAAAGTGAAAGGCTCATCAACGCCATTAAAAGTGGGTACAAAGGTGAAAAGTATTCGCCTGTTGCATGATGCCCCTGATGACCACGACATTGATTGTAAAATTGATGGTTTTGGACAAATGAAGCTTAAGTCTTCAGTGGTGAAAAAAGCATAGATTGCTATAGATTGTTTTTGTATAGGGCTTCCGCAAAATTATGATATTCGTCTTATAAAGTGGCTGGGAGTTATATGAGACTCTCGAACTACGTACAACCAGTCCCCTTAATAAAGAGCAATGATTATCAGATGCTAATTATCTAGGAAAATGTGTTAGTCCTATTGTAGAAACTAAAACCCCTGATTTCTAATGGAAGTCAGGGGTTTTTAAACCGTTGTTTTTTAGTGACATGAGTTGAGGGCAAGTCATGGACATCTAAAAATATTTGTGATTACGGGATTTTGGGGGGCTTAACCACCTTCAGTAGCTTTAGTGCTGAGGTGTTTACTTTGATAGATGGTGGGCGGATATTAGCAGGATTGGGGTTGATTGCGTTGCATTTGGGACTGACATTATTGGCAACTGCGATTGGGGTTTATTTATTTAAGATGATATTGCATGTTTAATATACTGTTGTTGAGTCATTTTTAGCACGTAGGTTGGGTGGAGCTTGCGACACCTAACAATTATATATCGAAGAGCTATTCAATCACTCCAATTTACGGGTAATAAACCCTCCGCTACGAATTTATGGAATGATAAGTATTGCCAATCCTGAACCCGTTCGACATAGTCATGCTTCACAGGATTCATATGGATATAATCGATATGAGTGCGATAATCCAATTCATCTAAAAGTCTTGGCATTGTCCTTTGATATTAAGCCTGCTGTACATAAATCAGCGATAAACTCCTTTTTATCATCATTATCTTCTATTCTGGATATTAATTTAATAAAATTATTAGAATTTATTATGGATAATAACTTCTCTCTTAATATTTTTGACAAATATTCAGAAGATTTGAAGTCGCCACATAACACATAGATTACAAAAGATATAATTAAATATTCCGTATCTGAATAACCAGACTCAAAATCATATGTAACATAGTCTAGGACTCTATCATAACTCAAGTTCATTTCAGGCTTGGAAATGAGATGTGAATATAAAGCATCAAGGACAATATGCCTCATATCTATATAACTAACTTTATTCATTAAACTATCTCCTTAAATCTTTAGCACGTAGGTTGGGTGGAGCTTGCGACACCCAACAAATATATATCGAAGAACTATTCAATCACTTCAATTTATGGGTAATAAACCTTCCGCTACGAATTTATGGAATGATGAGTATTGCCAATCCTGACCCCGTTCAACATAGCCATGCTTCACAGGATTCATATGGATATAATCGATATGAGTGCGATAATCCAATTCATCACGTATGCAATGCTCCCAAAACCGACGTTGCCAAATACCACGCTCGCCTTTTTTCTGACGGCTCTTTGAGATACGTTCGGTTTTGGCAATACGGTAAGAGAAGTAGTATTTAATAAGCTTGATACGTTTAGAATAGTGAGCATCGTCATTTGGCATTGTACATAACATATGCAAATGATCAGGTAAAATAACGATAGTATCAATGTGAAAGGGCTGTTTTTGTTTGACGGTTTTAAAGGTGTTGCGTAGGGTTTCAATCTCTTTAATAAGCAAGTCACTTGATCTATCAGCAAGGTTGATTGTGAAGAAATAATTTGCGCCCTGATAATAGTGCCTTCGATATTGCATGATATTCTACAAATAGTAGGATAGAATTAATTTTAATCTATCATGTTGGGTGTCGCAATCTCCACCCAACCTACGTGCTGTTAAGTTATGTACTTATAGTCGTATTTAAAAAATCAGAAAGACTAATTCCCTTTTTATATTGATAAGGACTATAGCCATCATAATTAATTACTAGCCCAAAGACAGATTTACTTGAATCAATATTAAGTATAACCTTAATATTTTCAGATAAATCGTATACAACTAACCTATACTTACCTATAGAGTCATCATAAAAATCAGATTCATTAAATATTTTACCAACCCTTTCAAAATAGTTAGTCACTGATTTAGCATATCCAGTCTCATTTATTTTTACTCCATTAAGAAAAATTGGCAAACTTAATTCTTCTTTATTAAAATCAGCATGGATACTATAAATAAAACCTAAACAATCAAACCAAAATGAAACTTTATTTGATTCAATAATGTCGAACCCTTCTACTCTCTGCTCTTCTGGATAAATATTAAACACTAATTTTTTTTCTAGTAAAAAATTCTCCAAAAAACTTCTGTCTTTATTTAAAAATAACAACGGATTATCTTTAAAATCCATAAGGTACTCCTTAGTCTAAAAATTCAGGGAAGTTAGTTTGTAGGGTGCATTCCATGCACCGTTTATCTAACTGCTGTTCGCAAAATACAGGCTACAACCCTGAACAACGATAAATATTAAAAAGATAACCGATGTGACCGCTAGCCCTGATGGTAGCGGTATCCTGACGCAGCTGATGGCGATGCGGACTGTGGTAGGGGGCAGTGTCGAGGTAACAGCAATGCCCTCTGACACGTTAGTCCGCACGCCATCGGCAAGGCAGATATAAGCGGACAGCAGGATTGGCTACAGATTAGCTGTTATTTAATTATTAATCAATTAAGGTTTTACAATCCCTTCTAATAAGTTGGCAAATCCCTGCATATAGGCGGTGTTCATACTGCTGGTGCGAGTGGCGGCATAAAGCTGACAATATACCCCTAGTCCATTTTCAGTTTTTAGTGGACGTGATACCACCCAACCTTTGCGTTCATATTCTGCCACTACCCAATCAGGCAATGCTGCCACACCACGCTCACTGGCAACAAGCTGTACCAGCATGGCAGTCAGCTCGGTGGTGCGTATTTTGGCAAACTCTTTGCCCGCAGGTGCCATAAATTTGGCAATGACATCTAGGCGTTTACTTTCGACGGGGTAGGCAATCAGCGTCTCGGCTGTTAAGTCTGCGGGGGTGATTTGTTCAAGTTTTGCCAGTGGGTGAGTGGGAGAGAGTACCAAGCGACTTTCGTATTCAAAAAGACGCTGATAATGTAGCCCTTCTATCGGTAAATCACTGGTGGTAATCAGTAAATCAATGTCCCCTTCTAATAGTAAATGATGCGGTTCAGGCTCAAAACCTGTGGCAAAGTCGAGTTCAACATCTGACCATTCTCGGCGGTATTTATTCAATATCGGCATTAGCCAATCAAAACAACTGTGACATTCTGAGGCAAGGCGTAATCTGCCTGCTTGTCCGTGGGCAAGGCGTTTTAGGCTCATTTTGGTGCGGGTGACTTGTGGCAAAATGCTGTCTGCCAGTTTAAGCACTTCAAGCCCTGCGGGGGTGAAGCTCAGCGGACGGGTACGGCGATTGACCAAACTGATGTCGTAATAGTTTTCTAACTCTTTGAGCTGATGTGAGACGGCGGAGGCAGTGACGTGTAGCTCTTCGGCGGCAGCAGCAAGTGAGCCATGGGCACGTAAGGCTTTGAGGGTGTTAAGGTGGCGAAGTTCTAGCATAGTGTGAGACCAATTTAGTGTATTGCTAATAATAAGAAGTAATGATTAAGTAAACTGCTAAGGTGTTCATAAGATAGTTGGCTATTATACAGTATTCATTGCAATAATTAAAATAATTCATCTTAAAATGAATAACATGATTTTTATTCATTAAACAAATGACGTAAGATACTCACTATCGAATCTAACTACTTTCATTTAATGGTTTAATTTTCACCAAAGGAGTATTTTATGAGCACACCTACCCATATTTTAGGTTATCCTCGTATTGGCGACAAACGCCAAACCAAATTTGCCCTAGAGCGTTATTGGAAAGGCAAGCAAGACAAACAAGCAACCCTTGAGGCATTGCAAGCGGTATTTACTACTAATATTCAAGACCAAATCGACGCTGGTCTATCTATTGTAACTACTGGTGATTTTGCCCACTATGATTTGGTATTGAGCCAAGCGGTTGCCTTTGGTATTCAGCCACCTCGTTTTGAAGGGGCAGAAACTCTAGATACCTTTGACCGTCAGTTTTATTTTGCCCGTGGTCGTGACCATACTGGCAAATATGAAGACAAAGCGGCGTGGCAGATGACTAAATGGTTTGACACCAATTATCACTATCTTGTGCCAGAGCTAGAAGCTGAGCAAAGCTTTGATAATGTTGATTTCACTCAAATCTTTAAACAAGTTGCCGACGCACAAGCCCTACTAGAAAAAAATGGCAAACAAGACACGCCATTAAAAGTGGTATTGGTAGGTCCAGTAAGCTTTTTATACCTTGCCAGCTCAAAAGCAGAAGACAAACTCAGCCATCTTGATAAGTTGCTACCTGTCTATGCTGACCTATTAAATCAGCTTGGTGAAAAAGGTGTGCAATGGGTACAAATGGACGAGCCTATTTTGTCACTTGACCTAGAAGGCAAATGGCAACAAGCGTTTGAGCGTGCTTATAATGGTTTACAACAAACCCCACCTGAGCTAATCGTTGCCAGCTACTTTGATACGCTAGGTAATAACTGTCATTTGGCGTGTAACTTGCCTGTTAGTGGTGTGCATATTGATGTGACTCGCACCAACAAGCCTAAGCAATATATCACGCAAGTGATTGACCACCTACCAAGCCACAAAACCCTATCTATCGGTGTGGTTGATGGACGTAGCGTCTGGACAACTGACCAAACTAAAGTACAAGAATTGTTGGCAGGTGCTTATGAGCGTTTGCAAGACAGATTGTGGGTCGGTACTGGCTCATCATTGCTACATTTGCCAGTAGATTTAGCGTCAGAAGATGTGCCAAGCGAGCTACAAGGCAAATTGGCATTTGCTAAGCAAAAACTTAAAGAAGTGGTGATTTGTGGTCAATTGGCAACAGGCGATGTCAAAGCTGATGCTAATGCCACTGACATCAAACTAACCCCATACAATGATGATGCACAGGTGCGTCAAGGGGCATTTAGTGAGCGTTATGCCAAACAGCAAGACAAGCTTAACTTGCCATTGTTCCCAACCACTACCATTGGTTCGTTCCCACAAACCAGTGAAATCCGTAAGGCTCGTAGCCAATGGAATAAAGATGAGCTATCAGATGCTGATTACAAAACAGCGATGCAAGCAGAAATCAAACGTGCGGTAGAAGAGCAAGAAAAACTAGGCATTGATGTATTTGTTCATGGTGAAGCTGAGCGTACCGACATGGTCGAATACTTTGCTCAATATATGGACGGGTTTTGGTTATCAAAAAATGGTTGGGTACAAAGCTACGGTACTCGCTGTGTGCGTCCGCCCATCGTGGTTGGTGACATCAGCCGTCCAAATGCGATGACTGTAGAATGGATTAAATACGCTCAAGATTTAACTGATAAACCAATGAAAGGTATGTTAACTGGTCCTGTGACTATTTTGAACTGGTCATTTGCTCCAAGTGATGCCGAAACTCGTGACATCTTACGTCTGCAAATTGCTGAAGCGATTAACCAAGAAGTGGGCGATTTACAAGATGCGGGCATTAGCATTATCCAGATTGATGAGCCTGCTTTCCGCGAAGGTTTGCCACTAAAACAAGCTGACCAACCTCACTACTGGAGTGAAGCGGTTAAATCATTTAAGCACTCTGCAAGCTGTGCCAATGAAGACACGCAAATTCATACACACATGTGTTATTCAAGCTTCCATGACTGCTTAAATCATATCTCTGATATGGACGCAGACGTGATTACTATCGAAACTTCACGTTCAGGCTTGCAGTTATTAGATGCGTTTAAAAATGACGGCTACCACAATGCCATTGGACCGGGTGTGTATGACATTCACAGCCCACGCACCCCAGACAGCAGTAACATGCAGGTGGTGATTGATGAGGCTCAAAAATACATTCCAGTTGAGCGTCTATGGGTGAATCCTGACTGTGGTCTAAAAACTCGTAACTGGGAAGAAACCATTTCAGCGTTGCAAAACATGGTAGAGATGACCAAAAAAGTACGTGAAGTGTACGCTTCTTAAAACTTGAACTTTTGATGCAGTAATTGCGCTCAAAAACTTGTTATGTATGTTATGTATGTGACATGCGTTACAGAAAAACCCCGCTATCTAGATAGCGGGGTTTTTTGCTAATTGAGAAAAATTATTAATAAAAATTGTTAATAAAGTCAATAAAAACAACAGCATAGTTAAATTATACTAATTTTTTTTATAAAAAAAACTTGCTATAACTATAACTTTTACTTATTATTAGGCACGCTGTCTGTTTTTCAATTTTTAACACAGACAATACATTTGGTAACAAAGATTTAGTAGGTTGTAACTAGGACAGTTTTGTCGTGCCATGATATTTACCCAGTTTAGTGAATATAAGATTGGATAAAACAATGCAAACATGTCCAAACGCAGCATGAGATTAAGGACATGACTATGTGGAAAAACATGGGACTCACAGGCAAAATTATCATTGCCATGGTACTCAGTATTGCGCTGGGACTCTTTTTTAACTATTCAGGTTTAAACGTTGAAGGTGGGTTTGTTAACACCTATTTGACCAATGGCTTATTTGCTATTGTTGGTAAGCTATTTGTTAACTCCCTCAAAATGCTGGTTGTGCCTTTGGTACTTATCTCACTGATTTGTGGTGTTTGTGGTATCGGTGATATTCGCTTGCTTGGTCGTATTGGTTCAAAAACCTTTTTTATGTATATGCTGACCACCGCATTAGCCATTGCTACCGCCATTGGATTGGGTAGTATATTTGGTATTGGTAAAGGCATGAATTTGCCAACAACGGCAACATTTGAAGCCAAAGAAGCACCACCACTGATTGATGTTTTCTCCAATATCATTCCCTCAAATCCCATCAGCTCGATGGCAAATGGCGATATGTTATCGATTATCTTCTTTGCTATCTTGGTGGGTGTCAGTATCTTAATGGTAGGCAAGCCTGCCAAAGGATTGGTACAGAGCCTAGAGCTGATTAATGAAGTCATCTTAAAAATGGTGACAATCATTATGAACCTTGCCCCTTATGGTGTCTTTGCCTTACTTGCCAAAGCGATGGCGGATTTAGGTTTAGATTTGATTGTCTCCTTACTTGGCTACGTGGCAGTATTGGTGGGCTCATTGGCATTCCATTTCTTTGTCACCATGATGATTATCCTAAAGTTATTCTCAGGATTATCCATCAAGACATTTTTAACCAAAATGAAAGAAGTACAGATTTTTGCCTTTAGTACCTCAAGCTCAAATGCCACGATTCCAATTACCTTGCGTACTGTGACGAAGCGTATGGGGGTGAATAACTCAGTTGCTTCGTTTACGGTTCCTTTTGGTGCGACCATCAATATGGACGGTACAGCAATCATGCAGGGAACGGCGACCATTTTCATTGCCAATTTATATGGCATTGATTTGGGCATTACGCAGTATTTGACCGTTATTTTAATGTCTGTTTTGGCATCGATTGGTACAGCAGGTGTGCCAGGTGTGGGCTTGATTATGTTGTCAATGGTATTTGCTCAGGTCGGCTTGCCAATTGAAGGTATTGGTCTGATTTTGGGTGTGGACCGTTTGCTTGATATGCTACGGACAGCGGTCAATGTTGGCGGTGATGCCGCAGTAACGACGATTGTGGCGAAGTCTGAAAATAAAATGGACATTGCTGTGTATAACGACCCAGATGCTGGTACAAAAGATGTCTTTGATGCACATATTGACCCTGACAATGAGCGTGAATTATCTAATATTATGAATGATGGTGTGTTGGGTAGTGAGTATGATGAGTTGAAAAAAGCGTAAGCAGCTTCGCTTATTGAAAAACATACTTGCTAACTTATTGATATAAAAAAAGCCCTCAAATTAATTTGAGGGCTTTTTTATGGGTGAAATTTATTGCAATTCTTTGATTATATAGTCAGCGAAGTTATAAACTGGTACAAGGCAGGCGAGTGCAGATAGTACGATTGGACAGCAAACGAGCTTAACACCGTAACAGTTATCAAGTTCGTTGACTATATTTGGAATAACTTGGTGAATAAGGCTTTAACCAAACACATATTTTGTCACCATTGCCAGACACACCAACACAATAACTGGACGTATAATTTTGCTACCCCCTTTAACAACCATGTGCGAGCCAGCATAAGCTCCGATGACTTGTCCAACCATCATCGCTAGTCCAACCTTCCAAAGTACATTACCGCCTAGAATAAAAAATATCAATGAAGCAATATTGGTGGATAAGTTTAATATTTTAGCTGCCCCTGTTGCGGCAATAATCTGGCGTCCTCGTAGTGCCACATTACCTAACGCAAAAAACATGCCGGTACCTGGGCCGACATAACCATCATAAAAGCCAATAATCGGCGCAACGATTTTTTGCCATGACGATTCACTAATGCGAGGTTCAGCTTCTACTTCACCAAGACTGGGGGCAAATAACGTATAGATACCAATGGCAGCAATCAAAAAAGGAATGAGCTTTTCAAGTAGGTCAGGAGGGGATAGCTGTACTGCAATGGTGCCAATGACTGAGCCAATAAAAGCACCAATAATGGCAGTCTTGATATTAGAGGGCTTTACTACGCCTTTTTTTATCATGGTAATAGAGGCTGCAAATGCCCCTGAGCAGGCTTGCAGTTTATTTGTACCAAGGGTTAAAACAGGTGGAATATTCGCCAGTAGCATGGCTGGAATGGTCAGCAGACCACCACCACCCGCAATGGCATCAATAAATCCTGCAATGGCAGCCGTGGCACTAAGCAGCATAATAACTTCAAACGACAGTGAAATATCCATAGTAATCTCAATAAATAGTCATCGCAATAATTGGGTCAATCTCAATGATAGAAAAATGATGTTAGTACACAGTAAATAAACCAAATAGCAGGATTTTTAGGGACTGTGAGGGAGTATGAAAATCAGTGTGAATAAGGTGAATATTGTTATTTAAATGAATAGTGATTGTAGCACAACCTTATATATATCCATGCTGTTTGTGGATTGGTGTGATTGTGTGACAAAAAGGTCGCAAATTAGCAAAATGATACGGTTTTGCGGAGGGTTTTTCATTATAGTAGTGACTTCTATTTTGTCACCACCTGCTAAAATATAGTCGACTCAATACAAAACTGGCACAAAGTCAAACTCGCTGGCAGTACTACTTGTACACCTTTGCTCGTTTCCTTTGTAACAGTATTATCTTGAATTGACTATAATAGCAGTATTTTATTACTAACATTTTGAGGAGAGATGATGTCAATACGACGGATAAAGCAGTTTTTTGAGTTTGATGCCGCAGGGGGAATTGTATTAGCACTGGCTGCCCTTGCTGCCATGATTGTCGCAAACTCTCCGTTGCATCAGTGGTACGCAGGCTTTATCCATGCACCAGTGGTGGTACAAATTGGCAGTTTAAACATTAATAAAGATGCGCATCATTGGATTAATGATGGTTTGATGGCGGTGTTCTTTTTTTTGGTGGGACTAGAGCTTAAACGTGAAGTACTTATTGGGGAGCTATCCAATTTAAAGCAAATTATATTGCCTGCCGCTGCTGCCATTGGGGGCATGATTGTACCTGCAATGATTTATATTGCCTTTAATCATAACAATGCAGATTATATGCAAGGTTGGGCGATTCCTGCTGCCACTGATATTGCCTTTGCCATTGGTATTTTAAGCTTGCTTGGCAGCCGAGTACCCAATTCATTAAAGGTATTTTTGGTATCAATTGCCATTTTTGACGACATTGGCGCAATTTTGATTATTGCCTTATTTTATACTAGCCAGTTATCCTTTACTTCATTAATGATTGCAGGGGGGTGTTTGCCATTTTTATATCTACTGAATCGGCGTAACGTAACCTCTATTACTCCCTATTTATTGTTTGGATTAATTATGTGGGTGGCGGTGTTAAAGTCAGGTGTGCATGCGACACTAGCGGGGGTGGTTTTGGCATTTTTTATTCCCATGCATGATAAAACAGACCCAGAGCATTCCCCTTTAGAAGAGCTTGAGCATGATTTGCATGGTACGGTTGCCTTTGGTATTTTGCCTTTATTTGCCTTTGCCAATGCAGGTATTTCGCTACAAGGGGCGGGGTTTGATAGCTTATTTCACACTGTACCACTTGGTATTGCCGCAGGATTATTCTTAGGTAAACAAATTGGTATTATGTTTATGTGTTGGCTGGTTTTGCAGTTGGGACTTTCAAAAATGCCTACAGGTATGGATTATAAACAAATGTATGGGGCAGCGTTGTTATGTGGTGTTGGCTTTACCATGAGCTTGTTTATCGGCGGACTTGCCTTTGGTGGTATTAGCGTTGATTTTGATGAGCGTTTGGGTATCATCATGGGGTCAATTATTTCAGGATTGGCTGGTTATTTATTATTAAAAGCCATACTAAAAGAAACACCTGATGAGACTGCTGTAGATTTAAGACAATTGCATTGATTTGAACTCATAATTAAGTTGCTGGTGTTGATGAATTCTTAGTTTATGATAGGATATTAGGTGTATTGTATATTATAGAAAAACTACTATAAAAAAGTAAAAATAGTAACAATATCCATCAATAGCAACAATAACAGTGCAAAGGAAGATGTCAAATGAGAATAAGATTATCAGAGCATTACAGCAAGCTCACATTATTAACAATGACCATGATGTTGTGTAGTTGTGCGACCCTATCAAAAGAAGAATGTCTGACAGGCAACTGGGAAGCCATTGGTTTTAGTGATGGTGCAGCAGGATACAGTGCAGCACGTTTAAATAGCCATAATAAAGCATGTGCAAAAACAGGCGTTGCGGCAAATTATCATGCATGGGAGCGAGGGCGGCAGGCAGGTCTTAAACAATATTGTACTAAAGACAATGCCTATCAAAAGGGCAAACGTGGTTATACATTAAATGCTGTTTGTCCTGCTGATATGACGCCCTTATTACAACGCATCAATGCTGATGGTAGAGCCTATCATGAGGCGCAAAGTCAACTACAACAAACAAAGCGTGAGCTGGAGCAGCATCAAGAGCAGTATCGTAAGCTGCGTGATGGGGATAATCTTGAGTTTAAATCCGAAAAAGAAGCTCGAGACTATCTGCTAAGTTTGCCTGAGACCATGCGTATAGAGCAGCAGCGTATCATAGATTTGCAACAGCAGATAAATAGCTTGCAGCGTCAATATGGCTATTGATATTAATAGTTATTCGCATGAAAAAGATGGCTTTTTTAAAGGTGATTTTTTTAAAGAAGGTTTTCGTCGACATGGGCGCACCACCAGCGTAGATGAGCATGCTAATCTACAAGTACTTAAACGTATTCGTAAATATCTGCTGCCCAAAGATTTTCAAATATCGCCGCAGTTATTGTCACAAATGGCAGATGGTTATGACATTGGCGACCCAATTACTGATAACTTATTGGCGCAAAATATCCGCTTTTCCAAACCCTTACAAGCTCATATCCTGCATTCTCATACTGGTGGGACGCAAATAGACAGTAACTATGCAGACAATAACACAGATAATGAGACTGCGAAAATACCTTTAAAATTGAGCCAATCGAGTGAGTTTTTAACCTTAACTGAGCAGTTTAGCCAGCACCCTGATTGGTTTGAGCCAAAACTTGCTGAAATAGGAGCGATTGCTTATCGTCGTTATCCATTGATGCTGATTTGGTTATTGCGTAATGTGGCATTGATGGCAGGATATAGTATTCCTGCGCTGTCTTTACCGTTGATTAAAACAGGTGCATTGGTACATGATGCACTGCCAAGACTTATGCGTACCTATGCCTATATTTTGGCGGTGTCAGAATATCCTGAGTTGAATGGCTTGAATCAGGTATTGGCAGTGGGCAGTGAAGGTTGGCGACAGAGTATCAATGTACGTCAAATTCATACCATGGTACGTCAAAAGCTACTTAAAGATGGCTGGGACACTGCCTATTGGGGCATACCAATTAACCAAACCGATATGGTAGCAACACATTTGCAGTTTTCTTTATTGATTATGCGTGGGCTAAAAATTTTAGGGGCGCGTATCAGTGATGAGGAAGCGGCTGGTATATTGCATTTGTGGCAGTTAGCCAGTTGGTGGCTAGGCATCGACTTACAGCGTATTCCCGATAATGAGCAGGCATGTTGGGAGTGGTTATATACTTATCTTGCCATTCAGCATTTGGATTTTGAATTTGGCAAGCCATTGGCGCAGGCATTGCATGATTTACCCACCCAAATTATGGGAGAAGACAATCGTCGTGGTCGTTTTGTTGAGTTGGTCAATGCCAGTGTCACCCGTACTTTGGTCGGTGATGATATTGGTGATGGCTTGTCACTGCCGAAATCACGCTGGCGATTTGGCGTGTTAGCCAGTGTGCCTTTATTGTTTGGATTAGACAGTGCCAGATTACACAGTCAGATGGCAGCCGATAAATTATCAGTATTTCGCAGTAAACGCCAAGATAATATGAATTGGTGGCTTAAGCAGCATGATAAATATTATCAAAGCTGATGGTGTTTATTTCTTTTGCTACTACTTTTTTATAGTAAATTTGATAGTATTAATTATACTTGGATTCACATAAATAAGATGCCGTAGTCTGTATTTTTTGTTATACTGTGCTGCTGGTAGACTAGGCGATCGCCGTTATATGATGTATATCATATGAGGGAGGAAAGTCCGGGCTACATAGGGCAGTGTGCCAGCTAACCGCTGGGCGGGGTAACCCGACGACAAGTGCAGCAGAGAGAAGACCGCCTTAGCATCTTTGATGATAGGGTAAGGGTGAAAGGGTGCGGTAAGAGCGCACCGCATGACTGGTAACAGTTCATGGCAAGGTAAACTCCACACGTAGCAAGACCAAATAGGCATCGGTATGGCGCGGCCCGCGTTCGGTGCGGGTAGGTTGCTTGAGCGTACTGGTAACGGTACGCCTAGATGAATGATTGTCCACGACAGAACCCGGCTTATCGGTTTACCAGCTCATATTTTACTGCCATTTTATACTACTAATAAGGTTGTCAAGTAAGTTAAAAATAAAATTTTGCGGATTTTATGCAATTTAGGGTTGACGTATCTGTCTAGCTTGGGCATAATACCGACCCTTAAAAGGCGATGTAGCTCAGCTGGTTAGAGCGCACGACTCATAATCGTGAGGTCAAGAGTTCAAGTCTCTTCATCGCCACCATATTTTATAATAAAGTCAGTCACCCAATTATATACATGGGTGGCTGGCTTTTTTATTGATTATTACTATCTTGCATACTATTCCTTGACTATAGATTTTATACTACTAGAAAGTTACCCACTGGTATCTCTTCGTATTTTCCTACATAATAGCTTGTAACTTGATTTACTCCCCCTTATTATAGAATCCATTTTTTGTGAAGTTAGCCATACTTATGTCTGTAGAATTGCCTCCTTACCGTCCTGTCAAGCACCGTAGTGGTCTTAAGGTTATGGGAGCTGCCTTCCATGCCTTATTGATGCGTGAGCTACAAACCCGATTTGGTGGTTATCGCTTGGGCTATCTGTGGGCACCATTAGAGGTGATTTTTCAGGTAGGCATCTATTTAGTGATATTTGGTACAGTAATGACACGGGTTATGCCAGGAATTAATTACTCATTATTTTTAGTCGCTGGATTAGTACCTTATCAGATGCTAAGCCGCATTGCGATTCGTTCATTGGGTGCAGTGGAGGCGAATCAAGGTCTGTTGATGTATAGGGCAGTACGCCATATTGATGTGATTATTGCTCGTTCATTTTTAGAATTAATTATTTATTTTTTTACCTTTGTTTTACTTTTAGGTACACTAAGTTTTTTTGACATTTATCCAAGTGTCTCTCATCTTGATGTTGTATTATTTTGTTGGGTGACTTTATTTTTATTTAGTTTTGGTCTGGCATTGATTATGATGGTCATTGGTCATTATGGTGGTGAGATTAGTAAAGTCGTTAGCTTAATTTTTACTGTATTATATTTTGCTTCAGGAATAATTTACTCTATTCATGTGGTGCCAGAGCCTTATTTAAGCTATTTATTATATAACCCATTTATTCATAATTTAGAGCTGATTCGCCATGCTTTATCTCCGACTTATCCCGCCTATCATATTGATATGGGTTATTTTTTAAAATGGATGATATTTGTCGATTTTTTTGGTTTATTGCTGTATAAGGCAGTCGAAAAAGATTTGATTCGTTCAAAGTAGACACAAGTCATTTATTATTTAGTATTGGATAAGCCAGTGATTGAAGTTAGACACATTACCAAATCGTTTATGACCAAAAGAGGTCGCCATTATTTGTTTAAAGATTTAAATTTGTTGATTGAAGATAAGCAAAGTGTTGGATTACTAGGACGTAATGGGGCAGGTAAATCTACACTATTGCGTATTATTTGTGGCTTAGATGAACCAGATAGTGGTGAGATTATCACAGACGCGACCATCTCTTGGCCAGTGGGTGTTGCTGGTGGTTTCCAGGGTAGTTTAACGGGTCGACAAAATGTGCGTTTTGTGTGCAGGCTTTATTCTAGCGGCGATTATATTGAGGAGAAAATCCGTTTTGTCGAAGAATTTGCGGATATTGGTAACTATTTTGATATGCCAGTGAAAAGCTATTCTTCGGGTATGAAATCGCGGTTAACATTTGGGCTTAGTTTGGCGTTTGATTTTGATTATTATATGCTTGATGAGGCAGGTGCAGTTGGTGATGCAGCATTTCGCAAGCGTAGTGAAGCTATTTTAGAGGCACGGCGTGAGCAAGCAGGATTTTTAATGGTGTCGCATAATTTGGGTGATATTGAACGCAACTGTGATATTGGTATTGTGTTAATGGATCAAACAGCACATGTGTTTGATGATACAAAAGAAGCGATTGAGGTATATAAAGAGCATGTCCACAAAGCGAAAAAATAAGATCATTAACTTCTCGCTATTTATCGGTTTGGTTATTATACCGTGGGTGTTAATTATTTTCTATGTTATGGTATTGGCGCATCCTCGTTATGTCACCACCTCTGATGTGGTGGTTAAACAAGTTAGTGAGGCCAATGTACCAGCAGCAGGCGGGTTAGGTGCTTTATTGGGTGTTAGTAATACCAGTGTGGAAGATGCCAATTATCTCACCGAGTTTATTTTATCCAATGATATGATTAAACAGTTGGATAACAAGTTTGATTTTCGCAGCGCTTATTATATTGATGGTAAAGATCTCTTATATGAGATTGCTCCAGATGCGTCTCAAGAAGAATTGTTGAAGTACTTTAAAAAGCGGGTACATATCAGTTTGGATGAGCAAACACATGTATTAACTGTAACTACTGAAGGATTTACCCCTGAGTATGCTTACCAGCTTAATAAAGAAATACTGGCAGCGTCAGAGCAGTTTGTTAATCGTATTTCGCAGCAAATTGCCAAAGATCAATTGGTTTTTGCAGATCAGCAATTAGATGATGCGCAAACACGATTAAATAGTGCAAAAGAAGCATTGCTTAGTTATCAAAATCAAAATGAAATTTATGATCCACAAGCAAATGCGCAGCTAATCAATCAGCTTATTGGTAGTTTGCAAGCACAGTTATCTAGTTTACGTACCGAAGAGCGGCAGCTATTGAGTTACTTAAACCCTGATGCGCCACAAGTGGTGTCGTTACGTAGTCAGATTACAGCGGTAGAAAGTCAGATTCAAGATGAACAAAAGAAACTAACATCACCAAATACCACCAAGCTTAATCGTCAAGCGGTACAGTTTGAAAGTCTGAAAGCAGATGTGGAGTTTGCGACTGAGTTATACAAATTATCTTTATCTTCATTAGAAAAGGCACGGCTTGAAGCATTGCGTAAGATGAAAAATCTGATTGTGATTGCCGCACCTTATGAAGCAGAACAAGCAACCTATCCGCGCCGGGTCTATATTATTTTTACTTCATTCATACTGCTATTAATTTTTTATGGCTTTGTGCGTTTAGTCATGGCAGTTATACGTGACCATAGTAGTTAAAAAATAGGATAGTGTTTCAAAAAGTATACTGTGGTTATTTTTAATAAATTACCATAGTTTCTGCCCTCCCACTAGCCGCCTCCTAATGGGAGGGGGAACAGTTCCTTCCACTTTTGGGGGAGGATCAGGGAGGGGGTAGCATACTTTTTAGAACACCACCAAAAATAGATATTACTAAGTTAAATAAATGTTTAGGAAATTAGCAGTGATTCCTATTTATTTTAAAGACCTTAAATATGAATATAGTATTCAATAGAACAGCAACATCAAGGGAAGCATAATCATGAAATGTCAACAACGATTATTGGTTGTCACTGTTTGTACCGTTATGGGCATCTCATTGCCCTATGGGGCAGTTATGGCAGCTTCAAGCTATGCTAACCAGATGTCCGGTTCCAGCTTTGGTACCCAAGCAAATTATAGTAGCAATCATAGTAATAGTAATAATAGCAGCAATAATTATAATGGCAGTCTGCAAACTGCCAATGTGGCTACAAATGCTTTTGCATCGTCACCTGCGCAAGCGTCTATGAGTGAAGCTGTTAATACAGTCAATTCATCTGCAAACTCAGTGATTCATGCGACTTCTGCTTATCCCTATTCTTATTCTTATTCCGATGAAGACAGTCGTATGTTTGGTGCGCAATTGTTTCGTGGAGCATTTGCCACTACTTCAGGTTCGACATTTAATAACAGCTATACCATTAAGCCTGGTGATAATATCCAAGTGCGTATGTGGGGTGCTTATCAATATGCGGCGACCATGACTGTTGATCCTGAAGGTAATATTTTCTTACCTAATATTGGTCCTCTACGTGTTTCAGGCATTAAAAATGGACGACTTCAGCAGGTGGTGTCAGATGCCGTAAAGCGTATTTATCGCTCAAATGTGTTTGTTTATGCGTCATTAGAAGAAGCACAACCTGTCAAGGTATTTGTGACAGGCTTTGTTAACCAACCAGGTTATTATGGTGGATTGGCAGCAGACTCAGTATTGTCTTATTTGGATCGGGCCGGGGGCGTAGATCCTGAGCGGGGCAGTTATATTGATATTCAAATCAATCGTAATGGTCGTTTGATGCAGCAAGTCAATTTATATGAGTTTTTATTAGCAGGTAAACTTTACCCCTTTAATTTTGAAGATGGGGATGTAATTACGGTTGCACCTCAAAAGAAAACCTTTAGTGTGTCAGGTCAAGTGCAAAACGAATATATATTTGAATTTGATGTACCTGATTTGACCATTGGTGATGTGTTGGCGGTCGCCAATCCAAGAGCGGATGCAACCAATGTAAGTATTACTCGTAGTGCGGGTAAATCACAAACCAGTGAGTATTATACGCTTGCTGAGGCACAAAGTGTGCCAGTGTATAATGGTGATCAACTTGTGGTCACCTCAGATCGTTATGCTGGTTCGATTGCGGTGCAGGTACAAGGGGCTCATACTGGCAATGGGGCAGTTATTTTGCCTTATGGGGCAAGATTAAAAGATGTGGTGGCACAGTTGCAACCAAGCTCACTGGCCAACCTGTCACATTTAACCATTTATCGAGAGTCTGTTGCTAAGCAGCAAAAACGAATGATTGATAAGTCATTAGATCGCTTAGAAGAGATGACATTAGCCACTCAATCAACCACTCGTGAGGAAGCTGCTTTAAGACAAGATGATGCACAGCTTATTAAGCAATTTATTGCCAAAGCACGTAATGTTGAGCCAACAGGTCAGATTGTTGTGGTTGCCGACTCTTGGCAGGACGTGATCTTACAGCAAGGAGATGTGATTGAAATTCCTGAGCAGACATCTGTCATCACAGTCAATGGACAAGTACGTGCTCAGGGTGCGTTAACGTACAATCCAACCATGACGGTTGGAGACTATATTGCCAAATCAGGTGGATTTGATGACAATGCCGATGTTAAAGAAATATTGGTTATCCATCAAAATGGCGAGAGTGTGGTGGTGAATACGGCTTATCGTATTCAGCAGGGTGATGAAATCATGGTATTACCAGAAGTGAAAACCAAACGTGTTGAAATTGCTCGTGGTATCAGTCAGATTGTATATCAACTTGCTGTAGCAGCAAAAGTTGTTTTAAGCTTATAAGTGCATCAATTAATATTAATATCTGTTAAATAAATAAGCAAATTACCCAATATGAGCCACTTGCACAATAAGCAATCAGCCACAAAAAAACTGCCTTATACTGCGGTATTAGGGCGAGGTATGCTGCGTAATAATGCTTTATTGACAGCCTTACTAAATCAACCTGTCAAACGTTGGTATCCGTGGTATCTGTTGAGTAAACAACAACGGTATCAGGTCAAGCAGTTTGCAGGATGGGGACATAAAAAAAGCTATCAACGCGCTTATCGCACTGCTGACAGATTAAATAAACCTGCCATTAGTGTAGAAGATGGTTTTTTGCGCTCACTTGATGCAGGTATCCATAGCCGTTTTGGTTGTAGTGTGGTGATAGATGCTGTTGGTATCTATTTTGATGCCACTGATGTGTCTACTTTAGAACAGTACATTTTACATGCAAAGAATGATTGGTCTGCCAATATGCAGCAGCGAGCTGTTTCTTGTATCCATACCATTACCAAACACCATCTCTCAAAATATAATAAAACTCCTCAAACATTAGCCAAGCTACCAACGACAGGTGAGCATAAGAATAAGGTGCTTGTTATTGATCAAGTACTTGGAGATGAATCTGTTAAAGGTGCTGGAGCGAGTCAAAAACAGTTTTTATCAATGCTTAAACAAGCTTGTCGCAATCATCTAGATGCTGATATTTATATTAAAGCACATCCAGCAGCAAAAGCAGGCTATTTGACAACAGATAAAGTATTAAGCAAATTGTCTAATAAACAGCGTCAACGTATCCATATTATTGAGTGTGCTGTTAATCCAATTTTACTGTTACAACAAATGGCACACGTATATACAGTGAGCTCACACATGGGTTTTGAAGCCTTGATGTTGGGTATAAAAGTACACTGTTTTGGTGTAGCGTGGTATAGTGGCTGGGGACTAACGGATGATCAATATGCCCCACAGCGTCTATTGCAGCAGGTCAAACAGCGGCGTATGCAGTCAGTATCAAGTTTAGATTTAAGCAGAGTGGATACACAAAAGACAGGCAATAGATTTGTAAAAAATAAAGTACTGACTGCGCTGCAATCTTTACTGCCTGTTGTAAATCTGTGCTCTTATACAAAAAATATTAGCTATATATCAGCCACGCTTGAGCAGTTATTTTATGCAGCCTATATTGATTATAGCCATTATGCTGATCCTGCTGCAAAACAGTCTTGTGCCATTGAGCAAAGTATGCAGTGGTTAGTGACTAATCGAGATGCGTCGCAGCGGCTGCCAGATTTTTTAACTATTTATGAATTTAGTCGTTGGAAGTTGCCTTTTGTGCGAGATTTTTTGACGCCTGCTGTTGGATCTTTGTCAATCAAGCCAAAACCAAGATTAAAAAACTTGCTGCATCCAAAACATTTTATGGTGGACTATCAACAAGACCTATTGGTTTGGGGATTAGCAAAACGGCTGCAATTAGAAAAGAGATGTAAAGATAATAAAGTGGATACTGCCACTGCCAATATATGGTGTATGGAAGATGGCTTTATTCGTTCTAATGGGCTGGGTGCAACATTACTTGAACCATTATCGGTGGTGATAGATAAACAAGGTATTTATTATGATGCCACACGTCCTTCTGATTTAGAGGATATGTTGCGACAGTGTGCCTCATTAACGCAGGCTGAACAGCAGCGAGTGAGCCATTTACATCAGTTATTATTAGAGCGACAGGTGAGTAAATATAATGTCGGTAAGCACAATAGCTTATCAATACCCATAACAACTCAATCTTCTTTACAAGAGGTTTGTCTTATTATTGGACAAGTTGAAGATGATTTGTCAGTACAGTATTGTGGTTCATTAATTTGTAGTAATGCACAACTGATTCAGCGAGTGCGTGCAGATCATCCTAAGGCTTATTTAATATATAAACCACATCCTGATGTTGAAGCAGGGCTGCGTATAGGTAGAGTGAATCAGCGTATTTTGACATTGGTAGATCACATTGCCTATGATACTGCCATTGCAGAGTGCTTGTCTGTGGTAGATACAGTACATACCATCAGCTCTTTAACAGGTTTTGAAGCTTTATTACGCGGTAAAAAAGTGGTGTGTTATGGTTTGCCATTTTATGCAGGTTGGGGGCTCACTGAAGATAAAGACTGTGAGCTATTACCAAAAGCAAATTTTCTGTTACGGCGGCAACGGACAACACAATTAACCTTGCAACAGATGATTTACTGTGCTTTGATACGTTATCCTCTATATCACCTTCCAAAAGGGCATGGATTGGCTCAAGTTGAGCAAATCATAGATTATCTATATAATCAGCCCGAGTCTATTCCTGTGCAAAACGCAAAAAATATTCTAAATCAACGATTTATGCAGATACGTAAACATTGGTTAAGTGTATATAAGTTGTTTGTTTAATTGTTTAGGTGGTGAGTAAAACAGTTAAGTCAAGTGATAAACAATATTCAAGTGATAAACAATATTGAAAAGTATGAAAAAGATAATATAGACACTGATATACTGAAGCGTTGTATTTTAGATAGATATAGATTTATATTTGATCAGTGTGAATTACTAAATTATTCATTTAAATAAATTTTTTTAGATATACACACTTAGATAGCAGATTGCTAACAGGTGTGCTTTTATTATTTGTAATTATGGTGGTATCCTCATTTATGGCAGCTTCTATGCAACGTCTGCTTACACATCGGCATGTGTTGTTACTCCAAGGTAAAATGGGTACTTTTTTTCATCGCTTTGCTGAGTTTCTAATGCAGTGTGGGATACAGGTTAGTAAAGTGAACTTTAATGCAGGTGATGCTTTTTTTTATCGTCATGCCAAAGCTTATAATTATCAGGATACCCTGAGTGCATTTTCACCTTGGTTATCTGAGCTGATTACAAGCAAACAGATAGATGCTGTGGTTTGTTTTGGTGATTGTCGTCCACATCATGCAATAGCAGCTCAAATATGCGAGTCACTAGGCCTTTCTTTTTTTGTTTTTGAAGAGGGGTATTTACGTCCTGATTATATTACCTTACAAGAGCATGGCATTAATGGTTACTCTCGTTTAGATACCTCTGATATTCAGCAGCTAGCCACAGCTAATGATCGACCTTTATATACCCATAATCGTTTTTATCGATTGAGTATAGCCGCGACGGTGTATTATATTATTTGCCGTATATACCGCTATCGCTATCCACATTATCAGCATTATCGAGGGCTTAATGCTTGGGAAGAAGCGGGTGCTTGGCTCAAAGCACCTTGGCGCAAGTTAATAGGTTATATTCCTGACAAACAGTTGCAAAAAAAGTTAGTAGAAATATATGATCAGCAATATTTTTTAGTGAGCTTACAAGTACATAATGACTCACAGATTACGCACCACAGTAATTATGATGATATTACTGATTTTATTACTGAGGTGATCACAAGTTTTGCTCAGTATGCGAAGCCAAATCAGCTATTGGTGTTTAAGCATCATCCTTTAGATCGTGGACATCGAAACTATACTAGACTGATTCAGCAGCTGGCTGTACAACAGGGTGTTGAAAAGCGTGTATTTTATGGTTGTGATATGCATTTGCCAACTTTAATTAAACATAGTATAGGTATGGTGACAGTTAACAGTACCACAGGGTTGCAATCGATTTACCATAAAAAACCAACCAAAGTGATGGGGCGGGCTATTTATAATATTGCAAAACTTGCTGATCCTAAGCCATTGGCTGAGTTTTGGCAACAGCCACAATTACCTGATCATGAGTTTTATGGAAAATTTCGTGAGTTTTTAATTGAACAAACGCAGCTAAATGGTTCATTTTATGGGCGCTCTCCGTGGATGAAAAAATATTTAGTCACAAAAAGATAAGATGGACTTTAGCTTAGAGAAGTTTTAGTTTAGAGACTATAGTATATAAGCTGTTCTGTTAGAAGAAGATATTACCTTTTTTATCGTTGCTTATGATGAAAACTGATAGAATAAGGTAGTATTGCTCTACAGCAATAAAAATCAAGTCTCATTTAATCATTTGACTATCAATCATAC
This sequence comes from Psychrobacter sp. I-STPA10, assembly GCF_021012795.1. GTDB lineage: Bacteria > Pseudomonadota > Gammaproteobacteria > Pseudomonadales > Moraxellaceae > Psychrobacter. Next base: position 54,070 of record NZ_VFYU01000025.1, on the reverse strand, counting down.
AGTCAGTGATACAGTGATTAAAAACCAACAAAATATAAATGAGTTTCAAAATAATATTTACAATATTTTATTACTCCACTTTTAATTAATAATGAAGCAGTAGGTATACGTGACCGCATTAGCAAATATTCGAAATTTTTCTATCATTGCCCATATTGATCATGGCAAATCTACCTTGGCGGATCGTTTTATCCAAACGTGTGGTGCTTTGCAAGATAGGGAGATGCAAGCACAAGTCCTAGATTCAATGGACATTGAGCGTGAGCGTGGTATTACCATCAAAGCGCAATCTGTGACGTTGTACTATGATCATCCGAATGGTGAGCGTTATCAGCTTAACTTTATTGACACACCTGGACATGTTGACTTCTCTTATGAGGTATCTCGTTCACTTGCTGCTTGTGAGGGCGCATTGTTAGTTGTTGATGCCGCTCAAGGTGTGGAGGCGCAGTCAGTAGCAAACTGCTATACCGCCGTGGATCAAGGACTGGAGGTTTTGCCTGTCCTCAATAAAATTGATTTACCTCAGGTAGAGCCTGAGCGAGTTATTCAAGAAATTGAGGATATCATTGGTATCGAAGCAATAGATGCGCCCCGAGTATCCGCTAAGTCAGGTTTAGGTGTTGATGAGCTTTTGCAGGTATTGGTAGAGCGTATTCCTGCACCAATTGGTGATCGTGATGCCCCACTACAGGCATTAATTATTGATTCGTGGTTTGATAACTATTTGGGTGTGGTGTCTTTGGTACGGGTACGTCAAGGTACGTTGCGTAAAAATGACAAAATCTTTATTAAATCGACCAAAGAGTCGCATCTTGTTTCCTCAACGGGCGTATTTACTCCTAAACCATTAGAAACGGAAGTGCTTGAAGCGGGTGAAGTTGGCTTTGTCATTGCGGGGATTAAAGACATTCAAGGCGCGCCGGTAGGTGATACCATCACTCATGCCAAAACACCAGATGTTGATCGTATTCCAGGTTTTAAACAAATAACTCCACAGGTGTATGCAGGGTTATTTCCAGTTGACTCCAGTGATTTTGAAAAATTTCGTGAAGCACTACAAAAGCTACAAATCAATGATGCGGCATTATTTTTTGAGCCAGATACCTCAGATGCATTGGGGTTTGGTTTCCGCTGTGGCTTTTTGGGTATGCTACACATGGAAATCATTCAAGAGCGTTTAGAGCGAGAGTATGATCTTGATTTAATCACCACTGCACCCTCGGTGATTTACCAAATTAAGAAAAAAGATGGTGAAGTGATTCAAGTGGATAACCCATCACGGCTGCCTGATGCAGGTAATATTGATGAATTTCGTGAGCCAATTGCACGCTGTCATATACTTGTACCACAAGATTATTTGGGTAATGTGATGACGCTTTGTATTGAACGTCGTGGGGTACAAGTTGATATGCGCTTTATGGGTAAGCAAGTACAGCTAGTTTTTGATATTCCCATGGGTGAGGTGGTGATGGACTTTTTTGATCGCCTAAAATCTGTGTCTCGAGGCTTTGCTTCACTTGATTATAATTTTGATTGTTATAAAGTGGATAGATTGGTAAAAGTAGATGTACTTATCAATGGTGATAAAGTAGACGCATTAGCCATGATTTGTCATCAAGATCAAGCCCGCTATCGAGGCAATCAGTTGGTTGAAAAAATGAAAGAATTGATACCTCGGCAAATGTTTGATGTGGCAATTCAAGCTGCGATTGGCAGTCAAATTATTGCCCGTAGTACAGTAAAGGCGATGCGTAAAGATGTATTGGCGAAGTGTTATGGGGGTGATGTGTCGCGCAAGAAAAAACTACTGTCTAAGCAAAAAGAAGGCAAAAAACGTATGAAGCAAGTAGGCAGTGTTGAGATTCCACAAGAAGCATTTTTAGCAGTATTGCAAGTTGATAACCAGTAAGGCTGGCATATGGATTTTGATTTTAATTTAATTTTAGTACCAGTAACGCTGATATTAGGGGTTATCTGGTTATTAGATAAGTTGTGGCTAAAGCAGCATGCCAGTGGGCGAGTGGTGGACTCTCAAGCAATTAAAGATGCACAGGCAGCCTTAGAGCGTCATCAATCTACTTTTGAGCAAAGTTTAACCGAGCATCATATTAGTTATGATGATATTGATAAAGTAGTCATAGAAGATGCCCCTGTTGCAGTAAAGCAAGCTCAGCGTGAATACCGTGATGCTAAGCGCCATGTTTATGTGGTTAGTCATCCACAACAAACAAAACAAGAACATTTTTTGATCAGTTGGGCGTATGATTTTTTTCCCATACTTGCTGTGGTATTGATTGTACGTTCATTTATTATAGAGCCATTTAATATCCCATCATCATCAATGGTACCAAGTTTATATACAGGTGATTTTGTTGCGGTTAATAAATTTGATTATGGTATTCGATTGCCACTTACTTACACTAAAATACTAGATACTGGTAGTCCAAAGCATGGAGATGTGGCAGTTTTTCGTTATCCACAAAATCCTAAGATTTATTATATTAAACGTATTATTGGGCTACCTGGTGATACAGTTAGCAATCACAATGGTCAGTTATCTGTAAATGGGAATATAGTAGAGACAGAAAAGATTGACTATCATCCAGATAATTCTTTAACTGAGCAATTATATACACCAGAAAAAGATAGGTCTAATGCCAATAGAGAGTGGCGATTATCTCCTGTAGATGCACAACAAAAAGGAGAAATAGAAGAGCAGTATGCCAGTTATTATCAACAACAGTTAGGTAAGCATACCTATCTTAGACGTTATTTATCTCCACCAGCCCTATCTAATGACTACTCCCCTTTTTTAGGCAAGAGTATTAATCATAATAGTGATTGGGAAGTCACTGTGCCGCAAGGAGAATATTTTGTTTTAGGTGATAACTCTGATCGTAGTGCAGATGGACGGTTTTGGGGCTTTGTACCTGATGAAAATTTGGCAGGAAAAGCGGTCTATATTTGGATGCATAAAAAACCTGGGTTATTAAATATGCCAACTTTTTCACGCAATGGTACTATTGATTAACTGCTATCTTATCGTGTGTCTCGTTGAATGCTTATAGGATCAAGCCTAGGGTTTGTTAAAATTTCACCCCATCAGGCTAAAACCTACAAATGTTCAACAGACCCTAATAAAGATTAAAAAATTATTATATTTATTAGATGAAAGAATATTAAGAGGAAATGTTATGCTAACTCACAACCATGACTCAAAACCAGTAATTGGCTCATTAGCATCGAGCTTAGTAAACTCTCAACGTGGAGCAAGTGTCAGTGGGGTTGTCTTTATCATACTCACCATTGGTATTTTTTTAAAGCTTGCTGTTGCCATTCTTCCGGCACAAGTGGGTAACTATCAGTTTGAAAAAACAGTGGCGCAAGAGTTAAAAAAAGCCAATAATGACAATGAGTCCCCCAAAGAGTTTATGAGTAATTTATCGCAGCAGCTTAGTCTAAATGCGGATTACAGTAGTAAACCTGAAGATATGTTGAGGTTTACTAATGAGCAAAAAGGAAATTTGGCAGTACATACAAAGTATGAAGTCGTCAATAATTTTTTTGGCAATGTTGATATTGTCAATCGTTTTGAGAAAGACATTACCATGGCAGATGCTGAGTGATAGTATATAGTCTACCTACTATAAATTTACCACAAGGTATAGTAAGTCGGATTTTTTAAGAGACTATTTTTAAGAGGCTATTAATATTTTTTTCTTGTGTTAATTGTCTCTATTAATAAAAAGTTGTTTTATATGTCAATACACAAAATATCACCAAAAGCCATGCCAAGTCAGTCTTTTTATGACTTTGATCACAGCCTAACGGTGTTATCACAAAGTTTGGGTTATGTTTTTAAGGATAAGGCGTTACCTAAGCTAGCTTTAACGCATCGCTCATTTGATAGTAAGAAGAACTATGAGCGACTAGAGTTTTTAGGTGATGCATTATTGGGGATGATTATTGCAGAAGCATTGTATTTCCAATACCCTAATCAAAATGAAGGTCGCTTGACGCGTATGCGGGCAACTTTGGTGCGTCAAGAGTCTTTGGCAATCGTTGCCAAGCAACTATCTTTGAGTAATCATCTCATATTGGGTGTGGGTGAGCGTAAAGGCGGTGGACGGCAGCGGGCATCCATATTGGCTGATACAGTAGAATCTCTAATTGGCGCAATTTATCTCGATAGCCAGTGCATCGAAACCGTGAAATTTTGTGTATTATGCTGGTTTGCACCATTGATTGATAATGTCAATGATACGCAAGTATTAAAAGATGCCAAAAGTCGACTGCAAGAGTGGTTGCAAGGTAAGCAAATTCCACTACCTGTTTATGAGCTTTTAGAAACTCAGGGCAATGCACCCAATCAAATATTTGTTGTTTCGTGTCAGGTAGCATTGGATAATTGCCCTGATGTGATTGCATCGGGCGAGAGTCGGCGTATTGCTGAGCAAAAAACAGCAGAGATAATGATTAATCAATTAAATAAGCTATAGTTTGTCATATACTCCGCTTGTTCATTATCCTAAACTGAATTTATATGCTAAAAGATAATTTGCAAGTACACAATAATACAAATACCAATAATGATACTTAATATTGAGACAATATCAATGAATAATACTAATGACAGTGGACCAGAGTCAACTCCAGTCGATCATTCAGAGCAGGCTATTAGTGATTTTTTTGCTAATGAGGCACAGTCAGATTTAGCTAAAGATTTTAAGTCAGGCTATGTAGCAATAGTAGGTCGTCCTAATGTGGGTAAATCAACATTAATGAATCATCTGCTTGGACAAAAGCTGTCTATTACTTCACGTAAGCCCCAAACCACGCGTCATCGTATTCATGGCATATTAACTACAGCAAATATGCAAGCAGTATTTGTTGATACCCCTGGTATTCATGCGAATGAAGTGCGTATGATTAATGAGCGTATGAATAAAGCAGCAGCTTCTGCTTTGGTGGATGTGGATCTGGTATTGTTTGTGGTGGATTCTGACCAATGGCGTGAAGATGATTTATTAACTTTAGAGAAGATTGGACAGACAGATTTACCCGTGGTCTTGGTGATTAATAAAGCAGATACTATAAAAGATAAAGGCAGTTTATTACCATTAATTGAAGAGTTTCATGAGAGTTTTGATTTTGCTGATATTGTTCCTGTATCTGCATTAAAAAACCAAAATTTGGATCGATTAAAAGAGGTGATAGAATCACATCTGCCAGTTGGTGAACCTATTTATGATGTTGAGCAAATTACTGATCGTAGCGAACGCTTTTTAGCAAGTGAGATAATTCGTGAAAAAATCATGCGTCAAGCAGGCGATGAAGTCCCTTATGATTTAACAGTACAAATTGATGAGTTTAAAGATGAGCCTGCACACATTGATCCAAAAACTGGGCGTAAGCGAAAGGCTTGTACCTTTATTGATGCGACGATTTTTGTTGAGCGTAGTGGTCAAAAAGCAATTATTATTGGTGATAAGGGTCAGCGTATTAAACAAGTGGGTATGGATGCTCGTCAAGATATGGAGCAATTGTTTGATAAAAAAGTAATGCTAACTTTGTGGGTGAAAGTGAAACGTGGCTGGTCAGATGATGAGCGAGCACTCAGTAGTTTGGGTTATTAATTAAATAGATAACAATCTATACTATTGATAATTTGTTTATATAAAATGGATTTTGTCTAAATCAAACAGGTGATGCATAATGCGTAATGAAGCTTTAACAGGCTATATACTGCATCATCGTCCTTATCAAGAAAAGCGTGCCATTTATTATATTTTTACCCAGCAATATGGTGTGATACATGGTATTGGTAAAAAAGGTGCACCACTTTTTGTACCACTACAAATGTTTGCATCTGGGAAAAATGCATTAAAGACGCTGCAACAGATCAATATATCTAACTTGGTTACCTCTTTAGTAGGACAAAACCAATATGCAGGTTTATATATTAATGAGCTGACTTTGCAATTATTAGCCATTGAAGATCAGCAATCATTATTGTATCAAACCTATGAGACAACACTTGATCTATTAAGAGAGCCACTTGATGACATTGCACTGCGTTTGGCATTACGCCATTATGAGCAATGTCTGTTTACAGAACTTGGTTTTGCAATTGATTTTTTTCAAGATACCGAGGGAGAACTAATTTCTACAAATTTGAGTTATGTCTTTGACCCACAAGCAGGTTTCGTTAATATAGCTAACACAAAAATAAACAACGCTTATAACTTCTATAATCAATCAAAAAACAATGATGCATCGCAATATAAACACATACTTATTGGTAGCGATATTATTGCCATGCAGCAAGGGATTAAAGCAGAGTTAGTCTGGCAGTGGGGTGTTTTGCATCGACAGCTTATCGATTATTTATTCGATTATCAACCACTACAAAGCCGTATATTATGGCAACAGTTTGCTAAATATCAAAATTAATCAGGGGGCATAATATGAGCTATTCTAATTCATCTACATCAATACTACCTCTTTTAGGGGTGAATATTGATCATGTGGCTACCTTGCGCCAAGCTCGTGGTGAGAATTACCCTGATCCTGTACAGGCAGCGTTAATCTGTGAACAGGCAGGCGCAGATGGTATCACCTTGCATTTACGAGAAGACCGTCGCCATATTCAAGATGTGGACGTGTATCGTATGGCAAATTGCTTAACGACACGGATGAATCTTGAAATGGCTGCCACTAATGAGATGCTGGCGATTGCTTGTGATGTGAAGCCTGAGTGGGTATGTATTGTTCCAGAAAAAAGACAAGAGTTGACTACTGAAGGTGGATTAAATGTAGTAGCACAAATCACTGAGCTAACTGACATGATTAATGAGTTGCACACTGCTGGGTGTCAAGTTTCATTATTTATTGATCCTGAGATATCACAAATTGAAGCTGCGATTGCCTGTGGAGCTGATGCCATAGAGCTACATACAGGTCAATATGCACAAATGGTTAGCAAAAGCAGAGAGACAATAGCCAGCCATAATGTGAATACTGACAAGCAGATGATAGGTATTTATGATTTAATTGAAAAATCAGTAGAGTTAAGACAGGAGTATCAACGCATTGTGGCTGCTGTTAACCAAGCTCAACTGCGACAGCCGAAGCTATTAATCAATGCAGGTCATGGGCTGACAAGAGATAATGTTGCACCGATTGCCAATATAGTAGGCATTCATGAATTAAATATTGGTCATGCCTTGATAGCTGATGCTGTCTTTATGGGGTTAGAGCAAGCTGTACAAGCAATGAGACAAGCAATGCGCAGTCAACCGTAGTTTTTTTGTTTTTAATTAACTTTTAGTATGGTTAATAAAACTGATAGGTAGTATTTAAGTTGGGCAATCTGTTGCCTGAATCACTGGTGGTTTAAACTTGATACCGCCGTTTTGATTTAAAGAGATAAGGTATTTATTTGGATTGGTTGTTAAATCAGGGCAGTATTTGATGTGTCCATAATGACCTCGAGGTCGCCCAGTATCACCAAAAAATTTTATATAATGACGACCTAAACTTGCACGCAAAAAGGTATGTCCATAATCTAGATCTAGTGCTTGAATTGATAATAGAATATCTTGGTTATTATCATAGCGCTGATTATTATTAGTATCAGTAAAAACAATTAGGCGATCTGTGGCATTTTTATGACATAAGTTATTAGCATTAGCAAGGCACATAATCACATATTGATGACGAGTAAAACTTTCTACTTTAGCCACTCGCATTGCCGTTGTAATTTTATTGCGTATGTCCTTTGCCTCTAAGCGATACAATAAGCTAATAAAGCTAGGGGTAGCAATAGCAATGATAATACCCACTAAAATAATAGTAACCAACAACTCTACTAAGGTAAAACCAACAGAAGCGTAAGTTTTAGAATAATAAATCGTTGATAAATAAGGTTTTTTACGTTTAGTCATTTTAAATCAACAGTGTTAATATACTAATTAATAGTAAATGAAGAATATCTGTTGTGTCAACTAATGTTTTTTTTTAGTGAATTTTTTCTAATACGGTAGATGCAATAGATAAATTGTAATAAAATAAAAGTAAGCTGGTTGATAAGATCCAATTTCAATATGAATGGCTAATCTATCTATAACTAAAAAGATGTCATGTCTAATTTTAAGGTTACTTTTAACTTTGAATAGTTTGAAACTCACTAAATCAGACTCATTTTTTGATTTTGCAAAAACCCATATTTGTTATTAGATAAAATATATGTAAAAATAAATATCTTATTGATAATTTTGGTAACTGTACCTATTAAGTCGCAAAAAAGATGTTGTAAACTATGCCAATAGTCGCTAAGCTATGGCTTGATAAAGTAAATTGATTGATCAAATCATTTTGTAGCTATGTTTTGATAAGCTAGGAAGTGAAAAACGACTAATTTATCGAAGCAATTAAACTATCCTTTGGAGGATTTCCATGAAATTAAATAAAATCGCTTTAGCAGTGATTGCAGCCGCCGCCGTGCCTATGGCAGCAAATGCTGGTGTGACTGTCACTCCTATATTACTAGGTTATCATTACAATGGCCAAGCTCACGATGAGCAGCGTGATGTGTTACGTACCGGTAAAAATCTTTATGAAAATGCCAATGGGCAGAAAATTGATAACAGAAAGGGTAACTCTAATGGTGGCGTTACTCAAGAAAGTGGTTTGTACACTGGTGCTGCCCTTGGTATTGAATTAACACCATCTACTCAGTTCCAAGTTGAATATGGCGTGTCTAATACAAATGCTGAAGCATCTGAAGCATCCGCTAAAGCTGGTATTAACCGTTTTGATGCAGAACAAGAAACCATTTCTGGTAACTTCTTGATTGGTACAGATCAGTTTACTGGCTATAATACTAACTCATTCCGTCCTTATGTATTAGTTGGTGCGGGTCAGTCAAAAATCAGTGTAGAAAACCAACAAACATACACTACCTCTAATGGTGGCACAACCAAAACCCAAACTGGTAAGTCAGGACAGATTAAAGCAGGAACAGAAGTTGCTGAATCTAAAGACACTATCGGTAACCTAGGTCTTGGTGCTATGTATCGTGTAAATGATGCACTAAGCCTACGTGGTGAAGCGCGTGCAATCCACAACTTTGATAACAACTGGTGGGAAGGTATGGCACTGGCTGGTATGGAAGTTGTACTTGGTGGGCATCTAGCTCCTACCGTTGTGGTAGCACCAATTGATCCAGTAGAAGTTGAAGAAGTTGTAGTAGAAGAGCCAGTAGTAGAAGTTGAGCAACCTGTTGTTGTGGTTGAACAACCTCCTGTTATTCAAATTGAACAGCCACAGCCTGAAGTGGATAGTGATGGTGATGGCGTGCCTGATTCACGTGATGCTTGTCCAAACACCCCAACTAATTTAGTGGTTGATGCTAGAGGCTGTCCAAAACAAGTAGACGTGACTGAAGCGCTACAAATGGAACTACGTGTCTTCTTTGATAATGACAAAACAACTATTAAGCCTCAGTTCCAGTCAGAAATTGCTAAAGTAGCTGAAAAAATGCGTGAATATCCAAACGCAACAGCTAACATTGAAGGTCATGCTTCAAAAACTGGTCCTTCAGCGCGTTATAACCAACGTCTATCAGAAGCACGTGCAATGGCAGTTAAATCTATGCTAGCTAATCAGTATGGTATTGCACCAAATCGTATGACTACAGTAGGTTATGGCTATACTCGTCCTCTAGTGACCCCACAAGGTACACCAGAAGCACAAGTTCAAAACCGTCGTGTTTATGCTACCATCACTGGTGACAAAACTGTGACTGTTGATCAAACTAAAGATATGGATGTACAATAAATCGTTCATATAGATAGTGTAATAAATAATTAAAAAAAGCTGTCCTAGAGGGCAGCTTTTTTTTTGCAGGAATTTTATATAAATATTATTTTTTAGTGGTAATTCATCTATATAGAATTTACAGAAGAGGTAATAATTTATCAAAATTTATTAGTTTAAGAATTTATAGTCATTATTTTGTTGTATAAAGGTGCTATACTTATGCGCTTATAAATCTATAGATGGGCTTTTTTGATTGAGTGACACTAAAAAAACTCTCAATGATTGCCTGATAGAGATGCTATAACGGCCTGATTGTAGGTAAGGCACGATATATTTTTGGTAGTGTTTCAAAAAGTGTGGTTGTTTTTGATGAATCACCTTAGTTTCAGCCCTAGCCCCCTCCTTTTAGGAATTTCTATTTAAAGAAACTCCATTGAGAGGTTAAAATTGCACTGCAATTTTTTAACGCCTTTTAGGAGGGAGACAGCAAAACACTGTTTCGCCCTTGAAGAGCGTTAATAAATAGTCCAGTGGACTATTTTAGCGATGCAAGATGAAAAGCTGTGCTTGTCGTACAAGACAGGAGCTATGCTCACGTAGCAGAGGGTTAGGGAGGGGGGGCATACTTGCATAACTTTTTAGAACACTATCATATTTTTAATTTAAACCATTTTTAGAGTACTGGGTCATTTATGTCAAACAAAATCGAACATCTGCGTAATATTGCTATTATTGCTCACGTAGACCATGGAAAAACTACCTTAGTAGACAAGCTGTTACAACAGTCAGGTACATTGGGTGAGCGTGCAGGTGAGATTGAGCGCGTGATGGATTCAAATGCACTTGAGCAAGAGCGTGGCATTACTATTTTATCAAAAAATACTGCTATCAAGTGGTATAACCCAAAAGATGAAGTGGAATATCGCATTAATATCGTAGACACCCCAGGACATGCTGACTTTGGTGGTGAAGTTGAGCGTGTGATGTCTATGGTTGATTGTGTGCTATTGTTGGTAGATGCGGTTGATGGTCCAATGCCACAAACCCGTTTTGTCACTCAAAAAGCATTTGAAAAAGGCTTAAAGCCAATTGTCGTCATTAATAAAGTCGATCGTCCGGGTGCACGTACTGATTGGGTAATGGATCAAGTTTTTGATTTATTTGATAATTTGGGTGCAACAGATGCACAGTTAGATTTCCCAATTGTATACGCTTCTGCACTTAATGGTGTGGCTGGATTAGAGCCAGATCAATTGGCAGATGATATGACACCACTATTTGAAACCATTGTCGATATTGTTGAGCCACCTAAGGTTGATGTTGATGGCCCATTTCAGATGCAGGTTTCAAGTTTAGACTATAATAGCTTTGTTGGCGTTATTGGTATTGGTCGTATTCAGCGTGGTTCAATTAAAACAAATACTCCTGTTACTGTGATTGATAAAGAAGGTAATAAGCGTAATGGTCGTATTTTAAAAATCATGGGCTATCATGGTTTAGATCGCATTGATGTTGATACTGCTCAGGCTGGTGAAATTGTGTGTATTACGGGTATCGATGCGCTTAATATTTCAGATACTATTTGTGATCCGAGTGCCGTTGAAGCTTTGCCACCCTTGACGGTGGATGAGCCAACGGTATCGATGACTTTCCAAGTGAATAATTCACCATTTGCTGGTCGTGAAGGTAAATTTGTGACGTCACGCAATATCCGTGAGCGTCTAGAGCGTGAATTGATTCATAACGTTGCATTACGTGTGGAAGATACAGATTCTCCTGAGAAGTTTAAAGTTTCGGGTCGTGGTGAGCTGCATTTATCTGTATTGATTGAAAACATGCGCCGTGAAGGTTATGAGCTTGGTGTGTCTCGTCCTGAGGTTATCGTCAAAGAAGTTGATGGTAAGCTACAAGAGCCTTATGAAAATGTTATTTTTGATATTCAAGAAGAGCATCAAGGCGCGATTATGGAACAAGTTGGTCTGCGTAAGGGTGAGATGACCGATATGCAGCTTGATGATAAAGGTCGTATGCGTATTGAAGCGACCATGCCGGCGCGTGGTTTGATTGGTTTTCGTTCAGACTTTTTAACCATGACTTCTGGTACAGGTATCTTGACCTCTAGTTTCTCTCATTATGGTCCACAAAAAGTGGGTGATGTGGGTGGACGTACTAATGGTGTCTTGGTATCAATGACCAATGGTACCTGTTTGGGTTATGCGCTATTTAACTTACAAGAGCGTGGTAAATTGTTTGCAGAGCCTCAGCTTGAAGTTTATGAGGGTATGATTATTGGTATCAACTCCCGTGGAGATGATATGGTGGTCAATCCTACCAAAGCTAAGCAGTTGACCAACGTACGTGCTAGTGGTACAGATGAGGCGTTGACGCTTGTACCAGCAATTAAACTGACTTTAGAACAGGCTCTTGAGTTTATTGAAGACGATGAGTTGGTCGAAGTAACGCCTAAATCAATCCGTTTGCGTAAGCGTTATTTGAGCGAAAGTGAACGTAAACGTCATGGTCGTAAGAAAGAAGCATAAGTAGTAAAATATAAACCGTAGTGAAACATAGTAATTGTAAATTGTAAAAGGAGTCTAGCAGTGCAGGCTTGATTTACAATAAATTACTATTTAGTAGATAATATTTTATAAAATACATCATCAACATTTGTTTTTAATTTGTGTTGATATGCTAAGGATTAATGAAGCAGCCGTTGCTAGGTTGGTTTGTTAATCCTTTTTTTATGTTTTAAGATATTATAGGCAGTAAAATCATTCAAAGAGAGGTAGCTCTTCTAACAGAACAGATAGGTCTAGTAGATTGGCAGTACAAGTGAGATACAATGAAGCTGCTTATATATAGTTGGCTTAGATTGAGTTTGGAGACTTACTTTTCGAGTTGATTTGTATATTTTAATAATTACTTACTATAATATTAATAATTAAAAAATTTGAGGAAAGAATATGAGTATGATGTCTGAGTTTAAAGAATTTGCCCTTAAAGGCAATGTCATGGATTTGGCAGTTGGTGTGATTATTGGTGGCGCATTTAGCACCATCACTAACTCTTTAGTAGAAGATATCATTATGCCAATAGTAGCTTTTATAGCGGGTGGCGAGATAAACTTCCAAAATATGTTTATTGTCATGGGAGATATTCCAGAAGGTGTTGCCAGAAGTTATGATGCACTTAAAGAAGCAGGTGTCCCAGTATTGGCTTATGGTAATTTTATTACTGTCGTCATTAACTTTATTATTTTAGCTTTTATCATCTTTATGATGGTGCGTTTTGTCAATCGTTTACGCCGTCAAGAAGAAGCTGTGCCAGAAGCTCCAGCACAGCCTTCAGAAGAAGTGTTATTATTGCGTGAGATTAGCAGTAAGCTTAGCAAATAGTTTGAGTGAAGAATACAAATATCGTAATTCAAAATCAAAAAATGCTAACTTTATAGTTAGCATTTTTTTTACTATTATTATGAGCTGGTTAATTAAGCTGAAGTATTATTGTGGTAAAACCACCACATTGTCATTAGTATTAATCAAGACCTCAGATGGTTGATCGACGACGATACGAACAATATTACTATCATCTGCTGCTTGAGTTTTATAATAGTTATCTTCAGCAACGGAGCATCCCAAGCAGCGTTCCATTGCTTGCCACGGCTCTACTACCAGTTTTTGTTGTGCTTGCTCAGGATTACCACCTGCGATAGAAAAAGGCAAGCTAACCACATAAGCGGCAGTGCCTGCAACCGCAGCAATAAACTGTAATGGTTTACCCACAACTGTATCAACGACCATGGTGTCATAGGTAGGTCCAAAGTCAGTTTCATCTATTTCAATAGCGGCTGTGGCAGGTAGGATGGTAGCCATTATAAGACTCAATCCTGCAATTATCATACTAAGAGGACGTTGTTGGCGCATGGGTAATCCTTAAATTTGTCTTTATAAGTTATGGGATATTTGACTGTGCTATATCAATATTTAATATATATTTAGGGTTATTAAAACAAGTTCGGCACAGATAATCAAGTGGATTTGAGGTTTATTGCTTAGCCTTTTTATCATAAGGCTGACAATTTGGACAAAAAGTACTACTACGTCCGGTAATATTAACTTTTTCAATGGTTTCACCGCAGATGGGGCAGGGTTGGTTATACTTGCCATAGACATGTAGTGTTTGTTGAAAATAACCTGTTTGACCATTTGCGACGCTAAAGTCTTTCAGGCTAGAGCCACCTTGCTGAATGGAGGTATTTAATACGTTTTTGATGTGTTCAATTAACAGTTTGAGCTGAATTTTTGTCAGTTGATTTGCAGGTGTGAGTGGGTGAATATGAGATAAAAATAGGCTTTCGGTTGCATAAATATTGCCGACACCGACCACATATTTTTGATCCATAATTACTGCTTTAATAGGACGAATCACTGCTCGTTTTTTTGGTGGGTTTGGATGAATGTTATGATATAGATATTCGGCATTAAAGCCATCTGTGAGTGGTTCTACACCAAGATGGGATAGTAACTTATCTGCATAATCTTCATACCACACGATCGCTCCAAAGCGTCTAGGGTCATGATAATGCAGTTGTATGGGTTGATTTTGTGAGTTACTAAATTCAATAATGACATGGTCATGTTTGCGTTTTTTGCTTTGCCATGTATATTGTTGTAAGCTGCCCGACATACCTAAATGGATAATTAGTTTTTTTTCATTCACTGTTAATGGTGATGTTTTGGCATTGTTTGTTGCTTGTGTATCTATACTACAAGATGGTTCTTTAATAAATGTTAGGATTAAATATTTTGCTCGGCGTTCTACTTTTTTGAGGTGATAGCCAATGAGGCTGTCAAGATCATTGGCAACCGCCCAGCGTAGTTTTTTGCAATGCACATGAATACCAGTAACCGTGTTGCCTAGCAAGGGAGTAAGACTGGTTTTTGTTGTTTCAACTTCTGGCAGCTCTGGCATAAATTATCAGATACTCACTATTTTAATTTTGGTTGTTTTGGCAACTGCCTATTCACTATTCATTATTCATTATTTACTATGTTAATTATCAACTAACTATCAGTAATTACTATGATCATCATACTGCACGTCTAGCATGTAGAACACCGGGTTGCTGTTCAAGTTTTGCCAATAGCTTAGAGAGTTGTGACAAGCCAGTGATTTCAATTTTAAATTTAAGAAAAGCTATGTTGTCGTCATCACTACGAGTGTCTACGCCACGTATATTCACATTTTCATTATCAATCACTTGGGTTAAGTCTCGTAGTAATCCTCGTCGATCATAGGCTTCGATACAAATTTCGACAGGTTGATAATTGGTATTTTGAGAAATCCAAGCTGCCCGTACTTCTCTTTGTGGTTCACGCTCAATAAGCCGCGCATATTCAGGACAACCCCTATTATGGATACTGACACCGTTACTTAAGGTGACAAAGCCTGCAATGGGTTCTCCATGTATGGGTTGGCAGCAATTGGCAAGGCGCAATTCTATGTTATCAAGCCCATCGACTTGTATTTTATAGGCATCTAGCTTTCCTGTCGCTTTTGGGTGCACACTGGGCGTATATTCTTGTATATCATGATCTGGGGCTAAATCAAGCTCACGTGAAATATGTGCAGTCAGTTGATGGATACCAATATCACCTGTGACCAGCCCAACCAATATGTCATCGGCATTATTAGCATTAAAATATTGTGTGTAGTTGTTGAGATTGACACTATTGGGATGCACTGATAAACGCCCCAACTCTTGTGCCAACATTTGCTTACCAATCTCTAGATTTTTATCACGGTCTTGTTTGTTAAACCATTGTCTGAGCTTAGATCGTGCTCGACTGGTATGAATATAGCCTAAAGAGGCAACTAGCCAATCACGATTGGGCTCACGAGAGGATTTGGTAATAATTTCTACTTGCTCCCCCGTTTTGAGTTGATAAGTTAGCGGTACATAGCGTTGATTGACACGGGCAGCTTGGGCACGGTTACCGACTTGCGTGTGCACATAGTAGGCAAAATCAAGCACGGTTGCCCCTTTGGGCAGCTCTGTAATATCACCATCTCGACTAAATACATAGATACGTTCAAACTCACTAAAATCAACCAGTTGTTCTTCTTCATCTATCTCATGTAGGGTTTCTTTAGTAATATCTGTTTGAGTATCAATATCGGTGCTAAGGGTTTTATTTTCACTACCAGCCAGTAGTAATTGCCGCAATGAGCTTATTTTTTTATTGATATATTGGTCTTTTTTATTTTTTAATCCTTCTTTGTAGTTGACATGGGCGCACATACCCAGCTCAGCTTCAAAGTGCATATCATGAGTGCGGATTTGAATTTCAAGTGATTTATTTTCTGCAATGACTGCGGTATGTAAGGAGCGATAGCCATTAGACTTCGGGTTAGTAATATAGTCATCAAACTGATCGGGAATATGCCGCCATAATCCGTGCACCAACCCCAATACATGGTAGCATTCGGCGGTGGTGTCAACCAATACTCTAAGCGCACGAATATCATAAAGCTGCCCAAAAGACAGTCCTTTTAGTTTCATCTTGCGATAAATAGAGTAGATGTGTTTGACTCGTCCATTGACTTCCGCTTTGACACCTTCTTGAGCTAGTACTTGTACCAACTGTTGTTCAACACGCTCAATATATGCTTCGCGCTCACTACGTTTTTCTGATAATAATTTGGCAATTTCTTTGTAGCGATCTGGTGCAAGATAACGAAATGCTAAGTCTTCTAGTTCCCATTTTATCTGTGCAATACCCAAGCGGTGTGCTAGTGGGGCATAGATGGTCATGACCTCACGAGCAACTCGTTGTTGCCGCTCAGCACTGGCAAAAGACAACTCTCGCATGGCAAAGGTGCGTTCAGAAAGCTTGATAAGTACCACACGCACATCATTAGTCATTGAGATGAGCATGCTATAGATATTTGAAAGCTGCTCTCGTTGATTATTAGCAAAATGATCTTCAAGACGTTTGTTATTTTCTATGCTGTCAGATAAGCGTCCCATTGCTAAGGTATCATCTATTAATTTGACGATATCCTCACCAAAATACTGTTTTATCTGTGGTATTGTTAATAGATCAGTACGGGCAGCTCGATAGAGCATGGCAGCAACCAACGCATCTTCATCTTGATATAAATAGGTGAGGATATCCGTCACCCCAATACCCGTTAAATAGGCACTGGATCGTTGTGAGTCGGTCATGTCGGAGTGGGTTTGGATCAGCTCACAAGCTTTGGCAAGTTTTGGTAGATTTGGTAGGTTAATACGTTGTGCAACTGCATCTAGCCAAGCGGGTAGATCTATATTAATTTCTTGATCTGCTCCTTGATTGCTACTATTTGAATCAATTGTGGTTTTTTCTACAGATTCGGATAAAGCAGCGTAAGATGAGTTGCCTTCAGGCAAAAGAATGGACTGTTCAAGTAGGTTGAGTGCTCTTGAGCGGTCTGCCTCAGTATTGAGTTTGATGGTACTGAGTTGTTTTTTGACGTCTTCATTTATGTAGTGGACATTATCAGGTTGTTGCTTACGCTCTCGCTGCGAAGCAATGACTTGTGCGGCAAGGCTGGCACTATCCTCCGAGGTGGTTTGCCCATCAATAAGAGGAAGTCCTTCCCGTATTTTGACCACACTATTCTCCCTTTAGTTTACTTTGTATAAATACTTGTTAACAGTCGCTCCATGAGTCATTTTACTGATATTAATGAGCTAAAACAAACCTAATTCAATGTCACTATATATATTTTAATATGGCATATAGTTTAAAAGTTTGTTAAGGTATTTTATGTAGTATATAGACTCATCATGAATTTTAAAGTATTAAAGATATATAATCATTAATTGCTATTTTATTATCGCATTTATGTACTAAAATTCAAGATAGAGTATGTGAATACTGGTAAATGATGGTTTATAAGTTACCAAGAATTGATTAGGGAAGGGTAGGTGGTATCAAAGCTAAAAAATTATTCTTCTAAATTTTGTTCTTTTTTATAATTGTTATATGCTTGTACCAAGTAGTACCAGTGTGCGTCATGACTTGAAATCATTAATCCCACACGATAAAAATCAGTTAAATGTTGCTTACAGAGAGTTAAAATATCATAAACTAGTTTACCAAGCTGTTGCCGTGTAACTGCTCCACAATAAATGCCATAAATAATATTACGTACAATTGATTTTGCTAATAGCATAGAAAGGTGTGGTAGTTTATTTTTGTGGTCATTGTTGTTATAAAGCTCAATAAAATTTTTTCTTTCATCATCAAATACTTTCTCTAAGGCATTAATTTGATAAAGGCTTAATTTATCCATTCTATATAAAACTTGATGGGTTTGTGTAAAGTCTAATGATATATTGGCTAAAACATTTAAGGTAAAGTGATAACTGTTTAGGGTGGGGTGATGCTTTGCTATATCATCAGTTGAGAAAGATGGGTCATAAATAGTCGATAAAGCATCATTATCAAAATTATCAAAAAAAATAGGGAAAGTCGTGTTATTAATGATACTTTCTACAAAATATTGAGGATAGACTTGTTGGTAAAAGGGGTCGTCTACTTTTTTTATATTCAAAGAAATCATGAGTTTTTTGCCAATGGAGGTACTGTTTCAGTATTCAAGTGATGTTCTGCCAGTTCGATGGCTTTTTCAATATGTTTAGTGCCATCTTGTGGGTTTTCTTGATTTTTTGCTGCTGTTTCTAATAAGTGAGTAATGGCAGAGACATCATAGCGTGTTATCTTTGCGGTATGTTGACTCATTGTTAATGTCCCTATTTTTTAAGCCCATGTTGTAGAGTCTGTTATATCTTGATTTGTGGTTGTGGGTTCAATATTAGGTTGATGATGAATTTAGTGCTTCAATCAACCTAATATATTGTAGTTTATCAATAAAGATTGTTATGTTTGATTTTATTATAATTTAAACAAAATTATCTTTAATATAATGGTTTAGTCTACTCCACCTTTTCAAAGCGTGCAATGGATTCCACATGCCCTGTATGGCAAAACATATCCATCACCCCTGCGTGAGTAAGTTTGTAACCTTGCTCCAGTAAGGCTTTGCTATCCCGAGCAAGGGTGGCAGGGTTACAAGAGACATAAACAATGCGTTTGGCGTTAAAGTTGGGTAGATATTGCATCACCTCCCACGCACCAGAGCGAGGTGGGTCAATTAACAAGGCGTCAAAGCCTTGGTTTGCCCATGGCTGTTCAGAGCAGTCTTGGGTCAAATCTTGACTATAAAATTCGGTGTTGGTGAGTCCATTACGTTTGGCATTATCGCTGGCACGAATGGTCATCGCATCTGAGCCTTCCACGCCAATCACTTTACCTGTTTCTCCGACCAAACGAGCGAGAGGCAGGCTAAAATTCCCCAAGCCGCTAAATAAGTCTAGTACCCGTTCACCTGCTTTTAAGTCTAATAAGTCGCAAGCCAGTTTGGTCATTTTTCGGTTGACCGATAGATTGACTTGGGTAAAGTCGGTGGGAATAAATTCATAAGTGAGGTCAAATTCTGGCAGTTGATAGTAAAGACGTCCAAACTGTCGACTCATGTCATCATCAGTATGCAATTGAACTCGGTGGATACTGTCTGCGCCTTTGGGTTGTAGATATAACTGCCAGTTGCGCTTGGCAAAAAAGACTTTAAGTTTTTCAATATCGCTTTCGCTAAGTGGCTCAAGGTGACGAACAATGAGTGCGACAGGTTGATTACCATCACGTAACTCGGGCAGGTTTTCACCCATTGCCAATTCTAATTGGGCAATATGATTGCGAGCCTCAAGGGTGGTAATGAGCTGTTTTAGATTGTCGATTTCAAAGCCAATGCGTGGGTCAAGGATATGACATTCGTTTAATTCAGCAAGAAAGTTACTTGAGCGTTCGCGAAAACCCACCAAAGCGGTGTCTTTTTTGACCACATAACGCACACCCATACGGGCTTTGGTACGGTAGCCTAAACGGTCACCCACGATGGGTTCAAGCCAGTTTTCAGGGGCAATGTCGGCTTGATGCTGTAGTAGCTCGGCTAAAACAGATTGTTTAAATTTGATTTGCCCGTCGGCTTGCCAATGTTGTAATGAGCAACCACCACACACACCAAAATGCGGACAAGGGGGCGTTTGCCGCTCAGGATTGGGGTTGGCGATAACTTCGGTTGCGTCACCTTCTTCAAAGCTTTTGCGGCTATTGGTGAGCTGTACTTTGACCGTCTCATTAGGTAGGGCAAAGCTAACAAAGACTTTTTTGCCATGTTTGTCGCTTTGGTGCTCAGGTTGTGAGCCATATACTGCCACGCCACGCCCATCATGTGATAATCCATCAATATCAAAGGTGACGGGGTCAGCGTCTTTTAGGCGTTTGCGTACCCGAGCAGAAGGCTTGGACTTTTTTTTGCTGGGGGGTAGGGTGATATTTTTTGCATGGTGAGCAGGGGGAGTGGGGGCTGTTTTGGTCATAGGGGCTGGGCTGTCAATCATGATGGCTTGGCTTTTGTTAGGGTGAGTAAATGTTTTGATTAGAAATATTGCTATATATTTTAAAAAGTATGTCCCCTCCCTAACCCTTACCCTAAGAGGGAGGGAAATTTCTCCCTCCTGCTGGGAGGGAGCTAGGGGGAGGGAAAAACTATAAAATATTTAATTTTGAAGCATTATTAAAACTGTGTGTATGATAACCGAAAATAAGTAACTTTAAAGGAGAAATTTTGGCTAGGTTACATTTGCCAACTGTCCAAAAATCCTTGGTGAGTCAGTGAACCATCGCTATTGGTAATACTTTGCAAATAGTGCTGAGTTAACATTTGCCATTGGCTGTGACTGTCTAACGTTAGATTGCCTTGCAGCAATTGCCAGCGTAAATACAGTAGCCATGTGTTGATGACGTCACTTTCACAATAGGTGGTCAGCGTGTGCCAGTCTTGGTTTTGTACCAAGTCCACCACCATTGAGCCATCAATGTCTTGTTTGCCAGCCAGACCACAAAGACTTGCAATCACATCAAGCTGCTGACGAGTCGATGCGCCAAACATAGATAGCCTATCCATTAGGTCTATATGGCGGGTGTGATAGCGGTTAACATAGTTGTTATATTTATAGTCGTTATGAAATTTATCATTAAAAAAGGCAGGGGCAGTCAATTTGTGGTGCATGGCGCGGTATTGTATGACGGGAATGTCAAAGCCATTGCCATTCCAACTGACGATATTAGGCAGTTTTTCTACTTTTTTATCAGAGGCAAAAATATTAAAAAAGGTGTTGATAATCTCTGCTTCTTGATAGTCATTTAAGGCAAAAGATTTTAGGCGAAATCGTTGTTGTTTGCTATCAACCCATAGCATGGATAAGCAGGCAATTTTGTGTAATGGCAACCGCATAAAAGTAGTGTTTGCTTCTTGCTGGCGCATGGCAGTTAAGGCAGTGAGTGCATCTGTATCTGATAAGGCAGCAAGCTGAGGATATAAGCGTTTGCCTGTATCCAAATCAGGAATGGTTTCAATATCAAAGATTAAAATCTGTTCAGGCAGTGTCAAAAATGAATGGTTCATGCTTTGTCTTCCACGTTGTATAGCCCAGTGGATAGGTAGCGGTCACCACGGTCACAGACGATAAAGGCAATGACAGCATCGGCGTTTTGTTGTTGGATTTCTTGGGCAATTTGTAGCGCTGCCCATGCTGCTGCTCCTGAGGAGACGCCTGCAAGAATACCTTCGGTTTTGGCAAGTTTGCGCATATAGACTTCAGCGGTATGCTGGCTGATATCCATAATGCGGTCGACGACTTTGCTGTCAAAAATCTCGGGGCGATATTCTGGCGACCAGCGGCGAATCCCTGCAATTGAGGCATTTTCATCAGGTTGGAGACCGATAACTTGAATATCAGGGTTTTGCTCTTTGAGGTATTTTCCTGTGCCAGAGATAGTACCTGTCGTACCCATTGAACTAATAAAATGGGTGATTTTACCATCAGTTTGCTGCCACAGTTCAGGCCCTGTGGTGTGATAGTGCGCGTCGCTGTTATCAGGGTTAGAGAATTGGTTTAAGATGATGCCTCTTCCCGCATCTGCCAGTTGTTGTGCTTGGTCTCGAGCGGCTTCAATACCATCATCAACTTCAATAAGGGTTGCACCATAAGCTGCCATGGCGTCTTTACGTTCTTGGGTAGAGTTGGTGGGCATCAGCAGTATCATCTTATAACCACGCATCGCAGCAACCATAGCAAGGGCAATGCCTGTATTGCCACTGGTGGCTTCGATAAGAGTGTCACCAGGTTTGATGTCACCACGACTTTCAGCTTGAAATATCATGTTAAAAGCAGGGCGGTCTTTGACAGAGCTGGCAGGATTATTGCCTTCGAGCTTAGCAAGTAGCTGTATGTTATCACCAATGCCTTCGCTTTGTGGTAGCTGGTGTAGGGCAACGAGTGGGGTATTGCCCACGCAATCAGATAGAGTAGTGATACGGTTAATGTGCTCTGCTTGGTTAGATGTTTGCGCACTTGACTGAGCGTTTGACATGGTAATTCTCAACTTAATCAATAAAGATAAAATAATAAAAATTGAGCAGATTATAGCATTTTGTGGCTTCAATCGGGATAAGAGTTGGGTTTAGTTTTTATTCGTTATAAAATGATTTGCTGATGATGGGTATCTGGATATTGGTGTTAAATTATATGATTGAGAGCAAATATGGCAACATTAAAAGTAGGTAAAGGACTGTTTAAGTATAATATCGAAAAGGCGTTACAAGTTGCAAAATCAGGTGATACCATCGTCTTATCAGGTGGACAGTATCATATTGAAGAGGTTATATCTCAAGATATTACCATTATCGCAGAAGATCCGAATAATCCTGCAATGATTAGCGGAGTTTTGACGTTTGAAGAGGTGCGATGTGCTGTTAAGCACCTTCAGTTTGTGCAGGGCATAGTCATAGTAAAACAAAGTAGTCTGGACATTATCCAGTGTCAATTTATCGATATTGACAAAGGTAATCCAGTATATGCTGAGCCATGCAGCGATATTAGTATTAGTGACTGTGAGTTTAAAAATATTACTAAATATGCAGCAATAGCGATAATTGATTCCACACTAGAGATAAAAAATAGTCGGTTTATAGAAAGTATAAAAAGCAATGCAATTAGTATCAGTAAGAATAGTCATATACAAGTAAAAAACTGCCAGTTTTGTATTCAAGACTATTATGTAGCTATTTATTTACATCCAGAAACTCAAGCAGATATTATTGGTAGTGTGTTTCAAGGCGGCAAGTCGTTTGTTTATAGTAGCCAAGCAACTGCAACATTGACAAAATGCCAGTTTATCGATATTGATAAGGACTCTCCAGTACGTGCTGAGAAATCAAGTCATATCAGTATTGATGACTGTGAGTTTAAAAATATTCCCAACCATTCAGCAATATTGCTAAGCAATTCAAAATTAGAGATAAAAAACAGTCAATTTGTAGAAAGTATACAAAGAAATGCGATTTTGGTATCCAGAAATAGCCAACTACAAGTAGAAAACTGTCAGTTTCAGACCCCAACTACTCCAGCTATTGGTTTAAATTCAGGTAGTCAAGCTAATATTGTCAATAGTCGTTTTCAAGGGGGCTATTCGTCGATTAAGAGTTTACAAGCAAAACTGTCACTGGTTGGGTGTCAGTTTGATGGGATTGAATTATCTAATTCAGTGTATGCTGAGAACATGAGCGATATAATGATCAAAGACTGTATCTTTGAAAATATTGTTAAATTCCCAGCAATATGGTTAAAAGAGACAAAGTTAGATATAAAAAATAGTCAGTTTTTACAGCTTAGTACCAATGCCATTAATATATATGAGCAAAGTGATATCCAAGTAAGCGATTGTGAATTTCAAATACTCAATCATCCTGCGATTTATTTGCACCCAACGACACAGGCAAATATTGTTGATAGTGTGTTTAAAGGGGGCAATTCAAATGTGTGTAGTATACAAGCGACCGTGACTTTATCAGGCTGTCAGTTTGTAGATGTTGATAAATATAATCCAGTGTATGCTGAGCAAAAAAGTGTGGTTAATATTGATCATTGTCTCTTTCAAAATGTTATTAATTTCCCAGCAGTGTGGTTAAAACATTCAACGTTAAACATAAAAAACAGTCAGTTTTTACAGCTTAGTACCAATGCCATTAATATATATGAGCAAAGTGATATCCAAGTAAGCGATTGTGAATTTCAAATACTCAATCATCCTGCGATTTATTTGCACCCAACGACACAGGCAAATATTGTTGATAGTGTGTTTAAAGGGGGCAATTCAAATGTATGTAGTACACAAGCGACCGTGACTTTATCAGGTTGTCAGTTTGTAGATATTGATAAATATAACCCAGTGTATGCAGAGCAAAAAAGTGTGGTCAATATTGATGAATGTTTATTTAAAGCCATCAAAAATTTTCCAGTGCTATGGTTAAGTGACTCAAAATTGATAATAGGTGATAGCCAGTTTTTAGGAATAAAAAACGGCAATGGTATTAATGCATTTGAAAAAAGCCATATAGATATGGTGCGTTGTGAGTTTCAGACTGAAGATTATCCTGCTGTTGCCTTACAAACCGATAGTTATGCTGATATTACTGACAGTACATTTAAAGGTGACTTTAGTACGATTTATCTTGATAAAGGAAAGGCTTTAATAGAATACTGTCGCTTTATAGATATTACCAATCATCATCCTGTGTATACGAAACAAGACAGTCACATTAAATTGACTGAGTGTGTATTTAAAAATAATATCAACTATTGGTTAATACATGCCAATGAGAACAGTCATATTCAGGCAACAAGTTGTAGTTTTAACAATCATGATTATGTGGCAAAGTCAGAAGATTTAGCAAGAATAGAGATTATTGGTAGTCCACTAAAGTCCTATCAATATGATGGCAATGTGTCATTATCGCTTCAAAGTGACAGTGAAAAAGAGCAGCAATTACAAGATATAAGCTCTTCTCAGTTAGGTGATGAAATTGTTGCTGAGGTAAGCAATAAAACAGGTGTTGAAACTATCAATGAACATGCTGCTTTGCAACAAAGCTTACAAGCACTTAATGATCTGATTGGTTTGCAATGTGTGAAAGAGGAAATAAAAAAGATTATTGCCTTTGTCAATTTTCAAGAAATGAGAAAAAAGCAAGGGTTTGAGGTAGCAACCACCAGCTTACATTTGGTATTTACTGGCAATCCTGGGACGGGGAAAACCACGGTTGCTCGTATTATAGGGCGCATATTTTATGCGCTGGGCGTGTTGCAGTCAGATACTGTGGTAGAGGTAGATAGAGCCGACTTGGTAGGAGAATATATTGGACATACTGCTCCCAAAACATTAGCAAAAATCAACGAAGCGATGGGCGGAGTGCTATTTATTGATGAAGCATATACCTTGGCAAAAGGTGGCAATGACTTTGGGCAAGAAGCGATTGATACCCTACTCAAACAAATGGAAGATAATCGCGATAAATTTGTGGTGATTGTCGCAGGCTATACCAAGCCGATGCAAAAATTTATCGACTCAAACCCCGGCTTGGCTTCTCGTTTTACACGCATGATTGAATTTGAGGATTATAATGCTGAGGAGTTGCTACAAATATTTGAGCAAATCCGTGAGCAAGAATGTCTGGATATTTCAGAACAAGGGCGTCTAAAAGTCAAAGAGGTGGTTGATGCCATGTATCAAAGCCGTGATGAAAATTTTGGTAATGCACGGCAAATCCGTACCTTGTTTAGCAAGATTTATGAAGCATTAAGCTTACGTGTGTTTCAGCAAAATATTATGAGTGGCTATCAGATAGAAGCAAAAGATGTCATGGCTGGTATAGAAGATATGGATATTATACTAGATGACAAAGAGGCACAAAGGCAGACCATGCTTGATGAGGGCATGCAAGAGTTGTCAGCATTGATTGGATTGGAAAATGTGAAATATGAAATCCATAAATTGACCAATTTTATTCAGACGCAAAAACGTCGCAAACAAGCCAATCTACCCGCACTACCCATCAGTTTGCATTTGGTATTTACAGGTAATCCAGGTACGGGGAAGACCACGGTCGCTCGTATTATGGGTAAGATTTATTATGGGTTGGGACTGTTAAACTCTGTTCAGGTAGTAGAAACGGATAGAGCTGATTTGGTGGCAGAGTATGTGGGGCAGACAGCCCCCAAAACTTTGGCAAAAATCAAAGAAGCGATGGGCGGTGTGCTGTTTATTGATGAAGCGTATTCATTGGTTAAAGAGGGTAATGACTTTGGGCAAGAGGCGATTGATACACTATTAAAACAGATGGAAGACCATCGTGAGAGCTTGGCAGTGATTGTGGCTGGTTATACACAGCCGATGCAACGTTTTCTCCAGTCAAACCCAGGACTTAGCTCACGCTTTACACGGACAGTAGATTTTGAGGATTACCAGCCAAAAGATTTATTGCAAATTTTTGCGCTTTTTAGTGAAAAAGGGTTGTATCGATTAAGTGAAGCTGCCCGCCAAAAAGTATTGAATCATTTTACCCAAGCATATCAAAATCGTGATGCACACTTTGGTAATGGTCGATTTGTACGCACCGTCTTTGAGCAAATCATTGAAAATCACTCCATGCGTATGATGAGTGACCCTACCGCTGATTTACAACTGATTGAAGCAGCAGATATTCCTAATTAGTGTCAACCAACTGGATAAATAATGGCATATAAAAAACGCTTTGATTTTAGTAGTGCTTATGGGCAATTGATATTGCTGGTATTCTTTCCCATCTGTGTGTTAGCAGGCGTTGGTGCTGTGCTGGTGTTTTCTGAAACCAATACTGCCGTGCGCTCAGAGCAGCGAGCATTGGCGGAGGCAGCATTGGTGCGTTATGAGCCAGTGGTACAACAAATGATGCCGTTATTATTGAATGAGCTAAGTCAAGATGAAGAAAGCGAGGCAGAACAAGATAGCCTACAAGAGTCTGCTATAGATTTGGCTAATCATGTTGAGAAGATGACAACGGCAGATTCTTCAATAAATGCGTCAGCGATACTTGATGAATCGTCTGTTTTAGATGATAAGCAAGAAAATTATAGTCGCTTTCAAAGAATTTTGACCAGTATAAACAATGAAAATCATCTGCAACGTATAGCGGTTATTGATGAGACAGGACGAGTGTTGATTACTGCTGGTCATAAAGAGGACAAACCTTGGGGTAAATTCTCACCACAACAAGATTTGATTGAAAATCTACAAACTACGACAGGTACGGCATACGGCAGCCTTTTGGGTGAATATGGTCAGGGTAGTGGTCGACACAAATATTGGTTATTTGTTGATATGGATGATGAGCCACTGCACATTGCACGCTATCGAATTTTATTGGCATTGGTGGTCACGGGGCTATTTACCATCTTGATATTGCTACTGAGCTTAAATATTTATGCCAAACGCTGGATTACCCCCATTTATGAGATGCGCTTGTATTTGCAGCGGACGAATACTGATAATTTATATCAACCTTTAGATGCAGAATCGAGTGGTGAGCTGAATCAATTACAACAAGATTTGGTAAAAGCGCTACGGCGTATTCATTCTAGTTTTCAAGAGCTAAAAAATCATGCTGAGCAAACCGAAGATGATTTGCGGGTTGCCTTTGATGAGATGGAGATGCAAAACATCTCTATTCGTAATGCCCGTGATGCAGCGGTTTCTACCAGTCAAGCAAAATCTGCCTTTTTGGCAAATATTAGCCATGAGCTGCGTACCCCACTCAATAGTATTGATGGCTTTATTAATCTATTGGCACGTCATGGTAAGCTGACCGCTGAGCAGGATTTATATGTGCAAACCATTCGTAAATCATCGGCTCATTTATTGGCATTGGTCAACGATGTGTTGGATTTTTCCAAAATTGAAGCAGGCAAGCTGGTGCTCGATAGGCATGAGTTTAGTTTGTACGATGCCATATATGAAGTCATGGACATGCTGTCACCTTTGGCTGCGGAGAAGGGACTGCGTATGGCAGTGATGTTTTATGATGATGTCCCCAAACAAATCGTTGGTGATGCGTTGCGAGTCAAGCAGATATTAACAAACTTGGTGAGTAATGCGATTAAATTTACCGATATGGGTGAGGTTGTGGTTCGAGTCAGTCTTGATGAAGGTGTCCATGAGACAGCAGCCAGCAGACTTATTATGAATCAATCTGATGTGAATCAGTCAAAGCCAGCCACAGAGTCAAAAGACCAACAGGTGGATAATAGCAGCAGTGCAAATGATGCTAACAATACAAATCATGCTAATGGTGCTAACAATGCTAACAAGGTTAATAGTACAGATAATGCCAATACTGTAGCGAATATTCATCATGCCGCTAGCAGTATTGATAATCGAATTTTAATTGCCATACAAGATTCAGGGCGTGGTATCTCAGAGACCGCACAAAAACAGTTATTTCGTAGCTTTAGTCAAGGTGACCCCTCGATTACTCGCCAGTACGGTGGTACAGGCTTGGGACTGGTGATTTCCAAGCAGTTGACCCGATTGATGGGTGGCAATATTGGTTTTTATGATAATGAGCGTGCCCAGTTAAGCCAAGATATTACAGGTAGTGTGGCTGGTAATGTGCAAGGGTTAAAGCGTCCCCAAAAAGGCTCTACTTTTTGGTTTACCATGCCAGCCAATGTCGATGTGATTGAGATGATGGAGCAAGAATCACAAGCGACCATCTTGCCACAACTGCGTCCATTGAGTGATAGTCTTGATGCACCATTGCAACTATTGGTCTGGATAGACCATGTTGCAAGTCAGCAAGTACTCAAAGCCAGTTTGCGTCCTTTGCCCATTGAGATGACCCAAGCCAGCTCGCTTGCCAGCGCTCTTGAGTGGCTCAAAGAGAAAAATAACGCATGGGATTGGGTGATTGTCGATGGGGGAGATACCGAGGCACAAGAGGACATGGCGGCTTTATTAAAACAAATCAGATTGCATTATCAAGGTAAGCTTGCCATATTTGGCTATCAGGTGGCATTAGACAATACGTTACTAGGACGCTATAAAGCAAAATCTTTATATCAACCATTAAACAAACGTCAATTATATGCGCTACTAGATACTAGAAAGCGTTCGCAAGTGGCACCAATAGATACACCCCGCTGGCAGGGTGTGAAGGTGTTGGCTGTCGATGACCATTTGCCTAATTTATTGGTACTTGATGCATTGTTATCTGAGCTGGGGATTGAGGTGATTACTGCCAATAGTGGTTATGATGCCATTGAAATTATGAGTAAGCAGCAAGCGCGACAGCAAAAGCAGTCTGGTGAAAAATCTGCTGCCGATAGTAGTAAGGATAATATAGACTTAATATTTATGGATATCCAGATGCCAAGGCTATCAGGGCATGAAGCAGCCCAGCAAATTCGTAAAATTGAAAGCTCAGGTAAGAAAACTCCCATCATTGCTTTAACTGCACATGGTCTATCAGATGAGCGTGATAATTTGATGGCAGCGGGGATTAATGACTATGTTGGTAAGCCGATTAGCCAACCGCAACTATTACAGATTTTACAAAAATGGTTGGGTGGTCATGCTGCCAATCAAGGGCAAGTAATAAATGGTCATTGCCTGTCTGTCATCGATTCAAATCAGACAGATAACAACCAAACTTATAATATAACAGAACAAAGCAATATCAATGCTGCTGAGCAAACACAAGACAAAAATAGCTTAGCGATATTTGATTGGCAAGATGCCATGACCCGCTCTGCCAATAAACCAGAATTGGCAGCAAAACTGGCATTAATGATGATAGATTCAGTAGAAGAAGAGCTAGAAGCATTACAAGCTGCATGGGAGATGCGTGACCGAGCAGAGTTGGCGCAAATTGCTCATCGCATCTTGGGGGCGTGTCGTTATACAGGAGTGCCGCAGCTACGCCAAGCCAGCCAAGACTTTGAAGATAAATGCCTGTTAAATATACAGCATACCACTCCAGCGCAATTTGCCATGTTGCAGCCGAAATATGATGTGCTACTAGAAGCATTACATAACTTGCAAGTCTTGGATAAGTCTCAATACCCTGAACTGAATTATGATAAGCTGAGCGAAAATGACATGACTTGGAAAATGATATAGCCATCATGATATATATAAAATCGTGTATATAAGGAACATTATGGAATCCCTGACTTCGCAATCGTATCAAACATTAGCAGTAGAGATGAGTGGTCATATTTTACATCTCACTTTGCAGCGTCCTGAGAAAAAAAATGCCATGAGCTTTGTTATGGTTGATGAGCTAATAAGCATTGCAAAACAAGTGGGCAAGCAGCGTGATATACGTGCGGTGATTATAAAAGGGGCAGAGCAGACGTTTTGTACAGGATTGGACTTAGGAGACTTGAATAACCCCAAAAATCAGTTATACGCCGCTTGGGAGCTTGCCAAGCCTTGGCAGAGTCATTTTCAAAAAGTGTGTTTGATTTGGCGTGATGTGCCAGTACCTGTTATCTGTGTGTTGCAAGGGCATTGTTTAGGAGCAGGGCTACAGTTAGCATTGGGTACAGATATTCGTATTAGCACTGCCGATTGCAAATTTGCAGTGATGGAAGCCAAGTGGGGCTTAGTAGCTGATATGGGACTGACGCAAGCAGCATTGGGTGTAGTAAATGCTGATGTGCTCAAAGAGCTTGCGATGAGTGCACGTATGATAGAGGGGCAGGAAGCGCATCAGCTAGGATTGGTGACCCATGTAAGTGATGAGCCATTGGCGTATGCAACGCAGTTAGCAGAGGAGCTCTCTAGCCGCTCACCCGATGCGGTATTGGCAAGTAAGCGTATGATTAATCAGATGTATGCTCAGTCAGCATTAACCTTATATCAAGAAAAATTTTGGCAGCTTAAGCTGATGTTGGGGTATAATCGTAAGTTGGCGCTTAAAAAAGCGCGTGATGCGGCGACCAAATTTCGCAAGCGTCAGTTTAATTAAGTCGAACTAGACTTAACTAGAATGGGCGTCATCGCCCAAATTCATTTCCTCTTTTGTATAAGATAATTGGTAAATGATATTTTTCTGACTTGTTAGTGTCATCATTTTTTTATATTTTTAATTTTTTATATCTTTTGCAAGCACTGCCAATAGGTAGTGCTTGTTTCGTTCATTCAACTATAGTCAAAGAACTACTAAACGGCTACGGTGTTGCCCTTGTTTGCTGTACGACGCTACTATCTGCACTTGGTCGCCTTGTATCTGTTTTAATCTTCTTCGACTATTATAATACCTAGTCTAAAAATTTTAAGCTTTGTCAGTGATATTTAGTGGTTTAGAGAATCTGTTTTATGACACCTTGCTAAGTTATTATTTTTAGAGTTGGTATAAGAGTTGATAAGTGTCTGTTTTGGTGCTTTTTATGTCTGTAGATAATTTAGATAAAACAACACAAACGCCTCAAGATTCGATAGTGGATTCTGACACCATGCCACCAAAATTTCCAGTGGTATGGGTGATGATGCTTGGGTTAATTATCGCCATTGGTCCTTTGTCGATAGATATGTATTTACCTGCCTTGCCTGCGATGGCAAAAGATTTTGGCGTAACCACTGCTGTTATTTCCAATTCAGTACCTGCCTATTTTGTTGGTCTGGTTGTAGGTCAGTTATTTTATGGACCATTAAGTGACCGAGTAGGACGGGTCAAGCCGTTGTATTTTGGCATGGCTGTCTATGTTATAGCCTCTATCTTGTGTGCCACAACCAATAGTGAA
The DNA here is from genome assembly GCF_021012795.1 of Psychrobacter sp. I-STPA10. Classification (GTDB taxonomy): domain Bacteria; phylum Pseudomonadota; class Gammaproteobacteria; order Pseudomonadales; family Moraxellaceae; genus Psychrobacter. The sequence continues at coordinate 22,455 of NZ_VFYU01000025.1, read as the reverse complement.
TATGTTTTATTTGCAGGGCGTACTTTGCAGGCATTGGGTGCCTGTGTGGGGGCAGTGGTCACACGAGCAGCGATACGTGATACCTTGCCGCCGAAACAAACAGCCAAGGCATTTTCCATTATGATATTAGTGATGGGGATAGCTCCCATTCTTGCTCCTTCATTGGGGGCTGTGCTATTACAATTTTTTGATTGGCATGCCATTTTTTGGTTTTTGGCAGGATTTGGGGTGCTTAACTTGCTTTTGACCAAATTCTTTTTTTCTGAGACCCTCAAACCCGAAGATCGTAACTATCGTCCCATGTCAACCGTGCTGAGCCAATATTATGACTTGCTAAAAGATCCTACCTTTGGCTATCCTGCCATTGGTGCAGGTTTGCTGATGGGGGCAATGTTTGTTTATATCAGTGCCGCCTCAGAGCTATTGATGGACGGCTATGGGCTAAGTGAGGGGCAATTTAGCATTATTTTTGGTATGAATGCGGCAGGGTTTATTGGTTTAACTCAGGTGAATCAATGGCTGACCAATCGCTTTCGCTTAGTCAGCTTATTGCGCTTTGGTGCGGTGGTACAAATGTTTGCATCAGCCATGTTGTTTTTATTAGGCGTAATATATGGGGCTTCTGCTTGGCTACCCTTAGTACTGGTATGTATTTTCTTTTGTATTGCAGGGCTTGGTTTAACTCAGCCAAATGCTGCCGCCATTGCCTTAGCTTTTCAAAAGCACCGTGCAGGTATGGCAAGTGCGCTACAAGGCTCGATGATGTTTGCGGTGGGTATCTTTGGAGGGCTATTACTGAATTTATTCCCTGCCAATCCTGTCTTTAAATTAGGACTCACCATGTTTATCTTGATGAGCTTGGGTACGTTTTTAGTATTTCGTATCAATCGTAATTTAAACCTAGATAGTGCTGCATAATTGTTGTTGATGATATGTGGTTAGTGTTGATATAGCATATTATTAATATGCTGTGCCAATTGCTGTCCCCATTGCGTGTAGGTGACGCCGCTAGGGTGAAAGCCATCTTTGGCAAACCATTTTGTTGTGTCCTTATCATTAATAAACTCATCAAGGTTAAAGTTAAAATAATTCACCGCAGACGATTGTTGACATACTCTTTGTAATAACATATCAAGTCGAGCCGCTTTTGCAGCAATAAATTGATTTAGCGGTGCAGGTAGGGCAGGCATTTGTGCCATGGGTGGTAGGCTACAAAATATGATTTGTTTGGCTTTAAATTTACGCTGGGCAATGGTAATGATTTGCTGTAGCTGAGTTTGCCAAAGCGTTGTCGAGACATTTTTGGTGGCATCATTAACACCCACCACAATCACCATAATGTCTATCGCTGTGGTTGGTAATGGCAGAACATAAAGCCTATGCAAAATATCAAAACTGGTGTGTCCTGTGGTGGCATACAGTGACCAGTGAATGTGGCTAAACTGTGCCGATAGAGGTTGTTTTTGTAAGGCGGTCAGTAGCTGTCCCATCAGTGCCTCTTTTTGTGAATCTACGCCCACACCCGCAGCCGATGAGTCACCGATAATCATCAAATTTAATTTGTCTTTTTGCTTTGATTCGGTTTGCTTTGATTCAGTTTGTTTTGAGTCGGTCTCTGTCAATGATGAAGACAATGCAGTGCTGCCATGACGCTCACCCTCAGCTTCGGGTAGGCGAACCACGCTGCGTTGTAGTTTTTTACCTTGATAAAGGTAGATGGGAACTAAAGCGATATCTTTTAGTTGCATAGAAACATTCTCTTAAATCTAAAATCTCTTAAATCTAAAAAATGGCTTTCATCATAACCAATGAAAGCCATTTCTAAAACACATAATTTATAAGCAGTAGTCACTGGATAATGGTGATATTTAGTAGATCACTACCTTAAATAAAACTACAATCAAAACTACCTACCAACCTGTCCGCTGACGAATGGTGGTTAATGACTCATCAACCAATAATTTACCATCAACAAACACATCTTGTAGCAGGTTGTTATCCTCACTACCAAGTGTATTTTCTTTGATGGTCTTTGTATTGCCATTCTCATCTTTGATAAGTGCCAAACGTCCTTTTTTCGAGCGTTTTGAGCGACTGGTAATAGGGTCTTTAAAGATATCTTTCCATTCACCATTGATTTGCACCGCACTGGCTTTCATTGCCCAGCTCATGGTATCACGAGTCACTTGCTGTAGTAGTCCACCACCCATTCCAAAGGTGACATTATCGGCACTAAAGCCTGCTTGCATAATGGTATCTAAAATTTTACCAAGGCTTTGAGGATTGATGCCGTCCCCTTGAATCAGACGCACATAATCGGGCAATACTTTATAGCCTTTGCTGTTAGTGGCCGTACCAAATTTGACTGCCAAACGCTCTAAAGCCTCACGCACCACTTTGGCAGGGTCGCCACTGTCAGGACGTATCACCAAGGTGCCGCCCATATTTTTGACTTCTTCTTTGAGCGTCTCACCCCAAATGTGGTCGATGGCATTCCATAAATCATAACTGTCTGATACCACAGCGACAATTTTGCCTTCACCACCAAACTGCTCCAGCATATTGGCGAAAGCTTGCTCTTCATGCTCTCGTCCCCATGCGGTCATGGTGCTGTGTTCAGCAGCAGGGATTGAAAAGGCAGGCATCTCATCATTCATGCCATACCAACGACTAGCAGCGACCAATGCGGTCATGCTGTCTGTACCAGAAAAATTAACCAAATGCGCCAAACTGCCTAAAGCTACCGTTTCCATGCTAGACGCACCACGCGCCCCAAAGTCATGCAGCTTAAAGGGCAAACCTGCTGTATTATCCGCTGATTTTTCTAGCGCATTTTTGATGATATTTTTGCAGTAATAAGACAAACTTGCCACCGTTGAGGGATACCAAATCGCTCGTAATAATGAGGTCTCTAGATAGCTTGGCAGCCAATAAAACTCAGGGTCAGTATTAACCACCTGACACACCACATTGGATACAGGCACAATGCTGCCTTCGGGGACAGCTTGAATACGCAGAGGTAGATAACCGCCATGTTTACTGACTAACAGCTCCCAACCTGAGCGATTAAAGGGTAAACCATGCGCAGTGATGATTTGTTCTGCTTCATCAATATGGGCAGTGGTGATGGGGGCTTGTAAGTATTCTTTAATATAGGCTTGCAGACCAAAAAACAGCACATCGTAGTCACCTTTGCGGGCTTCAACATAGCTGGACATATATTCGCTATCAGGCGGATATTGCAGCCAGTGTGATGCTTTGTAGCTGTCAGCATTTAAAATTAGGTTGTTAAAATTACTGGTGAACATAACAGAACTCCTCTGTTTGATAATGTTACCTCTATCTTGCCATGCAAGCTTACAAGCGTAGGGTAACGAAAGACCCTTGCCGTCTATCGGCTTGGGGAAAACTAATAATAAAAACTAAAAATAGTAAAGCGATTATAAATAATGCCATGTATTTTTCATAAAGCCAATCATATCATTTAATGGCACAGGGGTGAGCATTAATTTATCGGCTGATTTTTCTAAAATCAGCATACAGCCAGCTTCCAATTTGCCATGACTATTAAACTCAAGCTCTCTGACTTTGACTGATTGGGTAATGCCATTGTCATCGAGCGTTTGTGAAAATGGCTCACCTGTATGCCCATAAAAATGATAAGCAAAAGCCACGTGATTGAGTAGCTCTTTGATTTCTGCTGAGCCATAACCACGATGACTGTCTGAGCTTTTATCATGAGTAACAAGTACATCAAATTCTTGGGCATTTTTTGCTAATTTTTTTAATGCTTGGCGTTCATAATCTTGAATATACTGTGGGTGGGTGCGTCCTTTTCTATCACCAATGCGCCCCACACCAACCATTGTTAGGCTATCATTGTCTGTATGTTGCTTTGTATTATGCGTGTCTTTTTTGTGTTGAGGTTTTAATCCAGCAAAGTTTTTCGACTCTTTTGGTGTATTGGCTTTGCTTTGAATGACAATGGGTATGGCAGTGCGACACACCCATACTCGATTGTAAGCATCAATCGGATAGGCAGGCTGCTTTAAAAAGCTTGCATCTTCCTCTAATTTATCCAAAAATTCATGGTCTTCATGATTGCCACGCACACACAGCATATCGACATTTAGTTCATCTAAAAACTGCGCAATCTCAGTATGAACATAAGCAAAGCCATCAATAAATCCTAGTTCATCTCGGTCATTTTGAGCATGGCGAAGGGTGGCTTTATCCATACGAGATTTATCAGGAAAAGCCCCCATATCGCCACATTGCAAAATCAAATCAATGGATTTGCCTGTGGTTTTTTGATAATGCGCAACCAACTTAAATGGCAATAAAAACTTACCATGAATGTCAGCAAAAATAGCAACTCTTAACAAACTTGCCCTCTCCAAACTATCAAGAATTTTCTAAAAAGCTTTTAAAAAACTACAAACCCACCATTTTGCAAATAATAGCGTAGTGGTCTTCAAATATTTGCTTAGGGTCAAGCTCCGCAAGCGGTAGCCAAAATGCTTGCGCTGCATCATCGCCGCCTTTGACTTTAGGCAGACCACTGGCATCACTTTTTAGCTGAAAATAAAACGCTTGGGTGATGGTGCGCCCACGAGCAGAGCGGTACGGGTCATCAAAAGTATGCTGACTGTGACGTGAGCCACGTAGCACAGGCTCGGGTACTTTTAAGCGGGTCTCCTCACGTAGCTCACGAATACACGCATCTAGCAAAGTTTCTTTTTGATTGACAAAGCCACCCGGTAATGCCCACAGTCCACGCCCTGGCATACTACGCCGCTCTACCAATAAGATATGTCCTGATTGTACCACCACCGCATCGGCAGTCATAAAGGTAGGTGGATAGGGGGTGTCTTCCCATTGTTTTTTGTATTTATCAACAAACCATGCTTCTTCTTGCAGTTGATTGTATTCCTCGGTTTTTTTAAATGTATCTAGCACCTTGCGAGTAGAATCAGGAGTACGCTCAGGTGTTGGTGTTGCACCCATCAGATAGCCTTCACGAATCGGAGTGGCAGATAGGTTTTTATAATTGGGTACAGAGATTGCCGCCCAGTTAGGGAACAATGATAGGTAATAAGAAGAGCTGTCTTTAGAATGTCCGATAAGACCAATATCGGAAGTCAAATCCCCAGTGACAGATTTTACTGCTGCCTGCACATATTGTAGCCAGCGAGTATCATTATATAAGGCATCATCGAGTCCCACACAGTGAATACGTGCGGCTTCATCATCTGAATATGCCCCTTTAATCATTTGTGAGCGTTCTACTACGCTAAACGGATTACGCAGGCTACGGGGCAGATTTGCTGAACCAATCAGCATGATGACATTATCAGCACGTTGTAACGCCTCATCAACCACGGCTTTATGCCCAAGATGAAATGGCTGAAAGCGACCAATAAAGACGAGATATTTAAAATGACGTTCAGATGAAGCACTCATAAACGCAAACTCCTTGCAGTAAAACTTTTGTTGTAATCGGCAATATTAATTAGCATTGGCAATAATCAAGCCATCTATCATAGCACCATACTGACATAAGTGAGGATATTTTCACAAGTTAAGCAAGCTTATTGACGGCTTTATCAATTGATGATGCGTAAAAATGAGGCTGGTAAATTATATTGGCAAGTTATATTGATTTGATTATTTTGTTTTGATTGCCTATATCCATATCTTATTGTTCCCTGAGTTACTGGTTGTGTTTTTCAATCCATGCCAGCACCGTTGGCCAAACCTCCTTGGCAGCGTTACGACTCATTAATATTCGGCTGTGGGAGTAATTATCCAAATCTCCATTATCTATCCCAAATTCACGAAACTGATTATTAAGATTTTGATAGTCGTTTAGATACAGTAAGCAACCACTGGGTGGTGCGACAAAGTCATCGCCTGTGGCGGCAATAGCATAAATAGGCATCGTCATCTGCTGCATGTGCTGACGATAATTAAATTTGCCATCGGTACTATGAAAGTTTCTGCCTAAGTTCCAATTAAACCATTGTTTCATGGTGTAGTAGCTTTCATTAATTGGCCCTAATTTCATTTTAATGGCAGGTAGATAACCAAGCGTTAAGGTCATGGTTTTGCTTAGTAATACTTTGGTAAATGCTTTTGGGGTAGTGGCTGCGCCATACGCCTGACAAGCAAATAAGCTGATGCTTTTGACTTTATTAATGTAGACTTTGTTTTGTAGCAAAAACATCGTGAGGCACATACCACCACCGCTATGAGTCACACAGTGAATGGCTGGCAGGTTAAGCTCATTAAATAAATAGTCAAAAGTTGCTGCGACATCATTTAATGCAATGGTTTCAAGGTTAAACTCTTTTTTAGGTTTTGGGCTATTGCCATGTCCACGCCATTCCATAATATAGCAGTGATAACCATGCTCGGCTAAATAGTGGGCAATACCTAAATGGATACGTTTATCTGAAAATGCACCATGTAGCAACAGTATGTTTTTGCTTGCGTTTTGAGTGGTGCTGATATTATGAATGTTAGCCGCAGAAGCATTGTTTATATCCTCACTGACTTTATCTTTATTGTTGGTATCAGCGACTTTCCACACAGCCACTTGCTCAATATCTGGCGTGGTTACTAAAGTTAAACTCTCAGTAATCATAAAAACGCTCCCTTTTTATAACCTTTTTTATAACCTTGCATAAGGTTATGGTTTTATCTTCCTTGATATATAGTCGACTTAATACAAAACTGGCACAAAGTCAAACTCGCTCGCAGTACCTGCTTTTATAAAAACAGTTACACCTTCGCTCGTTTTCCTTGTAAAAGTATTATCTTGACTTGACTATATCTACCTATGTATTGATTTTTAACATACTTAGATACACAAAAAATAGCTGATAGTTAGAACCTGTATTCACAACCCATAATGGTGGCTTTTTGCCTAAAATAGACGTACTACGGCGTTAAATTTTGGGTTAAATAGAGTGACTATTCGCCCCAAAATTTGCCTTGTATTACACAATTTTAGTTTAAAATTCCCCTGATTTTGGATTATGAATACAGGTTCTTAAAATACGCCATAGCAATCGCTGCTACTATAAAAATCTAATGCCTAGTGGGTCACTTTTTAGGTTTATAGTGATAAAAACGTAAGTTTGAGCATTAACAATAATCATTAGCTGGCACTATGGCTTGAAAACATGGCGCGTTTCTTGGGTTTATCAGACTTATCTGAAGATAAGTGCTATTGTTTGCGCTCATTTTTTCTCGGTGTTATTAATCTTCATAAGTAGTATTCCCTTGATTATTTTGCAATCAACGCCATAATGAAACTGTATATTTGTCATATTTGCCATTCTCGGCAATTTTGTTGACAATTCTTATTTTTAATTTTCAATACATGAGGTCAACTTATGACTGATAGCCATACAGACACAGCCAATGCAGAGCAAACGTCAGCATTAGACATCGAGCAAACTGAGATTAAAAGTAACATCACCATTACTGAGTCAGCACAAGAGTATTTGACTGAGCTTTTGGCAAAACAAGAAACAGATGGTATTGGGGTACGTATTTTTGTCGAGCACCCAGGTACGCCACGAGCAGAGTGCTGTATGGCTTATAATCAGCCAGGTGAAGAAGATGAGGCTGATTTGCAGCTACATTATGAAAACTTTACTGCTTTTATTGATGCGGTCTCCGTGCCTTATCTTGAAGATGCCGTGATTGACTATAACAAAGACCGTTTTGGGGGGCAGTTAACTTTCCGTGCGCCTAACTCAAAAATCCCTAAAGTGGGAGAAGATGCCAGTGTTGAAGAGCGCATCAATTATGTGTTGCAGTCAGATATTAATCCCAACTTAGCCTCACATGGCGGTAATGTGCAACTGGTCGAATTGCTAGATGAAGAGGGCGTAGGATTGACGGCTGTATTAAAATTTGGTGGTGGTTGTCAAGGTTGTTCGGCAGTGGATATGACCCTACGCCAAGGGGTAGAAGTACAGCTTAAACAGCAAGTTCCCGAGCTGATGCAAGTGGTCGATGAGACTGACCACACCCGTACTGAAAATGCCTATTACCAATAAGGCTGACAATAAGGCTAAGTCTTATCACCCTCTGCTTATATTAAAATATAATAACTAACGTAAATAAAATTTATTTTATTCATAAACAAGCTAAGTTATGATAACCAGATTACTATAAATCAGTGTGTTAGCAATATACCCTGAAAATAGTAATCTGGTTTTTTTATGTATATCAAGCAAAAATAGAATGAAAATAGTTTTTTCACAGATGAATAAGGACAATCTATGAGCAATACAGACGGACAAAATAAACAACGCTTAGAAACACTATCTATTCATGCTGGTTATAGTGTTGAGCCAACCACCAAAGCGGTGGCAGTGCCCATTTATCACACCAGTTCTTATGCCTTTGATGATACGCAACATGGGGCAGATTTGTTTGACCTTAAAGTACAAGGCAATATTTATACTCGCATCATGAACCCAACCAATGCGGTATTAGAAGAGCGAGTTGCTGCACTTGAAGGTGGTGTGGGTGCATTGGCAGTGGCATCGGGCATGGCTGCTATTACTTATGCGGTGCAGACCATCTGCGAAGCAGGTGATAATATCGTTGCGGTATCCACTTTATATGGCGGTACATATAACTTCTTTGCACACACCCTGCCTCGTCAAGGCATCGAGGTACGTTTTTTTGACCATAAAAACCCCGAAGCAATTCGTGATTTAATCGATGATAAGACCAAAATAGTTTATGCCGAGAGTATCGGTAATCCACTGGGTAATATTGTCGATATTGCGGCATTGGCAGATATTGCGCATCAATATGGTGTGCCTGTGGTGATTGATAATACCGTGGCGACACCTGCTTTGTGCCGACCATTTGAACATGGTGCGGATATTGTGGTGCATTCACTGACTAAATATATGAGCGGAACGGGAACATCTATTGGCGGTGCGATTGTGGACAGTGGCAAGTTTGCGTGGGGAGATTATCCTGAGCGTTTCCCGCTACTCAATGAGCCTGATGCCAGCTATCATGGGGTTAATTTTGTCAAAGACGTGGGTGAGGCTGCTTATATTGCGCGCGCGCGTGTGGCACCACTACGTAATACAGGTGCAGCATTAAGCCCACTCAATGCCTTTAGTATTTTACAAGGTATGCAGACCCTAAGTTTGCGTATGCAGCGTCACGTTGAAAACGCACAGGCGGTAGCAGAATATCTGCAAGGGCATGATAAAGTAGCATGGGTAAAATATGCAGGGCTGCCCAATCACCCTGAGCATGAATTGGCACAAAAGTATATGCAAGGTACACCATCTGCCATTTTGACTTTTGGAGTGAAAGGGGGGCGTGAAGCAGGCGCACGCTTTATTGATGCGCTACAACTCATTACCCGTCTGGTGAATATTGGTGATGCCAAATCATTGGCATGTCACCCTGCCACCACTACCCATCGCCAGTTAAATGGTCAAGAGCTTGAGCAAGCAGGAGTGAGTGAAGACATGGTACGCTTATCAATTGGTATCGAGCATATTGATGACATCAAAGCAGATTTGGCGCAGGCATTGGCACAAGCATAGCGCTTTAATTTGTTGAAAATCTTGCTTACCATATTGTTAACAACAATTGATAACAACTATTGACAACAAAAAGCCGCATAGCAATTTACTATGCGGCTTTTTATTGGCAAATCATAGACCATGTGATATTTAAACTGTCATTAATTAGCCAATCAAGACATTGGTTTCAGGATAGCGAATACGAGTCGATTTTGGCATCGCAATCAAATAAGCCAAAGTCAACGGGCCCACACGTCCTGCAAACATCATAAACATAATAATGGCTTCACCTGCATCGCTTAGATTTCCTGTCAGACCTCGTGACAATCCAACCGTACTTAAAGCAGAAACCACTTCAAATAATACATCTTCTAAGGGGTGTCTTGCTTCAATCACAGATAAAATAAACACACTTAAAAAAATCAGCATCAGAGTAATACTCACCAGAGCCAGTGATTTGCGTACTTGCCGCTCAGGGATACTCCGCTCAAATACAGTTACATGGTCACGCTGACGTAAAAATGAAAAAGTAGTGAGAATTAATACTGCAAAAGTGCCCAGTTTAATACCACTGGCTGTTGATAGTGAGCCACCACCGACAAACATCAAAAACATGGTAAGTAGGGTACTGGCATCGGTCAACTGGTCAATGGCAATGGTATTAAATCCTGCAGTACGTGGAGTGATGGCTTGAAACCAAGCGGCAGTGGCTTGATCTATTAAGTTTAAATTGCCTAACGTTGCAGGATTATGACGCTCTAATAGCCAAAATAACGCAAAAGCAATGAGGTTGATTATCACAGTAGCAGATAAGACCAACTTAGTATTAACGCTAATTTTGTGCCAACTGCGATGCTCCAGCATGTCCTTAATGACCAAAAACCCAAGTCCACCAATAATAATCAGGGCGGTAATAATCAAGTTAATCTGTTGATTGCCCACATAGGGGGTTAGGCTATCGCTACTTAGGGCAAATCCTGCGTTATTAAAGGCTGAGATGGTATAAAAAAATCCATGATACAGGGCTTCACCCCATGGCATGTGTGGTGAAAAAGACAGTGTCAGTAATATCATACCGACTATCTCAACACTTAAAGCAATACCAATGACTGATTTGGCAGTGCTAATAATATCGCCAAAACTGGTTTCTGCCAACGCTTCACGAGCAATGATTTGACTGGTCATATTCAAACGACGTTGCAGGCTAAAAAATGCCAATACAGCAAAGGTCATAAAACCCAAGCCGCCAAGCTGAATTAATATGGCAATGACCACCTGCCCAAGCCGAGTAAATGAGGCAGTATCTACCACTGCAAGCCCTGTTACCGTTACTGCCGAAGTGGCTGTAAATGCCGCTTCTAACCAAGAGATATTGGTGGGATTACAGATGGGCAGCATTAATAAAATACTGCCAACAATAATTAGCCCCAAAAAGCCAAAAGCTAGAATAAATGGGGGTGATAATAAGATGCGTGAGTTCACTGCTGGCTACCGCAAGTCTGATGAATGAGGAGGGATAAAGGTGCGCGCCAAGCGTTTTAGCTCTGGTAAACTGCCACTAAATACCAAGCTATCTGGATGTTGTACTGTCCAGTTATCATCAAATGTATGAATCACTTTACCTTGACGAACGATAAGTAATAAGGAAGTTGAGGGATAGGTATTACGGATTTTGGCAATGCTTTGTGGTGTCCAGCCAGCAGGAATATCAATACGTACCAGATACTCATCATTATTACCTAATGACAGGTATTGTTTCATCATCGGGTAGTTCATTGCTTGGGCAATACGGATACCCATATCTTGCTCAGGGTGAATGATGTTTTGTACCCCAAGACTTGCCAAAATATCATGATGAGCATCAGTTTTGGCTTTTACCCAGAGGTTATGTACAGGTAGATGAATCAGATTTAAAGTACACAGCAAGCTGGCTTCTAAATTATCACCAATACATACCATGACGCCATCTAGTTGCGCAAAGTTCAGCTCTTTGAGCGTTTCTTTGTCAGTGGCATCAGCGATGACGGCATGGCTTAATGTATCACTGACTTTATTGACTTCCTTTTCATCAAGGTCAATGCCTAATACTTCATTGCCTTGACGCTGCAATTCAAAGGCGCAAGCACGTCCAAAGACGCCTAATCCTATAACAGCAAACTGCATATTGACTCCTTGTGAATATATTCAATACCCGATGAGATAGAGAATAAAATGATTGTGAATTATGCTACCAATACTCGCCGAGCGATGTCTTGGTATTCATTTGCCGCTAAACGTGGGCCTATCTGACAAACCACTTGACTGGCAACTTCACCCGCCAATTTTGCACACTCAGGCAAAGAATATTGCTGAGTGATCGCATACATAAATGCACCTGCATAGTTATCACCTGCGCCATTGGTGTCGACGACATCATTGACATGAGGAGTAGGCTCTTCAATAATTTCAACTTTATCACCCTCACGTTTACAAATCACCACGCCATGAGCACCATTGGTTACCACAGCAATACGACACCATTCTGTCAAAGCCCGAGCCGCTGCTTTGTGTTGTTTTTTATCAGTAAACAGTTGCGCTTCTTCAAGGTTACAAAAAATCATGGCGACCCCATTACCCAGCATATTTTGTAGCCCTGTTTTGGCAAACTTTATTACCGCAGGGTCAGCAAAGCTTACCGCAATTTGCACATCATGAATACCTGCCTGTTGACGTAGCTTGGTCATGGCAGATTGAATGCTATCAGACATTGCTAGATAGCCTTCTAAATATAACCAGTCACTTTGTGTTAACGCCTCAAAATTGACATTTTGTTCGTCAATTTCACTTGATGTACCCAAGTACGTTTGCATGGTACGCTCGCCATCAGGAGTGACACAGACCACACATGAGCCAGTGACACCACCAGTTGCTATAGATTGTTCTGAGGTAACAACGCCTGCTTGATGTAAATTTTGTAGATAAAACTTACCCTGTTCATCATCACCCACACGGCAAGCATAAAATGGCTTACCACTCAAACTAGCTAAAGCATACATCGTATTAGCAGCTGAACCACCACCTGCTTGCTTACAAGAGGAAATATCTGCATTGGATAACTGGCGCAAAAGTTGTTGTTGTTGTTCTAATGAGGCTAAGGTCATGTTGCTTTTTTCGAGCCCAGTTTTAATTAATATCTCCTCAGAAATAAGATATTCGTGATCTACTAAAGCATTACCAACCGCCATGACATCATACATATACATCTCCAGTTTATTTATTATTGTTTATTGCTATTTTTTTGCTCTTGGTGAGCCAAGTTTTACCACCAAACAATCACAATGAATGTTTGGCAAAATGCCATCAACCGTCGCACCATTGATCCAAGCAGAAATGCCATGACGTTCATGGCGCCCAATAACCAGCAAATCTACTTCATGTTTAGCACAGTAGTGTACGATACCCTCGCTGCTTGAGATGGCAGTACTAACATCAGCATGGGTTGCATTGATGCCACTACGCTCTAGCATATCTGCAAGCTGTTGTTGCGCATTATTACAGCGATCTTGATTGACATTTTCATACAATGCAGAGGCAGGCACCATTTCATAGCCAAAACCCACCATTGTGTCTTTGACAATATGTAGCACAGATAATTTAGCGTTATGGTTTTGGGCAATTTGTTTGGCTTTTTGTGCCACTCTATCAGCATCTGGGCGCAAATCTGTGACTAATAGTATGTGTTGATATTTCATGATAGCTCCTACATTAAAAGCAATACAAATGAAAAATAAAATCTGCTGTCGCTGCCTTATGATGATATACCCTTTATAAGTAGTCGTCTATGCTAAGGCATGATTTAATGGCTCATTTTTAAGACTTTATTTATTAGGATTTATCATAACTAATCGGTTGTGACGATCATAGTATAGCAATCAGCAATTTATATTTTATATTGATTGACAAGTTTTTTTAATTGAGAGTAAACTTAATATTTAACTACTTTTATTGAGACTGTCGCTGTCATGATTTGGCTAAAAATGCTTATTGGTGCATTGGTCGTTTTGGTGATTCAACTATTTGCCCAAAGTCGCTTTTTTTATCTGGCTGCCTTAGCACCACTTTTTCCTACTTTTACCTTAATCAGTCATTTTATAGTTGGCACACAGCGTAGTGCGGCAGACTTAAGAGTAGCATTATTATTTAGTATCTTAGGGGTCATACCCCATCTTATATATACATTCATTGTATTTTTTAGTATCAATTATATTGGACTATATAAAGCATTGGCAGTGGGCTGCGTGGGTTGGTTAATGGCAGCAGCCATACTGGTACTGGCATGGCAGCATTGGCAGGCAGTCGCTTAATATTCTATTTAATTACTTCACTCTCAACTTTATTTTCTAAAATCATATATGCTCCATTCTAAATCCCTCCCTTGAAGTAAGGAACTGGCATTTAATACTGACTATTGCCCTAATTCTGTAAGATAGCTAATAGATTACCCACTTTATCCCAACATTCTTGATATTCACTATTGGCATTTGATGCCACAGTAATGCCACCACCGGCCCAAAGTGTGACTTGTCTATGCGTTGTAGTAGATTCGTCCCTATTATTTTTTAATGAAGACTGTAACGTACGTATCAATACATTAAATTGTCCTGTACCATCAAAATTCATAAATCCTAAGCTACCACAGTATGCGCCTCTGCTATGTTGATGTGAGCAGGCTTCTAGCTCATCAATAATTTCAACAGCCCGTTTTTTGGGCGTGCCAGTGATTGAGCCTGCTGGCAAGCTAGCAAATAAAGCAGTTAATGGGTGTACTGTGGGTTTTAGCTCAGCTTTAATGGTGCTCACCAAATGATGCACATTACTAAAGCTTTCTAATGCAAACAGATGTGGAACACGTACACTGCCCGTTGTGGCATATTTTCCTAAGTCATTACGTAGTAAATCAACAATCATCACATTTTCGGCACAATCTTTTTCAGAGGCAGCCAGGGTTTGTTTGTTGGCTTCATCTTGTTGTTGGCTTTCTCCTCTGGGAATGGTGCCTTTAATGGGTTTTGCGGTCATTGTTATTGCTGAGTGAGTAGCATAAGTAGATTCAAAACGTAAAAAAAGCTCAGGGGAGCAGCTTAATAGTTCAAAGCTTGGTAGTGTTGTGTCACTGAGTTTATTATTGGTATTATTTGATTGCTTTAACGCAGTGGAGTTAACAGCAAAATAGCCAGCATAAGGTGCATGGGTTTGGGTATATAGATTGGGGAGATATTCAATTAGTGTCTGACTATATAACAAATTACCTATCCACGGCTGGGTTAAATTGATTTGATAGCAGTCACCAGCATACAAGTAGTTTTGGGTGCGCTCAAAAGCGTGTTGATAATCAGCTTGTGACCATAAAGGTTGCATGATTAATGAGGGTGGGATAGAAAATAACTCGGTTATGTTTGTTCTTGATTCTTTGAGATGATGATTGAGTTTTGTATCTAATTGAGTAAGGCACTCATATAGTTTTATAAAATGTGCATTTTCTACTTTTGTATGTGCCGCGTCACTATCAGCCGTTTTATGATAGATTAATTGCCAACCAACAATATCATTATGACTGTCATTGTTATTTTTTATACCTGTGGTGGAGGCTTGTAGTGGTTGCAGAAACATATCGTAATGTCCAAAAAATGCACAAGGTTGTTGCTCAAGATGAATATTTGCATTAGGACTTAAATTTTGTGCACTGATATCATAGCCAATAAACCCCATCAACCCATGATGATAGCGTAAAGGCTTATCAACATCGCTTATATCCTCTTGATACTGATTCATATATGCAATCAACTCATCACACCATGCAGATAAACTCAGAGCATAGGACTCAACGTTTGGTTTTTTCTGAGTATTTGTGTGTGCTGATGTTTGTCGCTCAGTTTTAATAATTTGATAGTGAGGTTGTACTTCATTAATGTTGAGTCGATTATTAGTTAGATGACTATTTGGATAGACACACCATGAGACCTTAGGCAAAATCCCAATAATGGGTCGCGTCTTATTTTGTAACCAGCACACACCCCACTCAGCGGTATTATCGTGCTCAGATAGATGGGTGATGAGTAAGGGGAGTAAGTAATGTGCAGGCAAATTTTGTAGTTGAAAAAACGCCGTTTGTTGATTAGGTTTTGTGCTCATGGTTTGTCTTAGCATGATATAAATTAAAAGTGTGATTTGAAGTGAGACGATGGTGAATTATATATTTATGCTTGTGTTAATCAATTGTTAGTCAATACAATTTATGATTGATAACTATGATTGATAAAATTTATTTACCAAACTAAAAAGGCAGATAACAATGTTTGAACTGACATAAAGCGGGCAGTTTAGCTAAAATAGAAACCATAAAAAATAGCAATGCAGTAAAAATTTTCTATATAAATGGACGGAATGGTATATGAAAAGTAATAGTACGATAAAAAAAGGACTCAATAGTGCAGGACAATTAACTCGTGATGCTTTAGAACACGTGGGTTCTCTATTAGACAGTATGAACGCCAAAACCATGAAGACCAGCAAATACCAAGCGGTGGATTTGGCTGATATTAACAAAAACCCAAGTAAAGAGGATTTATTTCGCCAAAGTACGGTCAAAGCATCACAAGAGTTAATCGGTCAGCGTTTCTCTCGTTATGGTAAATATGCCAAAAAAGTCGTACCTAACAGCATGGTACAAAAAGCGATGGACAGTGCTTTTATGCAAATTGCTAAATTAGCATCAGCATGGAGCCAGATGGACTTACCCGACTCACATCGTTTTGCTGGTATTAGTCAGCTTGATGAACAGCAGCGTAAAGCCTTGGCTACGGATATTGCAAATCAAAACCGTGCCTTAGCTGCTTTAGGCGGAGTTTCAGGTTTGGCAGGTTTGGCAGGTATGCTTGCTGATAGTTTATGGTTGTTATTGGTATCGCTACGCACCATTTATCAGATTGCTGCGGTTTACGACCAGCCGTTAACGGGTAATCAAGGCATCAAAATGGCGTACGATATATTATCACATGCTGATTTAAGCAAAATGCAAGAAAAACAAACTCTATTAGCAGGATTGGGTGTTGCCAAAGGATTGCTTGATAATGCTGATCATGAAGGTTTGCGTAGAGAGTTTACTAATATGGGTACTGCAAATAGTAATATTAGCTACTATATGCAACAAGTAGATAATGTGGTTGAGCATTTTGATCTTGATAATATCAATTTGAGTTGGTTAACCAAAATTTTACCTGTAAGTTCAATGATAATTGGCATTTATTACAATAATGATTTAATTGATGAAGTGATTGGCGTAGCACAAGCGACTTTTGGTCCTGAGCCTAAGTTTGCAAAAAAATTACTTACCAACCATAGCCCACAAAAAAATAGTACCCAAACTAGTGAGCAT
This sequence comes from Psychrobacter sp. I-STPA10, assembly GCF_021012795.1. Classification (GTDB taxonomy): domain Bacteria; phylum Pseudomonadota; class Gammaproteobacteria; order Pseudomonadales; family Moraxellaceae; genus Psychrobacter. Next base: position 5,466 of record NZ_VFYU01000025.1, on the reverse strand, counting down.
ACTAAGGGCAGTGAAGTAGTAAATAATACCAATACAGCTAACACTCATTCTCATACAGACATAGAAGAATCTGATGATTCTGATAAAAAAGAAGCCTAAATATTTTTATAAGCCATAGCAGTATGGCAGTGGTTAGTTTATCTAAAACTAAAAATAGCCACCTCAAAAAGTCAGTAAAAATCTATGCTAACAGCTGATTACATATAGGTTGAACTTAATTGTAATTAGCTGTATAATATAGTGTCTTAAAAATGGGTAAGTTTATTGTTATATTCGCATTTTGAGTGTAACAGAGCTTAATTCCCCATTTTTTTGTTTTTTAATAAACGGGAGAAGGATGCCTTATGGCAACAACTAACCAATTGATTCGTAAGGGTCGCAAAACAATCAAGGAAAAATCAAAAGTTCCTGCATTGCAAGCGTGCCCACAACGCCGTGGTGTGTGTACTCGTGTATATACTACTACACCAAAAAAACCTAACTCAGCCATGCGTAAAGTATGCCGTGTTCGCTTAACTTCAGGTTATGAAGTATCAAGCTATATCGGTGGTGAAGGTCATAACTTACAAGAGCACAGCGTGGTACTTATCCGCGGTGGTCGTGTAAAAGACTTGCCAGGTGTGCGTTATCATACTGTACGTGGTGCACTTGACTGTGCAGGCGTAAAAGATCGTAAACAAGGTCGTTCTAAATATGGTGCGAAAAAACCAAAAGCATAAGCTCATGCTTTTGATGTGTAGTACGCCATATAATACATAGTGTGCTACAGCATAAAATTAGTACGAACGAAAATTAAAAATTAATGATGCATGGGTTTGGTGTCGATACATACCACCATGCAGTAAGGCTGGCTGATAGTAAACACTTATCTATAATGATCGCTATGGCACTGATTCAGTCGTGTTTAATAGTATAGAAAGTAATAATAGAAGCTATGAATGCCAGACAACCCTGAAGACAAGGAAATTTATTATGCCAAGACGTCGTGTCGTCGCTGCCCGTGAGATCCTACCTGATCCTAAGTTTGGCAGTAAAACCATCGCAAAATTCATCAACCATGTTATGCTTGATGGTAAAAAATCAACTGCAGAACGTATTGTATATGGTGCGCTAGAGCAAGTTAGCGAAAAACGCAACATCGAAGATCCTGTTGAGTTTTTTGAAGAAGTACTAGAAAAAGTTCGCCCAATGGTAGAAGTAAAAGCTCGCCGTGTTGGTGGTGCAACTTATCAAGTACCTATGGAAGTACGCCCCTCCCGTCGTACCGCCCTAGCCATGCGTTGGCTTGCTGAAGCGGCTGCTAAGCGTTCAGAAAAATCAATGGCACTTCGCCTAGCTGGTGAATTGTCTGATGCTTTTGAAGGTAAAGGCGCAGCCATGAAAAAACGTGATGAAGTTCACCGTATGGCAGATGCAAACAAAGCATTCTCTCATTATCGTTTCTAATTGATAGAAATTGATAAAAACGTGTATCAAGAGAAAAAATAGGTGTTATTAGCGGTGTTTTGCTTATAACACCTAAGTAAGAATAATTTAAATAATTGTCTTAATGGCAGTCTTAAAGACTGCCAGATAAGTTTGGACTCTGTAACAAACTTAGGGTTACCAATAAAGAAAGACAGAGCAATTTATATTTTATATAAAGTGATAAATACTAAATTATAGTGAATAAAGCAGTTGATAAATTGTAAGATAATCGGTATTAATATTGATTTTTTGATAGTATGATACTAGATAATACTAGAAATTATTAAACAACTCTAAAAGTGAGTGGTTAATAAAACTGTCATAAGAAGAGATTAAAATAACTATTTTCACTCATTTGTTTTAGTTTTATCCATCAATACCCCAAAGTTTTACAGTAAAAGATACTCAATAAAAAAATTCCATTAGGAAATTATTATGGCTCGTACAACTCCCTTAAATCGGTACCGTAACATTGGTATCTCAGCGCATATTGATGCTGGTAAGACCACCACCACCGAGCGTATTTTGTTCTATACAGGTATCAGTCACAAGATTGGTGAAGTTCATGATGGCGCAGCTACTATGGACTGGATGGAGCAAGAGCAAGAGCGTGGTATTACCATTACATCAGCAGCGACAACTTGCTTCTGGTCAGGTATGGCACAGCAGTTTGATGAACATCGTATCAACATCATTGACACCCCAGGTCACGTTGACTTTACCATTGAAGTAGAGCGTTCAATGCGTGTACTTGATGGTGCGTGCATGGTTTATTGTGCTGTTGGTGGTGTTCAGCCTCAGTCTGAAACAGTATGGCGCCAGGCAAATAAATATAAAGTACCTCGTCTGGCATTTGTTAACAAAATGGACCGTGTTGGTGCAGACTTTTATCGTGTTATTGACCAAATCAAAAGTCGTCTAGGTGGTCAACCTGTGCCATTGGTTATTCCAATTGGTAAAGAAGAAGACTTTGAAGGTGTGGTTGACTTAATCACCATGAAAGCCATCTATTGGGATACTGAATCTCAAGGCATGAAATTTGAAGAGCGTGAAATTCCTGCTGAATTACAAGATAAAGCAGAAGAATACCGTGAGCAACTACTTGAGACTGCTGCTGAAGCGTCTGAAGAACTAATGAATGAATACCTAGAAAATGGTGAATTGTCAGAAGCACAAATTCATCAGGCTATTCGTCAGCGTACTATTGACAACGAAATCATTCCAATGCTTTGTGGTACTGCCTTTAAAAACAAAGGTGTACAAAAAATGTTGGATGCAGTGATTCAGTATCTACCAGCACCACAAGATGTTCCTGCAATTAAAGGTGTGCTAGACGACAAAGCAGAAACTGAAGCCACTCGTGAAGCCTCAGACGAACAGCCATTTGCTGCATTGGCGTTCAAAATCATGAACGATAAATATGTCGGTAACTTAACCTTCGTACGTGTTTACTCTGGTGTGATTAAACAGGGTGAAAGTATTTATAACCCTGTGAAAATGAAGCGTGAGCGTGTGGGTCGTATCGTACAGATGCATGCAAACTCACAAGAAGAGTTAGATGAAATTCGTGCTGGTGATATTGCTGCTCTAGTGGGTATGAAAGATGTAACCACTGGTGATACATTATGTGATGAAAGCAACATCATCACCCTTGAGCGTATGGAATTCCCTGATCCTGTGATCAGCCTTGCAGTTGAACCAAAAACCAAAGCTGACCAAGAAAAAATGTCAGTTGCTTTGGGTCGCCTAGCAAAAGAAGATCCTTCATTCCGTGTGCATACAGATGAAGAATCTGGTCAGACCATCATCAGTGGTATGGGTGAGCTTCACTTAGAGATTCTTGTTGACCGTATGAAACGTGAATTTAAAGTAGAAGCTAATATCGGTCAGCCACAAGTTGCTTACCGTGAAACGATCCGCCAAGAAGTTGAGCAAGAAGGTAAATTTGTTCGTCAGACTGGTGGTCGTGGTAAATTCGGTCATGTTTGGTTACGTCTTGAGCCACTTGATCCAGCAGGCGATGTTGAATACGAATTTGAAGAAAAAATCGTCGGTGGTGTGGTACCAAAAGAATACCACTCAGCGGTTGATAAAGGTATTCAAGAGCGTATGCAAAATGGTGTCTTGGCAGGTTATCCTGTGGTTGGTGTTAAAGCGACATTATATGATGGTTCATACCATGACGTTGACTCTGATGAGCTATCATTTAAAATGGCAGGTTCGATTGCCTTCAAAAAAGGCTTTATGAATGCTAACCCAGCATTACTTGAACCAGTGATGAAGGTTGAAGTTGAAACACCTGAAGATTATATGGGTGATATCATGGGTGACTTAAACCGTCGCCGTGGTATGGTACAAGGTATGGACGATTTACCTGGTGGTACCAAACAAATCCGTGCTGAAGTACCTTTAGCAGAGATGTTTGGTTATGCCACTCAGCTTCGCTCTATGTCACAAGGTCGTGCAACTTATTCTATGGAATTTGCCAAATACGCAGAGACACCTAAATCAGTTGCAGATGCCATTATTTCTAAATTTAATGGTAAAGATGACGACGAATAGAACAAAGTGAAAAGCAAGATGATGTGATATTAAATAGAATATCACATCATCAATAACTGATAAAAAATGGGTTTTATTATTAGTGAGTAACATTTAAGTAAACAGATAATACGCTGTTTACTTAAAACAGAACATCTGCTATATAAAAGCACTTGTTAATGAGACCCATTTTCTTATATTATCTGTCAGATTGCTTTTGCAACAGCACTATATCTAGATAAGGTTTATTTTTTAGACTTTTGTTTTAATAAATTTTAATGTGGTTAAATATTTGTTAGCTAATCAATAGCGACAGTAGGTAACCCTGATACATAAAAGAGGAAATATCATGGCAAAGGCCAAGTTTGAACGTAACAAGCCGCACGTTAACGTAGGTACTATTGGACACGTTGACCACGGAAAAACAACCCTAACAGCAGCAATTGCAACCGTAGCAGCAAAAACTTCAGGCGGTGAAGCTAAAGACTACGCGTCAATTGACTCAGCACCAGAAGAAAAAGCACGTGGTATTACCATTAACACCAGTCACATCGAATATGACACTGAAGCACGTCACTACGCTCACGTAGACTGTCCCGGTCACGCTGACTATGTTAAAAACATGATTACTGGTGCAGCACAGATGGATGGCGCTATTTTAGTTGTATCAGCAACAGACGGACCAATGCCACAAACCCGTGAACACATCCTACTATCACGTCAGGTAGGTGTACCATACATCATGGTATTCATGAACAAATGTGACATGGTAGATGACGAAGAACTACTAGAACTAGTAGAAATGGAAGTACGTGAATTGTTATCAGACTACGACTTTCCAGGTGATGACACCCCAATCATCAAAGGTTCAGCCCTAGAAGCCTTAAACGGTGGCGAAGGTCCTTATGGTGAGCCAGCAGTATTAGAACTACTAAACACTTTAGACACCTACATTCCAGAGCCAGAGCGTGACATCGACAAGCCATTCTTGATGCCTATCGAAGACGTATTCTCAATCTCAGGACGTGGTACCGTAGTAACAGGACGTGTTGAATCAGGTATCGTAAAAGTTGGTGACGAAATTGAAATCGTTGGTATTAAACCAACCAGCAAAACAACCTGTACTGGTGTAGAGATGTTCCGCAAACTGCTAGACGAAGGTCGTGCAGGTGAGAACTGTGGCGTATTGTTACGTGGTACAAAGCGTGAAGACGTACAACGTGGACAAGTATTGGCTAAGCCTGGCTCAATCACTCCACATACCAAATTTGACGCAGAAGTATACGTACTAAGCAAAGAAGAAGGTGGACGTCACACCCCATTCTTAAATGGATATCGTCCACAGTTTTACTTCCGTACTACTGACGTAACTGGTGCCATCAGCCTACAAGAAGGTACAGAGATGGTTATGCCTGGTGATAACGTAGAGATGAGCGTAGAGCTAATCCACCCAATCGC
>NZ_VFYU01000004.1 GCF_021012795.1 Psychrobacter sp. I-STPA10 | reverse complement strand
TATATGACCCCTCCCAAACCCTCCCCTTGAAGTAAGGGGAGGACTTAAAAACCAGTTCCTCCCCCTTTTTAAGGGGGAGGTTAGGAGGGGGTCTTATAAGTTGAGAGTGGCGTATTGACTATAGTATTACTTTAGATTTATAGAAGGCTATACTAAGAGAATAAGTCGGTAGCAAAAATTTGTCCATTGTTAATACTTATAAGTTTAAGCTTATCTGCACGTTTTGTTCAATATTTATCTACCAAGTACCTGCTACGCTCATGGCTAATTTATTGTGTTATATAGAATGGATTAGTCGTTATGCTTTGGTCTTGGTTTATCGCTGTCAGTTTATTTGCCCTTATTACCTCTATTTCCCCCGGTCCTGTTAATGTCATTATTTTGGCATTGGCCAGTCAGGGTAAATATGGTTTGGCTTGGCGGTTTGTGGCAGGGGCGACGCTTGGATTTTGTCTGTTATTATTGCTGATTGGTTTGGGGGCAAAGCAACTGTTTGCCGAGTATGCGTGGCTCACCTTAGCCATGCAGTGGCTTGGAACGGTATTTTTATTGTGGTTGGCATGGGTATTTTGGCACAGCAGTTCTGATGCGGTGAGTGATACAGATAAGGCAGATTTTGATACACATGGCAAACGCAAACGACCACTGGGCTTTATCGCAGGCAATCTGGTGCAATGGCTAAACCCCAAAGCATGGATGGTGGCTGTGGTGGTGGTCGGCTTATATGGGGCAGATTCACTTCAGCATTTATATGGATTAACCGCTATTTATGCGGTGTTATGTTTTGCTTCACTGGGGTGTTGGGTGGGGCTGGGGTGGTTTATCCGCCGACATAGTTTTAATAGCCATAAAAACAGAGCAAACCATAATAATGCTGATAAAGCAGGTAAAGTATCAATGACGCTAATCAACCGCATTTTGGCGGGGTTGTTAGTAATAACAGCAGTGATGACATGGTTATAGCCGATTCGATATAGCTAGTAGTAGTCAATCACTGCAAATTTATTCAAGTTTAACCCATCAGTAATGACTCAATACGTTTAAAAAAATAATAGCCTTGCTCTATATTGGTATTAGCATTTGGAGCAAGCATATTGAGATAAATAAACAGCCATTGTTTGACGTTATTGGCGATAAACAATTTAAACTGTACTTTGTCTGGGTCAACACCTGTTTGGGTGAGTTGTAGGCTTTGATAATACTGCTCTCTATCTTTATTATCACTGGCTAAAATGGTAATCGGATAGCCACTTTGTAATAAAAGCAAATTCATCACCAATCTGGCAGTGCGTCCATTACCATCAACAAAGGGGTGAATAGTGACCAAACGCTCGTGCATCTCGCTTGCCAATTCTACTGGGTGCATACTTTGTTGATGCTGACGATAAAAATTAAAATAGTCGTCCATGAGTGCAGGCACATGCAAAAACGAGGGCGGGATAAAGTCACTACCCGAAATCATCACTTCACACTCACGATAACGTCCTGCATTTTGGCGATGAATACCATGCAAAATCAACGTATGAATGTCTAACAACGCCCTTTTATCAAATGCCCCCTCTGCTACTGCCATTTCTCGAATATAATCAATGGCTTGTTGGTGATTGATGGCTTCTAAATGCTCTGATAACGGCTTACCTTTGACGGTAAATCCTTTATTAATAATCAAATCCGTTTCGCTTTTGGTCAGGGTATTACCCTCAATGCGATTGCTTTGGTAGGTGTATTCGATATCAAAAATGGCGTTAAGTTTTGTCACTTGACTGGCTGAAAATGGTCGCAAGCTGTGCAAACATTTTTGTAAATCGGTCAATTGTTGATACAACAAGGCTAAATCGTCTGTCTCTTGCCAGAGGGTTGATAAAGGAATACGGTTGGCTAATTGATTGCTAAATGCTTGCTGTGGCTCTGGCGTGGGTGAGACAGAAGATGATGGGGATGGATGAGAGGCGAGCAGGTCATTCAATCGTTGGCGTAACTGTTGTAGCTCTTGTTTTTGAGTGTCTGTTAATGCTAAGTGAATGTCAGTGCTATTTGTATCATTATCATGGTTTTGCATGGTGAGCGTGTTAAATGTCAAAGGGTGAGCTAAATTATAGCCCCTATTTTAGGGCTTGACTATAGCATAACAATCGCCCGTTGATACTGCCTCGGTGTAATAGCGGTAAAGCGTTTAAAGGTGCGTTGAAAATGGGCTTGGTCGGCAAAATGGAGATGATGGGCTATATCGGTCAAACTGTGATGGTTTGGCGTTGCCCCTTGTATTTGCCTTTGTGTGATTAATAACTGCTTACTTTGATGAATCCGCCAGTTTAATAAATATTGGTGCGGAGTTACTTGATAATGGGTTTTAAGCAATCGGCGCAGATGAGCAGGGGAGACATTCATCGCCTCTGCCCACTGGCTTAGGGTTTGTCGCTCACTGGGTTGTGACTTTAGCCAATTCAAAGCAAGTATGGCTTTGTTGATTGGCTTATATTGCTTTGATTGCAATGCTTGTGGTGGGTGCTGGTGCTGTATTTGTTGTATTGGCGGTTCGCCATAGCGTTGTTGTAAATGCTGGTGGATTTGTTGCCATAAATTTTGCAAAGTTTTAGGATTTATATCAGCTTTTAACAATGCAAATAAACGTAATAGTGCTTGTTTTAACCAATCATCAACGATGCCTTGTTGCGGAAATTTTAATGGCATTGATAAAGAGTTTGATAAGGTGGGCAAAGCAGTTGAGAAGGGGGCATTGGTTAATTGGTCATAACAATCTAGAGCATGACGCTCAATATAAAACATTAAATATTGCCAACAATCACCAGCAATAGGGTTACAGGCGTGGGGCATATCAGGGGCAATGAGTGCCAAATGATGAGAGTCTAAAAGGGATTGCTGATTGCCACATTGAAACTGAGTTTTGCCTTGTAAAATCACCCCGATGGAATAACAATCATGTAAATGTGTGCCATAACAAGTCTGTCCACCTTGTTTATCTTGTCCGCTGTTTGTACCGTTTTTATCATTGTGAATAACATCACCTTGTCCATGTCGCACCTGCAAAAAGGGTAGAGCAGACGACTGGTAAAAATGATGGCGAAACGTGGTGTTAGAAAAAGGGCGGTTTATTGGGGTACTGGTTAGAGTGTTTGTTACGGTTAGGGTATTAGACATAAACAAACTTCCTGTTAGTTTCTTATTAATTTCCCGTTAAGTATGACCTTTTCTTACCAAAATAAAAATTAACACCATAAAGCAGATAATTTTAGCATTAACTGAAATAATACTTGCCAACCATAATAAAAGTTGCTAGAAATATAACTAAAATATCATGATAACTTTTGCTACAAAAAGAGATTCAATCATCTCAGTCATTAAATTAGACGTAGCCAATCTGTAACCTACTTTAGGAACTCTCATTATGAAAGTAAACCATCAACGAGTTAAGTTTAGCACCCTAATCTCTGCGACCTTACTGTCGCTATCTTGTCTTACTCTACCGAGCCTATCTGCCCATGCCGAAAGTAATGACAGCCTAATGAAAAAAGGTATGTGGAAAGACCCACAAACAGGGCTAATTTGGATGCGTTGTAGTATAGGACAAGAGTGGAACGGTAGCACCTGTATAGGCACACCGATTGAGTTTAACTGGAAAGATGCCAATGCCTATTTTGAGCTGTTTAATGAGCAAGTGGCATTTGGCGGTAAACGAGACTGGCGATTACCCTCTATTGATGAGTTAAGCACTCTAAGAAAATGTAGCAAAGGTTGGGACAGAGAAAACACTGTAACCATCGGCAATCTGACCAAAAGTACGGGGAATATTAGTATGATAACCATCCCGAAAAAAAGTGGTGGAACAAAGCAAGTACCACGGTTATGTGCTTATGGTTCAAATAAACCCACCATAATAGATACCCATATATTCCCTAATACCCCAACTGACCCGTTGTATTGGTCGTCCTCGCCTGATGCTAACAATAGTAGCTATGCGTGGGGCGTGTCCTTCTATAATGGTGTCGATGGCAACTTCGAATTTAAGTACTATAATGGTTATGTGCGTGCCGTGCGGTCAGGTAATTGATTTTTTGGCTTTTTATTTTTAATTAGCCAGTGATTGCCCTTGTTTTATACGACCCGATAAGTAAGGGTAGAGTAGGGTTTTGTGTTTTATGTTTTATATGATGTGTGTGATGTTATTTTTTATTTAGTTTAATTAATAAGGAAGTTTTCCAATGAAAAAATTTGCAAGTTTAATCGCTGTATCAGCGTTGTTTGTATTTAGTAGCCAAGCCCAAGCAAGCTATAGCTATGAATGTTCCCGTTATGTCGATGGTTCACCCACAGGCGGACACGTTAAAGTCGTTGCCGATTCAAAATCTGAGGCAGAACAAAAAGCCATGCAAAAGTATAAAGAGCTAAAACTGCGTACAGATTATGTGAAATGCCATTAATGCTTAATTAGTGATGGCGTTATTATTGATTATTGCTATTTATCAAAACAACCGTCTTAACCATCTTATTGTAAGGCGGTTGTTTTTTATGTCAGATATTCCAATGTCTTAACCTCTATATTCCCAAATATTCCCCCATCAACCGCCCCATTAACTCTGCCACACTCTCAGCCTTAACTTGTGCCACCCCTTGCCCTGCCCATAATGAAAGATACTCAGGGTTTTGCTGTTGACCTGCCCATGCTCGCATGGGTTTGGTCATCGCATTAAGCTGTGGGTAAGGGGGTAGAATGTCATTGTTATCAATGTCATATTTAGCAAACTCGGTGAGATACTTATTGACCAATCCCCGAGCCTGTTTGCCTGAGAATAAACGAGTCAGCCGAGTTTGTGCAGAGCGTTTGCCAGTTGCTACGTTTAGCAGTTGTTGTTTATAAATGGCGTTAATCCCCGACTCATGGGTGGTCAAAAATGCCGTTCCCATCTGAGCCAACTCTGCCCCTGCTGTTTGCACCACTTTAATATCCTGCCCTGTCATAATGCCACCACTGGCTATCAGTGGTATATCAACAATGGCACGAGTTTGGCTCAATAAGGTGAGTAGCCCAAGTGGGTCAGCTTGACTTTGTGGCAACCAACCGCCCCGATGTCCACCTGCTTCCACGCCTTGCATACACACCGCATCTGCCCCAATATCTGCCCATGCTTTTGCCTCTAAGGGGTGATTGGCTGTGCCGACTACCTTTGTGCCACGCTGATGTAAGGCTTGTACCTGCTCAGCACTGATAATACCAAAAGTAAAACTGGCAACAGGGACAGGGTTTTCTAGCAAGACGGCAAACTGTTTGGCAAATGATTGAGCAGGTTGGTTTGGCAGATTAACCTCAATGTTATGTTGTTGATAAAACTCATGTAGCCATGATGGTATGTCGCTATCAAAGGTACTAGACTCGGATTCTGATAGCACCATCAGATTAACGGCAAAGGAGTTGTCGGTTAATGATTTGATGCTGTTAATCTGCTGTTGCAAGGTGTCAGGGGCGGTCATGCCTGCCCCAAGTGAGCCAAGCCCACCAAAGTTGCTCACCGCACTGATAAGCTCAGGGGTGGTTGCACCGCCTGCCATTGGAGCTTGAATGATGGGGCAAGTTAAGTTTAAGGTCTGCATGAGTGAATTAGGCAAATGAGCGGTGGCGGTCATGACAAACTTCCTATTTTTTATAACAGCTATTTTTGTAACGATAAGAAGACTTTAGCGAGGTTTGCGATGACACGCAATAGAGGGGCAATGGATAGTGTTTATTTAGTTATGAAATGGGGAAGATATTGGGAAAGGAGGCTTTGGTTGTTTTTCGATTATAGTTTTGCCGTAATATGCAGGTAGTAGTTATGATTAGCTAGCAGGTGATAACTAAATACTTTATGATACATACAATAGTAAGTTGTCACATTATTAATCATCAAAATGAAACTTAAAAGCTATCTGATAAGCTTTAACAAACAGTGAAATATAGTTCTATGATTACAATAGCAAATTTTAAAGATGTATTAATTCATTTAGGCTTTGAACCTTTACAGAATAGTCAAAATATCTATGAGTATGTATATAGTAACCACACTAACTATATAACACCTGTTTCTCTTAGAGTAGATTTGACTCATGAAAAACTTATCTATCCTGAGGATAATGGCTTAATGATTCATGAGCGACAAACTTGTAATTTTTCACAAAATGAAAATTTTGTTGTATTTGAGTGTGTGCATCGTTTGCTTAAACAAGGTTATAAACCTGAACATATTGAACTTGAACCAAAATGGCAGCTTGGACATGGGGCAAGTGGTGGTCGAGCTGATATTTTAATCAAGAATTATACCAATGAGCCACTATTAATTATTGAATGTAAGACTGCAGGTGTGGAATTAAATCGAGCATGGCAACGCACGCTACAAGATGGTGGTCAATTATTTAGCTATGTACAGCAAGTAGGCACGACACAGTTTGTGAGTTTATATGCTTCTGATTGGCAAGATGATACGGTAGTAGCAAAATACTATCTAATTTCTGTTACCGATAATCCTGAACTTTTACGTAATCTTTCTGAGAGTACAGACGAAAATATACCTAACTTTGCAGAGGCTAAATCAAAAAGTGTCGAAGATATTTATCATACATGGCAGACAACTTATCAACTAGATTTTGCGACTAAGGGACTATTTGAAGCTGATATTGAGCCTTATCAAGTTGGTAAAACCAAGTATAACCTTGATGATTTGAGTATTATTAATAGTCAGGATATTCAAGGAAAATATCATGAATTTGCCACTATTTTACGCCAGCATAATGTGTCAGGGCGTGAAAATGCCTTTGATAAATTGGTTAATTTATTTTTATGTAAAATCGTTGATGAAACCAATAATAGCAGTAATCTACATTTTTACTGGAAGGGTATTAGTTTTGATAACCCCTTTCACTTACAAGACCGTCTGCAAGCTTTATATCAATATGGCATGCGTCAGTTTTTAAATGAAGAGGTTACATATATTAAAGAGCAGGAGGTTGATGAAGCGTTTAAGTTTTATGTCAACGATCCAGATGAAACGCAAAAAGCAGTTAAGGCTATGTTTCGCAAGCTAAAATTCTTTACCAATAATGATTTTGCCTTTATTGATGTTCATAATCAAAAACTTTTTGAACAAAACTCAGCTATTTTGCTAAAAATTGTGCAAATGTTACAAGACATTCGTTTAAAAACAAACAATGAAAATCAATTTTTAGGAGATATGTTTGAAGGCTTTTTAGATCAAGGGGTTAAGCAGTCAGAGGGACAGTTCTTTACACCCATGCCTATTGTTAAATTTATTATGTCGTCATTACCATTATCTTCTATTATTGCAGATAGCGATGATATTCCCAAAACCATTGACTATGCTTGTGGTGCAGGGCATTTTTTAAATGAATATGCCAAAAGTATTGAGCCTATTGTTACTCAAGATGACGGTAAGATATTAGCTGATTATCATAGCCAGATTACTGGCATTGAAAAAGAATATCGTCTATCAAAAGTCGCAAAAGTTTCTGCATTTATGTATGGTCAAGATGACATAAATATCATTTACGCTGATGCCTTGGCAAAAAATGAGCAAATTGATGACAACAGCTACTCAGTATTAGTAGCCAACCCACCTTACAGTGTAAAAGGTTTTTTGGATACATTAAGTACAGTAGAACGTCGCCAATATGAGCTAATTCATTGTATTAATGATAAAAGTTATGCCAATAATAACAGTATTGAAACCTTTTTTATTGAGCGTTCTAAGCAGTTATTAAAAACCGACGGTGTTGCTGCGATTATTGTACCTTCTTCTATCTTAACTAAAGGTAAAGCCAGTAGTACCTCTAGTAGCAAAAATATTTATGTTGCGACTCGAGAAATACTCCTAAAATATTTTGATATTATCGCTATTAGTGAATTTGGTAGTGGCACATTTGGTAAAACAGGTACAAATACGGTTACCCTATTTTTACGTCGTAAGTCCACAAAAGACCCAATTGATGCTAATCACTATGCCCAACGAGTAGTAACGTGGTTTCGTAATGTAGAAGATGACAGACGTAATCATATTTATGCCGATGGTCATCTTATTGAGCAGTATTGTGATCATCAACAACTTAATATAGAGGATTATAAAACCTTACTGCAACATAATCCAAATGAGACATTATTAGCAAATGAGTATTTTATAAGCTATCAAAAAGAATTTGATAACTGGTCGGAGATTAAAAATCTAAAAAAACGTAAAAGCTTTAAAGATCTAGATAAATCAGCAAAAGAAGAAGTATTGCGTCAGCGATTTATTGAATATTTGATAGAAAATGAAAAAGATAAGCTCTACTATTTTATTCTAGCCAGTCTAAATGCTACACCTGTAGTTATTGTTAAGAGTCCAAGTAAAAGTAAAGATATGAAAACTTTTTTGGGCTATGAGTGGAGTAGTGCTAAGGGTAATGAGGGTATTAAATATTTAGGACAGGTGAAAATTGAAGAGCCACCTACTGATGAAGACAGTGGTGAGGTAGTATTAGAAGAAGAAGACAAACGTGTATTAGGTAATTTATATAATCTTAATAATATTAATACACCTTTATATGATCCTAATGATTCTGATAACCCTGAAAAAATTAGTTGGGTTATACGACAGAATTTTAATCAGCAAGATTTTGATATTCCTGAAGAGCTTAGCGATTATGTGATGTCTGCTAATTTAGTAGATATGCTTGATTTTGGTGTGATGAATTTTAATAAATCGATGAGTTTAACACCAAAAGTTGAATTGAAAATAGAAACTAAGTGGGAGCTTAAACAGCTTGGAGATATTGTTAATGTGATGATAGGAGGGACACCACCAAGAGACCACTTAGAATTTTTTCAAGGTAATTTACCTTGGTTATCAATTTCTGAGATGAACGGAGGCGTAATCGAGAAGACGAAAGAGAATATTACCCTTGAGGCTGTTAATAACTCAAATGTAAAGTTAATACCCAAAGGTACAACTTTATTAAGTTTCAAACTTTCTATAGGCAAAACTGCTATTGCAGGTACGGATATATATACTAATGAAGCCATCGCAGGATTAATTCCGAAAGACAAAGAAAAATTAATAGATAATTTTGTTTTTCAAATATTTAACTCACGTATAATTCCTCTAGTTAAAAGTGGGTTGAATACATTTGGTCAAAGTTTAAATAAAAGTTTTTTAGAAAACTCCGTTTATATTCCTCTACCACCCTTGGAGGTACAACAACAGATCGTTGATGCTTGCCAAGCTATTGATAATGAAGTGGTAGAAGCAAAAAATATTATTACACAATCAAAAGAAAAAATAGCGGAGCTATTTAATACAAGTTTGCAGGATAGAACTCAAACTATTAGGCTCAGTGATACAGAATTATTTGATGTGGGTATAGGTAAAAGAGTATTAGCCAATCAAATTGAAGAGACGAATAAGCCTGACCACTTACCTGTATATAGTGCGAATGTATATGATATCTTTGGTTATATTAATGATAATTTATTAGAAAGCTTTGATCTGCCCTCTGTCCTTTGGGGGATTGATGGAGATTGGATGACAAATTATATACCTGCAAACCAACCATTTTATCCCACAGATCATTGTGGTTATATTCGAGTAAAAACAGAACAAGTAAATCCAAAATATTTGACTTGGATACTTGAGAAAGCAGGAGAAGTAGAGCGTTTTTCAAGGCATTATCGAGCTTCTAGTGAGAGAATAAAAAATTTAACTTTAGCAGTTGCAGATATTACAATACAAAATCAAGTCATTGAAGAAGTTGATGTATTAGAAGATGAAATTAATCAAGCACAAAATGTTATAGATACTGCCCACGATAGAAAGCAACAAATTATCAAGCAGTATTTATAAATTTTTGATAAATTATTTAAAATAAACTATCTAGAATCTCTAGATAGTTTAGCTAATTTATTTAAATCTCAGGAGGCCACGGTCTATCATTATCACTCTCTATCCACTCTTTAACATAGCCCTGTGGCGGTTTTGTCCAATCCGATTTACCCAACGCTTCTAATATACGTTTGGTGGCAATCACTCGACCTTTTTCGGTGATACCAGTACGAAGTAAAGCCGAAGAGCAAGGCTTGCCTTTGACCCACATCGACTGCTCTATATATACCCAACGCTCATCCATAGCCACGATGCGAGTTTTAATCGTCACCATATCAAATGCACGCACCCGTTTACGGTATTGTATCGTGCTACCTGCGACCACAAAGCCCCAACGGTTTTTTATCAGTGCTTTACCAAGTCCTGCACGAATAGCAAAGTCAGTGCGTCCAAAGTCATATAAGGTAAATACGCGCCCGTTATTCATCTCCAAAAAATTATCAATATCGCTTAAATTACAGCGAAAACTAATCTCGCCTGTGTCATCAAGCGATAACTTTTGTCCTTTGCTTCGAGCAATCACCGCATCAGCGATGGATTTTGTATAGCGTAAAAACGGATACATAACATGACCTTTTAACAGTTAATGGCTGATTATAAATGATAAAAGTTGACTCTTTGATTAATAAAATAAGGACATAGCGTGCATCTCGCAAGGTTGACAAAATACAGAGTTTCATTGGTTAGGCATACTTATTAGAAAATCTAACACTCAAATATTTCATATCTTATCATTATCTAAACAATGTGCTAGGATGAATTGATGTCCATTTGCATAATATCTATTGCATCTCTATTATTTATCTCATTTTGAATAATTCACTTTAATAATAAAACACAATAAGACCTTGAATATGATGCCTTCTATATTTTCAACTCGCCTTTATACTTTACCCCTGTATCTGTTGTTTTTATTGCCATTTTCTACGGCGAGTTTGGCACAAAATAGCGACTCAAATTGCTGTCATTGTCATGGCTTACATGCTTGTGGTACACCCGAAGTTTTCCCCAAAAAAAGGGAGGGTAAATATGGTTATATCAATCAGCAACAAGAAGAGGTTATCCCCTTTATTTATGAATATGCTGCATACTTTAAACATGGTAGAGCCGTGGTCAAAAAAGAGGGCAAGTATGGTGTGATTGACAAAACAGGGCAAACAATCATCCCTTTTATTTATGACGCTATTTCTGATTCGGGCAGTGATTTATTGGCAGTTGTTCAAAATCATAGGGTTGGTTGTGTCAATATGAAAGCAGAGGTGGTATTACCACTAATTTATGACCAAGTGAATTGTTTAGAAAATGGACTGTTAACCGCGGATTATGGGCAGGGAGATTTGCTACTGGACTTTGCTACTGGTGAACCCGTCATTCCGATAGATTATGACTATATTGCACATGTAGCTGCAAATTTATATCGTAAAGATTATATGTACTCTGATGGCATGGCGTTAACAAATTTGCAAGGAGAAGTTTTATATAAAGGTCTTAGAAATGCAAAAGTGATTGAGACGATACAATCAGACGATAACTATAATAGTGCAACACAGGAATTTATAAAACTAGAGTCTAAAGTAGGTGATGATTATTTTTATCAAATCATTAATAGTGAAGGTAAGGCATTACTACCCGAGCCAAGAAAAGATAGTTTTGGCACGATTAATTATTACAATGGCTATATTATTATCCATGAGCCAAACCCTGTTAAAAATAAAAAAGAGATACGCAGCACCGATGAGTATATATATCACATCATAGATACACAGGGTAATGTTGTTTTAACAGGTGATTTTGATTTTGTTGATCCTCGCATCAACAATAATTTGATTTTGGTCAAAAATCAAAGTAATAGTGAAGATAAATGGTACTACTACCAAGCCAATCATCAAGCAGGTCATAATAAATTGGCATTTGATAAAAGTTTTGATAAAGCAGAGATATTTTCAGATGGTATGGCGTTAGTTAGCAAAGATAAAAAAATAGGCTTTATAAATACGCAAGGTGAGTTTGTTGTTGATTTAGATATTAAAACATTTGGTGAGATACAGAAAAACAGATTTTTAGTTGTTGATAAGGATGATAATTTTAGGGTGATAGATAATAAAGGAAAATTTTTAACTGCTGCCATTGAGGACAAACCTAAATATTTTAATGGCGATATTTTAATAGTTGAGAATTCAGAGGCAATAAAAAAGGTCTATGATTTAAATAGAGGCACACATTTTGAGATAGAAGGTAGCGATGTAGAGCTTTATAAAGATTTTATGTTAATAAAACAGCCTGATAATTTTAATTATAGACGAACCCTAGTCAACCTACATACAGGCGATATCATACATAAACAAGTGCTAGATTTACAGCCTACCGATGATGAAAGCCAGGGTGGTGCAAGAATCATTGAGGTGGTCGGCTATCAAAATGACAAAAGAATAAGACAATATGGTGTTTTGAGCCAAGAAGGTGAGATACATTTATTTGATGAACCGCAAAATATCTATAGCATCAAACGTATGAGCGATGATGTGTTTGTGGTACAAAAAGAAGATAGTTATAAATTTCATATTTATAATGCTCAAGCACAACTTATTAGCAAAGAGGATTACGATGATGTCAAAGCAGTACAGCATGGCTATGTGATTGTTGAGAAAGAGGGGTTGATAGGGGCGATTGATAGGCAAGGAAATAAGGTGATACCCCCTACTTATAAAGACCTTAAAATTGTTGATGATAAAGTGATTTTGGCAGAACAAGGCATGAGCCTATTTAACAAAAACGGTAAGCCATTAACACCACCGATTTATAATAATATTGGTTATTATAATGAAGAGTTACTCAATGTCGATTTGGGTTATTTAGATAAGTATACTGGTTTAATTGATAAGCAAGGCAATACTATCGTACCTGCTACTTATCTAGCTGTTAAAATGTTGACACCCTCGTTATTTTTGGTAGTAAAAGCTAAAAATCATACTGCTAAGGCAGGCGTGGTCAATGAACATAATCAAGTGGTGATACCCATTGAGTACGATGGTGTGAAGCATATTGATGCTGAGAATTTTGCGGTAAAAGGATATAACGGACATCATGGTTGGACTTTTATTAATAGAGACAATCAACAAATAATAAAGCAATATTTTAATAAAGTCAGGCGTCAAGCGGATAATCGTATGGCGGTACGTCAAGAAGGTAAATGGGGGCTGGTTGATGGTAAAGGCAATGCAAAGTCAGAGATGATTTATGATGATATGGTCAATATTAACGACACACTGATTAAAGTAAAAAAAGATGCTAAGTATGGCATTATGAACATGGAAGGTAGGCTGTTAACCCCGATTGAGTATGATGATATTGAATCAAGCAAGGATGATGAGCTGATGGTAGTCAAAAAAGATGCTAAGTATGGCTATATCGATCAACAAGGGAATCTTATTACTGCACTTAAATATGATTGGGCAGAATTATTCAATAAAAATGATACTGCCCTTGTTGGAATTGATCATAAATCCTATGAAATCGATAGAACAGGAGAAATTTTACGTCCTGCCAAGTATGGAAGACGAGCAGTAAAGCAAAGACCGCAATATGAACAAGAAAAACGCCCTGCTACAGATTAAGTCTACTTTTTAAAAGTGGTTAATGATTAGCGATTAATAAAAGAGCCTATCTATAATAAGAATAAGATAGGCTTTTTTTTATTTACTGCTGGTGATAAGGAATACTCACTATGGATACTTGGTAAAAAACTGCATCACCGTTTTTGGATACCAGTCGGTATTAAACTTTTTATTATGCCATGTCAAAAAGCCGATATGTCCGCCATGTTTTGGCTCACATAGTACGACATTATCTGAGATATCACCCACATCAGGCACAATACCTAAAAACGGATCATCTTTGGCGGTGATAATCAGCGTGGGTTTGCTAATTTTATGCAAAAATGGCATCGCCGAGGCTTTATGATAATAGTCATTTTTGGAGCGATAGCCATGGCGAGGGGCAGTAAACACATGGTCAAAATCGCTTAGGCGACGACTGGCTTTGACCCCTGCAATCTCATCATGACTCAAGTGATGCTCCAGTGCTTTGGCAACAATGGGGTTAAGCAAATAGGGGGTGTAAATTTTGCGACCAAATAGCCTGTCCATGGCAATAGATGAGGAAGCTAAGTCCAGTGGAGCAGAGACAATGGCAGCAGATTGACACTTGGCATCATCACCATATTCACCCATATATTTTGCCAAGACACTACCGCCAAGCGATGTACCAACCGCATGAATATGAGCATAATGTTTGGATAAATACTGCAAAGTATGGTGTATTTCTAGGGTATCGCCTGCTTCATAAAATATTTTGCCGCGTGCAGGCATACCACCACAACTACGAAAGTGAGCAACAACCAAATGCCACCCTTGAGCGTGGACATAATAAGCAAGGGTACGAGCATAATGGCTTTTGCTACTGCCTTCTAAGCCATGAAACAGCACAATAAGCGGTGTCTGATAACGCTCACCCTCAGCAGGGGTTGGCTCATCGGCGTCATAAAAATCATAGGCAATGTCGCTCTCATCTCGGGAGTCAAGTGCCAAACTGCGCCGATACGGTGGTGGTTCGGGCATGATGAACTTGGGTAAGATGGTTTGTAGATGAGGGTTAGACAGCCAAAATGGCGGCTTGAATGGCTCGGGTGTAAAGGCTATTGGCGTTGTCATAAGTAGATTCTGTCTTAATATTTGCTATTTATTTGTAATGGCTAAAGTGTGTTGATAGGGTTGGGTTTAGATTCTGCCCCATCAAACTGATAAACATAATACCTGTTGCTTATGATAAATCCAATAGTTTTAGTGCACAAATGGTCACTGAACTATTTCTGTTTGTTTATCTCGTTTATTCTTCATCATTGTGATCTTTAATAATTTCCCCCAATCCGCCCAAACTCTCGTCCAAAGTTGCCACCTCACATTCTGCTAATGACACTTGTAGTATGACTACTTTGCTATAGCTTACGTCCGTCACCTCACCGCCCACATTTTCCACCAAATAGCGAATTTGTGATTCATTGGCAAAGTCAGTTTCTATCTTAACCTCAGTCATTGGCACATAAGGGGTAAGACGCATCACATCGACCACCGCTTGTGCTGAGCCTGCATAAGCCCGAGTCAGCCCGCCAGCGCCCAATTTAATCCCACCAAAATAACGCACCACAATGATGATGATATTGCCGATGGCTTTGTGTTGTAGCACGTTTAAAATCGGTCGTCCTGCTGTGCCGTTAGGTTCGCCATCATCATCAAAGCCTGCACTGGTGGTGTTATTGGGGTCACCAATGATATATGCCCAGCAGTGGTGGCGAGCATCGGGATACTTTTCTCGCAACTGTTCCACGTGAAACATTGCTTGTTCCCGATTATTGACAGGATAAGCATAGGCGATAAATTCCGACTTTTTGATTTCTAATCGGGCGGTGACGGCTTTGGCAAGGGTTTGATATGTCATGGGTTTGGTGCTATTTGTTAATGGGATTAGGCTAAGGTTGAGGGTAAGTTATGGTAAACTGGTCGTATAAAATTTTTAGAGGTCATAAAACGTTTATGACAAATTATAGGATAGCATAAATGCGATTGGATAAATTTATTAGTAAAGCCACCGAGCTGTCACGCAAAGAGGCAAAAAAGGTACTACACGCCGAAGAGATTACCGTCAATGATGAGGTGGTTAAAGATGGCAGTATGCACGTTGATGAGCTAAATGATGAGGTGATGTGGGCAGGTGAGCCGTTATCAGTGGCGACAGGCAATCGTTATATTTTGTTGTATAAACCAGAAGGCTTTGAATGTACCCTAAAAGCCAAAGAGTATCCCATTGTCACCGAGTTGATTGCTGTACCAGAGCTTGATAGCTTGCGTATTGCAGGGCGACTGGATGTCGATACCACAGGGGCATTATTGCTGAGCGATGATGGTAAATGGTTGCACCGAGTCACCAGCCCCAAGCATCAGCATGATAAGGTATATGAGCTAACCCTTGCCGAGCCAATGGACGAGGATGCTCAAGCCAATGCGGTGGCAAAAGTGGCACAAGGTATCTTGCTAGAAGGCGATTATGAAAAGACCAAACCTGCCATCTTGGAGTTTATTGATGACACTCACGCCCGATTAGTGTTGACCGAAGGCAAATACCATCAAGTTAAACGTATGATGGGCTATTTTGGTAATAAAGTCACCGAGCTACATAGGGCAAGTATTGGTAATATCACGTTAGCAGGCTTAGAAAAAGGTGAAAGTCGCTTTTTAACCGCTGATGAAATTGCACAGTTTTGATGGCTATTATTGACTATTAAAAGTGGCGGTTAATAAGGGTGTTATTGATATAAGGATAGTGTTTGAAAAAGTATGCTGTGGTTATTTTTAATAAATTACCATAGTTTTATCTCTCCCTCTAGCCCCCTCTTTTTAGGAATTTCTATTTAAAAAAATTCCCTTGCGAGGCTAAAATTGCAATGCAATTTTTTAACGACTCTCAGGGAGGGAAAACAGTTCCCTCCCCCTTTGGGGGAGGGTTAGGGAGGGGGTAGCATACTTTTTAGAACACCACCGATATCAGTTCTATTAATAAAATAATAGCTATGAAACAAGTCTATTTTGTTTATCAAGACAAACATGCTTTTGAGCGTCAAAGTGATGGCGTTGAGTTTTGTATTATTGATAGATTTTATGATGGTAAGATTTACTTTTTTTGTGCCGAGTATCAGCTCTTTTGGTCATCAATTGATGCGGTGGGCAATCTGACCCAAGCCTGTGATTTTGCCCTTAAAAAAAGACAGCTAGACATTCGCCCTGCCACATTAATAGAAATCAGTGAGCAATCATTAATTCAATACATCAGCACAATCAAAGAGTATGATTGGCAAGGTAAAGTAATCAAAGCAATTAACTATATTCATTTATAGTAATCTGTCATTGAAAATCATGAATAGGAACTTTATGCTTAGTATTTATAGCTCAAAACTTACCCATAAAAAATCACTCATTTTTGCTTTATTTTTAACCAGTGTTGTCCCTAATTTTGCTTATGCTCAAACCAGTCAAGTGAGTCAAACAAAATCTTCACAAGTTAGCTCTCAAGCTCAACAACTCCAACCAACAAAAGTACCTCAATCTATCCAGCAGCATATTCGCCAGACTTTGCAAAATGCGGGCATCAAAGTTGCCATATTAAGCATCGTACCCTCAAAGCTACCGAATATGTATCAAGTGAATTTAGCTGGACAGCCGCCATTGCACATTACCGCAGATGGGCAGTATGTGATGCAAGGAGAGTTGCACCCCAATCCCAGCCCACATCTATCAACACCATCTGTTGAGCCAAAGCAGCCACTTGGCTCGCCTGTGAGTGCTGCATTGCGACAGTCATTACTTGCCAATATGTCACAATTGAAAAATATAAACGCTGATATACCTTTGTTCCATACCGCAGTGGAAGGCGTGATATGGGGGACAACGATTGAAGGTGTCCCATTTTTGGTGTCTAATGATGGCAAATATTTTACAGAGGGTGAGATTTCACGTATCTGGCAAGGGCAATTAGTCGGACTTGACGCAGAATTTGAACGACGTAAAAATCAACAAGTTTTTGCGCAATTAGATAACAGTCAACTGATTACCTATCCTGCCACATCACCTGAGCAAGCGGTGGTGTATGTCGCCACTGATATTCATTGCCCTTATTGTCGTCGCTTTCATCGTCTTATCCCAATGCTGAACGCCAAAGGAGTGACCATTAAAACCATTGGTTATCCTACCTATGAGGAATCGTTTGAACCGATGCGGCAGATTTGGTGTGAGCAAAATGGCAACCGTCGTAAACAACTCTTTGACCAAGCAATGACCCAAGACCCAGAAACTTTGCCATTAAACCAGTGTGCCAATCAGCAAACCAACCCATTACTTGCCAATCGTAACATTGCAGCGGGACTTGCTGTATTTGCCACACCTGCCATTTATCGAGATGATGGGGAAATATATCAGGGTAGTTTTGAGCACCCCGAATTTCTACAATTTTTGGGTGTGCAGTAGTTAAAGTGGAGTTTGAGAAACTGGTTTTTAAGTCCTCAAATTAAGGAGAGGACTTAAAAACCAGTTCCTCCTCCTTTTGAAGGGGGAGGTTAGGAGGGGGTTTTATAAGTTGAGAGTGGCGTATGACCCTTTAATCTCAATCTTGAATGTCAGTCTTTAAATAAGCAACCAAAGAAGTGCTTGATTAAGGCAATACCACATTGACAATTTTCCATTCAATCAGCCCTTGCCGCTGCATCTCTACCGTCACAGGATAGCCTTTGACATTTCCTGAAATAGCAAAGCAGTTAATACCGCAATAGTTAAGTTGTGGTTTATTGCTGTCTTCACCTTGTGCCACATGCGCCTCAAGTGTCTCAGCTTGCTTATCCATCATGATTTGCATTTGGTTTTTGACCACCGCATCAATATCACCACGTTGGATAATTAAGTCTTGGATTAAGTTTTGTAAATTCACTTGATTACTGGCAATTGCCCAAGCGGCTGCCAGCTCTTTGGTGGCTTGATTTGCCTGCCCTTGGGTGGTGATGATACGCTCAATATTTTGTGGCGTAATTGCCCCTTCTACTGAGCGATCAATAAACTCATCGGCAGCTTGTGTCAATGCAGTCCCCCCAAGTTGTGCCACCATCGGATAGTCGCTTAATGTATTGGCAAACTTTGTATTGAGTTGACTTTGGATATTGGGACGCAAGCTGTCATAATCGATTTGATTGGCGATGGCTGCCCCATCTTTTGCATCATACGCATTTTTGAGTTGATAAGCAGTATAGTAGGGCGAGCCTGCAAACACTGCCACACATAATATCAACAGGAAGAATAAAAAGGTGATAAATTTTTTCATAATCAGTTGCTCAGCTCGCCTACATAACTGCCGTTATATTTTTATTGATGGATAAATCTAGCATAATGCTTTTGTCTTACGGTAGTTTATCACGCTTAAATTATAATCGTTACCACCTGCTGCCTACTTTTATTGCTTCAAAGTATCTGACTGAGCCAATTAACTAAAAGGAATGAACAGCCAAAGATTATTATCGGTTTTGGCTTGATAAATATTCAACCGACCACCATTAATAGCGCAATCTTTTATCTTTTTTTTTACAAAATTTATCATATTTAGCCGATAGTTGCTGTTTTACTAAGTTTATTAAACCATCTTAGCCATAGGGCAATACTTTCAAGAGTGACCAAGATAGTTTCACGTGAAACATGCAATTATAGAGCCAATGACAGGAGAGTTTATGAGTAAGCGTGATTTTTATGAAGTGTTGGGGGTGAGTAAAACTGCCGATGAAAAAGAGATTAAGCGAGCTTATCGTAAGCTTGCGATGAAATACCATCCAGACCGTAACTCAGATGACCCTGATGCTGAAGAAAAATTCAAAGAAGCATCTATGGCGTATGAAGTATTGAGTGATAGTGATAAACGTGCCGCTTATGACCGCATGGGGCATGCTGCCTTTGAAAATGGCATGGGCGGTGGTGGCTTTGGTGGTGCTGGGGCAGGCAACTTCCAAGACATCTTTGGTGATATTTTTGGTAACTTTGGTGATATTTTTGGGCAATCTCGTGGTGGTGGACGTTCGCGCCGTGGTTCAGACTTACGTTACGTTATTGAGCTGACCTTAGAAGAAGCGGTGCGTGGTTGCAAAAAAGAAATCAGCTTTACTGCGCCTGCCCCTTGTGAAACCTGTGATGGTAAAGGTGCAAAAGATGCCTCAGATGTGGTCACTTGTCAGACCTGTCATGGACAAGGGCAAGTGCGTATGCAGCAAGGATTTTTTGCGGTGCAGCAGACCTGCCCTCACTGTGGTGGCTCAGGTAAACAAATCAAAAACCCATGTAAAGACTGCCATGGTAGCGGCGTCACAGACAAATCGCGTACCCTTGAAGTCTCTATTCCAGCAGGGGTCGATGATGGTGATAGAGTACGCCTAGCAGGAGAAGGTGAAGCAGGCGGTGCAGGCGTGCAAAATGGCGACTTATATGTCGAAGTTCAAGTAAAAGAACATCCCGTATTTAAGCGTCAAGGGGCTGACCTTTATATGGACGTGCCTGTCAGTATCACCGATGCGGCATTAGGTAAAGAAGTGGAAATCCCCACCCTTGATGGTAAAGTGAAAATCAAAGTGGCAGAAGGCACCCAAAGTGGCAAACTGCTACGTGTGCGTGGTAAAGGGGTGACGCCAGTCCGTACTACCATGAAAGGTGATATGATTTGCCGTATTATGGTCGAAACTCCTGTGAACCTAACTCGTGAGCAAAAAGACTTGTTACGTCAGTTCCAAGAAACCCTAGATGGTGATGGTAAACATCATCAATCACCCAACAAAAAATCATTTTTTGAAAAGTTAGGCGACCTCTTTGACTAGGAATATTAATTAAAAGTATTATTTCAAAAAACTAATAAACTTGTTAAGGTAACTGCCTTAGCAAGTTTTTTTTGGCTTAAAATAAAGTTATCAGCACATAATTTAAAAAGGAAGTTTTCACATGAAACATCGAACAGCTATCCACCCACAGCGTCTATAACCCCTATAGCCTCTATTATTACCCCTTTTACTTTTATTAGCCAGCATAAGTGTGTTCACTGATTTGCCAGTTACGAATTAGAACCTGTATTCATAATCCAAAATTAGAGGATTTTTAGACTAAAATGGCGTAATACAAGGCAAATTTTTGGGCGAATAGTCATTCTATTTAATCCAAAATTTAACGCAGTAGTACGTCTATCTTAGGCAAAAAGCGACCATTGTGGGTTGTGAATACAGGTTCTTAGATTATCTCTTTGCTTAGTGCTTAAACTTAGTGCTCAAACCAGTTATTCATCAAATAGCTTTGTGATGGGTTTGCTATGAATCTTAGAGCTATTGAATAGTTTATTAGAGGCGGACTCTTTTGTATCGGTAGGGTCTGCCCAAAAATTAATATTAAACTGAGCATCATCACTTAACTCAACACGATGCCAATATTGCGGTGGGGTAGTGGCAAATTCACCTGCTTTGATTATGATGGTCTTTTCAGGCTCAGTGGCTTCTTCACTGGCAAAACCGTAAAAAGTAACGACACCTTGCATCACACAAATCTGTCCAAATATGCCTGCGGCTGTATTGTGGTGGGTTAACAGGGCCTCAGGAATATTATCTTTGGTAAAAAAGGGGGTTGAGCGTTTGACTCGCCAATGACTGGGGATGATTTGATGATGCATAATGATTCCTTCAGTTATATTTTAATAAGACTTACGCATTTTTCTAGATTATTAGCGTCTGGTAATCATTTACTCGCTGGCTGTACGTAGTTTCAGAGGCTTCGTAAATAATTCCCAGCCGCTTTATAAGACAAATATCGTACTTTTGCGTAAGTCCTATTTAATTTGATTGTTGGGTGTTTGTTATAGAGTCGTTCAATAGCAAATTAACGTGGAGCATGTGGCCATTATTGTCGCATATCCTGTTGATATTTAGCACTATTTAGATGGTTTTTTAGTGCATATCAATTGCTACTATTAAAGACAGTTATGAGTGCAAAATTTTAGAAAAATATTTTTATAAAATAGTTTGACAGACATACTATATTTGTTAATATGTTAGTGAATATTATTGAGATATAAACAGAATTATAAAATTGCCATCTAGGTAATATCTAACTTTTCAACAATCAGACTCAATGTCATCACATTCATCACTACAAGGAAGTGAAAAATGGCTTATCAAATGTTAATCAATGGGCAATCTGTCGATGGTGTTAGTACTTTTGATGTGATTAACCCCGCTACCAAATCTGTTATTACTCAAGCACCACAAGCGAGTGTGGAGCAGCTTGATGAAGCAGTTGCTGCTGCTAGAAAGGCTTTTCCACAGTGGGCAGCATTAACTCATGAAGAGCGTCGAGCGAAGATTTTACAGCTTGCTGATGCTATAGAGGCAAATGCAGACGATCTTATCGAAACCCTAACCACAGAGCAAGGAAAACCGCTAAAAGGTTTTTTTGATATGGGAGCAGGGTTTGAGTTTGGTGGTACACTGGCTTGGATTCGGGGCACAGCAGAATATGAGCTGAGTAAAAAAGTACTACAAGAAGATGAGAACTTACGCATTGAAATGCACCATAAACCCCTTGGCGTTGTAGGGTCAATTACGCCGTGGAACTATCCGCTCATGATCAGTATTTGGCATATTATCCCTGCCTTATTAACGGGTAATACTGTGGTATTAAAGCCATCAGGTATGACACCGCTCACTGTGTTAAAACTTGCACAAATTGCAAAAGATATTTTCCCTGCTGGTGTACTCAATGTTCTCTCAAGTGAGAGCAAAATCGGCTCTGCCATGTCGCTGCATCAAGGTATTGATAAAATTGTATTTACAGGATCAACACCGACTGGTAAATCAGTAATGAAAAGTGCCAGCACAAACTTAAAGCGTTTGACGTTAGAGTTAGGTGGTAATGATGCTGGTATCGTACTAGCAGATGCTGATATTGAAGCGATTGCACCAAAGATATTTGCTACCGCATTTATTAACAATGGTCAAACTTGTGCGGCGCTTAAACGTCTATATGTGCATGAATCAGTACATGACAAATTATGCGATGAGCTAGTGAAACTTGCCAATTCTGTCAAAACTGGCAATGGTATGGATGCTGACAGCGATTTTGGACCCTTACAAAATGAAAGCCAGTTTAACCTGGTAAAAGAGCTGGCTGAAGATGCTAAAGCAAACGGTGCTAACTTCTTGTGCGGTGGTGAAGTTGTTGATGATAGTGGTTACTTTTATCCCATCACCTTAGTTAATAATATTAGTGATGGGGTTCGTTTGGTAGATGAAGAGCAGTTTGGTCCTATCTTACCAATCATCAAATTTAGCGATGTGGAAGAGGTTTTAGAGCGTGCAAATAGCAGTGAATTTGGTTTAGGTGGATCAGTGTGGTCAACAGATATCGAAAAAGCAACTCAGCTTGCACAGCGACTAGAGTGTGGTAGTGCATGGGTGAATCACCATGGTGCAATTCAGCCTAACGCACCGTTTGGTGGTATTAAGCAATCTGGCTTTGGGTCAGAGTTTGGTGAAGTTGGGCTTAAAGAATTTACTTCAATTCAAACTGTTCATATTCATCAAAAATAAACTAACTTATAAAACGAGCTAAGTTTTACTAAAAATAAAAAACAGTATTTTTTTACAAATGTTAGTTTGAAAAATACTCAATAAATATTAATAAATACTTAATCTATACTTACCTCACCTTTCTAAAAAAAGGTGAGGTAACTCACTAAAAGGAATAAAAAAAATGTCAAATACCAATCCAGATACTACCCCAGATACCAAAATCGATTTTATCTATCTATCAGAACAAGATATGATCAAGGCAGGTGTGACAGACATGCCTAAATGTGTCGATGCCATGGAAGAGATGTTTACTTTGCTATATAAAGGTGACTATCGTATGGCAGGGGCAAACAATGATTCACATGGGGCAATGATGACCTTCCCGGATAATCCAGAATTTGAAGGTATGCCTCACAATGCCGAAGACCGCCGTTTTATGGCAATGCCAGCTTATCTTGGTGGTAGATTTCAAACAGCAGGTATGAAATGGTATGGCTCAAATATCGACAACCGTCAAAAAGGCTTGCCACGTTCAATCCTAACTTTTATCTTAAATGATAAAGATACTGGTGCGCCATTAGCCTTTATGTCTGCAAATTTATTATCAGCCTATCGCACAGGCGCTATTCCAGGCGTTGGCGCACGTCATCTTGCTCGTAAAGACTCCAAAGTAGTGGGTATTATGGGTCCTGGTGTCATGGCAAAAACCTCATTAAGTGCCTTTATTGCAGTATGCCCTGATATTGATACAGTAAAAATTAAAGGACGTGGTGAAAAAAGCCTGAATTCATTTATCGAATGGCTAAAAGAAGAATATCCACAAGTGACCAATATCGAAGTGGTGAATAGCATTGAAGAGGTGGTACGTGACTCAGATATCGTCACCTACTGTTCATCAGGTGCACCAGGAAATCCAGAAACGTATCCAATGGTGAAGCGTGAATGGGTAAAACCGGGTGCATTTTTAGCCATGCCAGCTTACTGTAATATTGATGAAGACATGCAAAAGTCTGATGTGCGTAAAGTTTTAGATAATACTGGTTTATATCAAGCATGGTTCTCTGAATTGCCACGCCCAGCCCATAATTATGTGCCGATTATTGGTGTGAAATTTATGGACATGATTGAGCAAGGTATCATGAAGCAAGAAGAGCTTGAAGATCTCTCTTATATTACTGCTGGTGCAACTCCAGGTCGTCAAAATGATGAAGAGATTATCATTATGTCAGTTGGTGGTATGCCAGTAGAAGATGTGGCATGGGCAACTATTGTTTATCGTAATGCCATCGAAAAAGGCATTGGCGTTTCTTTAAACCTTTGGGAAACACCCGTGTTACGCTAACAACCATATTTGCAATAATCGTATTTGGATTGATAAGCGTTAAGAATAGAACATAAAAGGCTAGTTTAGAAACTAGCCTTTTAAAGAACGTAGGATTTATTAGGTACAAATTACCTATTTTTAATGTAGTTTTTAATATACAGCTGATTTATCAGATAGCTATAATCTAGTAGTAATGATATGACTAAGCTATTCATAATATTAGCTATTTATATATTCATATATCAATGAAATCAAACATAAGTGAGGATGTTGCAATGACAAAAATCATCAAAGTTAAAACAGGCTCAAAACTAGAAGAACATGCGAGTTACTCACGTGCCGTTGTGGTCGATAACTGGATATTTGTCTCTAACACTGCTGGACGTAATCCAGACAGCAAACTTATTCCAGAAGACATAGAGGAACAAACACTACAGGTTTTTGCCAATATAGAACGAGCATTGGTTGCGGTGGGTTCAAGCTTACAAGACGTTGTGATGTCACGAGTATTTATTCAAAATCCAGAAGATACGCATACTGTTATGGGCATCATCGGTGAAAAACTTCGTGGGGTTGATCCAACCACTACCGTTACATCTCCCCCTTTAGGCTCTAAAGAATATAAAGTTGAGATAGAGGTCACCGCTTACAAAGGGGCATCAAAAGCGGATATTGAATACATGAATATTTAATTCGAATTTGTTTTGTATAAAGGATAAAGTCCATGACCGCACCAAAAACCAAACCAGTTGAAGCAATACAAATCAAAGATGCCGCAGATTTACCCAAAAAAACAACGGTGGTGATTATCGGTGGTGGCATAGTTGGTTTAACTGCTGCATTAACTTTAGCCGAACGTGATGTGCCTGTGGTGGTACTTGAAAAAGGTCGCTTCGTTGGTGAACAGTCTTCACGCAACTTAGGCTGGATACGCAAGACCAATCGTGCGCCAGACGATGTGCCACTTGCAGTCGAGTCTGATAAATTATGGGCTAAGATGAACGAGCGTGTTGGCAGTGAGGTTGGCTATCGTCAAGCGGGCATTATGTTCTTGGGTAAGACTGACAATGATATAGCCGCTTATAAAGGCTGGTTAGATGCAGTTGAGTCTTTAGAGCTTGGATCAAAACTGCTGACCCCTGCCCAAATTGATGAGCTGTTACCAAATGGTGTGGGTGAGTGGAAAGGGGCTTTATATACCCCCTCGGATGGATATGCTGAGCCGCAATTGGCCGCCAGTGCCATTGCCAATGCAGCACAAAAAAAAGGGGCGATATTAATCGAAAACTGTGCAGTACGTACCCTATCTACCACAGCAGGTCGAGTCTCTGGTGTGGTGACAGAGCATGGCGAAATCCAATGTGATAATGTTCTACTTGCAGCAGGTGCTTGGTCACGACGGTTTTTAGGTAATATGGGTATTTCATTTCCAACGCTACCCTTGTATTTATCCGTTTTTAAGACCAATCCTTTACCACAGATATCAATAAATACAGCAGTTGGTGCACCCAACTTTTCATTCCGTAAGCATATAGATGGTGGTTTTATCATGATGCAACGTGGTGCGCTTGATGCACCACTAACCATTGACCATCTAAAAATAGGCACACAGTTTTTAGGTGCGTTAAAGCATGGCAAAGATGTCATGCACATACGCTTAAATAGTGTATTTTTAGAAGATTGGAAGCTTGGTCGTCGCTGGACAAAAGAGCAGATAACTCCATTTGAAAAAGTACGCACACTTGATCCCTCTCCAAATCAAAGTTTTAACCAAGATGCACTAAACAACCTAAAAGCAGCTTGGCCTGAATTTAAGGATGCCGAAATTGAAAATGAGTGGGGCGGTGTGATTGATGTAACCCCTGACTCTAACCCTGTGATAGCCAATATCACTAAAGTACCAGGACTAACGGTTGCGATTGGATTTAGTGGACATGGATTTGGTACATCACCAGCGGCTGGTCAATTAGCAGCAGATTTGGTGATGGGTACGACGCCATTGATTGACCCCACACCTTATTGTTTTGAAAGATTGTAAGCTAAAGATTATAAGTTTAATGATGAGACTATTAAATATTTGACTCTTAATTACTAATATATTAGTATTTTATTGATGATATTTTTAATCAGTGCAACAATACTAAATACATATTGCTCATCATCGCTAACTATCTAGAAGGTTTATCCTTTGAATGACCTAGGTGATTGACAAACTAGGTGGTGAGCAAATTAGCAAGAGAAGATATACTACATACGAGTTAAAATAACATCGCTGCCTAGTTAGCAAAACAGACACAGTAATGAACCCTTATCTATATAGTCTTTTACGACTAATTGACTATAGAGTATTTGATAAATCTTAATAACTCCTCGAAAGGAATTCGGATGGCTATGACAATAAACAACCTAACTAATACGATCTATGGCGTTATCTTAAATGATAACAAAACATTGGCTGCTTTAGAATCTGAGCTTGGTCAGCCTCCTTATAAGAGCCCTGCTAAAGCACCTGTACTATATATCAAACCTTTTAATACCCTAAATAACAGTGGTAATGAGGGTAATAACGGTGTTGTGCATCTGCCCGCGGATGCTAAAGCAGCAGAAGTTGCCGCAACCATTGGTTTGGTGATGGGCAAAACTGCAAGTCGTTTAACCGTCGATAATGCACTTGAACATGTCAGCGGTGTTGTTGTTGCTGCTGATTTAAGCTTGCCACATGATAGTTATTATCGCCCTGCAATCCGTGAAAAATGTTTTGATGGCTCACTTGTTTTTAGTGAGATCTATGCCACTCCAAAACTTGAAACCCTAACTTTAACAACATTGATTAATGATGAGGAGGTTAATACCCGTCATTTATCTGAACTTAAGCGTGATGCTGCCCAATTATTGGTCGATGTGACCGAGTTTATGACCTTAAATGAAGGTGATGTGCTGCTGCTTGGTGTTGAATATCAAGCACCACAAGCGAAGGCCGGTGATCGTGTGCAAGTCACTGTAGATGATTTAGGTAGTGTTAACTTTACCGTAGATTCTGCTGCACAAGTGACAGACTCTGGTATCGCTGCTACTGAAACAAAAGTTGATGCACCGCGAGTAGGGCGGGTATTAATTGATGGTGTCGTGACAGCAGTTACCCAAACTGATGACGGTCAAGTAAAAACGGATGCTGGTCAAATCTTGGCTGAATCTGATGTACAGTGGTTACCACCAGTTGAGATTGGTAGTGTCTTTGCTTTAGGTCTTAATTATGCTGACCATGCTAAAGAATTGGCATTTAATGCGCCAGAAAAACCTTTGGTATTTTTAAAAGGTAAAAATACGCTTGTTGGTCATAATGCCCAAACTCGCCGTCCTGCAAATGTTGATTATATGCATTATGAATGCGAACTGGCAGTGGTGGTTGGCAAGACTGCACGCAATGTCAGTGCTGATGAAGCCAAAGACTATATTTTAGGTTATACCGTTGCCAACGATTATGCGATTCGTGATTATCTTGAAAACTACTATCGCCCCAATCTTCGTGTTAAAAACCGTGATCACTGCACACCCATAGGACCATGGTTAACTCGAGCAGATCAGATTGCTGATCCTATGCAACTAAAATTGGTTACTCGCATCAATGGTGAAGTAAAACAAGAAGGTACAACTGCTGATATGATTTTTAGTGTGTACCATTTAATTGAGTATTTGTCATCCATCATGACACTAAATCCTGGTGACGTCATTTTGACAGGCACGCCTGAAGGGTTGGCTGATGTAAAATATGGCGATGTGATTGAAACAGAAATTGAAGGATTGGGCGTATTACGCAATACGATCGTTGATGACGAAACCTACTTTAATTAAATAGCAAAGTAAGCCCAAAGATATTTGTTTGATGAGGTGAATTTAACGATATGGACAATATGAAAACAATATAAAATTGCTTCATTAAATTTATTTTAGTGGCTTACTTATCCATACACCGTACATATATTTATAAACATATAAAACAAGGCAAAAATCATGATTAAGCATCTTATTAATGGTAAGCACGTTGAGAGTAAAGAAGTTTTTGAAACCATCAATCCTGCAACTGGTAAAGTCATTGCAGAGGTAGCAAGTGGTGGTCAACAAGAGGTAGATGCGGCTGTGGCTGCTGCAAAAGCAGCATTCCCCAACTGGTCAACGATGGAAGTTAAAAAACGCTCACAAATCATGCATAAGGTGGGTGAGCTAATCACCAAGCATGTGCCAGAAATTGCTGAGATGGAGACCAATGATTGTGGTCAGGTCATTGGGCAAACACTCAACGCTTTGATACCACGTTCTGCCCATAATTTTCACTATTTTGCAGAGCTTGCATCGCATATGCATGGTGAAACATATGACTCAGATACCGGACACCTAAACTATACTTTACAAAAACCAGTCGGTGTTTGTGCATTGATTTCGCCTTGGAATGTACCTTTTATGACTGCTACATGGAAGACAGGTCCATGTCTTGCTTTGGGTAATACCGCAGTTATGAAAATGTCTGAATTGTCTCCTATGACAGTTACTCGATTGGGCGAATTGCTGCTAGAAGCGGGTGTACCTGACGGTGTGTTTAATATCGTGCATGGTTATGGTCAGCAAGCAGGTGAACCTTTGGTGTCTCATCCTGATGTGAGAGCCATCTCATTTACAGGTTCTACAGCGACAGGTAATCACATCATTACCCAAGCAGGGCTGAAAAAATATTCTATGGAGCTAGGTGGTAAGTCACCTTTTATCATTTTTGATGATGCAGATTACGAGCGTGCGTTAGATGCTGCTATATTTATGATCTTTTCAAATAATGGTCAGCGCTGTACAGCAGGCTCACGTATCTTAGTACAAAATACCATTTATGAAAAATTTGTGGCTGATTATGTGGATCGTGCCTCTAAATTAATAGTCGGCGATCCATTAGATCCAAATACCATTATTGGACCATTAATTAGCAAAGCCCACTATAATAAAGTCACCAGCTATATCGAAGCAGGCCAAAAAGAAGGTGCTCGTTTGGTATTAGGTGGTGGTACACCACAAGTAGCTGATAAATTTAAAGGTGGATTTTGGGTAGAGCCGACCGTATTTGCAGATGTTGATAACAAAATGAGCATTGCACAAGATGAAATTTTTGGTCCTGTCCCTTGTATCATTCCGTTTAAAACCGAAGAAGAAGCTTTACAGATTGCCAACGATACACCTTATGGCTTGTCATCATACTTATGGACAGAAAATACAGGACGCGTGTTGCGTCTTGGTAAGGCGATCGATGCAGGTATGACGTTTGTTAATAGCCAAAACGTGCGTGATTTACGTCAACCTTTTGGTGGTACAAAAGGCTCAGGTGTTGGTCGTGAAGGTAATCATTATAGCTATGAAGTATTTTGTGAAGTGAAAAATGTTGCTATCTCTTATGGCAACCATCGCATACCACGTTGGGGGGTGTAGTATGGGAACCTTAGCACTTGCTGCCAAAATCACTCATGTACCCTCTATGTATCTATCAGAGCTTGAGGGTGAAAATAAAGGCTGCCGACAAGCAGCGATTGATGGTCATTATGAAATCGATCGCCGCTGCCGTGAACTAGGTGTGGATACAATCGTTGTTTTTGATACTCATTGGTTGGTGAATGGCGGTTATCACATTAACTGCGCTCCTCATTTTGAAGGTATTTATACCAGTAATGAGCTGCCGCATTTTATTAAAAACATGCCTTATGACTACGATGGTAATCCTGAACTTGGTGAGCTGATAGCCGAGGTGGCAAATGAAATGGGTGTGCATACGCGCGCCCATTCTGATACCAGCTTGGGTCCAGAATACGGCACACTTGTGCCCATGCGCTATATGAATGCAGATAAACATTATAAAGTGGTTTGTATCTCAAGCTTACTAATGGTGCATACCTTGGAAGACAGCGCAAAATTTGGGCTTGCTGTTCGCAAAGCAATTGAAGAGAAGTACGATGGTACAGTGGCTGTTTTTGCCAGTGGCTCTTTATCGCATCGTTTTGCTGACAATGGTAGTGGCAGTGAATTTTTTCATAAAATATGGGATCCATTCTTAGGCTCTGTTGATGAGCATGTTGTTCGTCTTTGGGAAGAGGGTAAATGGTCTGAGTTTTGTGGCATGTTACCTATGTATGCTGAGAAATGTTATGGCGAAGGTATGATGCATGATACTGCCATGCTAATGGGTTTGGTGGGCTGGAATAAATATCACGGGAAGGTTGATGTGGTCACCCCAATGTTTGCTTCATCAGGTACAGGACAAATCAATGCTATTTTCCCTGTTGAGCCGATAGAGTATTCAGAAGTAGCAGATGCCATTAATCAACAGTTTAATAAAGCGTTAGCTTAATGTACCACAGTTTTTAGTCATGGCTATTTAGCATGGCTATTCAATAAGCGCTATCTAATACTAATAAGATATAAAAGGATGAACGCAATGCCACATTTAATTTATGAATATACTGACAATATATTAGAAGATGTCTCAGAAGATGACATGCAACTATTTTTAGAAAAATCTGCTCAAGTCATCATTAATCAAGGTGATGTTTTTCCGACGGGTGGGATTAGAGTTAGAGCCCATAAGTTGACAGAATATGTGATAGCAGATGGCAGTCACAAAAGTGATGGCTTTGTGCATGGTCATCTTAAAATCGGTAAAGGACGTACTGAGCAGCAATTAAAAAAAGTGTGTGATGAGTTATTTAACTTAATGCAAGAAAGCTTTGCACCAGTCTTTGATAAACGTGGCTTTGCACTTTCATTTGAATATTCAGAATTTGCTAATGGCACATGGAAAAGTAATAACCTACACCAACGCTATCGAGCATAACTACAAGCATGAGTTAAACTAAGCTTATACTTTTTTGACTAATCAAGCGATATAAGGTCAAGATTGGTTTATTTTAGTTACTTGGTATTAACCTATACAAAAAGGATGAAGTTTTTATGGAACAAAAAGACATACAGGCTAGTGCTGAGCGTTTATTTCAAGCAGAAAAGGATGCGGTTCAAGTACGCCAAATATCTTTAGACTACCCAGATATTACTATTGAAGATGCTTATGCCATTCAAAGAGCAGGCATTGCCTTAAAGCTGGCAGAGGGACGCAAAATTGTAGGTCACAAAATTGGATTAACCTCAAAAGCAATGCAGCAATCATCACAAATCGATGAGCCTGATTATGGTACTTTGCTTGATGACATGGTTTATGAAGATGGTAGTCATATCAATATAGATAAATTTATTGACCCGATGCTTGAGGTAGAGCTGGCATTTATTTTAAAAGATACCTTGCAAGGCACAAACGTTAGCTTAACTGACGTATTATCAGCAACAGATTATGTCATTCCGGCCGTTGAATTGATTGATGCTCGTTGTCATCGCATTGACCCTGAGAGTAAACGCCCTCGTAAAGTGATGGATACAATTTCTGATAATGCCGCAAATCTTGGCATCATCATGGGAGGTCGTCCTATTAAACCGATGGACTTTGATTTACGCTGGGTATCTGCTTTGCTATATCGTAATGGCGGTATTGAAGAAACAGGCGTTGCTGCTGGTGTGCTAAATCACCCAGCAAATGGTATTGCTTGGTTAGCCAAAAAATTTGCACCACATGGTATTGCGCTTGAAGCAGGTCAGATTATCTTAGCTGGATCATTTACCCGTCCTGTACGTATTCGTGCCAATGATACTTTCCATATAGATTATGGCAAATTTGGTAGTATCAGTTGTCATTTCGTTTCAGATAAAGCGAAATAAATCATTATGACCTTTTAATTTTTTACTTTCTTTGTGACAGATATCAAGTGCTGGGCTAGAAATGCGACTTGGTTGCATTCATAGTCCACTGATAGCAAAATAAAATAAACATAAGTGTGAAGCAAATATAATGAAAATGCCAATTAATCAATTTAAAAAGAATTTATTAGTAAACCGACGTCAAATTGGCTTATTTTTGGGCTTAGGTGATGCTTATACCTCAGAAGTATTGGCAACAGCAGGTTTTGACTGGTTATTAATAGATGGTGAACATGGTCCAAATGACGTTCGTAGTATTCGCGATCAACTGCAAGTATTAGCGGCTTATCCAGAGCAGCAAGTTGTGGTACGCTTACCAGAGCATAATACAGCGACCATCAAACGAGTGCTTGATATTGGTGCGCAAACGCTGATGATTCCGATGATAGAAACAGCCGAGCAGGCACAACAAATGGTAAAAGCCATGAGATATCCTCCCAATGGTATGCGTGGCGTTGGTACCGCCATGGCGCGAGCAGCTCGTTGGAATGGTGTCGATAACTACTTTGCGCAAGCAGATGAGCAAATGTGTCTTATTGTGCAGATCGAATCAGTTACTGGCATTAAAAACTTAGTAGACATTGCTAATGTAGAGGGCGTTGATGCTGTCTTTATCGGCCCGTCAGATTTAGCTGCTTCAATGGGGCATTTGGGCCAACCATCACACCCTGAAGTAAAACAAGCTGTGGCGAAAGCCATTGCGGATATTGCCAATGCTGGTAAAGCTGCTGGGGTGTTTTCTGCTAACCCTGAGCTTGCGCTAGAGTATGAAAAACTCGGTGCCAGTTTTATGCTTGTGGGTGTTGATGTTTTATTATTACGCAAGGCAGCCATTGAGCTAGCTAATAAATTTATGGGTAAACAGTCAGAAGATTTATCTAGTTATTAGTGCGTTATTCAATGATTTAAACCATCTAGCTGTTATCTAAATAATATCTACCTACCTACTATCAGCCACTGTATTATGTCTAATATAGTGGCTGAATTTTTGTAGGTATGTCTTATCATCGCAATTTTTTAAAATACCCCATCTTTATCAAACTCACTTAGTCTGCTATTGGTGATACTTTGTGGTGCTTGCCTCCTTTTTCTTCGATCAGTTAATTAACCTTAACCCAATGGGGTCATATCAATTCAGTAGGACTGACGCAATTTTCTAGATGATTGACGATTTTATACTTTAACTGACTGTATATAGCTCTATAGGCTTTATAAATGATTCTTATTCTCTTTATGGAAAAAATATTGTACTTTTGCGTAAATCTTATTCAGATAATAATTGCTACCCAAGCTTTGGTGCGGTAGTATTATTTTTTTTTATTTATTATTTAATATATTATGAGCAACACACACCGAAATCTCCCTTTTTTATTGTTAAAGGCTCGTGAAGAGCTTATGACTTACTTTCGTCCTGTTCTAAATGAATATAATGTCACTGAACAACAATGGCGTATCATTCGCTCTTTAGTAGAGCATGGTGATTTAGAGCCTCGTCAACTATGTGAACACTGTATTATTCTCAGTCCAAGTATGGCAGGTATTCTAAAACGCATGGAAGAAGTTGATTTGGTACAAAAAATTCCAAAGGAAGATCAAAGACGAATCAACGTGCGGTTAACTGATAAAGCGCGCGCGCTGCACGCTAATATACTTAGAGAATCAAATATACAGTACCAACTTATTGAGGATAAGATTGGCAAAAAAGAGATGAAAGCGCTTTATAAAGCTTTAGATGATTTATTAGATACATTGCAAGATGATAAGTAGCCAGTAGCTACTTAAAGCTAAAAAAAACATCACTGTGACATTAATGTGCAGTGATGTTTTTTTATAACCTATACCTGACTCACAACTTATTTTACTAATTTGATATATGACACTACAACTACACACACCTACCAAACCATCACCTTAAAGTAAGGGGAGGAGTTAAAAGCCAGCTCCTGCCTCTTTTTTAAGGTAAGAGGCTAGGAGGGGGATGAAGTTGAGAGTACCTATACCTATATATCTATATCGTTACTTGTTTATTATTTTTTTACTCTAAGATCAA
This sequence comes from Psychrobacter sp. I-STPA10, assembly GCF_021012795.1. Lineage (GTDB taxonomy): Bacteria > Pseudomonadota > Gammaproteobacteria > Pseudomonadales > Moraxellaceae > Psychrobacter. The sequence continues at coordinate 103,449 of NZ_VFYU01000004.1, read as the reverse complement.
TCTTAGGTGGCATCATTGGCTCGCGTTCAAATAAGCCCTTTTTCATGACAAATTTAACCCAAATAGCAGCAATAATAGCAACAGAAATCATTAATCCACCTGTTAGCGTATAGATTGTCTGTGTCATTTCTGGAGTTGGTGAGTTATTAATAAATAAATACACCATGGTCACGATACCTATGATTTGAGGTAGAGGATATAAAGGTGTTTTAAAAGGTCTAAAGCGATCTGGTGCAATCTTACGCAAGATTAAAACATCAACATGTGCAACAGCATAAGCAAATAACCAAGTCGCAGCGGCTGCGATTAATAAAGTAATGATTGCATCACTATCATCACCTAAAAATATGGTGGGCAGTAGGGTAATGCTACCCATAAATAAGATAGCAACCCAAGGTGTCTTAAATTTAGGGTGTACTTTTTTGAAGATACCAAACGCTTGACCATTTTCTGCCATGCCATAAAGCATACGTGACACACCAGCCAAGACAGTATTCACCGTACTACCACTGGCAGTCAAACACACCACCGCTAATATCCATTTTGAAGTTTCACCAAAGATATTAATAAAATAGTCAAAATGAGGAACAGGTGATGCCAATAAAGCTTCACGACTAATGTAAGTACCAGCCCCTAATGCAAACAATGTATAAATGATAAAGATAGCCAATGCACCCATAATCATAGCACGAGGGATATCACGTGCAGGGTTTTTGGACTCTTCAATCAGCGGACAGACAAATTCAAGACCGAAATATGCCCACATACCAAGCGCAATTAAACCTAAAAAACTGCCATCAATGGCACCCCAGTCAGCAAATGCAGTATGAGGCTCAGGGATAGGATTACCTGTTTGGCTCAGTGCGACCACACTAACAATTGTCAAAAATACTAACATGACATAGGTTAGCGCGCTTTGTACATTGGCAAAGATGTCTGTACCAAGGATATTTAAAAAGGTAAATAAACCGATGACTATAAAAGTAATCATCAAAGGAGAAAAGATACCAGGGAACAGCATATCCATGACAGCACCTACAAGCATGACTTCTGCCGATAATCCAAACATGGTCAGCATCACATAACCTGTCATCGTTGCAAGAATAGCAGGAAAATGTCCCATGGCGACTTCTGTATAAGTACTCAAGCTGCCTGCACTAGGAAACATGAGTGATAACTCTGCAAAGGTAAAGGCATTACATAAAGCAATTATTAAACCAATGACTAATACAAGAATAAAATCCGTACCACCTAGGCCAACGCCTTGTAGCAGTGACACAATAGGACCTTGTCCTACAACAACGCCAACCCCAATAGCAAATAAACTACTAAACTTTAAAAGTGGCTTAAACTTGCTTTTTTCATTACTCACGCCTGACGTCTTCATAATAAATCCTTTTACTAGATAATTAGATGGTGGTTTGATCTATACCAATCCGTTGTAGCAATCTATCTTTAGCGCAGTCATTTAGCCTACTATTGATTGTAGTAATGTTGGTTGCCTTCCTCAAAATAGTTCAATTAACCAGAATGGTATAAGTTTAAGATTGGATTAGTTTTATTATATAGACTGATAAGAGTATTTTGATTTGAAACTGATAAATTCTCATTGCTGATAAAGAGTGCGTTCTTATATTGCTCTGCTATACAGGTAAAAAGAATTTTTATACTCTTGATTATCACTAATATATTTGTAACATAAATACTACTAACATATTCGTAAACTTGCAACAATTTTTAGATAAAAAAATTTTACTACTGTTTAATGTCAAGCCTATATAACTAATTTATAAATAAATTTATAAAAAAAAGAACACAGGCTTTAGCCTAACGAGGATGATAAAAATATAGGACTTACGTAATCTATAAAAATGCATAAGCACGATTTAAAATACTTGATATTTTACGAATATATTAGTAATATTTGAGCAAGTTGAACATAATGTAAATGTTGGATAGTTTTATCTCTGGTTATATTTATATTGTACAAAAAAACAAAAACTGGTTGCCTCGGTTTGTCATGGGCAACTCCCATTCATATTCTAACCACAAGGAAGTCATATTATGCAGTTCCATCACCATGGTTACGTTTCTACTGACCCACGCATCAAACCTGCTCAAGGCAAGGGGTTAGATCGACCAAGCGAAATACCTGATGAGATTGATGTGTTAATCGTTGGCTCAGGCCCTGCTGGTATGTTGCTTGCTGCACAGCTATCACAATACCCATCGATTACCACACGCATTATTGAAAAACGTGAAGGTCGACTTGCCATTGGTCATGCTGATGGTATTCAGGCACGTAGTGTTGAAACATTTCAAGCGTTTGGATTTGCTGATGAAATCACTAACGAAGCGTATCAAATTTGCGAGATGAACTTTTGGGCGCCTTCAAAAGAAGACCCAACAAAGATTGTACGTACTAAAAGAACACTTGATGATGAAAATGGGATCAGTGAATTTCCTCATCTGATTGTGAACCAAGCACGTGTGCTAGATTATTTTGCTAAAGTTGCTAAAACTTCACCTGCACGTATCGAGCCTGATTTTGGCGTTGAGTTCTGTGGATTGCAAGTGGGTGAAGGCGAGTATCCTGTTACTGTTAATATTCGCTATACAACCGGAGAGCGTAGTGGTGAAGAGCGTACCATCAAGGCTAAGTATGTCGTGGGTTGTGACGGTGCTCGTAGTAAGGTGCGTGAATCTATAGGTCGCAAACATATCGGGCAGCCATCATTGCACGCTTGGGGCGTTGCTGATATTTTAGCAGTCACTGATTTTCCTGATATTCGTATGAAGTGTGCCATTCAGTCACAAGATAATGGTAGTATTTTGCTGATACCACGTGAAGGTGGCTACTTATTTAGAATGTATATTGATCTTGGTGATGTCGATGAAAATGACAACCATCAAATACGTTCAACACCACTGGAAGATATCATTGCTCAAGCCAATGCCATTATGCACCCTTATACCATCGATGTGAAAAATGTGGCTTGGTGGTCAGTCTATGAAGTTGGGCATCGTGTGACTGATAAATTCGATGATGTTGATGTCGGTGAAGAAGACAATAAAATGCCACACGTCTTTATTTGTGGTGATGCCTGTCATACTCATAGTGCCAAAGCTGGGCAAGGTATGAATGTATCGATGCAAGATGCCTTTAATTTGGGTTGGAAATTAGGCTCAGTATTAACCAAACGTAGCCCAGAGTCATTACTTGCTACTTACTCTGCTGAACGTCAAGTTGTTGCCCAAGATCTAATTACATTCGATAAAGAATGGTCTAGCCTAATGGCAAAAAAACCTGACGAGTTTGAAAACCCTGATGAGTTAAGTGAGTATTATGTTCGTACTGCTGAGTTTCCAGCAGGGTTTATGACGCAGTATGAGCCTTCTATGTTGATTGGTGATGATAGTTATCAACATCTTGCTAAGGGTTATCCCATCGGTAAACGATTTAAATCAGCACCTGTAGTACGTATTGCTGATGCTGTACCGATTCATTTAGGACATCATGCTCAAGCTGATGGTCGCTGGCGTATCTATGCATTTGCCGACGCCAAGGCAGAGTTGTTAGATACCTTTGCGAATTGGTTGCACACAGATGCTAACTCACCATTATCTGTATATACGCCTAAGGGTGAGGACATGGACAGTGTCTTTGATGTAAAAGTCATTTATCAACAATCGCATCATGATATCGAAATGACAGATGTGCATGAAGTATTTTTGCCATTGTCTGGACCTTTCCAAGTTGCTAACTATGAAAAGGCTTATACAGCCAAAGCAGATGAAGATATCTTTGATGAGCGTGAAATTGATCGTGGTGGCGTCATTGTGGTGGTTCGTCCAGACCAGTATGTGGCTGCGGTATTGCCATTGGCACAAACGGATGCGCTAGCAGACTTTTTTGCTAACAATATGCTGCCTGTCTAATTTTTTAGTCTCAGACTTTAAAATTAGGTTGAAATAGATAAAAGAGATCACTGATTTTAGTTAAGTGATTCATAGCTTTATCCACTGCTATTATTAATGTACCCATCACCTGAATGGGTTGAGGGACAGATTCTATAAAACAAGCCCCAATCTTTTGATTGGGGTTTGTTTTTGCGTAACTGTGACGACGTACTAAAAACACATACTTATATTCTCTACTTTATATATTAAAATTTTTTTCAAAAAACTAAAAAACTTGTTAAGCTAAACGCCTTAGCAAGTTTTTTTGGCTTAAAAAATTATCAATATATAAATTAAAAAGGCAGCTCTAACATGCCCTCTCTAATGTTCATTCGTCCAAAACCTCTACTATTATCCCTCTCGCTTTTGCTTACCAGTATGACTGCATTTGCTGATACTACAGCCGATAATATAAATAACCAGTTATGTATAGATAATCCCAGTTATAAGAATTGTTATCCAGCCGCCGAGCAAGGAGATGCTAAAGCACAAAATAATTTAGGGGTTATGTATCATCAAGGGTTAGGTGTAGAGCAGTCTTATACTGAGGCAGCTAAATGGTATCAAAAAGCAGCATTACAAGGAAACATTGATGCACAATTTAATTTAGGGATGATGTATGAAAATGGTTTAGGTGTACCACAATCCTATACTGAAGCCATTAAGTGGTATCAAAAATCGGGGACACAAGGGCATGAGCAAGCACAACAAGCCTTACAGCGTTTGGAGCGTTAGTTATATTGGGTGTGTAGAGTTGTAAGATAATCGTATTAAAAAATATGTAAAAAATTAATAAAACTATGGAGGTAAATTATATTATCCTCAGATAAATCTGGTACTGACCTAATCAAATCCCTAGATATCAATTTAGCAGAATTTGCAACAGTAAAGAGGCTTGGGATAAAAACTTGACCATAAACTTAGACTAACCGTCTTTTTAGAAACTCAATAAATTCATTTTCATTTTTTGGAGAAATCATGATGGTATATTTTTCCCATTTGATTGGTTTGGATGTGGTAATGAAAATTGTATCAGAGCAGGTTTCACACCTAATCCTACCTTTAGCCCCATGTTTGAATATATAATTTATTTTCCTTTTTTTAACCTCAACAATATCAGCCAGTGATATTTCAATAGTCCCTAATAGTGAAGAGACTTGTAAGGTTGTGTTATCTAACTGATATTTCAGGGTAAAAGTTTCTAATAATAGCAAACCGCTAGTACCCACAATAAATAATGGAAACAACCACACTGCTAGAGATTCTTCTGGGTTTATACTAAAGAACATTAATATCCCACACATCATAAACATAAAATAGGCTAAAACGACTAATTTACTTATCTTGGGCTTAAATGTCGTCGGCTCTATGCTAATCGTTTCATCAGTGTGTGAAATAATAGCGGACTGCTCACGCAAAAAAATCATATTTTTTTGTCGTACTGCTGATTGTTCTTGAAACTTTTTAGTCGCTCTCAATTTTTTTTCAAGATATCTACTAGCTATATTACTAAAAAAGCTGATAATAGCGACAATAATGATGATTTTTAAATATTGCATATAATATTGACAATTAATCTTGATACAAAGTTGTTAACAACCAAAGCCACTATCATATCACTTAATCTAAAAGTTTCACGTGAAACTTTTAGATTATTATATGGTGTCAGTATTTCAAATACGGTTTCAAACACCATCAAAAAATAAGAATATGCTATGATAAACACAGATAAATATAACTTTTCACCACTAAACAAATAGAGCAAAGCATTATGACAAACGGGGCAAACAGTTCAACCAAGCTAACAAAAATCGGTGTTATCGGAGCAGGCGGACGTATGGGGCGGATGCTGATTGAAGCCGTCAATGATAATCCAAACAGCAAGCTGACTGCCGCCATTGAGCGAGCAGGCTCAAGCCTTATTGGGGTTGATGCAGGCGAATTAGTCGGCATATCTGTATTAGGCGTAGCATTAAGCGATGACCTAGAAAAAGTCATTGCAGATATTGACGTATTGATTGACTTTAGCCTACCTGATGCCACCGCACACAATGTGCAGCTATGTGCCAAACACAACACAGCGATGGTTATTGGTACAACAGGGCTAAATGAAACCCAAGAGCAACAGCTTAATGATGCCAGTGAGCAAATTACCATCGTCTATGCAGGTAACTATTCAACTGGGGTTAATGTCTCACTCAAACTTATTGAAATGGCAGCCAAAGCTTTTGGCGAAACTGCCGATATTGAAGTCATCGAAGCTCATCATAAGCACAAAATTGATGCCCCATCAGGCACTGCTTATATGATGGCAGATGCCGCCGCTACTGCCCGTGGACAAAACCTTAAAGAAGTCGCCATCTATGGACGTGAAGGGCAAACAGGTGAGCGTCAGCAAGGTAGCATTGGTATCCATGCCATTCGTGGTGGAGAAATCGTAGGTGAGCATACAGTGATGTTTATCGCTGATGGTGAGATTGTAGAGATTACCCACAAAGCGCAAAACCGCATGACCTTTGCTAGTGGTGCAGTACGAGCTGCCGTATGGGCAGTAGAGCAATCAGACGCAGGGCGTTATGATATGCAAGATGTGTTAGGGCTTAAGTAGTTGTTTTAGTTGTATAAATATATAAAGTGGATAATAAAAAATGACTGATAGCACCAGCATTGCCATCAAAAACTTTAAAAGTTATCAAGATGCCACGCTACCACTTGCCCCATTAACCTTATTAATCGGGGCAAATGCGTCTGGTAAAAGTAATGCTATTGAGGCATTTCGCTTTTTAAGTTGGGTTGCTGGTGGTGAACGTCTATCCACCCTAAAAAACTGGGTGAATGATAGTGATAAAGTAGTTCGGGGTAGTGCTAGGGATTTGGCTTATTTTGATACAGATGAATTTGCTATATTTTTTCAATATAAAAAATTGATGTATGAATCTACTTTCAAAATTGAAAATAATAAACTATTTTTTAAACATGAAATCATACAAATAAATGAGGAAAGAGTTTGTTTTTATGCAGATAATAGAATTGATTATCCTTATAAGAAATCAGATACTCAAGAAAAATTGTCTAATAATGCCATAACTGTTTTTGATAGTTATAATACAAGCGATTCTTCAGCAATAAAAAAAGCCCAATTCTATATTGAAAAGGATACTCTATTATCTAGTAATTTTTTAGATAGCCTTGAAAATATGGATAACAATCTAACCAATACCTATTTCTTTGATTTTATTCCTAGCTCTATGCAAACAGCCAGTTTGGCAGAAAATGATTTGCGTCAAAATGGTATGAATTTGGCTGGGGTGATGTATCAGCTTTGCCAAGATAATGTAGTGAAAGATAAGTTATTGGCAATGATTCGTAGCTTACCTGAGCAGAATATCCATGACATTAAGTTTTATGTTGACCATCGGCAACGGGTAGAATTTTCATTAGTAGAAAGTTTTGCTGGCAGTGATAAAGAATGTCCGATGGATTTATTATCTGATGGTACACTAAAAGTCTTAGGCATCGCCACCGCATTATTATCCGTCCCCAAAGGCTCAACCATTGTTATCGAAGAGATTGATAACAGTATCCATCCCACCCGAGCTTATGATATTTTATCCTTAATGCATCAATATGCTAATGAACGGAAGTTAAAATTATTATTATCCACTCACAATCCTGCATTGATGGATGCCCTACCTGATGAAGCATTAGCAGATGTAGTATTTTGTTATCGTGACCCACAACAAGGCGATAGTCGCTTAATACGACTAGGGGATTTGGAAGATTATTTAGGACTGGTATCGCAAGGCTCATTAGGAGAACTGGTAACCAAAGGCGTGGTCGAACGCTTTGTGAAACACCCCACTACCCCACAGCAGCGCAAACAGCAAGCCTTAGACTGGCTAAATCAGCTACAAGAGGCTGAGTAAATGGCAGATATTTGTTTATTGGACACCAGTATTTTATTAAATCTCTTAGATGTACCCAATCGCAATAATGACAAAGAAAAAGTCTTGGCAGACTTTAAAACCTATATTGAGCTAAATTGCCGGTTTATCATTCCTTTTGTCGTTGCTGTCGAAGTAGGCAATCATATTAGCCAAAATGGTGATGGTCATATCCGCCGAAAAACAGCCACTAAATTTGTTGATATGATGCAAAAGACCTTTGCAGGAGAGTTACCGTTTGAAATCAGCCATTTTGATTTAAAGGCAGAATGGCAACAATGGATTACTGAGTTTATTGATAAAGCAGGACAAAATAAAACCGCTAGTAAACCCAATGAAGGTATGAGCTTAACCGATTTATCTATCATTAAAGAATTTGAAGACATTCAAGCCAAAAATAAAGCCAATAAGCATCAACATGTTAACGTGTTTATTTGGTCACTAGATTCGGACTTATCTGCTTATGGCAATCTTCCTTAATAACAAAGCTAAAAAAGCTAATAAAGCTAATAAAACAAAATTTATCTCAACAATAAAAACCCTCTTAGGTGTGCTTACTTTAGCATTGCCCATCAGTGTCATTGCCCAATATCAAACCTACGTGATTGATACATATGGCGGTGAGTCACTTATTCCGACAGTACAGCAGCAATTGGACAACGTATCGGCAGGGGGTAGCGTTTCGGTTTATCAAGATAAATTGGTGTTACGTACTACCCCGAAAGGCTATCAGTCTGTCAAGCAATTGTTAAGTAAAATTGATACTGTCCCACAGCCAGTTTTGGTTGCAGTCCGAGTGGGCACAACCACTAATGGTACAAAAAATATCCAGCAAGGGCAGGTTTATATCGACCAGTCAGGTATTTTAGTAAATGGGCAGTTTGCCAATCAGCAAAGCAGTGGACAACAAAACAGCCTGTATCAGGTACAAACGCTATCAGGCAAAGCTGCCAGTATCAGCACCAATACATTATGGTCATTAACTCAAGCTAGTCGGCAATATACTTATGGGAGTATTAAAGAAAATCGCCCACAGATACAAATCTATGGGCAAACATTGGTTAACAGCACTCAAGGGGTTGCAGTCACTCCTCGACTGTTAGCTGACGGACAAGTAGAAATTGGGCTAAAACAAATTGAGGACAAACTCACAGGCAATCAACGACTTCCCCTCAAATCACAACAACTAAATACTACCGTCATTATTCCCAAAGGACAATGGGTGACGATTGGTGAGGTAGTACAGAATACACAAAGAAGCAATAATAATAACCAATATGAAGCAAGCACGCAGCAACCAATACAAATCAAGATTGATTAATATCAAGGTTGCTGAAAATACAGATAGTTGAATGTTTTCTTTATGAACGACGATGGCTAAATAACTGTTTATTTATTAGTGTTATTAGGCTTTAACGGTTACGGCTTGTTTTTCACGTTGTTTGATGACTTTGCGTACTTTTTCACGCGCTCGAGTCTGCTTAAGGCGTGATAAATAATCAACAAACAATACGCCATTTAAGTGATCCATTTCATGTTGGATACATACTGCCAATAGCCCATCGACTTCTTCAGTAAATTCATTACCTTCACCATCCATCGCTTCAATACGAACTTTAGCAGGGCGCTCTACTTTGTCATAGACATCAGGAACGGACAAACAACCTTCTTCATAAGGCTTTTTATCTTCTATTAAAGGGGTCACTTTAGGGTTGATAAATACCCGTGGTGCATCGCCATCTTCTGATAAATCCATGACGATAAGCTGAATATGGCGGTCTACCTGAGTGGCAGCCAGTCCGATACCCTTAGCATCATACATGGTTTCAAGCATGTCTTTGATTAGCGTCTTGATTTCATCGTCTACCTTTTTGACAGGTTGAGCAATGGTACGCAAGCGTGGATCTGGGTAACTTAAAATGGGTAATAAAGCCATAATATTTATATTTCTCGTAGAAGTTTAAAGTCATTCAATACGTAGTATTATAAAATAAATGGGGACAAAAGTGGCATAAGTCAAATGAATGACTGCAATAGGAGTAATTAATAATCATTTTTACAGATCACATCAATACAACACCCATAAAAAAGCGAACGTCATTAAGAGCGTTCGCTTTATTTAAGGTGAAACAGTTATTGTTAATACGTAAGTTGGTAACCTATAAGTACCTTTACACTATATTTTTATGTGCTATATACGACGTTTGCCAGTAATTAACTCATAAATAAACAGTAAGATGATAGCTCCGATAACTGAGAATACCAAACCTATAAAACCACCATCGGCATTGATACCAATTACACTGGCTAAGAAACCACCCACCAATGCTCCTGCAATACCTAAGACAATAGTCATGATCCAGCCCATGGCATCATTGCCTGGTTTAATGGCACGAGCCAATAAACCTGCAACAAACCCTACTATAATCATCCAAATAAAGTTCATGAATATCTCCTTATTAACTTTTGTTTACTTGTACAGTTGCCCTAAAAGCCATTTTAGAGACTTTTGGTTTTGTAAAATAAGGGCAAATTGTTAACCATGTACAGGCTATGTTTTTTTTCTCAACAAAAGTATAAAAAAATTAGCGATTTGGTGATAGTACATTTTATGGATATGTTCTAGTAGCGTGTGGCTTAGGCGTTTTTTAGCACCTCTATTAGACGTTGATGGATACCCTCAAAACTACCATTAGACATAATAACAATGGCATCATTATTGCCTAAATGTTGTTTGATATGGGCGATGATGGCATCAGTGCTATCAAATACTTGCTGATTATTGCTCACCGTATTATTTGTGGTTGCTGTGTTGATGATATCACTTAGCCCCCAAGCCAAGCCTTTAGGTTCATACCAAATCACCTGATCAGCAAGAGATGCTGAGGCTGCTAGGCTGTCTTTATGGATACCTAGTTTCATGGTATTGCTACGTGGCTCGATGATTGCCCAGATTTTTTTACCTTGTAGTTTTTTGCGTGCACCATCAAGAGTGGTGGTAATAGCAGTGGGGTGATGGGCAAAGTCATCATAGACTTGTACCTGAGCTGTATCCCCATCCGTTTTGGAGTAAGTCATATCCGCAACCAGCTCCATACGCCGTTTGATACCTGCAAATGTAGATAATGCCTGACAAGCTTTAGCCACAGAAATACCAATATCATAAGCTGCTGCAATGGCAACCAATGCATTATTGACATTATGGATGCCACTCATGCCCCAACTCACTTCTCCTGTTTGCATACTCTTATCTTCATTATGATAACTGACGGTAAATTGACTGCCGTCTTGGTTGATAAGCTGAGCCTGCCAGTCTGTATCTGCCTTGTTATCTGTATTGTTACCTGTATTGTTATCTGCATCAGTAGTAGAGATGGTGGCATGAGGTTGAAGCGTTTTGGTACGCCAGATGGGTGTCCAGCAGCCTTGATCAATGGTCTCTTCTAAACTAGGCGTTTGTGCTGGCATGATGATTTTACCAGTACTTGGGATCATGCGTATCATGTGATGAAACTGACGCTGAATATCTGCTAGGCTAGAGAAAATATCAGCATGATCAAACTCTAAATTATTTAAAATTGCTGTACGTGGACGATAATGTACAAACTTTGATCGCTTATCAAAAAATGCCGAGTCATATTCGTCCGCTTCGATGACAAAATAGCCTCGCTGATTATTGTGACTATCTGCACCTAAGTGGCTGCTATGGGTAAAGGCTCGATGCAGACGCTCATCTTCTAGCTGTGCAGCTACTTGCGGTACACCACCAATCAAAAACCCCGTATCTATGCCTGCATATTGTAGTATCCAAGCAAGCATGGTGGTGGTGGTGGTTTTGCCATGTGTGCCCGCCACTGCCAAAACATGACGGTGTTGTAACACGTGTTCGGATAAAAACTGCGGTCCTGAGGTATAAGGCAAACCTGCATCTAGCATATATTCTACTGCTTCAATGCCGCGCTTCATCGCATTACCAACAATAACTAAATCGGGGGCTGGTTGTAGATGCGTGGCATGATAGCCTTCTTGAATGGTAACACCTGCTGATTCAAGCTGGGTGGACATCGGTGGATAAATACCAGCATCTGAGCCAGTAACAGTGTGTCCAAGCTCACGCGCTAATAATGCCAATGACCCCATAAAAGTACCACAAATGCCTAAAATATGAACGTGCATATCGCTGTTTGCCCTGTTTATAAAAAATGAGATGAAAGAAGAAACTATGAATCCATTATCCTAATACACGTGTTGGTGGTGAAATAATCCGCCACAGTACCATCAAATTAATAATTAATAAAAAACTAAAAAATATTAATGCTTGCTCAGGAATACTTAGACCCAAAAACTGCCATGAGATGGCAGCACATTCACCAGAGCCAGATAGCACCTCATGGACGACTTGCTGCATTGGTAGAGCCTCTAACCAATAATCTAGCCCCGGTCCACATGAAGGTACTTGGTCTGGTGGCAGGTGTTGTAGCCAAACATGACGGGCTGCAACGCCCGTTGACCATAAGATACCCAGCATAGAGCCAATCCAAAGTAGTACCCGTATAATACGACCTCTAGGATGGAATAATGCTGCTAACAGTGCAAATACCCCCATAACCATCAGTCCAATACGCTGAAATATACATAATGGGCAAGGTGCAAGCCCCATATGTTGTTGTAAAAAAAACAGCGCGAATGCCATTCCTATAGCAGCAAATATGACCAAAATGGCATTTAAGCCTCGATATGTTAGTAGCTTATGCATAGTATGTACCTTATTAATTACAATAGAGCAGCAAGAGAGCCAGCATCAAATCTGGTGTGTTTTTACTGATATTTATACTTTAGCGATAGGCTTGTAAGTAAGTTTTAAAATCAACCGTTTGTTCATCTTCAAGCTGTTGCTGCTGCATCCATGATTTTTCTGCCAATACTTCATATTTTGCCTGTGTATTAGGGCTAAGTGTTTGCTTAACTAAGCCTTCATGATGCTGTGATGCCAAATTGTACCCAAGCTGCCAAGTACTGCCCAGTCGCTCGGTATCCGCGAGTATTTGTGCCGATAAAGTTGCATCAGGGTGGGTGGCTCTACCAAGCATTAATGCCACTGCACTGCGGTAATGGTTACTTTTGTTATGCGCATCAAGTAGATTTGCCAGCGGCATCATTTTTTCTAGATGCTCTAGCATCCACTCTTCAAAACCAACCTCTCCTTGAGTGGTTAAGATAGATAAATTTGGTTCTCGTCCGTTATTGACTACCCGTTCTAAATTTTCTGCTAAGCGTTGATCTTCTTCTGGGTATAGCTCAGGTGAGTCAGTCAATAAACAGTACAATGCCAATACTTCCAAAAAGCAGGCTGTTGATAGGCGAATACCAATGTCACTATAAGGATCAAGGTCAATGGCTCGAAACTCCACATAAGCGATGCCACGTTCTTCTAGCGCATCACTGGGCGCTTGTTCTGATTTGGCAATTTGTTTGGGGCGAATGGGGCTATAGTATTCATTTTCTATTTGCAGGATATGATCATTAATCTGGATCGGCTCACCTGCTTCATTTTCTAGCCCCAAACGGCTAAATGGTGCAAAAGGGGTATCAATCGCTGCTCGAAGACCCTTAATATACTCAGGCAAGTTGTTATAACGAATGTCGAGTTGATCTTGCACACTGTTGGTATAGCCAAGTTTACCCATACGTAGGCTGGTGGCATAAGGTTTGTAATAGGTTGTCTTATTAAGCAAGCTTAAATCATGCTTACGACTGGTTAAAAAACAAGGACACACTGAAGGGCTTGCGCCAGTAAGATAAAGCACCAAGCTACTTAGTCGCTTGAAATTGCGAATTAGCGCTAAGTATTTGTCATTTTTGAACTCAGTTAAGCTGATTGTGGCTGTATCGGAATTGGTAGCAGCTTCGTGTTGTTGCCAAGTGCTAAATAGCAGATCATCAAAGGATAGATTATAGTGTAGACCAGCAATGGTTTGCATCCGTCTACCATAGCGCACACCAAGCCCACTACGGTATAGGGTTTTTAGTTTACCAATATTAGAGCTGCCATAATCTGCCAGTGGAATATTGTCATCATTCGATTTGAGCATACATGGCATAGACAGTGGCCACATCAGCTCATCATTACTGTGGAGCGCTTTGGCAACGAGGACATGTAGCTCACGTAGCATGGCTAAGGTTTCTACAATGCTTGCTTTTGGCTCAGTAATCAGTTCAAGTAAGCTTTCAGAGTAGTCTGTAGTGATATAAGGATGGGTAAGTTTTGATCCGAGTGTTTGCGGATGTGGTGTTTGTGCCAAAAAACCATCTGGCTGCATACGTAACCCCTCTTTTTCGATGCCACGTAGCATCCCATTAAGGTGATGACTTTGTAGCCAATGAGGAAGAGTATAGGTAGCAAAATTAGTCATATAACACTCACGATAATAAACGGATAATGAATCAATAAATAGGGGATATAAGTGGTTTGCAAGCAAAGCAATGGCTTGAATTGTAATTATATATAGTCTACCTACTATAAATCCACCATAGTATGAGCTATGTTTGCTTGCCTTATGGTGAAATTATATTAGATTGATGATGGTAATCAGTGGTCTTAATGAAGTTTTCAACCATATTTTGAGTGTTACATACCCATGCTAATATATGGGTAGAGACAATATTAAGACAGTATCAAAGTTCAGCACATTGCTCAGCATATTAGATGCTCTTTTTATAGTGTGATTAGTTTACCGTACCGTCTAATAAAAAACACCCATGTTTACAATAATCCAAGCGGATAAGCTTAAGTTTTTGTCGTTGGTAGCAAATGGATACTATAAACAGGGAAGGACATAAAAAAACCCCTACCTTTTGGTAGGGGTTTTTTTGAGTTAAACTTATCAGAATCTATAAAAAATTATGAGAAGTCAAGTTCAGTTTCAAATGATTTTAGAGTATGGCGTGCCATAGCAAGGTTTGATTTTTGACGATCTAGTACTAGATACAAGAATAAGTTTTCGTTACGTACTAGTGGGCGAATCAAGTGATATTGCTTACCTAGTGTGATCAAGATGTCTTCAATATTGTCATTAAGGCCCAATACATCAGCAACTTTACGCTTGGCGCGTACCACTTCAGTGTTACCAGCAGCCGCTAGTTCAAGGTCAATACCAGAACCAACAGTAGCTAGTGACAATCCAGACTCGCTATCTACTAGTGCAGCAGCGATAAAACCATCAATTTCATTTAATGTATCTAAAGATAACTTAGCCATAAATAACTCCTTGAAGAGAAAATGTTTATTATTGTGCCTAGTATGGTCAAATGATCGTCAATTATAGAGATTATTATTCTAAATATAATTGTTGCCTATTAACCATCAAGGAAAAAATATCAATGTAAAACTTAAAGTATATTTAAAAAAGATGAAACTTAAAATGACATCATTTTTATATTATCTAATAAGTCTCGGTTTGATTGTATCATATTATAATACAGATTTATATAAAATAAATTTATCAAATTTTGGCATATTACCTATAAAAATCAGTTAACTAAGTAATATGTCTTTATACATTCTATACCATAAGTAGTATACCATACACACCATTTTGAGTCCAAACCATTCACCAAGTTCATTGTAAATTTTACAACCAACCTATTCCAAAAATTTTGCTTTTATCAGGTGGGGTATTATTTATTTGTTGGCTAGTTGCATCTTATAACAACTAACAGCCATAATTTAGTTAGTGGTAAGTTTTACTATCACTCATTGTAGGGATTGTTTTTTAAGGTTTTATGACACGATGTAACATTTTATGATACGGTATGTAACTAAATAGAAAAAGATGAGCCGCAGCCACAGGTTGTGGTGGCATTCGGATTACTGACAATAAAGCGTGCTCCTTCTAGCCCTTCTGTATAGTCTACCGTAGAGCCTTGTAGATATTGGTAGCTGAGTGAATCTACCAATAAGGTAACATCCTCATTTTCAAAACTGGCATCGTCTTCGCCCACTTCTTCGGCAAAGTTAAAACCATAGGAAAATCCCGAGCAGCCTCCACCTGTGACATATACTCGAAGCATTAAGTTGTCATCACCTTCTTCTAGGCGTAGACGACGGACTTTGTTTGCCGCACTGTCAGTTAGAGTAATGGTCGGATTCATAGTGTCCTCATAAAATATACAGTAAATCAATGACAACAGTGAGCAGTCATAATAAATTTTGGCAATCAGTATAGCATAGGCACAAATAAGGCTAATTATCTTATTTGTTTATTATCTTATTATTCATTTAACCACACTCTCAACTTCAACCCCCTCCTAGCCTCCCTCTTAAAAAAGGAGGAGGAACTAGTTTTTAAGTCCTCCCCTTACTTCAAGGGGAGGGTTTGGGAGGGGTCATATATCAATTTAGTAAAATAAGTTGAGAGCAAGGTTCATTTATGAACCATATTAGCAATCATTGCCATTAATCATTTAATTATTGATGCGTGCAGCATTAATGAGGGTGTTTGCGATACATTTCAATTCATGGCTTAGTTTATTTCAGCATATCAATGACGCAAATATAAATTAACGGCAAGGCAGTTAAGTCGCTGTCAATACAAATCAATATGAAGAAGGATATATGTACTGATAAATCCTTTGCCTATCAGCAGCAGCTTTGAAATAATAGCAGCTTTCTTAAACAAAATAAGTGCGATACTGATGATAGAGTTTAATAATGTGGGTGTTCGTCGTGATGGGCGTGTGTTGTTTACTGAAGCAACATTTCAGATTCATCCAGGACAAAAGGTGGGTTTAACGGGCAACAATGGTACAGGTAAGTCAACACTGTTTGCGGTGTTACTGCATTATAAAGGCATCGGTGATATGAGCATTGATACAGGCAGTGTCTCTTTACCGAGTACTTGGCACATCGCCCACATGGCGCAAGAAGTCGCTGGCAGCAATCAAAAGGCGATAGATTATGTACTCAGTGGTGATAAAGAGTGGTTTGCTATCAATGAACAGTTGGCACAATCAGATACCCTGAGTATGGAGCAGATAACCCAATTGCACCAAAAGTTTGATGATATTGATGGCTATCGTACGCCTGCCCGTGCAGCACAAGTGATGTCAGGTTTGGGCTTTCGTACCGAGCAGCATGAGCTACCAGTGAATGATTTTTCGGGTGGTTGGCGTATGCGCCTTAATCTAGCCAAAACTTTGATGAGTCGTGCTGATTTATTACTGCTTGATGAGCCGACCAACCACTTGGATTTAGATGCCATCTTATGGCTAGAGGAATGGATCAATAAATTTGATGGTACGGTGCTGCTGATCTCTCACGATCAGGCGTTTTTGGATGCCACAGTAGGGCATATTTTGCATATTGAAAATACCAAGCTCACCTTATATACAGGTAACTATTCGCAGTTTGTGCGCACTCGCAGTGAGCGATTGTCTCAGCAGCAGCAAGCATTTGAAAAACAGCAAAGCACCCGCGCACATTTAGAAGATTATATACGTCGTTTTCGGGCCAAAGCATCCAAAGCAAAGCAAGCACAAAGCCGTATCAAGCAGCTTGAGCGTATGGCAGAGTTGTCACCAGTGATGGCAGATAACCCATTCTCATTTGAGTTTTATCAGCCCAGCCACACGAGTTCACCATTAATAGAGATGCGCCAAGCCGATATTGGTTATGATGGTACAGCACTGCTGCACAATGTTAGTTTGCAAATAACCCCTGATTCTTGCATTGGGCTATTGGGAATGAATGGTGCTGGTAAATCAACTCTAATCAAAGCTTTAGTGGGTGATTTACCTTTAGTATCAGGTAGCTATAAGGTTTCAGATACCCTCAAAATTGGCTATTTTAATCAGCATCAAATGGATAGTTTAGATGCTGAGGCAACTCCGATGTTGATGTTGCGTCGCTTAGCAGGTAAAACGTCCGATGCTGTCTTGCGTGCTTTTTTGGGTAGCTTTGATTTTCGGGGTGATCGCATTGATACCCCCAGTAAGCTGTTTTCTGGGGGTGAGCGGGCTCGTCTGACATTGGCTCTTATCGTCTGGCAGCGTCCCAATGTTTTGGTATTAGATGAACCAACCAACCATTTAGATTTACAAATGCGCCAAGCACTGACCATGGCATTACAAGGATTTGCTGGGGCGGTGGTGCTGGTATCGCATGATCGTGAGCTGATAGCCAATGTCTGTGATGAGCTGTATTTGGTACATGCAGGTAAATTTATTGAGTTCTCTGGTGATGTATCTGACTATGGCAAGTGGTTATCTGAGCAGCGTAAAAATGTCAGTGCCACACCACAGGCTGCCGATGCAGTAGAGAAGAAAAGTAGTACTAAATCGGCACCAACGGCTTATAGAAAAAATGATGCTAATGGGGCAGATAACAAACAAGCCACTGCCACGGAAGCTTTGAGTAAAGAAGAGCTACGCCGCCGAGCTGCCGAGCAGCGTAAGCTAACTGCTCCCATTCGTAAACGTATTGAGCAATCTGAAAAACAGCTTGAAAAATTAACCCAGCAACTTGAGCAATTAGAGATGCAATTGGCAGATACCGAGCTGTATGATGACAGCCGTAAAGCAGAGTTGTTAGCATTATTAGATGAGCAAGCACAATTGCAACAGCAGCAAGCGCAAGTAGAAGAAGAGATGCTGATGGCAATGACCGAGCTTGAACAGATGGAAGCTGAACGATAAAAATAATAGGGAAACTTACTTAAATGTAAAAAAAATTATAAATACCTTGCTAAAGTTATAAAATTTTGTAGAATCACTATGTAGCTTGGTGAATTTTTTTAATTATTTATACTCATTTTCTTATTTTTTATCCTATTTGTTCTTAAGTTTACCTCGCTCTCAACTTATTTTACTAAATTGATATATAACCCCTCCTAAACCCTCCTCTTGAAGTAAAGGGAGGACTTAAAAACCAGTTCCTCTCCCTGAGGAGGAGTATAGCGAAACACTGTTTCGCCCCTGAAGAGCGTTAATAAATAGTCCAGTGGACTATTTTAGCGATGCAAGACGAAAAGCTGTGCTTGTAGTACAAGACAAGAGCTATGCTCGCGTAGTAAAGGGGAGGTTAGGAGGGGGTCTTATAAGTTGAGAGTGGCGTAATCTAATAAATCTTTTATTAGCATATTATGTAGATACTGACTTTAGTATAAATGATGCTTTAAATCTCAAACACCATCCCCATAAACTCTGTTTACTATAGAAAAAATCAACAGACTAAAGCCTTACCTATTGATTTAGCACATATTATCTATATTGTATTTTAATCTAGACAACCATCGTAGCCACTATAATGACCAATATGACTGACCTTGATGCCTTATCTAAACCTGCCTTACAGATAAATAACTTATCAAAAACTTATGATAATGGATTTTCTGCACTAAAAAATGTCAGCCTCACAGTACCACAAGGCGGATTTTTTGCTTTACTTGGTCCTAATGGGGCAGGTAAATCGACGATGATTGGTATTATTAGCTCGTTATTTCGTCCAACTTCGGGCAGTGTG
Organism: Psychrobacter sp. I-STPA10; assembly: GCF_021012795.1. GTDB lineage: Bacteria > Pseudomonadota > Gammaproteobacteria > Pseudomonadales > Moraxellaceae > Psychrobacter. The sequence continues at coordinate 84,027 of NZ_VFYU01000004.1, read as the reverse complement.
CAAATATTTGGTACAGATTTATTGGCGCACCCATCAGTTGCCAAGCAATATCTTGGCGTCGTGCCACAAGAGTTTAACTTTAATCAGTTTGAAAAAGTTGAGGACATTTTAATCACCCAAGCAGGCTATTTTGGCATTGCTGCCAGTGAAGCTAAGCCACGTGCCAAAAAGTTATTAACGGCATTGGGACTGTGGGATAAACGAGATAACAAATCTCGTGAATTATCTGGAGGCATGAAGCGGCGGTTGATGATTGCGCGGGCATTGATTCATAAGCCTAAGTTATTGATATTAGATGAGCCAACGGCGGGAGTAGATATCGAGCTGCGCCGCTCGATGTGGGCATTTATGCAACAAATTAATGCAGAGGAAAATACCACCATTATTTTGACCACCCACTATTTAGAAGAAGCGGAGCAATTGTGTCGCCATATTGCGATTCTTGACCACGGTGAAATACGCATTAATACCGAGATGAAAGAATTATTAACTCAGTTATCGGTTGAAACCTTTGTGCTAGATTTGACCAATGCGCTGACAAATAAACCTGTAATTACTCATGTTACCGAAGTGACACAGCCTGATGAATTAACGCTTGAAATTACCTTAAGTGAGGGTGAGTCACTCAATCAAGTCTTTGAGCAGTTAAGCGCACAAGGCATTGAAGTTGCCAGTATGCGTAATAAAGCTAACCGTTTGGAAGAATTATTTATGCGCTTGGTTGAGAGCAGTGATGATACAGGTGTTAATAGTATGACGGAGGCAAACCGATGAAGCAAGATGGCATGACATGGTCACAAAAATGGATTGCATTTAGCACCATCATGTACAAAGAGTTGCGCCGTATTTTACGTATCTGGCCACAAACTCTATTGCCCCCTGTGATTACCATGACCTTATATTTTATTATCTTTGGTAAGATGATTGGCTCACGGGTAGGCGAGATGGGTGGTGTGCCCTATATGCAATTTATTGTACCGGGGCTGATTATGATGGCAGTGATTACCAATAGCTACTCTAATGTGATGTCGAGCTTTTTTAGTGCAAAATTTCATGCCAGTATTGAAGAGATGTTGGTATCTCCTATCTCAAAACATGCCATCTTGATGGGCTATGTGAGCGGTGGTATCTTCCGTGGACTCATTATTGCCATCATCGTCTCTATTGTGGCGTTATTTTTTACTCAGCTTGGTGTTGTACATCTGTTTGTGACTATATTTACTGTCTTGGGTACATCTATTTTATTTTCATTAGGTGGCTTTATTAATGCCATGTTTGCACGCTCATTTGATGATATTTCTATTGTGCCCAGTTTTGTATTAACCCCATTGACCTATTTGGGTGGGGTGTTTTATTCGATGGAAAACTTATCACCCTTTTGGCAAAAACTATCCTTATTCAATCCCATTGTATATATGGTGAACTCTTTTCGTTATGGTATTTTAGGTCATTCTGATGTCAATGTTTGGTATTCAATGGTGGCAATTTTTGCCTTTTGTGCGGTATTGTATGTGATTGCCTATCGTTTTTTACAGGATGGCTCACGTATCAGGTTATAAAGCTAATTTGTAAGTGGTTAAATCCATCGCTGCTTGTGGTCACACTAAGCATTGGTTATGATAAAAGCTCAATAGGTCTTGGGCTTTTTTTAATGGCAAAAATATTTTTACAATTGGCGATATTATCCTTGGTCGTTACTATCGATAATGGTGTATTGGCAGTAGCTGTAACACCAGCAACACCACTAACAGCCAGCATGAATGACTATGTATGGATTGCCTTAGATAAAAAAAGCGAAGCTGATCATCATCAAGATGACTGTCATAACAATAACAGTAACAATAGCGATAAAGATGATAGTTATTCCACCTTACACCCTGACTTGCATTGTCTTTATCCTACTCATGGGCGTATCGATAATGAACTAAGCAAAAAGTGGGGCATGAGTGATAAGGTGATTAGAGAAAAAGACACCCTTTATGTGACAGTGCCTAATCGCCAATATCCTTTGATATTTAAAGACGATGCTTATATTTATGATGATCCTGAAAACATTTATAAATCATATTATTTTCTAGAGCAGTATGATAAATCTCAGCAGTTACTTTATTTACAAAATCATTCAACTGTGTCAAAAAAAGATGTCATCGTAGACTTAGCCACAGGGTTTTGGCAAGATTTTTATGGTAGCCATTTGCAGTTATCGCCTAATAAACAGTACGCTGCCAATTTTGATAGGGATGCTGAGTTGACGCGGGATATTAATATTTGGGAGCGTCATCAGGATGGATATTACAAAGGTTATTTCCATCCGATAGATAAACTAAAAAACCAAGAACAACTACGACAGTTAGATTATGATTATTATCAGACAGACAGTACCCATGAAGTTGAAAATTTACGGCAGATAACATGGGTCAATAATAATAAGTTTTATGTGGATTATTTTCATAAAATACATGATGAAGATACCGTTGCCTTTCATATTCGACATACCTTTTTGCATGATGCTGTCAGTGGTCAATGGTATATGAAAGTTGCCAGTCAGCCGCATACAAAATGATTCATATAGGGGATAATTTTTGTTTTATCCAAGGCTCATATTGATATGCTAAATATTGCCCCTCTTGTTTATATGATTCTTCTTGATCGTATTGTCATCTCTATCTTGCTTAGCCTAAGAGTATTATCTTTAGCGTCTTTCTTATTTGTTGCCTGTCAGTCTTATGCACAGACAGAAAAAAATAATACAAAATCACTAGCAATAGTAAATACTGAGTATGAGTGTCAGGATTACCTTGAATTTGCAACTTTTAATGAGTATCAGCAGTGTTTGCATCGCACACTTGAGAATCGTGATAATGGATTAAGTCAGCAGTGGGGTTTAAACGATAAAGTCGTCAGAGAAAAAGATACGATTTATATCACTGTAGCAAATCGCAAACATGCGTTGGCATTTAAAGATGAGGTATACCCTTTTGATGAAGAGCATGGTACGACTTATGGTTTACAACACTATGATGCAGAGCAACAAAAATTATATCTTTACCGTATTTGGTACGAATCCGTCTCTACTGTCATTGTTGATATGACCATAGGATATTGGCAGGAATTTGCTGGGGTTCAGTTAGAATTTTCACCTAATGGTCAGTTTGTGGCTGGTTTTTATGGACGATTGGGGCTACCCTCTTATGCCATCGTTGTTTGGCAACGACAAGAGAGTCAAGATGAGCAATATATACATGATTATGGCAGTAATATTTTGTATGAATATGTGGCGGAATTACCCTCATTGCCTGCCGCTTATGAGGATAAAAAGCTCATCTGGATAAATACAAATAAGTTTATTGTCGAGTTTTCCTATCACATACAAGCAGATAGTGATGTTGTTTGGGTACGCTACGCTTTTGTGAGAGATGATAATGGTGATTGGCAGGTGACAAAAATATGACAATAACTCCTAAAAACTTTGATTTAAGACCCATAAATATTATTGTTAACATGATCGTATGGATATTGTTGTCCATATTAACCATGTCATTGCCTATCCATGCACAAGCCGACATACCCAAGGCACGCATGGATGATTATATTTGGGAAGTAGTGGCAGAAGAGGAGGGGTTTGGAGCGATCTATGACTCAAGTAGGTTATGTCAGCCAGATAATTTTGCTTCCTATCAATATTGTCGCCAGCAGATACTAGAAGCACATGATAATAATTTGATTCAGCAGTGGGGGTTGGCTGATCGAATGGTACGTGAGTTAGATACTCTTTATATTAATGTACCCAATCGCCAATATCCCTTGAGTTTTCGTGAAAATCAATCCGCCGTCTATGAAGAAGCCATTGACTATCTGGCATTGAGTGGTTTTGACAAAAATCATCAGCAACTGTTGATAGAAAAGCAAATGTGGGAGACGTCAAATACCATAGTTGTTGATTTAAACACAGGTCGCCACCAAGAATTTTATGGTAGCGATTTGAGTTTTTCACCTGATGGCTCTTATATAGTAACGGTGGAGACTTATCCAGATTTTGAACAAGTAATGCTGTGGAAGAAAGATGCACAAGGCGTGTATCATCTTGGTAATATGGAAGATAATGGCTATGATGTTTTTACCGATCAATTGGCTTTTTATAATGGCACAAATAATACAGTCAATCTGCATAAAGTGAATTTACAGTGGCTTAATAGCAACAGCTTATTGGTAGATTTTTATTATAAAATAAATATTGATGACACAGTGGCTTATCGAGTACGTTTTAATTATATAAAACCTGATGACTCATCAAAATGGCAAGTTATTGCCGTCAGATAGTCGCAGTCGCCGTCATAATTACAATCACAGTTGCAGTCTTGAAAAAATTAATTAAGTATTAGGACTAATTATGAGTATACATGGTGTATTGGGTGAGTCTACCAGCTATCCCAAATCTTATTCTCCTGAGGTGTTATATCCGATTAGCAGAACACTTGGGCGTGGGCATATCAATTATGATACCAATAAGCTATGCGTTGGCGTTGATTGGTGGCATGCCTTTGAAGTGTCATGGCTCAACTCACAAGGTATTTCACAAGTGGCGTTGGCACGTTTTTCTATTCCTGCTACCTCTACTAATATCGTCGAATCCAAATCATTAAAGCTGTATCTTAACAGTCTCAATTTTACAGAATTTGATGACTGGCAAACAGTACAACAGACCATCAGCAAAGACTTATCTGAGGCGGTAGGGGCGTCTGTCACTGTGCAACTTTTTGATTTATCTACTATTAATAGCATTTCTGGACTGCTGATAGATCAGCCACAAGGACAATGTATTGACCAAGCATTGGTACAGACAGCAGAAAAAATCGCATTGACTGAACACCCTGATGCTTGTCTTTTGGGCAAACTTGATATGCAATCAGATACAGCAGAATTACAAGACTATCAGCTTTATTCTAATTTATTGCGTAGTAATTGTCCCGTCACCAATCAACCTGATTGGGGTACAGTAGCGATAGAAATGACCACCGATATAGAGGTAAATCAAGCAAATTTGCTTAAGTATATACTTAGTTTTCGTCAGCATAATGGCTTCCATGAGCAATGCGTTGAACAGATATTTGCTGATTTAAGCCAGTATTTTCATCCTGCGTCGTTGATGGTACGGGCATGGTATACCCGTCGTGGTGGCATTGATATTAATCCTTGTCGGGCTAGTGATATAAGTGTGTTACCAAAGCCAACTCGTCTTGTTCGTCAGTAATATAGTCAAAGAGATACTAAAAACACCGTTACAAACAATACTGTTAACGCTGGTATTTATTGATTACTATAAGATAAAGCTTTACCTCAACTTTACTGCGTTATCAATTTAATACAATAAATAGGACTATTATATGAAGTTACCAAATAGATTATTTGTCATGACTACAGTGTGTTTGACAGCGATGGGTGCTCAAGCAGCATTTGAAGAGCACAATTATGACTGCGAAAAAGCCAATTTAAAAGACTCTTATCAGTGTTCTATTGAAGCTGTAAAGACTGAAAAACAGCGATTAAATGGCGTTTATATGAATATTTATCGCAACTTAACTGCTACTCAAAAACAGCAAATGGATAATAAGCAAATTGCTTGGAATAAAAAACGTGATGAAAATTGTGGTGTAGAAGAAGATAGACAAATTGTTAATAATGATTCGGTCTGGCAAGAAATATCCGCCAATACGTGTGTGGCGTATGCAACCCAAGATATGACCCGATACTATCTTACTGACTTTAACGTAGCGAGTTTAGCAGGAGCTGCTGATTTTAAAAAGATAAAAACTGATGGTACTGTTACCTATTATAAAGGTGAAACAGTGGTGAAAGGGACATTTAATATATCAGCACCAGATGATGATTATTCCCCTTGTGCTGTCTGTTTTAGTGTGAGCAATGCAGACAGCTAGGAGGGGGTTGAAGTTGAGAGGGAGATTAAGTTTATAATTAAGTATCAAATAAGACTAAAAAATAGAAAATACAGGACAATAAATAAAGGGAACTACCACTACTTAATAAACCACCTGATTTTAAATATTTTAAAGGATTAGTTATGTTAAAAAAACTTGCAGTTGCAACAGCTTTAGTAGCTTTAGTACCTTTTTCAGCGGCAAATGCTGATATCGGCTCAAAATTCAAAAAGCATGATACAGGTCGTACTATCGAGCAGATTTATAAGCAGTGTGGTATCGGTGGGGCAATATTTGGCAAATCTAGCCCAATTTTAGCCATCATCTCAAACGTAACTTGGGATTTAGGTACAACAGCGGCTATCTCTGACTCAATGTCTCCAGATACTTGCCAAGGTGGCAATGTTAAAGCAGCAGTACTAATCAAAGAAGCCTTCCCAAGTGTTGAGCAAGACTTAGCTGCTGGTCAAGGTGCACATTTATCAGCCCTTGCAAATGTTGCAAGCTGTGATTCTGTAAATGCGGTACGTGCTGAGTATGGTGTGTACACACAAACTTCTGCTTATCAAAATGCAACTCAAGAGCAAAATGCAGAAGCACTATACAATATTGTTAGCCAAAAATGTGCCATGTAATTGTGTGGTATGATTTATTTAATTAAATTTTTTATATAAAACTATTTAATTAATATTGCAAATTGAGTTGAAGTAATAGCTTAATCCAATGCCTAATAATAGCAATAAGGAGCATGATGGTTTGCCAGATATTTTGCCAATAACATATATGCACTTTATTGCTTCAAAAAGGCTGAATAAAAAGCATACCAGTATTATCTCTGGTGTGCTTTTTTTATCTTGCTGTCTTTTGGTAGCAACACAACCTGTCCATGCAGCACCGATACCATCTGCTATGTCGAGTAATATGGCGAGCAATCAGGTAATGACAGCTCCCTTGCCTACAAAGCAGAAAACAAGTAGTCAGAAAACAAATAGTCAGGCAATGAGTAATCAAGTTCAAACTCATTATAGTGATGCTCAGCCACCGTTTGAGATCTCTACCATTGTTGATTCTGAAACCACATTACAAACATTGGCAAATCATCGTCAGTGGCAACATTTACTATTTTATAAAAATCATCAACCTGAAGTTATCTCAGCAGATTTCTATCTGTCTGCACCAACGGCACAAAGCCGTCAGAATTTTAGTCCCTATCAAGAGTTAATAGCAACTTTAAAAAACAGCACCAATCCAGAAGTGGTGTGTCGTTTTCCTGCTCGCTATTTTTGGTTAAGCCACCATCTACCCAAGTTATCTATAGATTTAGATGCCTGTCCACAATTGCCAAAGACTTCTGAAAAGATGAGTGTGATATTGGTCAGTAGCTATCTTAAAAATCCCGCCTCAACCTTTGGTCATGTATTAATTAAGACCCATGACCATATAGATGTAGATAGCGATGATAATGCAGCATCTTTTGCTACATCTGAACATCAACTATCATCGAACGATTTATTAAATAATTCGTATAACTTTGGTGCGCGTATCCCTGAAAATGAGAACGGAGTCATGTATGCCATTAAAGGGCTATTTGGTTGGTATGATGCAGGATTTTCAGAGTCAGAGTTTTTTAAGCAAGATGCCGTATATTCCAAAACAGAACAGCGTGATATGTGGGAATATGTGCTCAATCTTGATGAATTTAATACCCAATTATTAAATTATCACTTATACGAAGCTAAGTCGGCACGCTTTGACTACTATTTTATTAAGCAAAACTGTGGTTATCGCTCAGGAGAGTTATTAGAGCTGGTCAGTGATATTAAAACCACCCAACGTACATCACCTTGGTATGCGCCAGACTTTGTTTTTGATCAGCTTGTTGAGTATAGTGATGATAAAGGTGAACCATTGATTGAGTCTGTGCGCTATTTGCCATCAGAGCAGACCCAGTTACGTCAGCAGTTTGTGCAATTAGAAAAACCGTTGCAAACAGTGATTAATGACTTTATTCGTCATGAAGATATCAGTGTATTAGAGACATTAAATCCAGAAAAGCAAGCACTGGCGTTGGAGTTTTTGATCAGCCATCGTAATTATAAACTGTCACAAGATGACAATGAGCATGATCACGCTATTAAAAAGCAACTGCTTAGTAAGCGTTTTATGTTGCCAGCAGGAAAGAGATTGTCTAATTTAGCATTACAAGACAAACCGTCTCCAGCCTTGAGTAACAAGACCAGTCAGGCGCATGTCTCTTTGGGGACAAATGACAGTCAATTGGGCGTTGCTTTATTTGTCAAAGACCCACTCAATACTTATACAGACATTGATAAACGTTTTAAGGCAGTGCAACTTTCGGTGCGCTATGATTATGATAAAGATAAGCCTGAATTTGATGAATTTGTCTTTTTGGACATGCAGCAGATTGAAAATATGGCTCAGCCATTGGCAGGTGAACCAAAAATGTCTTGGCAATTGCAAACGGGGGTGAAGCCAGATTTGTTTGAGCCAGATAAGCACAGTGTTTATGCACAGGCAGGTGTGGGTGTGGGGGCAAAGTCAGGAGAGTATCTGCTTGGTTATGGCATGGTCAATGCCAGTATACATGATCAAGACAGTCATTTAGATACCAGTGTTGAGCTGGGCTTACGGATCAAAAATCCCAAGCAACAAAAGCAATCAGCGCAGTTATCTTATACTGCCACCAAGCGAGCCAGTCATGAGATTGTGCAACAAGCACAATTGACTCTACGCCAACAAATCAATAAAAATAATGACATTAGGTTAGTAGCAGACTATATACATCAAGATTCACAAGATAATCACCAGAACATAAATAATCAACATAGCAGCAGTGATAAAGACAATGCCTTGAGTGTGGTATGGCATCATTATTGGTAGCATACAATTGATTGCATATAACCGTACTTACGTATTTTATACCTTCATTCTCTTTAAACTCTCTTGATGTGACCTTATCTATATAATTATATAAACTGTGGATATAACCAAGGATAAATAACATGGCAGAAAAAAACTATTATGACATTTTAGGGGTGAAAAAAGATGCATCAGAGCAGGATATTAAAAAAGCCTACCGTAAGCTGGTGCGAAAATATCACCCTGATGTCAGTGATTTGCCCAATGCAGATGAAAAGATAGCCGAAATTAACAATGCCTATGAGACCTTGCGCGATAAAGATAAGCGCGCTGAGTATGATGCAATCCAAGCCAATCCGTTTGCTGGTCAAGGTGGTTTTACTGGTTCTAGTGCGGGTGGACAAGGTGGCTTTCGCTGGGAGGATCTAAAAGGTCAGTTTGGTGAAGGACAGGCATTTGGTGATGGTGGTTTCCGTTTTGATGACATATTCTCTGCCTTTGGTGCACGCGGACAAGGTCGTCAAAGCCATCAAAATCATCATGGTGCGGGTGGCACTGGATTTGAAGGCTTTGCATCTGGCGCTGGTAAAGGTCAAGATCAACATGCTGAGATCTCTGTGGCATTGGATTCTGTATATCAAGGCGATGAATACAACATTAAATTAAATGTGCCTGTGCGTCAGCCAAATGGACAAGTAACCCATGAAAACAAAACCCTAAAAATAAAAATACCCAAAGGCATTACTGAGGGCAAGCAAATCCGCCTAACAGGTCAGGGTGCGGCAAGTATGGGGAGTGGTGACAATGGTGATCTGTTCTTAAAAGTGAACATCAGCCATGCCGATAATATTCGCCTTGATGGTGCGGACGTGTATCAGACAGTCAATATCACACCGTGGGAAGCTGCTTTGGGAGATAAAATTAATGTGAGCACGCCTGCAGGTACGCTTGGTGTGACCATTCCCAAAAATAGTAAGTCAGGTAGTCATTTACGTCTCAAAGGCAAAGGTATTCCGGCTAAAAATGCTGGAGATTTATATTTGACGTTGAATATTGTGAATCCAGAAGTCAGTACTGACGCACAAAAAGCGGCATTTGCAGCATTACAAGCGGCTTTTAATGATACACAAATTGCACGTTGATACCTTAGAATGATAAGCATAGTGACAGATAAATAAGGATAAAATAATGCAACATTCAACAGAATTAAATGACATTATTATGAGTTTGGATGAACTGGTAACGGCTTGTGGTCAAGAGCGTACATGGGTATTGGCATTAATTGAAGAAAGCATCATTACCCCTGATGTGAGTCCAAAAGTAAATGAGCAAAGAGTGACGGCTGATAGTAGCAGTCAGTATTTTTCTGGCTATCAATTATCAACTGTACGCCGAGCATCACGGCTGAGTCGAGATTTTGATGCTAGTGTGCCAGCGATTGGTTTGATTTTAGAGTTACTAGAAGAAGTAGAACAATTACGACAGTTTAAGCGGCAGTTTGAGCCACAGAGCACACAGGTGGTTGAGGTGACGTGGGAATAGTTGGTTATCTAGATTGGATATAATGAGTCACCATTATTTATAGGATTTACGCAAAAGTACACGATATTAGTCTTATAAAGTGACTGGGAATTATATTGAGCTTCTGGAACTACGTACAGCCAGTGAGTAAATGATGACTGGTGGCTAATAATCTATAAAAATGCGTAACTCCTAACTTAGATTGAGTTGTTTTATATATCTTGAACGTAATAATAAAAAAGCATCACCATCATAATGGTGATGCTTTTTTTATGATATTTAGACCGCTGACATACAAGCTTTTGCCATGAGTATGAGATGGGTGTCGCTTTTATGAGCGGGCATATTTAGGGTCAGCGGCTGCTGTAAATAGCACATCAGTAGAAGAGTTGAGAGCGGTTTCTGCTGAGTCTTGTACTACCCCAATAATAAAGCCAATGGCGACAACTTGCATGGCGATGTCATTAGGTATACTAAATAAGCTACATGCCAATGGAATCAGTAATAAAGAACCGCCAGCGACGCCCGATGCGCCACACGCACTAATGGTAGCAACAACACTGAGCAATAATGCTGAGCCAAAGCTGACATCGATACCCTGTGTGTATGCCGCTGCAAGGGTGAGTACATTAATGGTAATTGCTGCCCCTGCCATGTTAATGGTTGCTCCTAGTGGTAGGGTAACTGAATAGGTGTCTTCGTGTAGACCAAGTTTGTGAGCCAAGTTCATATTAACTGGAATATTTGCTGCTGAACTACGGGTAAAAAAGGCGGTGATGCCAGATTCTTGTAAGCAAGTAAATACCAATGGATAAGGGTTTTTACCAGTTTTGACAGCAACAATGATGGGGTTAACAATCAATGCAATAAATAACATACAACCAACCAATATGGCTAAGATACGTGCGTATCCAAGTAATGCCGAAAATCCTGTTTCAGCAACTGTATTGGCAACCAATCCCATGATACCCAGTGGGGCAGTGGCAATGACCCATTTGACCACTTGTGAGATGGCATCGGAAAAATCTGCAACCACTTGACGAGTACCCTCACTGGCATGACGCAGGGCAAAACCGATGACCAATGCCCATGCCAAAATGCCTATATAGTTGGCATTGGCAATCGCATTGACAGGGTTTGCTACCAGATTCATTAACAGGGTGGTTAATACTTCTTGTAGTGTGGCGGGTGGGATTTGCTCAATGGAACCTTGAATCAGAACCAGTTTGGTTGGAAATAAAAAGCTGGCGGTAACAGCGGTTAACGCTGCCAAAAATGTGCCGAAGATATATAAAATTAACACAGGTTTGACATATACTTTATTGCCTGAGCGATGCTGACACACCGCAGCAATGACCAGTACAAATACTAAAATAGGGGCAACTGCTTTTAACGCCCCGACAAATAATGTACCTAGTAGACCGATACTGATACCAATAGACGGTGCTAGCCAGCCAATCAATATACCAACTATTAAACCAATAATAATCAGTGGCACAAGTCCTATGCGTCGGTATAGTGTCACTAGTGAGTTCATGAGCAATCCTTATGATAAAAAAAGATACTAAAGTAATACGTTGGGGCGGGATAGTAGCATTTTTTAAGCAGTAGAAAAATAATTAATATACCAATTACTAGATTAAAGAAGCTTTTTTAATAACCATACCTACCCACAAAGCTTTTTATTTTAGCGCAACATTGTTAATGATAATCATTTAGTTTTTACTATGTAGTCATATTTGAGCAGGATATGGGTGGCAGTAATAAGAGCGTTGCGCTTATTTTTCTGAATTTAAGAGGTATTTATAACTTAAAGTGATTCAGGGTAAGTCCTAAGCTACGGTAGTGCTTATATTTGTCTCGACCCTGTTGCTGACTGTCATTATCAGGAGTGATAATCTCTAGGATACGCTCAGGTGTAAGTTGGTTATTTAAGGGAACAGCAGTGGGACTAAGATTTAGGATAATGCCGTCAAAGTGGGCGGGGAAGGTGTCAGTAAGTAGTACAGGAGACCGTATATCTGGTGTATTGATAGCATTTGAGATATTGAGTTGATGCGGAATAAAGCTGGTTGCTTCAAACTCCCATAAGTATTTGTCAAGCATAACAAGCCTTGCGTCATCATTGTCGACAACAACAAGGCTATGTTCGCTTTTTTTAAGAACCGTTTGTATCAGTTTGCACACAAAATCCAAGACGGCTTGAGTGTCTGATGCAGTGTGTGCATTTAATACATAAAAGCTGGCTTGCATGATAAGTAATTAGCCTGACTTAGCGCAGCGCATTTAACATTGGCTACAGTTTTTTAGATACTGCATAAATAAAGGCACAGGACGACCTGTTGCACCTTTTTCTTTACCAGAGTTCCAAGCTGTGCCAGCAATATCTAAGTGTGCCCAAGCTTGTCCCTCTTTGATAAAGCGTTTTAAGAAGCACGCCGCTGTGACTGAACCTGCTGGACGACCACCAATATTTTGGATATCTGCAATTGGAGAGTCAAGCTGAGACTGGTAGGCATCATCTAGGGGCATGTGCCAAATCAAATCACCTGACTGCTCACTGGCGTTTTCTAGTTCAAATAACACATCTTCATCATTGCTATAGACAGCAGAGCGGACATGCCCTAGCGCAATGATACATGCCCCTGTCAGTGTCGCCACATCAATGATAACTTTGGGGTTATAACGTTGCACATAGCATAATGTATCTGCCAATACTAAGCGTCCTTCGGCATCGGTGTTTAATATTTCTACGGTCTTACCATTCATTGCTTTAACAATATCACCAGGACGAGTGGCATCTCCTGATGGCATGTTTTCAGCACATGCCAATGCACCAACCACATTGATGGGCAGGCGAGCTTCGCATAAGGCTTGCATTGTTCCAAGTACTGAGGCTGAGCCGCCCATGTCAAATTTCATTTCATCCATGGCTGCACCCGGTTTGATAGAGATACCACCTGAGTCAAAGGTAACCCCTTTACCAACCAAGACAATTGGGGCATCGGTATCGTTGCTGTTTGCGTCTGTTTTGGCAGATTTTGCTTTGGCTTTATTTTTGCCTATTGCAGCAGGTAGCTTGCTGGTGACCGCTTCTTTTAGGTTGGCAGTTAGGCTGTTTGGGTTTGTGGTATTTGTTATGGCAGCCGCAGATTTGCCTTGATATTCCATGATGACCAGTTTGCCTTCTTTGGCAGAACCTTTCGCCACTGCCAAAAAGCACTCCATACCCAGCTGTTGCATCTCTTTTTCACCAAGAACAGATACTTTGAGTAACTCAGGGTAGCGTTTTGCCATGTCTTGTGCTTGCTGCGCCATATATTCAGGAAAGCAGACGTTGCCCGGCTCATTGGCAACATTGCGAGTAGTGGTTTGTCCTACAAAAACTGCATTAATATAGTCAATATCTGCTTGTGTGATGCTTTTACTAACAACATTGATTTGTTCAAGGCTGTCTGCTTTGCTTTCTGCTTTGTATTTATCAAAGCGGTAGCTGGCATTGAGTAGGGCTAAGGCAAACTGAGTGTTTTGCTCTGTATCCAAAGCATCAGATAGTGCAATGGTCAGCGTCGTCACTCGCTTGCTCATGGCTTTATAAATAGCCGTGGCTATCTTTTGTAAGTTGGTGGCAGATAGTTTGTTGCTATCTCCAATACCGACCAATAATAAAGGTAGAGGTGCTTTTTTACTGTCACTGGCTAGGGCATAGTCAGCGACACTTTCCCCCAATTTTCCTGTAAATTGCGCTACGGTGATTAAGTTATCAATACGTGCTTGATAGGCAGGCAGACTTTTGTTTAAGTCCGTTGTACCAATGGGCTGTTTATTTTCATTAACCAATACCACTAAGCAGTTATTTTGTTCAGTGTTGGTGTTTTTATCACTTTTTTTAGTGCCAGATTTTTTGTTGGTTAACGTGGGAATAACAGACAGTTTCATGACTGCTCCTTGTTTTAAATTGTGAATGAAATTTAATAAAAAGATTTAATAAAAAATAAAGAGGGCAGAAATCATGGTGATGGACGAAAAATAGCCACGGCATATTTTTGTAACATCACCAAAATACGATACCAAAATACAATGATTCAATGTTTATATGAACCTCTACTATATTGTGGTCATTTTATATAAATACTATGGTCAATCTTATAAAAAGTATGACATTGGCTTATGATAACAAACTGATAGGGTGGCAGACAGGCTCAGTGTAACAAAATAAACAATTGCCAATAATCTTTAAAACTGCATAAGACCTAATGATGATATTGAAGCATACTTTTGAATAGAATGTCATATTTGTAAACACTTGTCACAGCCAGTTTTATAAAAATATGCTAGCATTAGCGGCTAGTATTAATATGAGCCATTTTGCCACTATTGCAAAAGTAGCCAACCATAAGAGATTGTTTGTGATATTACGTCGCTATATAACCCAGCAAGTTGCTTCTACCACCGCCATTGTTTTAGGATTTTTGGTGGTGCTTTTGCTTGGTGGACGCTTAATTCGTTATTTTGGTATTGCCGCAGAAGGGCGGCTTGATGTGGGGCTGTTATTTTCGATTATTGGTTATAATCTGCCTTATTTTTTAGAGTTGATTTTACCCTTGTCATTTTTTATTGGCTTGATGCTGGTATTTGGTCGATTATATGTTGACCATGAAATGGCAGTTATCAATGGCAGTGGTATTTCTCGTGGACGTTTGGCTCGCCTTATGACGCCTTTGATAGTTCTGTTATTTGTGATTGAAGCAGGGCTTTCTTTATATGGTAAACCTTGGGGGGTGCGACATGCTGAGAGTGTGTGGCAACAGCAAGCGTTAAGCAGTGCTTTTGATTTGATTCGCCCCAAGCAGTTTATTAGTAGCAATGACTATCACCTGTATGTGGGTAGCTTTAGTGAGGATAAAAAGCAGCTACAAGATGTTATTTTAATTCAAAGTAAAAGTAAGCAAAATAACCGTGAAAGTACAGGCTCAGATGATGTTTTAGAAAGCGAGGTGATCAATAACAGGGATCAGACCAATAATACTGCCGCTCATACTCATACCAATAGCAGTGATTTTGCCCGCTTACCAACCATGCCAAAGCAGTTAGAGGCTAAAGATACGGTGATACTTGCCAAGCGAGCGGTACAAGTAGAAGGGGAGGAAGATAGCCCAACAACTCAGATTGACCTCTATCAGGGTCGTCGCTATGAGATTGGTGCAGACAGTCTGGTATATAACCAAGTTAGCTTTGAAAAATATCGTATTAGTATGACCAAGCCATCGACCGAAACGGTCACCAGTGATAATATTAGCGCACAAACTCTTCCCAAACTTTGGTGTAGTGCTACTCAGTCCAATACAGCAGCAACAGGCGTTATTGCCAAGCTACCTGCTCAAGCTGAGCTGGGTTATCGTTTTGCACTGCCTTGGCTTATGATTATTGCCCCAATGTTGGCTGTGCCTTTGGCACAAGTACGTCCTCGTCAAGGTCGCTGGCTACGTTTGTTGCCAGCCATTTTGATTTTTGCCAGTTGCGCCTTGGTTCTCATGTCACTAAAAAATATCGTCTCCAAAGGCACACTGGGTGTCTGGACATACCCTATCACCATCGTTGCGTTTATGGTAGTCGCACTTTATATGAACTGGGCAAGTCGTATTCATCATCGATTACGCTTTGGCTTTAGCCGTCAAAGTGTGCTACACAGTGATGATAGCCATGATGGTAATGACAGTAATGTAGGGGGACGATGATGAAAGCAGTACGATCAGGACAAATTTTATCTCGTTATGTCAAAAAAAATGCATTTTTTGCGATATTGGGTGCGGTTATTGCTTTATGGGGATTACAGCTATTATTTTCATATCTTGCGGAGTTAGATGAAGTCTCAGACAGCTATAGTTACTGGCAGGCACTACAATACATTGGTTATCGTTCGCCGCAATTTTTGGTGCAGTTTACGCCTACAGGTGCATTATTAGGGGCGGTTGTGGGTTTGGGTCTGCTTGCAAATAAAAGCGAGTTGGTGGTGATGCGAGCTGCTGGTGTGAGTATTTATCGTATTGTACTTTGGGTATTACAGCCTGCCTTATTGTTTGTGCTATTGTCGCTGGCAATTAACCAGTTTGTATTGCCATTGAGCAATCAAAAAGCGCATCAAATACAGCAGACAGATAGCGCACCTTTAGCCACAGTGAGTGGTTATTGGACAGTACAAAATAATACTAGTGATGAGGGTGAGGTAAGTAGTGATGTGGTTTTTATTGATTATGCCGATGAGAAAGGCAATATTGGAGAAGTAAAACGCTGGCACTTAGATGCTGCTAATAATCTAACAGCAGTCTCTAAAGCTACTGATGGATACTATATTGATGGTCATGCTGATCCAAAACATACCGTTGCAGCAAATGTGCACAACAATACATCGGCAGAGACACAATATCAGTGGCAGCTTAATAATTTGACGCAATTGCAATTATTATCACCACAAGCGGATTTGAGAGCATCCACACTAAACTCTAACGCAACCAGTGACATAACCAATGTAGCAATAAGCGATGCTTCTATCATGACTCATGCTGTACCCATTGCCCAATTAAAGCGAGAGCGGCAAGTTAACATCACGTTGCCTATTGCTCCTAGCTCAGTGTATCTTTTGACCCGACCGCCTAACGATTTATCATTGACTCAGTTGGTTGAGTATTATCGCTATAGTCAGCATCAAGGTACACGCTCATTAGAGCATGAGCTTACCTTATGGAAAAAGCTATTGTCCCCATTTTCTATTTTATCATTGGTGATTGTGGCATGCTCATTTGTATTTGGCTCGCTACGTAGCCACAGCTTAGGTCTGCGTATTGTGGTGGCATTGTTATTTGGTTTATTGTTTAGTTACCTACAAGATTTAACTGGCTTTGTTTCATTAGCCACAGGTGTCTCACCACTGTTGATGGTATTGTTACCCATTATTGTGAGTACATTATTGGGGTTGTACTTGATTAAACGCCAAAGTTAGCTATGCAATGGAGCATGAAGCAGGGACAAACAGATATAAAAAACGCCAGTATTGACTCAAT
This sequence comes from Psychrobacter sp. I-STPA10, assembly GCF_021012795.1. Taxonomy (GTDB): domain Bacteria; phylum Pseudomonadota; class Gammaproteobacteria; order Pseudomonadales; family Moraxellaceae; genus Psychrobacter. The sequence continues at coordinate 66,629 of NZ_VFYU01000004.1, read as the reverse complement.
ACTGGCGTTTTTTTGGCTTGTGTATTTTGTATTATTATTAGGCTTGCAATGCATCCTACTCTTTTATCGCCAGTGTCACTGTATAAGTTTTGCCTTGTTTTACCTTATCCGCATTGCCAAAGACTTCGGTAAATGCCCGTTTCATAAACTGACGTAATCCATTAATCGTCACTACATAAAACCGCCCACCCTCACGCATCTTGCTATAAGCATCGAGCAGATATAGATAGTGCTGTTCTTTGCCAACTTTGGCTGGCAGGTTGGACATCACTAAACTAAAATCTTTATTGCTATCTACATGGTTAAAGCCATTGGATAGATGCACATCAACATTATTTAGCCCATTTTTTTGGCAATTTTTGCGTGCGTATTCTACCGCCATAAAGTCTTTATCAATCAGTGTATGCTGACCTTGTGGGCATTCTCTAGCGGCTGTCATACCTAAAACCCCATAACCACAACCCAAATCTATGGAGTCATCATTAGCTTGAAAATCCACATAATCAAGCAACATCAGACTGCCGTCATCGAGCTTTTCAGGAGAGAAAATACCCCATGTGGTGGTAAAGTGAAACGGCTTGCCTAAGACATCTTGGGTAAAGGCGATGTCTTCACGCCAGCGTTGGGCTTTGGTCAGTAGTTCTGAGTTTGGGGTGTGAGTCATGGGTATGCCTTAGCTAAACATGGTTCATAAAAGTAAATGAGCATTAGTATACTATGAGTTTATTCTTAAGTTTAACGTTACCTATCACTATATACAAATTAACTAGATATCAAAAATGCCATTTTATTTATTTTGGTCACCTTTGACGACACTCATTGCTCTTTTGCATATTTATATTGCTGCGTCATTATTTGACGCAGCAATAATCTTTGTACTACAACTAACAGATAGTTTCTGTTACATTAGTGGTGCATCAATATTAGGACGTGTTGAATATTGAGGGTATGAGAGTAAGAAGCTAGAGACAAAAAAATAGCGAAATAGTAAACTTTAAGCTCTGACCCAAAAAGAAAACTACTCGCTAAGCCCCGATTCATGCTCAATAAAAAGCGATGGCTGAAGCTAAAGTCTATACTGCTAGAAATAGGAATATATGACAAAGCCAATTTAAGAAAGATAGTAGAAGGTATTTTGTATTGAATGCGAACAGGTATACCATGGCGAGATTTACCAAGATATTTTGGACGACATAACACTGTATATAAGGCCTTTAATCGGTGGTCAAAATCGAACAAGCTGATAAAGCTGTTTAACCGAATTATTGAAGAACCAGATATGGAATGGGTGTTTATTGATGGAAGTTATGTCAAAGCACATCAACATAGCAGTGGTGCAGACCCCAAATCACAAGGTATTGCAAAAAGTGCAGGTGGTAATACCACAAAAATATACTTAGGCGTTTTAGCCGTTGATGCTCATGGTAATCTAATTTCTTTTATTATTACAGAGGGTACAACACATGATGTTAAAGTAGTTCCTGATTTAATAGAACAGGTAGACTTAACAGATGTTGTCATGCTTTGTGCTGATAAAGGTTATGATAGTGAGGCATTTAGGCAACAAATACAGGCAACCGATACTTATACCAATATCCCAAGAAGAAAAAATAGTAAGTCATCAGATGAGCATATGGATTGGCATTAATACAAAATCCGTCATTTAATGGCAAAAAAAGACTAGGCATTAAGCCTAGTCTTCGATGTAATAGTTAGTTGCAATTATCACTAGTGAACTTCTGGCAGATAATCAATATTTGCTAAATTAGATTCTACAGAATGAGGTATACACTCTAGTTTTGCTACATATTCATCATTTACTATTACATCAATACCAGTTTGAAAAGCTTTGGTATCAGTGAAGCTATCAAAGTAATGGAATAAACTGTATGTAGTATTGCCATTGGGTATACTCAATACGCTACCACGAAAACGTCCAGTATACCACTGATTAGATATACTGGTCTTTCTATAAGGTTGTGTCAAACTTATTTCAGGTTTGTTTAAGTTTTTACCAAATCGATAATTAATATAGCCGTTGCCTCTATCACATACTTGCACTTTTTTATGATTACTTTTCACAGTACAGCTAAATAGATTATCACATATTGCATAAGAGGAAGTTGCCAGCGAGAGGGATAATATGGTTAGTGTTGTTTTAGTCAAAACTTTCATAATTTTTCCTTAGCAAGAATAGGTATTCAGCCTAGTCTTTTAATATATAAAATTTAGCATACTAATGATTAGTTTTGTAAATCATTTTCTTTTTCAATATATAAATATAATAATACTGTCATACTTTGAAAAAAATATATCCAAATTCTCAATTTGGATATCCATTATAGAAAATAGGTCTAGTGTTAGCAGAATCTATAAAGTTAATATTTCTTACAAATTATTATTTAAAGTCAATATGTTGTTAATTTTATTTTGTAAGTATGTTAAATATATGAATAAAATATTTTGTTACTGACATTCTTGAAATATAATATTCTTTTGTGATAAATTATTTCTATTGAATAAGTCTGTAATTTGACATTTATTTTTATTGCAAGATAGTGAATAGGTGACATGTCCACCATAGCCAAACTTTACTTTAACTTTATTATTGGGTAAGTTAGTAAATGTCAGTTTAGCATTATAATCTGGGTCTTGCGAATCCCATATATATATAGCATCACATATATATCCCTCATTAAAATATTTTTTTTCAAAATCTTTTTCCATAGCTATTGCTTTTTTAAAGTCATTGCTTGCAAGTTTATATAGAATTTCTCGACAATCCTTACTTTCATAGTAAGGATTGTCAATATTTCTTCTATTCTCTTTCTCGTAACCAATGCATTGATTATACAAACTCTTAACTGTATTAATTTGTAGTGAGGCATTATTACTCGCTAAAACACTAGAGCTACATAAACACGATACCAGTACCTGTAGTGTCATAATAAAACTGGACAGCAACTAAGAGGTTATACTAACTTAAAAAAGGAACTTAGTATGACCAAACAGCGTAGCAAATTCACCCGAGAATGAAGTTGAGAGTGGCGTACCAGTTAGGTGGGTCGAGTTAGGTAAGTCACACTAAAGCTTAAGACAACCAGCAAGCTGCCTGCCAACATAAACGGCAGAAGGATATTGATGCCATACAAAAGTGTGGATATAACAGGGGTGAGCACCATTGCCAGCCCTTGCGCTGCTGACACCGCTCCTGCTACGCTACCTTGCTCATCTTGATTAACAACATTTGCTGCAAATGCCTGCATGGCGGGCAAGCTCACCCCTAAGCCGACTGCTGCAATGGCGTATGTCAACATCAGTATAAATTGATTGGTGGCAAATGGTACCCAAAATGTACCAACTGAAGCGAACAAAACGCCCCAGCGAATCCAAGTTTGATTACTGACCCCACTGACTTTACTCATTACCCCTTGAGTCACAATGAGAGTAATACCCACAGTACCCATCACCATATCTGCCGTTTTTGCTGCCGTATTGCTGTCCATACCAAGCCTATCCATGACCAAAAACCCCACCAACATCTGTGCAGTAATGATGGTATTGAGACACACAAAGCTGGTGATGACTGGCAAACGTACCCGTGCATCAAATAGCTTGATGCGAATGTTATTGGTAGAGGATACAAAGTGCGTGGATTTGGGAAGAGATACCCACAGTAAAACAAAAGCAATAAAGGGTAGGGCAGCGGCAATATATAAGGACAGAGCCAGATTATTTTTGGCAACCAGCCCTGACAATGTTGGACCGATGACCATACCAATGGCGTTAGAGGCACCCAATACTGCCATGGCAGCCGTTCGCTGTGAGCTGGTGGTGGCATCTGCCATTCTGGCGGCACTGACGGGCGGAATGGCGGCATAAAACCCACCCATGATGGCACGCAATACAATAAATATGGTCAGCATATAGCTAGCAGCTAGCGGTGTTGCCAGTACATATCCCAAAAATCTACCTAACACAAAATAAGCTAAGGCAAATCCCAGCATACTAATGAGTAAAATATGTTTGCGTCCCACTTTATCACTGTAGCGTCCCCAAAGTGGTGAGCAAATCATCCAGACAATACCAGCAATACCAACAATAATGCCACTGTGCCACTCGGCTAAATGTAGCTCACGAATGATGGGACCAATGACAGGAATAAACGCAAACAAACTGGCAGTACATAAGGCATTTGCGATGAGCAGTGACCAAAGTGATTTCATGGAGATACTCTCAGGGTAATCAGGGATTTTATTTTATAAAGCGACTTAGATGATAATTATTATTATTTGTCTGAAACAAAGGTATTCTACTTTTATTTCAGTAGCTTTTGGGGTGTCATTATGAGAGAAACGGGAAATAAATACTGAAAAATGGGAAATTTTTATCTTATTTTTGCTAAAAGTTGAAAGGACGGCACAGAGCGTTGCAAAATTTTAGCCGTAAAAGTGGGATTTTGCCGTATGATAAGAGGCTAAGTATAGTCATATCAATATAAGAAGCTATATTATAAGAACCTGTATTCACAACCCATAGTGGTGGCTTTTTGCCTAAAATAGACGTACTACGGCGTTAAATTTTGGATTAAATAGAGTGACTATTCGCCCCCAAATTTGCCTTGTATTACGCAATTTTAGTTTAAAAATCCCCTGATTTTGGATTATGAATACAGGTTCTAAAACTGTTACGTTGTTTATCTCACTTGTAGTACTACTTGTACACCTTCGCTTGGCTTGCTAGTATCAGTAAGCTTAAATTGACTATATAGGCGTCTTTATTAGGTACGATAGCATGAATAGAAAACTTAAAGATAAACAAGAATGGAAATATGACTCAAAAGCAAGGACAGTTTATGAGCGATTTAATACTATCTAGTGATAAAAAGCACAATTTACACCATACTTTTTTTACCCCAAAAACTGATGCCAAAGCCACGTTATTAATTGCTCATGGTATGACAGAACATAGTCGACGTTATACAACGTTTGCGCAGTTTTTGGCAGATAATGGCATTGCTGTTGCTACTTACGATCATCTAGGACATGGTAAAACCGCAAAAAATGCAGATGAACTGGGGTATTTTGCGCCAAAGTATCCAATGCAAGCGTTACTCAAAGATACCGTTATCATGGCAGATGCCCTGAAAGCTCGTCATCCTGACGTGCCACATTTTATTATGGGACATTCGATGGGCTCATTTATTGTGCGTAATGTATTACAGCATCATGCCAGTGAGTTTGCAGGCGCAATTTTGATGGGGACAGGAGATTTTGACCCATTAATCAAGATATTTTTGCCTGTTACTCAGGTATTAAATAAGGTTGCACCCAAACAGCGTAATAAGTTATTTGCCAAAACGATGAATAAGCTGTTAAATGCCAAGCTTGGTGAGGCATATCTTGATTCTGACTATGCATGGGTCAGTGAAAATCCTGATAATATTCAGGACTATGAAACAGACCCGTTATGTGGCTTTGACTTTACCAATAATGGCTTTATGGCATTGATGCAACTGATGCATAGAGGGCTAAATAAACAGTGGGCTGCGAGTATTGATAAAGACTTTGCCATGCTGTTTGTCAGTGGTGCAGATGACCCGATTGGTAATATGGGCGAGGGAATTCACCAGTTGGTAGCTCGATTAGAGCAGCAGGGTTATACGGGTGTGGACTATTATTTGTATCCTGATATGCGTCATGAGCCGCTGAATGAAACAGATAATCAGCGTGTATATCGAGATTTGTTAAATTGGTTGTTACAGCACCTACCTAAGTAGGGCGTAGCATCATGTTAAAAAAAGACAGATTTGCCAAACTGGATAAAATTAGCGACAATGAGTCGCTTTTTCTAATAATCATTTTAGTTTAATAGGAATTTTTATGTCATTACAAGATACCATCGAACAAGCCTTTGAAAATCGTGCTGATTATAGCCCAAGCACTATGCCACAAGAGGTACGTGAGGCAGTTGAATCTGTACTTGAGCAGCTAGACAACGGTAGCTTACGTGTTGCCGAAAAAAAGGACGGTGAATGGGTGGTCAATCAATGGGCAAAAAAAGCGGTATTGCTGTCATTTCGCCTACATGACAATGCGCCAATGCCAAGCGGTGAGTTTGTACAGTTTTATGACAAAGTCCCTACCAAATTTGCCGATTGGACAGCCGAGCAGTTTAGTGAAGCTGGCGTGCGTGTTGTGCCACCTGCGGTTGCCCGTAAAGGCTCATTTATCGCTCGTGGTGCGGTGTTAATGCCATCATACGTTAATATCGGTGCGTATGTTGACCAAGGCGCGATGGTGGATACATGGGCAACGGTTGGCTCATGTGCGCAAATAGGCAAAAACGTGCATTTATCAGGGGGTGTTGGTATCGGTGGTGTATTAGAGCCATTGCAAGCCAATCCGACCATTATTGAGGATAACTGCTTTATCGGCGCACGCTCAGAAATCGTTGAAGGGGTGATTGTTGAGGAAGGTTCAGTGATTTCGATGGGTGTGTTTATTGGTCAGTCCACCAAGATTTATGACCGTGAAACGGGCGAGATTCATTATGGGCGTGTACCAGCAGGATCGGTCGTTGTTCCCGGTAGCCTGCCTGCCAAAGATGGTACGCACAGTTTATATTGTGCGGTGATTGTTAAAAAAGTCGATGCACAAACTCGGGCAAAAACAGCGGTAAATGAGTTGTTACGTTTGGATTAACGTGATTGTTTTTATATCATAAGCGATTAACAATAAAGTTAAGCAATCGCTAAAAACAATAAAACAAGTCCATTTTGGGCTTGTTTTTTTTATGGATAATGAACAGGAAATCATAAAATTAAAACTAAGGAAAGAATATGCACAATGAATTTTGGTTTAAAGAAAAATTTCAACTAAAAGATTTTGCCCAGTTAGAAAAGCGGTGTCAGCAAGCCAATATTAAAATATCCGAACACCCTGAGATAAATTTGGTTAATTTGTCTTATTCAGCAAATGCCAGCTCCAATGATTTTTTTACCAACTGTTGTCGTGGCTTGGTATTAGACAAACAAACATTGGCGGTGGTGGCACGTCCATTTAGCCGTTTTTTTAATTATTATGAGCAAAACTATCAGCTATTGTTAGACTCAGCGATGGATAGTCCGCAGTTTGATTGTCAAACTCTTGAAAAAATCGATGGCTCATTAATGAAGTTGTTTTGTTATCAAGGTGTTTGGTATGTTGGCACACGCAGTACTGCCATTGCTGATACCAATGTGCCAAATGCCAAGCTTAATTTTTACGATTTATTTGTTTGGGCGTTGCAAGGCAAAATATTAAGCGAACAAGAGGTACAAAACTTTACTATCAAAAGAAAAGAGCTGTCGCAAAATCAGTTGGCAAGCAATCAGCAGTTTTTACAAGAATTTGCCCAATCTGAGAATTTAGACCCCAATGTCACCTATGTGTTTGAGCTGTGTTCGCCACTGAATAAAGGGGTATTAACTTATCCGTTAAGCGTGTATTTTTTGGCAAGTTTGTACAATCAGCAAGATGAGATGAATGAGATACATTATTTGCCAGACAGCCTTGATGATAATCAAGGCGAGGCACAACAACTGTTAGATGCGCTGCAACGGCAACAAACCACCATCGCCCATAGCAGTCAAGACAAGCCATTTAGCACACCTACGATACGGTATCCCCAAAGCTATCAGTTTAATACGGTGCATGACATGATTGAGTCTGCCAAAGCCCTGCAAGAAAATGGCGAGGGTTATGTGGTATACATCAATGGCTTACCAAAGGTAAAAATCAAGTCGCCTGCGTTTGTCGCACGTCATCATCAAGGTGATGACAATGAATTGTCACCCAATCGCATGTTTGAGATTATTTTTGCCTTTGAGGAAGACGAGTGGCTAGCAACATTCCCTGATGATGCTTCACAAATATTGCCTTATGTTAGTGTAAGAGATACTGCCATTGCTCAAGCACAGCAGTTATTTTATCAAGTGGTTGCGCAGTTTTTAGACATCACGCAAGAAAATATCGAGGTGGGAAAAGATTATAAAGCCATGATAACGGCTCAAGTGCAAGCTCAAGGCAAACCTGAGTTGGTGTCTGCGATGATGAAGTTTGTTTTTTCACAGGCACAGACCAAAGGCATTGCACAATTAGCCCTGAGCTTGCTATCAGGACATGGGATTGAGGAAAATTTTGCCAGAATGACCGCCAATGCCCAAAAACGCTTTATTTTGGATATGATGGCAGTGTTGGATAAATCTAAAAATTAAGTGATGGCTTTTATTACTATCGCCCAAATCGCCCAATTGGCTTAAGCTGTTGCAATTAATTCAATCGATTAAGCCAACTAACTTGTTCAGTTAAGCCAATCCTTTATGCGCTTTTTGTTGCTTTAGCGTTTTCCACGCATCATTGCGCAGATAGACGGGCAGTGCATGGGTAGCATCAACGCCACCCGTTTGCTCAAACTGTACTTTGCCAAGTGTTGCCAAAATCGCAGCGTTTGGCTCGATATCTGCATAGACTTCTGCTTGCGCTGCTTCTACTAACCGAGCACCATTACCCACCAAAGCCAGTGTATCGTCTAGGCAAGAATCATAATCAAGTAGATATTCTTGGCTATTTTCCACTTGGGTCATGATGCCTGCTTGCAGCTGATATTGTGCGCAATAGACTTGTTTCATTCTGGCATCGAGTAGGGCATGACACTGGCTAATACCGTGCTCTTTATGTGCCGTTTGTGCCAGTATTTGTAAACTTGACACACCCACACAGGGAATGTCTTGTGCTACTGATAACGCTTGCACCACCGCCGTATTGATACGAATACCACTAAATGCGCCCGGGCCTCGATTAAAGATAAGGGCCTGTAATGCAGATAAGTTGACATCAGCATTTTTTAACGCTGTGTCTATCATTGGCAAAATTTGCTGTGTTTGCTCACGATTGCCCATCTTAGTATCTAAACTTAACACATCACCTTGCGTATTTATCAATGCCACTGAGCATTGTCCAAAAACGCTATCAATTGCCAAAAACATAATGACCCTCACTGTTTTTTTATAAATAAAATCTAGACAAAATACTAAAAAGTTAGGACTTTAGAGCAGGTATAAGCTACAATATAAATTGTATGTTTTATGTTTTAATATAACAATAATGTTTCTTTCTTGTTGACTATTACCGTTATGTTAATAAATATTATAAAAGTAGTAGTGTTATAAAAATAATATCTTAACGCATAAACAACTTTATTTAGTTACGTTTCTTGTTAGAGCGAGACACGATATTTCTAACCATATTTTTACAATTTTATTATTGGATAATTATCTATGAAGCATCATGTGCTTTTTGATGATGGCAATCACAAATGTATTGCCATCTCCATCCCTTTTGAAGATGAAAGTATTCCTTCCAATCAATTTTTGATTATTGATGGAGAAGAAGCCGCTATTTTAGATCCTGGTGGGGATTTGACTTTTGCTCCGCTTACCTTACGCTTGAGTCACTTTATTACCATGGAGCAAATCCGTTATGTCATTGGCTCGCATCAAGACCCCGATATTTTAGCTTCAATGCCACGATGGTTAGTGCATACAGAAGATGCAAAGCTAATTATGCCCAGTCTTTGGCAGCGGTTTTTGCCACATTATAACTCTGCTTTTACCAGAGGACGACTCAAACAAAGCCTTTCTGATCGTATTATTGGTATTCCTGATACAGGTGGCTATATTCCACTTGGTAGTGCAGGATTAATCGCCATACCTGCCCACTTTTTGCATTCGGTTGGTAATTTGCAGTTTTATGATCCTGTTAGTGGTATCTTATTTTCTGGTGATATGGGGGCATCGTTGGCTAAAGACTCTAGCGTTGCTGTGACTGATTTTGATAACCATATCAGCAATATGATAGGTTTTCATCGTCGTTATATGGTATCTAAAAAAGTAACATCTCTTTGGGCGCAATCTGTACGTCAGTTGGATGTTAGGATGATGTTACCCCAACATGGCATGCGTTTTGATGGTACAGAGATGTTTCACCAATTTTTGGACTGGATTAGTGAGCTAGATTGTGGTATTGACTTATTTACCGCCGAAGATTACGCTTGCCATCACCTTTTGCCATAGTCATGGTATATCATAGTGTATAGTATTGAGACTTAGTATTTAGAACCTGTATTCATAAGCCAAAATTTAACGCCGTAGTACGTCTATTTTAGGCAAAAAGCCACCATTATGGGTTGTGAATACAGGTTCTTAGATACCTAATTGCTAGGTATAGATAATAAAAAAGGTCATCTTTGTATGACCTTTTTTATGTGCCTAATTATTTTTTAGGCGCAATAAGATTTATTTGGTCAATGCACCAGAAATTTGTTTTAAAATTTCATCAATCTCTTGATTGGCTTCATTTTCAGTATCTAGGTCACCGTTGGGTGTTAACTGATTAAATACTTCAGGCAATAGCTCAGAAATGCCTTGTTTTACTTCATTTTCATCTGTTCCTGTTTGCTCTGCTACTTGACGAATTTCGTCCTCACCAAACAAACGATTCACTTCATTAGGATTCAAGTTTTCATTTGTCTGGGTACTCATCCAAGAATTGACTTGATTATCAAACCCCAACTCCTTGATTTTTCCTAATGCACCTGATAGACCACCATTACGTTGAATCCAGCCCAATACCATAGGCATTAAGGCTGCCAATAGCATGCCCTTTCCACCACCAGTACGTGCGCCAAGTACACTGCCTAAAACTGAACCCAAACCACCTGCACCACCCATATTCATATTGTTGCTACTAGCCCCACCCAAAACACTGCCGAGCATACCACCGAGTCCACCTTGATTGCTTTGTGCTTGCGGGGCATTGCCACCACTTAAGCCACCCAAAACACTACCTAACATACCACCCATACCACTTGAGCTGGCTTGGGATTGGTTGTTTTGCTGATGTTGTTGGTTATCAGGGCTTAGGGCACTGCTAGCAACTTGGGTAATTAAGTTTCCTAAAAGACTCATATTTGTTCCTTATTATAAAATGTATTGCATTGTTTGGATAAAGTTTATAGAAGTATGGCGGTTTGCACAAACAAGCTCATGATTCATTATTTGTGCGAATCACGCATGGTCTTTAATTACTATAACAAATCTGCTTTAAATTTGAAGGTGCAAATTGTTAAACGGGATATTTATGGTATTAATCAAGATAAAAAGCTTTGCTATAGTCAATCTAATATAATTTCACCACAAGGCAACCGAGTGCAGATAGTACATCTAGCAAGGTTAACACCGTGGTGGATTTATATTAGATTGACTATAATACCAGTAACTTATATATCTAATAATTTATAGCAACTTAGCTAGCAACATGTCCACTACCATTTTGCCAATGCTTTGAGTCGTCGCCATGAATGAGCATCTAACTGATCTTGCCACAACATAATTAGCAACGTCTCGGGCATGGGGTGTGAAATGGTAAAATTCAGTTGGATACATTTACCAAAGTCTCGACATTGTACAAGCTTGGCTTCCCAAAGCTCGTGATGCTCAGGTTTATCAAATAGTAGCTGCCATAGCTTATGGCTCTGGTTTTGTTGGTTATGCTCTTGATGATAAAGCTGAGGGGAGGTGAGGTGAATCAATGGCGAATGACGCACATACATCCACAGTAATACCATAAAGCTAAGTATAACCAGTAATATGAAGATCCACCACCGCACATGGATAAATAGGGAAATTAGTCCAAGGGTTAGCAGATAAGCCGCCATTACCACTATCTGCCAATGACTTACCCTGCGTACAGGTGCATCTATACGACTCGCATCACTACCATCATTGTTTAGTATGTGTGTATCCACTGTCGTTCTAATGAGCAGAGTCAGGTGAATGTTGATACGCTTTTAACTTTGCAATTAACTCAGCTACTTGGGCATCATCAGGTGTGTCTTGGTTCATAAAAAAGTTTAACAAATCAGGATCTTCATAAGACAGCAGTTTTGCAAACGTGGCTTGCTCGGTGGCATCGGCGGTCAAATAATGATTTTTGACATACGGATCGATATAAAAATCAAGTTCTTTTAACCCACGGCGGGCTTGATAAATGATACGGCGTTGTTCATCAGTAGGTTGAAAATCAGACATCTCATTCTCCTAATAATCTTAGTTTTTAAATATATAAATCATAGAGTAGTTTTTTAATAGTGAAACAACAGGGGATTTTAAATCCCTCGTTTAATTCGAAAGCAATTGGGAAACTATTTTCCCAATTGTACTACTATCCTATTTGCTGCCATAACGCTAACGCTTGCTTGGTCATTGCCACATTGTGAGTGCGAATGATGCTGGCTCCTTGTTGTACCGCCAATAGTGCTGCTGCCATACCTACTGCATCACGCTCATTGGCGGTATTATTGGCAAATGCTGGCAAACCTGTTTTACTTAGTACTTCACCCAAAAATCGTTTACGTGATACCCCAAACAAAATTGGTAGGTTTAGTGTATGTAAGTGGTATAGTTGTGATAACAGTTGGCGATGATGCTCATAACCCTTGGCAAAGCCAAACCCGGGATCAATAATAATATGCTTACGATGTACTCCAGCATTTAGTGCCATCTTTACGGTGGTAGACAACTCATCCATGACTTCACTGACCACATCCTCATAGACCGCCAAGCCATCCATCGTCGTTGGCTCACCGCGTATGTGCATCAAAATTACTGGTATATCAAGCTTAACCGCCATTGCAAGCGCACCCTCTCGGCGCAGTGCACGCACATCATTCCAAATATCTGCACCTGCCTCTACACAAGCTTGCATTACCTCAGGCGTGCTGGTATCAATCGAAATCCATACATTCGGGTCACATTGCGCTCGCAATGCTTGTACCACAGGCACGACCCGCTGCATCTCTTGCTCAATGCTGACAGGAGTGGCATTAGGACGAGTGGATTCACCGCCCACATCAATAATACTTGCGCCAGCGTCTATCATTGCCTGCGCATGTGTGACTGCTTTATCTACTGCATTAAATTGCCCACCATCTGAAAACGAGTCAGGGGTGACATTTAATATCCCCATGATCTGTGGGCAGCTTAAATCCAGTTTTTTTAAGTCATCATTTCTTTTAGCAGTTTTAGAGCTCAAACATACTTTAGGTAACGCATGTAACTTCATCATATCTCACATCTTATCAATAACAACATACCTCTATGATAGCATCAAAACGCCAGTGCTAAAGTTTAAATCAGGTGAGTAAAGTGAAGCGTAGCCACATATATTTTAATAATCCATCTTAAGCTGTTGGAGTGTTATCTTATTTTTATTAAATTTAATTTTGTCCCACTTAGCAGAGAAAATAATGAAAAATATAAATTGCAAATATATGCTGGTGACTAAAAAGTAGGCCAGTGCAGTCATACTGCGCTTCCACCACGCCAAACTAAATAGTGCTAAATCTGATGTGGGAAGATTTGACATGATATAAAACATTGCCATATCAATACATAGAGAAAATATAGCTATAATTGCCAGATAAAAAATTAATAATGCCATAAAGAATATTATGTTCAAAATTATTTTAAATATTTTAATGATGTAAAATAGAATATTTTTATTTGCTATAGAAGGTTTTAGTTTTTTCCATTGAAAGTAAGAAAGACAGTTTAAACATACAATATATTTTGATTTATTCATGTTGACATAAGTTTTAGTCGCAAAGTTAAAACCACTTTTGGGAAATTGTTTGGGTCGAGGTATGTGATGGGTTTCAAAAAACTTAGAATCTAAAATTAGTACAGTGTTTAAGTTAATCAATTGTTGTGAGTGACATTGTAGACAACAGTTGATGTCATCATAACTGGAGAAGATATCTCGATTGGTGGGCTGATTGACAATTAAATAACCATTTGGAGCAACATAAGTAAATGGATATTTTGTAACTGTTACTAAATTATCGACGCCTGCATAAATAGGCTTATTATAATGTGTAAAAATAAGTAAAAAATCTCTATATCCTCTTGCTAAGTAACTTTTTAATAAAATCAAAAAGATATAAGAAAGATATAGACATGTTAATATTAAGTAGAAACCTTCATCTAAGATATGTGATTGAATCCAACGGAATAAAACTAATATGAATAAAAATATGATACAAAGCAGCCAATATTTAGGCTTGGTTAAATATTTCCATTCAAATTGGAAGTTAAACTTCCTTATTTTTATGTCTACTAGCTTCAACTCGTTATTAGGATCATTTAATAAAATACTTTGCTGACAATGAGGACAAAATAAAATACCTTTTTTATTAATCGGAAAAGTAAAGTGCTGACCACAATGAGTATGCGGACAGTCATAGCCGATATTGGCAAACCATCGCTTAAACAAATCGCTATTTTTATTGTCTTTTTTTGGCTTGTGTTGAACATTATCTTGCTTTAGATTGTCCATATCATTTGTTTTATAGTAGGCAGACTATATTATCCATGTAGTATTAGTCATAAATTAATAGTTAGATAGCTGCTTTAATATACCTTTTTATAAATAAAAAATAAACTAATTTTAAATTATAATGATAATATAGATGCTAAAATAGCATTTTTACTCAAGTTTGGTAGGTTTTAAAATTGAATGGCTAACTCTATTAAGATACAAATAGAACAAACTTATTCTACCTGTCATAATAAGGACTTTAAGAAAATAGCAAAAAAGCTAACCCTTTCTTCATTAAGTGATGAAACATTAGCAGGGAAAATCATAAATTAAATTATTTGGTTGTAATTTGTATGCATCAATCTACTGCTCTTGATATTCTAAAAACTGGTAACAATGTCTTTTTAACAGGCTCAGCAGGCTCAGGTAAAACCTATACCCTAAACCAGTATATACACTATTTGCGAGCTCGGCGTGTGCCTGTGGCAGTAACCGCAAGTACAGGTATTGCAGCAACACACATGAGTGGGGTGACCATTCATAGTTGGTCTGGTATTGGCATTAAAGACGAGCTAAGTGAGCGTGATTTAAGCAATTTAAGTCGTAAACGCTACTTAACTGAACGCATAAAAGATACTGCCGTATTGATTATTGATGAAATCTCGATGCTACATGCCAAACAACTAGATTTGGTGAATACTGTGCTAAAGCATGTACGCCAAAGTGAGGCAGCATTTGGTGGTATACAAGTGGTGGTGGCAGGTGATTTCTTTCAATTGCCACCAGTGGGGGCGCGTACTGAGACAAATCGTGATAAATTTGCGTTTATGTCGGCGGCATGGTTGGAGGCAGATTTCCATATTTGCTATTTGACCGAGCAGCATCGTCAAGATGTTGC
Organism: Psychrobacter sp. I-STPA10; assembly: GCF_021012795.1. Lineage (GTDB taxonomy): Bacteria > Pseudomonadota > Gammaproteobacteria > Pseudomonadales > Moraxellaceae > Psychrobacter. Next base: position 51,314 of record NZ_VFYU01000004.1, on the reverse strand, counting down.
TGATGATAGTAGTGGTTCTGAGTATGGATTGACATTAGATAGCATATTAAATCAAATACGTCAGCAAACCATTACTTATGATGCCATCGATGCACTGCAAGCAACACAGATGCAGGATATCAAGCAAAATCGTACTCGCTTATATACGCATAAAATGAATATCAATCAAGTCAATGAGCGTGAGTTAGATGCGCTCCCTGGCACACCTGTTAAATTTTCTGCCACGACTTTTGGCGATGATAAATTGGTTGAGACACTGAAAAAAAATGTGCGCACCTGTGATGAGTTGGTATTAAAAGTGGGTGCAAAAGTGATGTTTATCAAAAATAATAGTGAGCTTGGTGTCTCTAATGGCAGCATGGGTGTGGTGGTGGATTTTAAGCCACTCAAAGCAGATAAACCCGAAGGCATTAAACTGCCTGTGATTCAGCTTAATGATGGTGATAAAGTCATGGCAGAGGCAGAAGAGTGGGTGATTGAGGATGAAAATGGTGAAGTGTTGGCAAGCTACAGCCAGATACCTTTGGCATTGGCATGGGCGATAACCATTCATAAATCGCAAGGCATGACCCTTGAGGCAGCCGAGATCGATTTGTCCAAGACCTTTGAGCTTGGACAGGGCTATGTGGCGTTGTCACGGTTAAAATCACTCTCAGGCTTACAGTTACTTGGTATGAATGAAATGAGTCTAAAGCTTGACCCATTGGCAAGAGGTGCAGATCGCCGTTTCCATGAGCTGTCTGAGGAGATGGTCGCCAGTCATGCCAAACTTGATGAAGACAGTCTAGATAAAGCACACAATAACTTTATTTTAAAATCTGGTGGTACACTGAGCCAAGCTGTGATCGAATCTTATGAAAAGATACGCAAAAAACGTCAAGAGCGTCTTAAGCAGCAAAATGAGAAAAAAGAAAAACTTGGTAATCAAGTGACAGATAAATCAAGCAGCACCTTACTAGAGACTCGGTTATTATTAGAAGAAAGTCTCAGTATTGCAGAGATCGCACAAGCTCGGGAGCTATCACAAGCCACCATTATGCGCCATTTAAGTGAGCTTAAAAAACAAGATCCAAGTCTCGCTTGTGAGCATCTACGCCCAAGTGATGAAGTGATGACACAGGTAGGTACTGCCTATATTGCCATTAAAGCTGCCAATGATCCCAATGATTTTGATGATAAAGGTAATGTCAAACTCAAACCCATCTTTGATTATTTGCGTGAACGTATTGATTATAATAGCATTCGTTTAGCATTAATTTTTATTGGCCCTTAGAAGCTGTATTCACAACCCATAATGGTGGCTTTTTGCCTAAAATAGACGTACTACGGCGTTAAATTTTGAGTTAAATAGAGTGACTATTCACCCCCAAATTTGCCTTGTATTACGCAATTTTAGTTTAAAACTCCCCTGATTTTGGATTATGAATACAGGTTCTTAGATTTTAAAAGCATTTTGTAGAGAGTCCCCCTTGTCTGATAATCAAATTGATCCAGTATCATCAAATAGCGAGCATTCATCAGCCAGCCAGATGGTGCGAGCAGATAATTTATCCATAGCCAATACGCATAGTACTAGCATAAATGCCAAACCCACACTTAAAGTTGCCATTAACGGCTTTGGTCGTATTGGTCGTAATGTAGTGCGGGCATTAATTGAGCGTTTTGAAATATTAGACAAATCGCTACAAATTGTTGCCATTAATGATGTGGCAGACAGCGAGACTTTGTTGCATCTACTCAAGTTTGATAGTGCGCATGGACGTTTAAGCAAACTTGGGGTGCAAGCACAGATAGTACAGATGAAAAAAGAGGTATCGCAGCAAAATACTGCTGTGCAGCCTAATGAAGTGCTGCGCCTTAGTAAGGTGGATAAGTATTATGATATCCAGATGCTACATATTAGGCAGCCAGAGCAATTGCCGTGGCAGCTATTGGATATTGATGTGGTATTAGAATGTACAGGGCATTTTCGTAGTTACCAAGATGCCAAGCGTCATCTTAAAGCAGGGGCAAAGCAGGTAATTATTGGTGCAGCTCCCTTTGATCATGTCGATGCTTGTATCGTGATGGGGGTTAATGATGAGCTACTGACGCGTAGACTACCTATCATCTCTAGCGTATCTTGCACTACCCAAGCCTTAGTACCCTTGATTGATGTCTTAGATAAAGCCTTTGGTATAGACTCGGTGATGATGACAGAGATTCATGCAGTTACTGCCGATCAGACCGTACTTGATCAGGCGCATCGAGATTTACGCCGTGCTCGAGCCTCAGGGCATAATATTATCCCAACTACCTCAAGTAGCATTGCGGCTACTGAGCGGGTATTACCGCAGATGCAAGGACGAATTAATGGTCATTCTATTCGTGTGCCTACCATTGATGTGGCAGCGATTGATGTGACTTTTGTGTTCCAAAAACAGGTAACTTTGGCACAGCTTGAGCAGACTCTAAAACAGTCTTGTGAAGATAAAAAAGGCAGACTGGCAGGTATTATGGATTATACCGATGAGCCATTGGTCTCCAGTGATTTTATTCATCAGCCGCAGTCGCTGATCATTGATGGGCAGCAGCTGATGCAAGTGGGCAATCAGTTTAAGGTTTTTGCTTGGTATGATAATGAGTGGGGTTATGCCAATCGCTTATTGGATATGTGTTTGTTTTTAAGTGAGATTAATGCTCAGGATTAGTTTGATGTGCTCTTATACCACTAAGCTATATTCTGCTTTAATTTATCCAGTATTCAACTTATAGACACTATGCCAGATACTATGCCAGATACTATGCGACATTCAATGTCGCATAGTATGTTGTTACCTCTAGACAGCAAAAAATTGAATTGCTAATATAGCCGTACATCGTGGGTTTATCGCTACTTCCAGCACGATGCAAAACAACCACTGGTAAAACGCACAACACCTTATCACTTAATACCTTGAGTATGGTGTCTGTGCTTGATTTTCTAGATATAAACATAAGCACAGTCAAAGTATAAGGAGTATCCCCCATGACTTTTTCTAGTCATTCTAGTCAACATAGCACTCATTTCCTTGAAGATAATGGCAACTCATTACAAACACTTATCTTAAAACAGATTGAGCAACAACACCTTAGCCATACACAAATTCTTATTGCTATGGGTTATCAGCTCCATCAATCCAGTCAATCCAACCTGCAACCATACAAAACTTTAAAACATAACAAAGCTTTAAGGCGTTTAGCCCAAGTATTATCTTCACCATATTTAGGTCTAACTAAGCCCAGTTACGATTTTAAATATTCAACGACTGAATTTATTCAAGTCTTATGTCAGGTATTAGGGATTGCTCAGGCTGAGTATCAGCCATTACTACAGCCATTAAAACAGTATGCAGACAAGGTGCTACATGCAGTTAAACCTGTGGTCTATGCTGATATTCACTTTAATGATAATTTTACCCCTTCGTTTTTTAATACAATGGCAGTGTCAAAATACACTCATGTACCACTTGCTGATGGCATACGCTTATTAGATAGGGAGCAGCAGTTACAAGTTATTTATCAGCAAATCAAACAACACCATGCCAAGTTGCAAGACAGCATTCCCTTTGATGGGGTTATCAAGGGCTATCGGGTGCTCTTGACAGATGAAAATGGCGTTGAGCGTGGAGCGACGCACACACTTTATATTGCTGCTGATTTTTAATCAGTTTTAGTCTCTTATATAGTCTGCCTAATATAAATCCACCACGGTGTTAACCTCACTCAATGTGCTACTTGTACTATCTGCACTCGGTTGCCTTGTGGTGAAATTATATTAGATTGTCTATATTTGGCAAACAACAGCCATACCACAAAATCATTAACCGATTCACCTAAAAAGGATAACTTATGGACGATAACATTCGTTGCATATTAGACAGTTATGCCAATCAATATCACTGCTTACGTGCATTACCAGTGAATACGTTTATGCATTGGTTTTATGATGCAAAAAGCCAAAACCAAAACAAGGACGTTAATGTTGCTAGCGTTGCCAGTGTCATTAGTGACTATATGCAAAAAAATTATGCAACTGCTTGTGATAAGCCTTTATTACAGTTGCTTTTACAGCCACAGGTTGCTCAGCAGTTACATCAAATTGTGCGATTGTGGTTGCCAGCGTCACATAACCAGATGTTTAGTGAGATACAAGCGCTGATTGGTGTGGATATCTCAGCTTGTAGTCATGATGCATTTATTAAACGATTGAATTATGTGCTTGATTTAGATCCAGCTTATGCGTATGTGCAAGATAAGCTTTATCAAGCACATGGGATAGATAGCGAAACATCAGGAGAGATTTGTCAAAATGTGGACAGCTATCTGCAAGATACACAAAAATATCTGAAGTTAAGAAACATTCTAGATGGGTATGGGTTACAACCACTTTCCTGCTATCGTTTTATGCAGTGGTGGCAACTTGATAATGAAGTTTCAAGTGAGCAGTACATACAGCTAATGAGTCGTGGTGCGTTTTTGCAACCTCAAGATTTTAGTGGGTATCGTACTCTAGAGACTTATATTCGTGATTATTATGAGGTTGATGACGATGATATGGATGAAGATGTTGTGAATGAGTTGGATTTCTCAAGTTATGAGTCTGCTTTAATCACCCTTATCAAAAAACACTATCTTATCAATCATCGATTGCTATTTAATCAGATAAGTCATGTCATTGGATATGAAGTTCCTTGCACAAAATATGCGGATTTTTTGGATAGCATTGAGTTTTTTAGCAATTTAAGCCCTGTGCATGATCTTGTGCAGCATCAGCTTTATTTCCCACCCTATAACCTACCTGCCAGACTATCTAAGCAGTTGATACAAGATGTAATGGACAGTGGTATGTATTAAATAGTTTTAATTTTTAATATCTAAATGATCTAAATGTCATTACATAAAAATGGCTCAACAAAATCAGTTAACAACCATAAATAAGGTGAAATTATGCAAAAGCGTATGAATGATATGCAGTGGAGCGGTAAGTCAAACCTACCACAAATCACTTCTGTAAAACAGCCAAAATACTATTTGACCGTGATAAATACCGAGGAGCAATATGAAGAAGATATCTATTTTGTTAACAATAGCGATGCAGTATTACCTTTGGTTATTGCTGATTGGTTAACAGATGATGACTATCAAGCCATCAATAAACTAGCTTTTCGCCCAAAAACTAAGCATGAAACTGAGCAAGAAAATATAACATCTTTAGCAGAAGCGATGAATATTAAACCTGAGCTGGTTTATCAACAGGTGCAGCCTTATCAAGGGGTAAAAATTGCCACGCAGCATATAATATATAGCAGTGATGGACTTAATCAGTGCCGCATCAGTGTGTTTGCAAATACAAGTATAAATGTTGATGATAGTGTGGATAGTCATGCTGCCGCTACTAATGCTATTGCTAATGAAGTTTGGAAGTTTAGTGTGGTTGAGAGTGGATTGTTTACTGGGGGTGCGTTACTGTGGAAAGATGACAGTGTGCCAAAATCAATCATTGCCATGCAAGTTGTCGTTTAGCAGTTTTATCTTACAGCTTTCATTATATAAAATCATCACCCATAAAAAAACCAACAATAAAAATTGCTGGTTTTTTGAATATGGCGGAAGCGGAGAGATTCGAACTCTCGGTGGGCTATGAACCCACGCCGGTTTTCAAGACCGGTGCATTCAACCGCTCTGCCACGCTTCCGTAGGTGCAGTATTATATACAAGTTGAAAGATAATGCAAGCATATTTCTCTAATTTTTGCAAAAAATATGGTAAAACAGTCTTTTGGCGCATGTTAGCACCTGGATAGTGAGTAAATTGAGCTTCTTAGCATGATTCACTCTTTTATGGTGATGTGTTGACCATTGGTTAGGGTGATTTCACCTGAGACAATCTTAGCAGTAGCGGTCTGTACGTCAGTAATTTTTTCTAGAATATCTGCATTTTTCATACTGCGATTGATAACAAGCTGCCCACTGCTGCCGTGGGCAATGGCAGGCTCAAACTGAGTTAGCGGGATTGATATGGCTTGTGGTTGGGAAAAGCTTGCAGCATCAAACACCAATGTACCAGTAAATGTGTGTATTGGATTGTCAGTATGATTGGCTAAATACACATCAAAATTGGGTGATTTGATGCGGATATTTATCTGATCTGTATTTTGGTTTAAGGCGGGTGGTATTTGTATGGGTATTAACTCAATCGAGTAGGGTAGCTGCGGTTTTGTGGCTGCTTTGGCTGTTTTGGTATCGATCGGATCATGAGAAGGTGGTTGTTCGTATTGTTGCTGTGCTGCAATTGCTTGACCAATGGTTATGGCTACAGAACTTTGAGCTTGAGTTGATGATGGTTGTACTCTGATAAGATAGCGGTGTAGTAGGGTGCGCTGTTTTGCTGGTAGTTGTGAAGCAATATTTTGTAGTGTTGCTTGGTCATCATTTACTAATTGAGCTGATAATGGGATATCTAAAATACTATTATGGGTACTTTGGACGTCACACCCTGTAAGGCTAAGACTGAAACAAAGTGATAAAAAAAGAATATACTTGTGAATATAAGTATGCAGAAAGTTATGTGGGTGCATAACCATAAGTCCTTATTAGGTAAAATTGGATTTAAGGAGGTCATCACTATTTAAGGAGCAGTGTTTTTAATGATATTAATAACAATTATCATTTACATTAAATGAATATGCTGCTATATTACGCTGTATTTTTTTTAGCTCATCTCTATTCTATATTTAACTTAACTGCCCATCGTAGTAAGTATGTGTAAGTAAAGTAATAATTGATATAGCAAGATAGGGATAAATTCTCATCAGACTTTTGATATATAAGTCGTAATATAAAGGCGCAGCGTATGTCTCCACATCGTATTAACACCACTCACCGCTTGTCTTATCTTACACAAGCTATTGTTGCTGTCTCTTTTGCAGGTGCATCTATGTCATCAATGGCAGAGATAGCAATCGTGCCTCTCGCAGAAGATGAAGCTATTACTTTGCAAGAAGATATATTACCATCGACAACGGTAGCCCCCATTGTAGTCACTGGTCAAAAGATGGGACGAACTGCCGAAGAGACGGTCGGTAGTGTCAAAATCACCACATCTGCTGAAATTGATGAAAATCCTGCTCTTAGGGATTTTACCGATGTACTAGCCAATACTGCTAATGTCTCAATAAATACAGGTTATAACTTTAGCATTCGTGGTATTAGCCGCATTGGTGCGACAGGGGGTAGCGGAGCAGATACCTATAGTGTGATTGTTGATGGGGTTCCGCAAACAGCGGGCGGTATGTACAAAGATAGCCAGTCAACATGGGATGTACAGCAGGTGGAAGTATTACGTGGGGCACAGTCTAGCACCATCGGGCAGAATGCGTTAGCAGGGGCGGTGATTATTAAAAGTAAAGACCCAGAGTTTACCCCCAGTGGTAAAGTGCAGCTTGGTTACGGTACTGACAATACTTACCAGTTAGCAGGGGTAAGTACAGGACCGATTACAGAGGATTTGGCGTATCGACTCAGTGCTGAACGTAAACATACTGATGGCTTTACTACCAACACCACTTATAACGCTGATGATTGGGCTAAACGTACCGATGATAAAATTCGTGGCAAGCTACTTTATAACCTTGATGCTGATAGCAATATGTTACTGACGCTTACCCATAGCAATTTAGAAGAGCATGGTACGGATAATAGCTTATATAAAGAGAAAAATATTAACGATGATAATGAGGCTTCAAAAAATATTAATAAAATTAATGATGTTAGCGTACAGTATAATAAAGACTTTGGTAATAACTGGCAGTTGCAATCAACGACGGGTTATACACACCAAAAATTAGAACGGCACCTTGATTATGATGGGAGTACAGGCAATGCACAATGGAACAATCAGCGAACCCAGCATAATATATCGCAAGAGGCTCTCTTAAACTACGATAATAACAATAATCTAAAAGCGGTAGTAGGATTGTATGCGGCAAAAGGAGGCTATGACAATCATTTACAAGCAAAAGAAGTGCCTTTTAGCCTAAAAGGACAATCGGTTCGGGTGAATTATGATGCTGATAATGGTGATGGCTACAAAAACCTTGCCGTATTTTTTAATGCCGATTATAAGCTTACTCCACAATTAACAGTGCTATCAGGACTACGTTTTGATTATGACCAACGCTCAGAGCACAATAAGCCCAGTAATGCAAAACTGGCAAAAAGTACAGGTGTGCCAGCGATTGACCAAAAAATTAATGGCTTTTTAAACCTCGCTAATGGTGAGGCAGAAGGGGATAATGTCAATAAAGTTTGGCTACCAAAGCTTGGGGTTGATTATGAGTGGAATGATGACTTAAGCACAGGGTTTTTATATCAAAGAGGCTATCGCAGTGGCGGCGCATCTACCAACCCGATTAAGCGTACTGTCAAAAAATATGACCCAGAATTTACCGATAACTATGAGCTGTCTGTACGTCATCGTAGTGCAGATAAAAAGCTGTCATTGACCAGCAATCTATTTTATACCAACTGGAAAGACCAACAAGTATTGGTGAGCGAGAGTATTATCCCTTATGATAGCTATACCACCAATGCAGGCAAATCACGTTTGTATGGTTTGGAAGTCGAAGGTAACTATATATTGAATGCTGACTGGCTATTATCCGGTGGACTGGGCTTTGTCAAAACGAAGTTTGATAAATTTAATGACAATGGCACCGATTATAGTGGTAAAGAGTTTACCGATGCCCGCAAAGTTACTGCCAATCTAGGAGCGACTTATCTTAATGCGGATGGCTGGTATTTTGGTGGCTTTGCCAATTATCAGGGCAAAGCATGGAGTGATTTGGCAAATACCCAAGAGCTAAAACCATATACTTTGGTTAACTTAAAAGCAGGCTATGAGGCGGATACTTGGGGTGCTTATGCCCATGTCAATAATCTTTTTGACACCAATTATATTGTAAATGAGTGGGAGTATAGTGGACGTAAGCAGTATACATTAGGTGAGCCTCGCAGCGTTGGTGTGACCGTTAACTATAAATGGTAATGATGGATTTTATAAGTCTGTTATCTGTATGCTAAAGTCAATTTCAATTTCAAAAACGCCTTCTTTGCTACTAAAGAAGGCGTTTATTGGGTTCAAAAAGTATTTGCCTATTAGGTTCTGGCTGGCAGGGCCTTTGGCTTTTATATTGTCACTGTGTTTGATGGCGGTACTGATTCTTTGTTTGCCGCATCAAGGTAATAATGGGCTGAGTGATAGCCAACTGTATCACATGATATTTCCAACCATCCTATTCCCACTTATTTGGGCAGGATGTTTTTTTTATCCACTGCTTGATAGTAACCTCAAACGTGCCAGTAGCATCATGTTAGGACTGTTATTTTTGAGTAGCGTGATTATTTTTCTTATGCGTTAACCTGTTTTACCCCTGTCTTTATTCTTATAATCGCCGTTTACCTTTATTTGGGTATATTGCTTCTGCTGCTGATTTATTGACTGTCTATTATGATTAAATTATCTACTGACAACACTAAGCGTCAACTGTCGATACATGGCTGGATTAGCTTGCTATTTGGCTTTTTACTGTATGTGATTGTATTAACAGGGGGAATCGTTGTTTTTGAAGAAGAGCTTAGCCAGTGGTCAGTCAGCACCCACGGGCAGCATCACCCATTAATGAGTATGGCGGCTAATGCTGAGTTGGGTCTGTCACAAGATGCAGCACCCACACAAGTAGAATCTATAGATAGCATTATTAGTCAACTTGCCGCACAGACACCAAAGCGATATCACCACAAAATTGAGATTCGAGAATCTTATCAAGGCTTCCTGCGTATCACTTTTGAGGCAGATCAAGCAATAAATAATAAAACAGCAGATAAAAGTAAGCAGGCAAATTCTACCGATGAGGCAATTGCACAGGTATTGCAAAAAAAACAAATCATGCAATATCTTGTTGATCCTGTAAAACGACAAATATTACAGGTGAATACTGATCCTGAGCAACTGATAGATACTTCTACCAGTAGTTGGGTGCGCTTTATTCGCAACCTGCACACAGACTTATATTTGCCACTAGGTATCAGCCGCTGGGTAGTAGGATTATTTGGCATGATGTTACTGATAGTGACCATATCAGGGTTTTTATTACATCGCCATCTGATTAGGGATTTGTTTTTAGCACCTCGCAGACGTTCTAGTGAACTTCTTAAACAACGGGATGCCCATAATTTAGCAGGTACATGGAGTTTGCCGTTTGCTTTTTTATTGGCATTTACAGGGGCATTTATTTGCTTTGATACTCGTGTGGGACTTCCTGTAGTGGTATTAACGGCTTTTGATGGTGATGCAAAAGAAGCAGTTGCGACATTATTACATGAGCCCAGTGTCGATGAGGTTGCCAGAGCAAGTAGTGGACAGGGTGGGCAGGGCAGTGAGCAGCTTAATGACCTTTATAACCTTGATAAAATCATCGCCGATGCCAGTAGCCGAGCAACGACGACTCCAGATCAGATTATTATTGATGGCTATGGTGCCGAGCAGACAATAGTTACCTTATCTCATCCGTCAGTGCAGATGGACAATTCGATGTTGCCATATACTTTATTATTTAATGGTAACAATGGCGAGTTTATCCGCGAGGTAGCACGGGTTGGGTTTGAGCCAACTGTGAGCTCAAAAGCCTTACGACTTATGTATGCCTTACATTTTGGGGATTTTTCAGGTTGGATTGCCAAGGTGATATGGTTTTTATCTACTTTAATCTTATGTTATGTGATTATCACTGGCTTTAACTTATGGTTTGAAAGACGTATTAAGCAGCCAAGTTGGCAGCGACTTTATGTCAGTGTGCCTATTTTGGCTTATGGTTTCCCCATTGCCTTGATGAGTGCTGCTTTTGGCTATTTTGTGGCTTACTCAGGGGGCACAAGTAGTAGTGAAATAGATGCAATTTGGATGGGGTTTTGGATAGGCTGGTTAATTAGTTTGGGTAGCTTAGGATTTTGTTTTGTATTACAGTACCTGCAAAAGACAGCAACAGATATTGCACATACATTATGGTTAATTAAGCAGTATTTACGCACCTTTATCATTGCATTTGCATTATTGATGCCGCTGATACGATGGCAAGTCTCTGGGCAAGGTTGGTATCAACTTATGCTTAACCATCAGGGTGCAGTGATAGTGATTGATATGTTTTTTTTGAGTGTGGCATTAGTAACATTGATAAGATGGCTTAAACTAAGTGACTCAAATTTAGCTTTAAGTAAGCAGTCAAAACCATGAAAACACTGATTTTAACCTTTATTAGCCTAATATTTAGTGGTGTTATACTTAAGCTGCTGGTAGATAATGATGCCAAACGCTTAAGAGCTTATAGGCTGAAATCACCACAACCTTGGGTACAGAGGTATCGGCGTAGATTATGGGGATTGGTTGCATTACCCTGTATCATTTTGCTTTTATGCAATAATTTTACAGCACTCACTTTATGGCTAATTGGAATTTGTATGTTAGGCTGGATGCTAGCGGCGAGACCACCACAGCATTAACTATATTGTGGACTGGGCAATTAATCTTTAGTATTTATAGTTAATCTAATATAATTTCACCACAAAGTAACCGAGTGCAGATAGTACATGTAGTACAGCTAGCGAGATTAACAGCGTGGTGGTTTTATAGTAGGCAGACTATACTTGCTTGATATACAGTGGTTAAGGTTTGCTTATAACCCAGACAGATAGGGGTTACAACTCACCACTTAATGGGGTGTTTGGGCATTCACCACTGGCATCGGCAATCGCTTCATCGATTACTTTTTGACTGACCCCTTTTTGGCGTAATGTTTCTAAAAACACTTCATCATGAGCCAGTGTATACTTATCATTGTCTCTATCTAAGCCTTGACGTATATATAGACGTATCAGCCCTTGAATGCGCTGAAAACCAAATTCTTGTGACGTAGTTTCAAGCATGGCAATCAAATCTTCTGACAGTCGAATACTGATAGGACGGCTGATTTGCTGTGGGTGGTTAGAAAATTTATTTTTGATATGGGGAGGTAACATAGTGGTAACCAAATGTCAGAGAGGGCAGCTATACCCATTCTAAATAGTAAGTTAATTTGCTAAAAGCCATCTAATTTATTATAAGTGAAATCAATAATAACTCAAACTTTTCTCATATAAGAAAAACTATTTATTTGCATGATATTTTTGTTTGGCCACAAAAAAAGCCCTTACAATTGAAGTAAGGGCTTATTTAGTACTCTTAGTAAGTACAAATATGGCTCCCCAACCTGGGCTCGAACCAGGGACATACGGATTAACAGTCCGCTACTCTACCAACTGAGTTATTGGGGAATAAGTTGTCTTAAACAAAACAGTATAATAAGGTACTGCATTTGCGTTAAGTGGGGCGTATTTTAGCCAAGGTTTGTGAGTCTGTCAACCCTGATATTTAATTTTATCGGTATTTATCTATATAAAATAAATGTTTGATACATGTTGTCGATAAAAAAAGCCCTAATCTTGGAAGATCAGGGCTTTTGGCATTTGCCAATAACTTGGCTTTACAAAACGTGATAACTTTATGTTATTAATTAATCAAGAATATTGATTTGTTTTGTAAGTAGCTTAATTTATCAGCTGATATTTGTACTTGATATCCAGATAATTCATTAAGCTAAAATATGGCTCTCCAACCTGGGCTCGAACCAGGGACACACGGATTAACAGTCCGATGCTCTACCAACTGAGCTATTGGAGAATAGTTGGTCTTAAATAATAACAGACTATGTTTATATTCTGCATTTGTCTTAAGTGGAGCGTATTCTAGCAAAGTTGACAGAAACTGCAAGCTTTTTTTTAATTTTTAGCTATTTTTTTCTTAATTTTATCAAATGAGGGTCAAAAAACTGTTTTGTAGGCTTATTTAAATACTGTCAAGTTAGTCAAATAGCCCTGCACACAACAGATTTAACGCTATAATGCAACAATCACAAAAATAAACTATTTGCTTGTAGCAACCTTTATCACTTTTGATCACTAAGGATTACCATGACTGAACATAATACTCAAGCTACTGTCAAAAAAGCACCCGTTAAACACGAACTGTATATGTCCATTTTGATGACACCAGATATGGCTAATTTTATTGGTAATGTGCATGGTGGTGACTTACTTAAAATGCTTGATCAAGTGGCGTATGCGTGTGCTAGCCGTTATAGTGGTTCGCATGTGGTGACACTATCTGTAGATCAGGTGATGTTTCGTGAACCGATTTATGTTGGCGAGTTGGTGACATTTGCTGCCAGTATCAATCATGTTGGGCGTACTTCAATGGAGGTGGGTATTCGAGTAGAAGCAGAGAATATCCAAGCTCGTACCATACGCCATACCAATAGTTGCTATTTTACCATGGTTGCCATTGATGATAATGGTAAGCCAACCCCAGTCCCACCGCTTGAGATTAAAACGCCACTACAAAAATGTCGCTTTGATGCGGCCACTGAGCGCAAAAAAATCCGTATGCAAGAGTCTAAGCGTCCAAGCTGTGATATCAGTGAGTTTGTGGGAGAGCTTGATGAAAGTAGAGAGGAATAAAAATCGTAAAAATATAAAAAATAATGGCTGTAGGATTAAAGCTAATTAAATAGCAACTGTTTTAATCGAATTGTATGATAAGTTTACAAGCTAACAATAATAGTTCATATTTTATGATGTTAAAGTGTGTGTATACACAGATAGGCTGATAAATTTATAAATTATAACTGAATAGGAGAAATGAGCATGCGTTTGCTATTACAAAAAACATTGCAAAGTGGTGTGTTGGCGACAGCGATTGTGTTTGGTATGGGTTCGGTGTCTGCACAAGCAGCAACGCCAACAGATGCTTCTATTACAAAGCTTATGCAAGTAATGCATATGTCTGAGATGATGGAGCACATGCTGGGTTCAAAGAGCGATATGATTCAAAGCATGGTACAAGCACAGATACAAAAATCAGATACGACACCGATAACCCCTGCCCAGCGGCAACAAATCAATAATATTGTGGATAAAAATATCAGTCAGATGTTGGCTAAAATAGAACCACAAGTGAATCAATTGGCACAAAAAGGTTTTATTGATGCAGCAAAACAATATTATACGCAACAAGAGGTAGATGCACAGATTGAGTTTTATAGTAGTGCAGTGGGGCAAAGTATTGTTGAAAAGCAACCAGAGGTGATGCAAGCTTATATGGTTAATATTATGCCTGAGATTATGGGCATTATGGACAAGCAAATGCAGGTAACCATGCCTGTGATGATAAAAGAGCTTGATGCCGTTATACCACAAAAATAGTGGGCGGTTTTAGCTAGTAATGTTGTTAATAGCCCATTGGCTGCATTTTGTGCACCTTTGAGCTAAAAAATACTTAAAAATATCGGTATCCAAATGGCGGTGATAATACCATTCACCGCCAATCCAAAAGCGGCATAACGCCCTGCTGTTTCACTCATCTGCCATGCTTCTACGGTACCAAAGGCATGTGCAGCTAGCCCTAATGCCAAACCTTTGGCACGATCATCTTCTATGCCGCGAAATAAAAAGCGAGCAACCCCAGCCCCCAATAAACCTGAGACAATGATGATTAAGTTTGCCATGGCTAAAGGCGCATCAATAATGGCAGCAACGCTAAGTCCAATCGGTGTCGTTACTGAGCGAGTCGCAAAGGAGAGTAGCGTCTCTTGGCTAAGTGAAAATAAATATGCCATCGACATTGGCAATAATGCACCGACTAGACTGGCAATAATGACGATAATAGACAGCCGTTTCAGTGGCAGTCCTTTAAAGTTCATTGCTGCTAAGGGAATAGCCAACATTACTGTTACATAGCCTAATAGATGGTCAAAAATGGGTTTGGCAACCGCATAGTAGGCTTCATATTGCCAATTTAGTAGGAATAAAAAGGCAATGACCAATATCATGGCTGTAATAACCAAAGGAACACCACGTACACGTATGGCGATTAAGCGTGCGATAACATGCGCCACAAGTGTCAATAGTATGGCTGCAAACACTGCCATAAAAGGGGCATTAGCAAAGTAGTCTGTCATCTTTTTGGTGTCCTATTGGCTACTTGTGGTGTCGTTTTGAGAAGCAGTAGGGTGGGTGTTGATGCTATTGTCAGGGGTGTCTTTTAGCCAGTGGTTGGCAAGTTTTGCAAGCCCCCACAAAGGAATCAACGTGCTGACAATGATGGTAATAACAATGCCCCAAAACTCATCACCTAGGGCAAATAGTAATAGTCCTGCACCTGCTGATACGGGCAGAAATGCAAACCCACTATCGACTAATAGACGGTTACTGGCACGGCTAATCCATTCAGGAAGTCCTTTGGTGAGTCGCCAAACCATCAAGATGATAAACATCACAATCATGCCAACGATATTGGCTGCACTTTCAATATCCAAAGCTCGGCAAACCAGTACCGCTCCTTCACGAATGATAATAACCATCAATAAAGTCAATACAATGGCGATGGGCAGCGATAGTTGTGAGGATTGTGGTGGCTGAATTTGCGTCATTTGTTTAACATTCCGCTATAGGTTCTATGGGCTAATGATTTATGTGCTAGTCAGTATCCGTTTGTAGTATATCAGAGCTTTGAGTTTGTGTATCAGTTGCCACTGTTTCGGATTGGTTTTGAGTTTGCTCAAATGCCTCAAGTGTTGGCGTTAATTTATCGGCTTGCGCTTTGGGCAGTACATCATAAGGGTCAATATCGGCTTGCCCGAGTAATTGTAGCAGTTTGTCATTAGGCAGTTTGATTTTGAGCTGTTCGTGCCCTGCTTCATCAAAATCTTCACTCAAAATAACGTCCAATTTATACAACGCATTTTTTAACTGACCTGCATCAAAGGGTAGGGTGAGATCATAAGTATGTAGTCGCCCTGATAATAGCTGCTGTACGGCATCATAAAGCTTATCAATACCCAGATCTTTTTGCGCAGACACATAGACACGATTGGGCACACCTTCACTGGCATAGCCAATATGAGGTGGCTCGTCTGTAAGGTCAATTTTGTTATAGACATTGAGCACAGGTACGTCGTTATTTATCTCAGCCAATACAGCTTGTACCGCTTTGATTTGTTCGTGCATGTCTTCACTGGCTGAGTCGATAACGTGTAGCAGTAAATCCGCCTCAAGTGTTTCTTCTAGGGTGGCATGAAATGACTCAACCAATTCATGGGGCAGATGGCGTACAAAACCGACGGTATCAACCAATACCACCCGACCTAAGCCTTGCCAATCTAAACGGCGTAAGGTGGGGTCTAGGGTAGCAAACAGTTGATCAGCGGCATAGATGTTTTCATCGACCAGACGGTTAAATAAGGTAGATTTACCCGCATTGGTATAACCGACCAGTGAGATGGTCAATACATCGGACTTTTGCCGTTTGGCACGACCTTGTGCTCGGGTTTGTTTTACTTTATCAAGGCGGGCTTTGAGCTGAGTGACTCGGGTTTGTAATAAACGGCGGTCAGTTTCTAGCTGTGTCTCACCCGGTCCTCGCAGACCAATCCCACCTTTTTGCCGCTCCAAATGCGTCCAACCACGCACAAGTCTGGTCGATAAGTGGTTGAGCTGTGCTAATTCTACTTGCAGTTTACCTTCATAGGTGCGAGCACGCTGGGCAAAAATATCCAAAATCAGCCCTGTACGATCCAGTACTCGGCATTGGAATAATGCTTCAAGATTACGCTCTTGTGAAGGTGATAGACTGTGATTAAAAATAACGATATCGGCATCATGTAGGCGTACTTGTTCAGCAATTTCTTCGGCTTTACCCGTACCGACAAAATATTTGGCATCAGGTTTTAGGCGTGAACCTGTGACCAATGCCAGCTCTTGTGCGCCTGCCGAGTCTACCAGTAGTTGAAATTCTTCTAAATCATCAGGATCTCGCATCTGTCTGATGTCTAGGTGTACCAGTATGGCTTTTTCGCCGCCTTCGTACCGATCAAAATATTCCAAAAATTATCCCCTGTGCTGTCAGTTTATTAGGTTTGCTTAGTGGTTATGTTGGTGCAATAGCTACTGATAAATGTGTAAAACCGTAACAATTTTGGCAGAAGTTATCATTATTTTGCCATCTATTTGTCACATAACCGACATTCTACGTTTTCATACTTGAGTACTGCATACAAATGGTTATCGAGATTGATTATGAGTACATCGCTAATGTTGAGCGTTACTAATTCCCACACTTTGCTCAGTGATACGAATAATGCAGCATTACTTGATGCTGCCTATCATGATAGCAATATACAGTCAATAGATAAACGTAGGATTCTACACGCCAATGAAAATGACTGCCATACTTTTTCACAAAAAAAATCTGCCAGCCAAGCATTACAGTGTTTATTGATTGATGGGCGTGATACTTGTTTTATCTTAACAGAAACACCGCCTACTGTACTGAGCCCTAAGCAAGCAATGATGGCAATTTATGAGTCATTATTTTTGTATGAAGCAAAACCATACCAAAATACTTTGTCATATTTACCATCACAATACAAGATAGCGGATAAGACAGCTAAAGACTACCTACAAGCGGCAAAGCGACTACGTGCACAGTGCTTTGCTGAAGGATTTGGCGCAACCTTTAATCAAGGTATAGACCATGATGAATTTGATGAGGAATGTATTCATATTGTGGTTACTCAAGCAGATCAGATCATTGCCACCACGCGTTTATTAGATAGCCATCGTGCCAGTAGAGTGGGGCGTTTTTATAGTGAAAATGAGTTTGATTTATCTACATTGCTGCCACACTATCCTTACAATGTACTAGAGATTGGGCGTACTTGTATTCAGCAAAAATATCGTGGCAGTAAGGTCTTAGCACAGCTATGGCAAGGGGTAGCGATGATGGCGCAGGCATTGTCGGTGAATGCGTTTATGGGTTGTTGTTCTATACCGATTGGCGCAGGTGATATCAATACTTGGTTGGCACAGCTACATAATGTACCCAAAGTACAAGCAAGACCCAAATATCGCTTGCCGCCTAGCGTGCTGCAACAGCCACCAAAAATCCCACCTTTATTGCGCACATATCTCAAAATGGGCGCAAGTGTGGCAGAACAAGCGTGTTTTGATGTCAGCTTTCATTGTGCTGATATTTTTATTTGGATGCCCTTTGAGCAGATCAAACCAGCATATCAGCATTTGTTGCAATAAAAATAATGATGGTTGTCATCATAGTGTGAATTGCACCATTAAAGAGAGTGCGAATGCACTGAATAGCGACCAGATTGAGTGCAGTTTTAGTTATTTTACCTTTTTTAGTTGAGTTTTAGCACCATTTTAGGGCATTTTAGTGTTTTTGTTACTTTTATTGGCTGGCATGTTACTTGTATCTGTTGTTAGTAAGAAAAGATATTTCTGGTTTTAAAGATAATTTAACCTTTCTTTATCTTTAAACTGGCATTCATCATATTACTAACCTATAAGGATCATGCCATGCCTGCACATAAAAGCCCGCTTGATAATCTCCCCATTGCTGCTAATACCGTACCTACAGGTGTTAGCACCGGCGTACACGTACTTCCTACCGACGCCATTCCTGACCAAAACAAAGTGGTCAATGAAACCTTAGAAGATTACACCCTACGTTATGCACCGCACAGCTTTCGTAAATGGACACCTCGAGTGGTCGCTATTACCGCACTTGGTGGTATTGCTTACTTAGCAGATTTTTCCATTGGCGCAAGTATTGGTTTGGCTTATGGCACCACCAATGCGGTGTTATCCATTCTTTTTGCTGCCATGATTATCTTTTTAACCGGCATTCCAGTATCTTATTATGCCGCCCGTTACAACATTGATTTGGATTTAATCTCACGTGGGGCAGGCTTTGGCTATTATGGGACGGTAATTACCAGTATTATTTTTGCCAGTTTTACCTTTATCTTTTTTGCCCTAGAAGGCGCCATCATGGCACAGGGTTTAAAGATGGGGCTTGGCGTTCCGCTATGGATTGGCTATTTGGTGTCTAGCTTTATGGTGATACCACTGGTGATTTATGGTATGAAGGTATTAAGTACCTTGCAAGTTTGGACGACGCCAATATGGCTAATACTGATGGTGTGTCCTGTAGGTTATGTGATTTTGCAAAACCCTGCTTTGGTGAGTGACTGGAGTCAATTTACTGGCAATGGTGCTTATCAAGCCTATGACATGGGTGCTGTGATGCTTGGGGCTGGGGTGTGTCTGGCATTGATTATGCAAATTGGGGAACAAATTGACTATCTACGTTTTATGCCCGCCAAAACCAAAGAAAACAGCACTTCATGGTGGATTGCCATGCTATCAGCAGGACCAGGTTGGGTGGTATTGGGTGCAATTAAACAAATGGTCGGTGCGTTCTTAGCCTTTTACCTTATGGCACAAATGCTACCTGATAACGTGATTACTGAGCCAGTACAGCAATTTACCTCCGTATTCCAAAGCTTTATCCCCGGTAGCTTTGCCATTGGCTTGGCAGTCGTATTGGTGGTGATTTCTCAAATTAAAATCAACGTCACCAACGCCTATTCTGGCTCACTATCATGGACGAGTGCTTATGCCCGAGTCACCAAACATTACCCCGGTCGCATTGTGTTTGTGATTATGAATGTGGGCTTGGCATTGTTGATGATGGAAATGGATATGTTTTCTTTCTTAAACAGTATCTTAGGCTTTTATTCTAACTTTGCCATTGCATGGGTCGTGGTGGTCGCCACTGACATTGCTATTAATAAATATCTGCTAAAACTATCACCCAAAGAGCCAGAGTTTCGCCGTGAAATGCTCTATGACTTTAACCCAGTTGGTCTGGTATCATTTGGACTAGCAGCAGGGCTATCTATAGCGGCATTCTTTGGACTGTTGGGTGAGTTTTTAGCTTCATACTCACCTTTGATAGCCTTGGTTGTTGGCTTTGTGATGACACCAATCATGGGATTAATCACTGGCGGTAAATACTATATCAAGCAAGGCGATGATGGTATTGATGAGCCGCGTTTTGATAGTGAAGGCACACCAGTGGCAACGCTATATCATTGTGTGGATTGTAATGAGAATTATGAGCGCCCTGATGTGATGTACTCTACTGCTCATAGTGGGGTTATCTGCTCACTATGTAAAACTTTGGAAAAATAATAATAAGCTTAGTTTAATCGATCTTTTTTAAACAGCCATCAAGATACGATATTTGATGGTTTTTTTTGGTTTTTAGCCACAAATTACTTTATAGTATTGCTTACGATTTAAACTGTTTTTAGCAAATTATTAAAAAATTATTAAGGTGTAAGGCAAGAAAATATGAATGACAAATGGCATGATTGTGAATAAGCGTGCAAATGACTGGCATTCACAGCTAACGCTAGGGTTTATCAATCGTCAGCAAACCACCCAACTCACCCAGCGTCAGCATACAGGGGCGTTGCGGGTACAACGGGCATTATATCCTGAGCCCCAGTATCCCGAACCACAGTATCCCGAGTCCCAGAATGATGAGTCCTCTACTTTATCAACAAAACAAACGGGGATTTGTCATGTGATGGTGTTATATCCCCCAGCAGGCATTGCTACGGGTGACCATCTAAAGATAAATATTGATTTGGCTGAAAATACTCATGCCTTATTAACCACCACAGGGGCAGGTAAGTGGTATGGTCGGGGAAGTGGTGAAAATAGTGATAGAGAAAATAACAAAGAAAATGCCAGTGAAAGCCATGCTAGTGAGCAGTATGCCAGCCAAAAAGTACAGATAAACCTTGATAAACATGCCCGCTGTGAATGGCTACCTCAAGAGAGCATTGTGTATAATCAGGCGTATTTACAAGCACAGACGCAGTTTGATTTGGCAGAAAACAGCAGTTTGCTAACGTGGGATATTGTGGTGTTTGGCAGGCAAGCGTATCAAGAAAAGTTTGTGCAAGGACAGTATCATAATCAACTGCGGATTTATCGAGAAGGTAAGTTAATTGTTTATGAGCAGGTCAATCAATCAGCTGACTCTCGCTGGTTTGCATCGCCATTAGCGATGAATGGTAAACATGTGATGGGTACGTTTTGGGCAGTACCTGCAAATGCTACGCTAGATTTGGCAGAGATGGTTAAGCAGTTAAGAGCTTATATTGATTCTGAAGAACTAGACGTCTATTGTACCCATACGCCACATGCGATTTGCATTCGTTATTTGGGTGATGATGTGGCAGGTTGTTTTTCGGCATTTAGTCAATTACGTCATCTATTACGTAAGCAGTGGTGGCAATTAGCCGAACATAACCCGCGTATTTGGGCAACTTAAGCTAAGGGGCTGTCCTAGATAACTAGCTCAAACCCTCCGTCTAAAGGCAAAGAGAACTGTTCCCCCTCCCTGAGAGGCGTTAGAAAATTGCACTGCAATTTTAGCCCCCTCCTTGTAGGAATTTCTATTTAAAGAAATTCCTACAAGGAGGGGGCTAGAAACCATATTAAAAATAGTCATACTATATTTTTTGAAACACCACCTAACAAATTACTAAGGACAAGTTATGCAATTAACCCCGACCGAAAAAGACAAATTGCTATTATTTAGTGCTGGCATGGTTGCCGAACGCCGTAAAAATCGAGGGGTAAAACTCAATTATCCCGAAGCTGTCGCCTATATCAGTATGATGCTATTAGAAGGGGCAAGAGATGGCAAAACCGTAGCCGAGCTGATGAGTGAGGGTAATACGTATCTGAGTCGTGATGAGGTCATGGAGGGTGTACCTGAGATGATACATGATGTGCAGGTTGAGGCAACCTTTCCTGATGGGACAAAGCTGGTGACGGTACATGACCCTATTGTATAAAAATAAAGCAAATAAAATAAAATAAAGGACTATCCGTATGAGCCAAGATAACCATAATTCACAGACAACAGACACAACACCCAAACTTGCCAGTAGTCAGCAACCAAAACCTGATGTGATTGATACCACTAAGATTGGCGGTTATCAGCTTGTCGAAGAGGATATTATTATCAATGCAGGACGGCAAACGCTGACATTGACCGTCACCAATACAGGCGACAGACCAATTCAAATTGGTTCACATTATCATTTTGCTGAGGTCAATAACGCGCTTGAATTTGACCGCAAACTGGCGACAGGATTTCGGTTAAATATCATCTCGGGTACGGCTGTTCGTTTTGAGCCGGGGCAGTCTCGAGAAGTCGAGCTAGTGGCATTGGCAGGCAAGCGTGAAGTCTATGGCTTTCGTGGTGATGTCATGGGGGTATTGCCTGACAGTTCTGATAATCCTGATAGTTCTGATAGCCAAAATAAAAATGGCGAAAAAAGTACAACAGGTATTTCTAACAAACGCATTCCTCGTCAAGTCTATGTCGAACATTTCGGTGCAACCATAGGCGATAAAGTCCGCCTTGCCGATACCAATTTATGGCTCAAAGTTGAAAAAGACTTTACCCATTATGGTGAAGAAGTAAAATTTGGTGGGGGTAAAGTCATTCGTGATGGCATGGGGCAAGGACAGCTCAGTGATGAAAAAGTTGCTGATACAGTGATTACCAATGCATTAATTGTGGACTATACAGGCATTATCAAAGCTGACGTTGCCATCAAAGCAGGTTGCATTAGTGGTATTGGCAAAGCGGGTAATGCTGATATTCAGCCTGATGTCACTATTCATATCGGGGCAGGTACAGAGATTATCGCTGGCGAAGGCAAAATCTTGACCGCAGGGGGCATTGATAGTCATATTCACTTTATCGCCCCTCAGCAGTGTGAAACCGCATTGATGTCGGGGGTTACCACCATGCTCGGTGGTGGTACAGGACCTGCACAAGGCACGCTTGCCACCACTTGCACACCCGGGGCTTATCATATCCAAAATATGCTCAAAGCCTTAGACGATGTGCCGATGAATATTGGTTTATTGGGTAAGGGTAATGTCAGTTTGCCCGAGCCGATACTGAGCCAAATCAAAGCAGGGGCTATCGGGCTAAAACTGCATGAAGACTGGGGGACGACCCCGCAAGCCATTGATAACTGTTTAAGCGTTGCCGATAAGCATGATGTGCAGGTCGCCATTCATACCGACACCCTTAATGAAAGTGGCTATCTACAAAGTACCTTAGGGGCATTTAAACAGCGTTGTATCCATACCTTTCATACCGAAGGGGCAGGCGGTGGACACGCCCCTGATATTCTTAAAGCCATTGGTGAACCGCACGTTTTGCCGTCTTCAACCAATCCCACCCGACCTTTTACCATCAACACCATTGATGAGCATTTGGATATGTTGATGGTGTGTCACCATCTAAGCCCTGCTATTAGTGAAGATGTCGCCTTTGCAGAAAGCCGTATCCGTCAAGAAACCATCGCGGCTGAAGATATTTTGCATGACCTTGGGGCAATTTCGATGATGAGCAGTGACTCACAAGCGATGGGGCGAGTCGGTGAAGTGATTATGCGTACATGGCAAACCGCAGATAAAATGAAAATGCAACGAGGACACCTTGCCCCTGACAACTCTGCCAATCAGCAAGCACAAGCAGGGCAAATTTGCCTGACTCAAGCTGACCAAGACAGCGATAATGATAACTTTCGCATCAAACGCTACATTGCCAAATATACCATCAACCCTGCCATTACTCATGGCATTAGCGATGAAGTTGGCTCAGTAGAGGTGGGTAAATGGGCAGATTTGGTACTGTGGTCGCCCGCCTTTTTTGGGGTAAAACCAGACTGCATCATCAAAGGTGGACTGATTGCCAATGCTCCGATGGGGGATATTAATGCCTCTATTCCCACTCCACAGCCCGTACATTATCGCCCGATGTTTGCCAGCTTTACCAACGGCGTACATGATACTTGCATTACCTTTGTGTCACAAATGGCGGTCGATGAAGGCGTAGCAAAAGAGCTAGGACTTAATAAAATCATCAAGCCTGTGCATGGTATTCGCCAAATTCGTAAAGCCGATATGCGTCTGAATAACTATTGCCCAAAAATGGACATCAACCCCGAAACTTATGAAGTGCGAGCCGATGGTGAACTGCTGACGTGTGAGCCTGTAGATGTTGTGCCGATGGCACAGCGATACTTTTTGTTTTAAGGTTATACAAGTTTACATTTAGGCGAGCTTAATTGTCGTAGATGAGTGTTTTGGTCATTTTGGTATGGCTAAGTTTTGTCTTAGCCAATGTGAGTAAACAGTGGTAAACTTTGGCTTGATTTTGGATTTTATTTATTAACTTAAACTTAGATTCAAAAAATAAAAACAACTCAATCCTGTTTATTTACTCAACAGTTTATTCGCTTTAAAAGGAATGTTTATGACAAACAATATCGATAATAATAATGCTGATAACAGCCCTAACAAAAACAGCACTCAGCCACAAACAAGCACCCCTATTATTACCTCACTACTTGATAATGACTTGTACAAATTCACCATGTTACAAGCCATGTTACATCAGTTTCCACAAACCCATGGTGTGTATCGCTTTCGCTGTCGTAACTATAAAGAGACTACTTACCCGTTAAAAGACATTCAAACCGACTTAGAGCAACAACTTGACCATCTGTGTGAATTGCGTTTTAGTCAAGATGAGCTGGATTATCTGCGTAGTCTGCGCTTTATTGGCTCAGATTTTGTCGATTATTTGGAGCTATTCCAGCTGAAACGCCGATTTATTACAGTGAGTATTGATAGCAAAGACAGGCTATGTATCGACATCGAAGGACCAATGATACAAGCGATGTTTTTTGAAATATTTGTCTTAGCCATCGTCAATGAGCTGTATTATCAACGTCTGAGCACCCCAGCCGTGCTGGCAGAAGGCGAGCAGCGACTACAACAAAAAGTTGAACGCCTGCATGAGCTGGCAGGGCAACAACAACGCAACCACCCACCGTTTATCATTGCTGATTTTGGTACTCGGCGTCGATTTAGTAAAAGCTGGCAAGCGCATGTGGTCAAAACTTTGCACAAAGCTGAGCCCAGCATCGTGCGTGGTACATCCAACGTCTATCTTGCCAAGACTCTAAAAATGACCCCGATTGGTACGATGGCTCATGAGTTTATGCAGGCTTTCCAAGCCTTAGATGTGCGCCTACGTGATTCACAAAAAGCCGCCTTAGAGGCATGGGTACATGAATACCGAGGTGATTTGGGTATTGCGCTTACCGATGTGGTCGGTATGGATGCTTTTTTAAAAGACTTTGACTTGTATTTTGCCAAGCTCTTTGATGGGCTACGCCATGACAGTGGTGACCCATATGTCTGGGGCGAAAAAGCCATTGCCCACTACCAAAAACTCAAAATCGACCCCAAAACCAAAATTCTCACCTTTAGCGATGGACTGACCATCAACAAAGCATGGGAGCTACACCAATACTTTAAAGAGCGCATAAAAACCAGCTTTGGCATCGGCACCAATCTTACCAATGACATGGGCTTAACCCAGCTTAACATTGTGCTTAAACTGGTCGAATGTAATGGGCAGCCGGTCGCCAAACTCTCTGACAGCCCCGGTAAAACCATGATAAACAACGACACTTACTTAGCCTATTTACGCCAAGTTTTTGATATTGAAGATGAGAATTAGGGACTAGGGAATAATTGAATTTTTCTCAAAGTTATTTATGAATAGCCAATCCTGCTATCCGCTACAGTGATTAAGAGTATCTATACTTTGACCCTGCTAAATAATAAAAAGTTAAGTGATAAAAAGCCAAGTGGGAACAACCATCATGGTTTGTATAAAATCGTTTGGTTGGTTGTATTTTTTACAGTGCTGATTTGGTCAGGTATTGCTCCCAAAAGCTATTTGACATGGTTTTTGGAAGTCATACCTGCGTTGATTGGTTTGGCTGTGTTGGCGATGACTTATGCAAAGTTTCCTTTATCTAGGCTCACCTATGCTTTTATCTTACTGCATTGCTGTATATTAATGGTCGGTGGTCATTATACTTATGCCCAAGTGCCTTTGTTTGATACCTTTGCCGATTGGTTTGGTTGGAGTCGCAATCACTATGATAAAGTGGGGCATTTTATCCAAGGATTTGTGCCTGCGTGTATTGCCAGAGAGTTGTTACTTCGTTTGAATGTGGTCAAAAATGAACGCTGGCGCTGTGTGTTTGTGGTGTCCTTTTGTCTGGCGTTTAGTGCTTTTTATGAGATGATAGAGTGGTGGACAGCGTTGGTAATTGGTGAAGATGCAGAGGCATTTTTGGGTACACAAGGTTATGTGTGGGATACGCAATCTGATATGTTTATGGCGCTCATTGGCTCGATTGTATTTTTAATATTTTTTCGCAAATGGCAGGATTTAAGTATTCAAAAGACAGTGCAAGGTGAGTAAAAATGAGTTTAGCTAATAGCAAAATGACTAAGGGTCTGTTGAAGATTCAACTTCATAGGAAAAATTGAGGGCAATTTGTCTTAGTCAAGGCAATGAACGCAGGTAATATCTAGATATTAACCAGTTCATTAACGCAGAATAAGGCAAATTTAGCCAATTTTTACATGAAAGTAAAAAGTAGCTGTATCCCTTGTAGATATTAGCCTGACGGGGTGAAAGTTCAACAGACCCTAAATATACCTCTGCATTATTTATTAAAAAACAGTTTGTTAAAAACTTCCTATTAAAATTAAAAAAGATAGGGATAATCATATTGGTTAATAGGATAAATTTGCTCATCAGGCAATAGGAGCTTTGCCCTCTCAATTTCGCCCTTATCCACCAACGCTTTGATATGCTGACATTCGCTCGTGATATTGGTGATATTAACGATCCATTCATTTACATATTTTTCTACGGCTTCATTTTTGATGCCAATTTGAATAGAGCGATAATCCAGTTTATTAAGCTGGATATCACGCTCGGGGTCCCATTGAATCACGACAGGGCTATGTTCTTTTAACTTCGCAAATTCTTCTGCACTTAAATTCGGATGTTGTTTGCTCAACATGGCATGTTGCAAGCACCATAAAAATCCTTCGTGAGTTATATCTATGGCTAGAATATTATTTTGTTTCGCATCTTTATAACCCCAGCCACTACGATACATCATCCAACAAAATGAGGGTTTAATCCACGTCATACGTGTCAAAGAAAAGCTGGGTGGTGAAAAAGTGCCATTTTTCTCAATGTCTTTTACAATAGCATCACCATAAGCCTGATATACCCTGATAAATTCTGGCGTGTAAAATGCTCTGATTTGTTTTTCGGGAGGTTTAGTCAGCATAATATGCTCCATCAGTGTCTTAAGTTTTTGTAACGTATTTTAGAATGAAAATGAATTATAAATAATATCAGTCTTACTATAGTAGAAGCTTTGACAAACCGCTACACTTATCCTATCTGTTTTATCACTGGTAAATTTTATAAAATCCAAGCAAGGAAGTACTCACCATGCCACAAAAATTACCCCTCTTTACTCAGCGTTTAAACACAGAGATGCCAACTCATCAGCAACGTGAACAAATAACAAAACAAATTGCCCAGCAAAAACAAACAGGTGATTATCTTAGCTTAGATTATGACACTCGCCAACGCTCACGCTTTAAAGCCTCAACTCAAGCAGGCAGGCAAGTGGGTATTGATTTACCGCGTACCGATACCCTAAAAGATGGCTGTATTTTGACGGATACACAGGGTAATTTGCTTGAAGTTTGTGCTGCCAAGCAAACCTTGACGCAAGTGACTGCTCCTGATGATGATTTCTTTGCATTGATGAAAGCGGCTTATCATTTGGGCAATCGCCATGTGCCGTTAATGCTTACGCCCACAGCGTTATATTTTGAGCCTGACCATGTATTAAGCGATATGCTACAGCGTTTGGATGTGCAAACCAAGACGGTAGAAGCCGCGTTTGAGCCAGAAACAGGGGCATATCAACAGCATGGCGGACATAGCCACCATAATCATGACCATAGCCACGGACATAGCCACAATCATAGTCACAATCATAGCCATTCGCATGAGCACCATTCACATGCGCATCATAACAGTGGTGAACATTTCCATGCTCATAGCCTCAGTCCTAGTTCCAACCACCACCACAGTGATACAGATAACCACAGCCATGTCCATTGTGATAAGTAGTAAACTATATGAACCCAGTTAGCAAGGTTAGCGACAATATCCAACAAAATAGCCTAAGTATAAAAAGTGCTGAACCAGTGCCTTATGGCGCAGTATTGATGCTTGCCTCAAGCAATCTGCCCATTGGTAGTTATACTTACTCGCAAGGAGTAGAGGCTGCCATCGAAGCTGGGCTTGTTATTGATGAGTCAACAACATTGGCATGGTTGCAAGATTATTTGCAGTTGGCTTTGCTAGGCTTTGAGCTACCGTTATTATTGGCACATTTCTATTTATTAGAGTATGACCAGTTAGCCATTGCCGATGCGCTTGCCGAGCATTATATGGCAAGTCGTGAAAGCCATGAGTTTGCCTTAGAAGCCAGTCAATTGGCACATGCATTATCTGCATGGGTAGATGCGGTATTACAATTATCCGTTCCTGATTCGATTAGTCAGCAAGGTTTTTTGCCATTATTTGTGCATGTGTGTCAGCACAGTCAGCTAGATGCTCAAACCACTGCCATGACTTATGCTTTTGGGCAGTTAGAAAACATGGTATTGGCTGCGGTTAAAACTGTACCACTGG
This sequence comes from Psychrobacter sp. I-STPA10, assembly GCF_021012795.1. GTDB lineage: Bacteria > Pseudomonadota > Gammaproteobacteria > Pseudomonadales > Moraxellaceae > Psychrobacter. Next base: position 22,583 of record NZ_VFYU01000004.1, on the reverse strand, counting down.
GGCAGATGGCAGGGCAACGTATCTTATGGCAACTACAAGCTAAATTACAGTCTGTTATCAATGAGCTAGAGTTACAAGTGGACACCATATTAGCCAAATGGCTCAATAAGCATCAACTTAATCAACCTAGTGAATTAATCAATAATTTATCTGAGTTAATAACCCAGCTTTGTCCAGCAGCAAGCTTACCCAATCTTGCTATGTTATCGTGTCAACATGAAATGCAATACAGTCGTTTATTTCGTTCATAAACACCGCTTGTTATTAGCCAAACAGCTAACATACAATGGGCAAACCGCCATTAGATAAACATAAAACCATGAAACCTAAGCATAAAAGGAAAAAAGGAAAATCCATGAGCCAACTTACTGCCAAATCTGCTAATAGCACAACCCAAACCACTGCCACATTATCACCGTTACGTCTTGGTATTGGTGGTCCTGTGGGTTCGGGTAAAACTGCGTTGACGTTACGACTGTGCCAAAATCTGCGTGAGCAATATAATATGGCGGTGGTGACCAATGACATTTATACCAAAGAGGATTCGGAGTTTTTAACCCGTCATGATGCCATGCCTGCCGAGCGTATTGTTGGCGTAGAAACAGGCGGCTGTCCACATACGGCGATTCGTGAAGATGCCTCAATTAATCTGACTGCCATTGATGAATTGCAAGCCAAATTTGCAGGGCTTGAGCTGATTATTATTGAGTCGGGTGGTGATAACTTGGCGGCGACCTTTAGCCCAGAGTTGTCTGATTTGACCTTATATGTGATTGATGTGTCGGCAGGCGATAAAATCCCACGCAAAGGCGGACCGGGTATTACCAAGTCAGATTTGTTGATTATTAATAAAACGGATTTGGCACCGATGGTGGGCGCATCGCTTGAGGTCATGGCACGAGATGCTAAAAAGATGCGCGGTGATAAACCGTTTGTATTTAGTAATATGAAAACTGGCGAGGGGCTTGAGCAGATTATTGCCTTTATTAAAGATAGAGGTATGTTGGCTTAATTTGTATTTTTTATTTGTGTTTTTTATAAATGGTGGGTTCGCTTTATAAGTGATAACCACGCCAATTTTAAGAACCTGTATTCATAATCCAAAATTAGGGGATTTTTAGACTAAAATGGCGTAATACAAGGCAAATTTTGGGGCGAATAGTCATTCTATTTAATCCAAAATTTAACGCAGTAGTATGTCTATCTTAGGCAAAAAGCGACCATTGTTGGTTGTGAATACAGGTTCTAAGCAATAAAAAACCAGCCCGAGAGCTGGTTAATTTTTTCATTGTTAGAATTGTTTATTATTATTTTTAAGTTACTTTTATTTTTATTTATTGTTGTTATTTTTCTTTCTTCACGCCAAACCATGTTATCTCTGAGGGCGTAAAGTTTAAACCAATCGCAGGTTTTAAACTGGCTGTTTTGGGGTCAATGACCACAATTTGCTTTTTGCTGGCATCTAGTACATAGACGTTATCGCTATTGGGATTGACCACCAGTGCCGGTCCACCATGTCCACCATCAGCAACACTATTTGCGATGACATCAAGGGTTTTGATGGGTTTAAAGTTTTGTGCAACGTCCAAAATGGTGACTTTACCTAAGTCATCAAGCAACAATAGATAGTTGCCACTACTGTCAAATTCATAGCTTAATACTTTGCGGCTGGCATCGCTTGTCCAAGTGATGGGGGTAAAGGCTTTGGTAGTGGGGTTGATTAAGTGTGGCTGACCACAGGCAGTACCCACCAAAAACTCATGGTGTGGACTGGTGGCAAATGAGCCGATACGAGCAGGGCTGGCAGGTCGGTTGGGACGCTGACATTGGGCATTGGCGATACTCATTGGGTTTGGTAGTTTTTCTGAGGTAAATTTATCACCTACTTTATGGACACTGACCACACCATCACCACAGGCAAAGACACTGTAATCACCTGCGCTACCGCTACCATGCAGGCTTGGGCAAGCGGTGGGTAGATCTTGATGCTTGTGATAATGGTCATGGTGCTGTTGATAGACCACGACTCTATCGGCAAGCGAGCTGCCTGTACTTTCTAGGCGAGCGGTGGTAATGACATAATCGCCTTGAGCCTCTGCTGTGCCATGCATGTTGGGGGTAAGTTTTTGATAAGGTAGTTTGCCTGCATCTATGTCGCTATCAGTGATAAGGGCAAAGCCTGCTGGCTCAACAAATTTGTCCACAGGATTGCCTTTTTCCCCTTTACCATCAAAGAATAACCCTGCTTGTTTACCATGTATTTGATAGTGATTGGGGGTGGCATAGTTAAGCTGAAGTAAGACTTTACGGACTTCGTTTGCATAGTTATGGCTGTGGTCACCGTGGTCTTCGACCCGTAAACCACTGTGATAAAAGCTCACTTTATTGTCTTCACGGTTTAATGCTAGGGCATATTTACCTTGTGGGCTGGTTTGTAGGGTGTCAATATGTCCTGTGTCATCAAGGGTTTGAATAATCTTGTTTTGCGCAAGGCTATACACATAAGCTTTGTTGTTATCGTGGTCAGCGATAAACAATCGACCTTGTGCCACTTCAGCATCGACTTTATCATCATGTTCGTGATGGTGGTCATGGTCATGATGATGTGCTTGATTGGCAGCCGCATTGGCTCGGTCATCTGATGAGCCACAAGCGGTTAATGTGCTGATGGTTAAGCCACCAAATAAGGCAAAGACAATGGCTTTGGTAAGTGGGTTTTGCTTAAGTAATTTATGCTTAAGCGGTTTATTCAATAGGTTATTTAAAACGGTGTTTAACATGATACGCTCCTTTTTGTTGGTGAACCAGTTTTTTAGTGCTAGTTTTTTAATGCCAGTTTTTAAATCTGCTGGTTATAAACAACTGTATTCCTTGCACATTGTTGAATATAAAATCTATGATTTGCCACCAATGACATCTTTTCCATAAGTCTTAGCAACAGGGTTACCATAGATAGTAATGGTTGTGTGGGTATTTGCCTGAGCCAAGCGGTCAATATCAGCCTTGCTATTATCAGTCAATTGATTGGACGCCAATTCTAAGGTTTTGAGCATTGGCACTTGTACTAAGGTTGCCAAACTATTGATTTGGTTATAATCGGCTTTGATAAGCTCTAATTTGGGCAAGTTAGCAAAGGCGGATAAATTGGTTAATTTATTGCCCGTTAAATATACCGTTGTTAACTCAGCGTTTTGGCTCAATGTTGGTAAGGTGGTGAGTTTGTTTTCCATCAAGCCAAGCTCGGTTAAATGGTTTAGGCTTGATAGGGCACTGGCATCGCTGATGCTGTTGTAGTTAAGGTTTAGCACTTTTAGTTTGGGCAAACTTTTGACAAAGTGCATGTCTTTGACATTATTGGCATCAGCGGCAACGTGAGTTAAGTTGGGATAACGACTTAAAAAGCTTAAATCAGTGGCGGGTTGCTCAGGTTTTGTTGCTGTATCGTCTGTCGCTGCATTTTCCTTTGCATGGTCAATAAAGTTATCAGATAAATTGATATTGGTAAGCTTGGGCAGTTGTGCCAAAAAGTCATAGTTACGAATACCTGTACCCGCCACACTTAAGGTTTCAAGATTAGGGAATTTACTGACAATCAATGAGGTATCAGGCACAGGGGCATAATCTAAATACAACTCTTTAACCCCAGTAAAATACTGTAAACCGTTGAGCTGTAAAGGATTGCTGTCATCATATAAGGTTAAGGTTGTCACGCCTGCCAGATATTTTTGTACGTTGGCTGGGCTGGGATTGTTATAATCAAATTCAACCGTTGATGGGGCATGTTGCAGGCTATCAAGCAATGATTGGTTATCAATGCCGGCGTCTTTAAATGCCAATGTTTTTAATTGCGCTTTGTCATAGCCCAACTGCACATCGTATAAGCCATCATCACAGCTAAGTAGCGTGCCATTGCGGTGCGATAACAATGATTGTGGGGTAGAGCAAGTGAGCGCAGTTTGCTTAAGCTGTTGATAATGCCCCTCTTTTTTCTCATATCCTAATAACTGACCTGAAATTGCCACCAATACTTGTGAGCCTGTGGGTTCAACAACAATATGGGTTTGAGTAGGCTTGCCAGCGGTTTTAATGTCAGTTAATTGATGATAGTCGATGGCTTTTGAGTGCCCCAATTCATGCTCATCAAACACCACAAATCCAGCAGCTGTATTGTTATCGCCCGCAAAGGCAATCGCTGAACTGGTGCTGTATTTTTCAAGGCTATTGCGATAGCTACTTGGCATTGGATTGGGTTTTTTGATGGTTTGCGGTGACCAATTCGGTGGTGCAATCACAGGGTCACTGTGGTCGCCATGCGATTGTAAATATAGCCCACTGTCTAAAAAGGTTAATTTGTCTTTTGCATCATTATCAGTATCGCTGACAATGACGGCATAACGATGATTGGCACTGCTGGCTAACGCAGTAATGGGATAATCAACGGTGGTACTACTAATGATATCAGCCTTTGTAAGCGGCGCATTGCCTACACGATTGGCTTTGATTACTGCCAGTTTCTGTTCACCTGCATTGGTTTTACCTGCCACAACCCAGCGTCCTTGCTCTAAGTTGTCAAACTGTGTACCAGAGTCTGGGTGGTGAGCAAGGGTTTCTTTTTTGACTGTTTCATCGACCATCGCACCGACCCATGTCACATGCTCTGGGGTAAAGTCTAAAATTGACTGCTGACCGCCGATATTGGTTGCTACCGCTTGACTATTAAAATTTTTGTCTTGCACAACTTGCAATAGCTGCCCTTGGGTGCTGTCAAAAATATAAGGCAATTTTTGATTGGGATTGGTAACAAGGCTTAAGTGGCTGTTTGTTGCTACTGTGGTTAAGGTACTGGGATTGCCATGTCCATGAAAATGGTCGCCATGACTGCCAAAGGTAGATAAGCGGTTTTTATCATCAAGCACATACACCAACAGTCCAAGACTGACCATATCTACCACATTGGCATCAGCAATCCAATCATCTAATGGTTTGATAGGATTGGTAATACTTTCATCGGTAATATTGACGGCATAATAAGGCTGTTGATTCGCCATGCCCATGATAACGGGAAGGGCTGGATTACTGGTGAGTTTAGAAAATGCTAACAGTCTATTAGGGGTGAGTGCGCGCGCAGATAAAGGATAATTGCCTTTATAAGGATAGCGTTTATTTGCACTAACTGAGCCTGCCGCATCACCATAATCATGTCCATCATGGTCATGGTTGTGTCCATCGTGTTCGTGACCATCGTGGTCATGGTCATGGTCGTGTCCGTCATGTTCGTGTCCATCGTGGTCATGGTCATGATGGTGGTCATGACTGGGAGCATACAAACTTTCTTTACGTTCATCTGCGCTACCGCCACAGCCTGTCAAGCTAACACTGGCAAGGGTTGCAGTCATGGCAAAGGCTAATGAGCGATATAAAATAGAATGGCGAAATGTCATCATAATTTCCTATAATTTTGATATGAGTAGATAGACAATTAAACAAATCACTAAAAACGATAAGTAATCCCTGCATTGACTGAACGCTCAGGCATGGGCACATGCTCTACTAAATATGAAGCGTGGTTATATGCCAGCTCATTTAAGATGTTTGATACCTTCACAAAGGCAGTGTAATCATGCACACTGGGACTGTGATAGACTAATTTGGCATCTAACATGTTATAGCTAGGGGTTTTGGTCTCAAAATCGGCAATCTTATCTTGCTCAAAGCGGTGATAACCTGATAGCACCATGTCAAACTGCCCAACTTGGGCGGTAATATCGCCACCAACTCTAGGTGCAACTAGGCGCGGCGCATATTTACGCTGTAAACTGTTGTCTTCAAGCTCAATCAATGCCAAGTCAGCAAAACCACCAACACTCAACATATTATTAAAATGGTAGCGGGCTTTGACTTCACCGCCATAATGCTTAGCGTTTGTTTGACTATAATCTACCAGTTTAAAGCCTGCTGATTCTCCAGAGGTCACCACATCTTGGGTTTTGGCATAGATATAATCATCAGTCTGGTTATAAAATCCGGTGACACTGGCATCAAAACCCGAACGGTTGTTAGAGTTAGTATTGCTTGCTGTTTGATTGGTATTACGATTGTTAAAGCGATAGGTCAGCTCTACGCCATTGGTTTTTTCAGGGTTGAGATTCAGATTACCCCGCTCCCATGTATTGGTTGCTAAATGCGCGCCATCAGCAAACAGCTCTTGAGGGGCAGGCAAGCGTTGCGTATGGCTAATGCGTGCTGATATTTGGCTATTGGGGCTAAGATATTTGCCGCCCTCAACGCTTACAGAAGTGCCTGAAAAAGACTTACTGATGTTATTTTGGGTATCTTTGATATCTTTAAACTCTTGGCGTCCACCAAATTCCACATACCACGGTGCTTGGTTTGCAGGCAAAGCAAGTTTATTATCAGCCGGTGCGGTGGTATTTTGAACAGAATGGCTGTGCCCGACGTGGTTGTTATCGCTGTTGTTATTGGCAAATTTATCTTCGTTGCTGTTATTAATATCGCTGGCATAATAAGTCGGGGCTAAACGCTCAACAAAATATATCCCCATTTGCTTACTATCAGTTTTGGGCAGATAGCCTTCTAAGCCCACTGCTGAAAACTCACTGCGATTGAGATCAACGCCAACAATTCCTTTCATAAAGCCCAAATTGCCTGTCTTAAATGTCGCATGGGTAGCATCGACTCGACCACTTAACGCTTTATTAGCAAAGGTTGTTCCTGCCACGCCCTCATCAATCTCATCATGTTTGTAATCAGTATAGCTGGCTTTGGCAGTGACCTTATCTACCCCAATCATCGGTGTTTGCTTTTCACCATAAAGCTGATAGACATTGGATTTTAAATCGACATAGGGGGGCTGACCGTGTTCATGATGGTGATGATGTCCACCTGCACAGCTTAGTTTGGTTTGGTTGTTTTTGTCAGGGCTACATTGATTATGCACATGAAAAGGTAGACCATATTCGGACGCTTGCTTTTGGTATGATGCGCCAAAATAACTGCCATCATCTAGCACATAAGACGCCCCAACACTGGCATTATCTTGGGTGTACCAACTGTTATTAATCTCTTTGGTATCCCAATGCGGTACTTGAATATTACCTTGGTCAGTCTTTTGCACACTACTGGTCAGCACAATATCACCAATACTGCCAACCAGTTCACCATAAGCCAAATAGCCATCAGTTGCCTGCTGCCCAACCACAGTTGCTTTACCATTAAAACGGGCAGGGGGTAGGCTACTGCGAATGCTGTCATCAACCACATTCACCACCCCACCAATGGCGCCGCCACCATACATCAATGCCGAAGTGCCTTTAATCACCTCCACTTGCTTTGCCCCAACCACAGGTACAGACACCTGATGGTCTGGCGAAATTTGTGACGCATCTTGTACCGTCAAGCCATTTTGTACCACAGCGACTCTTGGTGCTGTTTGCCCACGAATAATCGGACGACTTGCCCCTTGTCCAAAAGTATCTGAAGACACACCCGCTTCACCAGCAATCATATCGCCCAACGTGCTGGCGGGCTGTTGCTCAAGGTCGCTTTCGGTCAAAATACTGGTTGCCGTTGCCATCTCACCTGCCTGAGCTTGTAGTGGGCTGGCGGTGACCACGATGGTATCAACGGTGGTAGATGGAAGATACACTTCTATATTGTCGCTGGTTTGTGCCAATGCCATAGAAGGAAGAATACCCACAGTCATGGCTGTCACTGTTGTGCATGCCGTCATTGCCAAAGCCAATGGGGTAGGTCGGTGTAAATAGCCAAAAGGTAGCAAAGTCTCACTCCTAATATGTCAGTTTAATTGTGGTGCTTTGATGAACAATGAACTTTGTATAGAACAATGTCATCAAAGCAATATCTGTGTAGAATATAAATGATATAACATAACAATTTAGCAACCTGATTATAAATGCAATAATATAACATTACAACCATATTTTAGAAAATTAGGGCAAAAAAACTGATTAATAACAGTGATATATAGTCTATATTAATATGTCTGTAGGCTATTACTTAATAAAATAATAACCATAATAACCATAATAACCATAATAACCATAATAACCATAATAACCATAATAACCATAATAACCATAATAACCATAATAACCATAATGACAGTTGACAGGGTAAAGCTACAGCAAAATAAAAAAGCTATCCCAAACTTGATGTCATGGGATAGCTTTGATAATACTGTTAGCACGTCACTTTCAAAACATTACTTTCAAAACATTCAAACTATCCCCCTTTTTTTAACCTCTCACTTAAAAAAGTGGGAGGAACTGTCTGTTAAGCTCTCCCCTTAACTCAAGGGGAGGGCTTGGGAGGGGTTATATATAACTTTAGAAACTAAAGTTGAGAGTGGCGTTGTTTATAATGGTATATCAGTAAAAGATTATTAAACTAAATAGTGATTAATCTAAACCAAAGCCACGTGCATTATCAGGTGTGGCAGTATCAAAAATTTGGAAAGCACTGTTTGCCCCTGTCTTGATAGGCTGACCATTGACCGTAGCACTGGCTTCAAACACAATACCACCACCTGCATTTTCGCCACTGGCAAAGTTAGGTAGGGTCAAAGACTGCACCCGCACTTGCTTGTTAGTGACTGGCACATCGTTTTTAGTCAATTTTTCACCACGTGGCTTGACCACTTCACCCTCTGCCAATGGCTGATTTGGGTCGTCATAAATCACATCAAAGTCAAGTAATACAGCACGGTTAAGCTGTGGTTGATTATTCACTACAGGGATGCCAATCAGTGATTTGCTACCTCGATGAATCATGCGATTATCAATAATTTTACCATCACGCACTCTTCCTTCAGCAGCGAGTGAACTGGTGCGGTTAATGACCATAATCTTATAGCCTGGAACAGCAACATTGGCTTTACCTGCATAAATATCACTAACAAGCGCAGGCGCATTACCTGTTGGCGTCGTTAATAATCGAGCCGAAGTTTCACTAATAGGCATGTTTTGATTATTAATGGTTAAAAAACGCTGATTAGCATATTGACTATTGGTTTGTGCAATCGCGGTAGGTATGGTTTTGCTGGTTTGCACAACGGTAGCATTTTCTAATGCAGTGGCGTTATTACAACCGCTTAAACCTAAGGTGGCGGTGAATGCGGTCACAGATAGGGCAACAATTGGTAGACTTTTAGAAAGTTTAGCTGTCATTTTAGTCATTATAAAAACCTTAATGAGAAGTGAATGAAAATATAAAAGCATGGTGATTAACCATGCTAATATATTGATAATAATAACTATTTGTCTTATTATTATCCTAAAAAAAGTGGCTGTCAATGTCTGTTTTTAGCGTTTGTGTAATTAATTTATTGTTTATAAACAATAGTTTATAGTATTTTTAAAATATTGGGAATTATTATAAACAATAACTTTTTATTATTTAGCATTTTGTTAATGGTTTTATATATTAAGTAATATTTAAATATATTGTTTATTTTTATTTATCTGGATTGTCTTATGATAAAATCTTATGCACCCATTCTCTCACTTCTTTCATCATTATCTATCTTTTTATCTAGCACAATTATGATGACTCAACCTAGCTTTGCTAAGCCAGATTTGACCACCCCCATAGACATGAGTCTGCTACATGACCCTGTTTCAGGGTATCACTTTGTTACCCAGCAATTTTCTGCCCCTGCCCCTGCTGCTACTTTGGTTGCCAAAGGTGATGAGGTGTATGCCAAACCCCGCCATTATCAAGTATGGCTAGGTATTCCAAACAGCCTAAAATCGAATCCGTCCAACTCTCAATCTCAACCCCAGCCTCATGCAGCTACCTCTGTGGTATATATGCTTGATGGTAATGGCGTGCTTGATGATTTGGATTCAAATCAGTTAGCAGCAATTAGCCAAGCATCAGCGCAGTCCACACCGCCTGTTTTAGTATTTATTGGCTATCAAACCCCGTATCGCTTTGATGTGGCTGCCAGAGCGTATGACTACACACCGCCGATTTTAAGTAAAATAAAGGAAACTGAGGGACAAGGTGGTACAGATAATTTGGCAATGGCTCAGGCATTTAAAGAGCAAAATAGAGAACGGCTTAATGGCGGTGCAGAGCAATTTTATCAGCAGTTACAAAGCAAAATTAAACCGTGGGTCAATGAGCAGCTTGGGTATACACCAAGTCAGCAAGCATTGTGGGGACACTCTTATGGTGGTTTATTTGTGTTATATACTTTGTTCCACCACCCTGAGGCATTTAATCGTTATTACAGTGTTGACCCCTCGCTATGGTGGCAAGAGGGTGAAATTATTAAGCAGTACCAAACAGCAAAACAAAAGCTGTCTACCCAAGATGAGATGCTCTATTTACGGCTGACATTTAGTGACAGTGCGGTGCGTCAGGCAAACAGCAATAGCAAAGAAGATTTTGGCAACATGCTGTGTCGTGACTGGCAGACAATAAATCACCATAACCATCAACAGGACAGCACAGCAGCTAGTAAAGCAAGGTGTAGCTATCAGGTATATCAGCAGTCACATGGACAATTGTTTAATACAGGGTTACTAGATATGCTCAGTGATTTTTAAATGTAAAGAGAGCAGACTGTGATGGTTTTAAATGACTAATGTTAAAGTAGCTAAGTATTAAAATGCTTATTTAGTGTCATAAAGTAATTGACTAATAAAGGTATGCCAAAACAAATAAGAATAGCGATGGCAGTAAAGCCAAAATGAATATCAGGTAATATGTCTACACAGTAGGCGTATATAATAAAACTTAGCAACAGTACACCCCACGGCGCTAAAATGCCTAAGAAGAAATAACCAATTTTGTCAATAAAAGCAAAAATAGAATGGATTTTTGTCAGCCTTTCACCCGCCGCAATAATTAAAGTTGGGGCAACAGGCAATAACCAAAATATCGGGCTAAAGGCAATGGCCTCTTCATCAATAAGTGTCATTGACGTAATGATGGTGGTAAAGACTGGCAATATGAGTGCAGCAACCAACAATAATAAAGAAAAATTGCAAGTAAGAAAGGTAATGACTGAGTTTTCTTCTTGATTATTGCTGGCTAAAAATAAATTAAACCCAGCAAGGTGGCAGGCAAGATAAGTTGCCGTGTGCTGATATAGCATGTCGCTGGCTGTGATATCAGCAGTAAGCTGAATCCATAATGAATAAAAAACAAGGTACAGCATAATACTGGACGCTAGCCAGCCATAAGCAAAGTGATTTTTATGAAAAAAACGCTGTGGTTGTGCAAAAAAGCCAATTAAAAATTGCCAAAATAGATAGGTGGTGGCAATCGTTAAAAATACACCAATGCCATCGTAAAAATACGGCTGCTGCCACTGGCTATTAACCAATAGACAAATCAGCATCAGCACCCCAATGCTTATCGTTGCTAAAATGATAAAATCATAGGGGCGTATCACCCACCCAAATGTCCAACGATTCAACGCTTGCATTTGTGGGTGTTCCAGCCAATAAGAGGCGGTCAACACAGCCATCTCAGAAGAGTTTGAGCTGATTTTAAATTCTTGTTCGCTCTCTTGTTGTTGGTATATTTGTAGCTCGTTATTTAGCGCTTCAAGCTGTATTGCAAGTGGTTGTATTTTATAAGGAAAATGCATGATATCCATAAATATCAAACGATTGGGCGCACGAAATTCTCCATTTGGCTTTAACTCCCAATGTTGATAAACGTCTGGATAATAACTGGCTAAATATTTTAGCCAATTGCCAGGGGTTTGAAAGTTGGTGAACTGTTGATATTGCCTATCAATATAGGATAAGTGAAACCAAGGATATTCAAAATTTTGCCACTCATTGAGATGCTTGTCCCAAGCAAAGTGTGATTTTGCCAATTGGTAACTGTCAGCAAAGATAATTGATTGCTCAGAAAACCAAATTAATAAATCCTCTTCAAACTCAGTTTGCATATCTAGCGGCTGCTGTTGCAGTTCATTTAATTGCTCAATTAATAATTGCTGTAGCTGTTGGTCAAGCGAACTATAAGAAGGGGTATCGGAAGTTGTTTGCTTAGCAACAATGTGTTGCCATGCTTGTTGCCAGTGAGCCGTATTAGGAATGGTTTGATAATCAGCGTTGGTATCGTCAGTTAGCGTTGCATTATAAATCTCAGGACTGTCATTATCAGCAGGGTCATTATGATGATGGCTGCTGTGCTCATTAATTAATAAACGGTCATCTATTGTCTCAATATGAGTGTAAACATTGTCAGTGTTAGCAATACCATCACCATCATAGGCTATCTTATCTGGATTGCTATTGTTGAGATGATTGTTTATATCTTCACTAATCTCGTCACTAACTGCATTGTTTGTCTCATCACCAAACTCATTATCAAACTCATCATCATATTCTTCATCTGCAAAGTCATACCAATAGCGAGCTTCTAGTGCTTGCTCATAGGCAGCGCGCAGTTGCCGAAAACCTTCAGGATTTTTATCAGGTTTATTATGCTTGAGTTGTTTGGCATAGGCTTTTTTGATGACCGATTCATCATTGGTTGGCTCAATTCCCAGTGTTTGCCAACAAGAGTCATTACTCATAAATCATACCTATTATTCAATAGCTGCTAAATAGCGCCAAAAACCACTGCCAAAACCAGCATTAAAACCAGTCATCACGTTCAAACTGCTCTAAGCTTTTGCTAATCTCACTATTGGCTTTACGAATTTGTTGTGGGTCTTGACTATCTAACACCGTCTCATACCACCCAATCAGGCGCGCAAGTTGGTCACGTTCAAAGCCAAGACGCTGTGCATACAGACGCTCAGCACGAGCCAAAATACTGCGGTTTTGTGCTTGGTCACGTGGGTGGGTTTTTAGATTGGCAAGCTTATCACGAGAGTTTTCAATCTCTTTGCTGCTTAGTTGTTTTGCCCCATTTTGAATCAGCAGATTATAGTTCTCTTGACTGTCGCTAAGATTAATATCGACTTCAAGCAGACCATTAACATCATAAGAGAAGCGCACATCAATGGGCAGTTGTCGTGCTTTACCACGATGACTGGCAGGAATGGCAACCGTTAATTCACCAAGCTTAATATTGTCACGGGTTAGCCGTGCTTCGCCTTGATAAATATTAAACTGTACTTCGGTCTGATTATCCTGCATCGGATAAAAGGTGTGTACTTTACTGGTCGGAATTACCGTATTGCGCTCAATGATGGGGGAGAATACCCCATGCTGATATTGATTTTCACGGATTTCTAACGTGGTATCAACTCCCATAGAATAGGGAGCAACATCGGTCAAAATCACTTCGTCAAGGGCAGCATCTTCTGCTACCAAACCTGCTTGAATGGCTGCACCAATGGCAATGGTTTCATCAGGATTGAGATTGACCGCAGGAAACCGCCCTAGTAAGCGGGTCATTAACTGACGAAACACGGGCATACGGGTCGCGCCACCGACCAACACCACCTCATCGAGTGATTTAATGCGTAGCTTAGCATCACGAATGGCACGCTCAATGGGGTCACGAAAGCGTTGGAATAAAGGCTCACATAATTTTTCAAATTTGCTATCCGTTATTTGCCACGAATACAGTGTCTCATCAATGGTGATGGACATGGTGGCTTGTTTATTGTGCGTTAAGCTGCGTTTGCAGGCTTCAGCTTCACCATGCAATAAGGATAAATAAGGCTGCCAAAATGCAGCATCTGTATCTTGTTGCTGCTTAATAAAACCTTGTATTAACAGCTCAGTGAAATCCTCCCCGCCTAAGCTGTTATCGCCTGCACTGGCACGCACTTCCATAATGCCTGAGAACAACTCTAACAAGGTGACATCAAAGGTGCCACCACCTAAATCTAACACCAAAAATTTACAATCATCGTTTTGTTCGTGTAGTCCATACGCCATGGCAGCAGCGGTGGGTTCATTGAGTAGGCGGCGTACCGTTAATCCTGCCATTTGTGCCGCATTTTTGGTGGCTTGACGTTGGTGGTCATTAAAATAGGCAGGTACGGTAATCACTGCATCAGTCACAACCTCGCCCAAATAGGCTTCGGCATCGGCTTTGAGCGATTTTAGTACCAATGCAGATAATTCTTCTGCACTAAATTGATGCGATGTACCCAAACGGAAGTTTTTTTGACTGCTCATAAAGCGTTTAAACACACTGGCAGTTTGTTCGGGGTGACTAATTAAGCGTTCTTTGGCAGATTGCCCGACCAATATCGCCCCATCTTTATCAACACTCACCACCGATGGTGTTAGTTTTTCACCAAGTGAGTTAGGAATCAAGGTGGCTTGTCCGTTTTGCCAAATAGCCACCAAACTGTTGGTTGTACCAAGGTCAATGCCAATAATCATAACAATATCCAAATATACACAAGGTTAGAAAGGTAATATTAACTTTATTTTTGCTAGATTTTAAGTTTATTTTAATATTTGAAGTCACTTAAATGTTATTACATACGTTAACTAAATTAAATAGTTCGATGGTTTTTGAATGATGCCGTATTGTGGCTATAACCACGTATCGACCACAATAACCACACAATCAGCGCAGCCAGTACCAACAAGCTTAATATACTGCCTTCTAGCCCAAAGTGTCCACCCGTTAGCCAAGCTGGCAAGTCAGGGTTGACGTTGGCATTCAGCACACTCACAGGCATGGCGATACCACTGACCGCAAAGCCATAAAGACTCGCTTGTGTCCAGTTCCATAGCCCATGAAAGCCAATACTGACCCATAAACTATTAAAACGCAAATATAGCAAGGAGAATAGCACTCCAGCCAAAAAAATATTCAGCAGTGGTATCCAGTTCAAATCAGGATTGGCAAGGTGAAACAGCACAAATAGCAACGCATTGCCAATTACCCCTGCAATGACGCCCCAACGGCTGGCAATCTCAGGCAATAAAAATCCACGACTGATAACCTCTTCCACGCCACCTTGAAAGATAAACATCACCAGAGTAAATGCCAGTAGTATCCACCAAGAGCCAGTAAGTACTGGTAAATTGCTAGTAAAATATACCGCCTCACTACCATAAATAACAAGTAATATTATCAGTGGGATACTCAAACTAACAAAGCCTAATACGGCTCCAAGTAAAAACTTTGGTAAGCGTCCATAAGGCTTACGCCGATATTTTGTAGACATCGGTCTGAGTGGAGACAAACCAATGCGCTGTAAAAAGTCAATACGAGGTTGAGTGAGATACCGCGGTATGCCAGCAGAATGACTATGGTTGGCAGAATGTGTCATCTTAGCAGTGTCTATTGAGGGTTTTGTTGGTGGATTGCCAAGTAGTGACTGGCTTTTTCTGCTACGTAGCCAGATCCAACCTTGCCACCAAAGCCATAACAGCAGTAACTGTGTTATAAACTGTAGGATAGGACCAGTATAAAATAGCCAACCACGACCAATATCACTATCAGGAAGGGGTAACAAAAAAGTGAGCATATAAGCAAAACCACCCACTATCGACCAAACAAAAGTCAAAATACAAGCAACAATGGGGTGAATCGTCGCACGACGATACAGACGTAGCCAGTTAATCAGTGGATAAGGGGTATATTGATGGGGATTGATATTAATATTGGTGCTTTGTTTAGTAGTTGTTTTCATATTTGCCCCAGTTTGGATATCAACGTATAAATCCATTGATTAAAATTAATATTTTATACTCATAATGTTTAGTATTGTCGTTTATAATACAGAGGATAGGCAAGGTGTAATAATGTATTTTTACCCTTGTGCTTATGCAAAAATTAACTATAAATATCAAATAGATAAACCTATTTAGTAAACACAGGAGAATGGTATGAAAATAGCCACAGCATCTGCTTTAAAACAAGCCTTAAAAAGTACACTGTTAGTCAGTAGTATGATTGCCATTACCAGTACCACCCTAACTGCCTATGCCCAAACAGTATGGGTAGATGTGCGTAGTCCAGAAGAGTTTGCCACAGGTCATGTGCTGGGTGCCGACAATCTACCGCATGAAGACATCGTTAGTCTTGCCACCACCCAAGGCTATGCTAAAGATGATACCTTATTATTGTATTGCCGCTCGGGGCATCGTGCAGGCATTGCCAGACAGTCATTATTGAACGCAGGCTATACTGATGTGCAAAATTTAGGTGGATTTGATGATTTGGCAGAGACTGGTGCGGTCAAAGTGAGTGATGACAATGACAATAGTGATGATAGTGAGGACAGTCAAGACGATTAATGGGTTGGTTGTATAAACTACAAGTAGTCAGCAGAGGTGATTTATTATGTCCGTTATGCCCGTATTTTTACGCACTGCCACTCATGCAGACATTGCTGCTATCGAAGTGTTGTTAAATCAATGCTATCGCAGTGACCAAGGTTGGACAAATGAAGCGCATCTAATAGCAGGTATTCGTACTACCCAAGTGCAGCTACAGCAAGTTATAGATGAAGCCAACCACTATTTGTTTGTCTATCCCAAAACGCATAATGGACAGCGAGATGGCGTTGAAACAGGTGAGATATTGGCATGTATTGGTGTAAAGTTTGAGCCTGCTACAAAAAACTCTGAAAATTTGTCCATTGCCTATATTGGTATGTTTGCCGTCCACCCTGAGCATCAAGGGCAAGGGGTGGGTAATACCTTACTACAAGCGGTAGAAACCTTTGCCCACCGACATCTCGGCAATGGTCATAATGATAGCAAGGGCAAGGGCAAGGGCAAGGGCAAGGGCAAGCCAGCCTATCAATTACAAATGAGCGTGCTTGAGCAACGTCCCGAATTACTTGCCTACTATCAGCGTCGGGGCTATCAACTCACAGGCAAGACTGTCCCATTCCCTGAAGATGGTAACAATGGCGAACCATTACAACAAGGACTAAAGTTAATGGTATTGGCTAAATGATAACGTATTGATATGCTGATATTGGAGATATCATTGTTGCTAAAATAAAATTACGCAAGAATAAGGTAGTCAAAAATTAGCCAGTACAAGCTTTCTAATATTCAAAAATAGAATATTGAATATGCAAACCTTCACATATTATCCTGTATTAAGTTTGGTAGTATAGGTAGCGATTGGTAGGGCTGATGAGTCAATTAGTTGATAAATATCACTAATTTACTTTTTATTCTATATATAGTTAATTATCTTATATAGATTAGTCACTCTACTTAATAGTTAACCACTACTAATAAACAACACAAAAACAAGGATATGAATTATGGCACATTTACGTTTAGGTGACACCGCCCCTAATTTTGATGCGGCAACCACTGAAGGGGATATTAATTTCCATGAGTGGGCGGGTGATAATTGGGTAGTTTTATTTTCACACCCTGCTGATTTTACGCCAGTTTGTACAACTGAGCTTGGTCGTGCAGCTGCACTCAATGGCGAATTTCAAAAGCGTGGAGTAAAACCCATTTGTATCTCAGTCGATAACCTTGAAGACCACAAAGAATGGTGTAAAGATATTGGCGAGACACAAGGTACAGAAATGAACTTTCCAATCATTGCTGATGAAAATCGTAAAGTCGCTGAACTTTATGACATGATTCACCCAAATGCAGATAATACCGCAACTGTGCGTAGCGTCTTTATTATTGACCCAAATAAAAAAGTACGTTTAACGCTGACTTATCCTGCCAGCTGTGGTCGTAATTTCAATGAAATCTTACGAGTGATTGATGCCCTACAACTATCTGATGAATACAATATTGCCACACCAGTAGATTGGCAAGATGGTGATGATGTGATTATTCCACCCAGTGTGAAAAATGAAGATATCCCTGCCAACTATCCTAAAGGGCATACAGAAATCAAACCTTATTTACGTACAACACCTGCGCCTAATAAGTAATATATAAGAACCTGTATTCATAACCTACAGTGGTGTCTTTTTTTCTAACATAGATAGACAACTGTGTTATTTAAATTAAAAAACCCTACAAACATATTTTGTAGGGTTTTTTTACGTTTATACTAAGTAATCCTATTCAATCATTTGCTATGATGAAAAATGATAGAAATTTAGGGTTTATACAGCCCAGAATATCTACAAAATTTCAGTACAAGTGTAAAGCCAATGCAAATGTAAAGGAACAAGCAAATAACTAACAAAAGGAAACAGTAATGAAAAAATTATATTTATCACGTATGGCACCAAACCCTCGTAAACCAATCATACTTATGGCAGCCAAAGGTATCAATATTGATGAAGTTCATGATATTGAAGTGATTGAGGTGGATTTTTCTAAAGGGGAGCAGATGAGTGAAGAGTTTGCCAAGATTAATCCGCTAAAGCTTGTGCCCGTGTTGGTGTTAGAAGATGGCACAGTATTAAATGACTCACAAGCAATTTGCGAATATCTTGACCGTGTCTATGGTGAGCGTTCAGTGATGGGTAATGATGTGGTGCAACGTGCCAAAATCTGCTCAATGCGCCGCGCTGCAGAGTTGGAAGTATTGTATCCATTGATGATGGCGTTTCAACACAGTCACCCATCTAAAGCACATCGGGTTGATCAAGTACCTGAGTTTGCGCCTAAATCCGTACAGTGGGCAGTAAATGCGCTAACATATTTTGAAAATGTGCTCAAAGACCAAGATTATTTGGTAGATAATCAGCTCAGCTATGCTGATATTGTCCTTTATCTGGCATTAGACTTTAGTAAAGTGCTTAAAGTTGATCCCACAGCACAGGGTGAAGGACTGGCTCGATTCTATCAACGTATGAATGAACAGTTTGGTTTAAAAAAAATGAATCCTGCAACATAAAGATACGTCATTCATAACAATGATAAATAAAAGATAAATCAAAAAAGCGTTATAGTCAGCGTATTAAACAAATAGCTTTATCTGTATTAAAACCAAACGACTACTTGACTACTTATAGTTAACACGCCCTAAAGTTTTAGGGGTTAACTTAGTTTTAGTTAAAGGTGACAAAACGCTTGATGCTGTGGAAGATAGGTTTCTATTCTTAAAGCTTAAAGTGTTGTGTTATTACTTTTGCTGGTATCGTTTACAGATAAAGTTAATTGGCTAATAAAATTTAATTTAACACTTTTTTATTTGAGGAGGTCTTATTATGAGACATTCTAAAGCTTTATTGCTGACAACAATGATTGCTGCTGCCGCTACCATTACAGGGTGTCAAAATACCATGAACCAAACAGGTAATCAGACCAAGCAAACCGCCACGCAGCCAAGTGTCAGTCAGTCACAAAATATCACTGTAGCTGAGTTACAGCGTTATAACTGGACATTGGTGCAGGCGACAGATTCTCAAAATCGACAATTAAAGCCATTAACTGCTATTAAAAATCAAGTACAGTTGAAGTTTACTCAGCAAAAAAATACCCAATTACTCAATTTTAGTGTGGGCTGTAATACAATGGGTGCTGGTTATCAATTAGCAAATAATGTCATAAAAGTTAATGATGTGATGAGTACCCAAATGCTGTGCCAAGATTTAGACTCAGCTGAACGGTTATTGAATACACTCATGCAAGGGAGTAGTCAGTTAAGCTGGCAGTCAGGTAATACGCCTATTTTGACCCAAGTGACGGCGAATCATACCACATTGACATGGCAAGGTGAGCTAACAGCACAAGCGAAGTACAATCAGCAAGGTGATACAGTATATTGGGCAGTCAAAGGCAATACTAAAACGTGTGCAGATGGTTTTGGTGGCACAAAACCTTGCCTACAAATTCAGCCACTTAGCTATAATCAGCAAGGACAAAAAACCGCTCAAGGACAATGGCAATTGTTTAATGGCACCATTGAGGGTTATGAGCATAATCAAGGCAACGATCAAGTATTACGATTGACCCGTTATGTGGTGAATGCACCGCATGTTAAAGGTAAGCAGTATGCTTATGTACTAGACTCTGTTATTGAAAGTTCAGTAGCACAATAAGCAAGCCATGAGTTGAATTAAGCCAATCAAGATTTAAGTTTTAGGCCATTTAAAACTAAAAGACGCTCGGCATAAATTGGTAACCTGTAACCTGTTTGCCAATTTATAGTCAGCGTCTTTTTTTATACTTCAAACTAGGGTCTGTTGAACTTTCACCCCGTAAGGCTAATATCCACAAGGTATACAGCTGTTTTTTGCTTTCATGTAAAAATTGGCTAAATTTGCCTTATTCTGCGTTAATGAACTGGTTAATATCCTGCTGTTATTAACAAAAGCTACCTGCGTTCATTGCCTTGACTAAGACAAATTTTTCTCAATTTTTCCTATGAAGATGAATGTTCAACAGACCCTAGCGTAGATTAGCCACATCCTCCTCAGTAAGTCGCCAGCGTCCTTTTTTCTTAGAGCTGCCTCGACCACGCAAGGCGTTATTCATTAACAGTTTGTTCATTGAGTGGCTAGAGTGGGCATGACAAATGGCACATGCTAGACCATCAGCGGCATCCGCTTGAGGGGTGACATCGAGCTGTAGAATACGGCATACCATCTCTTGTACTTGCTCTTTACTAGCAGCACCATAGCCACAGACTGATTGCTTAATTTGACGTGCTGTATATTCGGATACTTCCAAATCAAGCGCAACCAATGCTGCAATGGCAGCACCACGGGCTTGACCAAGTTTGAGGGCAGAATCGGGATTTTCTGCCATAAATACTTGTTCAATGGCTGCATGGATAGGCTCATTGGCATATTTAAGATGATATTCAGTGATGCGAGTGATGCCGTTAAATATCCGTTTGAGACGCTCAGGCATCTGCTTAGTTTCAGTGCGAATAGTTCCTGCGTCTAGATAACGTAATTTGTCACCTGCTTGGTGGATAATGCCATAGCCAGTCATACGTGAGCCAGGGTCAATACCGATGATAATTGCCATATATGTTACCTATTATTTACTATATTAATGACTTAGCATTGAGTATCAATTTAAAAATCCTTATTTTATTTGATAGTATAACAAGCTATCCCCATATATAGCAGTAGAGTGCAAAAATAATAGACAGTTATGGCACGATGTGGTTAAACTGACATTATGATGGGATATACAAGATTATAGAGATGATAGGTATGAAGGGTTTGTGAAAATAATTTTGTAAGCATTTCAAACCTGATTGATTTTAATGGATAATTTTTTATTTTTAATACATATAGGATGATGTTTTATGGGTCAGAT
Organism: Psychrobacter sp. I-STPA10; assembly: GCF_021012795.1. Lineage (GTDB taxonomy): Bacteria > Pseudomonadota > Gammaproteobacteria > Pseudomonadales > Moraxellaceae > Psychrobacter. The sequence goes on along the minus strand of NZ_VFYU01000004.1, from coordinate 1,437 downwards.
AGTTGGCATTGCCATCGTATGGTTTATCATTGAGATGTTACTGTGGTATCTGATTGCTCAGTATATCAGTGGTTGGTGGGTATTTGCATGGTTTGTTGTGGCAGCCATCATCGGGGTAACTTTACTTCGCCGTGGTATAGCGACACTCAACCCAATGGCACAGCAAATGAAAGCGGGTGGGATGATGAATCCTGCGATGCGTCCTCCAGAAGATACCCTCATTAAATCAGTTGCTATGGCAGTGGCTGGATTTTTGCTATTAATTCCTGGTATTTTGTCAGATATATTAGCCTTGTTGGTTATTTTGCCACCTGTGCAAAAAAAGCTTAAAGAGATGGCAAACAACTATGTTATGAACAATCAACAAAAAATGATGGAGATGATGGCAAAACAGATGGGTGGACAAAATCCATTTGGTGGTATGGGCGGCATGGGTGGCAATGCACAAAACCCATTTGGTGATAGCAATCCGTTTGGTGGTCAAAACCCATTTGGTGGTGCTAGTGGCGGTAATACCAGTTCCTTTGGCGATATGTTTAAGCAGCATACCACCGTTGATGGGTCTGCCAAACCTGTACCCAAAGATGTCAAAAAAATTGCCAAACCTGCCAATGATGAATAAGAATCTGTATGAACAATTTACAATGAATGGTGGCTTTTTGCTTAGAAAAATCCTAATTCTGGATTATGTATATAGATGCTAAGAGAGCGTTAGTAGCGTTATTAAAGTGTTAATAATTGAGTTGTACAAATAGATATAGTATAGCCAATAAAAAAGCCCTTTATAAATAAAGGGCTTTTTTATTGGTACTTTGTGGTTAATATATACGTTGAATATAAGCACCAGAGTGCCGCTGTTGGATGGGAACCCATGAACCGTGAAGTTCAGGGCGGATACGTCACCGCTTCATTAGATTTTCTGAAACGCTGCAAGCAGCGCAGACCTATCTGTTAAAACGGTAGTCAGCGCATCCATGTGTTACATTATCGGCTCAGGGAATATCATCCACTGGCGAACACTCCAGATTAATATTATGTTAGCGAAAAATAACCATAATTGCAACTGTTGCTTTATGGGTACGGGTTTTGCTAGCCATATCAAAACAACCCATTGTTTCTGTTATTGATTTTATTATTATCACCTATCTTTTTGTATGTATTAATTAAATTGATAGATAAATTTTTACCCACACGCTGCGATGACGCTATATTGTGTCGCCTAAACGTGTCTATTTTATAAAAAATGGCTGTTCTGTGGTAGAATTAGCACCTTATATTTCTATTATTAACCTCACTCTCAACTTCAACCCCCTCCTAGCCTTCTTCTTAAAAAAGAGGGAGAAACTGGCTTTTAAGTCCTCCCCTTACTTCAAGGGGAGGGTATGGGAGGGGTCATATATCAAATTAGTAAAATAAGTTGAGAGTGAGGTATTATTA
>NZ_VFYU01000011.1 GCF_021012795.1 Psychrobacter sp. I-STPA10 | reverse complement strand
GTTCCCTCCACCTTTGGGGGAGGGTTAGGGAGGGGGTAGCATACTTTTTAGAAAACCATCCCTAATTTTGACTTATGAATACAGGTTCTTAACTTAAGAGTTAGCACTGTGGATAGCCCACCGATACATTAACCACAGCGATACGATTTGGGTCAATAGTGTCATCTAGAGTGATGTTAGTTGCAATTTCTGCTGCATTGGCACATTGGGCAGGGGATAGTCCTTTGACATGCGCAAGACCTGCTGCTGCCATCGCATATGCTGAGCCAACCTCACCTTGACAGCCAACTTTTGAACCTGACTGATATTGAGGTGTTTTGTTTAATAATCGTACCAATCACAATTGAAATCGTTTTGTGGGGTCTATGCTATGGAAGAGGTAGTAAAGGATTTCTATTTTTTTAAGAAGTCTTGCAAAATAGCTAAAATTAATTATAAAAATATATTTTATCATTTTTTCTTGATAACTATTCTAGTTGTTTTTATAGCAATAATCGCATCAACACTACCTCTTTTGTTGAAGATTATAGTTGACAGTATCAATACTGAAACAAAACATAAAGCAAGTCTTTACTTGATAGTTTTAGCTGGAATTTATGGAATTGCATGGATTGCAAATGAATCTTCGGACTGGATAAAAGGAGCGTTAACAAGCTATTTTTTATCTAAAATTGAAATTTCGATTTATATATACTTTATGGATAAGGTTTTTAAGTCTAAATACTATGAACAAAAAAGAATAGACAAAGGGAAATTTTTATCTGAGGTAAAAAGAGCTGGGGAGTCATCTGGACAGTTATTCTACATATTGTTTTGGACGATACTGCCAATATCGGTTCAGTTTTTATTTTCTCTTTATGTAATAATGAAAAATGTAAATACATGGCTGTCAGTTTTTATAGGTATTTTTTTAATATCATCATTATACCTCTCTATTAAAATATCTAATAAATCTAAAAATATACACCCAATTATATATTCAGCTAAAAACCTAATAGACTCTCATACTGTAAGTAGACTGAACTTTCTTTTTGAAATAAAGACTAACAATAATTACAAATATGAGCTAGAAAGTTGTCACAAAGTGGGTGAGGAATTTGTATCCAAAATATTTAAAGCTAATGTGATGTCAGCAAAGCTAATGTTGGTTCAAATAATTTTTATAGGTATTTTGTTGATAACATCCAATATGTATTTAATTATAAAAATACCAGAGTATAACTACACATCAGGTGATTTTGTTATGATTTCTGGATACATAATACAACTCTCAACACCAATTATAATGCTTTCTCAATTTCTGATACAACTAAAAGGTCATTTTATATCCATATCGGACATACTAAAATATTTAGATTTAAACGAAGATTCTCAAAATAAACAAATAAAAGAAATAGAAGATTTTGATTTGGTATTTTATGCAAAAAATATGACTATAAATACAAATAAAAAGATTTCTTTTGGTATAAAAAGGGGTTATTGGTATAGCATAATTGGGAGTAGTGGGTCTGGAAAATCCACTTTCATTAAATCAATCTTAAAGCTTCATGATACCTCTCATGAAAAACTTAACTTTTTTGGGATTGATATAGATACTTTAAGTAGTTACGATATTATCTCTTATGTTTCAGTAGTAAACCAAGATACCGCTTTTTTTAAAGATAGCTTGGAAAATAATTTATTTTACTCTAGTGTTAAAGAAAGAGATTTGGATTACGTGTCAGATATACTAAGGAAATTGAATTTAAATAACTTCGTTGAGTATATTTATTCAGGTTCGAACGATTGGATTGATAAAGCTTCTGGGGGTGAGTTGCAGAGACTTTCTATAGTTAGAGCTTATTTAAGAGAGAAATCTATTATTATACTTGATGAACCCACTTCAGCATTAGATGGCATTAACAGTAACGTTGTATTGAAGTTTGTAGAAGAAAATTTCGATACGATAATCATGATAACGCATGATCGTGATTCATTGGTTTTTAGTGATTACATTATGGATTTGGATGAGAAAGAGCCTCGTTTTATAGACTTCTTAGCAGGTTAATTAACATTAAAGGACTAGCACTGTGGATAGCCCACTGCCACATCGACCACTGCAATACGATTGGGGTCAATAGCCTCATCTAGAGTGATGTTATTTTTCTGCACATGAATGGCAAGCCCGCCCATCGCAGTTTCTTTGTATTTGTCCATCATATCCTCACCTGTGGCTTTCATCGTAGCAATGGCTTTATCGAGGGAGACAAAATGTACCCCATCGCCACGTTTGGCAAGGCGAGCAGCATTGATGGCTTTTACTGCTGCCATTGCATTGCGCTCAATACAAGGTATTTGTACCAGTCCACCGATGGGGTCACAGGTTAGCCCCAAATTATGCTCAATACCAATTTCTGCTGCATTGGTACATTGGGCAGGGGATAGCCCTTTGACATGCGCAAGACCTGCTGCTGCCATTGCACATGCTGAGCCCACTTCGCCCTGACAGCCCACTTCTGCCCCCGAGATAGAAGCATTTTGCTTAATAATCGTGCCAATCGCAGCGGCGGTTAATAAAAACTCTCGTACTCCTTGCTGGCTAAAATTGGCAAAAAAATCACGATAATAATGCAGTACCGCAGGAATAATACCTGCTGCACCATTGGTAGGCGCAGTCACCACTCGTCCGCCATTAGCATTTTCTTCGTTCACAGCTAAAGCATACAAATCTATCCAGTCCATCGCCATTAGACTGTCATTATTATTATCAGTTTGCTGTGATTCTAGCTGTAATTGCTGATATAAGGCTTTGGCACGGCGTTTGACTTTTAATCCCCCTGGTAAAATACCATCTCCATTACAGCCATGAGTAACACAAAGCTGCATCACTTCCCAAATCTCATCAAGATACTGTTCAATCTCTTGCTGACTTCTTAATGCGAGCTCATTTGCCATCATTACTTCACTGATGCTCAAATTATGTTGCTGACAAATGGAGAGTAATTGCTGGGCTGAATAAAACGGATAGGGGACTAAACTGTCATCACTTAAGGCAATCTTATCAATGGGCTGTTGTGTATGTTGTTGGGTGGGCTGTTGGCTGACATCAAGATGAGCAGAGTTAGGGGCTTGTGTGTTTAGCTCAGCATTATTATTTATTATGCTTGATGTATTAGAGTTAGGTGTACTAGAAGAAGCGAGACTATCAGATTCAAATTCATCAGCATTGGCAATAAAGCCACCACCGATTGAGTAGTAGGTCTGCTGATAGGTTTCACCAGTATTTGAGTAGGCGGTGAGGGTTAAGCCATTGGGGTGATGTGGTAGATTAGTTTGGATATGCCAAATAATGTCACGATCATAATTAAAATTAATATCATGCCTACCTGCTAAAGACATGTGATGATCTGCCAAGACAGGGGCAAGATAATCAGCCACTTTTGTGGTATCAATTTTGTTGGCTTTATGCCCGAGTAAGCCTAAGATAATAGCCGTATCAGTAGCATGACCTTTGCCTGTGGCAGCAAGCGACCCGTATAAATCTACTTGAATACGTTTAACGGTTTCTAAAGAAAATTGAGTTTGTAAATCGATTAAAAAGGTATTGGCAGCGACCATAGGACCAACCGTATGCGAGCTTGAAGGCCCGATACCAATTTTAAACATATCAAATAAGCTAATCATAAACAATATCTATACGAAAGTATCCGTAGGTTTAGGGGCTTTTTTTAGCTCGCGTATTGAGCGCGCATCACGGCTTTTATCTTTTGCTGCTGGCCAGCTTTCACGTTGCATCGCCCGATTGCCATCAAATTCATCGGTTTGATCATGCCACAGATGCACATAAGTGGGATAGGGCATATCAATACCTGCCTCATCTAAAGCCTGATAAACGGTTTGGATAACTTCATCTTGGACATGAATTTGTGATTTTTTATCCGATTTTGTCCACCAACGTAGGCGAATAATATTGGGTAGTAGTTTGATAAAGCCATTCACCCATGTATCGAGCTTGGTAAAAGCAAGCCGAAGTTTGCATTGATTTGTTCCACAATCCATATCCCTGTTGGTTGTTTAATAGCATTGGTTATATGATGACATCAGTCAATTGTCTATTGAGGGCTAAAGCAGTGGATATTAGCAACTATGGCAGGCTTAAGCAATCTGTTGAACTGATAACCGCTATCAATCAAAGTGGACATTCGCCACAGTTTAGATAAGGTTTGTGAAGTTTTAAATTGTGTTAGAAGCATGGCTTTGATCATATTTTCATTGTTTTTAGGTTTTGTTATTAGACTTTAGCCACTTGTTCTGCTTGTTGCTGCTTGTGCCAGGTTATCAGTTGTTGTCGTTGTCGATTGACATGCGATAGGATAACCACATTATTGGCAGCGGCGACTTGCTTATTGAAGGCTTGCAGTAGCAATTGAATCAATAAATCTTCGGTCAGATCATCGACATCAATGATACCACGGTGGGTCAGGCTTTGAAAAAAAACTTGCCAGCGTTGTGCAAGTGGCTGCTGAAAACTGTTTGGTAGATTCGCCAAAATAAAATGGGCAGCCGCATTGGTATCATTAGGTAAAAAAGGCAATAAGCGTTGAATGACTTCGATCAGTTTGCTGAGTCGTATATTGTCAAAAGATTGCCACGATGGCAGCTCGGGAATTTGAGCATGTTGATGATGTGCACTGTGACGGCTATTTGTTTGTTTTAGTCTATCGGGTAGTTCGATGTTATCAACTTTTGAGCGTTGCCAAATATTTCTAATAGGATCCTCAGCAAGTCGCTGTGGGTCAAATAGTAAACACAACTCCAACTGCCCACTGATGGTCATGTCGCTATCAAAATCGAGTAGGGCATCATGTGCCGCCGTCTTTTGATTGCGCTTACCACCTAGTCTTTGATAAATATCATTATTGAGTAGATAACGAAAGCTTGATTTTTTGGGTAGTTGACTTGTTAAAGAGCGCACTTGCGCCATTAATTTGGCTTTGCCTTCTACCAATGACAAATCATATTGTGCGCTAAGATAAGCAAAAATATACTCAGAGAGTGGAATGGCATGGCGTATTTGTGAGCGCATTGCCTCTACACCATGTGTTTGCACATAGGTATCAGGGTCATGATTATTGGGTAGGGTCAAAAAGCGCAGTTCTTTTTCATCACTGAGTATGGGTAAGCTGACTTCTAGGGTACGCCATGCTGCTTTTTGTCCTGCACTGTCACCATCAAAGCATAATGTCAGGGTTGGATTCATTTGTAGCAGGCGTGCAATTTGGCTCTCATTAGTGGCTGTTCCCATTGAGGCGACTGCACCATAGATGCCTGCTTGATATAAGGCAATGACATCCATATAGCCTTCGACTACCAGCCAATCATTACAGCGTTGCTGCCGAGATTCATAATAGCCATAGAGCACATGCTGTTTGTGAAACACAGGTGAGTCACTGGAGTTGATGTATTTGGGTTTAACCTCATTGTCTAAGGCTCGCCCTGCAAAGCCAATGGTACGTCCTTGATTATCACGAATGGGAAAGATGACCCGATCACGTAGTAAGTCGTACTCTGTCCCTTTCTCAGAAGAGCGAACCAGTCCCAATGCCCTTAGCCCTTCGATATCTTGGGAGAAATGTTGCTCTAAATGTTGCCAGCCTGCGGGTGCGTAACCCAAAGCAAACGTGGCAATGGTGTCATCGCTGAGGCCACGATTTTTAAAGTATGCCAGTGCTTTGCCATGTTGCTGTAGATTATGCTGATAAAATACTTGGATACGTTCTAATAGCTCGTAAAGATTGCCTTCTTTATTAAGGCTACCTTGATTAAAACCACTTTGATTAAAACCACCTTGATTAAGGTTAGAAGCAGGTTTGTGAGCTGCTTGTGGGGCTGCTAAGTCAGTATGATGGTCGTTAGCCCTATTGCTGTGATTGCTAGCATTAAAATACGCATCATCATGGCTGTTATAACTATCATAATTGTCATAGCCTTCATAACCACTATAACCTGCATCGTTGCCATCAAATCCACTGCCATAACTGTCATAATAGTCATCAATGTGATTGATACCATTTATGCCATCAATGCGATCGGCAGAGACTAGATTTTGGCTGGTTTGAGTTGGTGCTATTGGTGGTGTTGGCTGGGGATTGGACGGGCGACGTGTATAGCGTATGTCTTGACGATCTTCTTTGGGTAGGTCAATCCCTGTTTGTTGTGATAGCTCTTTGATGGCTTCTAAAAAGGTGAGATTTTCATAATCTCGCAAAAAGCTAATGGCATTACCACCAACACCGCAGCCAAAGCAGTTGTAGACATTTTTTTGTGGGTTAACATAAAAAGAGGGTGTTTTTTCACCATGAAAGGGGCAGCAGCCTTTATATTCTCTCCCAGCTCGCTTTAAGGTAGTGTGTCTACCAATAATGCTCACTAGGTCAGCTTGACTGCATAATTGATCGAGGACATGATTGGGGATACTCATAATGAAACCATGCCTATTGCTGATGATTTACTATTTACTTAGATATGCTGTAGACGGCGAGAGCAAACGCCATTTTATAGCGACAGCTTGATATTTATAAATGGTATTTATAACATCAATGGCACGGGCTAATGTTGGGTTAGTCCATGCCATGTTATGCCATTGATTAAGTCGATTAAGTCAAGTCGCTAAGTTACTGCTACTAAGCTGCTTAGCTGCTTAGCGAATGAATACATTACTCAGTGTCTTGATTGGCTTCAGGTTGTGGAATGGGACGTGTATTGGGGGCAGCCACATTAGGCTGTACCGACATATCCGCTGTGGTTTGACGTGGGGTAGGGACATTATCAGGTATGACCATGCTATTTTTTGCTGCTTGAGTGGTACTACCTTGGCTATTGATTTGTTCACTGTCATTTTCAGGCAGATTTAAACCAAATTTAATACCAGAATTACGACTGGTATCAAAAGCCGGAGCATTGTTGCGACTGGTAGTGGTATTATTGTCAGTGGCTAATTGTAGTTGGGCAGCACGTTGTACAACTTGCGTTTTTGTTGCGCCAGTATAAGGTGCAACTGCGATATTTGCTTGGTTGGCATTTGAGCGGCCCAATTTACCAAAGGTGATTTTATTGAGCCATGAGCCTGCATTACTACCTTTTAAGCGTACCTTGCCATTTTGCCCCAACCATTCTGGATAATTAATTTGTAATAGGGTTTTGTAATCTTGCGCCAGATCGTTTAGTCCTAATTGTTCATTACTATAAGCTAAGATAGCGATGGCTTCAGGTACTTGCTCACTGAGTGGATAAAATTGGAATACCCATTTTGCACGATTGGCAGCGGCAACATAAGCCTGGCGTTCGATATACCACCGAGCTGCTGACAATTCGTTTTCGGCAAGTTGGTTGTAGATATAACTCATACGCTGTGCAGCATCGGGTGCATAGATGCTATTGGGATAACGGGTAATTAATTCTTGAAAATCGTTGAAAGCCAAACGCATATATGAAGTATCACGATGGGCTTGTTTTTGTTTGGCAAAGTTAAGTAGGGCACTGGTGCTTGCCTGCATATTGGCAACACCCCGTACATAATAAGCATAATCTACTTGGGCGTTATTGGGATACAGTTTGATAAAACGCTCCGCACTAAGAGCCGCCTCGGTATACTCTTTACTTTGAAATTGTGAGTACATTAAATCTAGCAATGCTTGCTCAGCATAGCGACCTGTAGGATAAAAAGTACGCAGATCATTTAATGCAGCATTTGCGACAATATAACGTCCTTTTTCCAAAGATTCGACAGCTTCTTGATAGTATCCAGTTTCAGACTTTTCTGCTGTCAATACAGCATCGTCAGCCTTATTACCTGTTAGATTTTTGATGGTTTGACAGCCTGACAGACCAATGCTAGCTCCAAGTAAGGCAATAACTGTTGCTTTAGTAAACGGATTTGTCAGCATGGAGGAGCGATGGGTACTGTACAAGCCAGTACCCGTATCAATACCAGTTTTGGTGGTTGTGCCCAAGGTTTTGGTGGTCTTGATTGTGGTCATGGTGGCGTTTTCCTTAATTTCACTTTAGTTTTTTATTACAGCAGACCCTAATGAGGCAGACGCTTTAAATCATTGTATAAGATGAGGATAAAACCGTGCTAGTTTAGCATGTTCACTTCTGAAAGGGACAGTGAAAGTTTTGCAATATCACCAGCACACTATGATAAGTTGAAGTATAAGTTAGGGTGGCATTTTATTGCCGTCTTAATTATCGTTGAAGTAGATCACGCTGACTTATGGTTAGTCAGGGTTTATAGATAATGATACACTATGGCTCTTGTAGCGTCTATTGCAGTACTTATACATACAGTTTCTAGTTCGTTTTGGTAGTTGCATGATTGTGATGACGTGTTAGTTTGAGTTGTTTATAAAATTGAGAGCTTTATGACCCATAGTGTGAAGACAGATTCTACCGTAATGAGTGATGATGATATTTTTGATGATGCAGAGATTTTAGTTGCAATAGATGCCGATGATTTTGAAGACATTAATGATATTGAGGACATTGATGATTTTGATTCAGCACAATTATCAAATGCACACATGGCAAAAGTCAGTGGTGAGCAGATTAATATGCATCATGTGGTGACATCTGAGCAAGCAGGGGTGCGTATTGATAAGTTAAGTGCGGAGATATTTGATCAATTTTCACGGGGACAATTGCAAGATTGGCTAAAATCTGGTGCATTGACAGTCAATGGCAATGCCACAAAGCCCAAATATCGAGTAAAAGTAAACGATGACATGGCACTAAATGCGGTACTTGAGAGTCACAGTGAAGATGTGCCAGAAAATATTGCGCTTGATGTGGTCTATGAAGATGAGTGGGTATTGGTGATTAACAAACCTGTTGGTATGGTGGTGCATCCAGGCGCAGGAAATCCATCGGGAACATTGGTAAATGCGTTGTTGTATCACTATCCTGATCAGGCATATTTGCCACGAGCAGGTTTGGTGCATCGTATTGATAAAGACACTTCAGGGCTATTAATCATTGGCAAAACTAAAATGGCACAGCTTGAGTTACAATCGCAGCTAAAGGATAAAAGTGTTTATCGTCATTATCGCTGTGTGGTGGCAGGTGATGAAGCAAGTTTGATGCGTCAACGTACCATTGATGCCCCCATTGGTCGCCATCGCAGTCAGCGTACGAAGATGGCAGTGACCAGTACAGGCAAAGCAGCAGTGACTCATATTCGTAGCATCACCCCATTGGCTGATCACTATTGTTTGCTGGATGTGGAGCTAGAAACAGGGCGGACGCATCAAATAAGGGTACATTTAAGTCACATTGGTCATCCAATTGTTGGTGATGGGGTTTATGGCAGTAAACGCCAATTACGTGCTGGCATGACAGAAGCGCAGCGGCAAGCTGTGTTGCAGTTTTCGCGACAGGCATTACATGCGTATCGTTTGGGATTTATTCATCCACATACGCAGCAGCCTGTGACAGTCACTGCACCATTGCCTGAGGATATGCAGGCCTTGATTACCCAGTTATCAGATGCGTCAGAGTCCGTAGTAAAATAATGCTTAGTGATTACTAGCTATGCTAAGGATAATAAAAGAATAAGCCAAATAAGGATAAAGTCATGGGGCATTTTAATATATCGGCTGCTGCATCTGAATATCAACACCACCCAATTGACTCCATTGAGGTGCTATATCAAGATGCGTATGTTGCGGTGCTGCAAACCAATGCAGGTATTGATTTATCAAATATTGATAATTTAGCGAATACAAAAGCGACTTATGGTGCATTTAATCTGGGGTTGCATGTGGCAGATAATCCTGCACGGGTGTTAAATAATAGGGCAGCGCTGCTTAGGTATTTAAATCGTTTCGGACAGGTGTGCTGTATTCATTGGCTTACGCAAGTACATGGTAATCGGGTGGTGCAGGTTGAGCAGTTGCCATTGGGTATCAAATCAGTTGAAGCCGATGCACTGATCAGTACCCAGCCACAGCATGCGTTGGCGATTATGACCGCGGACTGTGTGCCCATTTGTTTGTGGCAACAAAACACCCATAAAATTGCTACCATTCATGCTGGCTGGCAGGGTTTGGTAAATGGTGTGATTGCCAACACACTGGCGCAGTTTGAGAGACAACAAGGGGTGATACATGCCATGATAGGGGCGTGTATTAGTCAACGCTGTTATGAGGTATCACAACAATTGGTGGATAAAATGGCATTGTCATTACCATTTGTGGGTGATATGCAACCGTTTGTGCAAGCACACAGCAGTGAGTCACAAAAAGCATGGCTCGATTTACCACGTATTGCCGTGGCACAGCTACAACAAGCAGGTGTCATAAGAGAGCACATCAATGAAGGGTATCGGCAAAATAGCATTGAAGCGGATAAAAAGGTTAGCGATGTGCATTGGGCATGTAGTTATCAAGATACCCACTATTACTCCTACCGCCGTATGACACATGATAAGCTGACACAAACTGGCAGAATGGCAATGGTTGTTGTGCGACGACAATAGGACAATAGATAGTGTCTTTTTACAGTTGCTGAGTGGCTGTACTACAAATAATTCATCATTCATCATAAAAAAATGATAATACGCTAAGGTCGTATATGACATTAGGGTGCAATATAAAAGATAGGATAAAAATTATGCCTGCAAGCTTGCAAGACTTAAAAATCGCAGTGATTTATCACAGTAATTATGGTCATACCAAACGGGTGGCAGAAGCAATAGCAGAGGGTGTTGAGCGTCAGAGGGTGGCTGTCAAAATATTGGACATTCATCAGATGGATTGGGAATTTGCTGATGCAGCGCAGATGATTGTTTTTGGTAGTGCGGTCTATATGGGCAGTGTTACCGCTGATTTTAAAGCTTTTATGGACAGTACCTCACAGCGGTGGTTCCATCGTAACTGGCAAGGTAAATGGGCAGCCGGTTTTGCTAACTCTGGTGGACTCAGTGGTGATAAATTATCTGTATTACAGCAGATTTGTTTGTTTGCCATGCAGCATGGCATGAACTGGGCAGGCTTTCCCATTATGCCAACAGGGCATAGCAGCAATGATATTAATCGTCTCTCTAGTTTTATCGGGTTGATGACACAATCAATTGATGCACCTCCTGAGCAAACCCCTTGTCGTGGAGATATACAAACGGCTGAAAAGTTTGGTGAGCATTTAGCAGAGTTGTTAATAGCCCAGCCACCTAAGACTTACCCATCGAAGCTTCACCCATCATAAAGCATAAGAGGGCAAGATATAAGTAATCAATTTTAATCAATACGAGTTGGTGGTGTATTGGTTGTGGATTTTTGCCAAGGAAAGCGTCCTTCTAACTCTACTTGTAAAGATAAACTCAAAAAGGTGCGAATAATAACAATACACCCTAATATCATGACTGATTTTAGGGTTGGCTCAGTAACAACCGTTGCCATGATATCTGCTGCGATTAACACTTCTAAACCCAATAAGATAGATTTTCCTACTGCTTGTCTCACCTCAAGATAGAGGGTATGGTTTAAATGTGGCAAAGAGATGATGGCTTTGCCTAAGGCGTATAATAATCCCAAAAACATAATTAAAACGCCAATGCCTTCGACGATTTTTGCAATCAAATCAATATAATGAACAATATTAGGCAAGGGTGGATTCCTTATGGATTAACCTGTATTGGCTTTGGTTGTCATTATTGACACTGTCATCACTATCATCGCTATAATCAACCACAGGAATGGGGTTGGGTGCGATTTGTATGTGTTGGCAACCAGTCAAAGTATGGCAACAGGCAGTGAGTGTGAGCAGTGTCAGTGCCAATCTAAATATTTGGTCAGTTTGGTCATTCATTGATTCTAAGATTTTAATGTGAAACTCTCTTTAAAGTCAGCAGCTTAAAAGCCAGTGCCTCCCTCTTTTTTTAAGAGAGAGGCTAAGGAGTGAAGTTGAGAGTCAGATATAAATAATATGATGACTACTATTTACTCTGCTGCAATCCATACAGGAGATTTAATCGCACCTTTGACGCTTTTGGTGATGGCAGCCCCGCCATTTAGTGAGCGTATGACTAGGGTGCTGTTATTACTATTGCCTTGCGAATACACTACTTTTTCACCACTGGGTGAAAATTTCGGTGCTTCATCGATACCTGTTGTACCAAAGTTTACTAAGTTTTGTCCACCGCTACTCATGACCACAGCAGATCTACCATTGAGGTAACCAATCTTCGTACCATCTGGGCTATAAGCAGGATTGGCAGCATAGTTAGCAGCGGTGACTCGCGAGATATTACCCGAGAAGTCAGCGCGATATATTTTAGGTTTATTAGGACTGGCGTGATCTGAGGCAAAGACAAAGTTTTTACCATCAGGTGAATAGCTGGGTTGAAATTGGTCGTAAGGCAATTCAAAGACTTTTTGTGGTGTACCGCCTGCTGTACTAACACGGTAAATATCCGCATCACCATCTACTGTACTGGAAAATAAAATACTGCCACCATCAGGTGAAAAACTGGGACTTAAATTACTGCCTTTGAGACGTACTAATGGGGTGACTTTGTTGCTACGCAAATCATATAAATAGATATAGGGTAGGTTATTTGGCATCTGTACTGAATAGGCAAGTAGGTTGCCATCAGGTGAGGCAGCAGGACTATAAATTAGCCCTGAAATTTTATCAACGATGGCTCTAGGGTTTTCGCCATCGGCATCACTGACAATCAATGAAGAGGTAGAATTAGGTCCACTACCTTGTTGCAATATATAGGCAATCTTGGCATCAAAATCTGATTTTTTGCCTGTGATGATCTCATATATTTTGGCAGCAGTTTTATGGGCAACTTTACGTGGGTCATTGCCTGATATACGCTGTGTGCCTCTAAGTACCTGCTTGGTAGCAATATTAATTACTTCAAAGGTTACGACTGTATTGCCGCGATCTGTACTGGTTGAGCCGATTACTAAATAGGGAATACCCAAGCTTTCCCAAGCGGCATAAGTGCCTGCAAGATCGCTGGATGAGTGTGCTTTTTGGGGTAGGTTGTCAGCGGTTACTTTTAGTGAGGTTGTGTGTAGATCTGATAAGATAATACTAGAAATAGCAGCATCACCTGCAAAAGGGACAAAGGCGACTTGATTTTCTTGTACCTCTCCTTTTTTGGCAATGGTGACTTCAACATCGAAGTCATCAGCAGCCATTGCAGGTATTGTCATACCCAAAAAGACAATTGCTAAGCTGGTTGTAAGTGCCATTGATAGTAGCGATAAGGGTGTTTTTTTTGAAGGTGAGTTGTTCATAATTTACCTATAAATATGATGTATGATTCTACAATACTGTTTGTTGCAGTATAACAAGCATGAGCGTGTTGTCGTATGGCAGAATGGATGTTGTTATTTAATTTGCTATTAGTTGTTCACTATAGCATTTTTGTGACAATTTTTTTATTCATCTCTTTTTTATCCATCTCATTTAACCACAAAATGCAAACGTAGCCTACGTTTATCTGTCCCTTGAATGGGTGTGAGTGGGCTGGCGTTTCTAATGGCAGAGTCAAGACTGGATTTGAGTTCATTATCTGCTGAATTTACTTTAATGCTAAGCACATTGCCATTGGCATCAACGGTGACATCTGCCACAACCCTTTCTCCAACTCGATTTTTGGGAGGATGCCAATAAGGCTCAATATGACTGATTAATGCACCATCAATATTGCCACCACCACTTTGAGATCCTCCACTACGACCTTGAGCACCTTTTGCGCTGCCTGTATTACCAGTATTGCCCGTTAGGAGTGGATCACCATCGTCACCGAGACTCCATGAGTTTGTAGCATGACTGTCACCGCTTTCAATCGGTGCAAAATCTTTTTCAATTCTTTTTGGTTTCTCTATTTTTGGCTTTTTGGCTTTTAGTTCACCCAGCCGTTCTTTTTCTTTTATATTTTTGTCTGCAACGTCACTTGCAAAGTCTTGCAAGTTTTGTTCAGCTTCTTTTTCCATTTGCTCACTAAATATTTGCCGTCGTCTTTCGTATTCAAGTTCTTTAATGTCTGTGGTGTCTAAGCGTGTATCTATCTCTGCACTGTCTATATTATCTATCGTTGGCTCATTGGTTGGGATAAAAATGGGTACAGAATGACGGCGAACTTCAGTGTTTTGTGCAGGGGGAGGGGGCGTTGGTTGACGGTTACGGTTATTTTCACGGTTGCTGTTATTAGTGGCGAGATTGGTATCAAAAGTTTGGCTAGATTGCTCGCCTTGATTGCCTTCTTCTCCAGCAGCCCGATTGGCTTTAATACCCGCTTGCATCGCTGCCAATTCTTCTGGTGTGACGATACTGGTTTCTATACTGGCAGGAATGTCCATTTTTGGTACACGGTGAGTAAAAAACACAAAGCCAATGATTGCAGCATGGATTAGTATACTTAACACCATAGGTATGCCTAAGCCATTATCTTCAGGCTCAACAGGGACATAAACAGATGGCATGCGGCTCATTACCATGGATGACTCTCTTCAATTTTTTTGCCAGTAAATTTTATAATCATAAAATTAAGTTAATTTTTAGGTAGTGTTCTAAAAAGTATAAAAGTATGCTATCCCTCTCTAACTCTAAGCTACACGAGCATAGCAACTACACTATCTTTTTGAAACACCACCAATTTTTAATATCGTTAAGGATTGGGTAGTGGCTCAGCCGTTAATAGTCCAACCTTTTGTATGCCTGCTTGTTGTAAGTTTGCCATGAGTTGCATAATCATGCCATATTGATTGTTTTGATCAGCATTAATCATCACTTTTAACCCCCCATCTTCACCCGCTTGATGTTGCAGGCGTATTAAAGTGTCAATAAGCTCAGGTTCAGATACGGGTAAATCTGTATTGCCCTCAAAGCTTAGAGTAATCTCGCCATTACTTTGTAAAGAGACAATCACTGGCATTTGAGTACCCATGGTGATGCTGTCTGTTTTGGCTTTGGGTAAGTCAACATTCACGCCAGTAGTTAGCATGGGTGTGGTTACCATAAAGATCACCAACAATACCAACATCACATCAATATAGGGGACAACATTCATACTGGCATTTAGTGGTTTTTTATGGCGAGTATAAGGACTTGGTTTCATAATTTATCTTATAATCTGGCGAGTATTACCGGTAACTAAACTATATGGGTATATAGGGTAACTCTGTTTTTAGTTTTTATTTGCTACTTATATATTAATAGATAACTAAATTATAGTTACTTTATTATAGTGACTGTAGTTAGGTGGTTATTTATTTAGACCGTTGGTGTGGTCACAGGTTTTATGGCCGTTGGCTGGACAGGTTCAGTGTTCATTTCTCGTTGTAGCATGCCAGTCATTTCATCACAAAAAAGGGCTCGACTGTCATAAATGGTTGCTGCTTTGGCAGTAAAGTGATTGTATGCTAACACCGCAGGAATGGCTGCAAACAGCCCCATTGCAGTCGCAATGAGTGCTTCTGCAATACCGGGAGCGACAGCAGAGATGCTGGCTTGCTCAGTTTGTGACAATCCCAAAAACGCATTCATGATGCCCCATACTGTACCAAATAATCCGACATACGGAGCAACAGAACCAATACTGGCTAATGTTGCCAATCCTGATTCTAAGGCTTGCTGCTGACGACCAAGCCCGACTCGTAGTTTACGCTCCACCCCCTCGATGACATCATTTTTTGGTTGGCTTTTTTTATTCATTTTGAGAAATTCTGAAAAGCCAACATAAAATATGTGTGCCAAACCGTGGCGGTCTGGTGAGCCTTGGACACCATGATATAGCTTTGCTAAATCTGCGCCTGACCAAAACCACTCTTCAAATTGTCCGTCATGATGCTTAGCTGATCCCAAACGAGCACTGAGGCGAAATATAATAACCCAGCATAATAAAGAGGCGAGTAGTAATAGCCCCATAACGATTTGAACTAAAAAACTGGCTTGAGTAATAAGTTCAATAAGATTGATAGAGTCTGACATGAAAAGCTCACTTGCGATCGAGGTAGTTAAAAAAATCGTTAAAAAATTTAACTGTTTAGATGATGACATATAAACAGCAGAATAAAAAACTAACTAAAGAAGATATTCAATAGATCCTAAAATGGGTAGTATAAATAATCAACACAAATAAAACCGTATAACAATAACTGACAACTCTTTGAGTATCAATGCTATAAATATTATTTTTAGCTAATTAATTTAGTTTGCAAGCTGAGTTTATAGGCTTGGTTTATCGATTTAGTTTACTAGGTAGTCTTCACATGCGCATTTTAATCGTAGTTGTCGAATAAAAAAAGATAAAAAGTGCTGAACCAGCATTATTTATGGTACTTGAGGAGACTGTATTTTATATATGCCATGTTGCCTGTGGTATTGACCAGCGTATTTTGAGTATGCAGATATAAATAATAAAGATGTTGAACTAAGTGGGGTAGTTCACTAGAATGTGTTGCTTGTTAAAATGTTACACATTCTTAACAGTTACTAAATTAACAGTCACTAACAATCGCTGACGCTCTTATTACTCATCAGCCCGTGGACTTTCTATGAATGCAATTGAAAAATACTTTGGTATCAATGGAACCAACACCACCATAAAGACAGAAGTCATGGCAGGTACAACCACCTTCCTGACGATGGCGTATATCATCTTTGTAAACCCCAGTATCTTAGCCGATGCAGGTATGGATCAAGGCGCGGTATTTGTTGCTACATGTTTGGCAGCTGCATTGGGGTGCTTTATTATGGGGCTTTATGCCCGCTTGCCAGTGGTGTTAGCACCTGGAATGGGGCTTAATGCCTTTTTTACTTATGGTGTTGTGTTGGGCATGGGGTATAGTTGGCAGACGGCTTTGGGTGCGGTGTTTTTGTCAGGATGTATCTTTGTCGGTCTTAGCCTATTTAATATACGTGAATGGTTGATTAATGCCATTCCTAATTGTTTAAAACAAGGCATTGTTGCAGGTATCGGTGCATTTTTGGCATTTATTGCGTTAAAAAGTGCGGGTATTATTGTCTCGCAAGAGTCAACTTTTGTTGCATTGGGTAATTTACATGAATTTCCACCCATCATGGCTGCCATTGGTTTTTTTGTCATTATTGGTTTGGCACATAGAAATATTCATGGGGCAGTGACCATTGGTATTTTATTGGTGACATTGATCAGTGTATTGGCTGGGGTTACTCCTTTTCAAGGTGTGATGTCAATGCCTCCCTCTATTGCTCCTACTTTGATGCAGCTTGATATTGCAGGGGCATTTGATGTTGCCATGATCAGTGTGATATTTGCCTTCTTATTTGTTGATTTATTTGATACCACGGGCACAATTATTGGGGTAACAAAAAAAGCAGGAATCATGCATGAAGATGGCAATATTCCTAATTTAAATAAAGCGTTATTAGCAGATTCTACAGCCACAGTTGCGGGTACTTTACTTGGTACATCTTCTACAACCAGCTTTGTGGAGAGTACGGCGGGTGTGGCAGCAGGTGGTCGTACTGGCTTGATGGCAGTAACAGTTGGGGTGCTATTTTTATTGAGTTTATTTTTTGCCCCTTTGGCTGGCATGATTCCAGCGTATGCTACTGCGGGTGCAATTTTTTATGTCTCTGTATTGATGTTATTTACCCTAAAAGAGATTGATTGGGAGGACTTGACCGAAGCGGCTCCTGTGGCGGTGGTGTTATTGATGACCCCATTGACTTTTTCTATTGCTCATGGTGTCTCCTTAGGGATTATTACTTATACTGCTGTCAAAGCACTGACAGGTAAATTTGATGAAATTAGCCCAGCCGTGTGGGTATTGACTGTTATCTTGTTGGCAAAAATTATGTTTTTATAATCATATTCTCTGGTATAGAGATGATGGTGATAGGTGAGGAAAGCTTGTTATTTTAACTGGTTATTTTAATTATGGGTGACTATTGATGGGTGTTATCACGGGCAAAAGTTTTTATAAAATGATGGTTATGGGTGTGCTTATGATAGGCACAACTATAATAAGTACGACCACGTTTGCGAAGGTCTCTATCTTAGAAACCAAGTCGTTAACTGCTGTTTCATCACCGCCTGCGACAAAAATGGCTAATCCACTGCTTGCTAACAGTCAAATTATTGATTTGGCTAACCAAAAAACCATCACTGCCCAACAGTTTGTGCAACAATTAGCTTTGCAAGATTATGTGATATTGGGTGAATATCATGATAGTAAAGCGCAACATCAACTGGCATATTGGTTGCTTGCTGCACTGGATAAGCAGCGTCCACAAGGTAGTTTGTTACTTGAAATGTTGACAGTAGCGCAACAACCATTAGTCGATGACGTAGCACAAAATCACGCTGTCACTTTGGCTGAATTAAATAAATCGCTACAGTGGCAGCCTGCATGGGATTGGGGGTTGTATGGCAATATCGTACAGCACCCCATCAATCATGGTTATGATTTGGTAGCAACCAATTTAAGTAAATCTGAGGTTTCAGCTTTACTGCAAAACACGCAGCCAGTACAGTCAATATCAGCTAATGCTTCTACTACCGAAGAAATCAAATCAACCATTAGAAATAGTATTATGGCAAACCATCATCTAGATAGTGCCAGTGATGAAGATATGGCAATGATTAATAGAATGGTGGAAATCCAGCAGCATCGTGATCGACGTATGGCAGAAAAAATTTTGGGGGCAGCCACACCTAGTTTATTATTAACTGGTAACTTTCATGCGCAAAAGTCGGTTGGTGTACCTGTTCATTTATCTGATTTGCAATATGAGCAACCCCATAAAAAGCAAGGTGTGGTGGTAATGATGGTGGCGGATATTGATGATTTAACCACAAAAGATGCAGACTATGTTTGGGTCATTAATGACGAGTAGTTATTAGTTATTGTAGTTTAGGAATTAATATATGTGTGGTGATGGTGCGCCCATCGGGACTTGAACCCAAATCGATCGCTTAGGAGGCGACTGCTCTATCCTGTTGAGCTATAGGCGCATAAGTAAAAGTACATGATATGGACAAACAATCATTAAACGACTAACTATCTTATCTATAGATATCTACAGTGTTGCCCTTGTTGGTTATACCACCACATTATCTGCACATCTTCTAGGGTCTGTTGAACATTCATCTTCATAGGAAAAATTGAGATACTGATTTTAATAAACAGTGACTTAATCAAGGCAAGGAACGCAGGTAGCTTTTGTTAATAACAGCGGGATATTAACCAGTTCATTAACGCAGAGTAAGGCAAATTTAGCCAATTTTTATATAAAAGTAAAAAATAACTGTGTTCCTTATGGGTATTAGCCTGACGGAGTGAAAGTTCAACAGATGCTACTATTTGTCTCAGTCGCCTTGTCTCTATTTTATGTCTCTATGATGATAGTAAAAGTACAATTGAGCTTGCTATTGTAACAAAGTTTTTGGCTCAATCCCAATGAACAATCATTTATATTTCTAAGGCGATTGATACAACCATGAATATATACAACTTAAAGAACTTTGCCTCTTTTTTTATCCACCCTCTAACATCAAAAAATAACACAGACTCTAGCAATAAAACTGCTGGTCGCTGGGTAGGTGAGCATGAGGCGATGGTGATTCATGGTCGCTCAATAAAACGAGGCTTTTATTATTTTGGTGGTCAACTGGAGACATTAATCGGTTATGGCAATGAGCCATCAATGATTGATGACAGCTTGCCAGTAGCACCGCCACAAGTCATTCACCGTAATACTCAGATTGATAGTGACGACACACTGGGTTATTGGCCAAGATATGCAACGTTATCTGCTAAGTGTCGTGGGGCTTATTTAGATTGGCTGGCATCGGATCGAACACACCCACAAACACCCATTGGCTATGTATTTATTTATTTTGCAGGTATTGAACGTCGTATCATTGAAAATATCAATAATGAGGTAGTCAGTGATGCCGAATTCATTGCTATTTATACCGAAGTGATGCGTTTATATGTTATCTATGGTGAGCATTATTCATTTGGCAAGTATACTGCTGATTTTTTAGAATTTATGCGTTTGGCGCGCTCGCTATTATTTGAAGATACCTCTTTAATTGCTCATTTGCCTGATGCTCCCGTCCCAACGAATAATGCTAACTTAAGTTTTAAATTAGACTTAGCAAAAACCGTTGCTTTAGGCAAACCCATATCAGCTAAGTTGGCATGGCAATGGTTAAATTTTGCAGATAATTATAATTTTAAAACCCCTGCCAAACGCTGTGCCACTGAGTTTAAAAAGTTATTTAACATTTATTATAAACAGAGCTTTGCTGATGGCATGGTGGTAAAGCCCAACAAAACCCGTTTAAAAATTAGCTATCATGCCTCTAGTCGCTCTATTATGACTGTTGATTTGACCCTTGATGACTTACCAGATCCCACCCGATTAACAGCCCCTGTCAATAAGCTAGTAGAGATTGCAGAAAAAAGTAATGATGCTCTTGATGCGTACAGTCGTTATGTAGGTCGTGAGAGCAATTGTGCCGATGATGTGTCTGCACTGATGCTGTTACCCAAGATATTGGTTGAACAGCAAAATCCTGCTATTATTCAAAAATTTAAGGCATGGGCAACGCAGGTGATTGATGCCGATGAAGGGTTAACAACTGTCAAAGCATTATGGGAGCATTTGGATACACCCTTGCCAAAGGGTAGTGAGAATAAAGCCTTAAACAAAAAGCAAAATGAGCTACTTATTAATCTGGCAGAATTGTCAGGCTTTGGTATTGTTCCTGACCAGCGTTATTATCGTAGCAAGCTTAAATTTGATGATTATGTGGTGCTATTTGCAGGGGGACACCAATATAATAGCCAAGCGGATAGTGATAGCCAAGTAGATAATGGGGAAAACACTGGCGATAATGATAGCAATGGCGAATTTATTGCCAGTGATTGTTTTTATCAAGTTAAGTTGGCACTTAGACTTGGGGCAATGGTTGCCACCATAGATGGACATGTATATAAATCTGAAATCGATGTCTTGCTGGCTTTAATTGAGAGTAACCATACACTCAGTACAACTGAGAAAAAATCGTTAACTGCTTATCTGTTATGGCAATTAAACACACCTGCCAATATGACAGGGTTAAAAGCAAAATTGGCAACCCTTGATGACAGTCAGATGGCTTTTATCAGTCAGGTTATTATCTCTGTGGCATTGGCAAATGGCTCGGTTAAGCCTGAGCAAATTAAACAAATCGAAAAATTGTATCATGCGTTGGGATTGGATAAATCTCGCGTGACCAGTGACATTCATCATGTCACCACCCGCAAAAAGACAGCACAAAAGATAGGTAAGAGGCTTGTTGATGTTCAAGATAATAAAGCAAGTGGCACACAAAGTTCAGATAATACCTTGAGCTTTGATGCTGATGTATTGGCTATGCTCGAGAGTGAAACAGGGGAGGCAAAGGCGATGCTTGCCAGTATTTTTGCTGATGATAAAGAGGTTGATGATACGGTAGATAATCAAAGCGTAGAGAACCAAAGCCTAGAGAGTCAAAGTGTAAATAGCCAAGACAAGTTAAGCAGTGATGCCGTTGCAAGCGACGACCAATATCAAGACCAAAATGCTAAAGATGAGCCACCATTATTTGCTGGTTTGGATAGGGCACATGGTCAGCTATATCAACAGCTCATTATCAAAGAGGCATGGACACAACAAGAGGTGATGGCATTATGTCAATCATTAGAGTTGATGATTAATGGAGCAATAGAAACCATTAATGATTGGGCATTTGAGGTCGTGGGAGCTCCTGTATTAGAAGAAGACGATACAATCATCGTTGATTTGGAGATTGTCGCAGAGATAACCGATGAGCTTTAAAATATTTTTGGATAGGATGGCAAAAAGTATATAGTAGCAGTTGCCAGTTTTTAGTTTATCCCCAACTCTCCAATTGCAAACTTATTTTTAACCTCTCTTCGGAATAATAATTCCTTCTACCTTTGGGGGAGGGCTAGGGTGGGGGCTATCAACAAAGAAGATATGAACGAAAATCGATTAATAAGGAAATTAGATGAGCAATAAAAAGATTCGAGCCAAAGAGCGTGATGCCATTATCCAATCTTTAAAATCAGGAGTAACCCCAAAAGTAGGTATTCAGCATATCCAAGTTGGGCGTATCAATGAATTAAAAGCGCTTATTGGTGATATTGAGCGCATTGCCGATGGTGGTTCGGCTTTTCGCTTAATTATTGGCGAGTATGGCTCAGGCAAAACCTTTTTTTTAAGTGTGGTACGAGCGATTGCCTTAGAGCAAAAGCTGGTGACAGTGCATGCCGATTTGTCACCTGATAGACGTATTCAAGCCTCCGCAGGGCAAGCCCGCAACTTATATTCTGAATTGATGCGTAATTTGTCTACCCGAAACAAACCAGATGGCAATGCTCTCACCAGTGTGGTTGAACGCTTTATTACCGAAGCACGCAAACAAGCAGACAGTACAGGCGATGACATTGGTCAGGTTATTCAAGACAAGTTGGCACAATTAACCGAGCTTGTGGGTGGTTATGATTTTGCCAAAGTCATTGAAGCCTATTGGCAAGGTCATGAGCAGGGTAATGAGGAATTAAAAATCAATGCCATTCGTTGGCTACGAGCGGAGTATTCAACCAAGACCGATGCCCGCCGAGATTTGGGCGTGCGTAGTATCATCTCAGACAGCTCATTTTATGATGCCCTTAAATTAATGAGCCTATTTGTGCGTCAGGCAGGGTATCAAGGGTTATTGGTTAATCTTGATGAGATGGTTAATTTGTATAAGCTCAATAGTACCCAAGCCCGTCTTAGTAATTACGAGCAAATACTACGGATATTAAATGACTGCTTGCAAGGCACCGCAGAATATTTAGGCTTTTTATTGGGGGGTACGCCAGAGTTTTTGTTAGACCCACGTAAAGGCTTATACAGCTATGATGCCTTGCAAACTCGGTTGGCAGACAACAGCTTTGCCAAGCAAGCAGGGGTGATTGATTATTCCTCACCTGCCCTGCATTTAGCCAGTTTAACCCCCGAGGAGCTGTATATTTTGCTTAAAAATTTACGCCATGTTTATGCAGGGGGTGACGAGTCAAAATACTTAGTGCCTGATGAATCCTTACAAGCGTTTTTACAACATTGTAGCCAAACCATCGGCGAGGCTTATTTTCGTACCCCTCGCAATACCATCAAGGCATTTTTGGATATGTTGGCGGTCATTGACCAAAATCCAGAGGTTGAGTGGACACAACTGGTTAATTCTGTTGCCATTGAGCCTGATATGCCATCGGATATGGAGTTTGAGATTGATACAGGTGATGACGCAGAGGGTAATGAGGCTGACGATGAATTGGCGGATTTTAAGTTATAGCCCAGAACCCTAAATCCAGTATCCAAAATCTAAATCCAGAATAAAGAGAATGCCTTTTGAGAGATGCTCATTTACAGCTTGATAAGCAGGTACAGCGTTGGCTATTTAATCAAGGCTGGTATGGGCTACGTGAGATACAGTGCAAAGCCGTTGCTCCCATTTTGTCTGCACAAACCGATGTATTAATCAGTGCCTCTACTGCCTCGGGTAAAACGGAGGCTTTCTTTTTACCTGCGTGTAGTGCGTTGATGGCACAAAGTAATATATATCAGTCGCATAAAGAAAAGCATCAAGGCGGATATGAAGAAAGGCATGAAAAAAGCAATAAACACAGCGGTTCAGGTGTTGGAATTTTATATATCAGCCCCTTAAAAGCGTTGATTAATGACCAATATCGACGTTTGCAAAGTTTGGCAGACTTGCTAGATTTACAAGTTACCCCGTGGCATGGTGACAGTGCCAAAAGTGGTAAAATTAAACAAAAAAAGTCCCCCTCTGGCATTATTTTGATTACCCCAGAGTCGCTTGAGTCGTTATTAATCAGGGACGCAAGTTGGGTGAAACAAGCGTTTGCCAATTTGCAATATATCGTTATTGATGAGTTTCATGCGTTTTTGGGTGATGAAAGAGGTCAACATTTATTGTCGCTACTGACCCGATTGGAGCATATAGCGGGCAGACTAGACGACCCTATCCCCAGAGTGGCATTGAGTGCGACGCTTGGTGATTTGGCTAATGTACCTCAATCACTGCGACCCAATCACTCGCTACCTTGTGAGATTATCGAAGAATCAGAGGCATTCTCTAGTATTAAAATCCAGCTTAAAGGCTATATTGAGCCAAGCCAAATGTTCGGCGAAAGTCTTGAGTTAGCCAATAGTGCCGAAATGAAAATATGTGCAGATTTATATCGATTTTGTCGAGGTGGCAGTCATTTGGTGTTTGCCAATAGTCGCAAGCGTACCGAGATGATTGCAACTGAGCTTAGCGAGCTGTGCGAAAAAAATGTCGTACCCAATGAGTTTTTTCCACATCATGGCTCACTGTCCAAAGAGCTACGAGAGGGATTAGAGCAACGCTTGCAAAAAGAGTCGCTACCCACCACTGCCATTTGTACCATGACCTTAGAGCTGGGTATTGATATTGGTAAGGTGGATTCTGTCATTCAAGTGACTGCACCACATTCGGTATCGAGTTTGCGTCAACGCTTGGGGCGCTCGGGTAGGCGGGGTGGCTCATCAATACTGCGCATGTTAATTACTGAAAGACAGCTTGATAAAAACAGCAACTTAATTGATGGTTTACGGCTGGAGCTTTTGCAATCTTTGGCGATGGTTCGACTATTGATAGCCAATAAATGGTTTGAGCCTGCCGATACTTCGTTATATCACTTTTCTACCTTGTTACACCAAGTTTTGGCAACCATTGCACAATGGGGCGGTATTCGAGCAGATCAGCTTTATGGTTTATTGTGCAAGCAAGGTATTTTTCAAAAGATAACCCCTGCTCATTTTAAATCCCTGCTAAAACAAATGGGTGAGGATGAACTAATCACGCAACTGGGTAGTGGCGAGTTGGTCTTGGGGGTGCTGGGTGAGCGTTTGGTTGGGCATTACACCTTTTATGCGGTGTTTGAAACGCCAGAGGAATATCGTGTTGTTGCAGGTAATAAGACCCTTGGTACGCTACCTGTTGAGTCGATGATTCTGCCCAAACAGCATATTATCTTTGGTGGCAAACGCTGGCAGGTGCTCAGTGTAGACAGTGATAAAAAGGTGATTGATGTTGTTGCTATCAAAGGTGGGGGCAAACCGCCTGCCTTTGGTGGTGGTGGCATGAGTATTCATGACCGAGTACGTCAAGAGATGTTGGCAATTTTGGTTAATGGAGATTACCGCATTGCAGTGGGGGCGCAAAAAGTAGACTTTATAGACGCTACTGCCCGTCATTTATTTACAGAGAGTTTGGAGACATTTGAGCGATGTCACCTTGATAGTCAGGCAGTCGTGGTACAAGATGGGCGAGTTTATATTTTGACATGGCTTGGTGATAAAGTGGTCAATACCTTATTGGCATTACTTATTACCCATGAGTTTGATGCCGAGTCTTATGCAGGGGTTATTTGTGTCAGTGGGGCAACTTATCAGCAAGTCATCGAGTTTTTACAACAGCTTGCTCAAAATCCCCTACCTACAGCGACCGAGATTGCCAAGCTGATTCCTAATAAAAGAGTGCAAAAATTTGATCAATATCTGCCCGAGGATTTGTTGTGCATTGGTTATGGTGCTCAAGCATTTGATGTGCAACAGTTAAGTGACTGGTTGAGGCAGTTTACAGAAAAAAGTGATATAAAATTTTAGTATGAAAGTGGTGGATTAAAAGTTGTTAGTCAATAAAGTCGGGGCAGTTTATTATATAATCTTTTCCACCACACTAACAATTTGTTCAATGGCTTGTACTATTTCATCTGATGTAGTCATTCTACCAACACATACTCTAAAACTACTTTCAGCTTTAGCTTGTGATATCCCCATCGTTTTTAATAAAAGTGGATACTCACGAGTAAGCCCATCACACGCAGATCCCAGTGAAAAAGCAAGCTGAGGTTGTAAATTATTAAGTAATTGCATACTATCTATACCATCAATAGATAGATATAAATTTCCAGGATGTCGGTCATCTAAATTTCCATAAACTTCAATATTTAGCTTGTCACTTAATCCGTCTAATAACTGTTGTCTTTTTTCTATTAACTCAATAGTCTCAGATTCTTTTAAATCCTCTAAGCGTTTTACGGCAGTTGCAAACCCTACAATCAGTGGCACAGGCAGCGTGCCAGCACGAAGTCCATTTTGTTGCCCCCCACCTATAATCATAGGAAAAAAGTCTGAATGTTCAAAATATTTAGAATACATCAAACCAATGCCTGAAGGACCATATATTTTATGAGCAGATAACGTTAAAAAGTCTACATTTAAATCATGACAAGCAATATCAAGATAGCCTGCTTGTGAGGCATCAACATGCAACTTAGCATCATACTGCTCACATAACTGAGCGATTTGATAGATAGGCTGATTAGTACCTATAATCCCATTTGTCATGGTACATGAGACCCATAGTACTTGATTATTTTCAAGATTATTCTGTAGGTCTTTGAGATCAATAACACCTTCAGTAGTGATGTTAATATAGATTAAATGCAAACCAAGTGTTTTAGCCATGAATTGCAAAGGTTTTAACACTGATTTATGTTCTAAATGACTGGTCAGTAGAGTATTACCTTCTGGTTTCATTCGTTTTGCAAGTTTTATGCCTGAGTAAATAGCAAGATTATTCGCCTCAGTTGCACCAGAGATAAATAACAATTCATCTTCAAAACAATCATAGATTTCTGCAAAAGTGGATAATGCCTCATCTATCATTTGTTGTTTGTGCCAACCAAAATAATGTCCTATAGAATGAGGGTTACCTGCTTGTGCCCATAGCTCATTCATTGCATCAATCACGAACTTATCGCATGGAGTGTGTGCATTGTAGTCTAAGTATATGTTTTTCATAATTTTTTATCTTAAAAAATATCGTCAGTAAATTTAGGTCGCAGATTTTAGGTAATTAATATGACAATCTAACCTGATATAAGTATAATATCATGCGATAATTATTTCTGCTTTGGAGAGTCTTCCCAATAGCAATACCTAGCAATACCCACCCTGATTGATTGAAATTTATGAACTATTTCTCATCTAATATTGATAAAATTAAACCTATATTATCTGGACATGATACTTTTCCATTACGTTATGGTTGGATAAAAAAAGTATACGATCAAATTGAGATGCACCCTGATGTTGTCAACGTATTCTCTCAAGATACAGCGATTGCTAATTTTGGGGTTGGTAAAAATATGTTGAATGCGTTACGTTTTTGGTCAACGCATACGGCGATGATTATTAGAGATGGCAGTGCTTATTATAATACGTATCAAACTGCTGATACTCAAAAATTAGCAAAAACCGATGAGCATAGTACGGATGAACATAGCATAGATGCAACTCGTCATCTTAATCATTTTTATAATGCCCAAAATTTCTTTGGTGATCATGGCTTAGACCCTTATTTAGAGTCACCTTCTACTATCTGGTTATTACATTTATCTCTTGTTACCAATCCAAACTTAGTCACCTATTATTGGTTTTTTAATATCAATACCAAGTCAGAATTAAGTCGTGAAGAGTTTGTACGACTTCTCAAAGAGTTTTTAAAAGATCATAATTTTACCCTTCCTTCTGCCTCCACCATTAAGCGAGACATTGAGTGTTTTATTCAAAACTACACCACCAAACCTCGAAAGGCAAATGAAGATTTTGAAAGCACCCTAGAAGGGCCACTTGTAGAGCTAGGACTACTGACGAGAGTAAGTAAGCAAAATATTAGAGCCTTGCGTGGTGAAAAAAATACTTTGACACTGCCAGTATTTATCTATGCGTTGGTTAGTTTTTGGCAGAATCATCATAATGTCGCAGATACTTTATCATTAGAGATGTGTACTTATGATGAATGTTCACCCGGGCGTGTATTTATGTTAGACGAAGAGGCAATCATAGGTTATGCAGAGCAACTTCAAGACTCACAATACTCTTTAGCATGGACACAATCAGCAGGTATTCGACAGTTTCAGATAACTGATGGGAACAATTTGCATACCATATTTGAGCAATGTATTAAACATATGTGTCACGAAGATTATAAATGCCAGTGACTTAAGTATTTTAAGCATTAGTTATTAAGCACTGGTTAATCCGCCACTATTGGCTCAAGACTTTTTTTTATAATCTCTCAATGGCATCTTAGTATGCTTTGGTAGATGATCGAGTTATAAATACTATGAATACAATCCATAATCGCCCCACTTATCTTATTGACCTTATTGAACGTAATGAATATTTCCAACGTTCTATTAATATTAGCTATGACAATAATGATAGTCATGCCATTGAAAATTTTTATTGTCCCATCTCCTATGAGCAAGTCATCATTAAGATGATTCATCATATA
The DNA here is from genome assembly GCF_021012795.1 of Psychrobacter sp. I-STPA10. Classification (GTDB taxonomy): domain Bacteria; phylum Pseudomonadota; class Gammaproteobacteria; order Pseudomonadales; family Moraxellaceae; genus Psychrobacter. The sequence goes on along the minus strand of NZ_VFYU01000011.1, from coordinate 37,194 downwards.
CAGCAATCTGGGCAGGCTGCTTTTACATGGACAGGCCCCTATGGTTCTGGCAAATCAAGCCTTGCACTATTTTTACAAGCATTGATTAATAATGATAAAGATATAGTCAAAATAGCAACTTCTAAATTAAGTAACAAACATAAATCTACCATTATAAATTACTTCAACGCTAAAAATGGGGGCTGGAGAGTCCTTAACCTTATTGGACAAACCCAATCTCCTGAACAACTATTTAAAGACGCATTAGATTTACCACCACAAGCAAATAGTCGTGAGATATTAGAGACCTTAGCGGATAATATTAAACAAGGTCAGAGAGTACTGATTTTTATTGATGAGCTAGGTAAAGTTTTTGATGGTGCTGTTAAGAGTAGTCGCCCTGAAGATATATACTTTTTACAACAACTTGCTGAGTTTGTTAATCGTAGTCAAGGTAATATTCTGCTTATTGGTGTGCTACACCAATCATTTATGGCGTATGCCCGCCAAGTATCTACTAAAATTCATGATGAATGGTTAAAAATTCAAGGTAGATTTATTGATTGTGTGGTCATGCTATCTATTGATGAGCAAATTCATTTAATTGGTCAAGTCATCAAAATTAAAGATAAACGTTTAATTACCTATCAACACAGTGAAAACTCACTCACCCAAATTAAGGCAGTGGTTGATAATATTGCGATGAATCGTAAGACAGACTCTGAGCAACTTACCCAATTACTGCAAGCTGTATTTCCCCTGCATCCTTTAGTCTCTATTTTACTGTGCCAACTTTCTAAAAAGAATTTTGGGCAAAATCAGCGCAGTCTTTTTTCTTTTTTAATGTCTGCCGAACCAAATGGCTTTGGGTATTATTTAAGAAACACCAGCATAACAGACTTTTCGTTATTTACTCCCTGTCAATTTTGGGATTACTTAGATAGTAATTTAAACAGTACGCTGCAAGTTTCAGAATATAGCAAACAGTGGTTACTGTCGCAAATGGCAGTACAGCGTTACGAAGAGCTAAATAATGAGATGGCAGTTAGACTGATTAAGATCATTTCTCTTATTAGTATATTTGCTGATGGCACAGGGATTCATGCCAGCCCAAAACTACTACAAACATTACTAGGCATTCCTCAGTCACAGCTCAATGATTTACTAGAAACGCTAGAAGTGGCTTCTATTATTTTTTATCGTAAATTTACCCAATCTTATTCTTTAAGTGAAGGAAGCGACTTTAATCTTAGTGAGGCGATCAAATCACAGTTACAAGAGTTGGATTCTCTACCTTTTGAGCAACTAGAGCAGTTTGAACCCATTGTGGCAAAAGCTCATTATCAAAACACAGGAAGTCTGCGTTGGATGGAGGTGAAATTACTTCCGGTCACTGAAATGACCAGTAACGCACTGTTAAGATTGCAAAATAATAGCAATGAATCACTGGTGGGTTATTTTTGTCTGTTACTTCCTAAAAATGATAGTGAGATAAGCTTAGCATTAAGTATTTGTGAGACAGTAACAAAATCTTCCACTAGCCTACCTAACCTAGTTGTTGCCATATTAGATAGTCACAATACCATTATTGATTTGCTAAAAGATAAAATAGCCTTAACTAATATCTTAAAAAATGACAAGCGATTATTAAATGATAAAATTGCTCGTCAAGAAACAGAAGGACGATTGGTTGAAGTTGAAGATACGCTTAATCAACTGCTAGATAAAAGTCTTGGTTCATCAAAATGGTACAGCACTTACTTAGATTTAGATAATGATAATACAGCCGCCAAACTAAATCGCTTCCAACTATCAGCACTGGCCTCAAAGATTGCCGACAAACAGGTAAGTGAATACTTTATCTGTAATAACGAATTAGTAAACCGTAATAAACCCTCTCCAAGCGCTAAAGGGGCAATTCGGGAATTGCTCAAGCGTATGATTGAAAATAGTGAGGAAGAAAATTTAGCCATAGAAAAATATCCTCCAGAAAAAGGAATATATGAATCTGTACTGCTAAAAAATGGGCTGCATAAAGCTGATGCTGATGGTAATTGCTACTTCGCTAGACCTACCGAGCCAAAACTTGTAAAGATTTGGGAATGTGCAGATAACATTATTGCCAATAATAAAGGTCAATTAGTCACAGCCAGTCAGATTTATCAAGCATGGCAACAGCCTCCTTATGGTATAAAATCTGGACTGCATGAGATTTTATATGTTGCTTATATATTATCACGTCATAGTGACCTTGCTAATTATATTAATGGCGAATATAAACCCACGGTGCAATATTTATTGGCTGAATATTTAATTAAAGTCCCCGACCAAGTTGGAATTAGAGAAGTATCCTTTTTAGAAGAGACTCAAACATGGGTACATGTTTTAAAAGAGCAGTTAGAAAGTGAATTTGCTACTCGTTTAAAATCTGCCATACAAGATGAACCATTACCCATTGCGCAAGCACTGGTCAGCATTTTTGATAGTATGCACCCTTGGATACAACGTACCAATGAGCTGTCGTCTAAAACAAAACAGTTACGCAACATACTAAAACAAGCAAATGACCCCAACCAATTATTATTTGATGATCTGCCCAGATTCTTTAATGCCAATGATGATGATGATAAAAAGGTAGAGAAAATCATTACAGGACTATTTGAGTTAGATTATAAATACCCAACCCTTGTAGAAGATATAAATACTAAGCTAATTGATTATTTGAAGGTTAAAAAAGAAGGGATTAACCCATTTTTAGAAATCAATCAACGCGCCGCATCTTTATTTGGCAAATCAGGCGATTATCTGCTGGATGCTTTTATAGCAAGACTGGTTAAATACGATGGTTCTATGAAAGATACTGAAAGCTTGATTAGTTTATTAGCAGGCAATAAACCTGCAAAAAAATGGATTGATCAAGATATTATTAAAGCAAAGCAACAGATTGCTGCTTACTGTTTTCAATTTTTGGAAGCAGAGGTTAATGCCGATATTCATACCAGTCCAGACCGACAAAAAATTGGTATTATCACAAAGTCGCCAAATGAAACCAAGAGTCAAGTGCGCGAGGCTCATATTACTGATTTAAATGCCAAACGAGTTGAAGAAAAAGCAACAGAGATCCTTACAGCTTTGGCAGATCAAGGCTTTGACTTAAATGATCAAATCGCCATTATCGCTAAGTTTTTAAATAAACTTGAAGGTGATGATCAGCTAGAGGTCTCATAATGAAAAAGATTAAACATGTCCTTGGTATTTCTGGTGGTAAAGATAGTGCGGCGCTTGCTATTTATATGCGGGATAACTATCCACAATTAGATATCGAATACTTCTTTACAGACACTGGCAAAGAGTTAGAAGAGGTATATACCTATCTATCTTATTTGGAGGGCTATCTAGGAAAGCCAATTCAGCATATTAATCCTGATCGAGATTTTGATTTTTGGCTCACCCAGCATAATAACTATCTACCTTCACCACAAGCACGCTGGTGTACCATTAAAATGAAGCTAAAACCCTTTCAGGAATGGGTACAAAAATTTTTAGATGATGGCTATGAAGTTCATTCTTATGTTGCCATTCGATCTGATGAGCCTTATCGTACCGGTTATGACTCCAATGATGAGAGTCTTATCGTTGAGTTACCATTTCGAGATGATGGGATTGATAAAGCAGGCGTGATGGATATTCTGGAAAACTCAGGTGTCGGTTTGCCTTCATATTATGAATGGCGGACGCGGAGTGGTTGCACATTTTGTTTTTTTCAACGTAAAATTGAGTGGGTGGGATTACTTGAACGTCATCCAGACGCCTTTCAAGAAGCAATGGCTTATGAGAAGGAAGCACTGGCTAATCAGACCCCATTTACATGGTCTGAACGTGAATCATTAGAAGAATTAAGTGAGCCAAAGCGAGTCGCAGAAATTAAAGCTGAACATGAAAAAAGAATTGCCAAAATGAAAAAGCGGATTAAAGTTAATCCGCTCCGTCCTGATGGTGAGCCTGAATTAGATATGGACGATATCTATGGGCAAGGTAAGGTATGTGTGATGTGTCATAAGTAGCGTGTGGTATACCAAAAAAATATAGAGCAATCTATTAGAGTCTGTTGAACTTTCACCCCGTTAGGCTAATATCTATAAGGGATACAGCTATTTTTTACTTTCATGTAAAAATTGGCTAAATTTTTCCTATGAAGATGAATGTTCAATAGACCCTATATAAATGGTGCTTGTAAATATAACCATAAGGAATAAGAATGCAAGATAACATCTTAGAGCCAAAACCCATCAGTGATTTATTAGGTGAAAAATTTTTTATACCTGCCTATCAACGTGGATATCGTTGGAATAAACAACAAGTATTTGCCTTATTAGATGATATCAAGGAATTTCAGCAAACTTCCGAGGAGAGCGGAGATAAAAAGCAATTCTATTGCCTACAACCTATTGTCGTTAAAAAAAGAGATGACCAATGGGAAGTGGTTGACGGGCAACAACGTCTTACGACTATTTATATTATTTTAACCTTCTTAAAGTCTCTTCTTGATGATTATGACTATTCTCGTTATAAAATCGAATATGAAACCAGACCTGATTCAACCGAGTTTTTAGATAACATTGATGTCACCAAAGCTGAAGAGAATATCGACTTTTTCCACATTGTGAAAGCTAAAGAAGCCGTTGGTGAATGGTTTAAAACCCAAGACCGTATGTACCGTAATGTTCTATTTCAAACCTTATTAAGTAGCGATGAAATTGGCAAGAACGTTAAAATGATATGGTATGAACTGGGTGAGCATGAAAATGCAGTTGAGGTATTTACACGCTTAAATATGGGTAAAATTCCCTTAGTTAATGCTGAGTTAATCAAAGCTTTATTCTTAAAATCTAGTCAATTTAGTCAACAGTCATTAGACGCACATCAGCTTCAGCAGATAAAAATATCGCAAGAATGGGATGATATTGAAAAGAAACTTCAAGACGATGCTTTTTGGTATTTTCTAAGTAACGCAGACATACAGACAAATCGTATTGAGTTAATACTTAAACTTAGAGCCACAGATTCACAGTTTAAAAATATTGACGTCACTCAAGGCGATAAATTAAAGATATTTTTACAATATAATGCTCAGCTTAGTAAGAATGTGGATTTAGCGCAAGAATGGCTCACTGTTAAGCAGTATTTTATGTCTTTAGAAGAATGGTATAACGATCGTGAATTATTCCATTTGATAGGATTCTTGATTTCTCAAGGCGAGAAGATAACAGATATCATAAACATAAGTAGGGAAAGTAAAGGCAAAAAAGATTTCAATAGACGTTTGATTAATATTATATTTAAACGTGCTTTTGAGGATGAAAGAAAAGTTTTGATTAAGCAGAACAAATTAGCAGTTAAGATAAATGATTATATATCAGAGCTTAATTATGGTTATACAAGGGTTAATAAATTACGTCAAATACTATTGCTATTTAATATTATCAGTCTATTAAGTAATCCAAAGTCCAATGCACGCTTTCAGTTTGAAAAATTTAAATTAGAAAAATGGGATATAGAGCATATTTACTCTGTAAACTCTGAGATACCAAATTCCAGTACTGAGCAGATAAAATGGCTACAACAAATAATAAAGTACCTATCTGATGATAACAATACTACAGATGGCTTGATTGCAGCTAACCAAAAAAGCTTAGCCAATGAAATAAATGAAGCACTTAGTATTAAACAACAAGCGTTTAAGCTGCTTGAAATCTCGTTTACCAAAGAACAGTTTAAAACCTTGTATGAGCGTGTCATGACCTTATACAACCCTAAAGGTGATGATGAAGTTGACAACTCTATTGGTAATTTAACTTTGCTCGATCAAGGAACCAATCGCAGTTATAAAAATGCCATATTCCCAATTAAACGCAATACAATTATTGGTTTAGATAAAAAAGCGACTTACGTACCTTTATGTACTAAGAATGTTTTTTTGAAATACTACAGTAGTAATGTCGATAAAATGCTCTATTGGCAAAAAGAAGATGCCTTGAATTATAAGCAAGCAATGATAGATATATTGACTGAATTTTTTAGCCAAGAGGAAGCATGATAATGACGACATTAGCAACGGATAATATCAGTAAAAAAATTACCTTTATAGAAATATTTGACTATGAAAATATTGATTTTATTGAGATACCGATTATTCAGCGTGATTATGCTCAAGGCAGACAAAGTGCAAGTGAAGTTCGAGAGGTTTTTTTGACCTCGCTATATAATACATTAACGACTAAAAGGCAGAACTTAAATTACTCACTGAATTTAGATTTTGTATATGGCAGTATCGTTAATAAGGCGTTCTCTATACTTGATGGTCAACAACGCCTAACTACCTTATTTTTATTACACTGGTATTTGGCTATAAAAGACAATCGATTTGATGAGTTTAAGGATAAATTCACCTTTAATAATCAATCTCGCTTTACCTACAAAACCCGTAAAAGTTCTACTGAGTTTTTTAATGCCTTGACAGCAGATGACAGTTTTATAGAGAAAATCTCTAGAACTACTAATAATAGTCAGTCAGAAAAAGACAACCCTATAATAAGCGAATTAATAACTGACTGTAATTGGTTTTATCTATCTTGGAAACACGATCCGACGGTGCAGGCTTGTCTTAATATGCTTGATGCCATTGAAAAAAAGTTTAAAAACCATGATGAAGACTTATACCTCAAAATCACTGATACCAAAGACCCATACATCACTTTTCAATTTTTACCATTAGATCATTTTGGCTTGTCCGATGAGCTTTATATAAAAATGAATGCTAGAGGCAAGCCTTTAACGCCATTTGAGCATTTTAAAGCCATAATAGAACAAGCTTCTCAGTCTCAATCTGACTCCCTACCTAAGTTTAATTTAGATGCTAGAGGTGGTAGGGTAAGTGGACATGAGTACTTCGCTCACAAGATTGACACCGATTGGGCAGATTTATTTTGGACGTATCGTAAAGTAGGTGAAAACCATGATACTTTTGATGATGAGTTTATGAATTTTATCCGCTTACTCATTTTATTTGAATATATGAGTCATTCTAAAGACAGCTCAAAAAATATTGCGAATATCATAAGTGATACATTCTTTGCCAATAATAATAATCTTAAATCTGTTGCAGTATCTACCTATAAAGATTATGACTGTCTAAACGCTCAATTTATTGGCAATTTAATTCATATATTGGATTTATTAGATGCAAGTGACAACCATAAGATAAAGACATTTTTGCCTACAGATGCTCAAAAAAAGTATTATCCTGAAGAAGCCATGTTCGAAAAAGTACTTGCTGATAATACATCATATACTGAAAAACTTAGATTTTATGCCTTTTATCGATTCCTAATAAAAAATCTTACCTTAACAGATATAGCTACTAACAAGATAAAAGAGGACTTACAGACCAAGTTAGTCGAATGGATGCGGGTTGTATATAACTTAACTGAAAATACCATTATCGATGATGCAGAAAACTTTAATAATGCTTTTTCTGCTATTGAATCTTTAACTGATTATGACCGCTCTATTTTAGATGTCTTAGCAAACGATCCTGACCTTCAAATCAGCACCTTTAGTCAAGACCAAGTGGTTGAAGAGAAGATCAAAGCCAACTTAATACTAAAATCTGATGACTGGCGTGAAGCCATCTTTGATGCGGAGGCGCATCCATTTTTTAAGGGTCAAATTGGATTTTTACTTAATTTTTCAGGTATTCTAGAATTTTATCGTGAACATCAAAATTGCGACTGGGATGCTAGTGAAAATGTGAACTATCTAGAAGCGTTTAAGAAGTATGCAATATCTGCTGGTGCTGTTTTTAACCTTATACAAATACAAAATACCTCACAAAAAATTAACTATGCCTGGGAGCGTGCGGTATTAAGTAAGGGGGTTTATTTTACTAAAAAAAGTTACGACAGATACAATTTACTTAGCACACGAGAAACCAAAAATAATATTAAAAGGGATCATAGTTGGAAGAGACTTTTACGCATTGGCTCTGCGTATATGAAGAATGAAGACTCAGAAAACATCATCGAAGCCAGACAGTCTTATGTCAAAGCAGTACTTGATGATCCAGATTTTAATACTCATAAACTGCAAGAATCTTTAGAAAATATTTCTGCCAAAGCAGTTACAAATGAAAATATTGAATACTGGAGAAAAGCTTTTATTCAGTATCCTGTACTTTTTGACTATTGTAAACAAGGATTTATACTCAAAAATAAAGATGAGTTTGTATTATTTAAAGAGTCACAACGCAACTTTACTCAATATGAATTTTATACAAAGGTCATAGATTTAAAACTTAATGAAATTCTTACGAATGATCCTGATTATTTACAGCCTTTTGCAGCGGCAGAGTATGAAGAAGTTACTACGACTGAAGATTGGGCTCATCAAAAAATTATAAACTGGCACTTTGGTAAAAATACTTTTGATATAGCTATTTATAAACATCCACATAACTTTGAGATAATCTTCAAGAATAACTCGGATACTCATAATGAATATCCACAACGAATCATTGATGTATTAGAAACTTTAGATTTTAAACCTTATGTTGAAGAGGATGCTAACTCGCTCTTATTTGATCAAGTTGTATCGTATGTCTGTGATTTAGGAGATAATGAGACGGGTGTAGACAAGGTGTTGTGTAAACTTGATGAGGTACTTGAAGAACTACGATTAATTGCCAAAGAGGTAAGTTAGGCTCTGTTGAATATTCACCTTTGTAGGAAAAATTGAGATACTGATTTGGAGATGTTTCAAAAAGTATGCTGTGGTTATTGTTCATAAATCTCCATAGTTTCAGCCCTCTTTCTAACCCCCTCCTTTTAGAAATTTCTATTTAAAGAAATTCCCTTGTAAGGCTAAAATTGCAGTGCAATTTTTTAACGCCTCTCAGGGAGGGGGAACCTACTTTTTAGAATACTACCACTGATTTTAACAAACCGTATCTTAATCCAGGTAAATTGAATTGATAGCCTTAATTAATGACGGAAGTGAGGTAATAGTGCTGGGATACCAGGCAACATACCCACCATTGCCATCACTCCAGTTAAGACAACAAACATCACACCTGGAATAATCCAGCGACTCATTTTGCTCAAGCTTGCACTGCGCTCTTTAGAGCCAATCAAACCTAAATTGTCCAATAACAAGGTGATTGACCAGCCAAAAGCTGGGTTTACTAGCGCTGAGGCAAAGACCACAATTGCAGCAGACTGGGTGGTTTTACCTTCCCGAGTCATCTCCATACCTGCCTCTAACAACGGAATAAACACGCCGACAATTAACGCCACACACATCACTGGCTGCCAAATCGCTAAATCCATCGGATAACCCCAGATACCAGCGATGATACAAAATAACGCCGTTAATAGAGCACCTGCGGGAATAGGACGCTTAGCAATCGCTGCGGGGACGATATAGGTGCCCCATGATGAGGTAAAGTTGGCACCGCCTAGGAGTGATCCTGCCACTTGTCGAAATGAGGCGCTGACCATGGTATCGTCAATGTCCATCAAGACGCGTTCGGTTCGCTTAGGATAGCTAATCTTCTGAAATACTTGATGCCCTAAGAAATCTGGTGACCACATTGCGACAGCTAAGATCGCAAATGGTAAGACAATAATAAAGCTATCAACGGTCGGAAAGCCTAGCATCCAGCCCGTATTCTCACCCCACCAATACATGGGGCTTAAATGTGGCATACCGGGGTCTGTTTTAAATGCAAATGGTGCGCCCATCAAAAATGCAGTGCCACCACCCACTAAGCAGCTGAGCGGTACAGCAAGCCAGCGTTTTTGGAAGTGCTCAAGTAGCGCATACAAAATAATGGTCAGCAAAATTACCACAAAGGCAATGTGTGCCATACCGATGCCCTCTGCCCAAGCAAAAAGGTTTTTGACTTGCGAGGTCGTCCCAATAAAGCCTAAATACAACAGTAGCCCCCCGCACACGCCTTTACTGGTCAGATTCGCCAGTAAGCTGCCGCCTTTACTTATCGCTAATAACAGTCCAAAACCACCGATTAATAGACCAAACGCCATCGGGTGACCGCCAGCGGCTACAATAATTGGAATCAAAGGAATCAGTGGCCCGTGTGTGCCCGCTAGGTTGGCGGTAGGCAATATAAAGCCGGAGAATAGAATAATAAAAATTGAGACAATTAATAGCTCGTAACGCACGTTCTCTAAAATAAAGGCATCGCCTAGTCCAAGAGGACCTGCGAAAGTGGCAGCAATTGCACCAACCATAACGACTTTACCAATAGTGGCGGCCATCGCTGGAATCGTGTCTTCAAACTCAAATCGATAATCACGAAATGGTAAATTAGGACGCCAGCGTTTAGGCTGCATAATCTGCAATTCATGATTGAGATAATCATCACGACTATCAAAGCTAGCGCTTGGTTTATGTAGCTGCTCATAGCTGCCGGATAATATAGCATCTTCGCTAGGGGAAATTAGGGACTGTGGTTTAGAGTCTGAAGGGGGGATTTGCTGATTACTCATTTCACTTCCTTATGACCATCGAGTGTTAGGCAACTGAGTGCTTACATGACAGTTCATCGTATTAATTGTGAATAAAAACAAGGCAATAACTATAAAAAGGGCGTTATTGTATGACATTAAAAATAAGAAAGCGAGAGCTAATGTCGATATTACTCTAACGAAGTAACAGCGCAACAGATGACAGAAACAATCCCAAAGATATAAGTCATCATAGCGATCGGGGCGCTTAGTATTTTTCCATTTGTTATACGGATAAAATGGCTGATTTTGGTATTATCACTCCTGTTGAGTATACTGGGGAAAGTTCAATAAATACTAAACTAAGACAATAAGGATTTATATATGTATAGATATGGTGATAATGTATACAATGATTACTCATCTGCTGATGCGGTTAGCACACTTTATAGACAGTTGCCTGAGAACTTTGATGAACTACGTGAATTATTTGAACAATCAATTAAAAACAATCTTAATGGAATGTTTGATAGACTCATTGCTAATGATGAATTTACAGAAAGTGAGACAAATAAAGTCAATAAATATAATATGAGTATAGGTTGGCATTCACCTTTCGAGTTATTTTTTGAAGCAACGAGTATGGTTCCTAAAAAAGAAGAACTTCGAATCCCTAGTGAAAAATATCAAAGTATCATTTGCTCAATGCTATCAGCTAAGTATGGAGAGCCAATTGGTTTGAAGTATACAAAATTAATTCAAGTTGCTCATAATATTATTGATTATTATCCAGGATTTTATAATATTTTTAAAAGTATATGTTACTATTATGGTCATTACAATAAATTAAAAGAGCAAGATAAAAATAATAAATTAGATTATAAGGAGCAAATTCATAAAAATAAAATCAATATTCCTGATCATACTCTTAATAAAATAATTGAATTTCTTTGTCCTAAGCTCAATGGAAGATTATTGTATGCACAAGAATATGGCTGCAAAGCTGAATCAGATTCTATTTTAAATGAGTACTTTCATCCTGTTAAGTTTTTTTCTATCTTCCTGAGTCCCAAAATATCTGATGCTGATGCCATCTATCTAAAAAAGAATAATGATAAAATATTTAAACTTGTAAAAAATTATATAAACGTAACTTATTTAAATAATTCATCTGACATGTTTTGTGTTACCAATCATAATCTCCCCCAAAGAACTCAGGATTTTATATCTAACCATTATAGGCTAGATTATAATGACTATCTTGGTCTTTATGTTAGAGATGGAACAAAAAAATATGAAGATGAGTTGAGTGAGTTTGTTAAATATATTCATTTGTTTGATTTAGAACAATATATTGTAAATGGTTATTATGAAGATAAGAATGGAGACTGTTTTTATCTAAAAGTAAAATATGAGGGGTTGGATGAATCTGAGAAGATAGAAGTAAAATATAGAATAAAAAGTCTGTTGAGAGCTACTATCAGTCATTATCAGCTTGATGATGATGGATTTTCAGGTTAGTTTATTAACCTGAATAACTAATGACTTTAGTTTTAAATAAGAGGTGAGAAAAATAATTATGGAATATTGGCATAAAAAGAAAGTAGAAAGTTACTTTGATCAGCTAGTTGGCTTCTGTAATAAAGAGAAACCATATATTTCAGAATCGGTTTACAAAGTTCCTAAATTATTAGGATTTGAGATTACAGAGCAAGATACTCAATTTGATGAGGATGATAAAGAGTTTATTAAACAGAAACTTAATGAGACATCTGATAAACTAGCTGATGCGATGCAATGCTCGAAAGATAGGGTTATTATTAATGCTTTTTCCAATCCTAATTTATCTAAACTTGCTTTACATTTACTTTATTTACCTCAGTTAGGACTACCAATTAACCCAGAAAGCTATGATGAAGGTGAGAATACTATTTTTATAGAAGTGTGTAAAAAAATCCGTGAGCACAAAGATTTTTCCAATATAAAAGAGATCTTAAGAAGATTATATCCTCATAATCTGATACTAGATGATCAAGACATAGATTATATCACTCATCTTTATCATGAAGTTTTGGGAAAACCTGAACAAGAAACTCAATGGGCAATTTTACGTACATATATGAAGATTAATAACTTAGATGACTTTAAAGTAGCAACTGAAAATGTAAACTTACATACCATATATACAATAACAGCAATCAAAACTGATACCATATTTGGTAAAAATCTCAATAGTATGGCTGCTTATTTGAATCATGCTTTATCAAACTATCAACCAAATTCCTTAATGATTATTAAGGCATGTGATCTTTATAAAAATAAAAATCCATTTCTTAATGAAGCGACAAATAATAAGAAATTTATTGAGTTTAGAAAAAATATTTTGGCAGGAGAAGTAGAGCAAAATAAAGAGTATGAAAGGGTATTGCTAAAAATATTTCCAGAGCTTACTTAAGTTTTAGAATAAAAGATATTAAGCATATTTTTCTCACTTTATGGCGGAGTTAAATTGTATGAACTGTATCAGAAGATGACCAAAAGCAGTATAATTTTGCTCTTGCTCTGCTCATACCTACATAATGAAGTGTTTTTTTGTCATCTGTGGTTAGATTTTGTGGGTCTTCTAAATCTAATAAAATGATCACATCATTTTCAAGACCTTTAAAGTTTGCTATCTCAGCAAAGGTGATTTGCTTAAATGGATAAGTTCTCACTTTATAATCATCCAGTTCAATAATATCTTTGATTTCATCAGTAGCTAAGGTGGATAGCAATGACTTTCTTTTTCTTAAAGCAGATAGGATGGTGATGGAACCGTTATCTAACTCTGAGATTTTTAATTCTTTTAATACTATAGATAACTTTTTGCTAAGATACTCTTGGTTACCAGAAAATTCAGTGACTTCAGGGCCTTCAATTAAAGCAGGTCTGCCTAAATCACAAGTTAGAGAGGATTGAATTTTTGACAAAATATTACGAGTATTTCTGCAATTAATATTCAGTTTAAATATCGCAGGATGATTTTGAGTCTTGAGCCATGCCATTGCCTGATCATCAAACTTAGTGAGAACATTTGCTTGGTTGTTGGCATCATGGAAGAAATACCATTGCCCATTTTCAAAGCCATCTTTTAGGGCTAAGTTTAACTGCTCTAAATCTTTGATATTTAAGATGTCTTGTCCTTCATCTACAATGACCACATCAAAGCTGTCAATACTCTCTCTTCTCATGGTTACAGTTAAGCCTGAAATGGTTGTGATAATCAGACTCTCTGATGGTATTAAGGTTGATAAGTAATGGCGCAGCCAAGAAGAGTGGCATGCCAGTAGTACAGTTTTGCCTTGCGATATAAACCGGCGACATAGCTCAGCTGCTAAAAATGTTTTGCCTGTTCCAGCACCACCAGAGCAAATAACCCGTTGATTCTCCATTGCCATATCAACATAATGATACTGCTCTTCAGTTAGCTTAACTGACAGCTGTTGCATATTTTCCACATGAGCAAATAGAGGCTGTATAAACTCAAAGCTGGGTCGTAAAAAATCAATAATTTTTTTTGTGTCACTAGTGGATAAAAGATTGGCGTTTGCTGGACGTTCATGCCAATACTCAAAAAAGGTGGTCAACCAATGTGAAAATTGCAGCATTCCTTGAGAGTCGCATACTATTTCAGCTTCCCATTCAACGCTCTCTTTATTCCATAACACATCGGGGAACACCACTCCATAACCTAAAGGTAAACGCTCTTGCTCTAGTGTGAGATAGTCTGTGATTTTTTCATTTAAAGCGTGCAATGCACTATTAGCCTGCTTAAATGGATCACAAATATTATAAGTACCTTGTTGATTACTGCTAGACCACTGACCATTTTGATAAGAAATAGTGCCCCCTTTGACTTCCAAAACAAAAATGCCATAACAACTTACAATGACAAAGTCAGCTTCACCAATTCTTTTATAGGCATGATTGGGTAACATAACAGAATGCAGTGCCACACAATCAAACGGAGTATCGATTGCTTTTAATGCCGCAAATACCTGCTGTTCAGCAAAGCTATTATTGTCGTAAGGGATGTTTGGTATTACTTTCATTTTGTATATTTCTTATAAGCATCGGTGATTTCGTTAAAATTAAATAACGTGTCTTGTTTAATTTTGGCTTGAAAATAATCTTCTAAAATCGCAATATCAATAGATGCAAGTATGTCAGGTTTAGTTTCTGACAATAAGTATTTATTGTTCTCTACCGTATAGGTGGATGGTAAAGATATTTTCCATTCTACGAGTTGATGATTTGCAACATGATTTTCCTGAAGTAATTTGTTATTAAGCCATTCATAAAATCTATGTAATTTATAAATTTTAGTTGGTTTATCTTTTATATAATCCGTATATAAGATAGCAGGCTGTGTTGGATTTTTAAACGTGACAGGGCTGGCATGTAGGCTATGCACATATTCAGCCATTTTATAAGATATCCAAGTGGATAATTCATAGGTTTGTCTGATTTCATCGGGCACATTGACGATGCCAGAGGTCAGTCCAAAGAATATTGCAATGAGGGCGTAATGTCTCTCTGTAAAATCTTGGTGGTGGTATTTTAGTACCGTTTCGATATGATCTCGCAAAAAGAACATGGTAATTAATAACGTGAAGTTTTTAAAGTCAATGTCTTCTGGATATAAATTATTAATGATTAATTGTAAAATAGTCTCAGGATCTTTATCGTTCGTTCGCTCAACGATTTTTTCAAGACTTTTTGATAATTTAAAACATTTGTCTTTATATTTTTCGGGTATGGCATCACTTTGTAAGACACTTAATATAAATTCACACGCTACGCCATGATTATCAATGTGGATTAATTCATCTATCAGCCGTTTATAGATAAGTTCAATCTCATTATCTACTTTTGAGTTGGGGCTTTTAGTGATATATGTCAGCAATGGTACAAGTGAGCGTAAATAATCTTTATTATGGTTTACACCATCTATGCGTTCATTTAGCATCAGCTCATTAAATATTTCTACCGTCTGACGACCATTTTTTGTTTGATAATATAACAGCCCCAAAGTGCCACCATAAGAAAATGCTTTGTCATAACTTAATACTCTTTGCTCTATATTCCAATTTTGTTCTAAGCCAAAAATATCATCTTCAATGTTACTTTTTGTCTTTGGCTGCTTAAATAAAGTTGGTTTGACGGCATAAAAACTTTTTTTCGCAGCAAATGTGTTAAATTTTTGCTGATAGATGGCTTTTACTTTGTCTCGGGTCTGTGTATCTTGTAGTGTAATACTTTTTATTAGACTAAAGGGTAGGGGAGCGGGGAGCAGAATACAGTTAATATTTTTTGCTGCAAGTAGCTCAGTGATGTCATTGTGCTGCTGATTTATAATAGAAGAAGTAGGCTCTATAAAAACACCCAAAGTCTGCATTTGCTCAATTTGTTTGACATCTATTTCTAACAAGCACCCACTGAGATTTTTATCTTCCTCTTTTGCTTTTTGGAGCGCAGGATAGATATTGTCTTTAGCAAAGCAAGGAACATATCCTAAAGGGATATCTTGCATAGCATCTATCAGATAATTATTTTTGGCAAAACCTTGTCTATCAATAATCAAGCCATAGTGAATAAAATGGATAAGGTTTTCAGTGTTTGTGACTATATACCAATGACTGCTCATAGTTTGCGCCTCTTTAGTAGTTCTTGCTCTAATTCTTTGGTTTCGCCTTCTGGGATAAACTTAACCACCTCACCTTCTGGTGGCAATATTTCTTCAAGGATACTGTTATAAATGTGACTTTTGAATAAATATAGCTTTTCTTTTGCCCTTGAAGACATAACGTATAAGCGTTTTTTTAAACGCTCTTCACTACCCGATTTATTATTAAAGCCATCCGTTTGGATAAATACCACATCAAATTCAATGCCTTTAACCGATTTATCGCTTAATACCACGATACCACCTTGACTAAAGTCAATATGAACGTCTCCTTTTTGAGAAGAACTGTAGGTAGTAATCACAGGCGAGGGGTTGTTGCGGGGCTGATTGTCATTTGCAAGTCTACGTACCCAATCTTCACGTTTGGCATCTGTCGCCACAAACACCCCAATTAATTTACTGGGATCAAAGTGATATTCACGCAATATCTGCTCTTTTACACTGTCAAGTTTTTCATACTCATAAAGTATAGGGATATTAATCGAAGGTCGGTTGGGTATTACTGGCTTTGGGCTGCCTTTATCTGTATAAAAATAATTGCAAAATAGGGCGATGGGCATGGTGTTACGCCAGTTTTCTTTTAGCTCTATTACCTCATCAGAATCAAGACCAAGACAAATTTCAATATCTTCTCTAGATGAGTTTTGCTCGGTAATTTGCTGATTTTGATCTGCCACTATAAAAAAGTTGTTTATATTTAGGCTATCTACCGCTTCATACCACTGAGGTGGTAAATCTTGACCCTCATCAATAATTAAACTGTGATCACTAAGTTCTAATTTTTTAGATTGAAAGTCTTGCATCACTGCATCATAATCTGGCTGATAGTTGTCTTCTTCAGGCACAAATACTTGACAGTTTTCCCAATATAATGAGTAAAACCAAGACATGGCAGTATGCATATTGTCTTGAAGCTTTTCATCAACAAGGCATTTATTGGCATGATTTAACACATGATTAAAGGTCAAAAAATGCACATTTTGGGTTTTTACTAAATTTTGTAGACGCATTAAAGCCACTACAGATTTACCCGTACCGGGTGCACCGACGATTAAATAGTCTCCTTGTTCGGGCAAGCGTAAAATTTTACGTTGTTCTTTGGTTAGTTGATCCTGTCTTGGTAGTTTATATATACGTTTCGCCATTTTTATTCCTTATGACATCTATCAAAGTGGGTATGCCTACTTTGGAATTTCCTTTAATAAAGACCCTATCTAAAAATACATTGTTATAGTTACAGCAAGTGTCTGGTACTAAGGCACAAGCGTGACAAGCAGCACGATTTAGCCAAGACGGTCCTTGTCGCTCCATCTCACCACATACAGGGTCTAATGAGCACCACTGCGCTTGTCGTAACGCACTGTCTAATAGGCGTAAAAATCTTGCAGGCTCGACTAACTGTACGATACCGCCCAATGTACCTGCTATGTCAGGGACAGCGGTATATATCATAATACCCGCCATATTATCATCTGTCGTAGAACAATACAGACGCTCTTTTAATGAAGCAGCAGGATAACCAGCCGATGATTCTAGTTCACGTATGAGCAAATGTGCCAGCGTGTGCATCAGAATAAATCTTGGGGTAGGTATAATATCATCTGTTAAAATCATATCCGATGCTTGATAGCGCAGATTTATCTGATTTGCGCGCAAGCGGATTTGTTCATTTGTTTCCCATTGTTTGAGTATCTGACTATCTAACGTAAAAAATATGCCTTCGCCAAATAATTCGATGGCAGGAAGCCAATCAGCGTTGCCTTCGATATCAGGAGGAATGAGCTTATTATCTGTTATATTATCTTCATCACTATTGGGATCAGTCGATACCGCCTCATCGGTTCTAATGTCTCTTGAAAAGCCCTTAAAAATCTCGATGACTCTTAATCTATCTATCGCTACCAGTTTATCAATCAACTGTGCTGATAAATATGCTGTGTCATTACATGATAGATGCGCATTAATATATGTTGTCCAGTCTTCAGTTAAATGTCGGGTGACAAAATCAGCTCCACTTGGAAAGTTAGCAGCTGTGATGAGTGCCTCATATTCATCGTTTAACATATTGGTGACAACAAAATGCTCAGGCTGAAAGTCTTTAATAGTGTCAAGGGCTGCTAACAGTTCTTCTTTTGTACACTGTAAAGCTTTTATGGCCTTTCGTATCTCTCGATTTCTTTTCCTTTCTATTTTATGTGTTGCGCTCTCGATGGCATTTAATAGCTGAGAATTGGATTGCAATTGGTAGATGATGGAGTTTCTATCGATATTAGATTCTGGAGGAATCACCAATGCCCGCTCGGTATGCGGGGTATAAATTCTGGCATCATTTACTTCTGTGACTACATAGGTATCACCAGATTTACTTTTGAATTCAGTTTTTTCAAATAGGTTTTGGGTACGGCACTTGCTGCAATAGATTTCTTTTTTCCCAGAGTTGGCGTCTTGTATTTTTAGATAAGCTCTATCTATTTCTTGCACACAGTTGTTTTGCTTACCCCTATGGCAAATATAATGCCAAGGTACGTCTCTTAAATCACCATTATTACTGGCTGTACACCATATAATTTGTTTGAGTAAATGATTAGCTCCTCGACAACTGTCAGCAGTACAAAATATGGCATCATCAATTAAAATGCCTTGATGCGTTCTTAACTCCCAAGGTTTGTGATAAATAAGACCACAATGGCGACAGTGCATCCAAGCAGGAAAGCGTGCAACTGGCAGTGTGCTACCTTTGATTTCAATGTTTTGGGCAGTTTTTACTTGAGCCTCTGGCGGCAATAATAATTTCTTTTCGGTTTGAAAGTATTTTTTTACCCGCTCTACGGCATGTAACTCAAGCAAATTATCTTTAGGCGCCCACTCTTTTGTATCACTGACTTTTACCAGCCATTCAAGATTATCATGAACCACAGATCCAACCCCGGAGTAGCTCATTAAATGAGAAAATCGCACAGGTGTGAACCACTTGTCACTATAAATAAATCTATCTTTATCTAAATTAATTTCAAATAAAGCCATTTTTTCTACATTACGCATAGAATTTAGGGTTTGCCACACCCCAGAATATTGATCATTTTCAAAAGAGGCCAGCAAGCTTCTACCAGCTTTATCATCAGCTTTATATCTAAGATTGATGGCTGAGGAGGCTTCATCTTTCCATTGTTCAATTAATATATCTAAATGCTGATTAACGCTCTCTATGTTATCTAGTGCGGCATATTGTATCCGCTGTTTGAACTTTTTAATGATTTTTTCAATGGCAATGGTATCCTTAGAAGAGTTAAAAAAGTCTTCCGCTTGGGTATTTTTTAATAGACCATTTTCACCATGACGGATGGCTGTAACCAAAGCAGCATGTAATGCTTTGTGTCTGACTTGCTCAGTGAATGGTGTCAGGCTAGATGGCTCTACAAAGCGATAAAATGAGCTGTGATATGCCCGAAAATTTTCATAATGCGATAAGCTACGTGCCTGCGTTTTGTAATAATTGACAAATACAATCCCCGGAATATCACCCCGCCCCACACGGCTGCTGGCTTGTATATACTCTGCTGTGGTTAATGGCTGCCCATTCATTACCATCAATGCCAGTCTCGGTTCATCCAAACCCACAGATACCATATTGGTAGCTAAGACGGCATCTATTGCATCATTTTGATAGAATTTTGACTTTAAAGAATTAAATACTTTGGTGTTGGTCTCAGCGGTATTATTACCTGTTAGCGACTTGGTATTAATAGTACGTACGGGGAAGCATTGTTGATATAGTTTTGCGATGTCTGCATTTTCTAAAAGCTCATGCTGCGTTGACCACTGACCTTTAACAAATATTTCATAAGCACTTTGTGAATTTAGTTGTGTCTCTATTTGCTCTGAATAATTGGGCTCGTAGTTTTGTGCTTCACTGATAAAATAGTTCATTAACAGCCGTTTTTGAATTTTGGCGATGTTATTTTGAAAGTTAGTTTGGCTATTGCCCACACCTTTTAAGCTGCTATGGTAGACCATTTGTGTCCACCACGCATCTTTGAGCGCATCTTGCTCATTATAAAGCACTTGTGGGACGGCTAGTAATGCCCCAGACAAATCCTCCAAACAGTTCTTTCGTTGCCGATTAAAGGCCAAATAGCCAACATATAGTCGACCGGGTTTTTCATCTAATGGTACTTCTTTGGCAAAATATGAATCCTTTTGGCGCAATCCAACTGGCGGGAATACTGCCATATCACGTCCAAACAAAGCCTTTACTTGCTCAGTGGCTTGTCGAATCGTTGCAGTAGAGGCGATGAATTTGGGGAATACACCACGTGATGTTATTGCCGCCTCTAGTCCTGCTTCATATAAGCCCACAATCGACCCTAATGCACCAGAAATAAGATGCAGTTCATCTTGAATAATAAGTTCAGGAGGGCGGTTGTCTTTACCACCAATAAAAACGTGGGCTCGCTCATCCCATGCCAATCTGGCAAACTTATCAACGGTGGCTATCAATAGACTGGGCGGCTTGGCATACAGTGCGTCATCCACCACATTAAAGGGTAATATATTATTTTGCTCTTTACCAAAACAACATTGTTGATTGGTGCAGGTAAAGTGGAATGAGTTTTCGTTTGCCTGATAATTGTTACTTGTAAAGTTGTCATCACACCACGGACAGGCATTTAATACAAACTTACTAAAATTTTGTTTTTCTTTCATTTCTATGGCGTGGTGAAATTCATTGGGTGATGACGAGCCGCCTAACCATAATCCGACGGTAAAGGGCTGCTCCCCAAGCTCTGGTGTCTGTCTACGGATAAGCTCAAGCGCACCTATGACTTTGCAAGCCCTGACAAATTGTTGCGAGGTTAACAAGCGCAGCGTATAGCGCATAATGGCAATCGTACCATTGCCGCTACTGGTATAATTTAATCGGCGATAGACAAATAAAAATGCCATTACCCCCAAATAGGCCTCTGTTTTTCCGCCACCAGTTGGAAACCAAATTAAATCGACTAAATCACGATATTCATCCTCTTCATTCATTGAAGATTCTAAAACCATCAGAAAAAAAGCCAACTGAAAAGGTCGCCATTTGTATGTCGTATTATTTGGTCGGCTACGCTGCATTTGTGCTAACATGGCTTGGTTTGCCAAGGCAAATGCTTGTCTGGCTTTTTCATCTGCTTGCAAAACAGCAATGCCACTCTTCATGCGTTTAGCAGCAATGTGCATACGGTCTATGATATTTTGTGCCGTGACTTGCTCATCCTCATCTTCAGTTTTTTTGAGGTCTTCTTGAGTCTCAATCCAGTCAAGATAGTTTTCGACAAATTCATCGAGCTGCTCTAATACACTGTCATCATCTTGTATTGATTGCAAAAATTCAAAATCTAGCACTTTACTAGAAGCGTTACCTGTATTAGCGGTGACTTGTGGCACTTCAAATGAGGGCATAAAGTCACTATATAACATGATTTGATTGCCAGTAAAATCTTTCCAATCTACAGCAACACCATGACCAATGGCATAGACGTGTTGATCCTTATAACGTAGCTCTAACTCTTTTTCTTCCTCTGTTAGTAGCTCTTTACTCACACGAGGGTAGTTACGTAAAGCTGTTTTATCAAAATGACAGCTTAATTCAACTTCAAACAATGAGCCTTCTACCCGCTGCTTTAACTCTTCAAACTGATTATTATTGTTATTATTGCAAGATTTTTGTGGTGTAGTACTATTATTTTTAGCATTTGATAAAGTAACAGTGATGATTTTGCCATCACCATAGTCACGAACTGTCACATCTATTCGCGCCAGTTTGTCGTAGATATAATGAGTAGAAGATTGATTAATGGCGATACCATGTCCATGAGTAGTATCAATGCCTTGTTCATCTAAATAACTTTTTTTCCACTGCCGCTTGCGGTTCTCAGAAAAGCCGCTTTCTTTAGGACTGATATATTCAAATCTGACTGCTTTATAGGATATTTTTATATGCTCTAGGGTTGAATCGACATAAAATGAAAAACCCATAGATGAGGGTGGTTGGTATCTTTGTGGCGATTTTAGTGAAACAATGTCGCTATCTTCTTCTACTGCCTCTTCTAACACTTCTTCTTCAGTATTATCCACCAGACCAGAGGGATATAAAATACCCATGGTATATCTATTAAATGGATTAGATTCTATTAATATTTCTGAGTTTGTCTTTTTATCAAACGTTAATGTTTCACCAGATAGTTGTGTTTTTACCCATTGAACAAGCTGTTTTCTTTCTTTGGTATATTTAACCATTTAGAGCACCTAAATAAGCGATATCTTGTTGACAAAATAAATATGAAAATTGAAAAGGTAGTGAAGAAAGTCGAATATTATATAGAATAATTAGTGATGTAGTTTGCTTATAATCAATTAGTTAACACCAAATCAGTCCATGAACTGCACAGACTCTCTTAGAATGTGATTTACTTGAGTTAAGTTTAAGTAATAAAGCTTGACAGGCTAAGATTGTCATAATACTGCTTTTCAAGCTCAAAAGTAGGACTTACGCAGTCTCATAGATTATTAGCGTCTGGTAATCATTGTTTTTTATCCAGTGGACTGGCTGTACGTAGTTGCAGAGGCTTCGTAAAAATTGCTCGCCACTTTATTAAGACAAATATCGTACTTTTGCGTAAGTCCTATGTAAAATAGTACAAATGTAATTATTGTGAACTCATTACTAGATTCAATTTAAATTAATTCAATATTAGGATACCCACATGAAGCCCATTTACCTTGCTTTAACCTTAAGTATCGCTGCTTTAATAGGATGCAGTGACCGAAAAGATACTGCTGATAATACAGCCGCATCAAATGATGAGCAAGGCAATATCGAAACAGTAGCAACCACGGATAATATATGTGTTACACCAGAAGTAGAGGGTTACGAAAAAGTTGGTTGTTTAAGGGATGGGCTGGCTGGCGTCATCAGTCGTAATGAAGCTGAGCCATATACGCTAAGTAATAGAATAGGCTATATCGACAAAGATGGCACACTTGTCATACCATTTGAATATGATGGTCTGATGGCTGGGGAAGGTGGTGAAGAGATAGCATTTAATGACTTCTCTGAAGGTTTAGTGGCTGTTAGTAAAAATGATAAATATGGTTTTATTAATACAAAAGGTGAGATGATTATACCTTTAGAATACGAATTGGCTCGTAGTTTTTCAGATGGTCTAGCGGTTGTTTCAAAAGATGGATTCTATGGTGCGATTGATAAGACAGGAAAGGTTGTTATTCCATTTGAGTATGAGCAGTTAAATGACTTTAATGATGGTTTTGCTTCTGTTGCTGGTGTCAATGAAGAAGGAAATTATCAGTACGGATTGATTGATAAAGCTAATAAAGCAGTTATTCCTTTTATGTATGATGAAATGGGTAACTTTAGTGAAGGACTATTGGCAGTAAAGAAAAATGATAAATGGGGTTATGTTGATAAAACGAATAAACCCGTCATTGCACTAAACTTGCCCTATGAGCAGGTGAATGACTTCTCTAATGGCTTAGCGGCTGTCTTTGATTATATAGAAAATAGCGACAATATGAAGTATGGATATATTGATAAGAAAGGTGAACTGGTCATTCCGATGAATTTTACTCGAGAATATTGGATGAGTTCAAATGGCATAATAGATTTTAGCGGTGGTATAGCTGTCGTTCAGGATAAAGATGGTCGAAGTTTCTGTATTGATACTAAAGGTACAGAGATAGCATGTCCTCAAGGGATTGGTACAGCTATAAATAATACAGATGACGATGCTAATAACTATGCTGATGAAGCAAATGGTGAAGAAACTTCTGCATCGCTAACAAATAACGCGACAGGCAATATTAAATTTGCCAATATTACCAATTATTTAGCCCTAAAACCAAATCAAAAATGGACATGGGAGCAGTTAGCTGCTTTGCCTGATGTACAAGAGTGGGATAATAAAACTGCTAAAATAGATGCGAATACGCCTAATAATCCAATTTATTCTATTCTTGCTGTCTTGAATAATACCAGTACTATGATGGTTTATGGTTCGCAGCAACAGCCTAATCTTGTTCTTCTTAGATCAGGTCAGGGGGTTATGGAAGATGATACTCTCAGTGGTGTTTCTTATCTGGATGATTTTTTTAATTCAGAAGATCTCACAAGGATACCTTCAAATTGTGATGTAGATTCAATTTTTGAGCAAAAATTTTATAAATGGCAAAAAGATGGTGCTAAGCCTCTTTATGTATATGCAGTGACAGCCGCTGGAAATGCTGGAACCAATACAGAATATGGTATTGCTGAGAGTTTAGATGAATTTTTTAAGCCAAAATATAATGATATATATTTAGAACTTCAAAGTATAGACAATAATTATGATGATGTTGTGTGTACATTTAGTGAGTAGATGTATATATGCAATACCTGTGATGGTAGGCAAGGTTTAAAAGAGTACTTTGTAACATTACTAGACTGCTTAGGTAACGATTATGTTTCAAGTAAAAAAGTTCTTTGATTTAAAGAGCAATACAGCTACTGCTGTAACGCTTTCCCCTGATGGCGAATATGCAGCTTATCTTCATCATAACTACAAAGTGGTCAATATTATTGACCCGCGTCAGGATAAAATTGTCAAACAGATTAAGTTGAAAACTACGCCATCTGTTCTTAATATTGGTCTGTTATGGATTGGACGCTTCTTGGTTGTTTTTACTTATGGAGAATGCGGCTTTCTAATATACGACAGTACTGGCAATGATGAGCCTATTTATGATGTAAATACAACAAAGCTGATAAGAGACGTTGATGTTGATGAAGCAAAACAGCGTATATTACTAACCTTGTTTGATACGAAGTCAACCCTAGAAGAAGGTCTTAGTGAAATTCGTGAATATGATTTAGAAAGTGGTAGTATCACAGCATCATGTAAGCCTATTGGGATCACACTTGAATCCAGCACTTATTGCAGTGATGGCATTTTGGCTTTGGGTTCTGCCTATATAGATGACGAAGAAATTTGGTATACGCTGTCCCTTGATCATTGCTGCAACTTTCAGGAACACAACATATCCCAACTTAATTTGCCCGAGCCAGTCAGTGTCAGTGGTAAAAAACTTATCCGGTATGCCGCAGGTAGTGATACAAGCGCACTTCTGTTACCTTTCGACGATGATTTAGGCAGTTATGAACACTATTGTTATATCAATTCCGATGGTGATTGGCAAGTCACTTATAAACAGTCTGCACTGATTGATATGGTTGTTTTTGATGGGCATTTTTATGTGTTGGGGAATAACAGTGGATTTTTTTTGATGAGCTCTTTTGCATTGTATGATATGGCGTCTGGTGAGCGTGTCTACAAAGGATCTGGTGCCGCTTTTTGTATCAATACCAATAGCTCCGGCATAATTATTGCTGCAAATGATATATGGATGATTCAACCTCAAAAGTGAGATAGACAACGAACAATAAAACTGATGCAATATCCGTTATGGTATGTTCAAAAGATTACCGAAAAATGATACTGATACTAAAGAAACTAACATACGCTCATACTTATGGTTAGCTTAACTTTGGAATATTAAATCATCATCGCCACAGAACAAGAAGCTGTTAAGATTATCTGCAAACTACCAGCGATGGGTATTTTTACTACTCATGGAGTTGTCTCGATTTGGCAACCAATACAGGTAATAAACTTGTAAATATTGAAAAATATAAAAATCCCCTTTTATTAAAACTTTTATTAGAATAAGAGGGGATGGTAAATATTTTGGCTGATATTCTCAGTTTATTTGAGACCTATTTCATATCTCCATGGAGTGGATTGTAAGTCATAAGTATGAATTGCTTTTAAACGTATCTCCTTTTTCTTTAATAAGCTGATATCTTTATGCTCAAAATTATTTGTTGCTAAATTGAATTTTTCATCCATCTCGCTCATTTTTTTATAATAAATATCACTTTTAAGATCAAAATTGCCCAGTACCTTTTGAGCAAGGAATTCTGTATAAGGGGTGTTGTAGCCATCAATGTTAAATTCTGTATAGTACGGATCTTGTGGACGCATCACCACTAGACTATCAGGAAGTTCAAGTCTTGAAGGACAATTAAAGCAAGCCGGTATAAACTGAATATCTTCAAGTCTTACTTGGTTTAATATATCAACTATTTTTGTGTTGCCATGATGGTAATTTATACCACTTGAGGTGGTTTTAATGGTGCATTTATCATTATTGGGTGCAACTTGAATACTAGTAATTTTATTATGACTATTTGCTTTAACGGTCAAGCTGCAATTGTAAGCATCACTATTTTGATAGGCACCCCAATCTTGTTTTTTGAGTCCAAGACCATAACGCGTGTTTAATGTATTAATATTTTGCCCCAAAGAGTTTGGAGACAAAAAATCATTATAGTTTGCAGCATAGGTGGGAGTAGATAGTAGTATACCTAAGCCTATTGAGCCTATTGTGGTTGCTAATTTATTTATCATAAACTATCCTTATTGATTAATATCATGACACTGCCTTTAATTCTACTAGCTACTTTTTATTGACGCACTAATCTGACATAGCCACGACTTTCATCATAACGTGTACCATGCCCATCAGTATCTTTTCTCAAGATATTTACCAGTCCATACTCTATACGCATAATATAAATATATTGCTCATTTTTTAGGTCAGGAGTTGAAGACCAATAGGTCACATCAAAAACCCCTGTCGGTGTATTAGGGAAAATAGATACATTTAAAGCGGGGTCAAAGCAGGCTACTTCAGTAATACTTTGCAGCTCTTTTATATTTGGTACACGATAATTACGGCCTGTTTTGATTGCTTCATTCATGGCATCCTTCCAGTTCATAGCAGTTGCATCACCAACACACTGATTACCATCCCATGTCTGTCCGATAGAGCAGCGCTGCCAAATTAAATTGGTCTTTATATCTTTAACTTCACTGCCATTAGACATGATCTTAAAACGGCTATTTGGTGTTGTTGCAATGATGTCATTCCTACATTTATATTCTGCTATAGCAGGTAATGGTAATGACATTAATATGCTGGTTACTGCTAATGTACATAGCGATGAAACTCTTTTTTTCATAATCATTTTATTTCCTTAATTTCCTAAAGAACGTGTAAATATGCCTTAATAGATGCTGACTGCACATTTTAATATTGAACTAAAATTAATTGCCTCTTACCGCTCTGATGGCTAAACTAAACTGTTTTTGTGTTAAATTATTTGTACCATTTTCAAAATTGACTGAAAAAGCAAAGCCTCTACTATTAAAAGGAGTCGACTCTGATGACCAATATTCAATAGACTTTGTATTAGGAAAAAATTCTGTGTTGATAGTGGGCTGTACACCACTATAATCAACCAAACTAAATAATTCTTGTTGTGTAGGTAATCTCCAGTCACTGTAACCACAATAATTACTACGATTTAATTCAAAAATATAGGCATGAGTATCACAGCCACTACCTGTACAATAACCGCCATTTTGTACCCCTTTGCTAGCGCCGTTAGTACTTGCATCATAACTAAACCATGTATATCGATGCTCTTTATCACGCAGACCACCATCATTAGTTTTGCTCTCCCAAGTCAGTCCAGTTACATTGTCTTGCACACACTTTTCTCCATTAATATTTCGTATGGAGTAATTGATAAGTTTGCCAGCTTGTAAATGCCCATCTTGACCAGCAGGAATAGGATCTCCGTTACTATCAACATTTAATAAACAATTTAAATTAGTATCATGTATTCCTGAAGTTAAATAGGCATAATCAGTACACTTAGTTACACCTGTTACCGTTAGATTAGATCCCAAATCATCATGGTCTATTGGTTGTTTTGGTGTATTAGGCGTAGTAGGGGACTTGCTATTTACAATAAAGCCGAATGGTTGACTTATGGTTCTAAGCCCTTCTTTATCTACAGATGCCACTCTCACATAATATTTTTTATCTTTTTCAATTAAATCTCTTGAGATAAAGTAAGTGGTCATAGCTGTATTTGTGCCAAGTAGTGTTTTTTTATTTGGTGTAAAATCAGCTTGTTGTGCCATATATACTTCATAACGCATTTGTTTATGGGGGGTAGTATCATCTTTAGATGGCAACCAAACAGCCACAGCATCACCAGCTTGGTTAACTTGTACATTTAATAAGTCAATACTTGGAGCAGTATTTTTAGTTGGTATATTTGAGGTTGGTTCAGATACATTTCCAGAGTCCCCATTACCACCACCACAAGCAGTAAGAATGAATATACCTAAAGTACTAATAGTGAAAGCGTTAAAAATTGTCTTCATAGTTTCTCCTATAAATATGGTTAGCAAATATTAATGATAAAAATAATTTCATAAATAACTGTGTAATGGCTGATAACTTCTGTAGTTATACTTAATACTACGTTATTCGTAGTAAAAAGCAAGTAAAAATAGCCGAAATTCGTAGTCTGTTTACTTAAGTTGTTACTTCTCTGTCTCATAGCTTTGCCAACGTTGCACATCCGCAAAATCACACATGGTGATCTGTGGACGCAACTTAGGGTCGGTTTGAACAGTTATAAAATTATCTCAAAATATTAAATTAATTCTAATACTACGTTATTCGTAGTAAAAAGCAAGTAAAAATATCCGAAATTCGTAGTACGTTCACTATAGAGAATGACTATGGATTTACAGACTATTTTTACCAAACGCTTTAAACAAGCAAGAAAAGCCAAAGGATTGACACAAGAAAAACTCGGTATTGCCATTGGACTTGATGAATTTGTTGCCAGTACACGCATTAATCGCTATGAGCGAGGCATACATCAACCAGATTTTCACACCTTGACACAACTGGCAAAAGTACTAGATATACCACCTGCTTATTTTTTTGCAGATGATGAATTGGCATCCAAACTGCTTGAATGGCATACCAGTAAATTGACCAGTAAATTAGATAATGAGTCTGGCAGTGTTAATAGGAATATTTTTAAAGAAAAAATTAATTAATATTTAAATATTAATAATAACTATAATTAAGACACTCGTCACAGCGCCACTTAATCATTTGTTTATTGATAGCTTGAGCTTGCTTATAGTTAAGCTCAAAAGGGTAGTGAATACGGCGTAAAATTTGACATATCTCACAGCGTTGCCTGCTATCGAATACCTGACATTTGTTTAAAATAATAAAGACATTTTGGCTATGCTCAAGCTTAAAAGCTCTTTGTAATAGTAGTACTTGATTAATAACATCTAGATAGTTATCTAATTCGCTATCTAACCAAAACCGTTTGCATAATTGTCGTTCTTTGGTAGTAAGATGCGGTTGAAAATACAATCTCAAATTTTTCATGGGTCAAGCTCCGTGATCTATTTTCTTTAAGTGTTATGTTTAACGACATAAACAGTAACAAGAAAAGGCGACCTAAAATTTAGCTAGCTGACAGATGGTATGAGTTGAATTAATATTATCCATCCCATTGTCTTTTTTTTAGTAGTTAGAAAAGACAGATAATATTGATAAGCATTAGATAGGTGTTAATTCTTTAAAATTGATATCTATCTAATCTTTGGATTTTTTTTTAAGGGTGAACCACCCTGAGATTGTTGGAGACTCAACATTCTAAGAGAATATGAAAATATCAGGACAGTTCATTAGTTTACTAAGATTGGGGCTACGGTTTCTTCAGTACATATCAGGCTTTGTTGAGTCTATTTTTAAATCAACACGCATCTAGTAAGTCACTTGATTTTTTGTCACAGAAAATTACATAAGAATATTTATTAATAATAATATTGATAACTAATATCATTATCGTTATAATCCCTAAGTTCATGTAAAGCCTAGAGTTATTAGACAATATATGAATATTTTTATTCTTCTACACTCCTTCTATCCAAATATAAACATCAAGCTCTATTGTTAGAGTTGGATAGTTGTACTTGTCTTTGTGTAGTTTGATTAATGTTGTTCAACACTCATTCCTAATTTAGCTAAGGCGTTTATATGCAATCAAAATATTTTAAGTATTCACCGTTAATTCTTGCTATTAATACTGCACTATTTATGGCGATGTCTGCCCATGCAGACGAGGTAATTGTCATAGATAGTACAGATACGCAAGATGAAGCTCTCCTTCCTGCTACAACCGTTGATCCTATTGTTATTACCTCGGATTCTCAACCGACAATTACTGAAAATACCAAAGCTTATACTGCTCCTGCTACCAGTAGTGCAACAGGATTAACGCTATCAGCACAAGAAACACCGCAATCTATGAGTGTTATCACTAATCAGCAAATGAAAGACCAAAACTTAACTGACCTATCCAAAGCTTTGGATAGTAGTATAGGCGTCAGCGCCAAAAGTCTTGACGGTGCCCGTGTTTCTTTATCTGCCAGAGGATTTGGTATTAATCAGTACCAAGTTGATGGTATGAATAGCTATTTTAGAGGGGGCTCATCCGCATCAGAAACTTCTACCAATACTGCCATTTATGATCATATTGAAGTGGTACGGGGCGCAACAGGGTTGATGACTGGAACAGGTGATCCATCTGCCTCCATCAATCTGGTGCGTAAACATGCCAATAACAAGACACCAGTCACTGAAATATCTGCCACAGCCAATCGCTTTGGTAATTACGGGGTATCTATTGACCATAGTCAAGCACTGACTGCCAGCGGTAATGTACGCGGGCGTGTTATTGCTGGATATTCTGATGGTGATACTTATATTGAGCGTGAACAAAAAGGCAATATCATTGCCTATACCACCATTGATGCAGATATAGGTGATAATACCACAGCAAATATTGGCGTTAGTTACCAAAAGAATAAGCAACATGCTGCCATGTGGGGCGCATTACCAGCCTATTTTTCTGATGGTACAAAGACCGACTGGGATGTCAGTAAAAATGCCAGTGTGGATTGGGCAAATTGGGATTCAGAAAATTTAAATTACTTTGCTGGTTTACAACATACTTTTGCTAATGGTTGGCAAGGCTCTATAAAAGGCAGTTATAGTGATAATACTGCTAAGCCCAAACTCTTCTATATAAACGGTACGGTGGTGGATAAACAAACTGGATTGGGCGTTAAACCACTGTCAGCAAGATATGATAGGTATCGTGACCAACAAGTTATCCAGACAGATATATCGGGTTATTTTGATGCGTTTGGACAAACACATCAATTTATTATTGGTGCGACCCATGATAAAAATCATACACTATCACAAAGTTATGATGCCATTGACCCTGCACCAATTAGCAGTTTTTTGACATGGGACGGCAGTTATCCTGAGCCCAAATGGAAAGACAATACGGGAGATGTTGAAGAGACTGACGACACCACTACCACTCAAAATGGCGCGTTTATTTCAACGCAGCTTAAGCTTGCTGAGCCACTATCGGTCATATTGGGCAGTCGTTTTGCTAACTATAAAGTGAAAGGTAATAGTTATGGTGATGAGCTCAATAGGAATTTTAGCTCAATCAAAACACCTTATGCAGGTGTGGTCTATGACATAAATAATAACCATAGCCTCTATGTCAACTATGCCGATATTTTTAAACCCCAAGAAGAACGTAAAGAAAATGGTGATTATCTTGACCCCATTCGAGGCACTAATTACGAAATTGGGGTAAAAAGCCGTAGTGACAATGGCAAATTACAAAGCCAATTTAGTGTGTTTAAGATAGTACAAGATAATCTGGCACAATTAGATTCAGGTAAAACAGTGGTAGGCACAAAACCACCAGAGGATGCTTATTATGGAGCAAAAGGGGCAACCAGTCAGGGTATCGAGGTAGAAGTCACAGGTGAGATTAATCCAAACTGGCAAGCGAGTATTGGCTATACCCAATTTAATGCCAAAGACCGTGATGATAAAGCCATCAATACACAATATCCCAATCGTACCATTAAGCTATTTACCACTTATGATATGAGTAATGTGATTAATGGACTGACCATTGGCGGCGGAGTCAATTGGGCTGATGAAACCTATGCTTATATCGCTAATCCTGTTAGCAAACAAAATGAAAAATATACTCAAAAACCCGTCACATTGGTTAATCTGATGGCAAATTATGCCATTACTGATAACTTAGCCGCTCAGCTCAATGTCACCAACCTACTTAATCAGAAATATTACAGTCGGGTTGGATTTTATAAACAAGTATTTTATGGTGAGCCAATCAATGTGATGGGTAGGCTGACCTATCGTTTTTAATCTTAACCTCTATTTTATTATTAAACCAACCAACCTCAGTAAGGTATTATTATGAAAAAATATTTAATTAGTAGTGTGGTCTCTTTAGCTTTATTTAGCGGCATACAAGTAGCACAAGCACATAGTATTTGGGTGGCTCAGCGAGCGGATCAAATGGCGATTGTGTTGGGTGAAGGCGGTATGGATAACCGCTATGATGCCGATAGAGTCAAAAGTGTTTATGCCTTAGATGCCAACAATGCGCCTGTGCCTTTGACCACCATTAATACAAAAAACAATGTATTGCTTGACTTACCAGAGCAAGCCAACCTAGTTGTGGCAACTTATGATTCTGGTTATCATAGCAAAGATGCTCAGGGTAAATACCATAAGGGCAACAAAAAAGAAG
Organism: Psychrobacter sp. I-STPA10; assembly: GCF_021012795.1. GTDB lineage: Bacteria > Pseudomonadota > Gammaproteobacteria > Pseudomonadales > Moraxellaceae > Psychrobacter. The sequence goes on along the minus strand of NZ_VFYU01000011.1, from coordinate 4,328 downwards.
TGCCAAATGCCGTTAGTACGGGTAAATATACGTTTATTACCACTACTTTATTAGACCACCAAACCAAGCCGATTATCTTACCCAATCTGGCTTTACAAGTGACGCCTCTTGTAGACCCTTATGAGCTACAAAAAGGCGATGAATTTAAAGTATTGGTCAGCTCATTTGGTAAGCCAGTTGCCAATGCCAAGATTGTATTGGATTATATAAATGACCCAGATGGGCCGGCGGTGATGAGTAACAATGAAGGTATAGCCTCGGTAAAAGTTGGTAGCAATGGGGTTAATGTACTGCGTGCCAGCCATCAAGTGAATAGCGCCAATACCAGCCTTGCAGATACCGATAATTTTATCAGTACTTTATCATTTAATTTATTATCTAAAGAGGATGAGTAGACATGACCAAAACAAGTCTAAAATTCGCCCATCCTTATTTTAGACTTGCCAGCCGTATCCTATTGGCAGTGGTAGGCAGCTATGGCGTAGCAACGTTGACTGCCATTGCCTTTTTAGGATTGCCTATTGACACAGTTTCTGCTATCTATTGGGGGCAAATAGCCAGCGTTATTATTTGTGCTGCTCTCATTATCTTGGTGTTTTCGGTACAACGCTTATGGCTTGCATGGATGATTGTCATTGCCATTGCAAGCGTATTGGGTATATTTTGTTATCTTACTATTTAAAACTTTCTTTATCCTTGCTTGTTTACCCTTTATATAAGCCTCTTTAGGTAGACTCATGACAAATATAGCCCCAAAAAAAACAATTCAAGCTAAAAAAGATAAAAATCCCAAATGGCAACCTAAGCCCAAAGGTTACCGTCAGATTATGTCTGAGGTGCATACATGGTTTGGCTTATTGCTAGGTTGGCTATTATTTACCATCTTTATTATGGGTACAGTCAGCTATTTTAACGATGATTTGACTGCATGGATGCAACCTGAAATTGCGCCTTTAATACAAACCACTACTGCCCAGACAACTATCCAATCAAGCACCCAGTCAAGCCTGCTATCAAATACTCAGTCATCTATATCACCACCATCACCAACACAGTCGCTAACCTCTAAAATTGATTCAGTTACCGCCTATGGGCTCGCTATTCAGCATCTACAAGCAACTCACCCCAATGCGACCAGTTGGTATATTGCCAACCTTGATAACTATCAACGCTTAGAAATTGATGCTGAAATAGCCGATGACTACCTTGAATACCAATTTGATACTCAAAACCAAACACTATACCACCCAAGAGAAACCGAAGGAGGTAACTTCTTTTATCGTATGCATTTTGATTTGCATTATCTACCCACCATTTGGGCAAGGTTAATTGTTGGTTTTGCTGCCATGATGATGCTCATTGCTATCATTACTGGTATTATTGTTCATAAAAAAATCTTTACTGACTTTTTTACCTTTCGTTGGGGCAAAGGACAACGCTCATGGCTTGATGCCCATAATGGGCTATCAGTACTGCCACTACCTTTTCATATCATGATTACCTTTACAGGTATCATTACCTTAATTACCTTATATATGCCTTGGAGTATTGTCGTTTCAGGGATTGATAAAGAGCAAGCCTATCAGCAGCTTTATTCTTACCGCGCTGCCGATACTGAGGCAACTGACTTACAAGCTACACCAATGACTGATGTGACAGCCCTAATTGCCCAAACTAAAGCTGATTGGCAACAGCGTAATCCTGATTATGATATTAGCCGAATACGTATTAATCATCCCAATACCAATCAAAGCCTAATTATGATTGATGGCAAAACTGATAAACAATTGGCAGATATCAGTATTTTTCGTATTTACGATGGTAAAACGGGCATACTACAACAGCAAAGTGACCCACCACCGATGGCAGTGACTACTCAAGCTGTCATGGTGGGATTGCATGCGGGACGATTTTCTGATTACTGGCTACGCTGGCTATACTTTTTGTTGGGGGCATCAGGCTGCGGTATGATTGCCACAGGTATGGTCTTATGGACGGTCAAACGCCGCCGACAATTGACGAATCCTGATAAGCCGTACTTTGGCTTTTGGTTGGTCGAAAAGCTCAATATTGCTACCTTAGTTGGCCTGCCATTGGCAATGGTGGGCTATTTATGGCTCAATCGTTTGTTGCCTATTGATATGAATGCCCGAGCAGACTGGGAGGTCAACGGCTTTTTTATCATTTGGGGGGTTAGCCTAATTATGGCAATGATGACGCCCAATCGTTATGCTTGGCGAGCAGGGCTGTCTTTAGTAGCTACCTTACTACTACTAACGCCCATTATGAATGCCATTACTACCAATCGTGGCTTTATCCATAGCATCAGCCAACATGATATTTTATTTCTTAGCTTTGATGGAGCGTTTATTAGCTTGGCGGGGTTATTTTTCTTTATCAGTTATCGCGTGAAATGCAAACAACAGGCTGATATTGCTGCACAAACCAAAACAAACAAGCAGCGAGCTGCTAAAAAACACCCTTCTACAAAATCCCCTGCGTCCTCTGATAGCAATCTAGCCGATAGACAGATAAAAAAGGAAGTATCCAATGTCTGACTCAATGTTATATGTATTATTATTGCTATTTAATGGGTTGGGCATGGTATTACTAATGATGAGCAGTAAGCGTCATGGAAAAAAGTTTTTGCCCCATTTACAAGCCATTACACCCATAGACATTCAAGCGCAGTGGCTACGTTGGTTAGGACTGATTTTGTGTAGTCTTGCTTTTTTTCTGCCCTTTTTTGCCCGCCATACAGGTTATTTTGTGGTGGTATGGTTTGGCAGTTTGAGTCTGGCAGCAGGGTTGATATATTTATATCTGGTTGTATATGAGGTGCGAGTGATGAAATGAACCGCCCCGAGTATATTGGAGGCTAGTTTACTTGAGTCAGGCAACACAGCCTGACAGATTTAAATTATCATAATAGCGCTTTTCAAACTCAACATAATCGGCTAACCACCTCACCTTGTTGATTGGTTAAATTGAGTATAGCCATCAATTTTAAAGTCAGAATTCTTAAGATTTCTATTAATTTCTTTTTTTCTTAAATTTAGCTTGTAGTGTCATAATAAAACTGGACAGCAACTAAGAGGTTATACTAACTTAAAAAAGGAACTTAGTATGACCAAACAGCGTAGCAAATTCACCCGAGAATTCAAACTTGAAGCCATTAGTGCCGTTATTGACGAAAACCGTAAAATCAAAGAAGTGGCCAACTCTCTGAACATTGGTATCTCAACGCTTGATAACTGGGTGCGTAAGTATCGTCAAGAACAGCAGGGTATTGGACCAGTCAAAGGCAATGCTTTAACTGATGAACAAAGAGAACTTCAGCAACTACGTAAGGAGAATAAACGCTTACGGATGGAGCGTGATATATTAAAAAAGGCTTCCGCTCTGCTAGCATTGGACAACCTGAAAGACTATCGCTAATTACTAAGTTATCAGAGCAAGATAAACAAATTAGTAAAAGCCAACTGTGTAACTTACTTGGTATTGTCAGAAGCAGTTACTACTACAGCACTAAGATTAAGCCAATCGATATCGAAGCTATCAAGGTTAAAGCGTTAATTCGCCAGATATTTAATGACTCTAATGGCTCAGCAGGTACGCGCACTATCACAGCTATCTTATGGCATCAACACGGTGTTAGGTTGTCTCGTTATAAAGCAGGTAAGTTTATGAAGCGTATGGGGCTTATCAGCAGACAGCTTAAGCAACCTAAGTACAAACACTGCGATGAGGGTCACAAGATTCATGACAATACCTTAGAGCGCAAATTTAGTCCCATAGCACCTAATCAAGTTTGGACTGGGGATGTGACTTATATCCGTATCAAGGGTGGCTGGTGCTACTTAGCAATCGTTTTGGATTTATATGCTCGGCGCATTGTAGGCTTTGCTGTGTCAGATTCACCTAATAGCTTATTAACTGGATCAGCTTTAAAGATGGCTTATCACACTAGATTAAACCCTGCTGGGGTAATGTTCCACTCCGATCAGGGGAGTCATTATACCAGTCTTGAGTTCTCTATCTATGTGAGTGAGTGCAGTGATATGACTCACAGTATGAGTCGCCGTGGCAATTGTTGGGATAACGCTCCTACTGAGAGATTCTTCAGAAGTTTTAAGACTGAATGGATGCCAAAGGTTGGCTATGAGAATATTAAGGAAGCTAAGTGTGCTATTAATGAGTATATTTGGGGTTATTATCAAACCATCAGACCACATACTTTCAACAATTATCTGACCCCATTAGAGAAAGAGAAACGTTACTTCAATCGAAACCTCTTATCTGTTGTCTAAATTTAGTTGACCACTACA
>NZ_VFYU01000018.1 GCF_021012795.1 Psychrobacter sp. I-STPA10 | reverse complement strand
TGTAGTGGTCAACTAAATTTAGACAACAGATAAGAGGTTTCGATTGAAGTAACGTTTCTCTTTCTCTAATGGGGTCAGATAATTGTTGAAAGTATGTGGTCTGATGGTTTGATAATAACCCCAAATATACTCATTAATAGCACACTTAGCTTCCTTAATATTCTCATAGCCAACCTTTGGCATCCATTCAGTCTTAAAACTTCTGAAGAATCTCTCAGTAGGAGCGTTATCCCAACAATTGCCACGGCGACTCATACTGTGAGTCATATCACTGCACTCACTCACATAGATAGAGAACTCAAGACTGGTATAATGACTCCCCTGATCGGAGTGGAACATTACCCCAGCAGGGTTTAATCTAGTGTGATAAGCCATCTTTAAAGCTGATCCAGTTAATAAGCTATTAGGTGAATCTGACACAGCAAAGCCTACAATGCGCCGAGCATATAAATCCAAAACGATTGCTAAGTAGCACCAGCCACCCTTGATACGGATATAAGTCACATCCCCAGTCCAAACTTGATTAGGTGCTATGGGACTAAATTTGCGCTCTAAGGTATTGTCATGAATCTTGTGACCCTCATCGCAGTGTTTGTACTTAGGTTGCTTAAGCTGTCTGCTGATAAGCCCCATACGCTTCATAAACTTACCTGCTTTATAACGAGACAACCTAACACCGTGTTGATGCCATAAGATAGCTGTGATAGTGCGCGTACCTGCTGAGCCATTAGAGTCATTAAATATCTGGCGAATTAACGCTTTAACCTTGATAGCTTCGATATCGATTGGCTTAATCTTAGTGCTGTAGTAGTAACTGCTTCTGACAATACCAAGTAAGTTACACAGTTGGCTTTTACTAATTTGTTTATCTTGCTCTGATAACTTAGTAATTAGCGATAGTCTTTCAGGTTGTCCAATGCTAGCAGAGCGGAAGCCTTTTTTAATATATCACGCTCCATCCGTAAGCGTTTATTCTCCTTACGTAGTTGCTGAAGTTCTCTTTGTTCATCAGTTAAAGCATTGCCTTTGACTGGTCCAATACCCTGCTGTTCTTGACGATACTTACGCACCCAGTTATCAAGCGTTGAGATACCAATGTTCAGAGAGTTGGCCACTTCTTTGATTTTACGGTTTTCGTCAATAACGGCACTAATGGCTTCAAGTTTGAATTCTCGGGTGAATTTGCTACGCTGTTTGGTCATACTAAGTTCCTTTTTTAAGTTAGTATAACCTCTTAGTTGCTGTCCAGTTTTATTATGACACTACACCAAGCATCTCATCTGCACTTTTCTCGTACCGAGGACAATATAATTGCAGGCTTAAGACGGGTGTGTATGATTACCCCTGTCATCATCTCAACAGTCAATCGTGTGCCAAGCTTATTAAAAATTAGCAGCTATCCGCCAGGCTCACCCCAAAAAGACTATGTATATGGTGGGATTGATTTGTTGATTACCGATGAGTCAGGACAAGCCACAGTGATGGGTGCATTGCCTTTAGCTGGCTTAACCAAACGCTTAGTTTCTGTGGGTGATGTTCTACAACTAGCACCTGTTATTGATACCCAATCAGAAGTGTCTGCCTTTGATGAATATTTGATTTGGTTAAAAAATGGTTATTCGCTACCACAGGTAACCAACTTCTTTAAACGGCAATTATCAGTCTCTGATGGTAGCTTTTTGCATGTCGTGCAAGCCGCTTCAAGTTTAAACTATCAAGGTAATGGCTTTATGCTACGTGGTCATTATCGTTGCTATCAAAACATTATTGAGTACTGCAATCAGTTGGTATATCAAAATAAATTATTTTATATACCACCATTGAACAAAGACCTTAAACATCAAGGCTTGCCAGCGATGGGCTATGTTGAATCAACCGGCACTTCAACAAAAGGAAGAGATAATACCTCTAAGCAAAACTTTGAAGAAGCTAAGATGATTGCGCAGTTGGTTGTCGATAACTATCACGCTTGGCAAACTCTATTGGCAGATAAAGCTCATAAACCACGACTGCAAGATATGGTTGCCATTGTGACTCCATTTAACAAGCAGCCAATCGTCATTAGACAGGCTCTAGTGGCGGCAAATGCTGAGCAAGGTTCGCCCATTCCCACGCAAGAGATAGCTGAGACGGTTATCAATACGATTCATACCTTGCAAGGGGCAGAAAAAGACATCATTATCTATTCTGGTGTCCAGTCTTATGATGACAGTGCTACCTTGTTTTTCGAAAACCAACCATATCTATTAAATGTTGCAGTTTCTCGTGCCAAAAAATCATTTATTGCCTTTTTATCACCTACTTTATATCGCCTACATGATGCTGAAATTGTCAATAATCCTCACTATCAATCGTCAAACTCTGTACATTATCTAGGCTGGTATATGGCTAACTTTGGGATGCGGCTTTTCCCAAACTACCTATTTATTGTCGAAGCACCAGGTAAACTGAAATCACTGCAAAAAATATTAAAAAGTGATTATATTTTGCATGCCACAGCGGGTGCTATTACTAATATAGATTTGGAAGATGCCTCATTAGAAACGGCAGGACAGCAGTTACGCCCCCAGTATCAGCTACTAGCGAATGGAGAAAAAACGCTTGATGTGATTATGACAGAAGGGCGACGAGTCAAAAAAATCTATTTAGCCACCGATGATGATAACGTTGGTGAAGTCATTGCTTGGCATTTGCAACATGCCACAAAGATAAGAGCGCCAGAGCTTGTTAATAAGATTGAGCGAGTGGCACTACGTGCGATAACCGAAGAAGGTGTGCAACAAGCTTTACAAAACCCAAGAAAGATAGACCAGTCTCGGGTATCTGCTGAAATAGCCCGCCAAATTATTGATCGCTGGCTGGCACAAAACATGATGCAAATATTATCAAACAACTTACCATATCAGCATACGGGCAAAAAAGGCATGGGACGTGTCAAAGCAGTGATATTAGACTTGATTGCACAGCATGAAGCGAGTGTCAAACAGCGTCAGTCAAATACCTTAAAAGTAAAGCTAACTGTCAATGGTCGTCAAGTGACTGGATACATACATGATGTGCCTAAACAGTATTTGCAAAAAGCAACAGAGGTCATTGGGAATTCAGGACAACCTATTCAAGCAATAAGTCAAAATTATCAATTGATCGATGTGCAAACCGAAGATATCACTTATGAGCCTTTTAATCGCTCAACCATGCAGATAATGTCACTGGCATGGCAACGCTATCGGATAAAACCAGCCACCACCATGCGGATATTACAACGCTTATATGAAGGGGATGTATAAGGAGAATATATGAAAAATAGCGCGCATGATGATATCTCAATCATCGACAACAATGCCCTTGAGTATATTAGTGATACGGATATGCGTAACATATATCAGTTGATTGCAGACATGCAGTTAAGCGAAGAGCTAGGTTGCGCACATTTAATGCAGCAAAAGCTACGACTTGAGTTAGAAATACCCCAAGACAAAACCAGTATGTTTGTTAATCTGCAAGGCAATATGACAATGACAGAGGGTTGGCTGGCTGGTCCATTGGCAGCTTTTTTTAATGGTACAGCATCTGACTTTCTGACACATGAAGATATTGATGCAATCAAAAATGGCGACTTTCAAATGCAAGTTGACTTGTGCGATGAGTCAGAAAACTTATCACTCACTGAGCTTTTGCATCATATGGATATCTTTGAGGTGGGTCGCCCATCAACCGCAGCGGCAATTATTGAAGATTTGATACAAAAAAGTGAGCTCATAGAGATATCCACAGAAGGGGATTGTATCAAAATGACCGCACAAGGGCATGAAGCATATCAAGTGCTGCAAACTCATTTGGCATCTGTGGCAAATGTAGAGTGGAACAGTTGGTTTGTATCGCAGCTTTCACAAATTGAAGCAGGTAAACGTACTGCTGACTCCCTTATTTTAGACGTGCTAAACACCTTGTATGGTAAGCAAGCGGTAGATGCTTTAAAACATCTAAGCTGGTCAGATCCTGATGTGCTATATGAGCCAGCAGAGCTAACCCAAAGTATTGGTAAAATAGCGATTAGCCGCAAACATGAGCAAACAGACCATCAGCATGATAGGCAAAGTAGGCAAAATCAGCCTCACCAAGACAGCGATGCTGCTAATAATAGTGAGTCATAAGTTATGGGTTATATTACCTATCCACGTACCAGTGGCTCAGGCAAAGATATTAAACGTGCTGAATATATTTTGTTGCTAATTGAGCAGCTACTACAAAAATTTAATCGGGGCGATTTAAATCTTATACTAAGCTTAATCTCTCTTATAGGATGGGCAAATTTACCAGCAGCACTGCGTGCCCGATTATTACAACTGCTGTATTATGACTTGTTTACAACAGTGACAAATCAGACGACTGATGATGGCAATCCAGACATAGACTTAATACAACCATTTACCAAATCACTGGTTGATACTGCCCTGCAACTGTCTGACTTATCTGGCTTGCCTGAACTACCATTAGCCCAACGTATCAATGCAATGCAGCAAGGATTGGTATCGTATAAACAGGTAACTTATGCGAGTGGTTATGAGCAGGAGATGTTGGTATTTGATAATGGCATTCACGCCATTTTAACCACCCGTGCTAGTAGCGAAAGATATATTAATAATACACAAAAAGAGATTAGAAGCGCAGCGAGACTCTATGATGCCCATACATTACAAGCAATAAAAAAAGCTCACAAAAAAGGCATGTTAGTCACTATTAATCTGCTTTCTAGTTATATTGTAAATCACCATGATGGTGACAGCTCGGAAGATTGTATAAGTTATAACTTTAAAAATATTAGCAAAGGCATGTTGCTGCATCGTGGCATTAGACATGCTGTATTAAACTCTATTGATCCTTATCTATATGTTAACTGTCAACAAAATACCCAGCCCATACTAGATGATAAAGCAGTCGGTTATAAACAGGCGTACATTGTCTGCTCTGCGTATTTTTTGCATAGATTAAAACAAATAAATCAAGTAGATAACAGTCAATCAAATGACTTTAAATCAAGGGACTTTAAATCAAATGACTTTAGTAATTGGAGCTTTTGGGTAGAAGATAGTCAGACACGAGGCACTGAATGTCGATTTTTGACTATTCAAATTACTAATATCGCACGGCAGTTTAAGGCACAAAATTATGAAGCAACGATATTAGAGTGGTTGGATAAAATTGAGATGGTTTTATTTGTTTTTTTCACCAAGGCTAGGATAAAGAGACAGGGCAACAATCAGTTAAGACAGCATAGTAAACAAGAAGCAAAACTCATCGCTGCTAGTATTCGACAAGAATTACAACAACATCTTATAAGTTTAGATATTCCTATGACAAGGACGCTAAGCAATCAATTAGCAAGGCTAGATATGCTAACAAAACTGCCAGATTTGCAAAGTACAGAAGATGGCTATGTTAACTTTTAAGGTAGTGTTGAAATGATGAATAATGACATTGATTACATAACTGTCAATAAGGTGCTATTTAAAGGAGGGGGACTGGTTTGCCTGCAAGCGTATGAAAACGATCAGAGCCTATATATGCCCTTATCTGCCATAAAAAGAATAACCTTGTATGATCAATACTCACACAAAGAGACGCTTTTAACGACAAATATTACTTTAACAGATATGACAGTCTCATCATTTGGTACTATTTGGGCTATTGATGTGTTGGGGCATTTGTATCGCGCAGGCTCTGGTGGTCTTAACGGTACTAATTTAGATGAAAATCTGGAAATACATACCTATGGTGCAAAGTGGTCACTTCAAGGTATTACTAAGCAAACACCTGTATGTATTATAGGCGAAAATGATGATTTATGGATTGCCACTCAAGAAGGTGGATTGATTCATTATGATGGTCAAAACTTTACCGCACATTCTGGTATAAAGTTACCTATCCGATTTAAACGGGTTAATGGTCACTATTTTTTGATGGGCTATGATCGTCAGCTTATGCAATATGTGGATGGAAAATGGCACACACTCAAGTTTGATGAATCTATTGCAGCAGATATACCTATCAATGATGTGACCTATGTTCATGGACATTTATTAGCAGTCTCTAATTTAGGTTTCATCTTGTATCAACAAGCTGATAACCTATTTTTTACCCTACTTGATACTAAAGCTATTCCTTGGTTTGGCTGCGATACCTTTCAAGACACAGTATATTTAGCTGCTGGTCAGGGCGGTGCTTATAAGCTATCCCTCGATGCTCGTAATGCTCTCAATACTGATAAGCCATCAATAGCTAGCTGTGATCTTATCTCAATTAAAAAAGGTCATTTTGTCGCTGTTACTGTACTAGATTATAAAGTGGTATTTTTACAGGCGCTCACAAAAACTGCCAATTTTGTCTGTCATAGTCCCTTTGATCAAAAACGCTGGTTTTTGGTGAAGACTTAATCAATATCTAACTAAATTGCTATGGAGATTAAATGTGTTGCAAACGGTGCTGACGCCTAAAGATAGTGCTTTTTTTCAATGGGGTTATACTGCCGATGAGTGTATTAAACAACTAGAGCAGTTAACCCATAGAATACAGAGTAGCCATAATCACCATAACCATTTATCCTTTATTAATGAGTGGGTTGCTTTATCACTAGAAACACAAGCCGTTGCCTATTATCAACAGGATTATAAAGCCGTAGCAAAATTGATAGATGCCATCGCCTCTGTCATTTTGTCATTAGATAGTAATCACTTACAAGACTATCCTTTGATGCTGCATACTGGGCTACGTGTGATATTATCGCAAGTCCATCAGATGGTAGATTCCAATCATATATTGGCACTCTATCGCTTGCTCCCCTCAATACCTTGTGCAAAAACCTTAGATATCTATATCATGTTTCAATGCCATTTTGGCTTTACTCATGTATTGAAGCGCTGGCGAGAAAACTTTGCTTATCATGTCAATGAAAATGAATGGTTAGATTATAATGCTCTACAGCTTGATGCTGGCATTGCGCTAATGAAAAACCCTGTGTATGTCGAACATGCAGTTATTGCTAAATTAGAACAGCAACTGCCAGAATATGTGCTGAGTATAGAGGATACGCCATTAGCAGCCGAATGGTTTCCTTGGCTAACATGGTTTATTAGTCAAAGATATGATGATGGTACAACTAACAAATAAGAGTCAGCTCAGATTTTTACGGCAAATTAACGACTAAAAAATGGGCAACCATGATGAAATGCTCACCTGATACTGCACTGCGTGATATCAATGATTTGATAGAAACACTATCTGATGTAGAAAATAACAAGGACAATTATAGCGTTGCTACACTAAACCAAATATTTCGCCCATTTCGATTAAGGCTTGGTTTGGTGTATCTATAAAATAGTTTGAGCTATCCGCCTTTTTTAATACCTCTTTATAAGCCAGTCCTAACAGCTAGCTATATTTAATCACTTCTTTGATAAACTCTAAAAAGGTTTTACCTGTTTTGGCTAAAATTTGGTCATAGCTATTATAATGATGCACCATATCTGCATCTTTACGATTGGTCACTAAAAAGAAGTGATTATCTCGTTTATAAGTCATAAATATAAAGTAATTGTCTTTATAATGATAATTTTCTGGCTCTTTACTCCATGTATTCTCTATAGTACGATCGATATAATTCACTTTTTCTATTAAACTCATTTTATTATAAAAAATAAAGTCATCACTTAGTAACCCACCAGATGACCGCCCCATATAGTGCATAAAGTCTTTAAGCTGTCCAGTAATCTGAATTTCATAAACATGTTCAAATGCTGATATTTCACTTAAGCTATAACCTTTGATTTGGGTGATATCATAATGGCGGTTAGGATGAATCTTGATTAATTCATTAATATAAGCCTGTTGTTTGTTTAAATAATCATCCACATATTCTGCACCAATATGGGTTGATTGTGGTAATAACTCTCCTCTATAGACACGTTCAGTATCCATAATAGTATAATCAGGGTATGGTTTACCTACATAGCTTTCTTGCAGTTCACGTTTGGTGTTATAACTACGATTCAAAATAATTTTTTTTAGGAAGTTAGTAAAGCTTAATCCTGTATTTTTTATGATATTTTTTTCTTCTGAATAATGATAGACATAATTTAGAAAAGTGTCTTGTTTTTTTAGGAAATAAATATTTGAGTCATCAATTATCGAAAAAATGAAAACATTTTGATATGAAAAGTCATAATTACTAATATGTAAAAGCTCATCTATATAAGAATTATATATTGTCATATTACCTTTAGGGCGTAAGTAATATAAAGATATTGTATCTCCTGCTAATAACCCACCCGAAGAGCGTCCCATACAGCGCATAAACTGTTTAAACTCTCCTTGAATACAAATGCTATAAAGTGCTTCTATCTGTTTGATTTCATCTTCACTATAGCCTTTTACCAGATCAGGTTGATACCATCTACCTTGGGCGACTTCTTCTATATAACTATGATTCATTAGGTTTCTCTTTTTTTTCTATAGGATATATAAATATAAAGCACTATTACCTTTCAAATAAAACTCATATTTATAAGAGGGTATTCTATGATATCTATTTTTCAAAAAAAGTAAGAGAATTATCAAAACCTACTCCAGATATATAAAATTCAAAACTCCTATCAGGATATAGTTTGTTTAAATGTAGCTCCCAATTGTTCTTAATTAACTCCGCTAAGTTTTTTATGGTTGAGGGTGAAGTATCATCGGAATTATTTAAAAAACATCAGCAATATTGCAAAGGTTAACTTGACCTTGAGCTATATGCTTTTCTTTACCTTTTGCTAACCATGAATCAAAAGTTTTATATAAAGTCTCTTCTCTTTTTTTGTTTTTACAAATAACTACACAGTTCTTATATATAATCGTTCTTGGTACTAATACTGTAATAAACAGCTCTATATCTTCTGGATATATTTCCCAACTTATATAATCAGAAACCTCATATTCTTAATACAGTTTTTCATAATTCTCCTTATTATTAATCCACTTCTCATCACACCAATTTGTTATATGTTTCATAATTACCTCTATTTATAAAATTGTGTTTCATCTGGATAATCTGGTCTTGGTACAGATTTTCTTGGAGTATTTGGACGCACAGCTCCTCTAGGATCAATGGTTCTATCATATTCTAAAACATGAGGCGTAGGTATAGAGATTCCATTTGCATTTTTGTGACTACTTCCTATTATATCAACACATTTCACAATTATCCCATCGGCATCATAGGTTGCATAACCAGTCATAGTACCATTATTACTTTTTTGCTATAAAATAGCATTGAGCTTTTGTCTTGTTAAGTATTTTTGTTACAAATTTACCCTAGTTTCATTTTATTGAGATATAAACAGCTGGGCTAAAACCCAGCCTATTTTTGCTATAAAGTCTACGGAATTATAAAATGATACCAGACTTAAGATTTGAAATGTTAACACACTCTGGTTATCCATTATTTTTAGAATAAATTATGGAGCTTCATAAAAAGTAACAACAGGATTGAAAGTTTCTCCTACAATTTTTACTACAAAATTTCTATCTGGATATTTTTTTATCAGATAATACTCCCAATTACTTTTTATTAATTGAGCAACACTCATTAGTGTGCCATCACTTGATTTATCAGATGTATTAAAGAACACTTCACTTATTACTAGTCTATTCATACTTTCTTGAGTCTCCATTATATTAGGCATATTTAATATACCACTATCAAAATTCTCACTTATTTCTTTTTCATAACATCCTTCTATATCTAATAAGATAATACCTCTATGCTCAAAAGTATTTGGTAAAAGGATTGTTGATATAATCTCTACATCTTCAGGATAAATTTCTAGACTAATATAGCTAGAAATATTAGTAGGCACATTGGAAAGAGAATTTTGTATCCAGTCTACCCACTTTTTAAACTTCCAGTTACTAATAATATTCATTGTTTTAGTCCTCTTTAATATACTGTAATCATCAGGTCTAGCTGCACATGGCTTAGTATTACCTTTTGGAGTATTTACTTTAATAGAACCATCAGGTAAAGTATTACGACCGTATTCAATAACATGTGGAGTAGGAACATCATAATGAGAGCCTCCTTGCATATCTACACGTTTTATAATCATATGAAGATATTGCATTTGCAATTTAGCTAGACAAAATGCTTAACCTATACTTGTTTTATTAGGTGAAAGAAGGAAGCGAAACTTTATAAACTTTCAATATCTTCATTATTTATGATTTTCTTAATTAGCTTATATACCATTTGATAGTAGATGATATATAATTGACAGTTTTTACAAAAAAATCTTACCAAACTTCAAATTTATTTTCTGAATGGATTTTTCTATCCAAACCTTAGTTTCTTTATTATTTATATTTATTTATTATTACTTTCTATATCTATAAAATTAGGTTCCTTTTCTTCATCAGAGAATGCAGTAGAAAGATAGTTGTTTTTATTTCCAGTCATATTCAATATGATATATTCATTTCCTTTTTTATAAAATTTCATTGCTATTCTCCCCAAGGATATCCTGAGAGTTTATGAGAGATAAAAAGTGATTAAATGTAGTAAAAAAATAATCTCCCTAATTCCTTGAAATTTATACAAAAAAAGCCCCAGTTGTTAAACTGGGGCTTTTAAAATCTTGGTAGGCGTAACTAGATTCGAACTAGCGACCTCCACCATGTCAAGGTGGCGCTCTAACCAACTGAGCTATACGCCTGTAGAGGTGAAGTATTCTAGCAAATTTTGCCAATATTGCAAGCATTTTTTATAAACTTAACCACAGCGTTGTAATAATTATTTGATTCTACTGATATATCAGTATAACCAAATAATTCATGACAGAATATACTTAGTCAAAAAGGGCAATGTCTCATACATAGCAAATTATTCGCTCAACCGTTATCTTATGCTTCGTATTATCAATGCAATCACTAATGTCATTGACACCCATATATATACAATGAATACCTTAAGATATGACATTAGTCACTTGTTTAAGCGGAGCTAACTGCCATGAGTACACCAACCAATACATTTCCTGATTCTACTGCATCTATCTATACCGATATATCGCCCTCTGCTACTTGTGGTACGGTGCATTTGGTTGGTGCAGGTTCAGGCGATCCTGAGCTACTAACGCTAAAAGCATTACGTGTCATGCAACGGGCTGATGTTGTGCTCTACGACAGCTTAGTCTCAGAAGATATTTTGGATATGTGTGCCCACAGAGCAGAAAAAATCTTTGTTGGCAAACGCAGAAATAACCATGCCGTTGCCCAAGAGGGTATCAATGAGCTATTAGTTAAACATGCATTGGCAGGTAAATGTGTGGTTAGGCTCAAAGGTGGCGATCCTTTTATCTTTGGACGTGGTGGTGAAGAGCTGCAAGAAGTCGCTCGTCATGGCATACATTTTGAATCGATTCCTGGTATCACTGCTGCCAGTGCCGCCGCCAGTCGTACTGCCATACCACTGACGCACCGAGACCATGCACAATCAGTACAGTTTGTCACTGCATGCAAAAAAGCAGGTGCACCCAATAATGACTATGGTGAGTTACTAGACGCTAACCAAACTGTGGTATTTTATATGGGGCTACACAGACTTGCTGAAATGACCCAAGGTCTAATAGAAGCTGGTCGAGATGCTGACACGCCATTTGCGATCATCAGTCATGCCAGCCTACCAACACAACAAATTCTAACAGGCACACTAGCAGACATTACAGAAAAACAAGCAACAGCACAGTTGCCTACGCCTGCCCTACTCATTATGGGTAGTGTGGTCAGTTTATATGATGAACTGGCAGCTTATAATCTAGCAAATCATACACTACATCCACAGACCCACACTCATAATCCATTGATAACGCCGCAAACAAGCACCACAGGTTGGCAAAAAGTTGTTGCCCCCTTCATGGAGACAGCATAAATCACGGTTGATAGCAACTGATAACCATTTATATATTATATAAACACCCTGCCGCCATCGGTATCATAAGCACTGATATCTACTTGATACACCTGACTTAAATTATCCGCAGACATCACTTGTGCAGGATCGCCTTGAGCGATGATTTTACCTTGATTAATTAGCACCACCTCATCACTATAACGATAAGCATGGGCTAAATCATGTAGCACCACAATGACACTTTTATTCTGCTGATGCACAAGCTGTTGTAAATAGCTAAGCAAATAGCGTTGGTGTCTAATATCTAAATGATTGGTTGGCTCATCAAGCATCAAAATTTGTGTCTCTTGCATCAAGGCTCGCACAATTGCTAACCGCTGCCGCTCACCACCTGATAGCGTTTGTACTCTTGCCTGCATCAGATTATCAAGCTCAAAGTCATGCAGCAACTGTCTTGCACGAGCAATGTGCTGTGCTTGTGGGTTTTGATACCATGCCAGATTTGGTGATACCCCAAGCAGCGCGTATTGCAAAGTATCTAATGGCAACTCAAACTGCTCATGTTGTCCCACCCAAGCGATTTTACCTTGACTAATCAGTGCATCATGACTGCCCATTGCGGTCTGTATATTTCCTGTCATCTGCAATCTGGCACTCATATTTTTATTAAGCAAACTATGTAATAACGTACTTTTAC
This sequence comes from Psychrobacter sp. I-STPA10, assembly GCF_021012795.1. Classification (GTDB taxonomy): domain Bacteria; phylum Pseudomonadota; class Gammaproteobacteria; order Pseudomonadales; family Moraxellaceae; genus Psychrobacter. The sequence continues at coordinate 226,925 of NZ_VFYU01000018.1, read as the reverse complement.
CTGCCCCATTTGGGCCAATAAATGCTGTCAAACGCTGCTTATAAATATCCAGACTTGTAATATCTAGCAAGGTTTTACTACTCGACTGCACCGTGATATCTGTCATACGAAACAACAACCCAGCCTGTTCACACACTGGCTGTTCTGATTGTAGACTAGAAGTTTGAGCAATATTGGACATAATAGAGTCTATAACATCAAAAAATGATAAAACATAATAGATAATAGTGGGGCAGTTGCCACCAAAATAACAACCAAACTAACGGCGAATATTTTGCATAAATAACCAAATAAAAAATGGCCCACCAAGCAAAGCCAACACAATACCAATCGGTACATCGACAGGATAAGCAACATGGCGAGCAGCACTATCCACCACCAGTAAAAATATCGCGCCAAGCCAGCCTGACCATATCATCAGCCGCATACGCCCACCACCAAACAATATTGCCAGCAAATTTGGAATCATCATCCCAATAAAGCCAATAATACCTGATAATGACACTGCCGCACCTGTTAGTAATGCTGAAGCAACCACCACCAATGTACGCACCACACCCACTTTAATACCCAAAGACATTGCCGCTGTCTCACCGAGCATCAAACCATCAAGCTTTCGTCCCAAAGGTAAAATCACCACTAAGCCGAGTAGCATACTACCTATGGCATAGCGTAATGGTACAAAACCTGCTTCTGCCATGCTACCTGCCAGCCAATTGGTCGCACTGCGTAGCACCATATCATCGGATAAAAACAAAATTAAACTGACCAATGCTCCACAAAAAGCACTGATAACAAACCCCAATATCAACAATCCCATTTGCCCACCACCCAAAAAGCGATGGCACACTAAAATAAACACACACACAATCAAACTGCCAATAAACGCTGCAAATGGCACCCCAATACCACCAATACCCAATGCCAAAACCAGCACCACGCCCAATGCTGCACCACCCGAGGTACCAATCAAACTTGGATCTGCCAGTGGGTTTTCAAATAATGCTTGCAGTGCAGCCCCACTTACCGACAATGCCATACCCACCAGTAATGCCGAGACAACTCGTGGATAGCGTAGCTGCCAAATGGTGTCATCAAGGCTTAGCGGGTTATTCCACTCACCAAAACCCACACCCAGACTGAGCCAAATAACCAGTAATGAAGCCATTGCAGCAATCACATAGCCAAGCGCATATTTTTTGATATGACTAGGTGGATTAGAAGCAATGACAAAGTGATTTTGCTCATCTTGAGGTTGTTTATTACAGGAAACATTTGCATTGCGTGATAAAGACATAACAGTCCACAGATTTTATTAAATTCTGCATATTAAATGCGAATCCAAGTGAGATTGTTTAGCTATAAATAGAAAAAATAATGCACTATTTTATATGTCCAAATAGTAATAGCCATGATGCCGTTATTTTGACAATTGATTTAAACGATTTACTATATCTGGAGATGTCAAACCATAACGCAAAAAGTCATTAACAGGCCAAAAGTAAATATTCTTATTTTTAGCAGCTTGAGTATCTTTAATTTCTGGACGTTGACTAAATTCAGCAACAGAACCGACAATAGGCTTGTTATGATCAGCAATGATGATGACATCTGGTGCAGCAGCAATCCAGCCTTCACGCGATAAAGGCTTTAGTCCTGATACGTTTGCAGCAGCATTGATACCCCCTGCACGTTTAATAAGCTCATCACCCACTGTGCCTTTACCTGCCACAATACGACCATCATAACTCAATAAATAGCGTGTACCTGTACTGGGTTTGGCTTGCATTTTGCCCAGCCAAGTACGTGACATGCGCTTCGCATGAATGGATTTGCCAACATAATTACCCACCAACTCAATACTTTTGGCATAAGTATTAATATCTTCTTTTGGTGCAACATTAACTGCCTTAATATTTAGCTTATTTAAGCGCGCATAAATACTGGCGGGTTGCACCATATAGCTACCAAGTACCAAATCTGGCTTGACAGCAATCACAGATTCGGCAGTGATATTTCGATGTGAGCCAACTTCTGGTACGGATGCCAAAGCAGGATTTTCATTGAAAGCATTTTTACCAACCACTTTATCTTGGCTGTTAAGTCCCACCAATATATCCGCCACATCAGGACTCAATGCCACAATACGATCATAGGCAGCAGATGCAGACACAGTACTTAGGCTAGTCAAAACCATCACCGCTGCACAAACTGCCGCTTTTTTAACCAAATGAACTGGTTTGAGTGACTGACGGGGTGGTATTGATTTTTCTTGTGTGACCATAAAAGTTATTGTCATATCATTTTTCTCTTACTTTACTTAAAATTATCAAATGGCTTAATTTTTATATCGCTTGTGTTGCACATAACTGTGTGGTTATATTTAGCCAATCTTCTTGTTCAGGCTCACCCTCTTTACGTTGACCAAAAAAGGTCACCATACTGTCGCCATAAGCATCAAAACCCTCAATAGCAGTGACAATGCCATCTTTGGTTGGACGTTTCACACACCATAGCTGTGCCAATGCCTTATCTTTTAGATGCAGAGTAAAATTGGTCTGTTTTTTATCGAGTATATTGAGCCAATCTCCCATACGTTTGACATGATGTACCTTGCCTGTTTGTACTTGTATCATGCCAGTATTGCCAACAAAAATCATAATTGGACATTGCTGCTGTTGCACCGCCAGTAATAAAGTCTCTACCGCTGTGGTATCCAGCTTAGTAGCCATACCTTCAGGTGCTTGGCAAAAGCTACTGATACGATCTAACGCTAGTTTTTTAAGCAAAAAATGAAACTGATGCACGTCCGTCATATCCAACCACTGTGTATGCAAAGTACTTAAGCCTTCACTATCTAACGCTTTATATTGCCAAAGCTGCTTATCTTGTTTTGCTTCTAGAGTGATGTCTGTTGCCTCTGTTGCTTTTATCTCAGCCTGTATTAAAGCTTGCCATTTTTGTAGATTCTGCGCACTCAAATCACGTAAAAATACCTTCTCAATGGCATTACCTTGTGCATCAAAAAACTGAATACTATAAGACTCTTTGCTTTCATCCGTGACTGCTAACATATATTGCCATTGCCACATAAAAAAGCGTAAATCTAAGCCTCCAACATTGAGTGCAAGTCCCATTTTTTCACCAAGCTTGACATTCTCATAGACTCCTTGCTTTTCACTTACAGCCAGCTTGTTTCTAACAATACTTTCTACTTGACCAAACTGCTCAAGCTGCAACAAAACCTCTTTGTAGTTACGCCCCATATATTGACTATGTGGTGATGCCAATAATAACTCAAACTCACTAACACCCAATGCCTCTGCACCTTCTGTCGGAAAAAGCATGCGATCACCTGCTTTTTGCTGCTGATACGTCTGCCACAGTGCATCATTTTTTGTACTGGTACCAAGAAGGGTATTCATTAACTCTGTCATAGAATTTGTTTCCATATTACGTATAAATAACTCATTGCTGTTTATTATGACTAGACTAAGTTACAATGTAAACAACATAAATAATAATTATCATTATTATTTGATATTGATTGCTATTATTATTATAATTCATAGTCTTCTAGTAAAGAGTTAGTTATCTATATTGCCAATACTGATACCAATGTAGAACTCCCTTAATGAAAATAACGCCTATTTTCTTCCAATTATCTTTTCTTAATCATAAAGTTATTTTTATTTCTATTATTTGTCATATTGTTTAAATGGAACAAACAATGCGCTATCAAGTAAATATTTTAATGCCAGTTACTAGATATTTAGTATTACTCACCACTACCACATATTGCTGGCAAGCTTATGCGCAAGTCGCTGTACCTACGATTATTGATGCTAATAACAGGGTGACAGATACTACAAAAACCCAGACATTCTCTGATACAACCGGCAATGCTTTTATACCTTCAACCACCGTTGAGCCTATTGTTGTCACTGCAACACGTTCACAAAAACTCCTTGGTGATGCCCCTGTCACTGTGCACTTACTAGATCAACAAACATTGACCCAAAACCGTGTACATACTCTAAAAGAAGCACTTGAACTACTACCTAATGTATATCTACACCCTGTACACGGTAAGACAGGTTATGAAATCTCTATGCAAGGGTTTTCTAGCGATCAAGTATTGGTACTAATTGATGGTTTACCAATCACTGCTAGTACAGGTTCTACCGTAAATCTCAATCAATATTTAAATGTCGATGTCGAACAAATCGAAGTCATCCAAGGCGCTGCATCTGCACAATATGGTAGTGCCGCCATGGGTGGGGTGATTAATGTCATTACCAAATCGATTGATAAACCACGAGCCACTTTCAGTACAGAAGTGGGTAGCAATGGTAAGCAAAACCCTTCGGGTAAAGTATTTGATAGTAATACACGTTTTGTAGAGACAAGTATTGCAGGTGCAGTCAGCCCTGATAAGCGGCTAAAAGCCAGAATATCAGGCTCTTATCTAAATGATGCTGGTTTAAGCCTTGACACGGACAAATGGTCACGACTAAAAGATGCCAGCAAACAACAACAAATCAACGCTAAAGTAAGTTTTACTCCCAACATAAATGATGTAGATAGTCGTTATCCAAGTCATCAATATTGGCTAGAAGCAAATCATTATGAGGAAGATGATGTCAGTCGCTTTTTGTATTACGCACCACCTCGCTACTTACCTCAACAAAAAGATGAACATATTCGCAAACAACGCCTAAGTATTGGCGGACATTCTAAGTTTGCTGCCCCTTTTATATCATCAACTGATAACACTTATCAGTTATCTGGCTCAGCCATGTATGAGAATTATGACAGTGACTCAAATACTACCTCAAATGGTTTTCATGCCAGTGACAGAAACACCACCATCACCACTTCTTTGGCTCAACTACAACTAGATTTACCAATTGTTGAGTATAGTAGTGACGAGCACATACAAACCCATGCCGCACAGTTAGGTATACAGTGGCAACAAGATGAGTTAAGCCAACATAAAAACCAACGCTCTGAGCTAACATCAGATCAAGTCAGCCGTGAGGTGATAGAAGCTTACGCACAAGATGATTGGTTTATTGGTGATAATTGGGAATTAGTGGCTGGTGTACGCTACCAAAAAGACACCGACTTTGGTGATCACATCGCACCCAAAGTCGCCATAAAATATGACCACTACGATAACAACGCACGTAAACATATCTTCCGTGCCAGTGTTGGATCAGGATACCGAGTACCTAACCTCAAAGAGCGTTATTTTGTTTTTGATCACAGTAACTTAGGCTATAAAGTTATGGGTAATCCAAAGCTAGTGCCTGAAACCTCTACCAGTTATCAAGTTGGTTATCAAACTGACTTAAATTCCAATACCACCATTGCTATTAATGGTTTTTATAATGATATTAAAGATTTAATTCAAACGGATAATAATCATCCTCGCCAGCAAGGTGGTATTAATATTTATCAATACAAAAACGTGGATAGTGCCAAAACTTATGGTGGCGATATACAAATAGACTGGCGCATCAATCCAAAAGCAAATTTAAACATGTCCTATGCTTATACCCAAACGCATAATAATGTCACAGATACGCCACTAACCTATCAACCAAACCATAAAGTAACTGCTGCACTAAATTATCAACTGACTGAACAATTACAACTCATACAGCGAGCCAACTATGAATCAAAACAACTGGTCAGTAGTCGTCAGCAACACTACTCACCTGCTTGGTGGACATGGGATAGTAAACTTAATTATGCCGCCACACCAAATTTAGATCTGTATGCGGGCATCAATAACTTGTTTGATGTACAGCGTAAACTTAGTGATGCTAATGATCAACGCCCAATAGACAACCGCCAATGGTTATTGGGTGCAAGCCTGCATTGGTAAATATCAGCATTAACTTAATTTATCAAAAAACATATGGCAATACCAACCAACTGGCAAATATGCCTTTTTTAAAATCAACTGTAAGGATGTTACTATGAAATCAACGGCAACTCAAAATAACAGCAAGCTTGCATTAAAGCCATTAATCCTCACCATGGGTATATCAATATTGACTGTAAGTTTGGTCGGTTGTGGTGGTAGTAGTGATAACGACAACGCCAACAACCATAACACTAGCCACAATGACAGTACTAGCGGCAATGGCAATGGCAATGGCAATGGCAATGGCAATGGCAATGGCAATGGCAATGGTGATAATAACGGTGATAACAGCAGTTCAACAGCCAATTTTAGCGAATCTGCAACATGGACAGTAGATGGCACAAAGCAAGGAGACACTTGCTATGACTTTGACACCCAAACTGACGTAGAATGTACTGGTGATCAATGGGATATTAAATTCACTAATAAAAGCCGCTCAGTAACTCTATGGACCAATAGTGGTATTAGTGGCACTGGTAAAGGTGCTGCCTATACTACTTTATGGAAAGATTTAGAAAAACTTAAAAATGCCCAACAAGTATCCGAATATAGCTTTCAAATAGACAAAGCTGTTAATATATTCACCAAAAATCCATGGTCAGCATATGATTTGCAAGGAAAACATAAACTTTCACCGAATAATCGTGTCTATTTAATTACCACAGATGCGACAGATAAGAATACCACCAGTACAGTTAATAAACCCATCTATGCGATGCAAATTATTAATTATTATAACGATGCAGGCACATCAGGCTATCCCACTATTCGTTGGATAGATACCGCCCTACCCTCACAAGTACAAACCAAAACCATTAATGCAACTTCAGAGGATAATTGGGTATATGTCAATCTCAAAACAGGTGAAACCACTGATAAAACAGGTGACTGGCATGTAGGCTTTAGACGTTATAATGTGATTTTAAATAGTGGTATATCAGGTGATGGTCAAGTAGGAGGGTATCTTGCTAAAACACCAGCAGGCTATTATGAGAAAGAGCTTGATGAGCATGGCAACCCTAAACCCATCAAAGCTAAATTTCTTGAAAATAATATCCAAGCAAGCTTAGCTGACTTAACCCAAGTTAGTAACTATGATATCAGTGATAAAGGTGTACCTTGGGAAATTGATACTGCCAGCTCAGCTCTACAACCTAAGATAACAGGACACTATCCAACTATTGATTATGGTTGGTATGTCTATAAAGGTAAGGAAGGCCACCGCTTGTTTACCAAGCCCAAAGATGAAGCCATTGGTGCATTAATTCGATCAGCTAATAGCAATAGCTACGCCCGTATGTATCTAGCAGACATCAAATATGAAGATCCTAAAAACCCAAGTCCGACCCAGTGGGTATACAAACTGGATATCCAACCAGAAAGTAAATAAGCATTTTAAAAAAAACTAAAATCTTATATTGCCATTACAAAAGACCTCACTAAATAGTGAGGTCTTTTTTAGCCAGACTATACATCTACAATACAAAGTTACACACCAGTTTCAGTCCTATCTCACTATAATTATTTAACAATAGGACTTATACAAAAGTACGCGATATTAGACTTATAAAGCGACTGGAAATTATTTATAAAGCCTCTGGAACTACATACAGCCAGCCCCCTTGATAAAAAATAATGATTACCAGTCGCCAATAATCTATAAAACTGCGTAAGTCCTAAAGAAGATAAACCTGTCTTTATTTGGTATCACTGTTTTACTTTTGACCAGCATTTGGTTAACCTGTTTGCATTATTATGTTTGTGTATACAGTTTTATCCGCATAATACATGCCTTATAATGTATCCTAAACATCTCATTTGAATCACTCAAAAAAACCATAGGAATAATATAATGTCTAGTGACAATGATAATAAGAGTCCATCCATGCTAACTTTTGCACTTGCTCAGTCTAATTATCTGGTTGGCGACATTACTGGTAATGTCGAAAAAATGATTGGGTTTGCCAATCAGGCTAAAAAACAAGGTGCAGACATCATCTTGTTCCCAGAGCTTGCGCTACTTGGCTACCCTCCTGAAGATTTACTATTACGTCCAAGCCTTGCCAATCGAGTCAAATCTGCCTTAAATAAACTTAGCGAAATCAAAGATATCGTCATGATTGTTGGCTATCCCCATGTAGATTATCATGGTACTTTTAACTCAGCTGCTATCTTACATAATGGACAACAAAAAGGCTTTTATCATAAGCAATACTTACCTAATTATGGCGTGTTTGATGAACGCCGTTATTTTGATAAAGGTCGCAATCAAGTATTATTTGATTATCGTGGTATCAGCATTGGCCTACTAATTTGTGAAGATTTATGGCAAGAAGCTCCAATTAAGTCACTTAAAGAGCAAGGTGCAGATGTCGTCGTTACCCTTAATGCCTCTCCTTTTGAGCAAAACAAACAAGAAACTCGAAAAGCATTGCTCAAAGAGCGTGCCAAAGCCAATGATCTGCCCATCATTTATGTCAACTGTGTTGGTGGACAAGATGATTTGGTATTTGATGGGGGTTCATTAGCAATACAGGCTAATGGCGATGTGGCACACGAAGCCCCACGCTTTTTAAGTCAACTTATGCTGGCAAGCTTTGATAGCAAAACCGCAACCTTTAACTCTCAGCCCAAGCCTCCATTGTCATTAAGTCCTGAATCAGAGATGTATCAAGCCTTGGTTGTGGGACTGCGTGACTATGTTAATAACTCAGGCTTTCAAGGGGTTATCGTTGGCTTATCAGGCGGCATCGACTCTGCGCTCACCTTGTGTATCGCTGTTGATGCACTGGGTGCTGATAAAGTATATGCCGTGATGATGCCTTATGAATACACCTCACAAATCAGTCTAGAAGATGCACAAGCGCAAGCACGTCGTCTTAAAGTCTCCTACACAGTATGCCCCATTCATGATGCCGTTGATGGTATGCGCATGACGTTGGCACCTTTATTTAATAAAGCTAAAGCGGATACCACCGAAGAGAATATCCAAGCACGCGCGCGTGGTATGGTGCTGATGGCACTGTCTAATAAGTTTGGTCATCTGGTGATCACTACTGGTAATAAATCAGAGATGGCAGTTGGTTATGCCACCCTTTATGGTGATATGGCAGGTGGATTTGATGTTCTTAAAGATGTCTATAAAACACAAGTTTATGCTTTAGCCAACTATCGCAATCGCTTAGAAGATACCGACGTTATCCCAGAGCGAGTCATTACCCGACCACCTTCTGCCGAGCTACGTCCTGATCAAATAGACCAAGACAGCCTACCTGACTACGATACTTTAGATGCGCTTTTGAGTCTATATATTGATGAAGATCTTGGCTTTGATGAAATTGTTGCCAAAGGTTTTGAAGCTCAGTTGGTCAAAAAAGTAATTACTATGGTAGACAATAGTGAGTATAAACGCCGTCAAGCTGCTATCGGTACTAAAATCAGCCATAAAGCTTTTGGACGAGAACGCCGTTATCCACTGGTCAATAAGTGGTCAATTCAATCATCTTAATTCTTTAAATTTTGCTAAATTGATGATAGTTTTTAAAAAGGAGGCCATATATATGCCCTCCTTTTTTAATTATGTGCTAAACAATATATGTCATTCTCAACTTATCCCCCCTCCTACTCTACCCCTTACTACGCGAGCATAGCTCTTGTCTGTACTACACGCACAGCTTTTTGACTTGCATCGCTAAATTGGTCCACTGGACTATTTATTAACGCTCTTGAGGGGGCAAAACAGTGTTTTGCTGTATCTCTCCTCAAGGGGAGGATTTGTCTTTTAAGCCTTCCTCTTACTTCAAGGGTCATATATGACTTTAGAAAATAAAGTTGAGAGTGGTGTACAATATTTAATAAGCTCAAGCACAAACTACTCTCGATCACCAAAAATAGCACTGCCTACCCGTACCATCGTCGCACCTGCTGCAATCGCTTGTTGCATATCGGCACTCATTCCCATACTCAACGTATCCCATGCACTAAGCTCAGGGTACTGTGACTGAATATGCAAAAACAGTGCTTGGGTTCTACTAAACGCATCGGTATCTGCTTTAGCAGGAATGATCATCAGCCCCCGCAAACTTAGATTTGTATATTCCTTTATTTGGATAACCAAATCTTCTACCTCATCAGGCAAACATCCTGATTTGCTGTCTTCATGATCAATATTGACTTGTATTAGGATATTTAATGCTGGTTTATCCTCAGGACGCTGATCATGCAAACGCTTGGCGATAATGTCACGCTCCACTGTATGCACCCAATCAAAGTTTTCAGCAATATCACGCGTCTTATTACGCTGAATATGTCCGATATAATGCCATACTAGGTCTGGAATATCTTTAGATACTGCCTGCTGCTTTAAAGCAGCCATTTTTTCTAATGCCTCTTGCAGATAGTTTTCACCAAAATTGCGCTGCCCTACTTCGGCTAAAGTTTGTATCATCTCTACTGGCTTGGTCTTTGAAACAGCCACCAAGGTTACAACGCCCACTTCATCTATCTGACATGACGCATTTGTGGAACCCTGCATATTTTGTGCTTGCTGCATTTGCTCAAGTATATTTTGCCAACGCTTGATAAGTGCTTGCCTATCTTGATCTTGCATTTGCTTATCATTCATCTGTTTTGTATCCTTATTACATTCATCATCTACTTGCACGATTTGCTCCACTAAACTACTGAAATAAAATATATTTGGTTTATAATGGTGGCATTGATAAGTAATAACATCAATATTTTATCCTCAGGTAAATACAAAAAATTACGTCAAGCGCTCAGTCTGTGATAAAGTTAGTATGATCACTATTTATCAATAAATACACAGCTTATCAACCAATATACAGTAGCCATAAACATCTGGCTGATAATGCACTGAGTGTTATTAACTATAAACAACGACAATCAACTAAAACTAGGAAAAACTTATGGCAGCCAAAGGCAGTGTCAGCATTGAAGACTTATTACGTTTTGCTCACAAACATAAAGCATCAGATTTACATATTTCATCAGGTATGCCTGCGGTGATTCGTGTCGATGGAGAAATGGTCAGAGTTAATATGCCTGCAATGGAGCATAAAACCGTTCACTCTTTGATCTACGATATCATGAATGACAAACAACGCGCTGATTTTGAAGAGTTTTTAGAAACTGACTTTTCGTTTGAGATACCTGAACTTGCACGTTTTCGTGTCAATGCCTTTAACCAAAATCGTGGTGCAGGTGCAGTATTTCGTACCATTCCCTCGAAAGTCTTAACCATGGAAGACTTAGGTATGGGTGAAGTATTTAGAAGAGTATCAGAGTTTAAACGTGGTGTGGTACTGGTTACAGGACCGACAGGATCGGGTAAATCAACCTCCCTTGCGGCAATGATTGACTATATTAATGAGACCCGCAAAGAGCATATCTTAACCATCGAAGACCCCATCGAGTTTGTACACCAATCCAAAAATAGTCTGATTAACCAGCGTGAAGTACACCGTGATACATTGAGTTTTGATGCTGCGCTGCGCTCTGCATTACGTGAAGACCCCGACGTTATCCTAGTTGGTGAGCTGCGTGACCTTGAAACCATCCGTCTGGCACTCACAGCGGCAGAAACAGGACACTTGGTCTTTGGTACACTACACACCAGCTCTGCTGCTAAGACCATTGACCGTGTCATTGATGTTTTCCCCGCTGCCGAAAAAGATATGATTCGCGCCATGTTATCAGAATCACTACAAGCAGTTATCTCACAAACACTACTCAAACGTAAAACTGGCGGACGGGTGGCTGCGCATGAAATTATGTTAGGTACACCTGCCATCCGTAACCTTATCCGTGAAAACAAAATTGCCCAGATGTACTCGGCCATCCAAACCAGTGCGGGTGAAGGTATGATTACGTTGGATCAAACCCTAAAAAACTTAGTTGCCAAAGGGACAATAACCAAAGAAGTCGCTCGTCCCTATGCCAAGCAGCCTGATGCATTTGTGTAATCTGTGCGGCTAAGTGCGGCTAATATTAGTTGATAGGTAAAAATAAAAATACAGTTTAAAGTAAAGAGCATATTTTATATAACTAAGAGTGATGCCACGGATACAAAAATAGCAAACCATATATAACCCGCATCAGTCTTAATACTTTATAGTGGAATAAACCATGGACTTCGATAAATTATTACAGCTTATGGTCAGCAAAAATGGATCTGACTTATTCATTACTGCCGATGTACCACCTTCAATGAAAGTAAATGGTCAAATTCTACCTGTTGGCAAGAAACCATTAACCAGCCAGCAGTGCATGACTTTAGTCACTAACATCATGACTGACAGCCAAAAACAGGAATTTGAAGAAACCAATGAGTGTCAATTTGCCATCTCAGACAAAAACAAGACCGCTCGTTTTCGTGTTAGTGCTTTTATTCAGCGCGATCAAGCAGGAATGGTACTGCGTAAAATTGAAACACATATTCCCTCTGTCGCTGATCTAAACCTACCGCCAATCTTAACAGAATTGGCAATGAAAAAACGTGGTATTATCCTACTGGTGGGCGCAACAGGTACGGGTAAATCTACTACCCTAGCTGCAATGATTGGACATCGTAATGCCAACTCTCGTGGACATATCATCACCATTGAAGATCCCATTGAATATGTACATGAACATAAAGGCTGTATCATCACTCAACGTGAAGTGGGTATTGATACCTTATCCTTTGAGGCAGGTCTAAAAAACACCTTACGTCAAGCACCCGATGTCATCTTAATTGGTGAGATACGCAACCGTGAGGTCATGAGTTATGCCATTCAATATGCCGAAACAGGGCATTTGGTTTTTGCGACACTACACGCCAATAATGCCAACCAAGCCATTGACCGTATCATTCACTTTTTTGAGTCGGATCGTCATAGTCAGTTATTTATGGATTTATCACTCAACCTACGCGCCATCATTGCACAACAACTCATTCCCACACCAGATGGTAAAGGAAGACGAGCAGCCATTGAAATCTTATTAAATACTCAACTGATAGGTGATTATATTCGTAAAGGTGAAGTTCATGAAATCAAACCTGTGATGACACGATCAAAAGATATAGGTATGCAAACCTTTGATCAAGCCTTATTTGACCTATATGAAGCCAATGAAATCACCTATGATGATGCCATCAAACATGCCGATTCTCCCAATGATTTGCGTCTACAAATCAAATTGAAAAGTAAAAGAGCCGATAAGGTGGATGATGACAATATTGAAGGACTATCGTTAGTAGATAATGCCTAAACTTACTTGCATCCAACAAAAAGACCTTAGCCACATTTAGCTAAGGTCTTTTTTTAGCAATAGATTTCTTAGCAATAGAAAAATATTGTGGTTTCTATGTCTTTAAGTCTTTAATTTAACTCAGTAATTCTAGTCTTATTGAATTATTGAATCGTTGCTTGACACTCTGCATCATCACACACTCCATACAATATGAGTGAATGTCCAGAAAGCTTAAAACCATGTTCTTGTGCTACCTGTTTTTGCTCATTTTCAATGGCTTTATTATGAAACTCAACAATCTTACCACACACATCACATACAAGATGATCATGATGCTCATCTTGCATAATTTCAAAGACAGACAGATTGTTTTCAAAGTTATGACGCTCCACAATGCCTGCTTGCTCAAACTGCGTCAATACTCGATAGACGGTTGCAAGTCCCACATCTTCACCTTGTTCAATCAATGCTTTATATACTTCTTCAGCACTCATGTGATGGTTTTCAGCATTTTCTAGCAGCTCTAATATTTTGACTCGAGGTAAAGTAACTTTTAAACCCGCTTTGCGCAAATCTTGATTAGTAAAACCCATAATTGACCTTCTCATCGATAATGAGGGATAATAAACACACAGTAATGATGCTAAAAAAAACATCCCAATTCAATGTTTAATATACCCTAGTATAAATTATTGTTTGTAAAAATTTTAGTAAATAATGTCGTAAGTGGTAGGCAATTGCAAGTAAATAACGTATCATTTATGACGATTGAATCTTTTATCTAACTTAATCTAATGACGAATAATAACATGAAGCATTTTTTATCACTGAAGTCTCAAGCTCATACAGCACTCAATACCTCTCATGGTATTATTGCTAGCATTTCATTAGCCTCAGTTCTCCTCTTCTCTGGATGCTCAATGTTCAGTGTATATAAAATTGATTTACCCCAAGGAACACCCATCACCCAAAACCAAGCTCAAAAAGTACAAGTTGGTATGAATAAAAACCAAGTGCTTTATTTACTTGGTAGCCCTGCTGTACGAGATACACTGGCTCCAAACCGTTGGGACTATATTTATGACTACACACCTGGCACTTATGGTAAACGTGAGGGTAAAACAGCCATACATGGTGCTAAGCAGCATCTGAGCATTTACTTTAACGACTCAGATCAAGTTACGCGCATTGATGGCATCCAAACTTTGCCACAATCATAAATAACTGATCATATATTACCAAGATGATATCCAATAGAGTAGCTTTTATTATAAAGCTGCTCTTTTTTTGCGCTTATTCATCGGATCAATATGTAATGGTCGATAAATTTCAATGCGATCACTGGCAGCAAGCTCATAACTTAAAGGTTGTTTTTGGGAAAATACCCCCACTCGCCAATCTTTTTTATCTACCATGACTGCATCTTGATGCTGCTGACACCACTGTGCCAACTCCCTATCTTTTTGTAACCAACCAGAGAGTTGTAACGCCATAAAAATACTACTACCTCTAGGTACCTCTATTTCTAAATACCATTGCTCAGTACTTGAGGGCGCATAAGCCAAACTTATGCCAATCATTACCTCATTCATATCATCTTTTGACTCTTCTAATCTAATGAATAAACCAACCCACCACAGCCATTAAAACTAATAAAGGCACTAATAAGCGAATGGCAACTCGCCACAAATTATACCTACCTTCTGAAGAAAAATTGAGTGATTTACGCATGTGACTAATTTTCATCTGCCAACCAGAGAAAATGGCTAATACTAATACTGATGCGATACTGGTAATCACTAGCAGCGTTAATAATAATGTACGTGAGCCTGTCAATACCAAGACAGCCAATCCAATAAAGGCAACCAATAATCCAAGCCAACGTCCAAACTTCACTGCAAACTGGCTACTGGCATAATACAACAAATAAGCAGATACCAGCACCACACCTATGGCATAAATAAACATCGCCAAAGGTGGCAAAATAACTTGCCCTGCAATAATAGCAACCACACCAACCGCAAGCTGTGTCGTCCAAATTGGTAAAACAACTTTACTGGCAATATGCTGAATTTGCTGCTTATTATTGTTATTATTAGTATTTATTTGCTGCTCAGCATTGGTAAACCAATATAGTCCTGTCCCTACACCAACACTAATGAGCGCCAACATCACTGCCTGTGCCCACTCACTAAGACTTGTTTGAGTCATGGTGAAGTCAGGCAATAAAAACCCTGACCCCATTATCACTGCCAATAGTAATGAGACAATAATACAACCCAAACCTGCTAATAGCATACGCTGTGCAAGTAAACTCAGCAAGGTCACTATGACTACTAACCCAGTAGCCAAGGCAAAAGTAGGCATATTAATATTTATACCTGCCTGCTGAGTACTGATCAACAAATCTTGACTAGTGGAAACAATACTCAAAGCAGCAATTAAAAGCGACAACCAAGCAGATAACCAAGCAAACCCTCTCCATATTGGACTAACATCTGCCTCACGGGTTAACTGCTGCATACCTGCAAAAACAGATTGCTGACTACGATATGCCAAACCCACTTCCGCAAATAGTACTGGCAAGCCAACAGCAACCATGGCAACAAACCATAATATCCAAAAATCTATCTGCCCAACTGGATTGGGAATAAACCAACGAAATAACAATAAAGGAAAAATGGCAGCAATTAATAACGGAGCAAATTTACGCATAACTTAAACATCCAAAAAAAGCATTCTCTCATATAATTGATGACTGTCTTTTCTGGTCAATTATACTGTGAAGCAAATATAAAGCAGCTAATAATAAATAGGGACTGTTAACACCCCCTAGAATAAAACATAATCTTATAATTTTACAGCAAAAAACCCCGAAAACGGGGTTTTTAACTTTTTATCAAATCAATTTATTTCTTAGAAAGTACTACTTATCTGATTTATCTTATCATACTGTAATAATTATTAAATTAATGCACAGCACTTAAATAGTCAGACAATATCTTGATATCATTATCAGACAGTTTGGACGCTACCGTCTGCATCATACCTTTTTGCCCTTCTTTTTCTGCATCATTGGTACGAGTCTGATCTTTAGTAACATCGTCTTCACGTCCAGCAGCACGGAACATTTTTAGCTGAATACCTATGTATTGGGCATGTTGACCACCCAAACGTGGGAATGCAGCATAAGCATTACCGCCAGCTTTTGGTCCATGACAACCTGAGCAGGGGATAACACCACGTGTACTATCACCACCTAAAAACAGCTTGGTCGCTGCTTGAGCGGTTGCTGGATTACCATAGCCAACACCCCAAGGTGCTTGCTGTGAAAAATACCCAGCTACGTTAGCAATATCTTGCTGTGACAGGTTTGCTACCTGTGCCTGCATGATTCCATTAAGACGTTTGCCAGTTCTAAAGTCCATTAGCTGTTTATAAAGATATCGTACATTTTGCCCGCCAAGATTTGGCTGCGTTGGTACAACACTGACGCCATTAAGACCATGACATGCGGCACAGACATTCTCGGCAATTGCTTGACCGGCATTAACATCATACTCTGGAACAATGATGACCGCGTGGGCGCTGAAACTGGCAATAAACAAGCTGGTGGCAGCGAGCAACTTTTTCATCGATATGAATCCTACTAACGAGAGGTAGGTACTAAAATACACCCTGAGTACACAAACCGATACATAAACGTCATACTTACCTCAAGAAAAAATAACTTAGCTTGTGGCTATCTTACTGTCCTGTATGTTGTTTTATGGGCTGAGTGAAGTACCTACTATGAATGAGGTTTTATTTGTTGCTATTATAGCAATAGTTGAGCAAAAATAGCTACTCATCTATTAACCGATGCGTTCTCTTCTTTTACTATATTTTAATATAAATAAGAAAAACCCTATAATCAATAGGGTTTTAATAAAAAATAAAGCGCTTCTGCTTGTTTATCTAATATTTTTATTAATCAGCATCTTTTGCCATATACTCAATCAACTGACGATATTGTGCATCGGTACACTCACTACACAACCCACCTGCTGGCATTTGTGGCATACCATTTTTGACCGAGCTAACTAAACTTGCCATGCCTTTTTGTGACTGCAAACGTTGCCATGTAGCTTTGTCACCTGTTTTTGGTGCACCTAATGCACCTGTATCATGGCAAGCTGCACAACTATCTGTATACAAGGTGGCAACAGCATTTGCTTGTGCATTACTAGCAGCCTGTGCACCTGTTGATATCACCAGTGACAAAATACCAAGCACCATCACTATCGCCACCATGCTCAATCCTGTCTGTCTTTTTGATTTAGATGTCATATACTGCCTACTAATTCTCTATTGGGTAATCTATATGCCATACCATGTAATACATTATTTTATTTTATATCTTCCTAACCGCTCATTCCATCATAGCAAATCATCGTTACCTTAATGTTAAGCTGTTAGTGTTAAGCTGTAGATAATTTATATATTTAACTGATGTCTTTGCCTTGTTTTTTTATCTCTACCTACTCTACTTTCTACTTGTATCAATACAATGATAAAAACATAAGCAATTCCAACAACATACAGCTATATACTTATATTATGACACCACGACAAAGAAATTCAATAAAGAAAGTATACAAAGATTGCTATAATGCTCACACTTTATTGTAGCAAGATTGTAGCAAATAAAAATTAAGTAAGTTTATCATTAACACCCATTAAAAGTATTTACTGAGACAAATCATGACTGAGCAAACCACCGCACCTTCTTCGCTGACGCCACGTCAACGCCTACAGCAAACTGAATTCGCGCTGTCTGCCCCCACTTTTCGGCTATGTCCTGCTGATACAGGGCTAGAAGTTGCGTTTGCTGGTCGCTCTAATGCAGGTAAATCCTCTGCCATTAATGCGTTAACCAATCAACGCCAGCTTGCTCGTTCATCAAAAACACCAGGACGCACACAGATGATTAATTTTTTTAGCATTGGTGATAATCAGACTCGCTTGGTTGATTTGCCTGGTTATGGTTATGCAGCCGTACCGTTAGAGATGAAAAAGGAGTGGCAAGTTGAGTTAGAAGAATATTTAGTATCAAGACAAAGTTTATCTGGATTGGTCCTGTTAACTGATATTCGCCATCCACTAAAATTTTTTGATGAACAAATGTTACATTGGGCAAAAGATGGGCAATTACCAGTCCACATTTTGCTCACTAAAGCAGATAAACTCAAATATGGGGCAGCAAAAAACGCCTTACTCAATACCAAAAAACGATTGAAAAAACTTAATCTCAATTGTAGCATTCAGCTATTTTCTGCTCTACGTAAAGAAGGCATTGATGAGTTGGCAGAAGTGATGGGAAACTGGCTACAAATAAGCACTGCTGATAAGACAGCACTGAATGAAGCTGAAAATGATGAAGACCAATAAAGAATAAAGATGCTAATAACTAAGGTTAACTAAGGTCTTTAGCCTAACGAGGTGAAAGTTCAGCAGACCCTAACTATTCAATCATTAGTAGTTAGGATAGTCATTACCTTCTGACTTATCACAGTAGTAAAATTGCCATTACCCACACAATAAATCGGCTAACTGCTGCGGGCTATCGACTTGATAACTCGGATTTTGCTGCATAAGCACCTCTGCACTACCTGCACCATAATTAACAGCAATGCTGGTCATGTTTAAAGCATTTGCCATCTGCAAATCATGAATACTGTCACCGATAAACACCGCATCATCAATGTCAAAACCTGTCATCGCTAAAATATCCTTGAGCATTTGTGGGTCTGGCTTTGAGCCAGACTCATCTGCACAGCGGGTCACAACAAAATAGTGCTGACTACCACTACTGTCTAATACTCGCTGCAAGCCAATACGTTTTTTACCTGTGGCAACTGCAAGCTGCTTGCCTTGTGCTTTTAGCTGCTTGAGCATCGGCTCAATGCCCTCAAAAAATGGACTTTTGCTGGCATTAGCAATGTAATACTTGGCATAACTATCTACAATGGCTTGATGCTGCTCACTACTTGCCTGTGGATAGAGTATCTGTATGCCTTTGATTAAGCTGAGTCCAATGATGTCCTTTATTGTTGCATCATTACTACTAAAGCCATTTGCTTCACCTGCAATGTGCATTGACTCTACAATCAGACCAATAGAGTCCATCAATGTGCCGTCCCAATCAAAAATAATTAAGTGTTTATTAGCCAAATTATCTTTTGTCACTGTGCTGCCTCATTGTCCTTTCTATCTATTTATTAACTTATTAGCTACTTATTAGCTTTCACCATTTCGATTGCTTCTACTGCTAGCTGCTGACTTACTTCTGCTGGCAACAAACTGGCAATATCATCAGCAAGTGGTGCTTCAATAATTGGATAATCAGGAATTTGTAGACGCCATGCATGCAAACACAAACGTCTGACTCCTGAGTCATCTTGTGGATTGTATTTATCATCACCCAATATGGGATAGCCAATATGCGCCAAATGTACCCGAATCTGGTGTGTGCGTCCTGTGGCAGGTCTGGCTTCAACCAAACTGACGCCAGAGTTTTGGGTTGCTTTGTCCACTTGAGATACTAAGTTAAAGCGAGCCTTAACCAAAATATCAGTTTGGCTTGGTTTACTTTGCTCATCTTTTGCATCGACTCGCACACGACGTTCGCCACTGGCTAAAGTAAAGCGTAGCAATGGTGCATCAATGAGTGTCTCATTGAGTATGGGTTGCCCTTTAACCACACAAAGATAAGATTTTTGAATGGTTTTATCACGCAAATGCTGCTGTAAACTTTTTAGTGTTGAGCGTTTTTTGGCAATCATCAACAGCCCTGAAGTATCTTTATCAATCCGATGTACTAATTCTAGATATTTTTTACCGGTTGTCTCACGCATGGCTTCAATAATGCCAAAATCAAGTCCACTACCCCCATGTACTGCCATACCTGACGGTTTATCAATCACCATCAAGCCATCATCTTCATAAACTATCCGCTGCATCAAACTTTGGGCAAATTCAGGGCTAATAATTGGCTTTTCACGCGTGGCTAATGCTATCGGCGCAATACGAACAATATCACCACGTTCTAACTTATCATGTGCTTTGCAACGTTTATTATTAATACGCACTTCATCAGAACGTATCATTTTATATACATGTGATTTTGGCAGTCCCTTTAGACGTGCCAATAAAAAGTTATCAATACGCTGGTCGTGTTGATTGCGAGTGACTTCTAGATAGTTAACTTGCTTGAAATTCGCAATGTCCATATCTGCACTTTGTGGACGATTTTTTGATGCAGTACGAGGTTTGTTTACAGTGTTTATCATATTTAATTAGGTGTTTGGCAAAAGATTTGCTATAGTTTAACACGTTGACCTAAGACATAGCGGTTAGATAAATAGTTATTAAAAGGTTTTTCCTTTATATCGTATGCCCTCTCTAGGATCAGCCCAAAAAACTTAATTTTTTCAATCTATTGTCAGCATTGAGCTTACAACTATAATGCTACTTTAGAATACAAAACACTTAACTCAAAACACGACCAACAGTAGTTAACTGCTCTACTGCTTATAACAAGTACCTACAACTACTTTTACTCTAATCAGTCGTTGTAGACAGACGAGCAAACAGACAATAGCAAATAAGCCATTGAGTTGGTGGTTAAAGAGTTGAGCAAGTTTATGAGCTTATGATTAAAACTTGATTTAAGTTAACTTATTGGCGGTCAAACGAGTCTTTATTGACAAAAACTTACAACTTTTGTTCACAAGAAAACTGATTATTATTCGTTTGCCAAGTACGCCCCGCCATCACTGCCTAGATGTTACCAAAAGTGCTTCTTTGCAGACAGTTATCTTAAAGTCATAAGGCATAACATATATTGTGTTTGATATAAAAGTCATGAATGATGATGAAAAATAGCCAACAAAGTCAATAATGAGTTAGACAATGAAGAATGAAGTTAGTAACTTCCTATAAACTTATAAACCAGTTCTATATAGCAAAATTTTAAACTTTTATCATGCTTATCACTATCTGCGTTTATTACTGTATCAGTTTAAATTTGGATATTTATAGTATAAAACCTCCAAGCGTTATCAATGATAGGTTTGATGGTGGTACTAAGATCAGATTATATTTTTAAATCAATGTTGTTACTAAGCTGTTACTAAGTTTTTAACTTCATTTTACTTAACTTCATTTTACATTTTACTTTGCTGCTTTTTAACCTTGTTACTATTATTGAGTGATTACTTTTTTAGTTATTACAATCTTAGTTACTATAGTTTAGTTTATTATTACTGCTAGTAATTAGCAGTTAAATAAAGCCCCTCTAACATCATGACACGCACTTAACATGCTACTCATTATCTATGTTATATAGATAATAACTGAACCATAAAACACAATTATATTTTACATTATACTTGCTCATCTTATTTAATGACCTCTCACTAAAAAATTATTTCCTAGATCTGATACTGATTGTGTCGTGTGTTTATCAATAAATAGGACACACCATGAAACGTATTTTAATCAACGCCACCCATAATGAAGAGATACGAGTTGCTTTATGTAAAGACAACCATCTTTATGACTTTGATCTAGAAAATCGCACACGTGAACAAAAAAAGGCAAACATCTATAAAGGTCATGTCACCCGAGTTGAACCTTCCTTAGAAGCCGTGTTTGTTGAATATGGCTCACAACGTCAAGGCTTTCTGCCCGTCCGTGAAATTGCTAATGAATACCTAACTGGCAATCCTCGTGACGAAAACATCAAAAAGCTCATCAAAGAAGGCGATGAGCTGATTGTTCAAGTTGAAAAAGAAGAACGTGGCAATAAAGGCGCAGCTTTATCAACCTATGTGTCATTAGCAGGACGATATTTGGTATTAATGCCTAACAATCCTCGTGGTGGTGGTATTTCTCGTCAAATCTCAGGCAAATTGCGTGAAGACATGAAACGCATGCTCAGCAATTTAGAATTACCAAAAGGTATGAGTGTCATTATCCGTACTGCGGGTATTGGCAAATCTCAAGATGAGCTACAGCATGATTTAAACCACCTACTCAACATCTGGAATGCTATCCAAGAACAAAACAAAAAATATCCCTCCCCTCGTCTTGTACACCAAGAAGCGGGGGTGGTCACACGTGCTGTACGTGACTATCTACGTGATGATATTAGTGAAATTTGGATAGACAACGAAAACGCATACAACGAAGCGGCTAATTTTGTCAAAGCAGTGATGCCAAGACAAATCGAAAAACTACGCAAATATACCGACTACGAACCAATGTTTGCCAACTTTGGTATCGAAAAACAAATCGAAACTGCCTATCAACGTGAAGTTCGCCTGCCTTCAGGTGGCTCAATTGTCATTGACCAAACTGAAGCATTAGTATCCATTGACATTAACTCTGCCAAATCCACCAAAGGCTCAGACGTTGCTGAAACTGCCTATCACACCAATCTTGAAGCAGCAGATGAAATTGCTCGCCAGCTCAGATTGCGTGATATGGGTGGCTTGATTGTCATTGACTTTATTGACATGAATGATAGTAAACATCAAAGAGATGTAGAAAAACGCCTAATTGATGCCACTAAATACGACCGAGCAAGAGTACAGTTTGGTGGTATTTCAAAATTTGGCTTAATGGAGATGAGTCGCCAGCGACTACGTCCATCATTAGAAGAGTCAACAGGCTATATCTGTCCGCGCTGTCATGGCAATGGCATGATTCGTGACTTACGCTCATTGTCACTCTCTATCATGCGTCAAATTGAACAAATTGCGCTAAAAGAACGCCAAGGCGAAGTACAAGCAGAAGTACCCACCGATATCGCTGCATTCTTATTAAATGAAAAACGTGATAGTCTTGTCTATCTAGAGCAAGACAGTGGTACTCGTATCACTATCTTGCCACATGCTCATTTAGAGTCACCCAACTTTAAACTGCATTTTAATCGTGACGGCTTTGCCCCCTCAAGTTATGAGCGTATCAGTGACACACAGCAACAAGAATCCAGTGAACTTGGTTACGACGTCAACTGGCAAACTGCTGAGACAGAGCGTCCTGAGCAGCAGCCTGTACGCCAACCCCATAGCAGCACAAACAAGCAAACAACAACTGACAAAAACCAGACAGCAGTGCAAACGCCTGTCCATACAAGTGAACCCCAATCTGCCTTAAATCCTAGCACCCCTGTATCAACGCCTACTGCTACCAGCGGCACACCTACAAATACGACCGCCAACACGCAACCCCAACATTCTGCTGTTGCTTGGCTTAGCAATCTATTTGCCCCTGCACCACAAGCACAAACTGAACAAAATATCAGTAGCCAAGCAGCGGCACAAGCCATCGAATCAATTGTCAATACAGGGGCACAAAGTCTGGGCGTATTTGGACAAGTTGCTAATACTGCTGTTGCACCAACGCAGAAGCCCCAAGCGACGTCCACAGAGACAGCCACAACAACCAGCAATAATGACTCTGACACCTTAGCCGCACAGCAAGCTGAAGAGGCAAAAGAAGAACAAAATAGACGTCAACGACGCTCACGTCACAATGCCAATAAAAATAGCAAAGCTAAAAACCGCCAAGGTAAACCACAAGGCAAATCATCTAACAGTGCCCAATCACGAGGGCAAAAAGATGAATCAACACAGCAAGAAAATACAACTGCTGTTGCTAAAAGCTCACAACAAGAAACACATTCAAGCCATGAGCAATCAAAAAAAGAGCTGCCAAAACGCAGTGCTCATAGCAAACGTGACTCTAGAGGCAGTATAGAACGCTCTGAAACATTGACCGAACGTCAGGATAAGAACCAAGATAATCAGCAACAAAAAGAAGATAAACATATAAATAAATCTTCACAAAATAATAAATCATCACGAGATAGTGGCGCATCTAATCCGAATGAAATTAACATACGAATTAGTGAATCACCATTGTCATTAAAAGAGCCTGAAGTGGTACATTTATCGCTAGATGATGAACCAGTCAAACACTCAGCAAAAGAGACAAAAAATAACGCCAAAGCTGAGCTAGAATCTGACTTTAAAACTGACGTAAAATCGCAAGCAGTAACAGAAGAAAAAACAGTTGCTGGTGATATCAACGATACTAACGACAGCTCCAATAATGAGATAACTCATGATAAAGTTGCTAGTCAGGAAAAAACCAGTATCGAAGTAACAGATACTGATACCACCATAACCCACAGCAACAACATGGCAGCGCAAGAAGAACAACCAGAAACGCAGCCAAAACAGGTCTCTAACTCATCAGCTACAGAAGATTCATCAATAGTTACGACAGTTACGACGATGGAAGCAGATGACACGCAAAGTATCAGCTATGATATTGATACCTTATTTGCTGACCGTTATGTCACGGCAAAACAATATGGCAAAGCCAGCAATGACCCTAGAGTTGTACGTGCCAAGCAATCTAACTTAGCCACCACAACGACAACAGCAACTGCTGAAAGTACAGATGTTGAATATACTAAAAAGCTCAGCATAACAGGTAATGTTGGTGAATTTATCCAAAGCCATCTACCTGATGCTGACACACACATCAGTAGCCAAGGAGTGATTGTCAGCTTTATTAAAGCATTAAGCCATTATCAAGCGCAGAAATCTCAAGCAATGAGTAGTAACGTCACCTCTCAAAGCTCAGCAGATATCACCCAGAGCCATTTACAAAGCGAAGATAGCCCAAATGGCATGAGCCTTAGCAGCAGCTTTAGTAATTATGGCTATCAGCCATTGGCTGAAGACTATCTCAGTCGCTTCGATAAAATGACAACAGCGGTTGCAAAGTTTGCTACCAAACAAGGTAAAACTACTGTCCAGCCAACTGCTGTTAGTCAACGAGCAAAAAATGATCCTCGTGGTCAGCATCCTGACTATCAGGCAAAGCAAATATCTGAGCAAACTACGGTGCATGATATGTCTGTAACGGACACCTCATTACAGTCAAGTTCTACCATAACAGAAAACGAGGCTCAACCTACTGATGTGCAACAACACAATCAGAATAAAGCACCTAATCACTCTACCCATAGCTTTAGAGAAAGTATTGGTGAATTTATTGTACGTATGTTAGGACAACAAGGACAGGATCTCTTGAAGGCGGGACAAACTGAACTTGCTTTTTTGCAAGCTTCACAACAGCCCATTGAAACCATTGAGCCTGAGCAATCTACTGCACAACAAGTATCTGATAACAATCTACCTGCCAGTGCATTAGCCCCAGAAGAACAAGTTAACTCAGTGGAGCAAGAAAGTGAGCAGATATTAGAGACAACAACAGAGTCTACTACCAGTGACAACACTGAACCACAAGCAGCAATTGACAGCAGCGATACAAGCGACAACAATAAAACTGCTGCTGCCAGCAAAACCAGTGTGGAAAGCTATAAAAGTATGATAGAAAATGTCTCAGAGCAATTATTACCACAGATGGGGCTATTAAATCTGACAGCGGCGAAAGTTACACCTAAAGCCATAAACAAGGCTAGCAAAGTGCCAAAGTCACGTAGCCGTAAACCCAAAGCAGAGCATAAAAAACCCACTCAGTCTGAGCAACAAGATGAAACGAATCAAAGTGAAACCGAAGCTGAAGATAATAACAAAGAATCATAAAATCTGACTATAAGTTTATCTTTGGCTTTTAGTTAAATAAAACCGCCCCTATAGTAACTTGCTATAGGGGCGGTTTTATTGATGCATTGTAAATATAGTCAATTCAAGATAATACTGTTAGGGTGAATATTCAACAAACCTCAATGCTTTCTGCTCTACTCTCGTAACTTTTGTATTCCACCAATAACAAATAATAATAATGCACCAACTGCAAAACCAATAACCGCATTGATTAATGCACTAGATAAGCCAGAGAATACCCCTGTTAAGTGTGCAATATCTTCAACCGTATGATGTAAATAACCAATACCATGTACTAAAATACCACCACCCACCAAAAACATTGCCAAAGTGCCAGCAATAGATAAAAATTTCATCAGCTTTGGTGCAGCAGACAGTAAAAATTCTCCTATTTTTTGTTTTGTGGCATCAGGCTTTTTTAGCAAGTGTAGACCCACATCGTCAATTTTAACAATACCTGCTACCAACCCATACACACCAATAGTAATACCAACAGCAACAATACTGAGCACCAAAGCACTGTTTAATAGTGACGCCCCCACCGTTGTTCCTAGTGTAATCACAATGATCTCTGCTGATAAAATAAAATCAGTCCGTATTGCACCTTTAATTTTTTGCTTTTCATATTCAACTAAATCAATATTTTCATCAATATTAGCAGCACGTCTTGCTTCGTGTTCATCATCATGTGCTAATAGATGTGGCCAAAACTTATGAATAACCTTTTCTGCCCCCTCAAAACATAAAAATAACCCACCAAGCATCAATAAGGGCGTGACTAACCACGGTGCCAGCTCATTGATTACTAAAGCAGCAGGCACTAAAATCATCTTATTTACCAAAGAACCTTTTGCCACCGCCCATACCACAGGCAGCTCACGATCAGGCTTTACTCCTGTCACCTGCTCTGCATTGAGTGCCAAATCATCGCCTAATACCCCCGCGGTTTTTTTGGCAGCAACTTTGGTCATCACCGACACATCATCAAGTAATAGACTGATATCATCAATTAATGCTAATAAACTGGCACCTGCCATCATAACTCCTTAAGCTTATCTTACTGACTATCCTCATTAACGAGTTCATCTTTACTATTGAATTTAGTTATCTCTAATTATTACGGCAGTTTAACCAAATTAAACACAAATAAACGTTTCTTATTGTATTTATCTGACTTTAATACATTGGCTGTATGTTGCTTTTAAGCTTATATGATACACTAATGCGCAAAAGTATGATTCTCATACATACCAATATAAAATGACTTTGCCTCCTCAAAACTGTGAGTCAATACCTATAAAAACTTTATATCCTTTTTATATCCTTAAGGAATGCTTCATGTTGGACACCCCTAAATTTTATCAACGCGCCGCTTATCTTATTACTTTAACAACTGCCATTTTATTAGGTTGCAGCAATAATGAAACCGCCAATGCTGATCATAATGTAGATAAATCAACCACAACCACGACAAGCGACACATCAACTACTGCTACCACCACCTCAGCAGTCGAGTCTGATGCAACGGTCGTTAGTGCTGTACAAAAAAATCTCACTGCCTCTGGTATAGATGCCCATATTCTCTCAGCAACACCGACCGATATGCCTGACATCTACTGGGTGTCGGGAGAAAATATGCCCTCATTTTTTACTGACAAAACTGGACAGCATATTATCCAAGGACAGATTGTACGTATTGGTGCAGCAGAACCCATTGATATCACCGCCAAACTACAATCAACTGCGGCACAACAAAAGCTAGCAACTGTTGCTAAAGAAGATATGGTGATATTTCCTGCCAATGGTGATACCAAAGGCGTTATCTATGCCTTTACCGATGCTGACTGTGGCTACTGCCGTAAACTACATAGTGAAATGAAACAAATTAATGACTTGGGTATCGAAGTACGTTATTTGGCATGGCCACGTAGCCAAGAGACTCTACCAAAAATGGAAGCCATTTGGTGTAGCGAAGATCGTAATACCGCCATGAATACTGCGAAATCTGGTGGTAATGTGACTGCTGCTAGCTGTGAGAATCCTGTCGAAGACCAAGTTGCACTTGGTCTGAGTCTGGGGGTCAGAGGTACACCTGCTGTATTTACACAATCAGGTGAGCAAATTGGTGGCTATCTTCCTGCCCAGCAGATTGCCGAAGCTTTGGGAATAAAGTAACAGCAAACATCACAATGGTTATTGCTTTGCTTCCTATTTATTGTAATATATCAACTAAATACAAAGTAACATGTTTATTTTTCATTGTGAAATATTTGAATATTAACAGTTAGCAAAGTCTTTGTGGCACCCTGCCACTTATAAACTGCTCTATCATTCATAATAAATTAAATATCTTGAGGATAATGTGAGTAAATCAATCAAACTTGCAGTACTAGGACTAGGCACCGTAGGTACAGGCGTACTTAACCTACTAAATGATAACTTGGCAGAACTAAAACGCCGTAGTGGACATGACATTACTATTACCCATGTTGGTACTAGACGACATCGTGATGACATTGACCCCAATATTTGTCAAGAAAGTGATTTAATGGCAATCGTACGCAATCCTAATATTGATATTGTTATTGAAGTCATTGGTGGACAAACAGTTGCCAAAGAGGTCATCTTGGAGGCCATCAAAAATGGTAAACATGTCGTCACTGCTAATAAAGCATTATTAGCCGAGCATGGTAATGAAATATTTGCACTGGCAGAACAATACCATGTCCATGTTGCCTATGAAGCAGCCGTTGCTGGTGGTATTCCCATTATTAAAGTCATGCGTGAAGCCTTAGCAGCCAACAAAATAGACTGGTTGGCAGGTATCATCAATGGTACGGGCAACTTTATCATGACAGAAATGCGTGATAAAGGTCGCACCTTTGAAGATGTATTAACCGAAGCGCAAGCTTTAGGATATGCCGAAGCTGATCCGACTTTTGATGTTGCAGGCATTGATGCCGCTCATAAACTTGCCCTACTTGCTTCCATTGCCTTTGGTATTCCTCTACAATTTGATAAAGTCTACTGTGAAGGCATTACTGACATTACTTTACAAGACGTCACTTATGCCCAAGAACTTGGCTATCGTATCAAACATCTTGGTATTGCTGCTAGACGCTACCACGATGGTCAACAAAAAGAATATGGTATTGAACTACGTGTGCACCCCACATTGATACCTGAAGATAAACTTTTGGCAAATGTGAATGGGGTAAAAAATGCAGTTTTAGTCAACGCACACCCCTTAGGTGCAACCTTATATTATGGTGATGGTGCGGGTGCGGGTGCAACTGCCTCGGCGGTCATGGCAGATGTCATGGACTTAATACGAGTATTGACGGTAGAAAATCATGGTCACCATGTACCCCATCTTGCTTTTATACCTGAAGCATTATCAGACACACCCGTTTTACCTGCAGATCAAATGCAAACTGGCTACTATTTGCGCTTACAAGCAAAAGATAATTTGGGCGTACTGGCAGATGTTACTCGTATTTTGAGTGACTTTGGTATCAACATTGATGCCATATTACAAAAACCTGCTCATAAACAAGGAGAAGTTCCAGTCATTATCCTAACTTTGCCTGTTATTGAAAGCAAAATGAACGATGCCATCAAAAAAATTGAGGCCTTAGACGCCATTACTGCAAAAGTGGTACGTATTAGACTTGATGAGTTAGCCTCTTAGCAGTATGATTAGGCTTGTATGATTTAATAAATGATAAATATCGTACATACTCTCATCATACAGCCTGTGTTATCTTCACCTTTTGCTATTTAAATATACGGATTAGATATACGGACTCAATGCTGAATGACTTAATAACTTAATGAGAAATAGTATTACTTTTATTCATCTTCCATTCATTATAAGGATATACCATGTCAAATGATTCAATAGTAATTGTCGGTGGCGCTCGTACTCCTATGGGCGGCTTTCAAGGGGCATTAACAGATGCCTCAACTACCCAGCTTGGTGCAACCGCCATCAAAGCTGCAGTAGAACGTGCCAACGTCTCTACTGATGACATCGACGAAGTTATTATGGGTTGTATTTTAACAGCGGGTATTGGACAAGGCCCAGCCAGACAAGCCATGCGTCAAGCAGGCATACCAGATGCCACAGGTGCAGTGACCATTAACAAACTATGTGGCTCAGGTCTAAAAGCAGTAATGCAGGCTTATGATGCCATCAAAGCAGGTAATGCTGATATTATCGTCGCAGGTGGTATGGAGTCGATGACCAATGCGCCCTATATTTTGCCAAAAGCGCGTGCTGGCTATCGCATGGGACATAATGAAGTAAAAGATCACATGTTCTTAGACGGTCTAGAAGATGCCGAAACTGGCAAGCTAATGGGTCAATTTGCACAAGAGGTTGCCAATGATAGAGGTTATACCCGTGAGCAAATGGACGATTTTGCTATCGAATCTTTAAACCGAGCTTTGACAGCAATCAGTGAAGGTCATTTTAAAGATGAAATCGTACCCATTGATATTGAAACTCGCAAAGGCGTCGTCACTGTCGATACTGATGAGCAACCTGGCAATGCCAACGCTGAGCGTATCCCCAAATTACGCCCTGCATTTGCAAAAGACGGTACCATCACTGCTGCCAATGCCAGCTCTATCTCAGATGGTGGAGCAGCAGTCGTTGTTACCAAACAAAGTATCGCTGATGAAAAAGGACTCACTGCACAGGCACGTATTGTAGCCACAGCCACCAACTCTCGTCATCCTAGTGAATTTACCATTGCCCCTATTGGCTCTATCGAAAAAGTACTAGACAAAGCTGGCTGGAGTGTTGAAGACGTTGATCTTTGGGAAATTAACGAAGCCTTTGCTATGGTTACCATGGCTACCATGGATGATCTAAATATTCCACATGATAAAGTCAACATTGAAGGCGGAGCTTGTGCTTTAGGACACCCTGTTGGCTGTTCAGGTGCCCGTATTTTAGTCACCCTTATCAACTCACTAAAACGTACGGGTGGCAAAAAAGGGGTTGCCTCACTGTGTATCGGTGGTGGTGAAGCGGTTGCCGTTGCCATTGAGCTAGTATAAAACGTACGTAACCTGTACTGTTAAAGACAAAAGCTTCTTTAAGTTTATTATGTAAATCTAAAGCCATTCAATTGAATGGCTTTTTTTTATTGATTCAGCATAAATAAATATATATACCCCACTCTCAACTTTATTTTATAAAATCATATATGACCCCTCCCATACCCTCCCCTTGAAGTAAGGGGAGGACTTAAAAACCAGTTCCTCCCCCTTAAAAAGGGGGAGGTTAGGAGGGGGTCTTATAAGTTGAAAGTGGCGTTATATATATAAACCTATCGATTATTTATATTACATAATGTTATAAAGTAACTTTAAGTAACAAATCAGCCTTGTCGTGTTATTTTAATTACAGCTATTTACATCTCATTACGCCCAGTTGACATAATGATACCTGATACCTATACGACAAAGAAACAGCAATTGCTATACTTGCACTCAAGTTGATGAGAGAAGAACATAGCACAAGTTATCCTTATAATTAATGATTTTTTTGGTTCTACCTCAGCAAATACTATACTAGAATCAGTAGTATAGTCATGGTACGGACACATTTAGAGGATACTATATTATATCGGGATAACAATTATCCTCTCTTAATTAACGATGTAACAGATGTAACAATAGTAAATCAGTAGATGTAAACTCAGTAACAGCAAATAAAATCCAATTAACTTTAATTAAAGGAATAAAATAATGAGTCAGTTAATTCGTTTAAAAGATATCCAAGCCACTCACCGTGACCTGATTGGTGATGACTATTATGATCCAACAGGTAAAACTGCATACGGTGCAAATGAAGAAAAAATTGGTAAAATTGAAGGGGCATTGGTTGAAGACACCACTGGTCGCATCCGTTATTTGATCGTTGATGTGGGTGGCTGGTTTAGCTCAAAAGAAGTATTAGTGCCTGCTGGTTTGGCTCGTATCGTTGGTGATGATGTGTTCTTTGACAGCTTAACAAAAGCGCAAGTTGAAGCCATGGAACAATATGACCATGACTACCAATACAGCTACAAAGAGCAGTATGAAAAAGACCGTCAAGCCTTTGTTGCAGATACTGTTCCTACCGAAGAACGTGTAGAGATTGCAGAGACAGCTTATGAAGCACCAAACAAGCTTGAACTGTTAGAAGAACGTCTAACTGTTAATAAAGATCGTATTGTTTCAGGTCTTGTTAAAGTTGGCAAACATGTCGTTACTGAAGAGCGTCAAGTTGATGTAGAGCTTGAAGAAGAGCATGCACACATTGAGCGTACTAATGTAGATCGTCCTACTGATCGCCGTATTGGTGACGACGCTGGTGTGGCCTCTGTTGAAGTTGAGCTAGAAGCAGAACGTGCACGTGTTGGTAAAGAAACTTATGTAACTGAAGAAGTGAGTGTTGGTAAGACTGTAGAGCGTCATACTGAAACGCTATACGAAACCATCCAACGTGAAGAACTAGATATTGACAATGAAGGTAATGTTGTAGACCGTGAAGGTAATATCGTTGAGCGTGATGACATCACTGCTGAAGACGTACGTGCTGCCCGTGGTCTATAAGCCATAACTGTTATCTGTTACCTTTGAGTCACTTGGCTCAAGTTCAAAAAAGCCAGAGACTTTCTCTGGCTTTTTTTATTTTTCTCTTAAATTCAATATAATATATTGTGACAGAACGATATGATCTGCTAACCACATCAACCACATCAACCACATAAATAATGTATGGATACTGCTATGAACACACCCAACCAAGATGCTTTATCTACTAAAGTACAAGACACCTCTGTACAAGATGATCAATTAACTCCTAATTCAATAGCCACACAATCTACTGATAAACCAGTCAAACAGCAGCAGGTTGGAAAATTAGAACTGCTTGAAGAACGAGCTGTTGTACATAAAGAAAGACTCGATGTAGGCAAAATAATTGCAACCAAACACATTCGTACCAAAACAGTGAATGTACCTATTGAACTGATTGAAGAAGTGCTAACTGTTACCACCACTTATGAAGATGTAGATTCTCAATCACTGCTACAAGGTGACTATGATGATAAAGAAGTTATCCGCCATGTAGAACCTGTGTTAGACTCTACCGCAAGTGTGACCATCAATGGTCATCGAGTTGAAGTTGGAGAAGAGCCAATCGAGATTGTGTTATCACGCCAAGTTGCGATCATTAGCAAAGAAACACATATTGTGCAAGAAGTAGAAATCGAAAAAACCACGCATACTCATAAAGACAGCATCTCTGTTGAGTTAAAACGTGAAGAGCTGGACATCAAAGAAGAGGGATTTTTAAGTCATGGTAAACAAGATTGATAGCTGATAGTTAATCATTAATAATCAATGCAAATCATTACTTAAAAAAAGAGTCAACCTCGTCTGGTTGACTCTTTTTTAGTTTAGAGCATCCTAAGTTTAGGATACGATACCACATTCATAAGACTGAACTTTATCATCTTCATTAGTTCGTAGGACTGCTTGTCCCATATCATCTTGTGCACCTTGGGTCACCCGCCACTGAGTGATATCCTGTTCATCAGTATACACCAGTGGATTTCCATCAGGATTAGAAGTGGTCAATACCACACCATTGTTGGCAATATCTAAGACCACATTATTTTCTAATTTATTATAGGTCGCATGTACTGCTAATGCTGGCGTACAATTATAACTCACTTCTACTATATTTTCAGAAGCCAAACCATCTGCCACAGAAGCCTCTTCTGGAGTTTGTTCACTATCAATCACCAGTGCTTGTTCCGTTTCAGCAGGCTCTGCCGACATGGGCTGTACTTCTTCTATACTCTCATCTGAGATAGAGTTGGCAGGCTCATCATGTTTTTGACAGCCACCCAATCCCAAAGACAGCAGCAATATGCCCATCACACAAGTGACACCAATTTTTTTATCATTTATAAACATACCGTCTCCCTTTTAATTCTATAGTTTTATTAACACTGCATCTTATTAACACCATATCTTAATTTTTATTAACCATCATAATATTAATAAGTGAATCAGCTAATAAGTTAATAAAATCAGTGGTTAATATAACCAAACACTCAATGTTAATCAGTAATGGTTTCAGATAAAGTCTAACTTAAAATCGTTAAATCATCTATCTTATATTTATCAAGCGTATCAAAATTAGCAATACTATTACAGCCGTCCATGACATTGCTTATATCTTAATCCAGAGCCACAAGGACAAGGAGAGTTACGACTAATATTCAAGCCTTGATAAGCTGCATCATCTTCGCTTACATCTGCATCAGATTGGGCATTGTTTTTATTACTTACCAAGTCAGTTGCTACTGTATTATTAATATTAATGCGAACTTGACCTGTAGATTGTTGCTCTCTGGCACGATTACGCGCAGCAACTTCAGGGTCTTCATGAGCTTCGCCAGTGAGACTATCTATCTCATTGTGCTCAAAATGCATTTGCCGCTGCATCTGTTCTGCTTCTAATCGTCTTTGCTCTGCTAACGCTTCTAGCTCTTCTTTGCTAGGTATATGAACACGAGATAAATCTTGTACAGTATCAGATTTGATAGCACCCATCATCATGGTAAATAACTCAAATGACTCCCGCTTATACTCTTGCTCAGGATTTTTTTGAGCATAGCCACGCAAGTGAATACCTTTACGCAGTTGATCCATTTGCGTCAAATGTTCTTTCCAATGACGATCCAAACTTTGTAACATAAAATGACGCTCAAGCTGAGCTGCCTGCTGTTCACCCATTTGCTCTCGACGCTCATGATAACGATCTAATGCAGTTTGGATAATCTTTTCACGTAGACCTTCTTCATCTAAGCGACGATCTTCATCAAGCCAATCATTAATCGGCATAAAAACTTTAAATTCGGTTTCTAGCTCATCTTCTAAGCCATCAATATTCCATTGATCATCAATAGATCCAGGAATGACAAACTGACTGATCAATATGTCATAAACTTCACGGTGCATCGCTTCTATGGTGTCTTTTAGATCTGCTTCAGCCAATAAGTCATCACGCTGCGCATAAATTACTTTACGCTGATCATTGGCAACATCATCATATTTAAGCAAATTTTTACGTGCATCAAAATCACGACTTTCTACTTTACCTTGCGCATTTTCAATCGACTTAGAGACCATTTTGTGCTCAATGGCTTCATCTTCTTTCAGCCCCATCGCACGCATCATATTCACCACACGGTCACCAGCAAAGATACGCATCAAATCATCTTCTAGTGATAAAAAGAAACGTGACTGACCAGGATCACCTTGACGCCCTGCCCGCCCACGTAGCTGATTATCAATACGACGTGATTCATGACGCTCTGAGCCAATAATGTGCAATCCACCAGCAGCTAAAACTTCATCATGTCTTTTCTGCCACTGCTCTTTTAGTTTCTGCATTTGTTCTGCATCAACATTTTCAGGATCAACAATTTGTGCCTGCCAGTTACCACCCAAAATAATATCGGTACCACGCCCTGCCATGTTAGTTGCAATGGTTACAGCTCGAGGGCTACCCGCTTGTGAGATAATTTCTGCCTCACGCTCATGCTGTTTAGCATTTAATACATTGTGTTTAATGCCTTCTTGATCGAGCAAATATGACAGCTCTTCACTCGCCTCAATGGTTGCTGTACCCACCAAAATGGGGGCACCTTTGGCTTGGATTTCTTTAATCTCACGAATAATGCCTTTGTACTT
This sequence comes from Psychrobacter sp. I-STPA10, assembly GCF_021012795.1. GTDB lineage: Bacteria > Pseudomonadota > Gammaproteobacteria > Pseudomonadales > Moraxellaceae > Psychrobacter. Next base: position 191,282 of record NZ_VFYU01000018.1, on the reverse strand, counting down.
ACCCAGCTTGGTCAAAAATATCTGATCATCTAAATCTTGTCTGGCGATTGGCTTATGGGTAGGAATCACCACAACATCTAAATCATAAGTTGACTTAAACTCTGCCGCTTCAGTATCTGCTGTACCCGTCATACCTGATAATTTATCATACAAGCGGAAATAGTTTTGGAAGGTGGTGGTTGCCAGTGTTTGGTTTTCTGCTTGAATCTCAACATTTTCTTTGGCTTCGACGGCTTGATGCAAACCTTCTGACCAACGCCGCCCCGGCATGGTACGTCCTGTGTTTTCATCAACGATAATGACTTCACCTTCATCGACAATATAATGGATATTTTTGACAAAGATATGATGCGCACGTATCGCTGCTTGAACATGCGCCAACAATGGCAATCGAGCAGGACTATAGAGACTTTCATTCTCGCCAAGCTCACCCACTTCAATCAAGAAACGCTCAATTTTTTCATAGCCTTTTTCGCTAATTTCAATTTGGCGGTTTTTTTCATCAATCCAAAAATCGCCTTCTTCATTATTTTTGTTAGCTTCTTCATCTTTGGAGCGTTGCAAACGTGGAATAATGGTATTAATCAGCGCATAAGTACGAGAAGAATCTTCTGCCTGTCCCGAGATAATTAATGGGGTACGTGCCTCATCAATCAAAATTGAGTCAATTTCATCAATGATGCAATAATTTAGTGGACGTTGCTTTTTTTCATTTAGGCTAAACACCATGTTGTCACGCAAATAATCAAAGCCATATTCATTATTGGTACCATAAGTAATATCGGCTTGATAGGCATCAATTTTTTCTTGTGGTGGCTGTTGTGAGTAAATCACCCCCACTGTCAAGCCCAAAAAGTTAAATAAAGGACGGTTCAAATCTGCATCACGGGCAGCCAAATAGTCATTGACCGTCACCACATGAACCCCTTTACCACTAAGCGCATTGAGATAAATTGCCAATGTTGCCATCAACGTTTTACCCTCACCTGTACGCATTTCAGCGATACTACCCTCATGTAAGGTAATACCCCCGATAAGCTGCACATCAAAATGGCGCATACCCAAAGTGCGTTTTGACGCTTCACGACATACTGCAAAAGCTTCTGGCAGCAGCGCATCAAGACTTTCACCTTTATCATAACGCTGCTTAAATTCTACTGTTTTTTCGCGTAGCTGCTCATCTGATAAAGGCTGGATATTACTTTCTTGGGCATTGATTTTTTTGACAATTTGCCGCATGCGTTTTAGCTCACGATCATTTTTTGTCCCAATCACACTGCCGACTATTTTTGATAACATAATTTTATAAACCTGTGGAATTTATTGGTGACAAAGATTCAAGATGGCTTTTTTAGTACCTTAATATCTTGTCTACCCCCAAAAAAAATTGTTCTTATTATATATGGTTATGTTTTAGATAGATACAAGGGTAAAAATAAGGCAAATTTCGATTATAAATCATGCAATTTAATTATTGATAATAATAAATAATCTGTACCCCTGACTGTTAGAAAAAAAGCTTTTTGTAACAATGGCTCATGATAGAATACCCCCTTTGTCTTCAAACTTTTCATTCAACAATCGACCTATCTATGAATATCAGCAATCAACATAACCCTGACCTAATTCGCATCGGTCAAGATACTTATAACTTAGCTGACCACACCCCAATGATGGTACAGTATCTTAGCTTAAAAGCACAATACCCCAATGCGTTACTGCTATATCGAATGGGCGACTTTTATGAGTTGTTTTTTACTGATGCCCAACGAGCAGCAGATATTCTAGACATTACTTTAACTCGGCGTGGTACAGACAAATCTGGTAATACCATCGCTATGGCAGGTGTTCCTTTTCATGCAGCCGACAGCTATATGGCACGCTTAATTGCGGCTGGTGAAACCGTGGTCATCTGTGAACAAATAGAAGAAGATGATGATATTGACCTGTTAGCTAGTACACAAAAAACCAATCATTCTAAAGCTGATAAAACAAGCCCTATATCCTCTAATAAAAAAGGCATCATGCGTCGTGAGGTGGTCAAAACGCTAACTGCTGGCACACTAACCGATGATGCCCTAATTGCACCCAATCATACCCCCAGTGTGGTGGCTATTGATATTCAAACCAGCTCAAAAAATAAAACAACAACCAGTGCCAGCCATGCTGCCATCAGTCAATTGGACTTAAATGCAGGGCAAATTCGCACCCAAGCACTCAATACCAAAGATACGGATAGCCTAAAATCTCAACTGCTCACCGTACTGGTACGCTTTGCACCCAGTGAGGTTATTATCTCCGAAACTCTGACCGATGATTGGCAACAGTGGTTAGAGTCTGAACTAGACTGCCCACTGATCCGTGTGGCCGCAGGGGACTTTCATCGTCAACACGCCAATGACACCCTATGCTCGCAATTTAATGTCCAAACTTTGGAAGGTTTTGGTATTGCTAACTTACCCTTAGTACAAAGTAGCTGTGCCGCTCTGATTCATTATGCACAGCAAACCCAGCAACGCCAAGTACCACAGGTCAATGAATTAATTGTCGAGAATGCACAAGATTATTTAATCATTGATCATATCAGCCAAAAAAATCTAGAACTATTTGATAGTGTGAGTGCGACAGGTACTAGCCTAGTATCTGTGGTTAATCATTGCCAAACTCCTATGGGTAAACGCTTGCTTATTAATCAGCTCAAACGCCCATTGCGACTATCTACTAACACCACTCACCAAACCGCTTCTTCCCTAAGCACATTACAACAACGTCTTGATGGCATCGAAAACCTACAAACACTCAGTAAAAAGCAACTTGATGATCTAACTCATATTCTTTCTGGCATCGCTGATATTGAGCGAATCAGTAGTCGTATTGCGCTTGGTAGCGCCAAACCAAAAGACTTACGACGACTACTAGATAGTATTCAAGCAGCACATCTGTTTGGCAGTGCCATCAATGACCTGCCGCTAGATACCGCTAGCCAAGGGCTAATTCCCCTACTTATGCAGCAACTGCCACCTATACATACTGATATCAGTGACGTTGCTAAACTCATCGACCGCGCCATTATTGAAAATCCGCCTGCCCATATTCGCGATGGCGGTATGATTGCTCAAGGTTATGATGAAACGTTTGATCGTCTAACCCATCTACACGATAACATACAAGACTCGCTTGATGAGATGTTACAAGCACAGCGTGAAGCAACCAATTTAACCTCATTAAAAGTTGGCTTTAATAAAGTCAGTGGCTTTTATTTTGAACTACCCAAAGGACAAGCCAAACAAGCACCGTCACATTTTATCCGTCGACAAACGTTAAAAAATAGCGAACGCTTTATCACTGAGTCCTTAAAAATATTAGAGACAGAGTATCTGAGTGCACAAACTGAAGCATTAGTACGAGAAAAAGCACTGTATCAAACACTACTACACACACTTAGCGACTCACTCAATAGTATGCAAAGATTGGCTCATGCCATCGCTCAGCTAGATGTAATGATTAACTGGGCAATACTTGCCAAAAACAACCACTGGACACGTCCTCAGCTTGACCCTAACAGCTCAGGGATTGCCATCGAAGCAGGTCGCCATTTGGTCGTTGAGTCACGCCTTCATACACCCAATAAAAACTTAACAACAAACAGTCGTTCATTAAGTCCATTTATTGCCAACGATTGCCATCTTGGTATAGACAGTCATCCTCAGCGTTTGCTATTAATTACAGGACCAAATATGGGTGGCAAATCCACCTTTATGCGCCAAACCGCGTTGATTGTGCTGCTTGCTTGCTGTGGCAGTTTTGTGCCTGCCGCCTCTGCTACCATCAGTGACATTGATCGTATCTTTACCCGTATTGGTTCAGCCGATGACTTAGCAGGTGGCAAATCTACCTTTATGGTAGAGATGATCGAAACAGCACAAATCTTAAACCTTGCTAGTGACAAATCATTGGTATTGATGGATGAAGTAGGACGTGGTACATCAACCAGCGATGGACTTGCCATTGCTCATGCTTGTGTCGAACGTCTCAGCGATATGGGTAGCCTAACCTTATTTGCAACCCATTATTTTGAACTAACCGAACTTGCCAAACAAAAACGTCTGCAAGGCAAAATCCGCAATGTTCATGTTGCTGCCAGCGAAATTGACGGACAGTTATTGTTACTGCACAAAATCCAATCAGGTGCTGCCAACTCCAGCTTTGGGCTACATGTTGCCAAAATGGCGGGGATTCCTGAACAAGTACTCATACAAGCACAAGCATATTTGCATCAAAATCAAAACATACCCCCCTCTACTGCCTATTTACAGCAAAACAGTCGTCAAGTCGCAGAACCTATCACTGATTTAAAATTACAACCAAGGGCAACAGCACCAAACTTATCAAGCAATAGCCATAATGATAATGACAGCTATGCCAATTGTGACAAAGCTTATCGACAAGACGACCATAGCCATAATCACAACACCAATATAGACGACCAAAACCTTGATTTATTTGTAAATACACCCATTAATCAAACACCGCCAGCGCATATGCAGCAAGCCCTAACACTGATTGAGCGATTAAAGAATATCAACCCTGATGAACTCACCCCAATGCAAGCTTTACAGCTCATATATGCTCTAAAAAATGGTGACTGTGATGATTTGTGAAATAGGATAGAAGAGAGTAAAATACGCCTTTGATTAACCAGTACTATTGATTGACAAACACTATGGGCTGTTCAACAGTCCCCCAATCCCTAGATTTTAACACTAATATAGAAGGTAGCCGTCGCTATGGCCTTTGTTGTTACTGATAATTGCATCCGCTGCAAATACACCGACTGTGTGGAAGTCTGCCCTGTAGACTGTTTTTATGAAGGACCTAACTTTTTGGTCATCCATCCTGATGAGTGTATCGACTGTGCTTTATGTGAGCCAGAATGTCCCGCCAATGCAATTTTCTCTGAAGACGAAGTGCCTGCTGGCCAAGAGGTGTTTATCGAGCTCAACGCTGAGCTTGCTGAACAGTGGGATAACATTACCGAAATGAGAGAACCCCTACCTGACCACAAAGAATGGGACGGCGTTGAAGGTAAATTGCAGTATTTGGAGAAGTAGAGATTTTTTATAATTTAGAGTATGAACATTTTATGAGTATATTGACATAATGCATGTCTTTTATTACTAAACTTTGCTTTCATCAGGTATGATAGTTATTTGTTAATTTATTTTTAGTTACTCTTAAAAAAAACAAACTTATTCTGACTCCACCATGCTAATACTCAGTTATGGTGGGTTAGACAGTTTTTAATTAATAGCAGGCTTTAGGAAGATACCGATCATCTATCGTACCACTATTACAACTCCAAGTTGCAGCACCATCATTTGTATTAAACACAATAGTTTGTCCTGACGCCCTACCTGTTGTCATGGTCATAGTTAAACTTGCTTGAGGATAGGTACCTACAACTACGGGGCTCATAGTAGAATATTTGCCGACTAAAGTGACATTAATCTCTCCTATACCAGCAGGTGTACTATTATCTACTAAGGCTGTTGGCCATGCTGCATGATTCCATCCATATTCACCCAAGATTGCTTTCATACCTGCGCCAAGATTTATTGCTTCTGATACATGTGCTCTTGTGATATAATCCATATAAGCAGGTATTGCAATGGCGGCTAAAATACCAATAATAAAAATTACCATCATCAATTCTATTAATGTAAAACCTTTTTGCAATATCTTCATAACTTTAACTTCCAACTTACTATTAAACCTTATCAAGGACGTAAACTAACTACATCCAAGTTTTGTCCATTATCTACAAATATCACCATATCTTCTAATATAGTTTTTAGTTACTTGTTTTTGAGAGCCTTGTTAGTAATTAGTTTAGATTCCCTACATACACAGTTTCCCTTAATTAACTATACCACACTTAGCTTCTATTCTTAACATATTAGACTCAAATAATAAAAAAACCTCATCTATCAGAAACTTTAGTATGTGTATCATTAAATTTTATAAAAAATCCTTTATGTAATATAAAAGGATAACTAGATTTCTTCAGGATCGGAAGGTCTGCTAAAGAGTCTGTATACACAAAACTATCAATCCAACAATCTCTTCCAAATCTATTCTCAATACGATAAACTTTTTCATCCCCAAAACAATTATTACCCACAAAATTTCCAGTTAACAAACCATCTTTTGTTTGCAATTTAGTTCCAATCACATAATCAAAGCCTTGTTTCTCAGCCCATGGTTGTAAATAAACCTCTAAAGAAGCACTAACTAAAACACAAATATACCCTTTTTTTTGATGGTACCTTAATTTTTCAATACCTTCTTTTCTTAAAATTTTCACAACCAATTTTTCTGAAAAAAAAATACTTTTATCATATAACCAATTGATTTTCTTATCCTTAACGAAAGAACTTATTAATTTCTCTTTTGCAGTATAGTTTGGAATAATCTTAAGAAAATATCCTATTAATATTGGAGATAATAAAAATATCTTAATTAAAAACAATATATCATTATTAATTAAATATCTTAAAAAAAATAATAAACTATCTTTTTTAGTTAATGTACCATCGAAATCAAAAAAAGCATATTTATCACTCATAAACTTAATCTCTTAAATATTTTTTCTGGTATAACTTTGATTATTAACATAATCCATTGCCAAAACCAAGGTATATATACGATATCTTTTTTCTTTTTTAAGGCTTTGATAATACTTCTTGCCACACTATCTGGTTGGGCCCATAAGATACCTTTATTCTGTATATCTTTTGTCATCTCTGTATCAACAAACCCTGGCTTCACTGTCATAACATGAATATTTTGATTGACAAGTCTATTTCTTAATCCTTGTAAAAATATACTTAACATTCCTTTCGAACATCCATACACATAATTACTTTGTCGTCCCCTATCACCTGCTACAGAACTCAATACAACTATACTTCCTCTTTCTTGTTCTAATAAAACATTTGTTACTATGGTGATTAAATGAATCACATTAGTAGCATTTGTGTTTATACAATCTATAACATATGCTGGTTCTTTAATAACTTTATCATGTTCAGGTAAGACTCCTTGAGCCATAAATACTACATCTATCTCTCCTAAAAAATCTAAAGCTCTATATATAATATTTTCATGTTCTTCTATTCTATTTAAATCAATAACTTCCCCCCCTATATTCTGACTAATATCCTTTCTTACGTTCAAATCTTTAATAAGAGCTTCATGTTTATTAATATTTCTACTTACGCAATATACAGAGCAACCTTCTGTAATTAGTATTTTAATAATTTCCTGAGCAATTCCTGAAGTTGCACCAAACACTAATGCTCTCTTATAAATTACCATTAACTCGCCTCCAAAAATAAGAAGAAAATTGTGGATCTACAAATTTTTCAAAACTTCTCCACAATGGATACCCTGCTCTAAAGGTCTCTACTGACATTCTACAATCCTTAGCAGGATAAACTCTGCCAGAAGCTTCTAATACAATACTATCCAATTCCTGAAATAGCTTTAATGTTTTTTCTCCTAAGTTTGGAAAATCTAATGCTAATGTTGCTCCATGTTTAGGAAATGACAATAAGCCTATTGACTCTTTTTCACCGAAAACTTTTAGTACTGATAAAAAAGACCCTTGATTACTATTTCTTATTTTTTTCATTATTTCATATATAGCATATTGAGCAGAATGCATAGGTATTACACATTGGTATTGGAAAAAACCCTTTTTTCCGTAAATACGATTCCAATTTAAAATATTATCTAAAGGATAAAAAAATTGATCATAATATACAAGCTTACCAAAGGTAGCTGTAGGTTTATTATAGTAAAGCTTATTAAAAGCAAAAAGAGATAACTGGTTTATAAGAGAGAAAGGGGGAGTAACAGGAAAGCTAATTTTTCTAGAATTTTTGATATTTTTATACGGGAAGCTTTGAGTAGCTGCATGTTGACCTACATATAAGATACCCCTACCTAAAGATCTCTTATTTGCAGAAAAATCAATCCAAGCAACTGAATACTCCCAAATATCCTCCATAGCTTTATTTAAGTACCAAAACTCATCTAAATTTTGAAATCGATAACTACTAGTCCATATTAATGGATTATTAATACGAGTTAACTTAATAGATACCCATGTAATTAATCCTGTTAAACCTAATCCACCTATTGTAGCGTTGAAATATTCACTATTATCATGTGGAGTACAAATTATTCTTGTGCCATCGGATTTTAGTAATTCAAAAGCAATAACATGATGCCCAAAACTTCCAACTTTATGGTGATTTTTACCATGCACATCATTCGCTACTGCTCCACCTAGAGTAACAAATTTAGTACCAGGTGTTACTGTTAAAAACCATCCTTTGGGAACAATAACACTTAGAATTTCTTCTAATGTAACTCCAGCTTCTGCTGTAAAAATCCCTTCCTTATCATTAAAATCTATAAACTTATTTAGACCTCTTGCTTGGATAATAGTACCAACATTATTCAGACATACATCACCATAACTTCTACCATTTCCATAAATGGTATAAGGGGCAATATTTTTTTTAAAAACTTCTGAAGTAATATCATTAACTTTAATACTACTTTCAATGTTTAAATTTGGAATCCTATTCCAAGAATATATTTGATTCATTTTTATTTATAGATAGTTTAAAGAAAACAATCAACAAAGAAAGAATACCAATCAAAACAGCAAACCATAACGTTACAACTCTAATAAACAAAGTCACCGCGATGGCTATTGGTTGATTTATATTATTTAATGTTAAAATAGTGACCATTGTTGCTTCTGTACTACCTAATCCTCCAGGTAAAAAACTTAATGCGCCAATTAACATAGAGATAGCATAAGTGAATATTGCATAATCTATTTTAACAGATAAAGACAACAAATCTAAAACGAAATACAATGCATATGCTTCAGATCCCCAAGCTAAAACACTTAATACTAAATTAAGTGAAAAAACCCCCACTGTATTAATACGTCTAACACTAATACCTATTTCTAAAACCCTCCGTAGAAAAAAAGCCACCTTATTATCATAAGTACATACAAATTCTAAAAAAAACTCTAACACTCCTTTTTTTAAAATAAATAATGCAAAAATAACAATAAAGAAAAAAGAAAAAATAATAAAATATTTATATGTTACAAATAAGTTAATACCAACTATAGCTAATAAAAAAATTGCTAAAAAATCATAAAACCTTTCATTAATCAAAAGAGCTAAGGAATTAGTATATGAAACATCATACTGCTTTTTTAAAAAATAACTTCTAATAGCTTCTCCAGATTTTCCAGGTGTAGTGGTTAATGCAAAACCACTTAAATATATACCCAGACTATTTATTAAAGGAACTTTATATCCTTGCACTCCAAGACAAATTTGCCATCTGATAAAACGTAAAATATAGTTAAATAAAGATAATAAAAGTGCTACGATAAGACCTACAAAACCAATATCTTCTATAACTTTTATAAAATCATGCCAACCACTCCAAAATGCTAATAACATATATCCAATAAACGCAATAACTATTGAATAAATTAAAAAACTTATATATTTTCTATAGTTAGGTTTGATATTATTAACCATGATATAAAATCCAAAAAGTTAAAACCAACCATAAAAAAGAGTTTATTAACAAGTGCCAATCTTTTAAAATATCTTTTGCTGTATCATTGCCAGAATTTTCTTTATGTAATAAATAAATATATCTAAAAATACCATAAATTACAAAAGGCAAAGTATATATCAGATATCCAGTATTATGTATCTCTATTGTCTTATCAGATACTGTATAAAGTCCATAACTAATGATAACAGCAGCAGCAGTAATACTAATAAATTGATCTAAAGTTTCAAGCTTATAATCTTTCAGTACAGCTCTAGTTATAGAGGAACCATCTTGAATAATCATAGGTGACATGGTATTAAGCTCTGACCATCTCTTACAAAATCCAAGAAATAAAGTTAACATTAAACCACATAGTAATAACCATTCAGAAGGTTCAATTCCCAAACCTACAGTGCCAGCTAGGATTCTAAGCATAAAACCAAAAGATATGATAAATACATCAATAATTACTACTCTCTTTAGATATAAAGTATAAAAAATATTAATGATAAGATAACTTATAACTAACACTAAAGATAAAATACTGACGATACTTGATAAGAGTATAGATAATACAACTAATATAATAGCTACTACATAAGCTGTTTTCTTAGATATGGCACCACTTGCAAGTGGTCTATTTTTTTTTGTTTTATGCTTCCTATCAGACTCAATATCACCAATATCATTAAGAATATAAACTGTACTTGCCATACAACAAAAACTTAAAAACAAGAAAATGGAGTCTATAATAAAATCATAACTCCATAAATGAGAAAATATAACACCTATAAAAACAAATGTATTTTTGATATATTGATGAGGTCTTAGCAAACGGATCAAGCTGAATATGGTTTTCATATATACACCAATACATAAAAGTTCATACTTAAATCTAAATATTATTATATTATTTAAAATAATCTAAATATTTATTATTCTTACATACTTCAATTTCAAAATTATCTTTAGAACAATATAAATTAACTACATTTATTGATTGTTGTTTATACTTATCACCTTTAGGGAAATTTTGTAATTTCAATTCATCTGAAATTTCTTTAGCTTCTTCCTGCCTATTAAGTATCAATAAAGTAGCCACTCTATATTGTAATAGTGGGTATTTTTCTCCTTCTCGTAAGTAGAACTCTGCAATTTGGTTTTGCTTTAAAGCCTCTTGAGGATTATCCTTAAATATTAACATCGCACCACTATAGTCAGAATATATACCAGAAATCATTCTAGCAGATAATTGAAAACTATTCATTTTTAATTTTCCATCTGCCATATTATGAAATTTTGGTAAAACTTGAATTAAGCCTTCAAGGTAGTTTAAGCTCTCTGGATCTTTATCTTTTAATAAATAATTAGCATATAGTATTTGTGTTCCAGGTGAGAAGCCTTCATCAGATTTTTTAATTTTTTCAAACTCTTCAGTCAATATATCATCTCTATCATATTGAGATGCTGATAACAAATAATTATATCTCATTACTTCATTATCTGGATAAGACTGATATGTCCAATACCACAAGCTTAACTCATTCATCCAAAATGGAATAACTGAATATAGGGTTACGATACAATAGAAAAACCAAGAACAAATCGCTATTATAGACAGATATTTTTTTAAGTTTTGTTTTAGATTTAATTTATTAAATATTTTAGAGTACGGGATTAATGAGAACATCATACAGCTAAATGCTAACTGTAATGTCATAAATCTTTCATGAAATAAGTTATCCATGATTGATAATGGTATGAAATGAAGAACCAAACTAATTGATAATAAAGAGCAAACAAACAAAATACCAACTACATTTCTTTTTAATAATCCTACAACACTTAAAAAAGCAACTATAAAAAAAATAATGATAGATGATACTTTTGATACTAATGATGTTAAATCTAAACTATTAATTGGATGAATTGGGTTTAAAATTCGGAAAGGATAGACTGTCTCAAGTATATAATATTTAAGTGTTTGAAATGGTTTTAGTTGATTAATAATAATTTCATTAACATAATAGGAGGTAAACTTACTATGATATAGTGAATCCATAGAGTATATTCTAATAATAAAGTAAAATCCGGTAATAACTACTAATAACAACCATAACAACTTATTACTTACAATACTAGCTTTGATACTTTTAACAAAAGATGATTCAGGGTTAAGTGGCTTTATAATAGAAAATAGCAATAGTAATACTGGTAGAATAATACCTAACTCTTTCGAAAACAGTGCGAGCAAATAACAAACGCCAATCAAAAAAACTTTAAAAGTACTTTTTTTGCTAAGAAATAAACTTATTGCAAGTAGGCAAAATAAAGTTACCATTTGGTCAAACCGACCTGATACCCATGCCGTAGTCTCTAATGTGGCTGGATGAAATAAATATAATGCGCTTGCAAATAATCCTATCCAATTTGCTCTATGATAAGCATTTAGCTTAGCAAGTTTTGTTGCGATTATTCCAACTAATAAACTATTTAAAAAGAATATAATTAAATTTATAGAGTGAGAGATAACCGTATTTTGACCAAATATATGAAACTCAACAAACCAAGATAAAGTCACTAAAGGACGTAAATAAGTGGTACCAGGCAATATTGGTTCGCTTAATATCTCCCAAGTTAACTTATCACCCACCAGGTTTCCATTGGTAACAAAAATTAGAGTATCATCCCATAAATACTCAGCTTTTAATAATGGTAAATATAAAATAAAAGCAAAGAAAAAAACTAAAAATGTACATGTAAAAAAATATTTATTTTTATCTAATATAAATTGTTTCAATTTATTCACTCCTATATTACACACCTAAGCATCCCATTAAAGTATATATCTAAACGTCTCCATAGATTACACTAAATATTATATATAGGCTAGATAAAAAATAAGACCCTATTTCTAGGGTCTTATTTTAAAAAATCATATTGTTAACATAAAATCGCAATCATTAGCGACATGCATTTGGACGATATTTCATATCAACAGTACCGCCAGTACAGCTCCAAGTTGCACCACCATCTGCTGTAGCAAATGTTAATGTAGAACCACTTGCGCGACCAGAAGTCATATTAACAGTGACTGTACCAGCAGGATATGCTCCACTTATAGTGTCAGTTACTGTAGAATATTTACCTGTAATAGTTGCATTCAACTGTGTTGCAGTTGGTGTTGCAGTAGGAGAAACTAATTTAGTAGGCCATCCATTCTTATCAGAACCATAGTCAGCTAATGGAGACTTCAGTCCACCACCTAAAGTTACAGCTTCAGAAACTTGTGAACGAGTAATATAATCTTGGTAAGCTGGAATAGCGATTGCAGCTAAGATACCGATAATAGCGATAACAATCATTAATTCGATTAGGGTAAAACCTTTTTGCGCTTGAGTGTTCATAATGAACTCCTTTTTTGTTAAAGCCATTATATTATGGCTTTATATGTTATGTTTTGAGTAAGCCTTTTGTTTGGCTTCAATAGTATTGATGCAGATGCTGTGCCAACTTTTTATATAATTTCCGATTTATTGTGGCAATAGGCTATAAAAGTACTATTTATTGATAAATGACAGATAAGCGGTATTTTATGAGTAATTAATGGAAACTCAGTCAAAATCCATTGCTTTATTATCCCAATAGTCCAATCTCTATTTTATTTTGTTGACAATTTTTGCTGACATTATTTGTCAACATTATATCATTGTCACTTATTGTTACCCATTTTTGTCTTCAATGTAGATATAATACGTTACTGACAATTTTTGGCACTAAATGGCTGACAATAAAAAACCAATCAAATGATTGGTTTTTTATTGTGAATAATATTAATAGAAAAAAACTTTAATCACGCCATTCATTACCTGTACCACATTTCTTGTGACTAGAATCAATAATTCGACATTTTGTGCCAGCATAATTTAAGGTTAAGTTACCATCACCTTGCATTTGTCCTGATTTAGTAGTAGCAGTGATTGTCCATTTTGCAGTCAAAGGAGAGGGCGTTATTGTGACAGTATATAAAGCTGTTCCTTGTTTGGGATAGTCACCAGTTAATCCACTCACACTAACAGCGCTATATTGTCCTTGTGCTAGCTTTCCACTCTCTATTTGACTGGCAATATTTTGCATTTCACTCATCATATCACCACGCTTTGTTTTGATGACATAATGTTGATAACTAGGATAGGCAATAGCAGCTAGTATGGCAATAATTGCAACGACAACCATAACTTCAATTAAAGTAAAACCTTTTTGTGAAATAAGTTTTTTCATTACCATGACTCCACAGCAGTTGTTCCACAGCTAGAAATATCAATTCCACTCGCCTTACTTTGACAACGTACTCCTGTACTATCCATTCTTATTTTATATCCACTACTCGCTGGACCATCAGCTCTAGGTTCAGCCAACATTTTCCAAGATCGCCCTACTGCTGTCGTGTCTGTCAAACTTTTACCACTACTATCAACTAGGATTATCTTATAGCGATGATTATTAGCATCACTGCCCAATGGCACATACACAGTCTTTTTAGCTGCATCGCTATAACCAAACTTTGGTTCACCATTTGTATCTACGCCATTTTGAGGATAGAAACCTTTATAGCTGAGCGCAGAAGACCGCCAACGCTCTAGCTGTATTTCTAACTGCTGCATCTGCGCCTTGGTTTCATCCTCTGTATTTTTTATCACATAGCGACGATAGCTTGGTATAGCAATAGCAGCAAGGATAGCAATGATAACTATCACTACCATCAACTCAATTAAAGTAAACCCAAATTGTTTATGGTATTTAGCATGTAATTGCCTATGTTTATAGTATTTATATATGGTGGAATTCAGATTAAGGTTCATGTCTATGATCCTCCACTACTACTACCACCTGAGGTGCCTGAACCTGAAGAACTACTACTAGAGCTGCTTTCTTCTATTGGTCTACGCTCAAACCATTCATTTGGTATTAGATTATACAAACTATAAAAAGCATCTTTCACAGCTGCTAGAACACCTGTAGCACCACCAGTAGAGGATTGAACTTGCTCTGGAGTAATAAGATGTGCTCTATTTGTACCCTCACCAGATGCTATGTTTATTGCACTAATACCACTACCCAAAATATATGTTTGACCACGTTTATACTGTACTACACTCTCTCCAGCCGCATTTTTTGTAGTACTACTACAAACACCAAATGGTAAGCAATACTCATGAGCTTCTGTTACTCCTGTTGGTACTGGTGAACATGCATTTGATGAAGGAATATATGCCATACGATTATAAACAGGAACATATAATCTACCTGCTCTTAATGTTGGTTGGCTAATGACTTTAAGATAGTTAATATTATCGCCAATAGCATCTTTATTATCTGTAGGTGATGTGACAGATTTAATAATAGATGTCCCTGCTGAACTTGCTCCACTAAAGTAAGTTAAATCATCATACCAACCATATTTACTACCTGTTCGGATATTATTTTTTTGATCATTAGTTAATCCCGTTTTTGAGTCTGACCAGTCCATTTTCTCTAACTGCGATAAGGTAACACCTTCTTTATTACTATTTCTTAAAGTCAAATCTGTATCTGCTATTGTTAAGATATTATCTTTTGTAACATCAACATCCCAAATAGCAATTACTTTATTTGGTGTTTCTGTCGCTTGACGATCAGACAATTTAGACAATGGATTGTTTCTATCTCCTGATACCACAGTAACAACTTCAAATAACTGACCACCACGTCCTACCGAATTATTGTTTGCATCTACATTATAAGAACTAGGTACTGGGCGTTGGAAGAAGCGTAGAGCAGGTTTTCCTGCTTCAGAAGTATCTAAAATTCTGACGACTCGTTTTGCCCACAGGCTTTCACTACCACCACTCGTTTTTTCGTTATAGCCTTTTGTTCCATCAAGATCAATACGGAATACCTGTCCACCTAAGTCTGCAAAATAGATAATATCTGCATAATCATCATCATCAGCATAAACGACACTAACTTCACCAACGACACTATGCTTCATATTGGTGTTAGTGGCTGTCCATAGTAAATCTCCATTGTCAGGATCTAACATATATACAGCGCTACCTTTCGCTTTTGCTTTCGTTTTGCCTTGCGTACTATCTAAGCACTGAGCTCCTAATCCTTTATCTTTAATTTCCTTAATTAAGGCCGCATCAGTGCTATCTAACATAAATGAAGGAATGTCATAACACTTATCATAACCACCAGAGACAAATAACACCTCTTTTGGCTTCATTTTGCCATCACTTTCTTTTACTTGCACTTTTGCAGCGACAGGTTTTGACCAAGTTCTACCTAAATCTGAAAAACCTGATGTATGCGAGTCAATATGGAATAGAATAGACGGACTAGAAGTATTAGTAATATTAAGCCCATACAGTCCTTCACCACCACGTCCTAGTCCACCATATGCTTTGATAGCAGAGGGAGTAACTGTAGTTTTTCCACTAGTGTTATCATAGCTTCGAGTATATGCAGTAGTTATGTACCATGGTGCATCCACACCAAAAGCAACATTACCAACATTATTTGGCTCACCACTTGCTGAATGTACACTACCTTCTTTAAGTGCAGCTATCTGATGGTCATCTTTCATAACAACATTAGGAATAAATGCCCAGTTTTCTTGGCCTGTGCTTGCATCCACTAAATGCAATGCCCCATCCATAGAGCCGTATAATATTTTATAACTGTCTGTAACTATAGGTGCTGCCCCTGCTGTAGAAGAAGGCGTAGAAGTATACTGATACAATATTTCTTGAGGTTTGCTATTATTTGTACCACCAAGTATTTTTACAGAACTGCTTGGTGCATAGTCAGTAATATTATCCATTGGCTTAACAACACCATCATAACCACCACCACTTGCATAATCTGACGCAGCGATCGGGGCAGATACATTATTTCCGCTAATGGCAACAGTTCTATCTGGAGAAAATACAGGTACTTTATCATAGCCTAAAAAATTCAATAGATAGTGTTGACGCTGCAGATTATAACCTAAATCCTGAATACCTGTTGGAGAGGTAACATTCACTGCAATTTTGGCTATATTTCCGTTTGTTGACTTCTCTACATAAACTGTACGTAAAGAAGATAAATTAGTTGCATCTGGACCAACAAGTTTCGCATACATACCACCAGATCTAATATTACCCCCATCTGCTGTGGCTGTCTTATTCCATAAACCAAAACTATTAGTATTTACTTGGCCATTCAATCCACTATAAAGTGGTTTATCCTTAGCATCAAAGAGAGTACCATTTTTAATATTATATTTTTTTAGGTTTCCTGACCAAAGTAAGTTAGAACTACCTGGACGAGGTAGCATCATTGGTAAATAAGCAAAGCTTCGGTTATCTGTACTATTGGTCGGATCAATGGCAATACTAGGCCCCTCTCCTGCTTGAGGATTATATTGACCTTTTAGTTTATTAGCAAAAGCAACAAAGCTATCTGCAATTTGTTCAGACGTTTCAACAGCAGTAAAACCTCCTTCTCCATAACCACTACCTTCATTCCCCCAATGAAACGCTTTACATTTACCAGAAAGTTCTATTGGATTACCATTTTCATCCTTTTTAATGGCACAATTGGTACTATTCGCTCCCTTAAAGTCTGTACCAAACCCTACTAGTGCTGTTAAGATTTTACCTTTTGATAAAGTAGAGTTATTTAATGCTTTAGCGTAAGCTCCTATACAAGTCCAGCCATTAAATTCTATTGACTTTGTTGTACTACCACCTTTAGTTATTATATTATCTGTAAAGCCTCCTCCACACGAATTGCTAACTTTGATACTTGAATCATTCATTAGACTTGTATTCATTAAGGATATAGGAGATTTACCAAAGGTAGGCTCTGGCACTCCCTTTTTACTATATGCATTATCTGGAATACCATCTGTCAAGTAATAAATACCATTTGCACCACACTGAGGACCTGATGGGATAGGAGATTTATATCTTGTATTATCAAAGGCTGAATCTTTAGTATCAGCTGATGAATAGGCAAATCCACTATATGGACTCTCAGGCCATTCATCACCTCTACGTACCCAAATATCCTTTGTATTTTCAGTAGCATATGTCCCTTGGGAAGCTCCAGACCATTTAGTATCATAATTAACATCTGTCAGCTTAATGGCACCTGGGATACTACTCAAGTCAGCTTCATTATTAACAGCCTCCCAACCTTGACAACCATATATTTTATATGTTTTACCAGTATTTGTATTAGTAATGCTACTAATATCATTCACATTATTTACACACTTTAAATAAGGTCTATCTGCTGGATAGCGTCGAATTCCTAAAATTTGGTAACGCTCTTCTTTAATAATATCAGTTGTCTTAGTACCCAACATGTAAGCTCCAGCTTCTGCATATGAATGAGCTATGGGTGTAAGTCCAGATGTACGAAGTTTTGCTATTTCTGTAATTAATAAGCTTCGATGATTTTTACCAGCAACTGTATCATTTACAGGACCAGCTGGTACTAATATATTGCCTATACTACCATTACTGTTATATGATGGATAATGCCCCATTGCAACTTGGAACCCACCATTCTTAATAGCCTCAAGCACTTTCACTTCAATGTTATCGGTAGACTCTATTTTATCAGCTAATAAACTAATCATCGCAAGTTGCAATCGACCTAACCGAGTATAATAGTAATTGCTTCCTACCTTACACCCCTCTATTTGAAATTTAATGTCAGATTTACCATCAATCTTAGCAGTAAAATCAAATAACTGAATATAACCTGATGCTGCAGAAAGTCCAGTGAAAGTACCACCATTTACATCTAATGCATTAGGTAAATCACAATTAGAACTAGGGTAATCTCTTGTAATACTATTTAGACCTAATTGATCCCATGTATTCATTTTTATTTTATTAACTGGTCTTGCTGGTGGAACTATATTAGTTCCTTGCTTATTTGCTGCGATTTGGGAATCTTCAGTATGGTGTGGTGGTAATAAACTAGCTCCAGACTGAAAAGTCAAAGGCCCACCCATACTACCTGAAGTATCAAGCATCATAGTAATGATTGGACCTTTACCTTGAATGGTGGGACTAGACTGTTCATAAATATCCAACTCAGAAGCCTGAGCTGCCAAACTTAATAAAGATAATGGCAATATTCCCAACGTACCATAAAACATTGCTTGAGCAAATGATTGTCGTGGTATGTTTATGGTTTGACACAACACCTGTCGTAAGCTACTTACAAGACGCTTAGGCGTTGCAACGTTGGCAGAATATTGGCGAGTAGCTGCCGGTTCTACTTTGGTTTTCTGTTGACGTTTCATAAGAGCTGTCCTATTGTGTTGTACACTGTATATTATATTACGGAGATATGGCTCTGCTAATTAAATCACTATACTCCAATCAGCAGATATTTATTAAACCATTCAAAAATTAAATCATAAGAACTTTAGTTAATTAGTACTGCTAGCACCACCCGTTGTTGTTGTACTTGAAGTCGCACTAGATGCAGATGCTTCTTCAATGTTATCTTGAAATTTTGCAATATAGTTTTGAAATATATCTTTACTTGGAACTCCTAGACCTTCTAAACATGCGACAGGAGCCTTCCCTGAGTCAAGTTCAAAGCATTCATTAATATTACTATTACTTGCATTACTGTAGACAGGCAAGGTGGAAACAACTTCAACATTGATACTATAGTTTTTTGTATCTCCCTTACCTTGGTCTGTGCCTGTTGCTTTATTTGCAAACCTTCTACCACCACCCGCTGCACTCGATCCACCACGTGTAACTTGCATTTGAGCCATAGTAGTACCGCGCTCACTAGTATAATCACCATCTTCTAACACATTACAAAATGGTGCCTTCTGATTCTTATCTCTTCGTCCTGTAGAAGTGCTTAAAGTATCTTTATTATCAAATACTGCCATTTTGTTATAGTCAAATGGATTAGCAAGCTGTGGACGAAAACAAGTAATAAGCTTATGATTAGCATTTCCTTCATTAATATCATTCATGAAATAGCCAATCATACCCTTTGTTTCTGAAAATAAATCATATGTAGGATTACTAGCACCTTGTTCAAGTTTTGCATTGGGCTGTTCTGCCGAAATGAATAATACTGTATCTATTTGGCTGGCTGTTGCTAATCTTAAATCTGTACTACTATTACGTACTACTGCCACACCAACAAGCATTACTAGAATTAATACTAATAATACTACAATTAAAGTTGCACCTTGCTGATTACGATAAGTTGCCATTTTTTCTAAATCTTTATGTATATACATATGGTGCTCCTAACGGTGTGGATGGTATTTCTTTTCTAAAACTTGCTTTACTACCCAAAATTTATAAGCTTTCATATCTGGCATTACGTAATAATATAGTCGGCTCATATATACGCCGAACTGTATTAACTTTAGTTAAACCATTCCGTTTAGCTAAATTTTCTCCAAATAATGTAGGCGTATTATTTTGTGCCTGTATTGTCGGTGTATCACCTGCCAATACCAAGCCTAATTTAACACCGTATATCAACTCTCCATCCCCAGGCAATGCATTGTAGCCATTAATAGTTCTATAACCATTTTCTGTTAATAACATCACACGAAACTGCTCAACATTTGGAACAATCACCTCACCACTATCTGGTGTAGATGTACCAGTACCAAAAGCAAGGTCATTCGGGTGATATGCATCGCAAGCTAACGCATAACTAGGCTTTTCCGTTGTTCCCGTGCTTTTTAAAAAATAACGTTGTACTATTCGATCTCCTGCTGTAACATTTGCACCTTCACAATCTGACATATTTTGTGGAGCAACGAACTGGATAGTTAATTGATCTGCATTAGTAGAATAATAACCTTCATCAACACCTTGTTTGGTATATGAGCTAGCATAACTGGCTGCTTGTAGTGCTGTTGGAGCATTATCTACTGTTAAAATAATACCACCATTTCCAGTTTTCTTATTTAACTCATGACTGGCTGCTTTTAGATTAGCTAATCTAATATCATACTCTACAGCTTGTATTCCAAATACGGCACTATCCTGAACTTCAGAAGCACTACTTTGTGTAGTAGAAGTACGTTGACTAATATAAAATACCTGAAAGGCAGCAGCAGCTATTAATAACCCTAAAATTAAAGATATCATTAACTCAATTAAAGTAAATCCTTGCTGTTGCTGCATATATCTAGAGACTTCTGAAGCATGGTGCGCTTTTACTGTTTGGTAAGATATCCGCATTAGTATGTCTCCATAATTAAACAAGAAGAACCTTTATTGTAAATACCATGGCTATCCGCGCAAGCACTACTGCTTGAACCCAAAGCTGCTTCTGTATCTCCCCATGCAACTACCGCACAATAAAGTTTTTGTGCACTTGCTGTACCTGGGCATATCACCATATTAACTTTAAAGTCTTCTGCTGTTGCTCTATTTTTCACTTCTTTTGCCGCATATTTCGCCATCGTTTCTGGATTACACACAGTATCATTATCCAGACAGTTAACTACAGAAGCAGAAGAGCTATCAAAGACACTTTTCATCTCATCTAAATGATCCATATTATCTCGCATCGCTTCTGATAAGCTAGCAACGATAGAAGCTGCCCTTGAACGAACTAAACCTTCATCGGTAGCACTCACTGCCCGCATCTGCAATGCAGCAAACCCTAATACCGCAATAGCCAGCAAAAGCAAAGATACCATAACTTCAACTAAGCCGAGTCCTTGTTGATATCTATTATTCATTAGCATGACCCCGCAGATTTGATACTAATATTTACTGTCGCATCTACTTGTACTTGTCTTGCTGAGCCATTATCATCAGTAATATTATAACAAGTAGCTGTAACTTGGCGGTATGGGTTAAAAGTTATTGTTGTAGTTGGTGAAATTTGACTATTCACTTTGTATTCAGCAATTTTATTAGCTGTGTCATCACTACCATCCGCTTTTAGTGGTACAACTTGTATCGTAGTTCCTGTAATACTTACTTTGACTTTTTGTTTACGTATTAGACTTTCAGCTTTTGCAGTACTTAAAGCATTATCCAATGTTGCTGCTGTAGTTCGTATTCTTTGATCTGCCAACTGTCTACTCATACTCGGTGCAGCTATAGCAACAATAATCGCCATCACAGCAATGGTTACCAACATCTCTACTAATGTGAATCCTTGTTGTTTCACATTATTTTTCTTTAAGACTGTTAAAGGTCGATTTGGCATGGGAGCTAAAATCCTATCAATTAAATTAACTGGATTAAGATAAAACTGTTAATTTTTTTGTTATTTTTAAGAATATATAGGATAAATTATGCAATAAATATTCCAATATTGAATTTTTTCAACTATTTTTTATAAAAAACAACATTAAACTTACTATAATTATACTCTAGATTTTTAGTAAACACGAATAACAATAATTTAGTAATTATCTTAATAGATATTCTATATCAATTACAAAAAAATTATAGTACAGCTTATATTAACTGCTTCCATGTGCCAATGTATATGCTAATAGCTTAACCTGCCGATTTAGCCCCTCAAAAGGTTGTGCCAATGCTTTTAAGCTTGCACCTGTTGTTGCTACATCATCAAATAAGATAATATGTCTGACTTTTGGAGACTGAGTTAAAGCAAATGCACCTTGCACATTTAGCAAACGTGCTTCTTTACTCAATCCTTGCTGCCGACCTGTATCATGAATACGTACTGCACCTTGCCACAATGGAATTTGCCAGTGCTGTGCTAAATATTTGGCGAGTATGAATACTGGATCAAAACCCCGGTATCTTAGACGAGCAGTTGTGGTTGGCATAGGTAATATGCAACTATTTTGGGTGTGACAACCATGAGGTCTTGGAAGTTGCCGAATGGCATGTATCAATAGTGGTAATGAAGATAAATCTTCACGATACTTAAAAGCGATGATTGCTCTGCGTATACAATTTTTATAAGCAGCGGCTGAAATGATGTCTAATTGTAGGTGTGGGGTGATATTAATAGTAAATGGTTGGGGTCGCCAATGAATGTCCTGATGACAGTGCATACAAATTAACATCTGTCGTTGTTTTATCCACACACGAACAAAATTTTGCTTGCTGGCGACTTCTAGGTTGGCATAGCCATACGGTGTTTGACATAAAATACAAGTTTGCCTAACATATTGATTGAACCAAAGTCCTAATTGATAG
Organism: Psychrobacter sp. I-STPA10; assembly: GCF_021012795.1. Lineage (GTDB taxonomy): Bacteria > Pseudomonadota > Gammaproteobacteria > Pseudomonadales > Moraxellaceae > Psychrobacter. The sequence continues at coordinate 168,390 of NZ_VFYU01000018.1, read as the reverse complement.
GGTGGCAATAAAAAATGTCGTTTATTATCAATGTTAATGGCTTACAGTCCTTTCCAACCATTCAGACTAATACCCAGTCCAATGGCAGTTGTGGATTGATTATAATCAATAATGGACTCACCATACCCATGAAATAACTGTACAAACCCTTGCACATCTTTAGATAAGGGATGGGTATAATCAAGCTGTAATGCACCATTATTATGTTCAAAATTATAGCGTCCAGTCCCACTAAGTGCCCGTCCTTGTCCAAAATCATAAAGCACTTTGATATCACCATGTCCATAATAGTCGGTAATATCTGGGTTATCGCTCGGTTTATTACTATCACTGCCTTTAATATGAGCCCAAATACGTGGGATAACAGAAATATTACCCCACTCCATGCCACCCATCAGATAGAGACGATTCCATGAGCGGGATAAAGGGTCAGACTGACCATTAGAATGGTGAATCGCACCAACACCAAGCATACGCAAACGTCCATTATATGGTAGTTCTGCTTTTACTGGCTGGGTTAAGAATATCTCTGGCTCATAGTCTGTCGCTCGAAAAGGACGTGAATTGTTTTCGTTATAGACCTGCCAGTGCATCTGCTGTGTATACCCAAACCATAAATCAGCATTGGTATTAAATAAATCTTCCATTACTTTACTTTTTAATGATATTTGTGCTTTGAGCTCTAGATTACGCTGCTCATCATCATTGTAATCCACTTGTTCTTGGGTAGGTGTGCTTGGATGACGATTGGGGTTAAGAGTATAATAAGCAGGCAACACATACACAGGATTATAAGGCCTGGCTGACCAGACGCCAAGCTCACTGTTTTTATCCAAATCAAAAGCCAAACTAAGTGGCGTATAACGCCCTATCTCATCTGTTGTGACACCTACGTTTGTCAGTACTTGCATGTCCTCTTTTGATAATAATTGTGTATTGGTCAATGTTGTATCATAGTTAGCATTATCTTGTAATGCTACGGTTGCTATTGAGTCGTTAGCATCTGATAATGTTTCATCTGTTGTAGCCAAAACTACTTGTGGTTTTAATGTCTGAATACTCACTTGTAATGTCTTGGCAATGTCTAGTGGCTTTTTGACCTCTACGACTGCTGCTGTGTCTGTATGTATGACTTTATCATAGCATGCCAATCTTGCGGCATCTGTCTGAACGGTAGCACATTGAGCAAACTTATCTAAAGATTTTGTAGACAACTGAACATTGGTAGCTTGTGGATGTAGTTTGGTATTTTCTGCCTCGATACCAGCATTTACAGCCTCAGTACGCTTATGATCTGTTGTTATCTCGGCAGCATGAACGTAGCTACTGCTGATGCTCAATAGCACTGCATAGGCAGTGACACTAAGCGGAAAAGCAGTGAATGAGTATAAACGAAATAGAATCATACCTTATTCCAAAATAAGTAAATGCCTTCAGTTTAGGCATTATTAAACCATTATAGTAATACAAATTGAGTTAAATTATAAAAAATAAATCTTAATTAAGTATTTATAAAATAAAATAAATTATTAATATAAATCAGCAGGATAGCTATAAATTATGAGTGTTAAAAGATACTTTAAAATATAAAGTCAGAAAAACAATATATTTGCATTGTCAGATGATTACTGTTACCAATAACGTCTGCTATTATGCTCTATCCATCCGCAGTGATAGCGTTCTGTCAAATCATGGTGGGTTGTATGAATATAACCACCATTAGGGTCATATTCATATACACCATATAACATAACAGCATCTTGTGGCTGTAGCGTTTTGATTTTCTCTGATATATCAATATTGTGCTTAACCATCACATCAAGCTGCGGACGCTCTCCATCTAGTTGGATAATAAATGTTTGATAAGTAAAACCTTGTGTATCATGCTGATCTGCTAATAACTGAGTAACTCGTCCACACACTTTGACCTGCCTACTTGATATTTTTTGTGCAAATAATGAGGACACATTAGCGTTGTGACATGAGACAGGTTCAATTTGATAACGATGTTGTGCTGCATATTGAATATTATGTTCATTAACCAAAGAAGGTATGGTTAGAGGTTCTGCAGTCTGTATGGAGGTAGCAGTAAAGCTATCCATCGACATACCAAGAGACTTTTTTGCCATAGTCTGCTCATCACATCCGGTTATTCCGCACAAAAGCGAACATAATGTAATAAGGAAGTTGATGCTGCTATTTGTCATAGTATTTGTCTCTGTGCATACAGCAAGCTAATCTTATGTCATTTTTGTATTGATTACATCCCATAACCCCAAAAATACACCTAACGTAACCTACTTACTAATTTATCAATAAACTATCTATAAATCACCTCAAACCCATCAACTATTTTATTAACTGTAAAAATAAAAAATGCTATTGACTATTGCAATAGCACAGTGATGAATGTTTGTTATACTTTCTATATCATACTATAGGGTTTGTAGCGTTTGTTCAAATATATCCCGCTTGGTTTCGCCAACTTGCTGCACTTTTAGCTCACCATTAATATAATATAATAATGCAGGGGGCCCAAATAATTGGTAATACGCCAAAATCTCTTTTGAGCTTGCATTGGTCTCAGTGATATCAAGTTTGACTACTTGCCAATCCGTTAGTTCAGAGGGTGGGTTAGTAAATAAGGTACGATCCATAATTCGACACTCAATACACCAATCTGCTGTGACATCAACCAATACTTTATTATGGCTACTGATAATTGGACTCAGTGCTGCTAAGTTAGTGACTTTGATTGCTTGTAGTTTTTGATTTGTTGCTGCTAAATTGCCACCATCATTTGTGGCTGGGCTGTTTAATCCCGTTGTGTTTGCAGTTTGATTGAGTGATGACAATGGACGTAAATTATCATGATTACCCATCGCTGCACCTGCTATTAAGGCAATCGCCCATGTGGCAGCCACAATACTAAATGCTCGACTAAACATTTGTGCTCTTCCCTGCCATGACCACAACCACATCGCTACGACCATAAGCCATGTCCCCCATGCAACCAACATCAAGGCAGACACAAAGACCCGCTCAATCAATAATAAGGCAACGGCAAATAAGAGTAGCGCAAAGCCTTGTTTTACCCACACCATCCAAGCACCTGCTTTGGGCATAAAATTACCTTGAGTGGCACCCAATATAAGTAAGGGTGTGGTCAATCCAAGCCCCATAACAAATAAGGCTATAAAACCATAAGCAGGACTACCTATGGTTGCCACAGCGGTTAATGCACCCACTAAAGGACCAGAAACACAGGGAGAAACAACCAATGCAGATAGCAAACCTGCAATAAAACTTCCACCAAAACTACCTAGCTTACTATCTGCAGATTGACTGATGTTTTGTAATTTATGACTGATTTTACTGGGCAGTCGGACATTATAGGCTTCGAGCATATAGAGTCCCAGTAAAATAAATATGGCAGCAAAAGACAATAATATCACTGGATTTTGCAACCATCCTGTAATTCCTAATGCTTCTCCAAAAAAGCCAATAACAGCACCTAATATCCCATAAGCAACAGCAACTCCTAAAGCATAGCCTGCGGTTAACAATATGCCTTTTAGTGCAGTGGGATTATGTTGATGTGCAACGATGTTAGCAACGATGGGTATCATTGGATAGACACAAGCGGTAAAAGCCAACCCCAATCCTGCCAAAAATAATAGCCCCAATCCTGCCCATGGATGTGCTGCCAAACCAAAAGGATCTGTATTATTCAGTGTGCCACTAGGGGTAGTCTCTAATGATATTGCTGTCTGCGTCTCATCTACAACTGCTGGTATGCTCACTTGCTGATCGGCAGGCAAAGCATCGTTTTGAGTACTGGCAAAATCAGGCTGATTCAAAGCATCGCTATTTAACATGGTATCATCAAATGTACTACCTGACTCAACACCATCTGCCATGGCTGCCATCTGCGCATCACTAATAGACTCACTAAATTCTCCAGCAGGTGGATTAATGCCTGTAATGCCAGTGATGCTAGATGCCTCATTTCCAGTTAAAGCAATGCTATGATTTTGATTGGCTTGAGAATCATTGGCTTCAGCAACAGTCAATGATGGGCTATCTGGTGGTGATACTGGCTTAATCGCCGGAATAGCAGGAGACACATTGGGTAGATTTGGTGGCGATACGGCATAACGGCTACTGGGTAGCTGTGGTGCTGATGATGCAGGCGCATTTGTATTATTGGGGGGCGTTACTGTATTTTTGGCAGCACTTTTACTTTTTGCTGTTTCAGTATTGGGCTTTGCTTGAGTTGCAGCAGGTAATGACAAAGCAACTTGTTGCGTTTGTGGTGGATAACACAGTCCTGCCTTTGCACAGCCTTGCCATTTAAGAGTCATGCTTTCATTAGATATGGCTTGTGGCTGGCTATTTGTTAGGGTAGTAGTCGCCAATACTTGTGGCTGGTCAAACACTGCCACTCTACCAAAATCAGGGTCATCAACAAAATGTGCAGTTTTATTAAAATTCAATTCAGAGGCAGACACGCCTTTAGGCAACACCAAATTTAACTTATCTTTATATAGATAGTGCCCAGGTGTGATATCCATCTGTATGGTCAATTGATTTGCTTTGGTACTGGTAGTGACATTAAATGCCTGCTCTACTGGCAAGATTTTACCTTGATTACTGCTACTAGCAGCAGGACTATCAAATAAATCACTCAGCCCTGCAGCATGTGCAAATGGTAATACTGCCAAACTTATCACCAATAATGCTGATAATATAAAGGCAGGTAATCTTTTGATTGTAAAGAATAGAGGCATGTTGCACATATAATTGGACTCAACGTTTATGAATACAGGTTTTTAATAAACAAATGGGTTGCCATTTTATCTATTATAATGCTAAATAAAACATAAGCTTAAAAAATAACCAATTGTTATATTGAGTAAAATCAATTTTAAACATTATCAATATAATACATTTAATGGACAGTATCATGACTGTCATTAAATATTAAAAAAAGGCCTATCACCCAATGAAGACCTTTTTTATACTTATCTATTATCTATAATAACAACAATGGCTATGTGATTTTTACCTGTCATCTCCAATGCTCACTAAGGAGTTAAGGGGTGGCATATAAATCTGCATCCAAACCTTCACCACCTTGTTTGCCATCTGCTCCTAAAGAAAACAAATCGTATGGTCGCCCTTCTGTCCCTGGAGAGACATACTGTAATTCATTCTCCCAACCATCTTTTGGATAGCCACCCTTAATATAACCACCTTCAGGATAATTTTTTGCATCTGCTGGTGGGGTAACCAAAGCATCTAAACCTTGAGCTGTGGTGGGATAACGCGAATTATCGACTCGATAAGCATCTAGTGAATTGGAAACAGTTGCTAAAATAGTTTCTGTGGTTTTGACCCGAGCTTTGTCACTTTGTCCCACCACTCGGGGCACGACCAATCCTGCTAAAATCGCAAGGATAACAATAACTACCATAATCTCAATTAAGGTAAACCCTTTTTGAGTCAAAGAGGTATGTGAGCGTAAGGACATCATATCCATAGTCTTGTTATTTTTATTCATCATATATCATCTATTTATCAGGTAAAAAGGAAAGTACAAATTAACATTAATGATGGTGCTTCTACAAAATAGTAACCGTTTTATATTCATTACCTTAGGATTTGTTGAACTTTTACCTCGTTAGACTAATATCTTCAAGGGATACAGCTACTTTCTACTTTGATGTAAAAATTGGCTAACTTTGCATAAGAAAGCATTAATAAACTTATTAATATCTCACTGTTATTAACAACAGCTAGCTGCGTTCATTGCCTTGACTAAGTCACTGGACTAAGTCACTGTTTGTTAAAATCAGTATCTCAATTTTTCCTATGAAGATAAATATTCAATAAACCCTAATAATTAATCATGTTAATTAATTATGTTAATGAAGTTGGCGACAAAATCTTATCATAGTTTTTAAGATAGAGGGAGTGAAGATATGGGTAACAAGAATGAAACAACAAAAGCCAACGATGATGAAAAGTGAGTGTAACTAAGTTTGCCAGACTGATGCTTACGTTTGCCAATTATGCTGCCAAATCATTCATGTTAACAATCGGTAACATCACTGCCATAACGATTATCATCACCACCACCCCCATAAGTACCAACATCAATGGCTCAAGCAAGGCCAATAAGGTACTGATAAAGTTGGTCGCTTCTGCCTCTTGCATGTCAGCAGCTCGGCTAAGCATGTTATCTAACTCGCCTGAATTTTCACCACTTTTAATCATTTGTACCATCATCGGTGGGAAATAAGTAGATTGCTCAAGTTGACTAGATAGACTAGCACCTTCAGTAACTTTATCGGCGGCTTTCATTACCGTTTGTTTGATATGCACATTGGTGGTCACCGCTGCGCCAATTTGTAATGCTTCAATTAATGGCACACCACTACGTACCAAAATAGATAAGGTGCTGGCAAAACGAGCGGCATTTAAGCTTTTGGATAATCGTGCCAAAATAGGCAAACGCAACACCAGCGCATCAATGCGACTTGTACCGATGTCTGTTTTGGCAAAGCGATACAGCAAAAAGCTAACTGTAAATATAATTAGAAGCAATAGCCACCACCACTGGGTAATGATATTCGATAGACCCAAAACAACTTGCGTAATCCACGGTAATGCTTGGTCTGATTGCTCAAATACTTTTACAATTTTGGGTACAACAAAACTCATCAAACCAATGACTACTGCCACTGCCATGACCATCAATACAATGGGATAAATCATTGCCCCTTGTATTTTCTTTTGTAAAGCAAAACGATTTTCGGTGTAATCAGCTAACTGATTTAAAATTAAATCTAGATGTCCTGATTTTTCACCTGCTGCAATAGTAGCTATATAAAGTGTCGGAAAATTGGTGGCTTTTTTGAGCGCATTGGCAAAGCTATAGCCTTCTAATACTAAGGAGCGTACCGACTGCATAGTCGATTTGACATGGGGTTTTTGCGATTGCTTGGCAACTGATGCTAAGGCTTCTTCAAGAGGAATGGAGGCTGCTAACAATACTGATAATTGGCGCGTTAATAACGCTAAATCATAAGCAGAAATACCTTTTTGTCCAAAATGTCCTTTGTGTTTGCTTGCTGATTTATCTTGTACTATCTGTACTTCAACGGGCAACAAAGATTTATCACGCAATTGTTGGCGAATCTGGCGTGCAGAATCTCCCTGTAATACCCCTTTTTGCATGCTGCCAGAGGGGTCTAACGCTTTATAATTATAGGCAGGCATTTACTTTTTCCACATATAATACAATCAGTTGGGTGAAAGAGTGCTTATAAATTCATCATTAATTTTAGTTATTTTTCTCATTTAGTCCAATGCATCTGGCATCAACCCATGCTGCAATAATGCATCTAAACTACGCTGCTGCTGCTGTTTATCAAATTCGTTAACCTCAGCAATGAGCATCTTTTCGATGCGCTTATCTGTACGATAATCACTAAGACGTGCGCATAATACCGCTAACTGATAAGTACGTTTTTTGCAGCGGTCATCTAAAGTTTGTAATAGCCGCACCATCTTAGCGGTATCCAAACTGGCATACTCATAATGGGCAACCTGACCTTTGGGTAAAGTAGTCACCATATAAGGAATCGATAAGTGTGCCAAATAATAACAGCAAAATAAGTAACCCACCACATGACCAATAAAATAAGCACGATCGTAAGTATAACTCATCACCCCAAAATGCCCTAACACATAGCTATTGATACTTTCTTGGTCGGCAATGACCTGAGAGCTGCGTTGCCGACCTACCGTCGGTAAGCGCAAATGATTATAGCCGCCAGCACTGACTTGCCAACCAACAGGACGCTGAGCTGGCATATTTTGCACAATTTGAGTAATTAAGTCATCAGCAATATGCAACTGCTGCCATAATGTTTCTATCTCACTGGTATCAATGATGCCACGCTGATCTAGTTTCACCGACATTTTATACCGTTGATACTCTATAAACTGAGATTTTAATAAAGGCACTAAATAGGTGGGACGCACACTTTCAGAAACCAAATATAAATTTTTTGTACGCTGCTGCTGTGCTTGGTATAAAGTGACTCGCTGTTCATGGACTTGTTGTAGACTCTGTTGATCAGTTGTATTGATAATTGGTAGCGCAGGAACACAATAAAGTGCAATAAGGGAAGATTTATCCATGACTAAATTATGTGCTGTGTTTTGCTCAACAGCATCAGATAATATGGGTTCAATTGTACTAGGACGATTCACCATAACCACATTTATCCTTATAGAGGCTATTGTTTATTCATACAATAACTAAAATATTGTATTTACCTTATAACCAACAAAACTAATACAAGCTTACTATAAATGCTAATGGGTGCGATTGCTATAGTCAATCAAATATAAATACCACCCCTTCGCTTCTGTTTGCTTAATATACTTACCCAAAAGTAGCACTCCATGTATTTTACTAATAAAACTTTTTACTAATAAAACTTTCTATCTATAACTACTGAGATTAAATTACTTAGATCTAGATTTATCACAATTTAATGTATTTTCTAACACTTTATCTTGTTCAATACTTTGCTGACGATAGGTGCGTGGTGATACCCCATACACTCGCTTAAATGCTTGACTAAAAGTTGAATCTGAAGCATAACCAACAAGCTCACTAATACGGCTAATACTATTTTGTTGCAAGCGTAAATACCGTGCTGCCAAACGCATACGATAATCAATCAGATAAGTTAATGGCGGCTCACCAACAATTTGTTTAAATCGCTCAGCAAAACTAGAGCGTGACATGCCAACCTCTTCTGCTAGCTGTCCAATCGTCCAGTTTTTTTCAGGGGACTTGTGCATCACTGCCAATGCTTTGGCAAGATAAGGGTCTTTTAGTGAGCGCAACCAGCTATCCGTAGCTTCAGGTAGACTTTCAATATATGCACGCACACACTCAATCATAATAATACTTGCCAGCCTATTAATCATCGCCGCTTTACCTAAGCGATCTCCCCGAGATTCAATTGACAAAAAATCCATACCAATATCCAAAACTTTATCACCATAGCGTGAATGTACCTCATGCTCTGGCAATATCGATGGCAGCGCAGAAAGTAGTGGACGAGTCACTTCTTTGTCATAAAAACACTCAATCAATGCAAAAACAGTACTGCCATTTTTTTTACTCTCACCAAGCAATACTGGTTTACCATCACTTTGATTGAGTAGGATTTCAATGGGTGTTGCCTGCTTACTGCTATAATTAGACGCATAGATGGTATGATTAGATGCATTGGGTATCATAATGATATTGCCGGCTTGGGCATTTCTTATTACACCATCAATATCAATACATAAGCTACCCTGTAACACCAAATAAAACACTATGGTATCTTGCCGTGTTATAGAATATGACCAATCTCCATCGCATTGTAGACAATAATATTTTGTCTCATACAAATGTACATTTTTTAATAGCATGCTTAATGCGTCCATTATTACCTTCCTCTATCACGTGTGCATACTTATTAATAAAACCCATCACATTATTTAAGAGTGATTACCCAATACTCTGTGAGAGAATTATTGCTAAGGAGTATAAAGTGTCGCTCTTAATATACTTTAGAGTGTATTAAGACATTGAAAAATAACCAACCATTGCTGCGAACACAAGTTAAACCTGACGTTATGGACTAACCATAAAAAGATAAAGACGATGGACACGAAATTAAGCTAATATATCGTATAATGCTAAATAATTTTTGTATTTGTTATCACAACTAACAATGTCAAGACACTGTCAATAATAATGTATATCAATCTATTTAGACGCCAAAAAAATCTATCGATACTAAAAAATAAAGAAAAAGAATGGCTACTAAAATTTGGGCTTAGCTATTTACAATAGATAGTTTATAAGCATTATTTTATATATCTTACGATATTATATTATTGCTATACCCAAAGTGATTAAAAATTTATATCCACTAAATTTATTATCCAAATCATATAACCTCAAGTGATGCACTAGATTTTAAAGACAAACATCCACATTTATTCAATCTTTCGATTCAACAATTTGTTTATTTGAATTGGAGTAAATACTACAGAAAAATAATGAGATAAAATAATTGAAGATAAAGATTTAAAATTGAAGTAATAACAATTAATATAAATTGAAAAATTATAGAGGAATAATTAATTTAATAAAGAGGAGAGGAGAAATAAAAATTGGGGCGACTGATGGGACTTGAACCCACGACAACCGAGATCACAACCCGGGGCTCTACCAACTGAGCTACAGCCGCCATAGACAAAAGTCATTATTGACTTTTAGTAGATATAAAACTTAATATTGCAGGCTTGATATGGCGCGCCTGGCAGGATTCGAACCTGCGACCACCTGCTTAGAAGGCAGATGCTCTATCCAACTGAGCTACAGGCGCTCATGACTTACAATGCTTATCATTAAGTAACTGTTATACAAATTACTAGAAAAAGCATAAAAAAAAGCCTGTAAGGCTCTTAAATAAAATGGTCGGAGTGATAGGATTCGAACCTACGACCCTCTGGTCCCAAACCAGATGCGCTACCAAACTGCGCCACACTCCGATGATATTTTATACTACTATAAAATAGTAAATTTTAATAGTAATACTGATAACAAAAATTCAAAACTCATACTGAGTAATTTGTTTTGCTTCATCGCTATCGAGGTGCATATATTAATGACTTTCTTAAACTCTGTCAACACCTTTTTTTATTTTTTTGCAATTAATATGGCTTTACTTACCACTCAACATGACAGTGTGGCAGCATCTATTAATAAACGAGCACTAGTGGTACAAAAAGGTACTATAGTCATACTATGCATGTCAGCATGACGATTATCAGATGAGGTTAAGGTCACTGGCTGATAAAAGTGGTTATGAGCAGGATATATTAACCATGCATGTCGTGCCTGTAGGTGGCTTTGATAAACTTGCAATTGATATAAGTCACTAGAAGCAATTGCAGAAATTCGCGGCAAATACTTGTATTTTATATCCATCACATGACTAATGTAACTACATGTAGCTCTGTTCGTTTGCTTGTCTTGATGCTGTAATAAACAAATATCTGGCTGAATACGTCGATTCAATAATTGTGATATTGGTGCTGTCTGTGGATCTTTGATGCTCAGCCAATCATAGCTTGGCTGTATACATAGCTCTGGTTTGCTATCCTTGTCTACAAATACTGACGCTACATGTATTTGCTCTGCAAGACATACACTGACCCACTGCTCAAACGCATGTTGCATATTGAGCATAAATGCCTGACAAGGTAAAACTGTTTCTTTGAATGAGGGTTGTGGTTGCACCGCGATTGGTTGTAAAAACCACCATGCCCATTCAATCGCCTCAAGCAACTGGTGTTGCTGATAGCGGCTACATTGGCTTAACCAGTGCTGCTTATTGCGTAACAGACTATCATAAGTAGCCTGCCACTGAGTTTGTGGCAATATGTCTATCCGATGACTTATCATCTGAATGTGCTGATGATAAGCACCACTATTTGGCTGACGCATTCCACCCATTCGGCTGTATATTTGCTGCTTATCAGTGATGGATAAACCAAGCATCTGTTGCGCTTGCTGCTCTGCCGTCAGTAAAAACTGCCAAAGCAAGGTGTGCGTTTGCCAATGATCTTTTTGCGTGACAAAGTAATGCGGACGATGCAAGTTTTGTTTGAGTTGCTGCTTAAAGTTAATTTTACCACGTGCTTGTGGGCTATTTTGTGTCTGCTGCTGATAATGATGCGGCAAAAACTGAGCAACTGCATCAATATGTTCAAGCAAACGCTGATATAACTGTAAATACCATGGTTGCTGCACATCAAGCCATGGTTTATTTTGAGGGTGTCCCACTTGAGCAGAGGCGACTAATGGCTGTAATGCCACTTTACCAGCAATCTGACTTAACATCTGTGCCACCCAGCGGCGTGTCTCATTGATGGCAATTTTCTCTATCGTTACATCATTTGGCGGTGATGCTTCTATGGCATGATAAGGGGTGATTTTAGGTAGAATCTCTAAACGCTGACCACTGGGCAGCCATATCGTTGCTAAGTAATGGCGGGCAACTAACTGTGGTTCACCTGCAAAAAAACGAATATCGAAGCAAGGTAACTGCTGCTTTAATAAATAATCAAAATCTGTCGTATCTACAAAGCTATCACGTCCAAGCCGCTGATGCTCAAAACAAGTAAACGTCTGTAACTGACTGCTTGATTTTATAATACCTTGTATCATAACAAATTGTATCATAACAAAGCCTGTTTGTATAAATTTGCCCTACTCCATTTATAAATACTTATAAATTTGCTGATAAGGTGCTGCACTCAGATAAACACAGACATTATCTTGATGATTAGGCTGTGTGTTGGTGAGTGATAAATCAGGCGATTGGGCTGCGATGAGGAGAGCGGGTGCTATTTGAATATGAGTACTATTTTGTGATAACACAGAGTGTACTAATGGATAATCAACACTATCAATATGGGTTAGGACATCATGACCATACAAAATACTTTGCATCACTCCAGCGACCTGATCCATTCTTACAAAAGCCTCAATTGTGGTTATAAGCTGTGGTAGGATTTGCCTTGCCATGACTTTTGCCAAATCACGCATCGTTGTCACATCACATAAAAAGGCGTGTCCCAATACTGCTTCTGTCCCTAATTGCTGCATAATACGAGTATTTAATGTCTGTAATAGTTGTGCTAAGTCTACTTCATTTTGAGATTTATCTTGCAGCACAGGCAGTATAGAGGCATCAGGCAACATCTCGATAAATTCAAAACGACGACGAAATGCCATGTCTAGCGCGACCAAGGAGCGATCTTGGGTGTTCATGGTGGCATAAATATCGACATTACTTGGCACACTAAACATCTGTCCTGAGTAAGCCAATCGTACCGTCAACGCATTGCGCTGCCCTGCCCGCTTATCAGACTCTATCACACTCATCAACTCTCCAAATACTTGCGCAACATTGGCTCGATTCAACTCATCAATCAACATGGCATAGCGATGGTTGGGATCTGCTTTTGCCCGTTGACACAGCTCTAAAAATGCCCCTGCAACAATACGATAGCGCATTTGTCCACTGTTTTCATCAAGCTGTGGGCGAATACCTTCAACAAACTCATCATAGCCATAAGCTTGATGAAAACTCACCAGAGTACTTCTCGATAGGGTATGCGACTTAAGTAGATAATTGGTAGCTTGTGTATCTGGTTTGCTAATATTGCCATGAGGGTTACTGAGGTCATTGTTATGATGCTTAACCCCTAACATCTGTGCTAAGGTGGTCAGCTCAGACAAAGACTGAGTAAGACTGGGCTTCACTGCATCTAACAAATACCATGACTTATCTGAGCTTTGGACAAAATAAGACGCACTTGCTTTTGTACTCACAGCATCATCTGCTACATACTGCGGTTTATTTTTTTGGAGATTGGATATTTTTTGCTTATCTTGGTTATTATTCACAGTATGGTGCTGTAATATCGCACTTGCTGTTTGTAGCAAATTATCACTGCGTCCATTGGCAGCAGCTTTTGCTTGAAACAACGCATGTTGCACAATTTCTGCTACTCGCATTGATCTATTTTCAAGCAATAATACCGCACACACCACCTCACGCCAGCCAATATCTGCCAATAACTGCTGTGCAACATTATGGGTTGGTAGTGTCACTGTTTCATCATATAATCTTTGGATATGCAGTAAATGATGCGTTTTACCTGTTCCTGCTACTCCAGTCAAAATTAAGTTGGTGGGTTTACTGGGTAATTGCGACACAATAAAGGATGACATAACTAATAACCACAATAAAAATATAATAAATCATCATAAGATTGATGATAGTGATATCATGCAATACAAATCACCTAAAAAATCATTAAAAGCTGACCTGATAGTAAAGTATAGAGTGAACAGTTATACTCTATCATGCGGTAGACTTATGATAGCATGTATCTTATGAATCATAAGGAAGATGAACATGAGCTTTTTATTTGATAAATTAACCAACAATCACCAAGATGATACCCCCATGAGTACAGATGAATCTAATGGCTCTGCCACACCCAGTAGCAGCTTACGACCTATCAATAACCAATTTAGCAAACTGCTTACCCTAACCAAATATTTGCCTGCCAATGTACGGGCAAAAATTCTTAGTACAGCGTTTGGCAAAATTGTCCCTTTTGTAGGGACAGCAGGGGTCTACTACGAAATCGTATCACCAAACAAGGTTGTGGTGAGCTTAGAAAATGATAAAAAAGTACAAAATCATATCGGCTCTATACATGCAGTGGCGGTAACCTTATTGGCTGAAACGGCGACTGGTTTTATTTTAGGGTTAAACTTACCTTCTGACCGTGTACTACTGGTGAAATCTTATAATGTAAATTTTTATCGCCCACTAAAAAAAGGACAAGTTGCTGCTGTTGCGACCCTAAGTGATGAACAACGTCTACATATTCTAAATACAACCAAAGGTGAGATGGTGATCCCTTGCTATATCGAAGATCGCAATGCACAGCAACAAGGACAGCAACGTGAGCCCATCACAGTTGAAATGACTTGGGCATGGATACCCAAAGATGAACTTAAAAAACGCCAATCAGGACAACAAAAATTAACACAGGAGGCAACAGATCAAACCTCCACTGAACATAAGACAACGGATATCACCAATCTTGAGGCTGAAGCTGAAACAGAAGTAGCGACACACTCAGAGACGACAGAAGCAACAGTAGAGACCTCAAAAACAAAGAATCCTATTGATAACCCTGTTAAGGATAAGCCAAATAACGACTAACTGGCTACGGTAGAGTCCTCATTTACTGTATTTTGATTGCTGCACCACCATACTAACAGCACTTCACTGTACTTAAATCTGCTTGTATCCGTTTAGATTTCTTTGATACAACCCGCCTTATTTTCCTTAAATAACAGCACTGATTGAAAAAGCCCCTTTTTGGATTAAGAACAAAAAGGGGCTTTGGGAATTATTAATTATTACTAGCTAGCCACGCATGGCATCGCCCCAAATAGGAACAACGGTCTGCATTAATGGTTTGAGTAATTTAACATTACACGCAAAGATTGATCCTGTTTGCATGGCATTATTAGCCCCCTTATGATCCACCACAATACCACGAGCTTCATTAACCAGTAGCTCACCAGCAGCGATGTCCCAAGGCTTTAAAGCCATCTCAAAATAGCCATCAAATCGACCTGCTGCTACATAAGCCAAGTCTAATGCTGCCGAACCCAAACGACGTACCTGTCCACCCGCTTCACAGATGTGCTGTAAACTCTCAAAATGGGCTTTGGCATACGATACCACTTCATTACCTACCTTACGCTCTAATGGGTGTCCTGTAGAAAATAAACCACCACTGATGGTTTTGCGATCACTCACATTCAAACGACGCTGATTGAGTCTAGCACCTTTACCTCGACTGGCGGTAAATGTCTCATCACGTACTGGATCATAAATGACACCATGTTCGGTGACTCCTTTATATTGCACCGCAATCGAAACACAAAAGTGTGGCACACCATGAACAAAGTTATGTGTGCCATCTAACGGATCAATTACCCAGCACCAGTCTGCATCTTCTCCCTGTCCCTCTTGCATGCCAAACTCTTCACCCAAAAAGGAGTGATTGGGATAGTTGAATTTTAGTGTCTCTATTGTTAACTCTTCACTAAAACGATCAATACGGGTAACCAAGCCATCTAAACCCTTCGACTCAATATCAAGCTCGATTTTATGACGGTTTTGATGCGCTTTAAGAATTTCTGCACCAACTTTTTGTGCAGCACGGGCTGCAATCACGACCATAGGTTCCATAAATTATCCACTACTCTATTAAAAATATATTATGTGTCTACACTAAAACAAAATTAAAAAGAAATCAGCAACAATGAGCACTAAAAGAAAAATCAGTCTGTTCTCAAACCTAACTGTCCCAATTAATCTAAAACAAATGCTTGCTTACTCTTTCTTTAGCCAACTATTTAAAGTCGCTAACACGCCCACTTTATCTAACTGGCAATCCGCAAGCTGCTGCTCATGGCTACCATGCGCAATAAAGCGATCAGGAATTCCAATATTGATAAGCTGAGGCATTGTACTATCATAACTGGCTCTGTTGTGATTAATGATATATTCATTTACTGCACTGCCCGCTCCCCCCATAACTGCATGCTCTTCTAGCGTTGCAATATGCGTCACACCTTGCTCTAGTAATGTCTCTATCAATACCTGATCCAATGGTTTTACCCAGCGCATATTTACCACAGTTACTTGTACTGGCTGCTGTTGTACCAATTCAGCAGCGACATCCTTTGCCGTTGCCACCATCGAACCAAATGCCAGTAAGGCAACTTGAATATCCACATCAGAACCATCATGATTGCCATATATCGCTTCTATCTGTCCACGCCCAATCGGCAATATTTGTGTTGGCTTTTCAATAACTGCACCTGTACCCACACCACGAGGATAACGTACGGCAGCAGGGGCACAATGCTGATAACAAGTAGTTAATAATTGATAACACTCATTTTCATCTTTTGGGGTGGCAATCACCATATTGGGTACACAGCGCATATAAGCAAGATCAAACACACCGGCATGGGTTGCGCCATCTTCACCAACCAACCCTGCTCTATCTATGGCAAAGGTCACATCTAAGTTTTGCAGGGCAATATCATGAATCAGTTGATCATAGCCACGCTGCAAAAAGGTAGAGTATATTGCCACAATTGGCTTTACCCCTTGCGTTGCCATGCCACCTGCTAATGTCACTGCGTGCTGTTCAGCAATGGCAACATCAAAAAACTGCTGTGGATACTGACGCGCAAACTCCGTCATACCCGAACCTTCTTCCATGGCAGGCGTGATTGCCATAAGCTTGGAGTCTGTTTGGGCTGTATCACAAAGAAATTCACCAAATACTTGGGAGTATTTTTTTTGAGGTACAGACTTAGGCTGTTGCTTTATATCAGATAGTGATGTGTCTGCTGCCACATTAGGCTGTTTACCAATGGCATGATAGCCGACGGGATCTTGCTCAGCAGGAGCAAAACCTTTGCCTTTGGTAGTATAAATATGCACAAGTACAGGACCTGATAACTGCTTTGCACGCTCAATGACACGCAAAAGCTCAGACAAATTATGGCCATCAAAAGGGCCAAAGTAATGAAAGCCTATGGCACGAAACAGATTATCCGCTACTTGTGCAATTTTTCGGCTTTGATCATGTCTTAGACGACGATCATCAAAGTTCATGTCAGGACGTAAACGCAATTTAGGTTTGCCAGATACGGTGATGTCTACCTGATAACCTGCCTGCCATAGCATCGCCAAATGACGAGAAAACCCGCCTATCGCACATGAGATAGACATATCATTATCATTTAATATGACCAACAAGTCGGCATTTTGCTGTACTGCATCATTCATCGCTTCAAATGACATACCACCTGTCATTGCACCATCACCAACCACACAAACGACTTTATCAGCCTTGTTTTGATGACGTAGTGCCAAGCTCATACCCAGTCCTGCTGAGATGGCAGTGGAAGAATGCCCAACACCAAAAGTATCATACTCAGACTCTTGCCGCTCAGGAAATGCAGTCAAGCCATCTTTGGCACGAATGGTCAATAATTGCTCACGTCGCCCTGTTAATACTTTATGTGCATAAGCCTGATGACCCACATCCCAAACCAACTTATCTTGTGGGGTATCAAATAAATAATGCAATGCAACGGTTAACTCAATCACCCCCAGATTAGCACCAAAATGTCCACCACTAACGCCTGCACAATATAATAGATACTCACGTAGCTCATCAACTAATGCCACAAGGTTATCAGTAGACAATGCTGACAGATCTTTTGGAGAACTAATGGCATCAAGCAAAGGAGTTTGCGGACGCTGACTGGGGATTTGATCAAATACTTTTTGCAAACTTAAAGAATGAATATCCGCTGTCGATGATGCACCAGTTTCCTGAGCTGATGGCAAAGCAGCAGCTTTATCTTGTTGAGAATCACTACTCTTGAGTGATGACTGTGAAGCGTGTTGCGATTGCTGCATAAAGCGTTATGTACCTAACCAAACTAAAAGAAACCAGACCAAATCTTAATTAAAACTCTACTTGTATTATCTAACTATGAATAATTTATTAACAATAATAACAATGTAGTGATAACATAAAAAATATTGTCATGACAACCAAGTTTATCATCATAACCAATCTATATGACTGTTTGCTATATCACTATTATGACTCGCATGACAAAAAATATGATGGAAAATTCAAGGAATCATAATGAATCAATAACACTCAAACCCCATTTTGATATTTATTTAACCATAACCATACATAGTAATTGCTATATACAATCATATAAAAATAGACTTTAACCAATCATAAGACTGCCTAGAGCATCATTAATTCAAAATAGTGTGGCATAATAGCATCTTTTTTTATCACTCGCCTTATTGGTTTCTATCTATTGTCATTTACAGAAGTAAAATTATTTTGACTGTGTATGCCAATTAAGAACTTGCTGATTATAACAGGCAGTATTATGAATCAATATATTGCATGATTTATTAATAGGCATTTTTTATCACGCTAGCAAATAATGGTTGATTTTTATCACCTTACCTTTTGTATCAAAACAATCACAAAGCAATGACAATAGAGCGATTTTTACAGTAGCCAACACCCAATAAAATGGTACTTAATGGTAATTAGCAAATGACAAATACAATGGTAATGAGTAAATTTATCATACAGCCAACCATATTGATAATGTTCATTCCCTCTATATATACATAATATACATAATTTTAGACCACAAAATAATTTAGGAGCAAAAGTTGTCCTATCAGTTTATTACCCGAGCTGACCTTCCCACTCAATATGGAGACTTTGATATTCATGTCTTTGAAAATGAGCAAGGGCAAGAGCATGTCATGTTAACCGTAGGGCTGCCGCTTGTAGAACATCAAGACATAAAAAATAACCCAGAACTGCCACCCATTCCACTGGTACGTATTCACTCCGAATGTCTAACAGGTGATGCCTTTGCATCGCTTAAATGTGACTGTGGTCCGCAGCTACAAACTACCATGCAACGTATCCAAGAATATGGCTGTGGGGCATTGTTATATCTACGCCAAGAAGGTCGGGGTATTGGACTTACCAATAAAATACGTGCCTATGCCTTGCAAGACCAAGGACATGATACCCTAGAAGCAAATTTACTACTGGGACTGCCTGCTGACGCACGTGTTTATGATATGTGTCGTCCGATGCTGGCACATGTCGGTGTCAATAAAGTACGCTTATTAACCAACAACCCAGCTAAAGTCGATTATTTGACCAACTTGGGTATCGAAGTGGTCGATAGAGTACCGTTAGTCGTTGGTGTCAATGCTCTAAATAGCGCGTATCTGAGCACCAAACGTGACAAGATGGGTCATATTATTGACTCTGATTTGACAGTTGATTTCAAGCCATAAGTGATTATCAACATTTCCCTTACCCCCTAAAAGACATACACAAAAAAGAGGTTATTTATGACCCTAAATAATGACTCAACCAACGTGACCACTTCTCAGCCAACCCAGACAGACATCACTCAGGTACGAGAGTTTCTGCTTGATTTGCAGCAGCGTATTTGTACGGCTTTTGAGCAACAAGAAGCAGCAGAAGGTGGCACGGCAACTTTTATTGCTGATGACTGGACACGAGAAGAAGGCGGTGGTGGTCGCTCTTGTGTGCTGGCAGGTGGAGACGTCATCGAAAAAGCAGGAGTCATGTTTAGCCACATCCAAGTCAACAGCCTGCCCGCCTCTGCCACTGCGCGTCACCCAGATATTGCTGGGCGACAAGCACAAGCCCTTGGGGTATCACTGGTGGTACACCCAAAAAATCCTCATGTACCCACCAGCCATGCCAATGTGCGCCTATTTGTGGCAGAAAAAGAAGGCGAAGCACCGATTTGGTGGTTTGGTGGTGGCTTTGATTTAACTCCATTTTATCCTGTCTTTGCAGACTGTCAGCATTGGCATCAAGTCTGTCATAAGCTCTGTGCACCTTTTGGTGACAATGTCTATGCAGACTTTAAACAGTGGTGTGATGAATACTTTTATTTACACCATCGTCAGGAACATCGAGGCATCGGTGGTTTATTCTATGATGATGTCAATACCCAAAGCAGAGGCTGGGACTTTGACACCTGTTTTAAGTTAATGCAAGCCGTTGGTAATGGCTATCTAGATGGTATTATCCCAATCTTTGAAAACAATCGCAGCAAACCTTATACCGAGCAGCAACGTGAGTTCCAGCTTTATCGTCGTGGACGCTATGTTGAGTATAATCTCGTCTATGACCGTGGTACTTTGTTTGGCTTACAAAGCAATGGGCGTATTGAGTCTATTTTAGTTAGTTTACCGCCACTCACCAGTTGGCACTATCGTTATGAGCCCAAAGTGGGTACAGATGAACACAAACTGACTGAATTTTATTTAAAACCACAAGACTGGCTAAACCTTTCTACAACAGACTAGCAGACTAGATACCCTCTTAAAAAGACAGTATCACAAAAAGTATATTAAAGCAGATTGTGATGCTTATCTTATCCTCTTCTCTCCTCCCTTGTTCCTCGCTGTGGCAAGGGGAGTTAGGCAAACTATAGAAATCAAACCATCGCTATCTAGCCATACCGCCTTCATTGAGATAGCTTTCCTTGAGACAAACTTCATGAAGTTGTCATCAAACCCCTTCATAATTTATAATGACATTCTTGAAATTAAAACAAGCAATATCATATAGTTATGATAGAGTATAGATAAAACAATCCAACTGCTTAGTTTGTTTATAGCATCAAATGAGTACTTTATATATACGCACTCTTTAACCACAATATTCATGTAACAAGTCATAAACTCAATATTGAGATTGCTGTCATACATTTAACTTGTTGATGCAGTATAAGATGCTGTTTATCAGTAAAATATTATCCATACTGACCGATATAACCTCTAGCTAAAAATAAGAAGCAAATTTTGTAGTTTGATTCATTTTTAGTTTGGTTAATTTTTAATTTAAATAGAAAGCAATACATTAACAAGGCAGCCGCCGCTACCTAAGGAGAATTTATGAATATCAAATCAGCCCTATTTGCCAGCATTATTTTACCAATAGGATTACTGATAACCGCTTGTAGTAGCACCAGTGACAATACTGGTGTTAAAGAACGTCAAGATATGATGGCAAACTGGGGAGATGCCATGAAAGTGATGGGTGGTATGATGAAAAACCCTGATACATTTGATGCGGCAAAATTTCAAGAAGAAGCAGCATTTTTAGCCACTGATGCTGTTAAACCTTGGACACACTTTGCTGATGAAAATAGCAAAGGGGGTGCAACAGATGCAGTTTGGACTGATGCAGCAGGTTTTAAAGCCGAAGCAGATAAATTCCAACAAGCCACCGCTGAGCTAAATACTGCTGCTCAAAATGCCACCAGTACGGCTGATGTACAAGCTGCTTTTGAAAATGTTAGCGCAAGTTGTAAATCTTGCCATACCACCTATAAACAACCAAACTAATCAACACCTACTGTTGGTCAATTAAAAAATATCATCATACTTATCAATAAAAACACCCTAATTTAGCACTCATCTTCTCTTACAATCTTACAAATAATTGAGAAAATAGAGGCTAATTAGGGTGTTTCTTTTAGGGACTGTTGAACATTCATCTTTATAGGAAAAATTGAGATACTGATTTTAATAAACAGTGACTTTTAATAAACAGTAACTTAATCAAGGCAATGAACGCAGGTAGCTCTTGTTAATAACAGCAGGATATTAACCAGTTCATTAACGCTTCATCATGCAAATTTAGCCAATTTTTACCTGAAAGTAAAAAATAGCGATATCCCTTATGAATATTAACCTAACGGGGTGAAAGTTCAACAGACCCTATAACTACTTCGCTTTACGTTTCTGTAAATCAGTAACGATGACTCATGATGTATTTATTCTGTTACTTGGTTTGTTGTTTGCTTTGTTACTTGTTTTAAGGATTGTTTTGCTGCTTGCTGATTTATCTTATCGACCAAAGCATCCACAGAAGCATCACCCATATCCAAAGTGCGAATAGGAAATGGAATATTAATATCCGCCTCATCAAGGGCATCTTTGATCATCACAATCACTTCATGGATAGAGGCTACCTTATTTGCCTGTACCCCTTCATCAATAAACCAACGCACAGTCAAATCAATGCTTGAATCACCAAAACCAGTTGCTATCACCGAAGGTTCAGCCTTACGTGAGACCGTTTCTGCTTTATCTAATGCCGCTAAAATAGCGGCTTTCGCCTGCCGAATATCATCATCATAACCAATACCAACATCCACCTGTAAACGTCGCTGGTGATAGGCAGTATTGACGGTCAATGCAGACGTATATAAGTCTGAATTAGGAATCACCACCTGACGCCCATCATAGGTTTTAATTGTAGTTGCACGTACTTTAATATCTTCTACTGTGCCCTCAAAGTCACCTGAGATGATCTGATCGCCAATACGAAAAGGCTCAGATAACAACAATAAAATCCCAGATAAAAGATTTTGAAAAATATCTTTAAACGCAAAACCAATGGCAACCGAACCAATCCCTAAAGCGCCAATTAACTTTGCAGGGGTAAACCCTGGAATGGCAATTACCATAGCAACCATAAAGCCAACAAAAAGAATCAATGCCCCACCGACCCGTTGAAATACCTTAACCAGATTGTGATAGGACTGATTTTTACTCAGTATTTTAATGATGGCTTTCTTAAATAGATAGGACGCTGCCCAAAATATTAAAAATACAGAAAATGCCACAATAAAATAAGGCACTCGCTCAACAAAATCGGTAAACATACCTTGAGCGGCAGAAGCAATGGTTTGATATTCATTGACTTTATCTGCTACATTCCTCGTTACATTTTGGGTGGCATTGGTCACATTTGAAGCAACATTTTGAGTCGGCATAATATGAAGCATTCCTTATCTATATTATGAGGCTGTTTGAGAATAGGGGAAATTAATAAATATAACTATAAATAATTTATAGCACCTGTTCAAGATAGATGCCATAAATTCACAGCAATCAGCCCATTTTTTCGGCTTGTACAATTTCAATCCAGTATCCATCGACATCTTTAATAAAGGCAATGTCCTTCATTTTGCCTTCATCAGGACGTTTTTTAAAGGTAACACCATTGGCATCAAACCACTCTACCGCTGCTTGCAAATCGGGCACATTAAAGCAAATATGACCAAATCCTTGTGGCTCATCATTGCCATCGTGATAGCTAAAGCCTTCCTTATCCTCACTGCCATAGTTATGGGTCAGCTCTAATATTCCACGCTGACGGAACGTATAAATGGCTAAATCTTCGCTATCTGGTAGATTTTGACGCTCTTGTTCAGAAAGTTTTGCTAGAAAATACAAATCAAATGCCATCTCAGGGAATTTTTTGACACACAATAACGTCATACCTAAAACACCCGTATAAAACTGCAATGACTTGACTGGGTCTTTGACTCTTAGCATGGTGTGATTAAAGGTAAAGCCTGTTGTCTGCACAGCAATGGGCTGTACGCCTTCTATATTTAGGCTTGAGCTTGGCTGCACTATAGAATGATTGTTTTGACTGTCACTCATAAAAAAACTCCTTAGTTATAAAACATAAAACCCTAGTTATAAAATAAATAATAGTGAAATTAATCTAGATACAACAAATCATTTGGTCACTTTACATACTACATATCTATCCTAATTATCTTTATCCTTCAAAACCTTAAATAATTGGTGTTATGTTACTTTTACATCAATACCCAAATGAATAAAAGATAGGCTTTTCTTACAAAAGTAACACAATGTATTAGTTTGTAACTAATACTCTTTGCATGTAATATAAGTGTACTAATATGAAAATATATTTTTTAGAACATACAACTAATCATTCACTTGATAGTTATGATTCTATTGATAAGCCATATTCGTTACTAAATAGCTAAAAATGATATTAAATGATTTTTATTATCATATGATACTTTGATCAAAAGTGTGTTACAGTCATCCTTACTTACTGAAGATGAAAAGATAATTTTGGTCACAGTAACTCACAATATCAAATGAGGATAGAACTATGATCATAACCATTGAGCACTTTACTTGTACGCCTCTGGCAAAGCAAAACCTATTGCCAGCAGAGTTAAATTTAACCAGTGAAGAAAAAGAAGTACTGGACTTAATTGCTTTTTATGAGGATAGTAATCTTGAATACAAATCAGAGATTGAAAATATATTCGATGAATTATCTGGAAATGTTAATCTCACACGGTTAGTGGCATTGAATCTACTTAAATATCATGTGGATAAACCAACATCGCAATCTACACAGCCACTACCACTATTAGATGATTTAGAATTATTTAACATACCAAGTCATCATCCTGTAGACAGCAATACAACAAATAACTCAGCTCAAATAACCTCTTCTCCTGCCAGTTTAGAAATGGCAGCTCCAGGGTCAACGATGAACTTTGCTGATGAGTCAAATGACTTAGATACTCAAAAGTCTAAGTCTACTATTGATAATCCTATGTTGCATGTTGTCATGGGACTATTTGATAAAGACAATTAATCTCATTAATATCAACGATTTCAACGTTGTTATTCTTCAACGTTGTCATCTATAAAATATAAAAACAGGATTTGATTTATAAACCCTTAAAAGATGGACTACCACAAAACAATCAAGTGGGTAGAAATAATACCTTTCCTGTTTTTAAGTCATACTCTGCACCAACAATCAATAACCTACCTGCATCAACCATATCTTCTAGTGTACGTGAGCCATGTTTTAACTGACTCACTGACATGCGCACATTCGCACGTATAGAACGGTCAATTAAAATCTCCTCATCTACCTCTGCTCCGGTGGCAGAAGCCAATTCATGTAAGTTATACACACTGGGTCTAATACGATCAACAATGGACTGTAAGTTAGGTGAGTAATTTTGCTCAGGGCTGAGCAAAGTCTCAACACAAGCAGTCACTGCACCACAATGAGAGTGACCAAGCACCACCACCAACTGAGTACCAAATTTTTCAGCAGCAAATTCAACCGAGCCTATCTGAGAAGGCGCAACCACATTGCCCGCCACTCGAATGACAAACAAATCACCCAAACCTTGATCAAACACAATCTCAACGGGTACTCGAGCATCTGAACATCCCAGTATGATGGCAAATGGATATTGCTCGTGCACCAGCTCAGGACGTTTTTGCATCATTGGGCTGGCATTAGCGTTTGCCAGACTATTAACGTATCGCTCATTGCCTGCTTTTAATAATTCAAGTGCTTGCGCCCCTGTTTTAGGACGCTCTGTCATCCTCAAAGTATTTATATGGTCACTGCTTTTATCACTGCGAGATTTTAGCGTCGAGTTGTGTCTACTTTCCAATGTCATGCCAATTGCCTTTTTATATCTTCATTGTAGATATTGTAACAAAATATGTCATAACATTAATATAGCAATATAAATATATGTCGCTAAAAACAAAAGAGCTTTGCTTTGTAAAGTAACCAGCAACTAGTAATCATCAAATATACAAATGGCATGCTGGCAAAACTATGATTTGCCGATTTATACCTCTATTGTATTTTCAACCACTGTCTCTTTGGTAACTCGTAATACTTCTTCTAATGTGGTCTTACCTGCCAATACTTTATTGAGTCCATCAGCACGGATTGACGGTGTTTTTTGCCTTGCATAGGCTTCCATCTCATGCTCAGCAGTATTACCATGAATTAACTGACGCAGGTGATCATCGACAGGCACGACTTCATAGATTGCCGTTCTGCCCTTAAATCCTGATTGATTACATTTGTCACAGCCCACAGGTTTTGGCAGCTTAACAGTTGCATTGACATCAATGCCCACCTCAGAAAATAATTGCGCCTGCACCGCATCTGCACCTTGCCAAGTATGGCAATGGGGACACAAAGTACGTACCAAACGCTGTGCTACCACGCCAATCAATGAAGATGATAACAAAAATGGCTCAACCCCCATGTCTTGCAGACGAGTGACAGCACCAATGGCGGTATTGGTGTGCAAAGTGGATAACACCAAATGCCCCGTTAATGAGGCTTGTACTGCTATTTCTGCTGTTTCCAAGTCTCGAATCTCCCCCACCATCACCACATCTGGATCTTGACGTAGCATGGCACGTAAACTACGTGCAAAGGTCATATCAACTTTATTATTGACTTGAGTTTGCCCAATACCATCAAGCTGAAATTCAATCGGATCTTCTGCGGTCAGGATATTACGAGTTTGATCGTTTAAGTCAGTCAGGGCGGCATACAAGGTGGTGGTTTTACCCGATCCCGTTGGCCCTGTTACTAAGATAATGCCATGGGGGCGATGAATCAGATGTTTTAGTTGTTGGTAATCCTTATCCGATAAACCCAGATAGGTCATATTCAGTCTGCCTGCCTGTTTATCGAGTAGACGCATTACCACCCGTTCACCAAAGTTTGATGGCAGTGTAGAAACACGCACATCCACTTCCCGCCCTGCCAAACGTAAGCTAATACGACCATCTTGCGGCACACGTTTTTCGGCAATGTCTAGTTTTGCCATAACTTTAATACGTGAAACCAGTAAGGGAGAGAGTTGGCGTTTTGGACTGACGATCTCTTTGAGCTCACCATCCACCCGAAAGCGTACTACTAAACGTTTTTCAAAGGTCTCAATATGAATATCAGACGCATTTAATCGAATCGCTTCGGATAATAGTGCATTGATAAGACGAATAATCGGAGCATCATCTTGTTGATCCATCAAGTCTTCGGTTTCGGGCACACTGTCTGCTAAGCTCACCAAGTCAGGATGGTCTTCAAGCCCTGCGGCAATGTGTTGCGACTCTCCAGTATTACCTGCATAAGCGGCTGACAGATGTTTTTCAAACTCCTCTGCATCAATACGCTGATACTCAGGGGTTTGTGTCTGTCCTTGAGTCATCGCATAGCGAATGGCCTCATTAATTGCGCTAGGTGGGGTTTGTTCAGTCAAAATAAGACTAGGCGGCATACTGCTATCAACAGATGGCAATAATAAAATTTGATGACGTTTTGCAAAGCTATAAGGTAAAAAAGACATGGTGAGCACGCATTATTAAGTATTAAGTGTGAGTGATATCAATTATTCAGCAAAATCCTGCTGAGTGAGAACTGGGTTTAATATACTATACTCCCTGCTTGGTTGTGCTGTTTATTCGCATAATTTGTTCCATCTTTTTTTAATCTAAAGGCCCAAAGTGAAACTGACAGAAATAGTTGTGCTCAATTCATAATACTTACTGCCGTGGCAGGTACAGATTTGCTATAATCTACGTTTGTCCTCCTAACTAAATACTAAATAAAGTTAATCGGATCACACCCTATGCCAGAAGAAAATAAAAACATCACACCTGATTTATGTCTTAATGACAGTTTAACCATAGGCAGTCGCACGTTTGAATCCCGTTTGCTTGTGGGTACGGGTAAATATAAAGATTTGCAACAAACCAAGCAAGCCATTGTTGCCTCTGCTGCACAAATTGTCACTGTTGCCATTCGCCGTACTAATATCGGTCAAAATGCGGATGAGCCTAACCTATTAGATGTCATCTCACCCAAGCATTATACCATTTTGCCCAATACAGCTGGCTGCTTTGATGCTGACAGTGCTGTACGTACGTGTCAGTTGGCACGTGAGCTGTTAGATGGGCATAACTTGGTCAAACTTGAAGTGCTTGGTAATAAAGACAATCTTTATCCCAATGTCACTGCCACCCTACAAGCGGCACAAACGCTCATTGCTGATGGTTTTGAGGTCATGGTATATACCTCAGATGATCCTATTGTTGCCAAAGAACTAGAAGACATGGGCTGTGTTGCCATTATGCCACTCGGTAGTTTGATTGGCTCGGGACTAGGGTTACTAAATCGCCATACCCTAAGCTTAATTATTGAAAATGCCAACGTACCTGTATTGGTCGATGCGGGTGTGGGTACTGCCTCAGATGCTGCGATTGCGATGGAGCTTGGTTGTGACGGTGTACTTATGAACTCTGCCATCGCCTATGCACGTGATCCTGTGATGATGGCAACAGCGATGAAACATGCCATTTGGGCAGGACGAGAAGCGTATTTGGCAGGACGCATGCCAATGCGTAAAATGGCAACGGCCAGCTCGCCACAAACGGGTTACTTTTTCCAATAAGTTTAGCGTCCATTAAACACTTTAGACAATACTTAAGTATTGTCTAAAGCGCTGGGCTATTATTAATCAACATTATTTTACTGCCCTTGTTACTATCTTCAAGCTTCAAGTCAAAACGCTGTGATTGAGATTTTGACTCAATGTCATACTGAGGGGATACAGGGAGGTACTGTTTTATCTTAAGGATACTCCATGCGCTTACTTAGTGCTGTTGATCAGTTATTTTTGATTTTAGAGACTCGCAGCCAACCAATGCACGTCGGTGGCTTATTTTTATTTGAACTGCCAGAAAATGCAAGCAAAGACTTTGTATATCAACTGGTCAAGCAAATGCGCCACTCACAGGTCAACCCCACTTTTCCTTTTAATCAAGTATTAGATAAGTTAGCTTTTTGGAAAACAGACAGTGACTTTGATGTGGATCATCATTTTCGCCATTTAGCCCTACCCAAACCTGCCCGTATTCGTGAGTTACTGGTATATCTATCTCAAGAGCATGGCCGCCTGCTAGATCGAGCCAAACCCTTATGGGAATGTCATATTATTGAAGGCATCGAGCCTGAAGCTGAAGGACAACCTGAGCGATTTGCCCTCTACTTTAAAATTCATCACTCTTTGGTAGATGGCATCGCTGCCATGCGCTTAATTCAAAAATCTTTATCACAATCTCCCAATGAAGTCATGAGCTTGCCCGTTTGGTCACTGATGACACGACATCGTAATCAAGTCGATGCCCTACTGCCCATTAATAAACCCGTTACTCAAATCATCAAAGAGCAGTTAGGAACAATTGCGCCTGTCTCACGAGAGTTAAAGCGTAGTTTTGTGGAGCGTCATAAACCAGACTTTGTTACCACCACCCAAGCACCCAGTTGTATTTTAAATCAGCGCATATCCAGCTCAAGACGTATCGCTGCTGAATCTTATGAGTTAAAACGCTTTTTTCGGATTGCCAAAATTCTTAAAGTGAGTATGAATGATGCTGTTTTAGCCGTTTGCGCAGGGGCTTTGCGTCAATATCTGCTGTCCTTAGATGCACTACCCAAAAAACCCCTAATCGCTTTTGTCCCCATCTCATTACGTCAAGATGACAGCATTCATGGCAACCAAGTCTCTTTTATTTTAGCAAACTTAGGAACGCATCTGAGTGACCCTGTCACACGTCTAAAAACCATTCATCGTAGTATGAATGATGGCAAACGCCGTTTTGGTCGCATGAATCAAGCTCAGGTAATTAACTACAGTGGCATTGTCTACGCATGGGAAGGGCTTAATTTACTCACACGAGCCCTACCAAAAAAACAAGCATTCAACCTTATTATCTCTAATGTTCCAGGCTCTAAAAAACGATTGTACTGGAATGGTGCACCATTAAAAGCATTATACCCAGCCTCTATCGTCCTCAACGGGCAAGCCATGAATATTACTTTATCCAGCTATCTGAATAAAATCGAGTTTGGTATTACAGCTTGTAGTAAAGTGTTGCCTGATGTACAAAACATACTCAAACTACTGGCAAATGAATTGAGTATTTTAGAAAAAATTGCCGATGAAATACAAATGGGGGCACGAGAACAATAAGTTATATAAAAAATATTGTATACAGAATTGTATCAGTATAAAAAGTTGCATAAAAAAATCGCTGTCATTTAATGGCAGCGATTTTAATTTTACAGGTTGCTCACTCATATCATAACTGTGTTTGATTGTATGATATTGTGCTGATCACCTCTGGTAGCAATAGCACCATCAACCAGCTTACTCGTCAGCACCTTTTTTCTTATTGCGACCAGCAAACGCACCAAAACGTTTGTTGAAGCTAGCAACACGACCTTCGTTAGAAGTTTTACGCTGCTCGCCAGTATAAAAAGGATGTGAAGCACTTGAGATATCAAGTGGATAGTAAGGATATTCTTTACCTTCATACTCACGAGTGGCCTTGGTCGCTACAGTCGAGCGAGTCAAAAAATACACGTCAGCATTGGTGTCATGGAATAAAACTTCTTGGTACTCAGGGTGGATATCTTTACGCATAATTACTACTCTCTATGTCCGATATGCAACCACTATTAGATAGCCATTGCACGTAACTAGGGCACTAAGGGCATGACAACCATCAGCCATCATATCACTGGCTTATTCCAGCATATAACACCAACAATCTGCGAGCTTAGCCTTCCCTAGCGGGAAAATTAAACAGCGATTTTAACGACTTTTTATGCCAGATGCAAGTTTGTCATTGCCAGTACCACCAGATTTAAGACAGCACCATAAATATCCTGCTCGATGCATAGCTAACAGTCAACATGAATATTAACATTGTAGTTAATAATTGAATATAGATAATAATGGTAAGCAATGGTTACAAATTTTACTGACTATCAGCGGTGAACTATCCGATAATAATACCCACCATAGTCAAAGAGTAGTAAAACAGATATTAAGGCGACCCAATCTAAACAACAAATAGTGCTGTTAGTATGGTTGTACAGTAAACGAGGACAACATCGTAGCTGTTTGATAGCTCTTTGTCTATAGCATCTTAATCCACCTGAGTAAGCATTAATGACTAGGCAAACAAAACTTCATGTTGGCATTATCGGTGGCGGCATTGCTGGAGCTACCATTGCCATACGCTTAGCCGCTTTAGGCATTCAAACTACCGTATTTGAACGTACAGAGTCACTGGTAAATGGCCCTCCTATGTGCCATCTACATGCAGGTGGTAACTTATACCGAGAAATTCCTGATAGCGATTGTGTGTCACTGCTCAAACAAGCCATTGAGATGATACGTTTATATCCTAGCAGCATCGATGTACGCCCGACACTGATCGCCATACCCAAACATGATCATGGCAGCCCACTTGATTTACTGCCAAGGTTGCAGTTATTAACGGCCACCTATGCTCAGCTCATCAAGCAAGATAACAATAACAAAGTACTGGGCGAGGTAGACAATTATTTTCAGACCTTTGAGCGCACGGAACTTGAAGCACTTGCCCGCCTACCAAAAGTAGATAAACCTTGCTGTACGCAACAATGGATGATTGCAGCCGCCAAATTGCTTGATTTAGACCAACTCAAATATCCAGTGATTGCTGTACAAGAATATGGTTGGAATATTTTTCGACTCGCGGCTTGTACGCAGTTGGCATTGGCACAGTATCCAAATGCCCAGATACTCACCAATACGCAGGTAACGCAGGTCACACCATGCTATGGCGATACGCTTCAATGGACACTAGAGTATCTAACCACTACAACGCACATAGATTCTCCTCCGCCCAATACTAAGCAAGCAGCAGTGCAGCCACAAACACAATCAATCACGGTCGATTATCTGATTAATGCGTGTGGCTTTCGTACGGGACAGATAGATGATATGGTCGGTATCAGTGCTGAACGTATGCTAGAGTTTAAAGCCTCTTATGTGGCACATTGGCAACAAAATGCTAGTGAATACAATGGCGTATTGCCAGAAATTATCATTCATGGCGTTCGCGGTACAGCGCAAGCTATGGCGCAGTTAACACCCTATCCTAACGGCTACTATCAAATACATGCCATGAGCAAAGACATTACTTTATTTGCTGATGGACTGGTAAAAACAGAAAGTAGCAGCGCGCAGCCTCAACTAAACCCTGTCTATCTAAAATATATTAACGATGGCTGGCATACAAAAATATTGCAGCAACGCAGTCAAAAAGCCATCGACTATGTCAGTCAGTTTGTCCCTGCTTTTGCCAATGCCATACCAACTAGAAATGCGCTCTATGGCGCACAACAAATTCCAGGGCAAGATGATAGTTTGAGAGTTGCCGATGTGAGCCTATATCGTGAGCAGCACTATGCACGTGCTGAAAATGTCAAAGCTTCATCAGCACTGTTTGCTGCTGATGAAGTGGTGCAGGAACTATTGGCAATGGGATTCATTTGTGCTGATACCTTTGATGATACCTTACGGCAACATCATCAATGGCAATATTTACAGCAAGCCAGCATACAAGACATTGAGCAACTTGCCACAACACTGAGTATACAACGGCAATTCCCACCTGCCATGGCAAAAGTCAATAATGCTGTCCACTTAACTGATGAAACAATTTAATTAATTTATATTTTATCCGTATCAACGCTTTGCTCTATAGTGACCACCGCAGATAAGACATCAATGGCTGCTTGAATGTCATTACATACAATTAAGCGAGTCAAATCCTCAGCTCTCATAAATCCTTGCTCAGCAGTAAACTTCAAATGTTCAATTAAGCGGTCATAATAGCCATTAATATTTAAGATAATCATCGGCTTTTCATGTTGATATAACTGCCGCCAAGTGGCAATTTCCATAATCTCTTCTAATGTACCCAGTCCACCGGGCAAAGTAATAAATGCATCGGCATATTCTGCCATAATGGCTTTGCGTGTATGCATGGTATCGGTCAAATGTAAAAATGTCAGATTACTATGCGCAATTTCATGATCGAGCATAAATGTTGGGATAACTCCCACCGCTTGTGCACCCCCTGCAATCACACTGTCTGCAACCGCACCCATCAACCCAATACTAGCACCTCCATAAACCAAACCCAGTCCATTTTTTGCCAGCGCACTTCCCAACTCTTTTGCTGCTTGCTCATATACGCCATCTTTACCAAGTCTTGAACCACAATACACAGCAACCAACGGTTGATGTAGTTGATCTTTTTTTACCGCCGCACTCACATTGTCCACGTCTTTATTAATAATGACATTATCATCTAATTGATTGCTTGTTGTCTCATTACTCATTTTTATGTCCCATGTTTACTTAAATTGTATGAATAGTGAACCATCATAGCATACCCTGTAAGCTCAATTCACAGTGAATGTATAAGATATCCCGTATCCAGCCAGTATCAGGATGTGACTAGGTATTTTATGATACAGCTGTTAACTTAACTATTGGCACGTTTATTTTTAACCCAATATTTCACCAATTGATTCAGTTGGTTACGCACAAAAGGTTTGGTGCAATAATCTTGCATACCTGCTTCAAGATATTTATCACGCTCACCTTGCATCGCATTGGCTGTCAGCGCAATAATAGGTGGCAAATCGATAGACATTGCTTGTAGTTTTTTGGTTGCCTCTATACCATCCATAATCGGCATGTGATGATCCATCAGCACCACATCAAAATCATAATCAGGATTACTCAGTAAATTGACTGCATCTTGTCCATTAGAAACATACGTCACATGGTAGCCTCCTTTTTCTAAGGATTTTTTAGCCACCAAAGCACTGACCGTATCATCTTCAACCAACAATACTTCACCACTACATTGCACGCCCTTATTATCATCATTATCAGCAGGTGGTTGGGTTAAGGATGCATTTAATGACTCCTCAAACTGAGCTAAAGTAGCCATACTTGCTAGTGTATCTGCATCTCTCATATCTTCATGATAATCATTAAAATATATCTTTTTATGATCCTCTTCTTGAATAAACGATAGTGGCAAAAAGATACTAAATACGGTGCCTTCTCCTATCTTACTATCTGCTCTAATTATGCCATGCATGCAATCAATAAACTTCTTACATACTGATAGACCCAACCCTGTACCACCATAAATACGATAGGTTGATTTTTTGGCTTGATTATAAGCATCAAAAATATCTTCTAAGCTGTCTGTTTCAATACCAATACCATTGTCTATCACCTGAATACATACTGTCATATCTTGAGGGATAGATTTGGTTGTGATGGTGTCTGCCAGATGAGTGATATTTTTAATCCCTGACTTATCAGTCGCACCATAATAATGGCTATCTAACAAATTATAATTTTTATGGCTACATGCCAAAACACGTAATGTTACCTCACCGCCTTCAGCAGTAAATTTCACTGCATTACTCACCAAGTTAGACAGTATTTGCTTGAGTCTAACAGGATCACCAATGGCATAATCAGATAAGCCATCATCATAAGCGATATTTAATGAGATATTTTTTTGCTGCGCACGTGAGCGAAATAATATACCCACTTCTTGAATTAACTGATGCAAATTAAGTGGGATGGTATCCATGGTAATTTGTCCAGACTCTACCTTAGACAAATCTAAAATATCATTCACAATTGCCATAAGATGCTGTGTTGCTATCTGCATGTTATCAACATACTGCTTTTGCTCATGATCTAGTTTTGTCTCTTGCAGCAAGTCGACCATACCCATGATGCCATTCATCGGTGTACGAATCTCATGACTCATATTGGCAAGAAATTCTGATTTTTTGTGATTCTCTCGCTGTGCAATAAACTGATTTTTTCTCAGCGTCAGCGCATCTGCTGCCATACTCGCAAATTGAGCTAACTGTTGCTGCTGCTTTTTATTGAATGTGTCATGTGGCACGATATCCAGCAAACATAAAGTACCCAAGCGATAACTTTGCCCATTTTTTTCTTTGACAATAATCGGTGCACCGGCATAAAAGCGCACATAAGGTGGCTCAGTAACCACCGGATAATCAGCAAAACGCTCATCTTGAGTCAAATCTTTGACCACCAATATATCATCCGAGAGAATGGTATAATTACAAATGGCACTACTACGTGGTACTGAACATAAATCTCCCACACCAACAGGAGATTTCAAAAACTGCTTATGCGCATCTAAAAAATTAATCGTCACAATAGGTACTTCAAAAAAGAATTGTACCAACTCATTAATCCGCCGAAATGCAGGCTCTTTTTCATGATTTAACACATGATACTCTTGCAGTTTTTTTATACGATAGGCATCGTCTTTTGCAACTGGATAGGTAAGAACCTGTGACACTTGTGACACGCTGATGACTCCTTGACTGAAGTATAAATATGCAGGTAATTGAGCCTTTTTTGACTACTACTAACAAACATAAGATTTTTACTGCATATAGACATAGTCAATTCAAGACAAAACTGGCACAAAGCAACCTTCCTTTACAGTCCTTGTTTTTACTTTAATAATAAAAACAGTGATATCTGCCTTCGGCTTGCTGATAACAGTATGGTTTTGAATCGACCATAGATAACTAACTATAGGGTCTGTTGAACTTTCACCCCGTCAGGCTAATACCCTTAAGAAATAAAGCTATTTTTTACTTTCATGTAAAAATTGGCTAAATTTGCCTTACTCTGCGTTAATGAACTGGTTAATATCCCGATATTACCGGCGTTCATTGCCTTGACTAAGGAAAATTTATCTCAATTTTTCCTATGAAGATGAATGTTCAACAGACCCTAGTTAAATATTTATAATAATGCTAAGGCTTCGCTCACCATAACCATAGCAACAGTTGCCGTAACAGCAACGGCTGACCCATAACCACCACAATGAAGTCCACCTTGCTGTTTACTTGATTGTCCACTTGGCTGCTCACAAGTGGCTCCCATTGCTGCCGATTTAGTCGTAATCGGTGGCTGAGTGGAATACACACACTTAATACCAAATTTTTCTTTCATTTGGGTATTTATATTTTTTTCATGGCGTAATTTACTACGTAACCTTGCTAATAAAGGGTCTTGGTAACTGTCCTTTAAATCACTGACCGTCACTTGCAGCGGATCTGTTTTACCCCCTGCCCCACCAGCACAGATGAGTTTAAGCTTATTAAAGCGGCAATGCATTGCTATTGCCAGTTTTGCAGCCATATCATCGGTACAATCAAGCACGACAATAGATTGCTTTGTTTGTTTTGCCTGCTTTGCTTGATCACGACTGGGCAACAATACATCCACATTATTTTCGGTTAGAAAATCATCGATCAAATGCACAGTAACGCAAGGATTTATTTGTTGTATACGCTCTGCCATCACTTCAATCTTACTACGCCCAAATGTGCTATCTAAAGCAGGCAGTTGGCGATTGACATTAGAGGCAACCAACACATCCAAATCAATTAAGGTAATTTGCCCCACACCTGTACGCGCCAGACCTTCAGCAACCCATGTACCCACACCACCCACACCAATCACATAAACATGTGCCTGCGTAAACTTAGTAAATGCTACTTGTCCATATAACCGCTGTGTACCTGCAAAACGTCGCTGGTACTGTGAAGCAGAATCAGGTGGGTTAGACGCACTCTCAGATGGTAAGGCTGATTGAGATTGATGAATATTTGCGATGGATTGTTTAATAATGGTCATGGTTTATTCATAAGATTTATATATAGAAGTAACTTACATCATTAATAATTAACTTTATGGATATAAACATGCACAATACATGCCAAACCTAATTTAATTATCAATGATATCATATAGATATCGTATTTTTTTTATACTAATATATGAGTTAAGTAAGTAATATGGTTGGTAAAATTGTTATGGAAGGCAAAAATATAATGAGACAAACCAGTATATAAATCTAGCCTCATCATGTTAAGACTTACACCGTTTCATAGATTATTAGCGGCTAGTAATCATTGTTTTTTATCAATTGGTCTGGCTGTATGTCGTTCCAAAGTCCAAAGGCTCAATATAATTCCCAGCCGCTTTATTAAGATAAATATCATACTTTTACGTCAGTCCTACATGTCTTTGTATAAGATACCTCACTCTCAACTTCTGTGACTATACCGATTTTTCTAGGGTTAAAGTTATTCAAGCATTTTGGTATAAAATTTGACGCTAGTAAAATCAATAGATTAGAAAAACAAGTTGAGAGTGGAGTATAAGATAGAGATATAGCGACATAAAGGTAACGCTGCTTTGGATTACTACATGTTTTCAATTTGAATATTGCCAATGTGCCTGTAGTGCTGCACAGCTATTTTTCCATAGCTGCTGTGCTAAAGTTTGCCTATCCACAGCAAACATCTCACTTAATTGCGCAAAAACATAACACAAATTAGCAGGAACATTTGGGGGCTGTGTATCCATATTTGACTGATAACAATGATATGGCAACATATCTGGACAATCAGTTTCTAGCACCAAACAATCCAATCCATATTTCTCAACGGCACAGGTGATGGCTCGATGCAGTTTTTTGGCATTGGAATTGGTAATTTGTCCTGTAACGCCAAGCTTAAAGCCAAGCTCTACAAATGCTTTTGCTTCTTGTTCACCACCACTAAAACTGTGTGCAATTCCGCCAAGCTGATGTGCATCATAGCGATGTTGTTTGAGTATTTTAAGGCACTGTGCATGTGCCTTACGGATATGTAACAGTACAGGCAACTCATATTGCACAGCCAAATCTAGCTGTGCAATAAAAAATTGACGCTGCTTTTTCACGGCGGCATCGGTTTTTAAATCATCTCGATATGTATCCATTCCTATCTCACCGATGGCAATAGGCTGATGCGTTTTCACAAACTCTGCTAATAATGATAAATCTGTCTGTTGATGTTCATGAATATAGGCAGGATGTAACCCAGCCGCCACATAGACATGTGGAATAGGCAAGTTTAGATTATCTGCCGCAGCGACGGATAACGCTGCCTTTGTCTTTTGCATACGCATAAAATGACGCTGCACATAACCTACTAATACAAGATGTCGTACGCCACTTTGCCATGCCTGTGCTGCCAAAGTCACTCTATCGTTGGCAAATACAGGCATATCAAAATGGGTATGCGTATCTATTATAGGAAGATGTGAAGATGAATCTATAAAAGTAGGGCTTGAAGAAGAGGCTGAATTAGTAGAAGCAACCATTATCTGCTCGACTGGTTAGAAAAAATCTGTGTCCATTCTGCTTCATCATAGCCACATAACAATAACTCTTTACCCTGAAAAACACCCTCAACAATCGGACGCTTAATCATACTGCTATTTTCTACCAAAAGTTGCATAGCAAAATCCTTATCATCATCTGCTTGCTGTTTTTGTTCATCGCTCAGTTTACGCCATGTTGTACCACGTTTGTTTAATACCTTATCAATGCCCAGTTGCTCACACCAATGGCGTACTTTTTCTATGGTGATAGCCTGCTTTTTATAATCATAAAACTCATAGTCAACGTCTAACTCATCAAGTTTCGTCAATGCTTTTTTTATCGTACTACACGATTTAATACCATAAATGGTTATGCTCATAGAATCTCCTATTAAAAAAACTTTCACTAATCATAATTACTATCAATATACAACATATCTTTTAAGGCATCGGTATCTCAGTCAACCCACTACGAAACTTCTGGCAACGCTCGGCATAATGAATGGCAGAAAGCTTTAATTTGGCAATTTGCTCATCGCTTAAGGTTTTGACCACTTTGGCAGGCGACCCCATCACCAATGAGTTATCCGGAATTACTTTGCCTTCTGTCACCAAAGACTTAGCACCAATTAAGCAGTTTTTACCAATCTTTGCCCGATTTAATACCACCGCGCCGATACCAATCAAACTATTATCACCAACATCACAACCATGTAACATGGCCAAATGCCCAATGGTTACATAATCACCAATATGTACCTGAATACCTGCATCGGTATGAATGACGGTGTTTTCCTGCACATTGCTATAATCACCAATATGAATGTGGTCATTATCACCACGAATCACCGCCCCAAACCACACGCTGGCTTGATGACCCAAATAGACATCACCAATTACTTGGGCAGAATCGGCGACCCAACCTTGAAATGGTGTGGCAAATTGCGGCATTTTATTTAGATATTGGTAGAGCATGGGAGTTCCTTATAAACTTCTTACAAACAATGGCTATTTTGTTAATGGCTGTCCAGACATATTAT
This sequence comes from Psychrobacter sp. I-STPA10, assembly GCF_021012795.1. Taxonomy (GTDB): domain Bacteria; phylum Pseudomonadota; class Gammaproteobacteria; order Pseudomonadales; family Moraxellaceae; genus Psychrobacter. Next base: position 129,210 of record NZ_VFYU01000018.1, on the reverse strand, counting down.
ATTGCAGCCACAAACGCCAGTCGTCAACCAAAACCCTGATTAAAATTACCTAGCTATCTTGAGCAATTTTTTGTACAATACGCAAAATCTGTACCTAAGCGAGTGGACATGATGCGATTTACCTCTTTGACTATTTATTGACAAGTCATGGGCAATCCATCATTGAATGTCTTCTCGCTTTTTTATGGCAAATTTTTGGTAAGTGGCTAATATAAAAATTATTTAAGCTCACTAAATTACCATTCACAATAGCGGAGGCAAACCTTGAATACAGTGGCATCAATGGCAGAAGAAACAGCAGCAATTTTAGCATTGGCAGATGGTACTATTTTTCGAGGTATCAGTATTGGGGCAAGCGGTCATCGTGTCGGTGAAGTGGTGTTTAACACTGCCATGACTGGATATCAAGAAATCCTCACTGACCCAAGCTACGCCAAGCAACTTGTTACCCTTACCTATCCACACATCGGCAACACAGGCACAAATACCGAAGACAGCGAATCAGGCAATATCATCGAAAAACATCAAGTCTGGGCAGAGGGGCTGATTATACGTGATGCCACCTTAGCCACTTCAAATTTTCGTCATAGCGAATCACTCACCGACTATCTAAAACATCATAATACCGTTGCCATTGCTGACATTGATACGCGTAAATTGACCCGAATCTTGCGTGAAAAAGGGGCTCAACACGGCTGTATCTACACTGCAAAAGAAGGGCAAACCCTGACAGCAGAAGACGAGCAAAAAGCCATCGAGTTAGCACAAGGTTTTGCAGGGCTTACGGGCATGGACTTAGCAAAAGAATGTTGCCACACTAAAGGCTTTGAGTGGACAGCAGGCACTTGGGAGCTTGCCGACCGTGGTGTGCATGGTGTGACCGAAAGCGAAACGGGTGGCTATTTTAAAGTGTTAGGTGAGCATATCGAAGAAAAATACAATGTCGTCGCTTATGATTTTGGAACAAAGACCAATATCTTGCGTATGCTCGTTGATAGAGGCTGTAAAGTGACTGTTGTTCCTGCACAAACGCCGATTGCCGATGTATTGGCGATGAATCCTGACGGAATTTTCTTATCCAATGGTCCCGGTGACCCAGCCGCCTGTGATTATGCCATTAAAAATGTGCGTCATATCATTGAGCAAACCGACATTCCAACCTTTGGTATCTGTTTAGGACATCAGTTGGTTGGACTTGCCAGTGGTGCAAACACCATTAAAATGAAGTTTGGTCATCATGGAGCTAACCACCCTGTACAAGATGTGGACGCAGGTACAGTGATGATTACCAGTCAAAACCATGGCTTTGCTGTTGATGAAGACACTCTGCCTGAGAATGTCAAAGTTACTCATCGCTCATTGTTTGATGGCTCAAATCAAGGTATTGAGCTAACCAATAAGCCAGTATTTAGCTTTCAAGGACACCCAGAAGCAAGCCCCGGTCCACATGATTGTGCACCATTGTTTGATAAGTTTGTGGCGTTAATGGCAAAGGCTAAGGGTTAAACAATGAAGAAATTAACATTAGCCATATTACAAGTATCTACCATCAGTGCGTTGCTATTAGCAACGTCTGTACAGGCAACAGAAAACACTTCTGCTAGATTGTCTGCACAGCAAGAGGCTGAGGCTGCTGCTATACAAGCAAGAATGATTGCAGAACGTGATGAAGCAGCACAGGCTCAAGCAGAAAGGGAAAGAGTCCAAGCTGAAACACAACGACGAGCACAAAGTAGCACACAAGCAAAAGAGAACGTTCAACAACGCTTAGCAGATAAAGAAAATATATATACTCAACTAGAAAGTCTTGGTGCTTCAAATTTACCTAAACTACAATCATCACCACAGTTTGTACCAGCTTCTGCAGAGCTTCGCTTAGAGCAACAAAAAGCAGCAGCTATTGTCAAAGGTATCAATTATCAACTCCTTTCTAAAGGTAAAATCTCTACTGACGAAATCATACAAACCTCTGCAGAGCTCAATAAAGACGAGCAAGCCAAAGCACTTACTGAGGCAGTTATTTTTGCTCATGGTGGTAAAGATAATATTAATAAAATGATTGAGCTTCCATTAGAGTCTTTTAGAGAAAACGCACCTGTTAAAATTACTAACTGTTTAGAAAAAAAACTTCTATACCCAAATTTTTTAAGATTTGTTTATCAACAATCCAAAGAATATATCGCTCAGCATAGTGATGAGGATATGTACCAAACTTTAATACTTATCAACGACTCTGGATTTAGCAAAGAATCTAATCAGTTAACAACAGACTTATTAGCAGGACTAGAAGATACTGATTTAGTATTAAAGCTCCACATGCTACAAGACCCCAAATTAAAGGTGGGGTTTACTGCTATCACTATTGATGATGATACAAACCAACTGCCTTATTTGATGATGTATTCTATAGATGGAATCTTTAATGATTTTGTCAAACGTAATATCAAGCAGTGCAGAAATATAACTCAATAATGCACTTATTCATACTTGTATATAACAGTAATCTAGCTTGTAATTACTAAATGAACTAATAGACTTTAGCTAAATATTGAAATCCAAAATTAAGAGTTAATTATGCCAAAACGTACCGACATTCAAAGTATTTTAATCATTGGTGCAGGTCCTATCGTTATCGGACAAGCCTGTGAGTTTGACTATTCAGGTGCACAAGCCTGTAAAGCCCTAAAAGAAGAAGGCTACCGAGTTATCCTCGTCAACTCAAACCCTGCCACCATCATGACCGACCCTGTGATGGCAGACGCCACTTATATTGAGCCAATCACTTGGCAAACCGTCGAGCAAATCATCGCCAAAGAAAAACCTGATGCTATTTTGCCAACCATGGGTGGACAGACCGCACTTAACTGTGCCTTAGATTTGGATAAACATGGTATCTTAGAAAAATATGGCTGTGAGCTAATCGGTGCGACCAAAGATGCCATCGAGATGGCAGAAGACCGTGATTTATTTGACCAAGCGATGAAACGCATCGGACTAGAATGTCCGCGTGCTGAAGTTGCCGAAACGATGGACGAAGCCTTTGCCATTCAAGAAACGCTAGGTTTCCCCTGTATCATTCGTCCGTCATTTACCATGGGTGGCTCTGGCGGTGGTATCGCTTATAATCGTGACGAATTTATCGAGATTTGTGAGCGTGGTTTTGATTTATCACCCACCCATCAGCTATTGATTGATGAGTCATTGATTGGCTGGAAAGAGTACGAAATGGAGGTGGTACGGGACAAAAATGATAACTGTATCATCATCTGCTCAATAGAAAACGTTGACCCAATGGGTGTGCATACAGGTGATTCTATTACCGTTGCCCCTGCTCAAACGCTGACCGATAAAGAATACCAAATCATGCGTAACGCCTCATTGGCAGTACTGCGTGAAATTGGCGTTGAAACAGGTGGTTCAAACGTGCAGTTTGGGGTTAATCCTGAAACAGGTCGTATGGTAGTGATTGAGATGAACCCACGGGTAAGCCGTTCATCTGCCTTAGCCTCCAAAGCCACTGGCTTCCCCATTGCTAAAATCGCTGCCAAATTGGCGGTTGGCTATACCTTAGATGAGTTGCAAAATGACATCACGGGTGGCAAAACACCTGCCAGCTTTGAGCCTTCCATTGATTATGTGGTCACCAAAATCCCACGCTTTAACTTTGAAAAATTCCCACAAGCCGAAAATATTTTATCCACACAGATGAAATCGGTCGGTGAGGTGATGGCAATTGGGCGTAACTTCCAAGAGTCAATGCAAAAAGCCTTACGTGGTATGGAAACTGGAGCAAATGGCTTTGATGAGCAAATCGACTTTGCTGCCATTAAAGAAGGCAAACTCTCTAGCGATAAAGCCCGTGCCGAAATTAAAAACCGCTTAACCGTCCCTACGCCTGAGCGTATTTTTTACCTTGCTGATGCGTTTCGTTTGGGTATGAGCATGGAGGAAGTGTTTGAGTTTACCAAAATTGACCCATGGTTTTTGGTACAGATTCAAGACATTGTCAATACCGAAGCTCAGGTTAAATCTTTAGGCTTTGGTGGCTTGACCGCAGAAAACCTACGCAAATTTAAACGCAAAGGTTTATCTGATTTACGTTTGGCAACCTTATTAGGCATTTCGCAAAAACAATTACGCAAAAAGCGTTGGGACTTAGGCGTTTATCCAATTTACAAACGAGTGGATACCTGTGCTGCTGAGTTTGCCACTTCGACTGCTTATATGTATTCAAGCTATGACGAAGAGTGTGAGGCAAACCCAAGCGATAAAAAGAAAATCATGGTTATCGGTGGTGGTCCTAACCGTATCGGACAAGGTATTGAGTTTGATTATTGCTGTGTTCACGCTGCCCTTGCCATGCGTGCCGATGGCTATGAAACCATCATGGTTAACTGTAACCCAGAAACTGTTTCTACCGATTATGACACCTCAGACCGTTTGTATTTTGAGCCAATCACTTTAGAAGATGTATTAGAGATTGTACGTATCGAACAGCCTGATGGGGTGATTGTGCAGTATGGCGGACAAACGCCACTGAAACTGGCACGTGCATTAGAATCCGCAGGGGTCAATATTATTGGTACAAGCCCAGATGCGATTGACCGTGCCGAAGACCGTGAACGTTTTCAGCACATGATTCATCAGCTTAAGCTAAAACAGCCACCCAATGAGCTGGCAACCAGTATGGAAGATGGCTTAGTCAAAGCCAAAGATGTTGGCTATCCATTGGTGGTACGTCCCTCTTATGTATTGGGCGGTCGGGCGATGGAAATCGTCTATAACGAAGATGAGCTAAAACACTACCTACGCACCGCGGTACAAGCATCAAATGAAGCCCCAGTGCTACTTGACCGCTTTTTAGATGATGCTATTGAGGTCGATGTGGATTGTGTTAGTGATGGCAATGAGGTGGTGATTGGCGGTATCATGCAGCACATTGAGCAAGCAGGGGTTCACTCTGGTGACTCAGCGTGTTCATTACCCCCCTACTCGTTATCTGATGAGATTTGTGATGTAATGCGTGAGCAAACCATCGCCATGGCAAAAGAGCTGGGGGTGGTTGGCTTAATGAACGTGCAATTTGCGGTCAAAGACAACACCGTTTATATCTTAGAGGTGAATCCGAGAGCCTCACGCACCATTCCTTATGTGTCTAAGTGTATTGGTACCTCATTGGCACAGGTGGCCGCTCGTTGTATGGCTGGCAAGAGCTTGGTGGAGCAAAACTTTACCCAAGAGATTAAGCCGACATTTTATGCGGTCAAAGAAGCGGTATTCCCATTTGCTAAATTCCCCGGTGTTGACCCCATTTTAAGCCCAGAGATGAAATCAACAGGTGAAGTAATGGGTGTAGGTAAAACTTTTGGCGAAGCCTACTATAAAGCCATTATCGGTAGTGGTGAGCGTCTGCCAGGATTACCTGTTGAGGGTGAGACCAAAACAGTATTTATCTCGGTGCGTGACAGTGATAAAGCCAATATCGTACCGATTGCTAAGCAACTTACCGATTATGGTTTCAAACTAGTCGCCACCACAGGTACCCAAAAAGTGCTTAGCGAGTCTGGCATTGACTGTAAACGTATCAATAAAGTGACTGAGGGACGACCACACATCGTAGATGCCTTGAAAAATCGGCAAATTGACCTTATTATCAATACTACTGAAGGCAAACAAGCCCAAGAAGACTCATTCTCAATTCGCCGTAACGCACTACAAGGTAAAGTATTTTATGTCACTACCTTGGGTGCAGCAGATGCTGTTTGTAAGTCTTATGAGATTAAGCTGCCATTTGCAGTTTATAAACTACAAGATTTACATGAGCAAGCAAAAACTGCTGCTTGCTTATAAGCCATAACTAAATAGCTCTCTCAAAGTGGGTTTATTTTGACTTCTACTTTGTGAGTATAGATAATATTTATCTTACAGCTCTGTCCACATTATCACACACCCCAACAATAGCTTGGGGTGTTGTGCTATATATTGTTTGTTCATTACTGTTTTTTCATTACCGTTTAAGGAAAATTGCCATGCAACGCTATCCCATGACACCTCAAGGACACGCTGCTTTAGAAGCTGAGTTAAAGGAACTAAAAACTGTTGATCGTCCACGTATCACCGCTTCAATTGCTGAAGCTCGTGAACATGGCGATCTAAAAGAAAATGCTGAATATCATGCTGCTCGCGAACAACAAGGCTTTTGTGAAGCGCGTATCCGTGATATTGAAGCAAAACTTGCTGGTGCGCAAGTGATTGATCCAACAACGCTACCACAAGAAGGTCGGGTGGTCTTTGGCGTCACTGTGGTCATCGAAAACATGGACACCGAAGAAGAAAAACGCTATAAAATTGTTGGTGATGATGAAGCGGACTTTAAAGCAGGCAAAATCTCAGTCAATTCTCCCATCGCTCGAGGTTTGATTGGTAAATCAGAAGGCGATGAAGCACGTATTGAAACACCAAGTGGCGTGGTGGAATATGAGATTATGGAAGTGGTTTACGATTAACGGCTGTCCAATCTATCTTTAAAATTATCAGTTCCATATTTGATAGTTTTAAAGAGAGCAACTGATTTTTAATAACCCAATAATGCTCAATGCAGACTATCAATAACAGTAGTCTGCATTTTTTATAGCTCACTCAAAAATACGCAACAATTTAGTATTCATTTTTACTGGATACAAATATTTGTTAGTCACTAATATTCATTACTAAGGTTGAGTTTTGTGGTATTTTAGCTGACAATAAAGCCTTTGCAGACTTAAAAAGACCTATTCCATTATGAAAGTCATGCGTCTATTATCCTCCCTAAAACACGATGAATCCGAACGGGGCATTTTTCACCTTGGTCGAGCACTGGTAAAACAGGGGCATGAATCTATCATCGTTGCCAGCGCTGACTCTGATCATGATCTGGTCAAGCGTCTTGAGCGAGAAGGCAGTATCTATCATCAACTAGAGATGAAGAAAAAATCATGGCTATCATTAATGCAAGTTATTCCGCTACGCCGCCTGATTGAAAAGTATAATCCTGACATCATTCATATTCATTCACGTACACCAGCATGGATACTACACTGGGCACTTAAAGGTGCAAGATTACAGACCTTTCCAAAGATTGTCGCTACCATGTATGGCTTTTATCCACTCAATAGCTATGTAAAAGCCCTATTAGATGTTGATTGTATCATCACCGTTTCCGACAGCGTCTCTGAATATTTACAAGCCGCTTTAAAACGTGCCGATATTGCACCAAAGTGCATTACTCGTATCTATCGTGGTGTTGATACACGCTCGTTTCCTTATCGCCACAACCCTTCGGTTTTTTGGCTTAGACGCACCTTTGCTGAATATCCAGAACTTGAGCATAAAAAGTGGTTATTGTTTCCATCCATCATCGGCACAGAATATGGACAAGAGTGGTTAATAGATATTTTAGGAAATCTGCACGAGCAATATCCCAATATCCATGTCATTATTATGGATGAAGATCACCGATCTGGTGATATCATATATGAAGAATTTTGCCAACGCTTATGGGCACTTGATTTAACTGATTATGTCACCTTTATTGGCAATCGTCGTAATGACATGCGTGAGTGGCTGGCTGCGGCTAATATTGTCTTAGCACTGGCAAATGAACCAGAATCCATTGGTATTAACGCCCTACAAGCCATTCATTTAGGTACACCTGTCGTCGGTTGGGATAAAGCTGCTTATCGTGAAATTCTTCGCCCCTTATATCCTCAAGGTCTGGTCAAAACCTATGATGCCAAAGCCTTATGCAAAGTCGTTAAAAATCAGCTAGAGAATGTCAGTCGTCCTAATATTACCGACCAATTCACCATGCGTAATATGATTGATGAAACCATTAAATTATACCAACAGTTGTGTCAGCCTGAACCTTTACGAAAATTTGAGCAACCTATAGCAACACAATCAAAGTCAAAAAACTCTAAAAATCTTGCCGTCAGTGACGATACATCAAAATCAACGTCAAAAACCAAGCCAAACCAAATACAACAAATCCAATAAGACATCAATCTACAAGGATAGTCCATTATGAAACCACGAACAACACTCCATAGTAGGTGATTTATATGTAAAATATAAGTTAATACTTTACACTCAAGCCAACAAACACAAGCTTAAATACAATGAATAATCATATCTTTACAACTCCCATAATATTCGGTTGCAAAACCATTTGTATGCTACTGCTTTGCATAACAACTGCTGATGCCAATGATTCTGCTGGCTATATCGCCACTGGTGGGGTTGAGTATATTAAGAATAATAACATCAGTATGCACAGCGAAGATTTATACATATCTAAAGATAAAATACGGGTGCACTATCAGTTTAAAAACTTAAGTAACAAAGACATTACTGAAACCATTTTATTCCCTCTATCTGCTGCTCCTTCGCAAATAGATAGTGATTTTGCTGATATATACGGATTGGTAGATACTTTTAAAGTATGGAGTAATAATCAACAAGTGACACCGCAAGTCCACGTCCGTACTTTTATGTATCCATTAGTAAAAAAAAATAACTGGCAAAACAGAGATAATAGACCCAAAGTTGATACCACTGCCATATTTAAAGCCTGCGCTATCAGTGATAAAGAAATGATGACACCATGGGTCAAGCGTGAGCAAGCCTATGATGTTAACCAAAAGCTAAAAAACTGTCATGATACTCGCTTAGATAAGTTTATTAGTGATGATGATGACTATCATGACATCTACTGGGAATCACAAATTATCTATAGTTGGCAACAAACCTTTAAAGCCAATTCTATGACACAAATTACTCACACCTACCAACCTTTAGTTGGTGGTGGTGTGTATTTAGATGAGAGTCAATATCCTGAATTTTGTGTCGATAATGCTTTGCAGCGTAGTATTAAGAAAAATGGCTGGCGTTCTTATAGTGCATTAAGTTATATCCTCACCACAGGTGCAAACTGGGCAAAACCTATCACCAACTTCAAACTAACAGTCGAACGAGACCCTGATGAGTTGGTGTCATTTTGCTGGAAAGGCAAAGGGGATGTGAAAAAGGTATCGCCAACAACATTTGAGATCAAAGAGACAAACTTTGTACCGACGCATGATTTTGATGTGGCGTTTATTAGTAGGTAGGCATCCACCAAATAGTTAGAGTGGCTCACCTGATAATATAAAATTGGCGTGTTGTGTAGTAGTAGCATGCGTTTTACGCACAGATAAACGGTGCATGGAATGCACCCTACGAACTAATCATATTTATATAACAATATATCTTCAATTTTCTCATATGCTTGATCAAAATCATGCTCTAAAGGCACACCATCAAAGCTCAAAACCTGCTGACTTTGAATATCAAAAGTTAATCGTATAACAAACGTACCAATTGATCTTAACTTAATATTTGTCCAAAAGTTAGAACAATACACATCCCTAATCTGTCGATGGAATGCAACACCTTCCCATTCATTAGATGGAATACAACAAATAAATATTCCTATCAAGGCAATATCAACATAAAACTCAATAATATTTTTTTCAATAAAGTTTTCACGGTATATTTCTATACCTACTAAATCTTCAATTTCAATTAGTTTTGGGGCTTCTACCCAATATGGTAGTCCTGCCCATTTTACACCGTCAAAATCCTCTAGAATACTATCGGATAACTTTTGTATTAAGTTTTTCTCTAACCAGTCATCTATTTTAAATTTTGTATACCCACCGCTCATTACTGCTTTTAAAAAAGCTTGAGCACCTACTTTGCGATCAGGATCCATTCTAGCTATGAATGCTTCTAAATTTCTAAAAAAATAGAAATTCAAATGACTTGGTAAAACTTCTTTAACCTCTTCTAGTAAATCTTTATGTAATGTATCATTTGATCCATTAGCAAAGTCATTAACATTTGCAGAGATAAAAGAAACCCTTTGATAATCCTTTATCATATCTAAAATGCTTAACCAAAGAATAGTATCTCTAAATCCTTTATCACCTTTATTAAAGGGCTTTATTCTGTTAATAGACCTATCTAAGATAGTATCAATATCTACTTTTGAATTTTCTACAATAAGACCATCAAACTTTTGTACCATTACAGTAATAAACTGCTTATATCGCTTTCCAAGTTCTTGTGGTGTTTCTGCATCCTTAGAACTTTTATTATAAAGCTGCTGATATTGCCCTATAAGCCTTTCAGAAGATGAATTTTCATCCATCCTTTCTTTCAGGTTTTCAGCTCGCCTAATCAAATGTGCTGTTGCTTCATCCAAGGATAGCTTTGGAATGGCTATACTGTGAAATAAAAACATTCTGTTTTGCAAATATTCTAAAGTTTCACTTTTCCACCAAAAGTCTTTAATTAAAATATTAGCATCCAGAACCAGCAGGCACCGTGACTCTCTTTCCATAAGAACAACCTTAATAACTATTAGTAGCTAGTAGCCTTATAAGTTAGCTTAAATCATGATTATAACAACTACTCTTCTCGACTCATTAAACTATGCAATATATTCAAATATATAGTAAAACAGACACAAGGTGACTGAGAGCAAATACTATATAGTTAGGCAGCAAACGATGGCAATACTGTAGCTGTTTTGTAGATCATTAATTATAGAGGGTATCAAAATAATACTACTCTCAACAAAAAAAGAGCTGCTAGACTAGTTAGCAACTCTTTTCGTATTTGCTAAAAGTTGACTCAGTTAGTTTTATTTAACCAACTCCTTTACCGCCTCAACCACAGCATCGCTAGTAATACCAAAATGCTTAAACAGCTCACTGGCAGGGGCAGACTCACCATAAGTGGTCATACCGATGACTTTGCCATCTAAGCCAACAAATTTATACCAGTAATCAACATGAGCCGCTTCTACAGCGACACGAGCTCTTATATTACTTGGTAATACCGATTCACGATAACTGCTGTCTTGAGCCGCAAATACTTCACAACATGGCATTGAGACCACACGTACGCCAACGCCTTGCTCGCTTAACGTCTCATACGCTTGCATGGCTAGACCAACTTCTGAGCCTGTGGCAATAATTATCGCTTGTAGCTCACCCTGCTCTTTTGCTAACACATAGCCACCTTTGGCGATATTAGCCACTTGCTCATTATCACGAGCTTGATGTGGCAAACCTTGACGGCTAAATATCAATGCTGATGGCGTATGAGCTGATTTAATCGACTCAACCCAAGCTGTTGCCGATTCGACTGTATCACATGGACGCCATGTGTGTAAGTTTGGCGTGCTACGTAGACTAGATAACTGCTCTACTGGCTGATGCGTAGGACCATCTTCACCCAATCCAATAGAATCATGAGTATAAACATGAATCACACGTTGCTTCATCAATGCCCCCATACGTACCGCATTGCGAGCATATTCCATAAACATCAGGAAGGTGGCGACATAAGGGATAAAACCACCATGCAATGCGATACCATTGGCAATGGCAGTCATACCAAACTCACGCACTCCATAAAATATATAATTACCTGAAGCATCATCTTGGATACCTTTGGCATCTTTAAACAAGGTCAAATTTGAGCCTGCCAAATCTGCTGAGCCCCCGATAAGCTCTGGCAATAAAGGCTGCAACGTATTAATCGCATTTTGACTGGCTTTACGACTAGCCACATCAGCACCTTCTGCTTGACACTGCTCAATATAGGCTTGGGCTTTACTAGCAAAGTCACTGGGAAGCTCACCATTTAGGCGACGTAATAGCTCTTCGGCAAGCTCAGGGTAGGCTTTTTTGTACGCAGCAAAATCGGCCTGCCAATTTTTTTGTAATACCTCACCTTTGGTTTTCCCGTCCCATGCTTGATATATCTCCTCATCTAATTCAAAGGGGGCATGTTTCCAAGCAAGCTCCGTACGGGTCAAAGCGATTTCATCATCGCCAAGTGGCGCACCATGGCTTGATGATTTGCCTTGTTTGTTGGGGCTACCCACACCAATGATGGTTTTACAGATAATTAAGCTTGGTTTGGCTTTCTCATCAATGGCATTTTGCGTCGCTTCAGTGATGGCATCAGTATCATGTCCATCAACTTTTTGTACATGCCAGCCGTAGCTTTCAAAACGGGCTTGAGTATCATCGGTAAACCAACCTTCAACTTCACCATCAATTGAAATACCATTGTCATCATAAAAGAAAACCAATTTACCTAGCCCAAGCGTACCTGCCAATGAACAAACTTCATGACTGATGCCTTCCATCAAGCAGCCATCACCCAAAAATGCATAGGTATGATGATCAATGATATTATGACCTTCACGGTTAAATTGTGCCGCTAAAGTCTTCTCAGCAATGGCAAAACCCACCGCATTGGCAATACCCTGCCCTAGAGGCCCTGTGGTGGTTTCAATACCTGATGTATAGCCATACTCTGGGTGACCAGGAGTTTTTGAATGCAGTTGACGGAAGTTTTTAAGGTCATCAACACTGACATCATAACCTGACAAATGTAGCAACGCATAAATAAGCATTGAGCCATGACCATTAGATAATACAAAGCGGTCTCGGTTATGCCAGTTGGGGTCAGCAGGGTTGTGTTTTAAAAATTTACGCCATAAAACTTCGGCAATATCTGCCATACCCATAGGTGCACCAGGGTGACCTGAGTTGGCTTTTTGAACCGCATCAAACGATAAAACACGGATGGCGTTGGCTAGCTTACGTTCATGGATTGGCGTTGACATGACATATCCTATAATGGCTGGTTAAAAGTATAAAAATAATTAATACCCCACTCTCAACTTTATTTTATAAAATCATATATGACCCCTCCCATACCCTCCCCTTGAAGTAAGGGGAGGACTTAAAAACCAGTTCCTCTCCCTTTCTAAGGGGGAGGTTAGGAGGGGGTCTTATAAGTTGAGAGTGGCGTAATTAATAGTTAAATTTAAATAGTTAAAAAACATGAATTATATTAGGGTTAGCTAAAACTTAAGCAAGCCTATCCTCAAGTTATAGACACAAATTTTAGTCACAACCCTCAAATACGGCAAATATGCTAAACTCTATCCTTATAAGAACCTGTATTCATAATCCAAAATCAGGGGAGTTTTAAACTAAAATTGCGTAATACAAGGCAAATTTTGGGGCGAATAGTCACTCTATTTAACCCAAAATTTAACGCCGTAGTACATCTATTTTAGGCAAAAAGCCACCATTATGGGTTGTGAATACAGGTTCTAAAATTAGACGCTAAAAATTTATCGCTAATAGTATCATAATTGCCAAACCCTGACAGCGTCGTTTAAGTGTCTAGCTGTATATTTGCCCAGTCATTTTATTTATATTTTTATGGCTAGGTTAATTTAGCTTTCTATCTTATTTTAATTTAATTTGTTGTCTAACTTCTTCTTTTATCTTCGCTTCTTAACTTTATAAGCAACATCCTGAGAACCAATGTTTATGGAACGAATCACTTCTGACAAAAACCCAACCGTTAAACTTGCCAACGCTTTATTAACCCAATCTCGTCAACGTAAAAAACAGGCACAAACAGTGCTAGAAGGGACACATTTAATTGATGCTGCTCTGCGTAGCAATACCCCCTTAGCACAAGTTCTGGTAGCCCAGTCTGCTTACAGCCACCCTGAGGTAGCACAGCTTTTATCACTGATGCCAGCAGCAATGCCGATAACCATGCTGAGTGATAAGCTGTATCGTAGCATTAGCAACTTAGGTAATGGCATTGATATCATGGCAATCATGGATATCCCTTGCCCCGTGCTAGATGATATAAAAGGCATAGATAGTGACTGCTTAATTCTCAATGATATACAAGATAGTGGCAATGTAGGCACATTACTACGCACCGCGGCTGCCGTTGGTATCTCTACCGTCTTGTGTACCACAGCAACAGCGCAAGTATGGTCACCCAAAACGCTACGTGCAGGTATGGGCGCACAGTTTAGCTTACAGATTTTTGAGGGACTTAGTGTAGACGATATCCTTGCTAACGTGCGTGTACCGCTATTAGCCACCAGCTCACATACGGATACTTTGATTTATCAACAAGATTTGACCACACCTGTGGCTTGGGTATTAGGGCATGAAGGACAAGGCGTATGTGATGAGTTAATGCAAACTGCCACCCCCATTGCCCTACCACAACCCAATGGACAAGAAAGCCTAAATGTTGCCATTGCAGGAGCATTATGCCTTTATGAAACACTGCGTCAACGCCAATATGCACATTTATAGTCAACGAACTTGATAACTGTTACGGTGTTAAGCTCTTTTGCTGTACAACCATACTATCTGCACTCGCCTGCCTTGTACCATTTTATAATTTCGCTGACTATATCTTAGAACCTGTATTCACAACCCATAATGGTGGCTTTTTGCCTAAAATAGACGTACTACGGCGTTAAATTTTGGGTTAAATAGAGTGACTATTCGCCCCAAAATTTGCCTTGTATTACGCAATTTTAGTTTAAAACTCCCCTGATTTTGGATTATGAATACAGGTTCTTAAAACCCCTATATAAGCTCACCCATAAAAAAGCCCCCAATATCTTTATTGAGGGCTTTTTCTATGCTGTCTGCGCTACAAACTATTGGTCAATTAACGATGAGTTAGCCAATTAACTAGCAATTACAGTTTGCTGGTAAGCTCTGGCAATGCATCAAACAAATCAGCTTCTAAGAAATAATCTGCAACACTTGCAATCGGTGCATCAGGGTCGTTGTTAATGGCAACGATGACTTTAGAGTCTTTCATACCTGCCAAATGCTGAATAGCACCTGAGATACCTGCCGCGATATATAACTGAGGCGCAACGATTTTACCTGTCTGACCAACCTGTAAATCATTGGCGACATAACCTGCATCAACAGCAGCACGTGATGCACCAACAGCAGCACCTAGTTTGTCCGCCAATGGCTCAATATATTTGGTAAAATTTTCACCATTTGCCAAGGCACGACCACCAGAGACAACGATATTTGCAGAAGTCAACTCTGGACGGTCTGAAGCAGCCAACTCTTCACTTACAAAACTAGACTTACCAGCATCTTGTACATTATCTATGGCTTCAACTGTAGCACTGCCACCTTCTGCTGCCACCGCATCAAAAGCTGTAGTACGCACAGTAACCAGTACTTTATCTTCAGAAGTTTTTACTGTCGCAGTGGCATTACCTGCATAAATGGGACGCTCAAACGTATTGGCATCAATGACTTTGGTAATATCCGACACCATGCTGACATCAAGCAATGCTGCCACACGAGGCATAAAGTTTTTACCATTGGTGGTTGCAGGTGCAACGATATGATCATAATTTGCTGCCAAATCTTTGACCAACAAAGCGATATTTTCTGCCAACTGGTTTTCATAAGCAGCATTATCAGCGAGTAATACTTTGCTAACACCTTCTACTTTAGCGGCAGCATCTGCGGCAGCTTGGCAGCTAAAACCAGCTACCAATACATGTATGTCACCACCCATTTGTGCAGCAGCAGCAACCGTATTTAAAGTAGCACTTTTCAAGCTGTTATTATCATGTTCTGCATATACTAAAATTGCCATTTTTATATCCTTAATATTTTGTTATCACTGGATAAATTGATGTCATCAACGCCCTTAACATGGATATCAACACACCCAACCTATCCAAATTAATATATAAACCGATTTAATGATTTAATATGAGTCATAAGTTTGCTGACCTTAAACTATAAAATCTTTAAGCTACAAAATTACTCTCAACTAAATCACAGAAACTCAAATCGCTAAAACTAAATAGCTAAAATTAAATAACTAAAAAATTAAATAACTTTGGCTTCATTTTTTAGTTTGTCAATCAGTTCATCAACTGAGGCAACCTTCACACCAGCAGAACGCTGTGCAGGTGGCTCAACTTTCAAGATTTCTTGTTTTGAGCTCATATCCACACCAAAGTCAGCAGGCGTTTTTTCGTCCAATGGTTTTTTCTTCGCTTTCATAATGTTAGGTAACTTAGCAAAGCGTGGTTCATTTAAGCGCAAATCAGTAGTGATGACGGCTGGCAAATCCAGTGCCACAGTTTGCAATCCACCATCAATTTCACGTTTGACAGTCGCTTTACCACCTTCAATGGTTACTTCTGAAGCAAATGTCGCTTGACCAACGCCCATGAGTGCCGCCAACATCTGACCTGTTTGGTTATTGTCATCATCAATGGCTTGTTTACCTAGCAAGATAACCTCAGTACCTTCTTGCTCAGCAATGCCTTTTAAAATTTTAGCAACTTGTAGAGGATACGCTTTTTCATCAGTTTGTACTAATACGCCACGATCTGCTCCCAATGCCAGTGCAGCACGAATTTGTTCTTGCGCTTCTTTAGGACCAATTGTTGCCACAATAATCTCATCAATCACACCTGCTTCTTTTAGACGTACTGCCTCTTCAACAGCAATCTCACAAAAAGGGTTGATAGACATTTTTGTGTTGCTAAGATCTACTCCAGAGTTATCAGCTTTAACACGAACTTTAACGTTATAATCAATTACACGCTTCACAGCAACTAATGCTTTCATATATTCCTCATTAATTTTTATAAGTTTAATGGAACTCAATTATCAGCCAACTACCAAAGCAAAACTGCACCTCTTCATTGCGCTTTTAATTGTGCTTTACTACATAAATAACTTCTATCTGATATCCATCATTACAATCATTATAGCAATCTGCCAAAGGCTACCAAATAGTAAATAGGTTAAAATTTTAGCAGATTTATATTGATGTAGTGTTGTAATGAGGTCAAGTTATAGCCGTGAATGTTGCGTCATTGATTTTTTGTAAAAAATCATTTTTGTTACAAAAATAATCCATGTTATAAAATTTTGGATCTATCTTAGTAATGTTATTTATATTTATGGTTTTAGGATCTGTTTTTTATCGGCTTATCTTTTAACAAAATTTCATAATCACGAATATCATCAAACAGCGACATTTGCATATCGGGTGCTTGATCATCTTGTTTAATAACACTCATATCACCTGTGGTTTCCATCACCACAGCAAATACTTGGGCAGGATTTTTTAAACCATTTTTTCTGAGCACTTCTTGTATGTCACTTTTGGCAAGATTGGCTTTTTTTAGATTTTCAGCAATATACTCTCCATGGGCCATTAGTATAATGGCTTGATTATCAACCAATTTTTTAATAGGTTTGACTTTACGGCGCAACATTGACACCACCGCCTGAAAAATAAACAAACATGCCATTGCCACCAAGCCTTGTAACAATGATGGATCTTTTGAAAGTACCGTAGATGCAAGAATACTACCCACACCCACTGTCATAGCAAAATCATGACTTGATAACTTAGAGAAGCTGCGTAGTCCCATTAGCCGTGTATAAAACATAAGTCCTACATAGACACCCAAAGCCGAAATAAAAATCATCACGACTTGTTGCCAATCCATACCCAACCAAGCACTCCAATCCATTGCTACTTACCCCTATAATTATTTATTTAAATGATAAAAAATAATATAAAATAATTTAATATTCCATGCTGTAAGTATCTGTACAAAAGAAAGTAAATAGACACTTAGAACATAACTCTATCCCAAAATATAAGCTGCCATAAACGCAAAAAGCAACCTAAGTTAGGTTGCTTTTTATTATTATAATTATAATATATTTTTAGCTTATTTTTTAAATATCAAGTTTATACTTGAAGTATAAAATAGTGAGCTAAAAAGGTTATACTGGCTCGATTTGTTCGGCTTGTGGACCTTTTTGGCCTTGACCTAGTACAAATGAAACTTTTTGACCTTCAGCTAGGGTTTTGAAACCACTACCTTGAATAGCGCTATAATGAGCAAATACATCTTGTCCACCATCGTCTTGTGCGATGAAACCAAAACCTTTTGCTTCGTTGAACCACTTAACAGTGCCTTGAACACGATCTGACATAACTTATCCTACAAATACTAATTTTTGGGTTAACAGAGTTTTGTTTACTCTTTTTCCAATCAAAAACAATTTCAAACAAAAGTTAAAAATATGCAATTTTTTAAAGAGTTAACCAAACTTCTGTAGAAATTATAACAGCTTTTCCCAAAATATCCTATATTAATTACAGATGTTTTGTAAACGTTACAATAATAATGCAAACTTCCATAAGTTAAGTGACATTAAGTTGCTCAATGGGTAACCAAGGAGCCGCCAATACCAGCAAACATAATGAAAAGAAGATTAGAGAAAAAGACTGGCTGTAAGCCACATAACGCATAGGAACCACAAGATCCTCTGGCGAATCTGGCAACCCTTTACGACGTAGCAAACGTGTCCCATATATCCAGCCAAATACAGTATAGATAGCATAGGCAACAGGCACCGCTAAGGCCAATGCTTGTACTTTTAATGTAAACAAGACCCAAAGTGAGACAAAAAACCAACCTGTATCTAACACTGAGCTAATATGAAAAAATTTAGACTCTGGCAGCTTGCCTTCTGTCTTTTTGAGCATCTCAGCTTCACACCAAATTAATACAGCAATGATCGCACTCAAAGCCACATAAATATTTTGTGAAGTTAGCCAATCTGATATAGAAGATAACACAGCATACAACCTGTTAGTTTAGTAATGAAGATTAATAATTGATTAATAGTTAAAGCGTATTTATAGGGTCGGTTAAACACTCACCCTGTTAAGCCAATATTGACAGCTACATTCACAACGAAAAATATTTAACGTCTATAATATTTAACGATAATATAACTGTCTAAAATATGTGGGGCTAGCAAAATAGGCTTTCAAGCTACTTGATAATTGTAAAAATAACAAAGCCCCAAGATAGTCTACCTTGGAGCTTTGTTAGCAATTTATCAAATATTCAAATAGATCATGATATCCTTATAAACTGCTTTATTTTACCTACAAACCACGCTCTATCTTAGTTCTTTTCTTTATCAATGATTTTGTTGCCGCCAATCCAAGGCATCATGGCACGTAGTTTAGCACCCGTTTTTTCGATATCATGAGCAGCATTGTTACGACGACGTGCTGTCATTGAAGGATAGTTGCTCGCACCTTCAGCAATAAACATCTTCGCATATTCACCAGACTGAATACGTTTTAGCGCATGACGCATGGCAGCACGAGACTCTTCATTGATCACTTCAGGACCTGTCACATATTCACCATATTCAGCATTATTACTGATTGAGTAGTTCATATCAGCAATACCACCTTCATACATCAAATCAACAATCAGTTTTAGCTCATGTAAGCACTCAAAATATGCCATCTCTGGTGCATAACCTGCTTCAACCAAGGTTTCAAAGCCCATTTTAACCAGCTCAACTGCGCCACCACATAGTACCGCTTGCTCACCAAATAGATCCGTTTCAGTTTCATCTTTGAATGTGGTTTCGATGATACCTGAACGACCACCACCCACACCAGCGGCATACGACAATGCCACTTGTTTGGCTTGACCAGAAGCATCTTGATATATTGCGATCAAATCTGGAATACCACCACCTTTGGTAAACTCAGAGCGTACAGTATGACCTGGTGCTTTTGGCGCAACCATAATCACATCTAGGTCACTACGAGGTACAACTTGGTTGTAGTGAATCGCAAAACCATGCGCAAAAGCAAGGGTCGCACCTTCTTTAATATTTGGCTCAATCACATCTTCATATAGCGCTTTTTGGAATTCATCTGGGGTCAAAATCATCACTACATCGGCTGATTTCACCGCATCGGCAACTTCTGCAACTGTTAGCCCTGCATTTTCTGCTTTTTTCCATGAGCCTGAATCTTTACGCAAACCAACAATCACCTCAACACCTGAGTCTTTTAGGTTTAATGCGTGTGCATGACCTTGTGAACCATAACCAATAATAGCAACTTTTTTACCTTGAATTACTGACAAGTCACAATCTTTATCATAATAAACATTCATTACTGTATCCTTTTAATTAAATAAAATTTTAATTTAAAATAAATTTTTGCAAAACATTGCAAAATTTAAACGCTCAACGTACGCTCACCACGCAAAATACCGATAACACCTGAGCGCACAACTTCTAATACACGATCCCGCCCGATGACATCAATAAACCCATCAAGCTTTTCTGCATCACCCACAATTTGGATAGTATACAAGTTTGCAGTGACATCCACTATCTGAGCACGAAATATATCTGCATTACGTTTGATCTCTTCACGCACATTGCCTGTGGCACGCACTTTAATCAGCATCATTTCACGCTCTACGTGGGCATTATCTGATAGATTGCTCACTTTGACCACTTCAATCAGCTTATGCAAATGCTTAGTAATTTGCTCAATTTTGTCTGTGGTGGTGTTGGTTGTTAAAGTCAACCGAGAAATGGTTTTATCTTCAGTAGGCGCAACATTGAGAGACTCAATATTATAACCACGCTGAGAGAACAGCCCAACCACTCGTGACAATGAGCCCGCTTCGTTTTCTAAAAGTACGGAGATAAGATGTTGTTGCATTAGGTACGCTCCCCTTTGGCTAACCACATATCACGCATCGACTGACCTGCTACCTGCATGGGGTAAACATGTTCATTACGATCCACATAAACATCAATAAATACCAGCTTATCTTTCATTGCTAATGCTTGAGCTAGCTGTTCTTCTAATTTATCAGGATCAGTAATCTTGACCCCTTTATGTCCATAACTCTCTGCTAGTTTTACAAAATCTGGTAGAGACTCCATATAAGAATGCGCATGACGACCTTCATATAGCATGTCTTGCCACTGTTTTACCATACCCAACTGAGCATTATTCAAGTTCAAAATCTTCACAGGTAAATCATACTGGAAACAAGTCGATAACTCTTGAATATTCATCTGTATAGAGCCTTCACCAGTAATACATACCACATCACGCTCCGGCTCAACCAGTTTGGCTGCCATGGCGTAAGGTAAGCCCACACCCATGGTACCCAAGCCACCTGAATTTAACCATTGCCGTGGCTCATCATATTTATAATACAATGCAGCAAACATCTGATGCTGTCCCACATCACTGGTAATAATGGCTTTACCATTGGTTAGCTTGTATAAAGTTTCAATCACATGCTGAGGCTTCATACCATGTTCGGTGCTGGTGTCATAGCGTAGACCATGGCGATTGCGCCATTCATTAATCTGTGACCACCAATCTAATAATGCGGGTTGATCAAGCTGTTTATCACCCTCTTTAATCACCTCTAATATCTCAGTCAAGACTGATTTTACATCACCCACAATAGGAATATGTGCTGTAATAATCTTCGAGATGGTTGCAGGATCAATATCAATATGCACAATGGTTGCATTTGGACAAAATTTCTTCACATTGTTGGTCACACGGTCATCAAAACGTGCTCCAACAGCAATAATCACATCGGCATGGTGCATGGTCATATTGGCTTCATACGTACCGTGCATACCAAGCATACCAACAAATTGTCTATCCGAACCCGGAAAGCTGCCTAGCCCCATCAAAGTATTGGTAACTGGCAAATTCAAACGATGCGCAAATTCTGTTAACTCAGCACTTGCATTTGCTAATATCACTCCTCCACCAGCATACAAAATTGGTCGTTTCGCTGATAAAATGGTCTCAATCGCCTTTTTAATCTGTCCACCATGCCCCTTAAATGAAGGCTGATAAGAACGAATATTGATAGATTCAGGATACTCGTAAGCAAACTTTTCATGAGGCGCAGTGGTATCTTTTGGCACATCAATGACCACAGG
This sequence comes from Psychrobacter sp. I-STPA10, assembly GCF_021012795.1. GTDB lineage: Bacteria > Pseudomonadota > Gammaproteobacteria > Pseudomonadales > Moraxellaceae > Psychrobacter. The sequence goes on along the minus strand of NZ_VFYU01000018.1, from coordinate 107,452 downwards.
ACCTGGTCGACCAGACTGAGCAATATAAAAGGCTTTTTTGATAATGGTTGGTATATCAGAAGCATGACGCACCTGAAAACTATGTTTGACAATAGGACGAGATACCCCAACCATATCTGTCTCTTGGAAGGCATCATCGCCAATTAAATTACTTGGCACCTGACCTGATATCACCACCATAGGAATAGAATCCATAAATGCGGTAGCTATCGCTGTGACTGTATTGGTTGCACCAGGACCAGAAGTGGCTAATACCACACCTGTTTTACCAGTGCGCCGAGAATAAGCATCCGCCATATGACCTGCTGCTTGCTCATGTCGTACTAATATATGCTCAATCTCATCTTGTTTAAATAAAGCATCATAAATGTGTAATACAGCACCACCTGGGTAGCCAAAAAGGTATTTAACCCCTTCGTCTATCAGTGATTGTACTAACATCTCTGCCCCAGAGAGCATCACTGTTTTATTTTCACCCTCAAGATCCGCTCGCTTTTTATCAAAGTTTGCTGCCGCATCAGCGGTTTGGGTATGCCCAGTCATATTTGGGCTTTGGGTTGTTTGTGTCACTGTCATCACCTATATAGTGGTTGGACAAAATTGTACTAACCAATTAAAAAAATTAAGATAGCAAATACCGTATTGATATTGATTGCCAGTTACTTGTTACTTGTATCAACAACATACCAGTGGTGGTATTTTTGACTCAATATACTATTAAAAACTGATGGCAACACCAATAAAAAAACGACACTCCACTATCTTTGATTGGAGAGTTAATAAATGCAAGTTGTGTATAGGACTTAGAAAAATCTTGAGAAAACAATGACGATAAAGCATCTTTCACTGACAAGTGAACATTCAGAAAGGAAGCTGATTTGCTATTTTTGATAGCTCAAGCAGCTGACATTCACATTATGGTAGCTAAGTCATTGTAGACCGATAAGTCCAAAATACCTTTAAATCTTAAAAGAATATTATTAATAAATACCCTTTAAAATCAAGGAATTATCACAAAGAAAGGGCATATAAATCAACACAGGTAAGTGATGATTGTCATCTCCTTTCAAATCAATACTACTATGATAGGTAGCACTGACTGACCAATCAGCCTTTATATTCGGTGGTTTAGGACAAGTTGTCAAGTAAAAAAACCATGCATTAACAATAACTATCTGTTATCAATCTACCGAAATATTATCAAGACTCATTAAATTCTAAACTTTATCCTTACTCAGATAGTTTATCATAGTAATGACAGCAAAAAATTTTATGATACTTCTAACATCAACTGTCGCCATCAGTTTTATAAATATGTTACTATCCCATTAATAAACGACCATTAAACTACAAATAAACTTGAGCCTATATTCATGAAAACTGTCATAATATCTCGTATCCAACGTCGATCCGCTTTGCTATGTCTTTGTGCTCTAATGAGCAGCAGCATTTTACCTGCTGCAAATGCCGTGACCATTTATAAATCTGTTGGTGCATTTGGTGAACAGAAATACTCACAAACTCCACCACAAGATGCGACTGATGTCATTGTCATGGAATTACGTCCAGATGGGCGTACTGTAGATGCAGGACAAATGTCAGGACAAACCGATGCCAATGCCTCAACTGAACAATCAGAACTTGAACAACGTAATGCTGAGCTAGAAGCCAAACTTCGAGCAAAAGAAGAACAGGATCTTGCACAACGCTGTCAAAATCTACGTACTAATTTAACCAATCTTTCAACAGGTGAACGAGTCTATGAAAAAGATGATCAAGGTAACCGTAAATATTTAGATAATCGTGAAATAGAGCTGCGCCGTGAGACTGTACAAAAGGCTCTGCAACAATATTGCTCAGGTCAAAGCACCTAAAATTAGAGCATCTAAAAAATATACCAGCAAACCAAACACTGCTCTCAGCCCTTTTAATTAAATTCATCTTGAATTCAAATAAGGGTCTGATAGCAATGTTTACCATATAATTAATTGACTGCTATTGTTTTTTTGATTTATCTTAAAAATTATTTGATGTACTCATTACTTGAGAGATAAAGTCTGCCATATCTTTGGCTTGTACACCTCTGTGCCCAACATGACTGGCTAATTCATCACCAGCAATAGCATGTACCATAACCGCCTGTAACAAACTACGTTGTAACTGAGGCAAATCTGTCTGTGCTAATAACGCGGCTGCCAATCCTGATAACACATCACCCATACCCGCAGTCGCCATACCTGCATTACCTGCGGCACAAATATGACATTCTTCTTCTGACCATACAATTGAACCTGCCCCTTTTAATAGCCAACTGCCACCCCACTGCTTGCCAAGCTGCTGTATGGCAGTGATACGATCTGACTCAACCTCTGCTACTTCACAATCTAATAATCGAGCCGCTTCCCCACTGTGTGGGGTAAAATAAACATCATGCGCCTGAATATGTGTCATGAACTTTTTGCGCAACGACTGTTTCTTAGTTTGAGCCAGTGATGCCAAATGATATAACCCATCAGCATCTATCAACAAATCTTTTTTAGCAGCAATAGCCGCTTCAAGATAGATAGTAAATAATTTCTCACTAGCATTGTTACGACCTAGCCCCATACCAATTGCCATCACATCTACCTGTGACAGTATGGCTTTGACTGCTTTCGTATCCATCAGATCAATACTCATTGCATTGGGTAAAGCAGTGATTAATGCCCCATGAAATTGTTGATGGCAAGCCACAGTCAGCTTACCCACCCCTGCTGCTAATGCCGCACTGGCAGCTAAAATAGCTGCACCACCCATGCCTTGTGATCCATCGACATAATTGCCTCCAATAATAAGCACATGCCCATAACTACCTTTATGACTGTCATGTTGACGAGGGTTAAATGGTTGTATTGCTGACTGCAACCAGGCACATGGTACATCTGATGTCACTTGGTCAGTTTGTTGGCTGTCTTGCTGAGCATAATAATAGGTATAAGGAATCAGTGGAATATCAATGACTTCACCTGCATAATCACGTCCAGATTTGATATGCAGCCCAACTTTACGAGCCAGCATACACAGCGTATAATCTGCTCGCACCGCCACAGACTCAAACACTTGTCCAGTACTGGCAACCAGCCCACTAGGAATATCCACTGCCACAACAGTTCCCCGAAGATGAGTGGCCATTTGATTGATTGTTTCAATCGCTTGTTGGTAATTACCTGCAGGCACACGGTCTAGCCCAATGCCAAATAATGCATCAATATGGATAATAGATTCTGCTCTTGATAAATGTTGGCACTGTTGATATAGCAAATCTTGTATATCGGCTTTTTTTGCCTGCCCAGTTTGAGCCAATATATCGTTTTCTAAACTAAGATTTTCTAGACTAAAAATAGTATCTGCATCTTGCTTCTGGCAATATACCGCTTTGGCTTTTTTTGTCAGTTTAGAGCTCGGAGCTGCCACTGCCACCACTTGTACTTGCCAGCCAAACTGGGTTAAATAATGTGCCATTAACCAACCATCACCACCATTATTCCCTGCTCCCACCCAAATAATAGCAAGTTTGGCTTTTCTTTGGCGTTGGCTTTTTTCTATCTGTGAATCAAATTGATACTGCAACCAATGTGCCGCTTGCCATGCTGCTTGTTGCATCAAAGCAAAGTCATCATTTCCTGCTGCAAACCATTGTGACTCAAGATTATAGACTTGCTCACTACTAAATAAGGGGATTGCGGTCATATCTAATCTCTGCTGATAGGATAATAGCTCATCTTTATTAAGAGTATTCATGATTTCTCCTAAGTCTTTTATAATAAGTCTGATGGAAGATAAAACCAATTAATACAATAATTTTGATATTAAAATTGGTATTGAGTCAAAACTAGCATATCATACTGCTACATTGCGAGAATCAAATCCATTGCCCCTACTGCACAGCCTATCATGCCTTTTGCTAATACATCTGCCAACTTAGAGATAAACCCTTTTCACACTGCCAGCGATGTCATCGCGTGGATTCGTAAGCAAGCCATTGAGCTTGGCTTTGCAGATTGTGGTGTTGTCAGTGTTCATAACCCCTTGTTTGCCAAACAAATGCAAGGGCTAAAACAATGGCTAGAGCAAGGCTATCATGGTCAATTAACCTTTTTAGAGAATAATCATGATAAACGTGCGAATCCTGCCCTCTTAGTTGAAGGTGCTCGCAGTATCATTAGTGTGCGTATGGACTATCTACAAACTCCGCCAAAACGTCGTACAGTTGAAGATAATGACCGCCCCAATCATGCCATTATCGCGCGCTATGCTCGTGGTCGTGACTATCATAAAGTCATGCGCTCACGTCTGAAAAAGTTAGCACAGCGTATCGAGGCCATGCTACCACACTGGCAACATCTACAAATCAATGCCGAAGCACCCTTTGTATTTCGTCCTTTTAGTGACTCTGCGCCTATTTTTGAACGTCCTTTAGCAGATGCCGCCGGTTTGGGCTGGACAGGCAAACACACGTTACTGCTGAATAAACAAGCAGGGTCTTTTTTTGTTTTGGGTGAACTTTTTTTAAGTTTAGAGTTACCTGAAGGTGAGCCAACCACACCGCATTGTGGTAGCTGCCAAGCATGTATCAATATCTGCCCCACCCAAGCATTCATTGCACCTTACAAGCTCAATGCCAATGCCTGTATCTCTTATCTTACCATCGAATACGATGGCATCATTCCTGAGCAATACCGCCGTGCTATTGGCAACCGTGTTTTTGGCTGTGATGACTGTCAGCTTATTTGTCCATGGAATCGCTATGCCAAACTTGCTGTCATTGATGACTTTGCCCCACGTCATGGACTAGATAGCATCCGTCTTATCGAGCTTTGGCAGTGGGACGAAGCACAGTTTTTAAAGTCCACCGAAGGCAGTCCCCTAAGACGTACGGGATATCTTAACTTTATGCGCAATGTTGCCATTGGTTTAGGCAATGCCACGGCTGATAGACAAAATATTACTACGCTACAAAACCGCTTGGGACACAGTAATATGTTAGATGAGCATATCCACTGGGCGATTGCAGAACAAAAACGCAAACTGTGCTAACAGCCAAACAAAAAAGGCATGATCCAAAGATCATACCTTTTCTTTAATAACAATAATCATACCTTCCACTTTAACTTGTCAAATCTATCCTAAATTAGCACAACGCTGCCAAATTAGGATTTGATACAACTTAAGGCTTAGGGATACGCAATACTTGACCAGGATAGATCTTATTAGGATCTGACAACATTGGCTTATTGGCTTCAAAGATTTTCATATACTCATTGGCAGAACCATAAACATCTTCTGAAATTTTTGATAAGGTATCACCAGATTTTACCGTATACATGGTTGATTCAGGAGCATCATTTTCGATATCAATATTATCAATGACTTTAGCAACATGTTGTACGTTACCAATAGCAATAATAGCTTTTTCACGGTCAGCTTGTGTGCTGGCTTTACCACTAATCTCAGCTGTATCCGTTGTACCGTTGTATTTTACTTTTAAATCTTTGATATTTAAATTTTGCTGTTGAATACGAGCTAATAGCAAATTTGCCACTGACTGAGCAGAAGGTTCAGTACTTGCTGCTGGTTTATCAGCAGAAGCTTTTGTTTCTACATTGGCTTGATGCTTTTCGTCATCTCTATTAAAAATTTTATCACCAATATCTTTGGCAAAACTAAAAATTCCCATATTACACTCCTTAAGTTAATAATTGGATTTTTCTAAATCTGATAGTCAAAATTAGCTAATTATAGTTTATTACCTGTAATTTATAACACATTAAATTGATTAGTAATAAGCTCTATAATCACAACTTTATTTATTATAAATGATATGATCATTTGGCTTATAATTCAAAAGCTAGCAATAATATACCAATATTTTAGTTTCACTGTGATGACTTTGATAAGCAGTTTTGTTAAAAAATATTTTATAATTTATACTCAGCTTCATCATCAGCCGTCAATCAATAAACCATTGACCATAAAAAAGCTCCCAACTAAGTTGAGAGCCTAAAATATAAGATAACATCAATAGTTTTGAACAACTTTGATAGTATCTTATGATAAAGCAAACCTCTTTAAAGGATTTACAACTTAGCTTTTACATAGTCAATGGCTTGCTGTACTGTAGTCAACTCAGCTGAATCTTCATCAGGAATGGTGATACCAAAGTCATTTTCAAATGACATCACCAGCTCTACTAAATCTAATGAATCTGCACCCAAATCTTCCATAAAAGAAGCATCATTGCTGATCTCTTCTACACTAATATCCAATTGCTCTGCAACTGCAGATTTTACTTTCAACTCAATATCATTACTCATTTTGTTCTCCATGATCATACGTTAAATAGCATTTGACGGGCTGCTAATTTACCACAGTTGCCAAATGTTTGTAATGGATGTATTACCCATAAAAGCTAAACTAAGCTCAGGCATCTATCCCTAGAAAATAATCGCGATAATTATAACACCAAATTTAAAATTAAAAAGACAAGTTTACACTTGTTCACAGTATGCTTAATAATATTACTACCGACCATGAGCCATGGCTGATATGTAATTTATCAACCTACATATACATACCACCATTGACAGGCAATACAGCTCCTGTCACGTAACTGGCTTCATCGCTTGCCAAATAAGCAACCGCTGCGGCCACATCCTCTGGCTGTCCTAAACGACCGACAGGTACAGCATCTAACATAGAGTTTAACAAACGCTCATCTAGCTCATCTGTCATGTCTGTCTCAATAAGACCAGGTGCGACGCAATTGATGGTTACTTGACGGGTGCCAATTTCTCGAGCCAAAGTACGGCTAAACCCTTCGACACCTGCTTTGGTGGCAGCATAATTGGCTTGTCCTGCATTACCCATCTGAGCAACAACAGAAGTAATATTAATAATACGACCTCGGCGTGCCTTCATCATACCACGCACTGCCCGTTTACTCATACGATAAATTGAGGTCAAATTGGTATCAATTACCTGATCCCACACTTCATCTTTCATGCGCATTAGCAAACTGTCTTTGGTAATGCCAGCATTGTTTACCAGTACTTGCACGCTACCATAAACACTTTCAATCTCTTCAAATAACTTATCAATTTGCGCCTGATCGGTAACATCTAAGATGCGACCAATTCCACCTGCTTCATGTAAATACTCTTCAATCGCTTCTGCGCCAGCTTCAGTCGTTGCCGTACCAATGACAAAATGTCCTTCTTTGGCAAAACGCTTGGCGATTGCTTTACCGATACCACGGCTAGCACCTGTCACTAATGTAATTGTACGACTCATACCAATACCTCCATTATTTTATCAAGTCGAGCAAGTTTATCGGTTGGATAGCTAGGAATTGGGGGATCTTGTCGTTTTGACAAGTTACTTAAGACATTGCCTGCACCACACTCTATTAATAAGTTCACATGTCTTTGTGCCAAAAAATGCATCGTCTGTCGCCACTGTACTGGATCAGTGATTTGTTCTATAAGGGCATTTTTTATGTCTTGCTTGGTCTTATGAATGGTCGCATCACGATTTTGTACCACTGGTATATTTGGTGTATTAAATTCTACCTCTGCCAATGCCTGCTGCAATGCTTCTTTGGCAGGCTGCATCAGTGCACAATGAGAAGGAACACTGACTTTGAGTGGCACAACCTTTTTACCCATACATTGAATCTGTTCAATCAATACATCTACGCCAATGCGATTACCAGCAACCACAACCTGACCAGGACTATTAAAATTCGCTGCGCTGACTAAGGCATCATCATTTGAGCTCATCACTTGCTCACACACCACCGCCACTTGATTATCATCTAATCCTAATACAGCCGCCATTTTTGTCTCTATCCCAGCGACTGCTTGTTGCATAAACTGCCCTCGTTTATGTACCAAGGTAACAGCATCAGCAAGGCTTAACGCTTCAGCAGCACATAGGGCGCTGTATTCACCCAATGAATGACCTGCCAAAAACATCGGCTGTATCTGTGTTTGCTCTCGTAGAATATACCAAATTGCCATACTGGCAGTTAACAACGCTGGCTGTGTATACTGTGTCATTGCCAGCTTTTCTTCATCTTGGCAAATCTGCCACAAATCAAATCCGAGTGCTTCACTGGCTTGGGCAAATGTCTGCTCTACCACAGGATAGACAGGTGCTAATTCAGCAAGCATACCCACCGACTGCGAGCCTTGACCTGGAAAAACCAATGCAATACGTTGCTTTTGATTTGCATCAATATCTACATGCGATGATTTACTTGGCTTGGTTGGCATTACTCCATTTCCTTATGTCTCACACTCTATGAGTGTTTACTAATCAAATCATTAATTTATTAAAGTATTAACTTCTTTAAGCCATTAAACGATAAAAGCCAAGAGATGTACCCTAATGTAAACATTAAGACACATACCTTGGCTTTATAAATTCACCATATAGGCAAATTTAGTCGTCTTGACTCACTTTAAATAACTGACGACCACGATAAAAACCATCTTTTGTCATGTGATGACGACGATGTTTTTCACCAGTAGTAGAGTCTACGCTCAGCTCTGCAACGCTCATATGGTGATGTGAACGACGCATGTCACGACGTGAACGGCTCTTACGGTTTTGTTGAACTGCCATGATAAAGCTCCTATGCTTTTGCTTAATGTTGCATTATATTACTATAGTGCATTGTTTGCATTGTTGCGTGCGTATTTGATATCTTACACAAAGCCGTCCGCCACTACTTATCAGTATCGAGTAGCAAAAAATCAACTTTGTCGTAATCATGCAGTAAAGCTCACCAGCAAGGGTTACATTTACCGCTAGAATCAATCTAATTTGAATAAACGTGCCATTATACGCACATAATGCAAAATAATAAAGCCCATCATACAATTATCATTGAGATAAGCTTAGATATATATTTACTCTGATAGCTGTTCTTTTAGCCCTGCCAATACTGCAAATGGATTATCCGATTCCTCATCTTCTGGTATGTCACCCACCTGCGCAACCATCATCTCACAATCTTCATGTTTAGCAGACAAAGGTACATTTAATAATAGCTCATCCTCCACCAACTCTGCTAAAGGCAATAATCGCTGATGTTGTTGTGTACTAATAACTTCATCTAAAAGCACATAATCTATCTCATCATCTAATAAACTACTTTGTGATTCATCATATAACAAAGCCAGCTTCTCTTCATAATCCAGCTCGATATCAAGTGGCTGTAAGCAGCGTTGACAAATGACCCAAAGCGCACCATCAAATGACATGGATAGCCAAGTAACATTATCTCGTTTTTCTAATTTGCAGCACAAGTTTATTGCAGTTTTGCGGTGATTGGTATCCACAAGCTCCAGCAAACGTGGAAATAACATTGGCGTCACCTCACCTTCCCATGAAAAGCCAGCATCTTCCCATTTATCTAAAATAATAGACTGAGGAAAAGACGGATTACTCACAGTACGTGGTGTATTTTGTGATGTCATAGAGTATCCTAATACTTTGGCTAATAAAAAAGGCTAATAGCTACAACTTGATTGTAATCAGTTGTAGAGTGCATTTACGCACAGTTAAATCAAAGGTAAAGATGCATAAAATGCACCCTACAAACTAACATCGTGTTTTTGCATAAGTCGTAATAATATAGGCTTAACATGATAACACCATACTGATGCTGTGAAAAATAGTAAACACACCGCTGATGGTATCAACCAATAATAAAACTTAGAACCTGTATTCATAATCCAAAATCAGGGGAGTTTTAAACTAAAATTGCGTAATACAAGGCAAATTTTGGGGTGAATAGTCACTCTATTTAACCCAAAATTTAACGCCGTAGTACGTCTATTTTAGGCAAAAAGCCACCATTATGGGTTGTGAATACAGGTTCTTATATACAACTAAACAGTGGCATATCAATGACAAACATAGCAATCTGGCTAATATTGTCTATAATGATACAATTTATGCACCAGCAACATTTCTGTCGTTAAGCCTACCCTTATGAATCCTCAGTTTACAGACTTTAAGTGTCAAAAAATACCTAAATTACAAATGCTAGATAAGCAAAAACAAAATTACATACAAAGCCATTATCCAAGTCCTAAGCAGCTAAGACAATGGCAACAGCAATGGCAGCATATCCAATACTTTAACACTGCTACTTCATCTGAGCAAACTTGCACAAGCAATAATAAAATAGAAGCTCAGCAAGTACAGTGGCTCATTGACGTTTTTAATGATTTATTTCATTGGCAAAACGTAAAATTAGTCAAGGGTAATACCGAACCTGAGTATTTTCCTGCTACTATAGAGACGCCAGCACAAATTGTCTTTGCTCACGGTTATTTTAGTAGTGCTTTACACGAAATTAGCCACTGGAGTATTGCTGGCAAAAAAAGACGCACACTTGCAGATTTTGGCTATTGGTATGCCCCTGATGGTCGCAGTCCAGAACAACAACGTATATTTGAACAAGTAGAAGTCAAACCACAAGCCATTGAATGCCTATTAACTTGGGCATGCAAAAAAAATTTTCATACCTCTAAAGACAATCTAGAAGCCAGATTTGCGCTAAAAGACACTCAATTTGATCAAGATGTCCATCAACAAATACAAAATTATTTATTTAAACCTGACTTACTACCCAAAGATGCTTTATTATTAATTAATACACTCAACAAAGTTTGCAGTTAAAATAGCAACGAATGCAGCTTACTGCCACAGGAGTTTTGCCACCATGCACACTGTCTATATCCACCCAGATAATCCACAACCACGACTCATTAAACAAGTCGCTGATGCCTTGATACAAGATAAACTTATCGTCTATCCGACGGATACCAGCTATGCTTTTGGCTGCAAGATTGGCTCTAAAGAAGCCCTAGCACGGCTTAAGCAAATTCGAGCATTGGATGATGGGCATCAATTTACTTTATTGTGTCGAGATTTAAGCGAAATTGCCACCTATGCTACCGTAGATAATCAGCAATTTAAGCTACTGAAATCTATGACACCTGCTGCCATAACCTTTATCTTAAATGCCACCAAAGATGTACCCAAAAAATTGACTCATCCCAAGAAAAAAACCATTGGTATCCGGGTTCCTAATAATCCAATATCACAAGCATTACTTGAAGCTGTCAACGAACCCATATTAACCAGTTCACTTATTTTAGCAGATGATGACAGTATATTAGATGATCCGTTTGATATAGAAGAAAAACTAGATAATCTGATTGATGTACTGGTCAATGCTGGCATTAAGACAACAAAATCTACCACTATCATAGACATGACGTCAGATACTGCAACCATCGTCAGACAAGGTGCAGCAGATGTCAGCCAATACATTAGTTAACTTTTAAATGAGTTAAACAGATACAAAAAAGATTAAATAAACTTGCTGACAAACAAAACCCCCAACCTAGATTACATTTAGATTGGGGGTTTTATTTATATATTGCACTAAATAAAAACTGCTAGTCTTATTGTGTATGCGATAGTAGAGACTACAGCACAATAATATATAAACTAGTCACGATCTACTAGCTCAACATACGCCATTGGCGCATTGTCACCGTCACGATGGCCACATTTGATGATACGCAAGTATCCACCTGGACGCTCTTGGTAACGTGGACCTAGAGTAGAAAATAGTTTTCCTACCATATCTTTGTTGCGCATACGGCTAAAAGCCAAACGGCGGTTTGCTACGGTGTCTTCTTTTGCCAAAGTAATTAATGGCTCAGCTACACGGCGTAACTCTTTTGCTTTCGGTAATGTTGTTTTAATCAGTTCATGTTCAAACAAAGAGTTTGTCATGTTCTGGAACATTGCCTTACGATGGCTACTGGTACGACCCAGCTTTACTCCACTCTTACGATGTCGCATGGTCAAATATCCTTAAAGTTTAACGGCTACGATAAGAAAAACGATCATCAACACGCAAATCAGCTGGTGGCCAGTTTTCTAGGCGCATATCTAATTCTAAATCTTTTGACGCTAATACGTCTTTGATTTCGGTTAATGATTTCTTACCAAGATTTGGGGTTTTTAGAAGTTCTGTTTCAGAACGTTGTACCAAATCACCGATATAATAAATGTTTTCAGCTTTTAAACAGTTGGCTGAGCGAACCGTTAGCTCAAGGTCATCTACTGGGCGTAATAGCACAGGATCAACCTCTTCTTTTTCTTTCACAGGCTCAGGTGCTTCTTCAGCTTCCAAATCAACAAAGATAGAAATCTGTTGCTGTAAAATCGTCGCTGCTTTGCGAATAGCCTCTTCAGGATCGATTGTACCATTGGTTTCAAGTTCAATGATAAGACGATCTAAATCAGTACGCTGCTCAACACGAGCATTTTCAACTTGGTATGCGACACGTGATACAGGACTAAAGCTGGCATCTAGTTTTAGACGACCAATCGCTTTAGTATCCCCATCTTCACGGCGTTGGTTCGCAGGCTCATAGCCACGACCCATAACCACACGCAGACGCATTTTTAGATGACCACGATCACCCAAAGTTCCCAAAACCAAGTCAGGGTTCATAATTTCTACATTATGCGGTAAGTTAATATCCGCTGCAGTAATCACCCCAGGACCTTGTTTGTCTAATGTTAAAAATACTTCATTTTGATCATGCAAAGTAATTGCAAGACCTTTTAAATTTAATAATAAATCTAAAACATCTTCTTGCAAACCTTCAAGAGTAGAATATTCATGATCTACCCCCTCAATTTCAGCTTCAATTACAGCAGCACCAGGTAATGATGATAAAAGAATACGGCGTAAGGCATTACCTAAAGTATGCCCAAAGCCGCGCTCTAACGGCTCGAGCGTGACCTTTGCATTGGTTTCATTGACCGTATCCACATTAATGGCATTCGGCGTTAGAAACTCTGTTGCATTTAGCATCATGATGTCACCTCGATTATTAAACTGGTTATATTAACGTCGATTATTTAGAGTACAATTCGACGATCAAGCTTTCGTTAATCTCAGCAGGGAGATCGATACGATCTGGTGCTTGCTTGAATGTACCTTCCATTTTGCTATGATCAACATCTAGCCATTCTGGTGTGCCACGCTGACCAGCCAGTTCAATTGCGTTTTTAATACGCAACTGCTGACGTGCTTTTTCATGTACAGCAATCACATCACCATCTTGCAACTGGATAGAAGGAATGTTCACACGAACAAACTCATCACGTCCAGCTTTTTTGACCATAATCGCACGGTGGCTAACCAACTGACGCGCTTCTGCACGAGTTGAGCCAAAGCCCATACGATAAACAACGTTATCTAGGCGACGTTCTAACATTTCAAGTAGATTTTCACCAGTTGCACCACGCATGCGAGCTGCTTCTTTATAGTAGTTCGCAAATTGACGCTCTAGTACGCCATACATACGTTTTACTTTTTGCTTTTCACGTAGTTGGCTAGCATAATCTGAAGTTTTGCTACGGCTATTGCCATGTTGCCCAGGGGCACGTCCTGCTTTTTTTGTCTTAACGTCATAAGGCTTCACACCAGATTTTAATTGTAAATCGGTACCTTCACGACGTGACAACTTTAATTTTGGTCCAATATAACGGGCCATTTTTGTGTCTCCTTCGCTTGTATATTAAGCTTCGTCTTTAATATTAGACGCGGCGCTTCTTCGGCGCGCGGCAACCATTGTGTGGGATTGGTGTTACATCAGAGATTGTATTAATCTTATAACCCAATGCACCTAAGGCTCTTACCGCAGACTCACGACCCGGTCCTGGTCCTTTGACCAAAACATCGACATTCTTCACACCATACTCTTGAGCAGCTTTACCAGCTACTTCAGCGGCAACCTGAGCTGCAAATGGTGTAGATTTACGTGAACCACGGAAGCCTTGTCCACCAGCGGTGGCCCAAGCCAATGCATTACCTTGACGATCGGTAATAGTCACAATGGTGTTATTAAAAGACGCATGAATGTGGGCTACGCCCTCTGATACCGAACGACGTGCCGTTTTTTTACGACCACGGGTGTCTTTTGCCATCTTTTAGCTTCCTAAGTTAGTTATTTTTTCAGTGCGCGGCGAGGTCCCTTACGGGTACGCGCATTCGTTTTAGTACGCTGACCATTGACAGGCAAATTACGACGATGACGAATGCCACGGTAACAACCCAAATCAACTAAGCGTTTAATGTTCATCGAAACTTCACGACGAAGGTCACCTTCTGTCATATAATTTCCGACTTCAGCACGGATAGCATCTAACTGCGCATCTTCCAATTGACCAATTTTAGTGGTTGGATCAACATTCACTGCTTCTAAAATTTGCTTTGCAGTGGTGCGACCAATACCAAAAATATAAGTCAATGAAATCACAGCATGCTTGTTATCCGGAATATTTACACCGGCAATACGAGCCATTGATTTCTCTCCAATTATGAAATACCAGTAGTGACTACAGTAGGTAGCCTACTCCAACACTTCAGATTCATTGCAGTCTATAGTAAAAAAAGTAATAAATAGTCTTTATATTTACTATGTATGACAGCTTACATCATAACTTTTATAATATAAAAACTTATACCTACAAACTTACTACAAACGACGGCAAGTAGCGGATAATATATTATCCGCTACTTTTTTTCAAGGTTTAATTATTAAATATGGCAAATTCATAGAATATTAACTACTTGAAGCACACATCATATTGATTTTGCCACTATCTTGCTAAAAGCAAAATATATTAATTAATGATTAACCTTGACGTTGTTTATGGCGTGGTTCTGCTTTACAAATAACATGAACCTTACCTCCACGGCGAATAACTTTACAACTGCCGCAAATCTTTTTAACTGATGCTTGAACTTTCATTTTACTCTCCTATCTGAGTATTCTGGATATTGCTTATCTTTCAGCACTTGGCTTAAGAAGGGTTTCGAATTAACGTTTGCTCATGGTATTGATGCGTCATCAAATGAGCTTGTAACTGTGATATGAAGTCCATCGCTACAACTACCATGATTAATAAGGAGGTACCGCCTAAATGGAAAGGTATACCAAATGATGATTGTAGCAACATGGGCATCAGACATATCACAGTCATATAGATTGCTCCAATAAAGGTCAATCTATTTAGCACATGATCTAGATAACGCTGAGTCTGTAATCCAGGTCGAATACCAGGGATATAAGCACCACTACGTTTTAAATTCTCTGCTACCT
This sequence comes from Psychrobacter sp. I-STPA10, assembly GCF_021012795.1. Classification (GTDB taxonomy): domain Bacteria; phylum Pseudomonadota; class Gammaproteobacteria; order Pseudomonadales; family Moraxellaceae; genus Psychrobacter. The sequence continues at coordinate 92,204 of NZ_VFYU01000018.1, read as the reverse complement.
CACGTGGACTAAAGACCAACGCAGTATAAAAGTAACAAAAGAAGATGATCATCGCACCAAATAACACCAGATATAAAGGCTGACCAGGCGCAAGTACTAAAGATACATTTTGTAGGATTCTTTGGGTTAAACTAGGATCAGCAGAACTACCCACCCACTGCCCTAGACTGGCAGGAAATAATAATAAAGAACTGGCAAAAATGGCAGGAATGACACCAGCCATATTTATCTTTAATGGTAGATGTGACTGCTGTTGCGCATATATCTTGCGCCCTTGTTGTTGCTTTTGTGCATAATTTACTGGAATACGACGTTGCGCACGTTCGATATAGACAATGCCTGCTGTTACTGCAATACCTAATATAGCAAAAATCAGTAATGCAATAATGCTCATTTGCCCTTGATTAACTTGCTCAATAGAAGTACTGATCATACCTGGCACACCAGCAACAATACTGGCAAATATTAACATCGAAATGCCATTACCCACACCACGCTCAGTAATTTGCTCACCAAGCCACATGAGGAACATCGCACCTGCAACCAATGAAGTCACAGCAGGGATATAAAAAGTCAACCCTGTACTTAATGTTAAGTTTTGGCTGATTAATCCAGTACACATAAATACAGACTGAATCAACGCAAGAAACAGTGTACCTTGACGTGTATATTTATTAATCTTTCGCCGCCCTGCTTCCCCTTCTTTTTTCAGTGCTTCTAGTGATGGTATAACTGCCGACATCATTTGTACAATAATAGAAGCAGAAATATAAGGCATAATCCCCAAAGCCATAATAGACATTCTCTCTAATGCCCCTCCTGAGAACATATTAAACATGCTCAAGATGGTGTTTTCATTACGAGAGAACAAATCTGCTAAAGCTTCAGGGTTCATTCCTGGCACAGGGATATGTGAGCCTAAACGATAAACAATCAATGCCCCAATTAAAAATAGCAACCGACTCCATAGTTCATCATATTTACGAATAAATATGATGGGATTCATCGGGATTGCAGACGTTGATTGCTTCGCCATTTAGATTACTCCTCGGCATCCTCAACACGGCCACCAGCAGCTTCAATCGCTTCTTTGGCACCTTTGGTTACTTTAACGCCTTTGAAAGTATAAGCTTTATCTACTTCACCAGATAAGATAATGCGAGCACGTTTCATATCTCCACGGATAATATTAGCCGCTTTTAGTGTTTCAACACTAACCACATCACCTTCAATTTTATTTAGTTCAGACAAACGTACTTCAGCCGTTGTCATCGCCATTTTGCTGGTAAAGCCATATTTTGGCAGACGGCGATAAAGTGGCATTTGACCACCTTCAAATCCTGCACGAATACTTGAACCCGTACGTGATTTTTGACCTTTAACACCACGACCACCAGTTTTTCCAAGCCCTGAACCGATACCACGTCCACGACGCTGTGCCGTTTTTTTCGAACCTGGTGCTGGTGATAATTCGTTTAATTTAAGTCCCATTACGCTTCCTCCACTTTTACCATGTAGTTGATGCGATTCACCATACCACGGGTAGAAGGAGTGTCTTCAACTTCTACAGTATGACCAATACGGCGTAAGCCCAATCCTTTCAAGCATGCTTTATGGCTTTTGAGGCGATGGGCACCTGATTTTACTTGAGTAACTTTCATTGTTTTCATTAATACTCACCTACTCCATTAGCCCAGAATTTCGTCAACAGTTTTACCGCGTTTTGCTGCAGTTTTTTCTGGAGTTGACATATCACGTAAGCCTTTAAATGTTGCATGCACAACGTTGGCTGCATTTGTAGAGCCATAACATTTTGCTAGTACGTCTTGTACACCTGCAACTTCCAAAACCGCACGCATCGCACCACCAGCAATAACACCTGTACCTTCAGAGGCAGGCTGCATATATACTTTACTAGCACCATGACGAGCATTGATAGGATGTTGCAATGTCGCACCATCTAAATCAACTGTGATCATATTACGTTTGGCAGCTTCAAGCGCTTTTTGAATTGCCGCTGGCACTTCACGAGCTTTACCGCGACCAAAGCCAACACGACCATTTCCGTCACCGACCACTGTCAAAGCAGTAAAAGAGAAAATTCGACCACCCTTTACAACTTTAGAAACACGATCAACAGAAACCAATTTTTCTACTAAACCGTCTGTTTGTTCAACTTTAGCCATGATTAAAACTCCAATCCATTTTCACGAGCAGCATCCGCTAATGCTTTGATGCGACCATGATATTTAAAACCACTACGATCAAATGCTACTTTTGTAATACCAGCAGCTTGAGCTCGCTCAGCGATAAGTTTACCCACTGCTTTAGCAGCTTCAACATTACCAGTTGCACCAGAACGTAGTGTCTCATCCAAAGTAGAGGCTTGAGTTAATACTTCACCACCAGTAGGAGAGATAATCTGTGCATAGATATGACGTGGGGTACGATTTACGGTTAAACGATGGACAGCCAAGTGCCGAATATGTGCACGTGTCTTTTTTGCTCGACGTAAACGAGCAGATTTTTTATCAAACATGTCAATTCACCTTATTTTTTCTTAGCTTCTTTACGAACCACATGCTCATCGCTGTAGCGTATCCCTTTACCTTTATAAGGCTCTGGTGGACGGAAACTACGGATGTTAGCAGCTGCTTGACCAAGTTTTTGTTTATCAGTTGATTTCAAAACAATTTCAGTTTGACTTGGTGTCTCAGCAGACACACCTTCTGGCAATGTGTATTCAACGGGATGTGAATAACCAACGTTTAAGGTTACTTTGTTACCTGCTGCTTGTGCACGGTAACCAACGCCAATTAATTGTAGGCGTTTTTCAAAACCATTAGTCACACCTTCAACCATGTTGTTCAATAAAGAACGAATGGTTCCAGTATGCATCCACGCTTCTTTTGATTCCGCTTTTGGAGATAAGATGACTTGTCCATCTTCTTGATTTAGCTCGACCAAATCATGCAGGCGTAAAGACATTGTACCATTCTTGCCTTTAACTTCAACCTGCTGACCGTTCAAAGTAACGCTTGCACCATCGGGCAAGGCTACAGGGGCTTTAGCCACACGAGACATAGGAGTATTCCTTAAAAATTTACGGTTATTTTACGAAACTAACAGGCCGCAGCCTGTTAGTGAGTCGTATCATATACGATTGAAGAACTAATAACAAATATAAAGTAGATTTAATGCTTCATAACTGACAATAGTCCTTTTTGTAATCTGATACTATTTTTTGCTATTAACAAACATAAGCCATATTTAAGCAACGAATGCAATCACTTCGCCACCAATGCCAGCAGCTCGTGCTGCACGGTCACTCATAATACCTTGACTTGTTGAAACAATAGCAACACCTAGACCTTGACGTACACTTGGCAGGTCATCTTTACCACGGTACTGACGCAAACCAGGACGAGAAAAACGTTTGATCGTCTCAATAACCGGTTTACCTTCAAAGTATTTTAGTTCTATGGCTAAGGTTGCTTTACCATTTTCTTCTTCTGTCACTTCAGCAGAAGCTATATAGCCCTCTTCCACTAGTAAATCAGCAATAGATTTACGTAATTTAGAACTAGGCATCTCAACTGAAACTTTATTTGCCATTTGTGCGTTACGGATACGGGTTAGCATATCAGCAACAGTATCTTGCATACTCATAATATTACTCCCTTACCAACTAGCTTTGCGAACGCCTGGAACATCACCTTGCATCACACGCTCACGAAGCATGTTGCGTGATAGACCAAACTTACGGAAGTAACCATGAGGACGACCAGTTAGTCCACAGCGATTACGTAAACGTACAGGTGAAGAATTACGTGGCAATGATTGTAGTTCAAGCATTGCATCTAGACGTTCTTCATCACTTGCATTTGAATCACTGATGATGTCTTTTAGCCGTGCACGCTTCTCAGCATACTTGGCTACCATTTTCTCGCGTTTTAATTCGCGATTAATCATGCTTTTTTTAGCCATAATGTATCTGTCCTTTAGACTTATTTAAATGGGAAGCCAAATGCTTTTAATAATGCCCGACCTTGCTCATCAGTAGTCGCAGTTGTCGTGATAGTCACGTCAAGACCACGAATACGATCAATCTTATCGAAATCTACTTCAGGAAAAACGATTTGTTCTTTGATACCTAAAGAATAGTTTCCACGACCATCAAATGCTTTGGGTGAAAAACCTCGGAAGTCACGGATACGAGGAATTGCAATAGCAATGAGACGATCCAAGAATTCGTACATTCTTTCACCACGTAGGGTTACTTTACAACCAATTGGCCATTCTTCACGGATTTTAAAGCCAGCAACTGATTTACGAGCTTTTGTTACGACTGGTTTTTGACCAGCAATCGCTGTCATATCAGCCAATGCACCTTCAAGAATTTTCTTATCTTGTGCGGCACCACCAACACCCATGTTTAGTGTAATTTTAGTGATTTTAGGCACTTGCATTACATTGTCTAAACCAAGCTCTTGTTGGATCTGCTGCTTTAATTCGTCGTTGTATTGAGTTTTTAATCTTGCCATTACTATTACACCCTTAGTGTTTTACGCAGTCGCCACTTCTTCACCATTTGAGCGAAATACACGTTTTTTTGTGCCATTTTCATCAAATTGGTAAGAAATACGATCAGCTTTTTGGGTTTGCGCATTATAAATTGCGACATTAGAAATATGTAAAAAAGCTTCTTGTTTAACAATACCACCCTCAGCACCAGTCGCCTGATTTGGCTTTTGATGTTTGGTGACGATGTTAATGCCTTCTACTTTGACTCGGTCTTGCTTGATAGATAGGATAGTGCCTTGCTTGCCTTTATCTTTGCCAGCAATGACAATTACCGTATCGCCTTTACGTAATTTTGCCATGGGTTACCTCACAATACTTCAGGTGCAAGTGATACAATTTTCATAAATTGATCACCACGTAGTTCACGAGTTACCGGTCCAAAAATACGAGTTGCAATCGGTGCTTTGTTTTGGTTAAGCAAAACAGCCGCATTATCATCAAAACGTAGTACAGAACCATCAGGACGGCGTACACCTTTTTTAGTGCGTACCACCACTGCATTCATCACGTCGCCTTTTTTAACACGACCACGTGGAATGGCTTCTTTTACTGTGACTTTGATAATATCACCAACTGATGCATAACGACGATGAGAACCGCCCAGCACCTTGATGCACTGAACTCGCCTTGCACCGCTATTGTCAGCAACTTCCAGCATTGTTTCAGTCTGAATCATCGCGTTACTCCATTGATAAGCATAGTTGATTGATGGCTGTCATAAATACGATAACCCACCAAAAAGTGGCGTATTTTAACAGCTATCTCTCAATAATGCAATTTCTTAGATTTTTTCCACTTTTTCAACAACATCTACCAAAGTCCACGTCTTAGTTTTTGAAATAGGACGGGTTTCTTTGATGCGAACAGTATCACCTTGTTGGCATACGTTGTTTTCATCGTGGGCTTTAATTTTTGTAGAACGACGGATTTGTTTACCATACATAGGATGGCGAATCTGACGCTCAACCAATACTGTAATAGACTTATCCATTTTGTTACTGACAACTTTACCAGTAACCACGCCTACGCTTTGGTTTTGTTGGTTGCTTTCACTCATGAGGCGCCTCTTTGCTTCTCGTTAATCAAAGTCTTAATCTGAGCAATCGTACGACGATTGCCTTTGATTTCATGCGTGTTACCTAACTGACCAGTGGCTTTTGCCATGCGAAGACGAAAAGCTTCTAACTGCTTTTCATCTAGTAACTGGGTCAGGTCTTCTACTGATTTATCACGTAATTCACTGATCTTCATTACATTATCGTCCGCTTAACAATGGTGGTTTTGAAAGGTAGCTTCGCAGCAGCAAGTGTCAATGCTTCACGAGCAAGCTCTTCTGAGACCCCTTCAATTTCGTATAGCATCTTACCAGGCTTGATTTCACAAACCCAATATTCTACTGGGCCTTTACCTTTACCCATACGAACTTCAAGTGGCTTTTTAGTGATTGGTTTGTCTGGAAACACACGAATCCAAATTTTACCACCACGTTTGATACGGCGTGTAATGGTACGACGAGCCGCTTCAATTTGGCGTGCAGTCATACGACCACGACCAATAGATTTTAGACCAATTTGACCAAAAGCAACGGTGCTTCCACGATGGGCAAGGCCCGTGTTACGCCCCTTATGCATTTTGCGAAACTTGGTACGTTTTGGTTGTAACATAGTTTACCCTCTGTCTGCGTTAGCTCTGTCCGAGTTGCGGCGATTACCACGACCACGGCGTTTTGGTGCACGCGCTTTTTCTTCTTTTTTGGCAGGATTATAAACGCTCTTCATACCATCAAGAATTTCACCACGGAAGATCCAAACTTTAACACCGATCGTACCGTAAGTAGTCTCTGCACGTACTGAAGCATAGTCAATGTCTGCACGTAATGTATGTAAAGGTACACGACCTTCACGATACCATTCTGTACGTGCAATTTCTGCACCACCAAGACGTCCTGAAAGCTCAACTTTGATACCTTGAGCACCAGCACGCATGCTGTTTTGGACAGCACGTTTCATTGCACGGCGGAACATAACACGACGCTCTAGCTGACTTGCAATACCATCAGCTACCAGACGAGCATCTAAATCAGGTGAGGTAATCTCTTCAATGTTAACTTGCGCTGGTACGCCCATCATTTTGGTGAGATGCTTTTGAAGCTTCTCGATATCTTCACCTTTTTTGCCAATGACGATACCAGGACGAGCAGTTGAAATTGTGATTTTGGCAGCGCCCGTTGGACGTTCAATCATGATATTACTGACCATGGCGTTATCTAGTGTTTTACGTAGATAATCACGCACTTGTAAATCATTAATCAAGTATTCAGAATACTGCTTTGGACTGGCATACCAATTAGCATTATGCTTTTTGATAACACCAAGACGAATTCCGATTGGATGTACTTTTTGTCCCATGAGTTATTCTCCTACCTTAACAGTGATGTGACAGGTGCGCTTGCTGATACGATCAGCACGGCCTTTAGCACGTGGTAGGATACGTTTTAGCGTAATACCTTCATCAACATAGATGGTTGAAACTTTTAAGTTATCAATATCCAAACCATGATTGTGTTCAGCATTGGCAATTGCAGAGTCTAAGCATTTTTTAACAAAGACTGCACCTTTTTTGTTGCTAAACGCAAGAATATCCAAAGCACGTTCGATTGACTTACCACGCACTTCATCAGCGACAAGTCGTACTTTTTGTGCCGAAATGGCGGCACCGCGTAGTTTTGCAGTTACTTCCATAATAAGCACCTTATCTCTTAGCTTTCTTGTCAATGCCATGACCACGATATGTACGAGTCGGGGCAAATTCACCTAGTTTATGACCAACCATCTGTTCGCTAATGATAACAGGTACGTGAGTACGACCATTATGCACAGAGATAGTTAGGCCAACCATTTGTGGCAGAATCATCGAGCGGCGCGACCAAGTCTTGATAGGCTTGCGAGATTTTGTTTCTAAAGCGTTTTCGACTTTGGCAAACAAATGCGCATCGATAAATGGACCTTTTTTCAATGAACGAGGCATGAAATTTTTCCTTTATTTCTTCTTGGCGCGACGGCGACGGATGATCATATTGTCAGTACGCTTATTATGACGCGTTTTAAGACCTTTAGTCTTCTGACCCCAAGGGCTGGTCGGATGCTTACCATTGTTACGACCTTCACCACCACCATGTGGGTGATCAACTGGGTTCATCGCTGTACCACGAACGGTAGGACGAACACCACGCCAACGAGAGGCACCTGCTTTACCAAGTGATTTTAGGTTGTTTTCAGTATTTGAAACTTCCCCAATCACTGCGCGGCATTCAACGTGCACACGGCGAGTTTCACCAGAGCGTAGGCGTAAGATAGCATAAGTACCATCACGACCTAACAATTGAACCGCTGCACCAGCAGAACGTGCCATTTGTGCACCTTTGCCAATTTTTAGTTCAATATTATGAATGACTGTACCGACTGGAATATTTTTTAGTGGCAAGCAATTACCTGGACGGATAGGAGAACCTTCGCCAGAATGTACTTTATCACCAACACTCAATTTTTTTGGTGCGATGATATAACGACGCTCACCATCTGCATATTTTAATAATGCAATATGTGCGGTACGGTTTGGATCATATTCAATACGTTCAACTGTGGCTGGAATGCCATCTTTTGTACGTTTGAAATCGATAACACGATAATGTTGCTTATGACCACCACCAATGTGACGTGTTGTAATACGTCCATTATTGTTACGACCACCTGATTTACCTTTTGCTTCAACCAGCGGCGCATATGGACGACCTTTGTAAAGGTGTGGATGCACCACTTTTTCAACAAAACGGCGACCTGGTGATGTAGGCTTTGCTTTTACGATAGGCATGAGTTGAATCCTTATTCGTTGTTCGCTGTTTCACTAGCAGAATCTGTAGTATTCACTACGTCTTCACCAGCATCAGCCCCAGTTAAATTCTGATTGGCTACATCTTGACCAGCTTTTAAAGACACATAGGCTTTTTTGTAGTCATTACGACGACCTATAGTGCGTCCAAAACGCTTTGTTTTACCTTTAACATTTAAGGTGTTCACTTTGGTGACTTCAACACCTTCAAACATTAACTCGACTGCTTTTTTGATTTCACGCTTGGTGGCGTTGGTATCTACTTTAAATACCTGAACACCATAAGAGTCACCTAACAGCTGAGATTTTTCTGAGAACACAGGCCCTTTTAAGACCTGATAAAGTCTTGCGTTGTTCATGCTAGTGCTTCCTCAAATTGTTTCGCTGCGTCAACAGACATGATGACTTTGTCAAACGCAATCAAGCTAACAGGGTCGACTTCATTGGTGCCAAGTACATTCACATGTGGAATGTTACGAGCAGCCAAATATAAGTTTTCGTCAACTTCATTGGTCACGATTAGAGCCTTTGGCGCATCTAGCTCAGCTAATTTGCTAACCAGCTCTTTGGTTTTTGGTGCAGAGATCTTAAGCTCTTCTACTAATACCAAACGATCTTGGCGTACTAGCTCAGCTAAGATACATTGCATCGCACCACGATACATTTTACGGTTTACTTTTTGTGACCAGTCTTGTGGTTTAGCAGCAAATGCTCGACCACCACTGCGCCAGATTGGGCTGCGGATAGAACCTGCACGTGCACGTCCTGTCCCCTTTTGACGCCATGGCTTTTTACCACCGCCAGAAACTTCTGCACGCGTTTTTTGAGCACGCGTACCTTGACGTGCGCCTGCCAAATAGGCAGTCACAACTTGGTGTACTAGGGCTTCGTTGAATTCACGACCAAATGCCGTGTCAGATAGCTCAATCGCCGCGCCTGTAACAGTTTTTAAATTCACGTTAATCCCCTTGCTTAGGCTTTGATTGACGGACGTACGATGACATCACCACCATTGGCACCTGGGATGGCACCTTTGATGACCAGTAGACCTTTTTCAGCATCGACAGATACGACTTCCAGTCCTTGTACAGTCACACGCTTGTTACCCATCTGACCTGGCATTTTTTTGCCTTTAAATACACGACCAGGTGTCTGGTTTTGACCAGTTGAACCTAGGACACGATGCGATACTGAGTTACCATGGGTGGCATCTTGCATGCTAAAGTTATGGCGTTTTACACCACCTTGGAAGCCTTTACCTTTGCTCTGGCCTGTGACATCAACTAACTGACCTGTTTCAAATAGATCAGCCAAAATCTCGCCACCAACTTCACGACCTTCTAACTCGCTTTCGTCAACACGAAATTCCCAAACACCGCGTCCAGCTTTAACACCCGCTTTTGCAAAGTGTCCTTTTTGAGCTGCAGTAACTCGACTGTCACGACGTTCACCTGTCGTAACTTGGATAGCTTGATAACCATCTGTGTCTGTCGTTTTTACTTGAGTAATGCGGTTTGCATCGACCTCGACTACTGTGACAGGAATAGAAACTCCTGCTTCAGTGAAGACTCGGGTCATGCCGCATTTTTTACCGACTAAACCGATCGCCATTTTAAACCTCTTTATATCTTCTATTAATGGATTGGAGTATTGTGTAAAGCTTGCATTAACCTAATGCAATCTGTACATCAACCCCTGCCGCTAAGTCTAACTTCATCAACGCATCCACGGTTTTGTCGGTTGGTTGCACAATATCAATCATACGCTTATGAGTACGGATTTCGTACTGATCACGGGCATCTTTATTGACATGTGGCGATGTTAGGACGTTGAAACGCTCGATGCGAGTAGGCAACGGGACAGGACCGCATACTTGCGCACCAGTGCGCTTTGCGGTATCGACAATCTCTTGTGCCGACTGATCAATCAATCTATGATCAAATGATTTTAGTCGGATACGGATTCTCTGGTTAGCCATGCCAGCAAGCTCCTAATAATTGCTTTTGCCATATATCTATAAAAGTGATGATGACAAATAGGCGTTTTTGTTAACTATTTAACTTGTTAAAGGTGTCATTAACATAAAAAGACACGCTATAAAAAGCAGAATAAATTTATTCCTTGCCAGCCATTTCCTTGTTTTGGAAGGCAGCAAAGACAGATAGTTTATTGCCAGAATCGATGCTCTGGCTGTCACTGCGTGATTCATTGCAAAGCCATATATTTACTACTTAATTGTTAGTAGCTTTTTACTTAACTATTACTAGCTACTTTCAGTCAAGTTTATATGTTTTGTAGCTTTGCACACGCTTACGTAATTTAGTGGTATATATTATACATAGATTTTATAAAATTGCAAGGATGTATTTAATATGCCCTGTTGATGCAATAACATCTACGATCATTGTATTAACTGCTTAATTTTATCCTGATCGTTGATATATTTATCTATTAAAGTATGCAACTCATCTTCGTTTTGTATGCGACTTAAGTCTTCACCATACCATTGCTGCATTTGTTCTTTAGTGATGGTCAATTCTCTGTTTGCAAAATTATAGCGAATCCAGTCAACATTTTGAATTAAAGCGAACAGATAGGTTGCAGTATAAACAACGATTTGTGGTTGCTGCTGCGGTGATTCGCTACCATCATAGTTTAATATGATGCCATAAGGTCGCTGTTGGGTGACTAATTCAAAATCCTTGGAGTAGCCTGTGACAGGTAAACCATTTAATATGCTACCAACGGCTGTGCTGTTACCAACATAAGCATTTTTATATTGGAATAAATCTGGCTGAGGAGCAGTATTTTTTGTGTCACACCCACTGATCATTAAAGTCGCTAATAATAGACAAGATGATAGTGTTAGTAGCCTTTTTTGTTGCATGACATTCTTCCTAACCTAATAAGTAGTCACTACTTAAATAGTATTTAAAATACTGTATTACTAAATATTTTAGCTATCAAAATATTTTTGATAGGTTAGTATCAGTATATCAATCTAAAACAATATCATACTGTTCTTGAGTGTATAAGTTTTCCACTTCAAAGGTAATTACTCTTCCTACTAGATATTCTAAATCTGCAACTGTATCTGCTTCACTTGATAGTAATAGGTCAATAACTGCTGCATGTGCTACAACGGTGAATTTTTTCGGTGAGTTATAGGTACGAGCGCAGCGCATGATTTCACGAAAAATCTCAAAACACACTGTCTCGGCAGTTTTGACAAATCCCCTACCCTGACAAGTATGGCAAGGCTCACATAGTTGTTGCTCTAAAGATTCACGGGTGCGTTTGCGAGTCATTTCTACCAAACCAAGCTCACTAACTTGGGTAATATTGGTTTTGGCATAATCTTGAGCTAATTGTTGCTGCAAATTGGCAAGTACATCATCTTTATGCTCTTGCTCTAACATGTCAATAAAGTCAAGAATAATGATACCACCTAGGTTACGCAGACGCAGTTGACGAGCAATGGCATGGGTGGCTTCTAGATTGGTTTTATAGACAGTATCTTCTAATGAACGCCCGCCAACAAATGAGCCTGTATTAACATCAATGGTGGTCATTGCTTCAGTTTGATCAATGATGAGATAGCCACCCGATTTCAAATCCACTCTACGTTTTAGCGCATCTTTGAGATCTTCTTCGACACGATGGATATCAAATATGGGCTGCTCACCTGTATGAAACACAATTCTAGGATAAATAAATGGTACAAATTCTTTGGCAAAACTACTGACTTGATTGTATATGGCTTCATTATCAATAATGACTTTTTCGGTGTCGGCATGTACCAAGTCTCGGATTGAACGTAGCGGTAATGACAGTTCTTGATAGATAAGCACAGATGATAACTGGGTATTCACTTGCTGCTTTCGAGCTTGAATGGTACGCCATAACTGTACTAAGTAATAAATATCTTCTTCAAGTTTATTAACAGGCACACGCTCGGCAGCGGTACGTGCAATCAACCCACCTTTAAGATCAACTGTCTGCATCAATCGACCTAACTCTTCTTTTAGCCGTGTTCGCTCTTCTTCGCTATCAATACGCTGTGAGATACCAATATGCTCACTCGAAGGCAAATACACCAAATAACGTGAGGGTAAAGAGATATTGGTAGTTAATCTTGCACCTTTTGTACCTAACTGGTCTTTAGTAACTTGTACCAGTATCTTTTGTCCTTCATAAAGTCGGTTTTGGATAAGTTCATGTTTAGCAGGCTCAGTCACCAATTTGACGGTTCTGTTATTGTTTCTACTCTGATTGTTGCCATTAAAGGAATCACTGATTGATTGTGTTAACGCATTCCCTACTTTTGTCGGTGAATCATTATCAGGACTGTCAGCAAAGTCATTATTCTCTACGGCTTGCGCTGCCAGCTTTTCGCCAATTCCTTCTTTGCTACTATTATTATTACTACTATCATACACAATATGACCATTGGCACTACTGCTGTTTTCAATAGTCACTTCATTTGGTAAATTATTATCAGGTGTCCGTATGTCAGGTAATTCAGTCAAAGTTGGGGCAGGACGAGGCAAACGCTGCATGTCATTAACATGTAGAAAAGCGGTACGAGACTGTCCAATATCAATAAATGCTGCTTGCATACCTGGCAGCACTCGTACTACAGTACCCAAATAGATATTACCCACTAAGCCTAGCTTGTTGTGCCGCTCAATATAAATCTCGCCAAGCACCCCGTTATCTAAAACTGCGACGCGGGATTCCATGGGACTGACATTAATGAGCAGCTCTTCTGACATAGGTAACCTTATAAATAGCAATAATTTAAAGAAAGTTTTGTAGTGAAATTTATATTAGTTTGACTATAGATAAAACTCAAAATGATTAAATGTCTGGTACACATTTAGCTACTAACTAATAAATACTAAAACTTCAAATTTCTCTTTTTAGGGTTTTAAAGTTATTAACGCTTTAATATTGAGCCATAGTGTAGCAAAGGTATGATGTGATTAGCCAGTAAATGCTAAACAGATAAGAGTGATAAAAAGGCAATTACTTATGAGTAATCGATGGATTGCATAGCATTTAACACTTGCAATGTCTGCGCTAATGGTAGACCAACCACATTGGTATAGCTGCCATTAATGGATTTTACCCACGCTGCTGCCCGTCCTTGAATGGCATAACCACCTGCTTTATCTTGTGGCTCACCAGTATGCCAATAGTCTTGCATCATCTGCTTAGTTAACGCAATAAAATTTACCTGAGTTTTTTCTAAAATCTGCTCAGATTTAATAAGGTTATGTTGGGATTGATTAGGTTTCACTAAACTAATACATACTGCTGTCCATACTTCATGGGTACTATTAGACATGGCTTGCCACATTTGCATCGCATGTTGTTGATCATTGGGTTTAACTAATATCGTTGTACCATCTGCTAATACTCCAATGGTATCAGCAGTGATAATAATATAAACGTCATTAACAGGGATTGTTGTCGCAATTTTGTTCATTGCTGCCTGCGCTTTTTGGGTTGCCATACGCGCAATATAATCGGTAGGTAACTCACCAACAGCAATACTTTCATCTATATCTACAGATAGAGTAGAAAAATTAATACCAGCAGTGATCAACAGCTCTTTGCGACGTGGAGAACTTGAAGCTAAAAAAATCGGCAGCATAATGTACCATTCATGATGTGGTAAATAAGATTAGAAAAAATACTATAGACAATAGATAGTAGCAAATAGAAGTAAGATCAAAATTAATAAAAACCAAATTAACAACAATGAATCGCTAAAATATAAATATAATATTGTTGCTTACTTGTTTAATATCATCAATATCCTAGCGATTCACATATTGTAATACTAGGTAAACCAATGGCCATGTTGCTATACTAACTAACATCGCTATGGCACTGTTACTGACAAATATATTTTGACCAATATATTGTAAAATCCATAAACTAAGCTGAAACACAAACAAACTAAGACTTGCTAATATCCACGCTGTTATTGGGGTTAATTGCTTTAAATAAATACTACTTAATTTAATGACGAACGCTACCATCACCGCAGCAAACGCTTGTTGACCCAAACGAGTATCTAATAATAAATCCGCACTTAACCCTATTAAAAATGCCACAAATACCCCAACATAGCGAGGCTGAAACATCAACCAGAAAATTAATACCATGATCAAAGCCATGGGACGCATACTGGCAGTAGAAATATTAAAAGGGTAAACATTTATGGCAGAGGCAATCATAAAACTTGCCATAATGACAACAACTGTGGATGCTGATGAAGAGGTCAAAGACGACTTATCCATAAAACCTCCTCCTTGGTTAGGTAAATATATCTTAACTTTATCTACAACAAATCTAATACAATTTACTATAAAGCTAGCAGGGGTAGATAATAAAGGTAGGACAGCAAACCTAGTTGGTTATGCTATTATCAAACACATTATTAGATGGCTTGTCTTGTAAAATCAACACAAATGAACCATTAATAAAATCTGCAGCAGGCTTTACTCTGATACTCATAAAATTGTCATTTTGCTCAGGATCAATACCTATAATACTACCAACACGATAGCCAGGAGGAAATCGCCCACCCAATCCAGATGACACTAATTCGTCGCCCACCTGCACATCAGCAGTTTTAAAAATATAATCAAGCTTTAATACATCCGGGGTACCCACGCCTGTGACCATGGCTCTTTGTCCAGTACGCTTTACCGTCACTGCTACAGATTGCTGCTCATCAGTAATCAGCAATAGACGACTGGTATTGGGGTACACATTGATAATCTGCCCCAAAACACCATTTTCATCAATGGCAGTTTGCCCAATACGGACCCCATCTTGCTTGCCTTTATTGAGCACTAAAACTTGCTTTAATGGATTGGTATCTGTACCAATAACTTGGGCTAAGTTTAAAGAGTATTGATCAGGCTTGGTGGTGGATAATATACCTTGCAGGCGAGCATTTTGCGCTAAGATATAATCTTGTTGTTGTAGCTTGGCTTGCGCATGCATCAGTTGCGTTTGCAATTTGACATTTTCCCGGCGCAATGATTCTTTGCTTGTCAATGTGCCTTGCTGCCAATGGTCTACAAAACTAGGAACAACAGAAAATTGATAGATGGGCTGCATGGCAGCATGACTGACATTACGTATTGGCGCAAACCAGTCTGGATTTTTACTATCTAATAACATCAAGACAACAGCTAACAGTAATGCTGCTGCTGTCTTGCGTAGTGACAAAGGTTGACGCGCAAATAAACTAAAAGACATAAAGAAAGTTTCGTAAGAAATACGTAGTTAACGATGCCCATAAACTCATGGGAATTCAAGCAAGTATAAGTTAAATGACTATCAATACCCTAACCTAGCTAATGTTTGTCATCTAACATCTAATTATCATATTATACAAAAATCATATTCAGACTTTTATCATTAATAAATGATAATGCCTTACCGCCACCACGACTAACACAAGTTAATGGATCATCTGCCACAAATACTGGCAAACCTGTCTCTTTAGATAACAGTGTATCAAGGTTACGCAATAATGCACCACCACCAGTAAGTACGATACCACGTTCTGCAATATCAGAAGACAACTCAGGTGGCGTTTGCTCAAGTGCTGCTTTAACTGCGCTGACAATACCACTTAATGGGTCACTGAGTGCCTTTTGAATCTCTTCTGAAGTCACCGTTAATGTCTTAGGCACACCTTCTGCCATACTACGACCACGTACTTCCACTTCAAGCTGAGCATCTTCATCTATCGCTGAACCAACCACTTGTTTGATACGCTCAGCAGTCGTTTCACCAATCACACAGCCATGAGTACGACGCACATGCGCAATGATGGCCTCATCAAACAAATCACCACCAATACGGATCGAATCGGCATAAACACAACCCGAAAGTGAAATAACAGCTATCTCCGTTGTACCACCACCGATATCAACCACCATTGAACCACTGGCTTCATGTACTGGCATATCAGCACCAATTGCCGCTGCCATCGGTTCTTCTAATAGCAATACCTTGTTTGCCCCAGCTGAAGTCACTGCCTCACGAATGGCACGACGCTCAACCAAGGTCGATTTACAAGGCACACATACCACCACATTTGGCTGTGCTAAAAAACGCTTGGCTTTGACTTTGGTAATAAAGTGCTTCAGCATTTTTTGGGTCACTTCAAAATCGGCAATCACGCCATCTTTTAATGGACGAATGGCGGTAATATTATCTGGCGTACGCCCGAGCATCTGCTTGGCATCTATACCGACCGCTGCTACTGTTGGGTTTTGAGTACGATTGCTACGCAAAGCAACCACCGTAGGCTCATCGAGCACGACACCCTTTCCAGGTGTAAAGATAAGGGTATTTGCAGTACCAAGGTCAATGGCAATGTTATTTGATAAAAATCCAAACAGGTTCATGAATCGTCTTTCCAGCGTCTTTCAAAATGTGAGGGCAAAGGGTGAGGGTTATTATAATCTATTACTTATGAAGTTATACATAAGAGTCATATTCTAATGAGGAAAATTAATATACATTTTTAAAGCAGACTAATAATAAGGTTTGACCAGTAAAATTAAGGCAAAACCATGGTAGTTAATAGTTAACTTAATGACCAAATTAGAAATTGCGCTAAATTATAACGAGAAATCACACAAAAATCATATAAAATTAATAGATAATTGTTTGGCTTAAATAATCAGTCATAAATAATTTGCAACATGATATTTCGGTGTAGGCTTTCATAACAGATTATATTGCTCAATGTTACTAAGTTACTAGGGGTGGTCAAATATTCACCGCGTTCTACTAATATTCATATAATTTTAAGAGAGATAACAGCATATCATTAGGACTTACGCAATTTTATAGATTGTCGGCGACTGTTAATCATTGTTTTTTATCAAGTGGGCTGGAGTTTTTATCAAGTAAGCTAGCTGTACGTAATTCCAGAAGCTCAATATAATACCTAGTCGCTGTATAAGGCTAATATTGTGTTTTTGCGTAAGTCCTAATGATATAAAGCTTATGCATTATAGGTTACTAATGGCTGATAATCATCATCTTTTATAATTTAAGTTGACTATATAAACTCTGACGATATGTGTTAAGACATTAGTTAATTTAACCTAAATATAAAAATTACCCATAAAAATATATATCTACAATAATTTTAAATATTTATAAATTAAATTTAGAAATACTTATCAAATCTTAATTAATCTGAAATAAAGAGACATGGTTTCTACTAAGTTATACTTGGTTTGACGCCAAAGTCATAGCATAATAGAGAGTTTTAACCAATCATTTAAAAACAACGAGCATATCATGACCACACAAAATGACACCCTAGACCATGTCAGCACTGACGATATTTTAAATGTTGCCAAATTATCACGTTTGGGTATTGATGAGACCACTGCACATAGCTATGCTGATGACATTGATAAAATCCTTAGCATGATGCAAACCATTAGCAATGTAGATACCGATGATTTGGCACCGCTTGCCAATGTGCATGAGGCTTGCCAAGAGTTGCGAGCCGATGTGGCAAATACGGATATTGACCGTGAGCTTAATCAGTCAGTTGCCCCTGCGGTTGAGCAAGGCTTATATTTAGTGCCACAAGTGATTGAGTAAGAGTTAGCCAAAAGAATTTATATTAGCAACATATTTTATCCTTAATAAAAAATAATGGATTGTACCCCTATGTCAGATTTACACACCCTTTCAGTTGCCAAACTTATCGAAGGTTTGCAAAGTAAGCAGTTTAGCAGTGTTGAGTTAACCAATCATTTTTTGCAACGTATTGACAGCTTTGATAAGCAAATCAATAGTTTTATCACTGTTACCAAAGAACAGGCGTTAGAGCAAGCCAAGTCTGCTGATAAACAACTTGCCGAAGGTGATAAGCGTCCGTTACTTGGCGTACCGATGGCTCATAAAGATATTTTTTGTACGCAAGGGGTGCTGACCACTTGTGGCTCAAAAATGTTGCATAATTTTGTTGCCCCTTATGATGCCACCATTGTAAAAAATATTAATGAGGCAGGTGCGGTGTGTCTGGGCAAACTGAATATGGACGAGTTTGCAATGGGCTCAGATAATGAAAGTTCACATTATGGGGCGGTGCATAATCCGTGGGATTTACAGCGTGTACCCGGTGGCTCATCTGGTGGTTCGGCATCGGCGGTATCGGCAGGGTTTGTACCGTTTGCGACAGGTAGTGATACGGGCGGTTCAATTCGTCAGCCTGCGTCATTTTGTGGTTTGACAGGGATTAAGCCTACTTATGGACGCGTATCTCGTTTTGGTATGATTGCTTATGCCTCAAGTCTTGACCAAGCGGGGGCGTTTGGACGTTCGGCAGAAGATTGTGCTTATTTGTTGCAACCGATGGCAGGACATGACCCACGTGATGCGACTTCGATTAATAAAGACGTGCCTGATTATGTGCAAGCGTTGCAACAGGCAGGACAACAAGCCAGTGGTAATGATAAACCATTGGCAGGATTGCGAATTGGCATTGCAAAGGAATATTTTGGTGCGGGGCTCAATGCCGATGTAGAAAAACAAGTGAAATCTGCGCTAAAACAATATGAGAATTTGGGGGCAACTATTGTTGAGGTGCATATTACTGACCCTGAAATCACGTTAGCAACATATTATATGCTTGCCCCTGCTGAGGCGTCTTCGAATTTATCACGTTTTGATGGGGTACGCTTTGGTTATCGCTGTGAAAATCCTAAAGATTTGCACGACCTTTATACTCGTTCACGCTCAGAAGGCTTTGGTGATGAGGTGCAACGCCGTATTTTGATGGGGACGTATGCGTTATCGGCAGGTTATTTTGATGCTTATTATGTGAAGGCGCAAAAGGTTCGCCGTTTGATTGTTAATGATTTTAATAAGGCATTTGAGCAGTGCGATGTGATTGCCAGCCCCACTGCCCCAACTACGGCGTATCCGCTGAATACGGCGGTTGATCCAATTACCATGTATTTGGGTGATGTTTATACAATTGCGGTTAATTTGGCGGGCTTGCCTGCGATTAGTATGCCAGCAGGGCTTAGCGATGAAGGCTTACCTGTGGGTTTACAGTTGATTGGTAAGCATTGGGACGAAGAGAAGCTGTTATCAACGGCTCATATTTTCCAACAGCATACGGATTATCATACGTTGTTATCAGGGATTGCTAAGCAAGGGGCTTGATGGTGACTATTCAATTACCCATCAAGGTAGTAATAGATACTAATATCTTGGTGGGTGCTTGTTTGGGCTCATATCAAGCAAACCAAATTATTGCTCATTGTTTATCAGGTCAATTACAACCTGTTATCGGTGCTTCGCTACTGGCTGAATACGAGGACGTATTAAGTCGTGAAGTTATTTTCGTAAAAGGTAAATTAAATTTACAAGAACGTTATGAAGTTTTAGATGCTGTGTTATCAGTTGCTTTTTGGCAACGTATTTACTTTATTTGGCGACCCAATTTAATTGATGAGGGTGATAACCATTTAATTGATTTAGCAATAGCAAGCCAAGCTAACTATCTGATAACTTATAATCTAAAAGACTTTCGACAAAGCGATTTACATTTTGATAGTTTAACAGTGTGCTTACCTGATACCATCTTGGAGTATTTATCATGACAACATTAACTTTAGAATTAAATGATGAACGTTTAAACTATCTACAAAAGATGGCTTTGTCTCAAGGGCTCAGTGTTGATGAATTGATGGATAAAACTGTCGATATGATGGTAAAAGAACATGAGGCTTATCAACGCTTTAAAACCAGAGCTAGGCAAGGTGATGTTGAGCGTGGTTTGGCATTATTGCAAAAGGCAATGAGTAAATAAAAATATGTGTAGGTTAATTTTTGCTAGTTTACCCTAATTTACCACTTGACTAGAAGTCACAATAATCATGAGGGATATTATGGAAATTGCTCTTGAGAAACTACCAATAGAAGAACGTGTGTCTCTTGTTTGGGATATTTGGGATAGCATTGCAGATGATCCAAACAATGCCCATAATTTACCCTTAGATGATAATCAAAAACAAACCTTAGATAAGCGTCTGGCAGATATCGAGAACCATGGGTTTCAAGGTAGAGATTATCAGGACGCTCTGACTAAATTGCGAGAAGGCTTATCAAGCTCGGTAACTGACAATGAGTTTTAGACTGTTAATCAGCGAGCAGGCAGAGCAAGATATGATAGAGCTTGCTCACTGGTATGAAAGTCAACAAGTTGGATTAGGCAACCGTTTCATTGATGAGCTTGAAAATACTTTTAAAATTATTCAGAACACACCACAAATATATGTGGTTGTTTATCGCGATGTACGACGAGGATTATTGAGAAAATTCCCTGTAATGGTGCTTTATTTAATAGACAATCATACAATTCAAGTGATTGCAATTATGCATGCAAGCCGTAATCCGCTACGTTGGCAAGATAGAGTTGATGTATAGCCCATATTTTATAGCTAGTAATTTTTGGAAAGGTTATGCTATTGCTAACCTTGCCCTACGCTACTAAAGAAAGAGGCGTTTGAGTGAGTAAAATTGATAGTATCAATGTTGATGACTTATGGCAAAACGACCTTGATAAGTATTTATTTATCGAAAATATCATACAGGAAAGATTTATCGAGCTATTACATGAGTTGGGGCAAGATATTGATGACTGGGTCATTCCATTTTTCAATACTTTTTATGGCAATGGCGAAAAAATGATGGATGCCAATCCAATATTCTCTGCAAAAAACAAAAGTAAGAATTATATTATTAGAGTCATAATCTATGAAGAAAACAGTATGGGGTTTTCAACTTATGCAAGTGATTTTGATGGTATACCCATGAGTACAATATGGATAACTCCTAAACATATGGATAAAATTGAAGATTTTTTTATACAGGCAATTAAATAAAAAGCCTAGATATTAAGGCATAGGGTGCAATAGTTAGGGTATTATCATAAGCAGTGAGAGAGTATTATTAATTACGATAGATGGTTATAGGTTAGATGATGTTACCGCTAGCCCCGATTGAAGCGGTATCCTGTACGGCTGGGCGTGTTGCGGGGGCTAGGTTTTGGGGTAGTCTCGTGGTAGCAGGAATACTCCAAACCGTGCCACCGCCACGCCTAGACGTGCAGATATAAGCGAAAAGCGGGAAATAGCTACCAAAATGGCTACTATATAATCAGTAATAAGGCATTGAGTTAAAAAATATAGTTAGGTTGTTAGATGATTTTATAGGTTTGATTTTTACGATATTTTTGGTTTTTTATTTTTTTTAATTGTTAATGATAGTAGGTTTTATGATGGATATGACTGAGTTTGCGGTACGTGAGGATTTGTTGGTCGATGGCTATGAGGTGGTTATCGGGCTTGAGATTCATTGCCAATTAAATACGGATAGTAAGATTTTTTCAAGCTCTCCAACTGAGTTTGGGCAAGAGCCGAATACGCAGGCAAATATTGTGGATTTGGGTTTGCCCGGTGTGTTGCCTGTGTTAAATGAGGGCGTGGTTGAGCGGGCGTTAAAGTTTGGGCTTGGGGTGAATGCTGAGCTTGGGCTTTATAATACGTTTGACCGTAAGAATTATTTTTATCCTGATTTGCCAAAGGGTTATCAGATTACGCAGATGGCTAATCCGATTGTGGGGCGTGGCTATATTGATGTGGTGGTCAATGAGGGTGAGGATAATGAGTATGCGAAGCGGATTGGGATTACGCGTGGGCATTTAGAGGAAGATGCGGGTAAGTCGGTGCATGATGCGGTGGCAGGTATGACGGGGGTGGATTTGAACCGTGCGGGTACGCCACTGATTGAGATTGTGTCTGAGCCTGATATGCGTTCGACCGCGGAGGCGATTGCTTATGTGAAGGCGATTCATCAGTTGGTGACTTGGCTTGGGATTTCTGATGCAATTATGGCGGAAGGGTCGTTCCGTTGTGATTGTAATGTGTCGGTGCGTAAGCCAAATGCTCCTCTTGGTACTCGTTGTGAGCTGAAAAATTTGAATTCGTTTCGCTTTATTGAGCGGGCGATTAATCGAGAGATTGAGCGTCAAATTTCTGTGATTGAGTCTGGTGATAAGGTGGTGCAGGCAACTCGTTTGTATGACCCTGATGCTGATGAGACTCGCTCGATGCGAACAAAGGAAGAGGCGAACGATTATCGCTATTTCCCTGACCCTGATTTGTTGCCGGTGCGTATTGAGCAAGAGACGGTGGATAAGATTAAGGCGGATATGCCTGAGTTGCCTGTGGCAAGACGTGAACGCTTTGAGCGTGAGCTTGGGTTGTCAGAATATGATGCACGTATTTTGACAGCAAGTCGTGAGCTTGCGGATTATTTTGAGGCGGTATTGACCCATTCTGATAAAAAACACGCTAAGCTTGCGACAAATTGGATTATGGGTGAGCTGATGGGGGCGTTAAATAAGGAAGATAAAACGATTACTGATTCTCCCATTTCGGCTGAGCAGTTGGCTAGTTTGCTAAAACGTTTAGATGATAATACGCTGTCAGGAAAGCTTGGCAAGAAGGTGTTTGCGTCGCTTTATGAGGGTGAAGGTGGCGATTCAGCCGATGCGGTGGATAAAATCATTGAGGCAAAAGGCTTAAAGCAGGAAACTGATACTGGAGCGATTAAGGCGATGGTTGAAGAGGTGATTGCTAATAATCAGGCGATGGTCGATGAGTATAAAGGCGGTAAGGAAAAGGCGTTTAATGGTCTGGTCGGTCAGGTAATGAAGGCTAGCCGTGGTAAGGCAAACCCACAACAGGTGAATCAGATTTTGAAGGAGTTGTTGGGGTAGTAAGGTCAGAAGCCTTAATAAGCCCTTACTAAACAAGCTTTTATAGACCTTTATAGGCTCAGTTATTAGGCACTGCTATGACGCTATCTGATAAACACTTAAAAACACTTGGTTGGCTTGCCAGTTTATGTGCCATTGCCATGTATGTGTCCTACATTGACCAGATACGTTTAAATTTATCAGGGGCAAAAGGGTCGCTTATTTTGCCTTTGGTGACGATGTTTAATTGTATTTTGTGGATTAGTTATGGCTGGCTACGAGATAAAAAGGATTTTCCGATTATCATGGCAAATGTTCCCGGTGTGGTGTTAGGGTTGATATGCTTTGTAACGGCTCTTTAGTCTTGGCTGTCTGTTTAGGTTATTATTAGTGCTTAGCTCAAATAGCTCTTGCAAATCTTAGTAAAATGAGTATAATATCCAGTCCATCGGGGCGTAGCGCAGTCTGGTAGCGCACCACACTGGGGGTGTGGTGGTCGCAGGTTCAAATCCTGCCGTTCCGACCAAATATTTAAGAAAGTCAGTAACTTAGGTTGCTGGCTTTTTTGTTTTTAGGTGTTATTACTATTTCAATAATTCTCTTTTACGAATAATCAATAAAATCTATCCGTTGCCGACGCACATAAAAGTATAAAAATATCCAAAAGATAAGATTGGCTTCATTAAATGTTGCAGCCCCTACCCAGCTCTGTAGTGGCTGAGGTAATAACTTAGCAATTAGTATAATCAGTATGGAAAATAATACAGGATTTATCCATACTGCCCAACGAGGCAATAAAGTCTGACGACGATAAACCAGCACTGCCCAAAAAATATAGACCGCAGCCAAGCTGCCCATTGCCATCATCCAGTTAATCATCAATATTTGCTCAAAGCCTTTTGCAGTCTCAAGTAAGGTGGCATGTGCACTGCTATCAGTCGCTAATATGGCTTTGTATATTTCACCCACATAATAAAATCCAGCGTGCCCAATTGGGTGGAAACAGAGCGATACTATCCATAACAGAATCAGGGCAACCCCATACTTTTTGGCGGTTGGCTTGATGAGTTGCCAC
This sequence comes from Psychrobacter sp. I-STPA10, assembly GCF_021012795.1. Taxonomy (GTDB): domain Bacteria; phylum Pseudomonadota; class Gammaproteobacteria; order Pseudomonadales; family Moraxellaceae; genus Psychrobacter. Next base: position 67,824 of record NZ_VFYU01000018.1, on the reverse strand, counting down.
ACAGCAAATAGGGCATAGGCATAAAAAGGTAAACTGGCAACAGCAAGCATTGCGCCCCATTGTAAACGCTGTGTTGAACCAGTGAGCATATAGGTAGCAAGCTCAACATCAACTTGGCTCGCATAGGTCTCTGCAAATAATGGATAATCATTAGGATTGACAGCAAATCCGACCAGTAACATATCCCCAATACACCAACAGATAGCGGCAAATATGCCTGATAATAGCGACCAATGGACATATTGATTCGTACGATATATCATAACTATCCCCTTGATATTAAACAACTAATTAAATGATAATAACATTCATTATCATTTAATTGTAAGCTTAACCATATCATTGTCAAGGGTATTTAAAGCAGTTATATTTGGAGTACTAATAAAGGCTGCCCTGTGAGATGCTGTTTAGCCCTGATTGTCACACTTATCCTTGCCTGCTTACTGTGTTGCTGTGTTATCATTTGATTGTTGAGTAGAATCATCATCTTGGTATACACTTTCTTTATCCACTTTACTGGGTTTTGCATACTCATCTTCTAACATATCTTGTATATTTTGCCCAAGAATGCGTACTTTATAATCACCAAGAGTAAATTTGATATACAGCACTTGTACCCAAACGATGAACGTAACTGCCAATGGCGTTGCTAAAGCAATACCCAAAAACCCTGTCAAAGAACCCATCACAACCTGAGATATTAATAAGGCGACAGGGGGCAAATTAACCAGTTTTTGCTGAATCAAGGGAGCAATAACATAACTCTCCAACTGCTGCACAATAATCATCATCACAATCACCCATAGCACCATATCTGGAGTGAATAGTATGGCTATAAGAATGATGGGAATGGCAGCTATCCAAGGTCCTAAAACTGGAATAAAATCAAGTAAAAAGGAAATAAAACCCATGGCAAGGGCAAAAGGAATGTCCATCCACCACAGCGCAACACTGGTACATACACCAACAAAAAGCATCACCACAAACTGCCCCAGTAACCATTGACGCAAGGCTTTATAAGTTTGATTAAATAAATAACGACCTTTATCACGTTTTGCAGGCGGTATTAATGCAATAAAGCTATTAACATAAATACTCGGTGAAATGGCTAAAAAAATACCCAGTAACATAATAATCATAAAGTTACTAAGCCCACCCATCACACCTGACAAGAGACTGGGCATAAATGCCATGGCTTTACTGATGGCATCTTGTAAAGGATTAAAACGCTCATTTTGTTCTAGCCAATCACTAATCTGATTCATATAAGGCGTTTGGGCGACATACTCTTCTACACGCTCAACAGCTGCTGGTAAGGCAGTTTTCATCTCTTCAAGCTGTGCCAAAAGCTCTTGACCAAACAAAGTTACAAAGCCTGTAAATACAGCAAAAATAAGTAGTAGCACCAATGCCACCATCACACCATGAGGGATATGTTGTAGCCATTTACCAACAACTGGCAAGTTTCGTAACCCTGATACTAGGCTTAAAATAAACACTGCCATTAATATGGAGGCAAAAATTAATAGCCATACTCGAGTTAACAGCCACAAACTGAGCATAAAGGTAATGACCATGACGACCATAAATATAAAGGATTTTTGTGCTTTAAGTGACTGCATGATAGATAGTCTCATCTAAATGAAGGAAAAATAATGGGTGGTCATCAGCATAAAAAACAAGCCATAATACCGTTTTCCTTGACTAAGCCCAAACAAAAACAGCCTGCAATAGCACAAAGAATACAAGAAAAATGTCTGCAAGCTTCAATAAAAGTTATGCTAAGGTACTTTCTCATTAGTAGTCTTATTTAAAACTTGCTATGACTAGAACAAATTTACTGATAACCCCCATGCCTTGGCAGCATTTTAACCGTCCTTTTGTACGTGACTTAGCGTACGCCATCGCCTGTCCAACGGTGATAAAACAGTGGCTAAATTTTTGTCCATTACAAGCACTGCCACCAGTTCACGTGCATACACCTGAATTTTGGCAACAGCAATTGATAAATTATACCCATAGACTTAAAGAGCTAGACAATACAGCAGCATATCAAGCTTTGACCCAATTTTTATTAGCTCGACCAAGCCCGCATCGTTTAGGATTTCATTTTGAAGGCTTACTGCATTTTTGGTTAATAGATGGCTTTATCCACAAGTGTCATCCATTTGAAGTATTGGCACACAATATTCAGCTTTATCGTGATAAGCAAACCATAGGAGAACTGGATTTTATCATTCGTAATCATCAGACAAATGAAATTGAGCATTGGGAGCTTGCGATTAAGTTTTTTTTTGGGCGCACCGCCCTATGACTATGCCCATTGGGTGGGTATTAATTCGCGTGATAATTTGCAGTATAAAATGACCCACATGCAAAAAAAGCAGTTTCGCAGCGTGTGGGTGAATGTGGGAGAAGATGTAAATAAGCAAACTAAGGTAAAAATTGATAAACGTATGGCGGTGATTAAAGGGCGATTTTTTGCACCTTATTGTATAGACAGTAATCAGCAAAATTTTATACGCCCTGCTTGGTTAGAACCAACTTTTCCATTGCACTACTGGATTGATGTAAATAAGCTCTCGCCTATTCAGTTAAATCAGATATTACATGCCATTGCCAATCAGACAAGCAATATAAAAATATCTACTAACAAACATAATCCAGAGAATCTGACAATTAAACTACGCCGAGCACATTATATAGAGTGGTTTAGCAAACGTGATTTCTATGATAATAAGTCGATATCCATTGATGACATCCATCAGCTAACACAAATCAAACAAGGGTTATATTTTATTAATGATATACCTGTGGTGATATTTACTGGCAGTTTTGATTATTCCAAACAAGCAATACCATAAGAACAGCTTCTTATTTAGCACAATATCTCGCCTACCATTATCTTATCTACCATTTCTACCATTGATACTGACCATATATACTTACTTGTGCCCGTTTAGCCTCGTTGCTTTTAAGACTGTCCGTTAATAGTTTGATACCAGCATACGGGCTATCTATAGCAAATCCTATTGCCTTTGATTGTGGCTCTAGTAAACCTGTGAGCATAATTGGAGTATTCGTATACTTATGATGACCATAGTGTAGCGGATAACCTGCTGACAATTGATACAAGTGTTGATAAGTATTACTTTGACTATGCAAGCCCAATTGCCATTGATTAGCTAAGTCATGAGTCAAATGTGTCTCTACTCGCCATGGGATACGTTGCACTTCAGCGTCGGTATTTAAACTACCTTCTAATGTATATGGTGGACGACGACTGTCTTCATAATCTAAATCATAATGCGTACTAGGTATATCCTTCCAGTACATTTTTCCTAAAATATCATAGCCATCAATCACCAATTGCGTACTATTACCTAGCTGACCTTGTAGTGATACATCAAGTGAATAACCATAACCATGCGGTGATTTAGGATACCAGCCCAGATTTTCCTCATCGAGTGCAGGTTGATCATAATAATAATTTAGCGTTGCGTTGGCTTTCTCAAGACTGTCTCTTAAAGATTTTTTATTTGAACCCTGATTGGATAGAGGTTGGGTTAACATGCTACCAGCAAACTGACCATCAATCGCATGCCTACCCTGCCAAATATGTGCTTTTGTTGCCAATACCCAATCATCTGCTAATGGTAAATTCATACCAACATGTGCACCCAATCGCTCATTATGCCGAGCTTGTAGATATAAGGGGTAAGTTTGATGACTATCAGCAGCAACATCATTTTTATATTGCCAATATACCTGTGCGGTTGGCTGATTAAATGTCATTAAATAATCATAACGCCAATCTAATCCGTAACTAAGTTGACTATTAGCTGGTGTTACTGATATCCCAACTTGTCCTTGTGCAAAAGCAACATCACCTTTATCAAGCGATGCATCCCAATCATCCACAAAAGAGGCAATGGGCTGCGTAGGACTATAAGCATTGGCATTGATTGTCCAAACAATTTGCTTTTGTGGTGAGACAGATTTTGGGATTAATTGTATGGAAGACTGTGTATTTAAGGCTGTATTACTGTATGACAAAGACTCATCTAGTGGTTGTGCCAAAACATGAGTAGACATCATTAATATACTGATGCCTGTCAAAATATATAATGTAGAAGACTTCATAAAATGCTCAACCAATAGAAAAATCCAACAAATAAAATATGTTAAATAGCGCTAATAAAAATAATCAAAGAAAGATTATGATAAAAAAAAGACAGCATTACACTGTCTTTTTTTTATTCCCAACAAGCTTATTTAGCAAAATTTATAGATATAGGAAAGTATTATCGTTAAATTTTGCAGTGATTTTATCTTTACTATTAATCAGATCACCAAAATCTTTACCATTAACCATAATATCACTTAGCTTACCATGATCATCTGTTTTAAATTTGCCATCTGCATCCACATTGAGCTCTATACGAGCATTATTTTGCGTTACTATCAACTGAGTGGGTGTTGTATTGTGACTTGTATCAAGATTATAGTTACCTTTGATATGCAGTGGTTTGTTCTCAATACTAAACTTAGTTAAATCTTCTAAAACAACCTCATCACGAGCGGTACGTTTTAGTCGAACTAGAAAATCAAGTGGAATCACAACTGCTTTATCTGAGGCAGTATTTTTAGTGACTTTACCTTTTAAGCTCAACATTGCGGTCATACCCACATATTTGCCATCTTTTTCTACAAAGTTATCGTTACTACTAAGTTCAACGTACTTTTTCACATCATCTGCATTAGCAATCGCATTAAAACTCATTTCAACATCGGTCTTTGGCGCACCTTTGATTAAATGACCTGTGATATCAATCTTATAAGGCAAGCTACGAATCTCTTTACTACCATCAGCTAATGTTCTGCTCACATCCATCATTGCAACTACAAAATCTTTAGCAATTACGGTACTATCATTGGCAACCAGTTTGACATTATCCAAATTTACTTCTGCTTTTTGTAAAGTAATACCCTTCTTATGAGTCTCTTCCCAATCAAACTCTCTGTTCATGGTAACTTTATCACTAAATGTACCCTGAGCTTTAAGCCCTTGTTTAGACGATGTCAGCATCATTTTTTCACTACCTGAGCCAATAGTCAGACCATCAAAGCCAAAGCTTAGCTGAGGCGTGGTAGTTGAAGTATTATTCTGTGTAGCATTTTCAAAGCCCTGATAGCTAGTCATAAAGTTATCAGTAGTAACGTTCTTCTCCTCTTTAAAAGTTTGGCGATTATAAAGATAATCTATCTCTATCGTATCAACCGTCACTCCACCAGATAAGGTAAACTTACCATTACTATCTAACGTTGCCACAAAGTCTTTACCTGGTGTGATTTTTAAACGTGAAGAATCATTTTGAAAATCTTTAGATTTAATCAATCGATTAAGCTCAGTTGCATCAAGACGCGTTAAAGAATTTTCTTGCATGTATTTTTGTATTTTGCTTGGTACATCAAAAGCATAGGTAAATCTTTTTTGCTGTTTATTTGTTAGAATCTCACTTGCACCTTCATAAGCTTCTTTAATTGCCTTATTATCACTAACAAATAATTTAGCAGTACGGATGATTTCTTTGGCTTGTTCTTGCTCAGAAAGGTTAGTTTCCGTTTGACCTGATTGACTGCTGCCATCATTGGCATCTGTATCATCATTATCGCCACATCCTGTCAATACCAAACTTGTTGCCAATGCCAATGCCGTTAGTTTCATCACTTTCATATTATTACTCCTTGTTTTTAAAATTTTCAATAAACTTAGATATTAGTTAATCATTGCACAATAATATGGCTGCGCAACAAATTGATGATCAAGTCATTTTATCATTACAGTTTGTTAATCTTTTCTTTGCAAAAATACATGAACTAAACCATGCCTCATATTATAACAACATATACACTTTTGATAGTGATAATGAAACAAACTAACAATAAACTTATCATTATCTTAAATTCCCTAAGTTATTGATTATAATATTACCTTTTTATTGTTGCAATTAATTTAATTGATTATTCATAATTCGAATATGTTTCAATCACCTGTAATACTTCATGACGAAGTATCTCAATACTAGGTAGTCGCTCAGCATGAAAGCGCAAAATTGGGATACCTGCACTAGCAAGGGCTTTATCCTTTTTGGCATCCGCCTTTTGGCGTGCTTTACTCTCGTGCGTCCAGTCATCTAATTCTATGGCAAGTAGTGTCGTCTGAGCATCAGGGGCGACCAACACATAGTCCACACTTTGTCGACAAATACGATTGAACCAAAACTGACGGTCACTTGCTGCTTCATCGCTTGGCTCTATAATACGGGATAGCTGCACTTGACTAAAAATATGACACTCAGGAATGGCCTTTTGTAATTTTTTAAAGAATATGACCTCTGTATCTGTCATGATTGGCATCGGATCAAATGGCCATATAGGCAAATCATCGCCTCGAACAGGGGTATCATTTGAATTTACGTTTGAATTTGAGTTTGAAGGGGCATTGGAAGTTTTAGATAATAACAACAAACAAAGAAAACCGACTCCGACCACAATAAAAATGAATTGAAATAACAAAATATTTCCTTTATCGACAATAAGTAATAATTAGTAGCTTCAATATAGTCAGCGAAGTTATAAACTGTTACAAGACAGGCGAGCGCAGATAGTATGGTTATATAGCAAGCAAGCTTAACACCACTTAACACCATAATAGTTATCAATTTCATTGACCCTAGTAATAAAGCAACCTTAAATTATTATCTCTGATCATCTTAACCTTTACAATTGAGACTGCCACCAAATAAAAAAGACACGACGTTCAATGTCGTGTCTTTTTTTATTTTAGATTTGATGACTCTAAATAAAGCCTATTTGCATCTAATTAACGCCAATAAAGCACCCAAGCATTATTTACGCCTGTCCGTGGATCTGCATTAATTTTATCTTTTAGTGCCAATGCTGCAGGTTTGCCTTCCTCAGGCCCCACAATCACACGCACACCGCGACTTGTTGCACTGGTTGATACTTTATAACCAGCTGCACGCATTTTTTTGGCGACTTCATCGGCTTTGGCTTGATTATCAGCCAATGCCACTTGTACACCAAACGTACCTCTCGCTTCACCTTCTGCTGCTGCTTGCCGTGCCTGTGCCAAACGCTGTTCCGCGGTTTTAGCAGCTTCAGCACGTTGTTTTGCTAACTGTGCTTCTCTTTGCAAACGGCTAATTTGTGTTTGTGAGGGTATGGTTAATTTTTGCCCCACATGCAAAGCTGCCGAAGTAGATAAGTTATTTGCCTGTGCCAAAGCTTCCACAGGAACATTATATTCCCGTGCCAGTTTGATTAATCCATCTCCTCGTTGAACTCGATATTCCACTGCCCGTGATGGCGCCGTATTAGTTGGTTGTGGCTTTGATGTGGTATCTTGCTGAGACTTGGTTGTCGTCTCAGACTTAGCGACAGTTGGTGTTGGTTTAGGCTTTGGTTTTACCGTCTTTGCTGCTGCTTGCAACTCACGTTGTAACCGCTGAACCTGCTGTGTTGAAGGAATGATCAATGTTTGACCTTGATGTATTGAGGTATTAATCGATATATCATTTGCTTTTAATAAAACCTCTATAGGTACATTGTGTTCGCGTGCAATCTTAATCAATCCATCACCACGCTTTACCTGATAATCAATGGCTTGATTTCTACTATTGCGTTGCTCATTATTGCTTGCCGCTTGAGTTGTTGTGGTATTGGTTTGATTTTGTGGTTCTGCTGGCTTGGCAGGTTTGGGCTGTGCGGGAATGGGACGAGACTGTATCACTGGTGTCGCTGGTTGCACAGAAGAAGAAGTATCCGTTATTTCTTGTTGAGCCGTGACATTGACTTCATTTTGCAAATCTTCATTGCTAGGTACAGGCTCAATGGCATTGTTGGCACGATACTGTTCATTTTCTAATCTAGATTTATTAAGCGCCAATACCTCTGCCTGCTCTTGCTCAGCCAAAAACTCTTTTGCCAACCGCTCTTGCTCAGCAACTCGAGCCGCACGCTCCTTTTGCTTTTGCGCTAAAATTCGCTGTTCTGTTTCAATATCTGCTGTCAATGGACGATTAGTCATCTCATCTGTCTCTTGAGGTTGTTCTGCATTGACTGGCTGAATAGATGCGGCATCTTGTTGCAAAGTATCAGACATGTCTATTTGCTGCACCATAGCAAATAGCATCAAGCCTCCACCTAAAAAAAGAACGCCCCCTAATAGAGTCTGTCTTGACAACTTCATGAGTATCTACCTTTAAAATAATGTTACGACTATAGATTATAATTAGCTCAATTTTAGCCAACACTCGATTAAACTTTATTTATTATAGAGTAAAGCCCAAACAGTGTCTGCTTTCTTATCAGCTTATACACCCAGTTATCAGCATGTTTCTTTAAATTTTTAAATTTGTGCTTATTTAAAATGTGGATATAGACAAACCTGTCAATACTTCCCCAATGGTATGAAATGAACCACAAACCAAAATCATATCATTTTCTTGGCTCTGTGCAATAGCTTGTCTTGCAGCCACTGTTAAGTTAGGTGTTGTCACAATATCATCTACTTGAATGTGCTTAGCCAAAATATCCATTAACTCATCTAGCGATGCCGCTCGAGAATGGTCAATTGCTGCTACTACCCACCGCTTAATAGGCAGCGATATTAACTGTGATACCACAGCGTCAATGGGTTTATCTGCCAACATAGAAAAAATAATATATAACTTAGCGGTTGGATGTTTTGTTAAATATGCCTGCCAAAACTGCTCAAATTGGGGCAATAAAAACGCCATACCTTGCTCATTATGTGCCACATCAAATAACCACTGTCTATCAGCTAACTGACGTGCATCAAATCGTCCCATCAACTTAACTTGCTGCATAGCAGATATAATATGCTTCTCAGCGATATTTAAAGGGCTGGCTAAAACTGCTGATATGGCATTGCTGGTATTCACCAATGATAAACTTGGTTTGGGTAACTGTAAGGTCAGCGCAGCACCACTATATTGCCAATCTAAACTGGAGATATCTCCTAAATCATCACTGCTATCACAATAAATAAAATCTTGACCTGTCTGATAACAGGTGACATTTAACTCAGTAATTTTTTGACGCACACTATTGGGCATATCTGCCTCACCATAAATAAGTGTACTATCTTGACGCAAAATACCTGCCTTTTCATAGCCAATCTGCTCTCGAGTATCCCCGAGCCAATCCACATGGTCTATGGCAATATTAGTAATCACGCACATATCCGCATCAATGATATTGACCACATCCAAGCGACCACCTAATCCCACTTCAAGCACCCACACATCACAATCAGCCTCAGCAAATATCAACATCGCTGCCAGTGTGGTCATCTCAAAAAATGACAAGGTTAGCTCACAGGCAATGCGAGCTTGCTCGATCTGATAAAATGCCTGTACCAGTTTATCATCACCAACAGCCTGCCCATTGATACGCACCCGCTCATTAAAATCAACCAAATGTGGTGACTGATACAATGCGGTTTTATAGCCTGCCTGTTGGCAAATCTCGGCAATGACTGCGGTGGTTGAGCCTTTACCATTGGTGCCTGCCACCATAAATACATAAGCGTTATCTTTGGCGGACTGCAATAGATTTAGATGCTCAGCAACTGGTATCACCCGTGATAAACCCATATCAATAGCAGACACATGAATCTGCTGCATATATATGAGCCATTGTGACAATGAGCTATTTTGATTGGGTGCTTCTACTGGTTTTTGCGTATCAACTGTGGTCATTTGGATATCACCATAAATAATCTAACAATCACTTTAACTAAGCGTAAGTTAAGAGCGAAGATTGGCATATTTTGCTTACCAAGCCTCGAGCACAATAAAAAATATAATTATAACCGTCTACAGACAAAAATACTCATAAGGCAGACTACCTTATGAGTAATATCTAATAGCTTATCTCGACTAATCTATATTTATTTTATCCATTAGTTGAGATATTGAATACTTAAATTTAATTACGTATGCTGATTCGGCTGATGGGTCAATTTTGCCAATAGACGATAAATGGTATCAATCATTTGCTGACGATGCACTACCTGATCAATAACGCCGTGCTCAAGCAAATACTCTGCACGTTGAAATGGCTCTTCAAGCGTTTCACGTACCGTCTGCTCAATCACCCGCTTACCTGCAAAGCCAATCATCGCTTTTGGTTCTGCCAAGTGAATGTCACCCAGCATGGCAAGCGATGCAGTCACACCACCATACACAGGATTGGTGAGCACCACAATATAAGGCACACCTGCCAATTTTAGACGCTCAATTGCAGCTCCTGTTCTTGCCATCTGCATCAAGGACAATAACCCTTCTTGCATTCTAGCCCCACCAGATGCTGCAAAACATACTAAAGGGATTTTATGCTCTAGCGCATATTCAGCCGCTTTAACAAAACGATCTCCCACCACCGACCCCATCGAGCCACCCATAAAGCGGAAATCAAAAGCGCACGCCACCACTTTTAGATTACGTAACGTACCATACATCACCAACAAAGCTTCAGACTCCCCCGTCTTTTCTTGTGCTTCTTGCATTCGCTGTGGATAAGGTTTGCTGTCAATAAAACTGAGTGGATCACCAGCGACAAACTCTTGCCCTAGCTCAGTATCCACCTCGTCAAAAAACCAACCCAAACGTACCCGAGCAGTCATGGGTAAATGATGATCACAATGCGGACAGATATAGCAGTTAAATATCAACGCGGTATTGGTGGTCAATGAATGGCACTGTGAGCATTGCGTAGAAGGCTCGGTTTCAACCGCTGATAACGGTGCCATATTTTGCTGTTTGATACTGGGAACAGGACGCTCTAGCCATGTACGATAGGGGGCTGGCTCATTGTTTGTCTTTGTTGATGCCACTGTGGAACTGGGAGAATTGGTTGTTTGGGTCATAATTAACTATCACTATTACCATAAAATACTTTTAGTTTACACTTGTAAACCTGATTTCGCAAAGGGCTTTATTGTCAAAATATTAAATACTTAATAGAACAAGTAGTTAAGTATTTAATAGAGCACAAAAACCATCATAAGGAATCTAAAGCCGTACGCAACTCATCCATTTTTGCCATAATTTTGGCTTTGGCAGCATCAATCTGACTACCATCGGCATCTGCTGCAATATCAGTAAAATGCTTCACCAACTCACTGCCCACAATTACCCCATCGGCATACTGTCCAACTGCTTTTGCTGACGCACCATCACGAATACCAAAACCAACACAGATGGGCAAATTGGTCTCAGACTTAATCGCTTGTACTTGCTTACCCACATCAGCAGTATCCAAACTTGCTGAGCCTGTCACTCCTTTGAGCGACACATAATAAATATAACCGCCACAATGGCGCATCACTTGACGACGACGCTCAGGTAAAGTGGTGGGTGATAATAAAAATATCTCATTCATCGCATGATCAGCAAGACGCTGAGTAAACGTACCTGCTTCGGCTGGAGGTAAATCTACCATCAAAATACCATCCACACCTGCCGTTTCACAAAGACTAATAAAATGGTCATAACCAATGATTTCCACAGGATTGAGGTAACCCATCAAAATAATCGGTGTTTGCGTATCTTGTTGACGAAATGCTTTAATCATTTCAATCGCTTGACGGGTACTCGTGCCTGCTGCCAATGCACGCTCCCCTGCCAAAGAGATGGTTGGACCATCTGCCATCGGGTCAGAAAAAGGTAAGCCCACTTCAATCATATCTGCCCCATGAGCCACCAACTCATGCAGCAAATCGACAGTAACAGTTGGGTTTGGATCGCCTGCCATCACATAAGGAATCAGGGCTTTTTTGTTTTGTGATTTTAGCGTATTAAAGGTGGTTTCAATTCGGGTCATAATATTATCTCTTTTTTAAGTATCTCTTTTAAAATTTTTAGGCTGAATAATTCACTTCTAATTTTAGAACCTGTATTCATAATCCAAAATCAGGGGAGTTTTAAACTAAAATTGCATAATACAAGGCAAATTTTGGGGCGAATAGTCACTCTATTTAACCCAAAATTTAACGCCGTAGTACGTCTATTTTAGGCAAAAAGCCACCATTATGGGTTGTGAATACAGGTTCTTATATCTAATCGGGGCAATTTATGGCTCTATACAAGTAATGGCTAATTGTTTGGCAATTTTTTGCGATTTTTTATCAAAGGTAAGTAATGTGGCATTATCATGACAATGAGCCTGATAAGCAATTACCCCATCAGCAAAATCACCGCCACTTTTTAAAAAATTCATACCATAATCAAAGGCTTCAGTTGCAATCAATATATTATCTTGTTCAACCAGTGCTGTTAAAATTTGAATAACTGATTGCCGCGGAATTTTCATTTTATCTTTTATCACCCAAATTGTTTCACACACAGTCATAATGGGTAAATACAAAAAAAGCTCATTCGAGATAAAATACTTTTTAACTTTGGCATGCTGCTTGGCATCATCATTTAAAATAAACCGTAATAAAACATTGGTATCAATAATAAAAATAGGTTTATCCATCACCTTTGCCTGCCATACCTTGTTGATAAGCACCTGCAACCGCCGCCTCGGCTATTTCTTCATCGCTAATCCTATGCGTTACATACTTTGAAAAGATTCCCGCCAAATCTTCCATCTTCATATTTTCCACTTTGACCATTTCAGATTGGCTCTCTGTAGTATTTTCTGATTCAGTATTTGTTGAGTCAGTCCTCACATTATCCTGAGCATCTGTAAGAATTGGTAATGTAGTCAATAAAGATTCATCTACTCGCGTTTGCTTAATGATAACCACTTCATCTTGTTCAAAAGTACTTAACAAGTCACAAAATTTGTTTGTTGCATGGTCTTCCACATAAATTGTATAAGCATGCATCACATTCCCCCTTAAATCCTTCTTTTAGTAGTTTTCTGTTGCTAATAAGCTACTGTTGCAATCTATCCCGCACTTCCATCAAGGCAAAACCCAACAAATTCAGTCCCCTCCATTGTAGCGGATTGGAAATATTGTCATCATCTTTTGCCAGCCCCACCCCCCAGATTTTATCCACTGGGCTTGCTTCTACCAATACTCGCTGACCTGTACCTAGCAAGTAATTTTGCAACGCTTGATATTGTCCAAATTTTGCCAGATTACCTGCCACCACAATATCAAAGCGGTGCTTATTCCATACTTTTTCATCAAATCCCAACACTTTTCTGCCTAAATCTTTGGCTTGCTTGGGGTGAGAACTAGCAATGATTTTGGCAAAGCTATCCTCATCGGCAAATAATTTGGCTTTTTGAGCCATCATATAGTGTTCAGCAGTTGGGTAAGTAATGCCATCAACCACAAATGGGGCTGTCCACCACTGGCTAAAACAGCTATGGGTTAGTTGACCATCAGCACGTTTGCTATGTCCCCAAAAATAGACATATTTTAACTTCTGTTTACTTTGATATTGCTTGATAAGCCAATCTAAATCATACATCACAGCTATCTTTCATTACAGCCATCTTTAATTTACAGCTCTATCCCATCGTATTTCATCACTGTATGCAAATCTTTATCACCACGCCCTGACATATTAATAATGATGGATTGCTCTGGACTCATGGTTTTTGCCAGTTTTAGCCCATATGCCACTGCGTGAGAGGACTCTAAAGCAGGAATAATACCCTCTTTTAAAGTCGCCTCTTTAAAGCCCCACATCGCCTCATCATCGGTACAGCCAACATATTGTACCCGTTTAACATCTTTTAAAAAGCTATGCTCAGGGCCAACACCGGGATAATCCAAACCTGCAGAAATCGAATGAGTTTCCAAAATTTGTCCATCATCATCTGCCATCAAATAGGTACGATTGCCATGCAATACCCCTACCCGACCTGCTGCCAATGGCGCAGAATGGCGACCTGTTTCAATACCATCACCTGTCGCCTCAACACCATATAACGCCACTTCACTGTCATTTAAAAAGTCGAAAAACAGCCCAATCGCATTTGAGCCACCACCAACACACGCTACTAAGGCATCAGGCAGCTTGCCTGTTTTTTCTAAATGCTGAATACGTGCTTCTTTACCAATAATTGCCTGAAAATCACGCACCAACAGCGGATACGGATGCGGGCCTGCCACTGTGCCAATGATATAATACGTGGTATCCACATTGGTTACCCAATCACGCATCGCCTCATTCATCGCATCTTTTAGCGTGCGTGAGCCAGAAGTCACTGGTACTACCTTTGTGCCGAGCAGACGCATACGGTACACATTCATCTTTTGCCGTTCCACATCGTCTGCACCCATATACACAATGCACTCAAGCCCAAGTCGAGCGGCTATCGTTGCTGTTGCTACCCCATGTTGCCCTGCACCTGTCTCAGCAATGATGCGTTTTTTGCCACACATCTTCGCCAGCAATGCCTGACCAATGGTATTATTCACCTTATGCGCGCCAGTATGGTTTAAATCCTCACGCTTAAAATAAATCTGTGCGCCACCAATCTCATCAGAGAGGCGTTTGGCATGATATAAAGGCGTTGGACGACCGACATAATTAATCAAATCATTATGATACTCTTCCCAAAACTTAGGGTCTTGTTTCACTCGATTATACAGCGTTTCAAGCTCTTCTAACGCCGCCATCAGCGTCTCAGACACAAAGCGTCCACCATGCACCCCAAAATGCCCACTGGCATCAGGATACTGATTATAATCCTCAGCCGACTGCTGGGTATTACCTAACTCACTAATATTGCTTTGCTTATTATCGCTCATCATCTATTTCACTCTATCAATTATCAAAATTAAACTGTTTAAAATCTTAAAATCAAAAATCTAACTATTCAATATCTGCAATCCACTCACCTTTAGGATTAATTAAGAACTTATGTGCACCCTCTTCGACAACGGCTGTCCCTTGTGTAAAAAGAGTAATGTAATCATATTTAGGTAACATTACCCAATCACCTTCAGCATTTAAGATGCCATACTTACCCTTATAAATTACCAACGATGTCCTCTCTTCACCCAAACAGGTCACACTCACTATTTCAAGTTTTTCGATATTTTTAGGGTAACGACAGTTTGATACATCAATTTTATCCTGCACTATTTGAGGCTGAGTTTTTATCCATTCTCTTATATCATAGCTTTCAGCCAAGCTATTTGTTGAAATTATTAGCAAACCAAGCACATACCATCTTGATAAAATACTTTGAGTCACAATTCATCCTATTTTATACTTGACTGTCATGTCATCTGTCATGATAAATTTATCTTTTTACCGCCTCTATAAACGCCTGCATCTTCGCCCTATCTTTAATGCCCTTTGCTGACTCAATACCACCGCTCACATCCACTGCCTGTATGGGCAAATCTAACGTCTTGCCGACATTATCAGCACTCAATCCCCCTGCTAAAATAATCGGTAACGCAGACTTTTTAGGAATGAGTGACCAATCAAATCGCTCACCTGTACCACCATAAGCGTCTTTATGATAGGCATCGAGTAAAATACTGCTCGCCCCCGCATCAGCAAACCTAACTATCTGCTGACTAATGCTCGCTATGGTGTCATGTTGCTGATTAATACGTAGGGCTTTTATCCAGCGTTTATTCACAGTATTTGCCAACTGTTGGCACTGCTCGGCCGTCTCATCTCCATGAAATTGGATCACATCAAAGTGTATAGTCTGAGCCAGTGTCTCAAGCTCAATTTGTGGCATATTGACCACTAACGCCACCACCGTGGTAAACGCAGGTATCGCTTGCACCAAAGACGCTGCTTGCTCTATGCTCACCGCACGAGGGCTTGGCGGATAAAATACCAAGCCAATAGCATCAACGCCCAACGCCACGGCTTGCTTGACATCCTGCTTACGGGTGAAGCCACAAAATTTTATTTGCATCATCGGTATTATCCTAGCATACTTTGTTAAATTTTCTGTTAGATTTGGATTGGTTTGGTATATGCTAGCTATTTATATATGATAACAACAATCTTTTTAACAAGTGTTTGTTGATTATATAGTGGAATATTGGAATAAACTCTATTTATGAGTCAGATTATGGATGAGGATCTTGTATCCACAGACTTGATGTCTAACAATATGAGGACAGCATTAATCAGCATCGGTATATACAGACGCTGATCTTTACTTTTGGATATGAATGTTTTTTATTAAGCTAAGATTTATGATTGATGTCGAAGAAAAAAATACAGACAGAGTCGCCTAACCAGTCACCATCACCTAACTTTAAAACCACTCAAGCTAAATAAAAGCGATTATTCGCTATGGTGCTCTCTATCTAAATGCACCAAACCATGAATTGCTTTACTCATGCCATGCATGATTTGTCCTAATAGTACTTTTTGCTTAGTCATCACCATAACAATCATTGGCTGATTGTCATTTGGAACCGCGCTAATCATAATCTTACCATCTTGTGCATCTAATATGACAGAACGACAGCCAGTTAAGTGCGCCTCAGCAGTTAATGCTTGTACCAATGCGAGTATAGAACTACCAACCGCTGATAATTTGCTGCCATCATACTCTTTTTGAAAGATAGAGCTGACTTCAAAGCCATCAGTAGTGGCTAAAAGCACACCTTCAATCCCACTTGTAGAGTGTACTAAATTATATAGCACCTCTTTTGATGCGACAATAAAAGCCTCTTTGGGCTTGACACGTTTAGAATCCAATTGAAAAAGTTTATTACTCATAAAAGCTCTATCCATTATCCGTTTTTAAATTATCAAAATAAGTTCAAATAAAATAATAAAGGTAAGTATTTTTTCTTATCTTTAATCATTTAACAATCTTTAATTTAGGATTATTTCCACCCCAGCCTAAACTAAGAATAACCTAGCAAAGACTTTATAATCTTTATATCAGTAATTTTATCTCAAATAGGTAACTATCAGAAAAGCAGCCATCAAAATAGTATAAAGATATTGTTATTATTGCAAAACATAAGTTGTAGTTATTTTTCGTAATTTATAACAACTTTATTTATAACAGATTTGCAACCTGTCTTTATACTAGCATTTTGCAACTTTAACTTAAAAATCTTTTTAAGGGTATAGCTCCTTGCTATGCTACAACTACAATATGGTTGGTCATAATTATTTTTTATATTCTAAAGTGACTAACTTTATACCATATCGCTCCAAAAGTTTCATAAATAACTTCCAGTTGCAGTCACTTGATAAGCAAATATCGTGTTTTGCCTCAGTTCTAATATCAACAAAATATCAGATGGTTAATTAGTCTTCTAATTCCAATGAAGAGATGATGGTTTCGACCAGTAATAATACATCTTCTTTTTTGCGCATATCAACAGGAAATAATGGCAAATACAATTCTTGCTCTTGTAGAAAGTCTCGATAGACCGCCATATCCAGTTCAGGATTCTTATCAACTTGGCTCACACCGATGACCATGCGTCCATCATAGATGTTTCTAAAAGTATCTATATAGTGAGCCAAGTCTGCAACAGGATCCTTGGCAGAATGATCGATTAAAATCACAATACCTAAAGCACCTTGTGCCAAAATCGGCCAAATAAAGTTAAAACGCTCTTGTCCTGGTGTGCCATACAATCCAATATTAGAATCACCTTCAATAATAAGCTCACCATAATCCATACCAACAGTTGTCAGTATTTTGCTATGTGCATCAAGATCGGTATTTAACACCTCAGTAGAGACCACGGGAACATCAGACAAACTAGATATTGCTTGTGTTTTTCCTGAACCCATTGGACCACTAAAGACTATTTTTAAACGTTGCATATATCAACTTCACCTATCTGATTATTATAAATAATATTTTAACAACTTAATTAATAAAACAATAAAAAATATATTAAACAGTATGCCATTACTTTTTTATTTCAATGATAATATTGTACTTCTTTTCATTATCAAAAATAGAGTAACACATTTTGTTATAAACTGTATAGAATTCAACCACAAACCCTTCATTTTAGCAGCAATATAGAATGTTCTAAATTGCTGCTAGATTTTGCAAAAACCAAACTATAATCCCAGCTTACGTCTAATCTTCGCAAGGAAGCCAAGTTTCTCTTCTTTAGCAGAGTTATTACCACCTGTATTTGCCTGTGATTCAGTTGTTGCTGCCGCTGACGTGTCACCAGAGGATCTTCGAGCTAAGATTTCATCCAAGAATGAACGCTTTTGCTTGACTGCCACACTTGGTTTGGGTGTATTTTGTGTACTACCCGTACTTGATCCTGTGGTTGAACTATTTGATGTTATATTAGAGCTAGACTTTGCAGCACTATTACCAAATTTCTTTAATTTCTCATAAGTTTCGGCATGCAGTCCACCTGCAAACAACAAACTGGCAACCACTTTTTTGGCAGCATTAACAGAGGTATCTGCACGGACGGCTAAGTCTCTTACCAGTATTGGTTGTGCTTCCATTGCAGTTAATAGATGTGCCAGCTCTTTACGTTTGCCTGTCATACGTGGTTTTGGCCAATAGCGTAGCTGATAAGTTTCTTCATCAGAAATCATCGATAACAAGTTATCAGGGGCACTCCATGCCTGTTGCCATAACCACTGAAATAAGTCAATACTCTTGCTAATATCAGGTGATACAGCTCGAGTGGTTGGTTGCAATTTCCATGAAGCATTAGGTGTCACTGAACCTTCACCGACCAACCATATCCGTTGACGTGCCAAATTGACTAAGGCAATCTTACCTTGACTACAACTCAACTCATAAAGTCCATCTGGACGAGTTTGTATGGCATCAATAACAGCAAACAACCCATTATCATCTGCTGGATATGTCGTTGTTGTATTGGAGCTTACATGAGTTGACTGCTCAGTTTCTGGTTGGCTTTCTTTGACAGTTGTAGCAACATTTGAATTATTAGAAGCTAAAGTCTGTGTACTGTCTGATGAGGATGCAGACACATCATTCTGCAAAAAAGGCAGGTTACTATAAAGCCAACTGCTTAATGCTTTAAGATCTTGTAGTGGCAGAATGATCAAATTATCTGACATCATACCTTCGGCATTATCGCTACGCCGTACATACAACACTTTGTCTTTTGATTGATTTCTAAGTATTTTATGGACACTGGTTGATCCACGAAACTCATCATTGATGATATATAAATCTATACTTGGATGGGAGGCAGGCACCCACTCCAAATCTGCCTCTAAACGTAATAATACTCTAAGATAGCCTTTAAGCATTATCAAATCTGCAGGCTTAATACCAATCAATGCTGTACGCATTACTTTTTTTATTTCTCTGCTTCCCGCAGTACCAGAGTTACTCATATCGCAACATTCCAAACATAGTGATAAATTGATTTAAGATAACTTGCATGACTTGCTCTCCTATGAGTAATAGATAGATCGTCTTATTTGAATTGATATTTAGAACTATATTAGCTACTCAGTTTTTATTTAAGAAAAATAATTGTATGAGATAAAACACAAACCCCAAGATTTGCTTCCACCTGATAAGCAAGCCATATTTCTAATTAAGTTATTGATTATATTAACAAACAGTAAAAATATATTCATAAGTAATATAAACTGCTTATATCACATAAAAATGGCTCAACATGTTTCATGCCATTATCACAGTTGAAATATTATAACTGATTTATCCTATTTTAACTGAGAAAAAATGATGCTTAGCAAAATATACCATATCTCACTAATAAGCAGAAGAATGTGGCCGTTTCATCACTGATTAGCTGCATTCATACGTTTTTTTGTACCTATAATTATGTTTAATTATTTTGTACCTCTCCTAAGATAACCACTAGGACAACCTTCCTTACTATAACCCACACTAAATTATAAATTAAAAATTTAGCGTTTGATACAGCGTCCATCACTTAATGCATGAACGGTAACGGTTGCACCAGTGAGTTCAAACAGTCCTTGTACTTGCTTTTTTGCATTATCACTTGCCATCTGCATCATACCACCACGACAAGCCATAGCAAGTACCTGTTTTTTGCCAGCTATCTGAGCTTGATTAAATATTTTTGGGTCTATATTCACCAGACCAAACACACCGGTATCAATGTCATAAACTTCTATATTATCTAAATATACTTCAAACACTTCTGCACTTGGTAAGGTAATATCAATGTTTTTTCCATCTTCTGATACTTGCACATTACTGGCTGATAGCTTATTTAGATCAATACCCGCCGTAACTCGCCCATGAGCAACAAACAACCCCTTTTGTTCATCTTGCCATAGGGCATACCAATTACCTTGTTTTTTACTACTGATAATTGTGTCTACACTAAAAGCTGTGGTTTGTAAACGGTTGAGTGATTGTATTTGAGTCACAACTCCTTCTCTGGTCAAAACTTCTATTTCATCAGTTGGTGGCTGCTTAGATATAAAAATAAATAGTAACAGCATGAGTCCTAAGAGCAATAAAACCATCTTTCCTAGACTCATAGGCTGGTCAGCAGATGGCTTGGTATCTGATAATGGAGTATTGTTAAGATTTTTTGAAGTATTCGTCACTGTTCGATTAGCCTTTTAATATAATACATAATGTTATTATCAGTATCATCACTTTTTGTTGATGCAAAAAAACGATTGCGTCTGCTGTACAGTTTACCTAACATAGACTACTTCTATATTCACTATATTTGCATTATATAAAGTATGCTCGATACAAGCATTTAAATCAGTTATTTGTAGCTAAGTTTATACACTATCATGATAGACAAGCAAAATGAAAGTGAGTACTCATGCTATCATATTTTACTATTAAACTTAAAACTTACTAAAATGCTATTTTTTCATGCCATACAATAACTTGCTACTCATCAACATGACTAAATTTTATAGATTCTAATGATTGAGCTATATTTATAACTTCAAGATGTATATTATATAGAGTATTAGTAAGTTTCTTATTTATTTTTATCTTATTTTTTTTGCCAAATATCAGGTTATTTATGAAAGCCAGTCAATTTTTGTTTGCTACATTAAAAGAAACTCCCAGTGATGCCGATATTGTGTCTAGCCAGTTAATGCTTCGCGCTGGTTTGATTCGTAAACTTGCTTCAGGATTATATGTGTGGCTGCCAATGGGGCTAAGAGTTTTACAAAAAGTTGAGCGCATTGTACGTGAAGAGATGCTGCGTATTGGTGCTCAAGAGATTGTAATGCCGATGACTCAGCCAGCTGAGCTATGGCAAGAGTCAGGTCGTTTTGATGACTATGGCCCTGAGTTATTGCGTTTTAAAGACCGTCATCAACGTGATTTTGTCTTAGGTCCAACTCATGAGGAAGTGATTACTGATTTGGCTCGTGGTGAACTACGCAGCTACAAACAACTTCCAATGACATTCTTCCAAATTCAAACAAAGTTTCGTGATGAGATTCGCCCCCGTTTTGGTATCATGCGTGCACGTGAATTTACCATGAAAGATGCTTACTCATTTCATGTGGATCAAGCGTCACTGGCTCAAACTTATCAAGATATGTATGATGCTTATACTCGTATCTTTACTCGTTTGGGTCTGGATTTTCGGGCAGTACAAGCGGACACAGGCTCTATTGGGGGCTTTGCTTCACATGAGTTTCAGGTATTGGCAGACAGTGGTGAAGACAGCATTGTCTTTTCTGATAGTTCAGATTTTGCTGCAAATATTGAACTTGCAGAAGCAATTTGTACCAGTGAGCGGCAACCTGCCAGCGAGAATCGCACCGATGTCGAGACCATCAATATGCCTACTTGTGAGCAGGTAGCAGAACATCTTAATATTCCTTTATCACAAACGGTTAAGAGTCTTATTGTCAATGGGCAAGACAGCGAGGGTAATCCACAACTCGTTGCTTTGGTCATTCGTGGTGATCATACTTTAAATACCATCAAAGCTGAAAAGATTACTGAAGTTGCTGTACCATTTACAATGGCAAGTGATGAAGACATCAAAAAAGCGGGGCTACTAAAAGGCTATATTGGTGTTAATTTAGACATGCCTGTTTTTGTAGACAGATCTGCTGCTGCATTGTCTGATTTTGTTAGTGGTGCAAATAAAGCCAATCATCACACCACAGGCATGAACTGGGAGCGTGATGCTCAAATTACTCGTGTGGTTGATATTCGTGATGTGGTCGAAGGTGATCCCTCACCTGATGGCAAAGGTGTATTACAAATCAAACGTGGTATTGAAGTGGGACATATCTTTCAATTGGGAGATAAATACTCACAAGCCTTAAATTGTACTGTCTCGGGTGAAAATGGCAAACCTGTCACCTTGATGATGGGTTGTTATGGTATTGGTGTGAGTCGTATTATTGCTGCTGCCATTGAGCAAAGCCATGATGAAAACGGCATTATTTGGACCCAAACTCCTAATATTGCAGATTCTATTGCACCTTTTGATATTGCCATCGTACCGATGAAATCCAAAGAAGATACGGTTATAAATACTGCCACTGCTTTGTATGAAGAGCTTAAATCACAAGGCTTGAATGTGCTACTTGATGATCGTAATGAACGTCCTGGGGTGAAGTTTGCTGATTTGGAATTGATTGGTATTCCACATCGTATTGTGGTCTCAGATCGTAATTTAGCAGAAGATAAATATGAGTATGTGAATCGCCGAGATGGTGAAAAACAGTTGCTAACTCGTGAAGAAGTGATTGCAAAAATCACTGGTGGCTAGATTCTTTATACGGTTGCTGTTTATACCTTTATCAATGATTGTTCAGATAATAAAAGAACCGCAATAGCGGTTCTCTTTTATGGTAATAAAAATAAGTGCTACCTCACTCTCAACTTCAACCCCCTCCTAGCCTCCCCCTTACTACGCGAGCATAGCTCTTGTCTTGCGTCGGGGCGAAACAGTGTTTCGCTATATTCCTCCTCAGGGAGAGGAACTGGTTTTTAAGTCCTCCCCTTACTTCAAGGGGAGGGTATGGGAGGGGTCATATATCAATTTAGTAAAAATAAGTTGAGAGCGAGGTAAGTGCTTAAAAACAAAACATCATTTTAAGAACAAGATGTTATTTTAGGTTTTTCCATTGATATGATATTTACCAAAGTAGTTATATCTACAGTCTCGGTCTCAGCAGTATCAGCAGCATAATCTTTAATTTTAATCGTTGCGTTTATTGGTTGATAACATTTATCTTTGCGTAGTTTTAATTGTGAGTTCACCTTGTTCGTATTTTCAAAGGCAAACCACGCGTCTCTAGTATCGCCCATTTCTCTGGGTATTTTATGACTGTCTGCATTGCTCACACTAAAACAGACAGCACAAGGGGAATAATCATCATCTGGTGCTGATATATTAAATGTCCCTTTCACCACTGTTTCACCTTTATAATAGGTAACAGTACCATCAGTTTTTATCTTTTTAAAATCAGCAGCTCCTGCTAAACTCGCTACGTTAAAGTCAGTAAGATAGTATCGGGTCATATCTTGGGTTGCATACGCCACACACGTATTGGCGGATATTTCTTGCCAGACCGAATCATTATTAACAATTTGTCTATCTTCTTCTACACCACAATTTTCATCACGTTTTTTATTCCAAGCAATTTGCTTATTATCCATTTGCTGTTTTTGAGTAGCAGTTAAGTTGCGATAAATATTCATATAAACGCCATTTAATCGCTGTTTTTCAGTCTTTACAGCTTCAATAGAACACTGATAAGAGTCTTTTAAATTGGCTTTTTCGCAGTCATAATTGTGCTCTTCAAATGCTGCTTGAGCACCCATCGCTGTCAAACACACTGTAGTCATGACAAATAATCTATTTGGTAACTTCATATAATAGTCCTATTTATTGTATTAAATTGATAACGCAGTAAAGTTGAGGTAAAGCTTTATCTTATAGTAATCAATAAATACCAGCGTTAACAGTATTGTTTGTAACGGTGTTTTTAGTATCTCTTTGACTATATTACTGACGAACAAGACGAGTTGGCTTTGGTAACACACTTATATCACTAGCCCGACAAGGATTAATATCAATGCCACCACGACGGGTATACCATGCCCGTACCATCAACGACGCAGGATGAAAATACTGGCTTAAATCAGCAAATATCTGTTCAACGCATTGCTCATGGAAGCCATTATGCTGACGAAAACTAAGTATATACTTAAGCAAATTTGCTTGATTTACCTCTATATCGGTGGTCATTTCTATCGCTACTGTACCCCAATCAGGTTGATTGGTGACGGGACAATTACTACGCAATAAATTAGAATAAAGCTGATAGTCTTGTAATTCTGCTGTATCTGATTGCATATCAAGTTTGCCCAAAAGACAAGCATCAGGGTGTTCAGTCAATGCGATTTTTTCTGCTGTCTGTACCAATGCTTGGTCAATACATTGTCCTTGTGGCTGATCTATCAGCAGTCCAGAAATGCTATTAATAGTAGATAAATCAAAAAGTTGCACAGTGACAGACGCCCCTACCGCCTCAGATAAGTCTTTGCTGATGGTCTGTTGTACTGTTTGCCAGTCATCAAATTCTGTAAAATTGAGACTGTTAAGATACAGCTTTAATGATTTGGATTCGACGATATTAGTAGAGGTAGCAGGAATAGAAAAACGTGCCAACGCCACTTGTGAAATACCTTGTGAGTTGAGCCATGACACTTCAAAGGCATGCCACCAATCAACGCCAACGCATAGCTTATTGGTATCATAATTGATATGCCCACGCCCAAGTGTTCTGCTAATCGGATATAACACCTCAGGAGAATAAGATTTGGGATAGCTGGTAGACTCACCCAATACACCATGTATACTCATAATTAGTCCTAATACTTAATTAATTTTTTCAAGACTGCAACTGTGATTGTAATTATGACGGCGACTGCGACTATCTGACGGCAATAACTTGCCATTTTGATGAGTCATCAGGTTTTATATAATTAAAACGTACTCGATAAGCCACTGTGTCATCAATATTTATTTTATAATAAAAATCTACCAATAAGCTGTTGCTATTAAGCCACTGTAAATTCACTTTATGCAGATTGACTGTATTATTTGTGCCATTATAAAAAGCCAATTGATCGGTAAAAACATCATAGCCATTATCTTCCATATTACCAAGATGATACACGCCTTGTGCATCTTTCTTCCACAGCATTACTTGTTCAAAATCTGGATAAGTCTCCACCGTTACTATATAAGAGCCATCAGGTGAAAAACTCAAATCGCTACCATAAAATTCTTGGTGGCGACCTGTGTTTAAATCAACAACTATGGTATTTGACGTCTCCCACATTTGCTTTTCTATCAACAGTTGCTGATGATTTTTGTCAAAACCACTCAATGCCAGATAGTCAATGGCTTCTTCATAGACGGCGGATTGATTTTCACGAAAACTCAAGGGATATTGGCGATTGGGTACATTAATATAAAGAGTATCTAACTCACGTACCATTCGATCAGCCAACCCCCACTGCTGAATCAAATTATTATCATGTGCTTCTAGTATCTGCTGGCGACAATATTGATAGGAAGCAAAATTATCTGGCTGACATAACCTACTTGAGTCATAGATCGCTCCAAACCCCTCCTCTTCTGCCACTACTTCCCAAATATAATCATCCATGCGTGCCTTGGGTATGTCGGCTTGTGCATGGATAGGCAATGACATGGTTAATATGGACAACAATATCCATACGATCATGTTAACAATAATATTTATGGGTCTTAAATCAAAGTTTTTAGGAGTTATTGTCATATTTTTGTCACCTGCCAATCACCATTATCATCTCTCACAAAAGCGTAGCGTACCCAAACAACATCACTATCTGCTTGTATGTGATAGGAAAACTCGACAATAAACTTATTTGTATTTATCCAGATGAGCTTTTTATCCTCATAAGCGGCAGGCAATGAGGGTAATTCCGCCACATATTCATACAAAATATTACTGCCATAATCATGTATATATTGCTCATCTTGACTCTCTTGTCGTTGCCAAACAACGATGGCATAAGAGGGTAGCCCCAATCGTCCATAAAAACCAGCCACAAACTGACCATTAGGTGAAAATTCTAACTGAACCCCAGCAAATTCCTGCCAATATCCTATGGTCATATCAACAATG
The DNA here is from genome assembly GCF_021012795.1 of Psychrobacter sp. I-STPA10. GTDB lineage: Bacteria > Pseudomonadota > Gammaproteobacteria > Pseudomonadales > Moraxellaceae > Psychrobacter. Next base: position 41,656 of record NZ_VFYU01000018.1, on the reverse strand, counting down.
ACAGTAGAGACGGATTCGTACCAAATACGGTAAAGATATAATTTTTGTTGCTCTGCATCATAGTGTTGTAAACCATAAGTCGTACCATGCTCTTCATCAAAAGGGTATACCTCATCTTTAAATGCCAACGCATGTTTGCGATTTGCTACAGTGATATAAATCGTATCTTTTTCTCTGACGACTTTATCGTTTAAACCCCACTGCTGACTTAATCCATTATCACGATTCTCAAGTGTGCGATGCAAACACTGCTGATACTCATTAAAAGTTGCAAATTCAAGGTAATCCTGACACTCATACTCAGTATTTACTATTGCTAGTGATTTTGTATTATTTTTTTCTGTCTGTGCATAAGACTGACAGGCAACAAATAAGAAAGACGCTAAAGATAATACTCTTAGGCTAAGCAAGATAGAGATGACAATACGATCAAGAAGAATCATATAAACAAGAGGGGCAATATTTAGCATATCAATATGAGCCTTGGATAAAACAAAAATTATCCCCTATATGAATCATTTTGTATGCGGCTGACTGGCAACTTTCATATACCATTGACCACTGACAGCATCATGCAAAAAGGTATGTCGAATATGAAAGGCAACGGTATCTTCATCATGTATTTTATGAAAATAATCCACATAAAACTTATTATTATTGACCCATGTTATCTGCCGTAAATTTTCAACTTCATGGGTACTGTCTGTCTGATAATAATCATAATCTAACTGTCGTAGTTGTTCTTGGTTTTTTAGTTTATCTATCGGATGGAAATAACCTTTGTAATATCCATCCTGATGACGCTCCCAAATATTAATATCCCGCGTCAACTCAGCATCCCTATCAAAATTGGCAGCGTACTGTTTATTAGGCGATAACTGCAAATGGCTACCATAAAAATCTTGCCAAAACCCTGTGGCTAAGTCTACGATGACATCTTTTTTTGACACAGTTGAATGATTTTGTAAATAAAGTAACTGCTGAGATTTATCATACTGCTCTAGAAAATAATATGATTTATAAATGTTTTCAGGATCATCATAAATATAAGCATCGTCTTTAAATATCAAAGGATATTGGCGATTAGGCACTGTCACATAAAGGGTGTCTTTTTCTCTAATCACCTTATCACTCATGCCCCACTTTTTGCTTAGTTCATTATCGATACGCCCATGAGTAGGATAAAGACAATGCAAGTCAGGGTGTAAGGTGGAATAACTATCATCTTTATCGCTATTGTTACTGTTATTGTTATGACAGTCATCTTGATGATGATCAGCTTCGCTTTTTTTATCTAAGGCAATCCATACATAGTCATTCATGCTGGCTGTTAGTGGTGTTGCTGGTGTTACAGCTACTGCCAATACACCATTATCGATAGTAACGACCAAGGATAATATCGCCAATTGTAAAAATATTTTTGCCATTAAAAAAAGCCCAAGACCTATTGAGCTTTTATCATAACCAATGCTTAGTGTGACCACAAGCAGCGATGGATTTAACCACTTACAAATTAGCTTTATAACCTGATACGTGAGCCATCCTGTAAAAAACGATAGGCAATCACATACAATACCGCACAAAAGGCAAAAATTGCCACCATTGAATACCAAACATTGACATCAGAATGACCTAAAATACCATAACGAAAAGAGTTCACCATATATACAATGGGATTGAATAAGGATAGTTTTTGCCAAAAGGGTGATAAGTTTTCCATCGAATAAAACACCCCACCCAAATAGGTCAATGGGGTTAATACAAAACTGGGCACAATAGAAATATCATCAAATGAGCGTGCAAACATGGCATTAATAAAGCCACCTAATGAAAATAAAATAGATGTACCCAAGACAGTAAATATAGTCACAAACAGATGTACAACACCAAGCTGAGTAAAAAATAACGCCACAATAGAGACGATGATGGCAATAATGAGTCCACGGAAGATACCACCGCTCACATAGCCCATCAAGATGGCATGTTTTGAGATAGGAGATACCAACATCTCTTCAATACTGGCATGAAATTTTGCACTAAAAAAGCTCGACATCACATTAGAGTAGCTATTGGTAATCACTGCCATCATAATCAGCCCCGGTACAATAAATTGCATATAGGGCACACCACCCATCTCGCCTACCCGTGAGCCAATCATCTTACCAAAGATAATAAAATATAAGGTCATGGTAATCACAGGGGGCAATAGAGTTTGTGGCCAGATACGTAAAATACGGCGCAACTCTTTGTACATGATGGTGCTAAATGCAATCCATTTTTGTGACCATGTCATGCCATCTTGCTTCATCGGTTTGCCTCCGTCATACTATTAACACCTGTATCATCACTGCTCTCAACCAAGCGCATAAATAATTCTTCCAAACGGTTAGCTTTATTACGCATACTGGCAACTTCAATGCCTTGTGCGCTTAACTGCTCAAAGACTTGATTGAGTGACTCACCCTCACTTAAGGTAATTTCAAGCGTTAATTCATCAGGCTGTGTCACTTCGGTAACATGAGTAATTACAGGTTTATTTGTCAGCGCATTGGTCAAATCTAGCACAAAGGTTTCAACCGATAACTGAGTTAATAATTCTTTCATCTCGGTATTAATGCGTATTTCACCGTGGTCAAGAATCGCAATATGGCGACACAATTGCTCCGCTTCTTCTAAATAGTGGGTGGTCAAAATAATGGTGGTATTTTCCTCTGCATTAATTTGTTGCATAAATGCCCACATCGAGCGGCGCAGCTCGATATCTACTCCCGCCGTTGGCTCATCTAATATCAATAACTTAGGCTTATGAATCAATGCCCGCGCAATCATCAACCGCCGCTTCATGCCTCCAGATAATTCACGAGATTTGTTATCTCGTTTATCCCACAGTCCCAATGCCGTTAATAACTTTTTGGCACGTGGCTTAGCTTCACTGGCAGCAATGCCAAAATAGCCTGCTTGGGTGATTAAAATGTCCTCAACTTTTTCAAACTGATTAAAGTTAAACTCTTGTGGCACGACGCCAAGATATTGCTTGGCAACTGATGGGTGCGCCAATAAATCTGTACCAAATATTTGCACACTGCCCGAAGTTGGACGAAATAACGAGCTAATAATACCAATCATCGTCGATTTACCTGCCCCATTAGGACCAAGTAAAGCAAAAAATCCGCCTTGTGGTACTGTGAGGCTGACATTTTTTAGTGCAGAAAATCCATTATCATAAGTTTTTGATAAGTTATTTATCTGTAAGGCAGGTTTAGATAAGGCATCAAGGTCAGTCATATTGGTCATTATAGTGGCTACGATGGTTGTCTAGATTAAAATACAATATAGATAATATGTGCTAAATCAATAGGTAAGGCTTTAGTCTGTTGATTTTTTCTATAGTAAACAGAGTTTATGGGGATGGTGTTTGAGATTTAAAGCATCATTTATACTAAAGTCAGTATCTACATAATATGCTAATAAAAGATTTATTAGATTACGCCACTCTCAACTTATAAGACCCCCTCCTAACCTCCCCTTTACTACGCGAGCATAGCTCTTGTCTTGTACTACAAGCACAGCTTTTCGTCTTGCATCGCTAAAATAGTCCACTGGACTATTTATTAACGCTCTTCAGGGGCGAAACAGTGTTTCGCTATATTCCTCCTCAGGGAGAGGAACTGGTTTTTAAGTCCTCCCCTTACTTCAAGGGGAGGGTATGGGAGGGGTCATATATGATTTTATAAAATAAAGTTGAGAGTGGGGTTTAAATTTTAATAGAGTTAGAACTTACACAAAAGTACAATATTTGCCTTATAAAGCGACTGAAAATTATATTAAGCCTCTGGAACTAATTACAGCTAGTCCAGAGTATTAAAGACAATGATTAGCAGACACTAAATCGCAAGAACTAAAAAAACGCTTGTCATTTTGAGCAAGCGTTTTTAATAAGTATAACAATATGCAAGTTTTAGCAGCTAAAATATACTAACTAAATTAAGTCCAGTAGGCTAGCTGGCAGCAGATATCATATAATCAACCGCATTTTGTACTTCTTCATCAGGAATATCAGCACCACCTTTGGCAGGCATCTGATTAAAACCATTGATAGCATGATCATACAGAGTATCTTTACCCTTTGCAATACGAGGGCCCCATGCACCTGCGTCACCAAAGGCAGGAGAACCTAATAAGCCAGTCGCATGACAAGTATGACAAACAGCATTATATACTGCTTCACCATCACGAGGTTTACCATCTGCTGAAGGACCAGTAGCAGTGACAGTCACATCACACTCTTCACCTTCAAAACACACACGACCATAAGGCTGGATACGTGCTACCAACTGAGGATATAGTGCTATCAACTTTTGTACTTGTGGCGTATCTTGTGGGATGTCCTCAGCGGCATCAATTGCTGCTGTCTCGTCTTGCTCTTCTGAGCCCTCAGCATCAACTTCTGTTTCAGCTTCTGTCCCTTCGGTGGCATCTGCATCAGTAGATTCAGCTTCGGCTGGTTGTTCTGCATCGCTTACTTCAGTGGCAGCAGGCGCATTTTCTACTTCTTCAGCTTGGCTTATGGCAATACTAGACATACCTAGCATGGCAGCGGCTGTTAATATAAGCACTTTTTTCATTCGTCACGTTCTCTTTTACAGTTTCGAGCGAGCTTAGTTTGTTAAGATATAAATAGATAGTAATAGTTAACTTAAATAATTATATTAATCAGCTATTAAGACATATTCTTATGCTGAGTTTATATCTAAGTTACACCTTATTTGTCAGAACCTAGCTGGCTGGTGAATGATAAACGTCAAGATTATTTTCCTTTCCATGATATTATAAGGGAAAAGTGAGGTGGATTGCTATGCCTGATTGATGACTTGGTGGATTATTGTTTTATTCACCGCAACTATGGCATTGAGCATTGGCTTTTTTGGCGATATTTGTTAGACTAAGCGGTCTTGAAAATTACATAAAATTTTAACTTTTATGTATATAAGCAAACATCACTATAGATTTAGCCTTGTTATATATGCGCTCGTAGCTCAGTTGGATAGAGTATCGGTCTCCGAAGCCGAGGGTCGTGGGTTCGATTCCCGCCGAGCGCACCATTCCCATCATTATCCTTCCCATAACTCAATTATTTGATATTTTTTTAGCCTGATACGTCTGATAGCAACTCCTTTAGCTGTACCTTATTTGGTATATCATGTAGATTAATCACCATCACCTCTCCCAATTTCCGACTACCTGTGGCAAGATTATTATCCATGGTAAGCATGGCTACTTTTTTGCCTTGATTGCTTAATAATAAATGCTGTGGGCGTATATTTACCTCATATTCAGGAAATTGACGATGGATAAACTCACTCAACTTGACTAATTTTTTAGGCGGTTTGGTGGGTTGGAGGACATTTGATTGTAGGGGTTTTTTCTTTAATGCTAACAAAAACAATCCTATAGTTACCACCAAAATAATAATAAGCCACCAAATACCCTCTACCATAATCCTTATCCTATCATTTTGTTGATTTTATTTTTGCTTTCGTCTTTAGATAGAAAATTTTATTCTAACTATCTTGTTATACTGCACTTTTTATACTGCAATAATGACATTATTAATCTGCATATTATCCTCAACACTCTACGCTTAATTTATATCATTCATACTTTATATCTTATAGGACTATTCTGATGACACAATTATCACCTATATTATCCACAAACATCGAAAAGGCTGTCAATTGCCTACGTCAATCTGATACGGTCTGTATTTTAACAGGCGCTGGCATCTCAGCAGAAAGTGGTATTCCAACTTTTCGCGACAAGCAAACAGGACTGTGGGAAAACTACCGTGCTGAGGATTTGGCTAATGCTGGTGCATTTGAACGTGACCCAAATTTGGTGTGGTCATGGTATCAATGGCGGCGTAATTTGGTCAAAGATAAACAGCCTAACCCTGCCCATCATGCGTTAGCACGCTGGCAACAAGCATGGCAGCAGCAGAACAAAGCAGAGCTGACCTTAATCACCCAAAATGTCGATGATTTGCACGAACAAGCTGGCAGCATAGCAACCCATTTGCATGGTCACCTTTGGAAAAATCGCTGCTCAAAATGTGATGCTATTTATGATATGCCTATTGATTATACTGATGCGCAATTAATTCATTGCCCACACTGTCAGGGATTTATTCGCCCTGATATTGTCTGGTTTGGAGAGGGCTTGCCCGTTGATGAATGGCTACATGCCAAATTATCAGCAAGAACGTGTCAGGTATTTATCACCATTGGCACCTCTAGTATTGTCTATCCTGCCGCAGGATTGGTAGACTTGGCAAAATATAGCCCATATCAGGCAAAAATCATTGAAATCAATCCCAATCCCACAGACAATCCAATGGTAGATATTCAAATTCAAGCAAAGGCTGGGGAAGCATTGCCACAATTGGTCAATCAACTGTTGTCAGAATAATTGCCATCAGAATAAGGATAACAGTTGGAAACCGTCCATTTTTAGGTCACCTTGCTTAATGGCATTTGCTCCTGCTTCATTGGGATAATGTCGCTGCAAAATGACAAAATAAGCCCCATTACGTACCCCATTGAGCTTGCCATTATTACGCTGATAATAGGGAAACTGACTGGGGCTTTGTGTCCAAATTGCCGTTTGTTGATAGGCTTTACCTAATAATTTACCCGCAGGCGAGTGCCAAACTGGCTTGCCTTGCTGAGCAAAAATCTGTGCTGTAATACTGGTCGGCAACATAGCATAATGCGTATAAGAGATGCCATTAATGCCTTTGGTTTCACCGCCACAATAATTATTGCTATCACTACGACAAATCTCTTTTGTAAACACGCCTTTATCTGATATTTGTGATTGCAATAATGCCTGCCAGCGTTGATATGATTTATCCAGTAAATTTTTATCTTGTAAATAAACCGCCATACTGGTGTTTAGCAATACTCCCCAATTGCCATGATTGTTATCACTGTCATTAGCAGCAGACTGCGGCAAAATAATGTCACGCAAAAATGTCCGCCAATGGCTATCGTCCCAATCATTGACCCCTTGTACCCAATAACCTGCCATAATAAAACTGGGCAAATCAAAGTTAATGTCTGCTTTTGCTTGCCGGCCTTTGACTTGCTTTAAGGTCGTTGCCCATGCGTCCAATATTTGCTGACTCTGTTTGGCATAACGCTTATTACCTGTTAACTGATAACACAAAGCCGCCCGATAACTTAACCAGCCATCGTTAGCAAGCTGTTTTGCCGCTGCTCGCCCCTGCTCGTTAACCCCTTCATTATTGTAATGGGGCTGTACATCAAGGATTGCCACAGGCTGAGCATCTCTATCTAAATTATCCTGACAACTGCGTAACAATGCTTGTGTTTGTTGTGGATAAGCTTCAGGTTGCTGACGCAAAGCTTGCCAATCTGCCTTATCCAATAGCATGGATTGAAACAGTGGTTTTGAGAAATTAGCAAAGTTATATGACTCTGTTAAAAAATGGGGAGTGCTGTTTTTTGTGGTTATATTTGTATTTTGCATATTATGGTCTTGGGTATAACCACAACCACTCATTAATAGACTACCGCCCAATATGCTCACCATCTTTATTGGTGTTATTTTCATAATCATCAGCTCTTTTTATTGATAAGCTTTATATGGATATGGGCATGTCAGTTATGGTTATGGTTAAATAACAACACCATTAAATAACCACCATTAAATAACAATCACCTCATCAGACAATTCATTACCCGCAGGGTCATTTTCAAGATAATAATATTGCCGTAATAGCCGACCAATTTCTTCTAACAGCTCCGACAAACTCTCTTCTATCTTATCTTGTGTCAGCCCTGATAACGCTTTATCACACATTGCTTGCCATACTGTCGGACTGACATGGGCACTGATACCACGGTCAGCAATAATTTCTAAGTCATGCTCACAGATATTAATATACACCAAAACACCCGTATTCTCTTCAGTATCCCAAACTCGATATTGGCTAAAGAGTTCTAAGGCACGATGACGACAGTCATGATGGTATGCCGATTGAATGGGTAATTGATGCTCAATAATCAAAAATACCTCACCACGATGCCCTTGCTCAGCTAGTGTGACCTTATTGGTTAAGCGTTGCTGTAACTCTTTGGTTAGCCATTTGCTATGTAGCATGGGTACATACAATACTTGCCGCCACCACCTTGCAAAGCTGGGCTTACTATCAGCCTGTTTTTGTTGCATATTTTATCCTACATCTTGTTTTTATACTTTAAATGTCAACCAACTTACCCTCTAAAATCAACTCAGCAATGATTACCATGAGCCACCTGCACCGCCGCCACCAAAACCACCGCCGCCGCCGCCAGTGAAGCCACCACCACCAAAGCCGCCGCCGCTACTGCCACCACCACCGCCAAAGCCGCCACCTGTGGGAAAGAATACCACGCCACCGCCGCCACCTCGACCGCCACGCCCGCCTCGTCCTGAACCACCACCTGAGCTACGAGCAGATAAAAATATCCATAAAAATATGGCAAGTACTAAACTTAAGAAAAAACTGCCGCCTGTTGCCCATGATGCAAAAAAGAACACGCCTGAGGTAACCGTTGCCCCTAATATACGCCCTAATAATGTGGTCAAAAATGAGCCAAAAATAAATGCCATAATCAATAAAACAATGGGCGATACTTCTTCTTGCGATGCCTCATTAGCCACTTTTTCAGCCTGAGCATCTGCTTGTGCCAATATTTCTGGGTCGGTGGTGAGACGCTCTTCAATACGATTAATACCTGTGGCTAAGCCACCTGCATAATCATTTTGTTTAAAATAAGGAGTAATGTCATTACGAATGATTCGACTCACCACCACATCGGGCAGCACTCCTTCTCGTCCATAGCCTGTGGCAATCCACATTTTTCTGTCATTGACCGCCACCACAAACAATATCCCATCATCATTTTGTTTATCACCAATACCAAATTCATGAGCTTTTTCGATGGTATAGTCATCAATAGCCCTACCATTGGTAGAAGGGACAGTTAAAATCGCAATCTGCCCCAGTCCTTGATAGTATAAACTGTTGAGCTTTTGCGACAGCTTTTGTCTTTCAGACGCGCTTAAAATTTGCGCCTCGTCCATGACATAATCATGAAATTGACTGTCATCAAAATTTTGTACATTTGAGCGTTTAGGAGTGGGATTAGCTGAAGAATTACTCAGCGTAGGATTATTATCAGCTTTCGCTTGTCCATTAACAAAATCATCAGCAAAGTCACCAACAATAATATCTTGTGCCTCAGCAATGGCTTCATTGTGCTGCCCTGCACTAGCAATCGCTACCATATCATCGACGCTGTGATTGGCAAGATTTTGATTTGCTTGCGCATTTGGCTCAGCCCACCCCATGATTGGCAATACCAAACTCAAACTTAGCAGTAATGGGGCTAGAGCTGTCCTTTTTTTCATAATCAATCTGACTCTGTTAAATATTTAAATAAATTAAAATCAACTCAAAACTAAGCTGATATTTTAATCACCAAAATTAACCTCTGGTGCTTTTGAAATAGCATCTTCATTTGCCACTGTGAAGTTAGGCTTGGTATCCATACCAAATACTTTGGCAGTAAGATTGGTTGGAAATTGACGCACTGATGTGTTGTATTCTTGGACTTCATCAATATAACGCTTACGAGCAACTGTAATGCGATTTTCTGTACCTTCTAGCTGAGCACTTAAATCTTGGAATAACGCATCAGCTTTTAGCTCAGGATAACGTTCAGACACTGCCATCAAACGACTTAGCGCACCACCCATCTGTGCTTGTGCCTCTTCATATCGCTGCATCGCTTGTGGATCGTTTAATACCTCAGGGGTTACTTGGATACTGCCTGCTTGCGAGCGAGCCTGTGCTACTTCAGCAAATACCGCTTCTTCATGATCTGCATATTGCTTCACTACTTTAACTAAGTTTGGTACCAAATCATCACGACGCTGATACTGGTTAACTACTTCAGACCATGCCGCTGTCACTTGCTCATCTTGAGCAACCAAGTTGTTATAACCACACCCTGTCAAACTGGCAGAAGAAAAAACCAGCATCATGCTTAGTGCTAAAGGTTTAACAATAGAGTGAGCAGTCACACTGGGAAAAGTAAGCATTTTAGATATTGATTTCATAGCGAACCTCAAACAAAGAGAAAAAATAAATAAATGGTAGCATGCCACATCGCCATACCATTAAATGTAGTGAATGTGATTAAACACCGACATAATGAAGCTTACTAGTGCTAATTACAATTTTTTGTTACCAAAAAACAACTCCCATCAAGCGCTTATCCATGTCTTTACTATCTTATTATAAAAAGACAAATAAATACAAAAGGTGCAGATTATCCCATTCCAATTATCTATTTAATTTGACAGATACACAAAATGCGCTGGTAATTAAGTTGTTTTTATGGCAAATTGCAGTTACTTAGACATACCCTTTTGTTACATTTAGATAGTTAAATTAACAAATCACGTAAGGGTGTCTATCGTTTACACAAGATAAACACTAGGTTTTTATGCTAAATATTGACAAATTGTTGTCTGAAAACAGTGCATAAGTTTGTCCAGTTTAAACTCAGTACAACAGATCACCCAGCACTATAATATGGTAAAAATATCCACCAATATTCGTATTTTCTGGTTAGGTTGGATCGTAATGACTTTAAACTAGATCAACACTTGCTTTTGTATTCAATACAGCATGTCAATAAATAAAAACAATGATATGAAAGTGATTCTTATTATCAGTGTTATTTATAATTTAATAACACGATATTAAGATGCTTTAGGAATTTAGGAACAGTGAATATGGAAGCATTAGTTAATGGTTTAAACAATATTATTTGGAGTAATGCACTGATTTACCTGTGTTTAGGTGCAGGTTTATTTTACTCCATCTTAACGCGCTTTGTACAAGTGCGTCTTTTTGGCGAAATGATACGCCTATTATTTGGTGGTAAATCCAGTAAAGATGGTATTTCTTCCTTTCAGGCATTAGCCGTCTCGCTCTCTGGTCGGGTTGGTATGGGTAACATCGCTGGGGTTGCCGCTGCCATCGGCTTTGGTGGCCCTGGTGCGGTATTTTGGATGTGGGTAGTGGCATTCTTAGGTGCATCTACTGCCTATGCTGAATCAACTTTGGCACAGATTTATAAAGAAAAAGATGAAATCACGGGTGAATACCGTGGTGGCCCTGCTTACTACTTTGAAAAAGCATTGGGTCAAAAATGGTATGGTATTTTATTTGCCATTTCTTCTATTATCGCTTGTGGTGTGTTTTTACCTGGTGTGCAAGCCAATGGTGTAGTCAATGCAGTTACCCAAGTCATGGGTGATGGCAGCATGATGAATATCATGGGCATGGAAGTAGGCTCATATCGTCTGGGGGCGTTAGTCATCGTATTAGTGATATTGGGTATCATCATTTTTGGTGGTATTAAACGTATCGCTACCTTTACTGAATATGTCGTGCCATTTATGGCAGTGGGCTATATCATTTTGGCTCTGATTATCATGTTTAGTAATATCAGCTTGGTGCCAGAAGTATTCGGTCAAATTTTTGGTGATGCTTTCTCTGCTCAAGCTGGTTTTGGTGCTGCCATCGGTTGGGGTGTGAAACGTGGTATTTACTCTAACGAAGCAGGACAAGGTACAGGTCCTCACGCTGCCGCTGCTGCTGAAGTTGAACACCCTGCACAGCAAGGTTTGGTACAAGCATTCTCAGTCTATGTCGATACGTTATTGGTCTGCTCGGCAACTGCCTTTATGATTTTATCAACGGGTATGTATAACATTCAAGGTACACTGCCTGATGGTGAGTTCTTGGTACAAAATGTTGCAGCAACCACTGAGATTAACTCACCTGCCTTTACTCAGTTAGCAATGAATTCTGTCTATGGTAACTATGGTGATAACTTTATTGCAGTTGCCGTTTTCTTCTTTGCCTTTACTACCATTTTGGCTTACTACTATATCGCCGAAGTGAACATCACTTATCTGACTCGTTTTGTTGGTCGTGGTGCACATAAATCAGGCATCTTTTTTGTCAAAGTCATCATTATGGTGATGGTTGCTTATGGTGGTCTTAATACCGCAGGCTATATCTGGGGCTTAGGTGATGTGGGTGTTGGCTTGATGGCATGGCTGAATATTGTTGGTATCATCGTTATCTACTTTGTTGCCAAACCTGCGATGGATATCCTTAAAGACTATGAAGCACAAATGAAAGCTGGTGTTAAACACTATACCTTTGACCCTGCTAAGTTTGGTATCAAAAACGCACCCTATTGGGAAGAGCGTGAGCGTATGCGTTTAGTTGAGTTAGAAAAACAAGATAACTTACGTTAATCTGAAGATATAGTGTTATAAAATAAAAGTTAGACAACTCAAATTAAACAACAGTAAAAGCCCTCAATAATCAATTTATTGGGGGCTTTTTTTATAAAACTTTTGCATAAAAATCAAGATAATAGTAAATATTACAAATCATTTATAACGATTCATTAATTCAACATATACCTGCATTGGATCTTGTTGTTGTTGATAAGCAAAGTGAAGCTGTAATGATGGTTGATTGTTATCACTACAATAGAAGCGTTCAATAGGTTGATTGGCTACTAACAAATACCGTGGCTCTTGCCACTGCTCAGCAATCACTGCTAATGGAATAAATGAATACTCATTGCTAGGTAGTGCTTGGCTATGTGTCGTTTCTCCTGCTATCCATGCTACCCATGTCGCTTGTCCACCACTAATACTCGGCAAATAACTCTGATAGTCAAAACATGCTATGACCTCGCCTAAATGTGTTATCTTACGATGACCGCTTGATGTCATTGTTAGTATTTCAAGTATTTCTAAAGTGGTGGTGTGCGGGGCATCACAATCATCACCCATACACACACTGTCACGGGTAATATTGATAATCATAGGATATCCTATTAAATAAGTAATAATACAATGCCAGATAGTGCTGAGGGTACAACTAATATGGCTGACAATATAGATAGTAATATCAATACTAACGCTAACTGGGCTCGACGTATTTTTGATTGGGCAGATGAGTTTGATATTAGTGACAAAAATATCCCAAGAGATGAAAACGCTTTATTAACCATCACAGAAATTAATATCAATCAGCTAAATCAGTCCCCTAATGAGCACCCAAAAATTACTTATCTTCCTGATGAGATTGGCTATCTACAACAATTAAACACCATTAATATCAGTCATAACAATCTCACCACCCTACCCAACTCTATAAAAAATCTTAGCAAATTAGAGAATCTGTGTCTCTGGGGTAATCAAATCCATGAGATACCCTGCGTTATTAAGCATTTAACCAACCTTAAAACTTTAAATTTAGCAAACAATCGTATCAAACAACTGCCTAAATGGATTGCTAAGCTTAGCCATTTAACCCAGCTTAATATTGCCTTTAATCAATTAGCCTATTTACCTGATGAGATAGCGCAACTGACCAAACTGCACTATCTTGATTGTTATCATAACCAGATAAGCAAATTACCTAAATCTATTGACAATCTACAAAGTCTCACAAAGCTCAACCTACAAAATAACCAGCTTCAACTTTTACCAAAGACCATAGCAAACTTGCAGCAACTAGAAAAACTGTTTATAAGTCATAACCAGTTAACCACACTACCAAACACTATGGGGTATTTATCCAATTTAAAAATGATTGATGCCAGAAGTAATTGTCTGCACCAACTTCCTACCACTATGGCTAATCTAGCAAACTTAAAAATTCTTGCCATTGCCAATAATCCGCTGCATCAGCCAGCTCATTTACTCCATAACTTACATAATAATACTCCTAACCTTCAATGTGATATAAAGTAGGCAACTTTTAACGATACTCAAATAGTCTCGTGCTTAGTACAATAAATAACCGATGCAAAAATATCCTGTCTTTTAAAAATTATACTGCCCCCTACCCCCAACAATCGCTATAATATCGCCACACTTTGAAAATAATTCATCTTATTATGAGCCACGATACGCATAGCCAAACACACAGCCACGCCCCAGCCAACACACCAACCCAACATGCGCCACATGACCCGAGCCAGTTTGAATTAACGCCGCCTGAGGTTTTCCCTTACCAAGAGCAACAGCTAACGGCACGCCAGCGTATTACTGAGCAGTTAGCCAAGCGGATTTTAATGCTTGATGGGGCAATGGGGACACAGATTCAGACTTATGGCTTGCAAGAGGCGGATTATCGTGGACAACGCTTTGCTGATATTAGCCAAGATGTCAAAGGCAATAATGATTTATTGGTATTGACCCAACCGCAGATGATTCAAGAGATTCATCGTGACCATCTAAATGCTGGTGCGGATATATTAGAGACCAACAGCTTTAATGGGACACGTATCTCAATGGCTGATTATAATATGCAGCCGTTAGTACCAGAGATTAACCGTGAAGCGGCACGCCTTGCACGTGAAGTCGCCGATGAATTTACCCAAGCCAATCCTGATAAGCCTCGCTTTGTGGCGGGGGTGTTAGGGCCGACCTCTCGTACTTGTTCGATTTCTCCTGATGTCAATGACCCTGCTTACCGCAATGTCACTTTTGATGAGCTTGCTGACAACTACCGTGAAGCAACCTTAGCGTTAATTGAAGGCGGTGTTGACCTTATATTGATTGAAACCATCTTTGATACCCTCAATGCCAAAGCAGCGATATTTGCGGTCACTGGCGTATTTACTGATATTGGTTTTGAATTGCCGATTATGATTTCAGGAACGATTACCGATGCCTCAGGGCGAACGTTATCAGGGCAAACAGCGGAAGCGTTTTATAATTCAATCCGTCATGCCAAGCCGCTATCGGTTGGCTTTAACTGTGCCCTCGGAGCTGATGCGCTCAAGCCGCATATTCAAACCCTCTCTGACATTGCTGATACCTTTGTATCGGCGCACCCCAATGCAGGTTTGCCCAATGAGTTTGGCGAATATGATGAAACTGCTGATGAGACCGCAGCCCTACTCGATGGCTTTGCCAAGTCGGGTATTTTAAATATTGTCGGTGGCTGCTGTGGTACGACCCCTGCTCACATTAAGGCGATTGCCGAAGTGATGGCAAACTATCCACCCCGTCAAATTCCAGACATTGCCCCTGCCTGCCGTTTGTCAGGTCTTGAACCATTTAATATTAACCGTGACAGCTTGTTTGTGAATGTTGGTGAGCGTACCAATGTCACAGGCTCTCGTAAATTTTTACGCTTGATTAAAGAAGAAAAATATAGCGAAGCCTTAGAAGTGGCATTAAACCAAGTCGAAGGTGGGGCGCAAATCGTCGATATCAATATGGACGAGGGCATGCTGGATTCTAAGCAGGCGATGATTCATTTTTTAAACTTAGTCGCCAGTGAGCCAGATATTAGCCGAGTGCCCTTAATGATTGATTCCTCAAAATGGGACATTATCGAAGAGGGGCTAAAGCGTACGCAGGGCAAACCGATTGTCAATTCAATCTCGCTAAAAGAAGGCTATAACGAATTTGTCGAGCGGGCAAAACTGTGTATGCGTTATGGGGCGGCGGTGATTGTCATGGCGTTTGATGAGGACGGACAAGCCGACACCTATGAGCGCAAAATAGAAATTTGCAAACGCAGTTATGACATTTTGGTCGATGAAATTGGCTTTCCTTCAGAAGACATTATCTTTGACCCCAATGTGTTTGCGGTCGCCACTGGTATTCCTGAACATAATAATTATGGCGCAGATTTTATCAATGCCACCGAGTGGATAACCGATAATCTACCCAATGCGATGATATCGGGTGGGGTGTCGAATGTGTCATTTAGCTTCCGTGGTAATCCCATTCGTGAAGCGATTAATGCGGTATTTTTATACCATGCCATTAATGTGGGTATGACTATGGGCATCGTTAACCCTGCGATGCTCGAAGTGTATGATGAAATCCCCAAAGAAGCGCGAGAAGCCATTGAAGATGTGATGCTTAATCGTAATCAGGGCGAAACAGGACAAGACGCCACCGAACGGCTGATGACCATTGCCGAAAGTTACCAAGCGGGGGGCAAAAAAAATGATGGTACGGTGGATTTGTCATGGCGAGAGCAATCGGTAGAAAAACGCATCGAACACGCACTGGTCAAAGGCATCACTACCTATATCGACCAAGATACTGAAGAGGCCAGACAAAAATACGCCAAACCGTTAGAGGTCATCGAAGGACCTTTGATGGACGGTATGAATGTGGTCGGTGATTTGTTTGGGGCGGGTAAGATGTTTTTGCCACAAGTGGTAAAATCGGCTCGGGTGATGAAGCAATCGGTGGCGTGGCTTAACCCTTATATCGAGGCAGAAAAAGTCGAAGGTGAAACCAAAGGTCGGGTACTGATGGCGACGGTCAAAGGTGATGTGCATGACATTGGTAAAAATATCGTCGGTGTGGTACTCGGCTGTAACGGCTACGACATCATTGACCTCGGGGTGATGGTGCCTTGCGAAAAAATCCTTGATACTGCCATTGCCGAAAAAGTCGATATTATTGGACTGTCAGGGCTGATTACCCCAAGCCTTGATGAGATGGTGTATGTCGCCAAGCAAATGCAAGAACGGGGTATGAACCTGCCGTTAATGATTGGCGGTGCGACCACTTCCAAAGCCCATACCGCAGTAAAAATTGAGCCACAATATCAAAACGATGCGGTGCTGTATGTTGCTGATGCTTCACGAGCGGTGGGTGTGGTCACCAAATTGCTATCTGCTGAGCATCGCATCGAGCTGATTAGTGATGCCCGTGCTGAATATGAAAAAGTACGCGAACGGTTGGCTAATCGTAAACCCAAAGCTGCCAAACTAAGCTATGCCGAGGCTATCGAGCAAGGCTTTGTGTTTGATTGGGACAGCTATACTCCACCTGTGCCCAAGCAGTTAGGGCAAGTAATATTAGACGACTTCCCCATCGACAATCTATTGCCGTTTATTGACTGGACACCGTTTTTTATCTCGTGGGGATTGGTGGGTAAATACCCCAAAATCTTTGATGATGAGGTGGTTGGCGAAGAAGCCAAAGACTTGTATGGTAATGCCCAAGATATGCTACGTAAATTAATTGATGAAAAGTTAATCACTGCCAAAGGGGTATTTAAAATCATGCCTGCACAGCGTACTGCCCCTGATACAGTAACGGTGTATGACAAACTACCGAGTGAGGGTGGACAACCGACGCATCAATTTGAGCATCTACGTCAGCAATCGGACAAAGCCAGTGGCAAGCCCAATTATAGTTTGGCTGATTTTATTATGCCTGAGTCGGAAAATACTGATTATTTAGGTGGTTTTACCGTATCTATCGAGGGTGCGGACGAGTTGGCAACCGAGTATAAACAAAATGGCGATGATTATAACGCCATCATGGTACAAGCCTTATGTGACCGTCTAGCCGAAGCATTTGCCGAGCATTTACACTTGCTGATTCGTACCCAATATTGGGGCTATCAGCCTGATGAACAGCTTAGTAATGAGGAATTAATCAAAGAAAAATATATCGGTATCCGCCCTGCCCCTGGTTATCCTGCTTGCCCTGAGCATACTGAAAAAGGCAAGTTGTTTGATTGGCTGGATACTGAAAATAGCATTGGTACGACATTGACCGAAAGCTATGCCATGTGGCCTGCGTCCTCTGTGAGTGGCTTTTATTATTCACACCCTGACAGTGTGTATTTTAATGTCGGCAAAATCAGCACCGACCAGTTAGAGGATTACGCCAAACGTAAGGGCTGGGATATGAAAACGGCGGAGAAGTGGTTAAATCCGAATTTGTGAGGGTAAAAATACCCTATTTTCGCCTCTCCAACGCTTCACTCCAAGTCATAGCCACATCCTCTTGAAAGGCGGGTGATCTATTGCCTGTAAATGGCTCTAAATTTAGTCCTGTTTGCACGATATTTTTGCCATTTTTGACGGTTAGTATATGTTTGATTGAATGTATGTTAAAACGAATTGGACGTTGCTCTGATCCTAAGACTGTGCCATCTAAGCGTTGCCAACCCCAATTAATAAACAGCCGTCAAAACGGTCACCAACCATAAAACAAGGAAACGGACTGTCTGAGATAAATATAGTCAAAGAAGACTAAAACAGATACAAGGCGACCGAGTGCAGATAGTACTGTTGTACAGCAAACGAGGGCAACACAGTAGCTGTTTAGTAGCTCTTTGACTACACACAAATAGGGGCATGTTGACCTGATATATCACAAATAAAAAGCTGATATTCTGTTTTCATAAATTCACTTCCTATCTTTTAAGTAAGTATACTCCAAAGTTTTAACACGATTGTATATACACCACCTAATAGAGACTATTCACTCAAATCTAAATTATCCGTTGTCATTTACTACTATTTTGCTAAGATAAAACCATTATCATATTTAAAAAGGATAAAGTATGGGACAAATTACCTTAACCATTGATAATGATGTGGAAAATACCATCAAGCAATATGCACATGCAGAAAATTTACCACCAAGCCTTTGGCTGAGCCAGTTTATTGAACAACAAATTAAACCTCACCAAGATTGGTCACCTGAAATAAAAGCATTATCAGGCTGTTGGACGGACTTTCCTAGTTTAGAAGAAATTAGGAAATCAGATAATTTAGATTGTCAGCGTGAGCCTTTATGAAGTATGTACTTGATACCAACACACTGATTTATTTTTTTAAAGGTATGGGACAAGTAGCCTCATATATCTATAACTGTCATCCACAAGATATTGCTATCCCTGCCATTGTTCTTTATGAATTGTATGTAGGTATTGAAAAATCCACTCACCCAAACAAACGTATCACCCAACTAGAAACCCTTTTAACCCAAGTTCAAGTATTACCTTTTAACCAACAAGAAGCCAAAATCTCCGCCATGATAAGGGCTCAATTAGAACAAAATGGAACACCAATAGGACATTACGACATACAAATTGCAGGAACAACACTGACACATAATGCAATTTTAGTCACTCATAATACTAAAGAGTTTTCTAGAGTTGAGGGTTTACAAATAATAGATTGGTTTTAAAAAATAAATAAGGAACTCCTATGTCTCTTAAAGGCATTGCCAAACAAACACTTGAGATTAGCCAAACAGGGCAACTGCCTTGTGCTGATGGCTCATTCATTGATTTCTCAATTGAGCAACGATATGCCGAAGCGCATACCGAACTATTTCGCCCTGATGAGTTACAAGCTCTGTTAAACCAAGATAGCAGCGCAAATACATCTGAGCGCACAAATCTACCCAACACCCCAACTAAGATTGAAGTCACCACCGAATCCACCCAACAAGCAACTTATCGGCTGGTGGTCGATGAAAAGATAGATGATGTGGTGTTGCTCAATTTTGCTTCTGCCCGCAATGCAGGCGGTGGATTTATCAATGGGGCAAAGGCGCAAGAGGAAGATTTATGCCGTTGTTCAGGATTGTACTTGTGTCAGCTTACGCAGCCTGATTATTATGAGATAAATCGCAAACAAAGCTCATTGCTTTATACCGACCATATTATTTATTCGCCCAAAGTGCCGTTTTTTCGGCTCAATATACGTGAGTTGCTGCCCAATTATTTTTTGGCATCGGTGATTACTGCCCCTGCGCCCAATGCAGGACAGCATTTAAGACAACAGCCTAATGACTGGACTAGTATTAAACAGACGCTACGTCAACGTACTGGCTATGTACTGGCTGTGGCAAAAGCTCAAGGGCATAAGACATTGGTATTAGGGGCTTGGGGCTGTGGCGTTTTTCGTAATAACCCCAATATGGTGGCAGAAGTATTTGCTGATTGGCTAAAGCAGCCACAGTTTGCCAGTGTCTTTAATAGGGTGGTGTTTGCCATTTATGATAAAAGCCAGAGCCAAGCGACCTATCAAGCCTTTGCAAACCAGTTTTCCGCCTAAAATCACTGTTTTATCTCAAGCAACCTTGTTCCTTGCAATCACTTAAACTCACTTTTTTTAAACTTATTGTATCACCCAAAACAATAAAGGTAGCGATTTATACAAATCACTGCCTTTATTTATTATCAATACATCAAGCAAATATGGGCATTAAAACCGTGTCTTAAAAGTTGGTGGTAGTTTTTGCTCCACCTCTTTCATTTGTCGTTCAATCTCTTCTTTACTTGGCATATTATTGGGGTCTAATCCCATATTTTTTGCCATCTCCATTGGGTTGGTTGCAACTTGACCAGCATCTTGCCCACCTTTTGCACCACCTCCAAATAAAGGACCACCACCGCCAGACATACCACCTGCCAGACCTTGTACCGCCTTCATCATTTTACTGATGCCTTCTGGTTTTGATAGCATTTTCATCATTTTTGCCATCTGCTTGTGCTGTTTGAGCAGACGGTTGACATCTTGAATCTGTTTACCCGAACCTGCGGCGATACGACGCTTACGACTGGGGTTAATCTTATCAGGATTTTTACGCTCAAAGGGTGTCATTGAGTTAATCAATGCTTCCATTTCTTTCACTTTTTCTTCAGGCTTCGCCTCTTCGACTGCCTTTTGAATCCCTGCACCACTCATACCAGGCATTTTATCCAAAAATCCTGCCATGCCACCCATATTTTTCATTTGCTGGAATTGGGTCAACAAGTCCTCAAGGTCAAATTCACCCCCTTTTTGGATTTTATTCGCCATTTTTTCAGCTTTATCACGGTCAATTTTTTGCTCAACCTCTTCGACCAAACTCAGCACATCACCCATACCCAAAATACGCTGAGCGATACGGTCAGGGTGGAATGGCTCAAGCGCATCGAGCTTTTCGCCACGACCCAAGAACTTAATGGGTTTTTCAGTAATGGCACGTACAGACAGTGCCGCACCACCACGCGCATCACCATCAGTTTTGGTCAAGATAACGCCCGTTAATGGCAGCGCATCATTAAAGGCTTTGGCGGTATTGGCAGCATCTTGACCTGTCATAGAATCGACCACAAACAAAGTCTCAGATGGATTCACCGCCGCCGTTAACCCTTTGATTTCCTCCATCATCGCCTCATCAATGTGCAAGCGACCTGCGGTATCAATAATTAAAATATCTTGATACTGCAATTTGGCTTGCTCAATGGCACGAGTGGCAATATCAATCGGATTTTCATCAGCAGTTGAGGGTACAAATTTAGCATGCACCTGCTCTGCCACTTGCTCAAGCTGCTTAATGGCGGCAGGTCGATACACATCGGCAGACACCAGCATCACTTTCTTTTTGTGACGCTCTTGTAGATATTTGGCAAGTTTACCTGCGGTAGTAGTTTTACCAGCACCTTGCAGACCAGCGAGTAAATAAACCACAGGCGGCTTGCCAGTCATCTCAAGCTGCTGATTGGCACTACCCATCATCTCGGTCAGTTCATCATAGACAATTTTGACAAATGCTTGCCCAGGTGCCAGCTCTTTTAGCACCTCTTGTCCCAACGCTTGCTCTTTGACCCGCTTGACAAAATCACGGGTAATCGGCAATGCCACATCTGCTTCAAGCAGCGCCATCCGCACTTCACGCAAGGTATCTTTAATATTGTCCTCAGTTAATTGACCTGAGCCTGAGATATTACGCAGACTGGTCGAGAGGCGTTCGGTTAATGTATCAAACATAATAGTGTCTCTTCTAACTATAAATAATTATAAAAAAATAAAAACAAAACATATAAATACTAAATTAAAATGATGACCGATAGTGGCTTCATTTAACACACTGCCCGTATCAAACCATCAATAAAACTTATAATAAGTAATTAGATTACGCAAATACCCTTCATTCTATGATAAATTAGAACATTATTCTAATGTTTTACCATAAACACTCAAATTCATTATACAAGTATGCTTAAGACAATGCACAAAAACACCATGTCAAAAAATACAATGCATAATATTCTATACACCCTCGTCGTTTGCCATCATTGTTTTTAAAGGACTGCGACCGTGTTCATCGTCTATCTTCTCGCCGCCATATGCTATGCAACTATTAGTATTCATCTATACTGGGCATTGGTACGCAAAAAATCCATTGCCAAAACCTTCACATTGAGCCTACTCAGTATTGGCGCAATGGCACATGCCAGCATACTTTATCCACACATCGTTACCAGCTACGGCTTAAATTTTAACCTATTTAACACCGTTAGCCTTATCAGTCTATTTTTTATTATATTTTATGGGCTATTTTGTCTTTATCGTCCCATTTTAAGTCTTGGTGTACTTGCCGCACCCACTGCCCTTATTGGTGTCAGCGTTGGCTACTTTGGCATTGCACCATATCACCCATTGGTTGGCATTAGTCGTGGACTTGAAGCACATATTCTACTCTCCTTTGCTGCCTATTGTGTCCTACTCATGGCAGCAGTACAAGCGGTGATTATGCGTTTTCAGATACGGGAGCTAAAACGCAAAACTGCACATCGCTTTTGGGTCAATAAACTGCCCCCATTACAAAGTATGGAAGGCTTATTATTTGATATGATATTGGTCGGTTTTGTGTTGCTTAGTCTTGCATTAGGGCTTGGTTTTGTCTATGTCAAAGATATCATCGGACAGCACATTGCTCATAAGATGGTCTTTAGTATCATCTCATGGCTGATATTTGGTGGTATGATTATTGGGCATTGGCGGGCAGGTTGGCGCGGGCGTAGAGCCGCAGATTTGACCATTTTTGCGTTTGTGTTACTGGCACTCGGCTTTGTTGGTAGTAAGTTTGTACTGGAGTTTTTATTGTAAAGTTATGCAGATAAAAACTTACTACAATTCCTAAACCACCTATGCGGTGTTCATATTATCCAAAATCACTCGGAAATGTACCTTCTGGAAATCCTATTTAAAGGATTTCCCTTGCGCAGCTAAAATTGATATGCCTGTTTTTATCAATTAGTTTTAACGCTGCTCATAAACCACCTATGCGGTGGATAACCCCAGAGTTTACTGCTGCCTTGGTTGATCGCTTTTCTAAACCACCTATGCGGTGGATAACTTAGATGCTCTTATGTTTCATTTATTGCTATTTTTCTAAACCACCTATGCGGTGGATAACAAATGGTATTGTTCAAGATTTGACAATACATCTTTCTAAACCACCTATGCGGTGGATAACTGCTGTTCACGAGCATCATGGTTATGGGACATTTTCTAAACCACCTATGCGGTGGATAACCTCCCAAACATAAGTTGTATAAAGCGGGTAATTTTCTAAACCACCTATGCGGTGGATAACATTATTTGCTTGGTAAGAACCGAGACCGAGACTTTCTAAACCACCTATGCGGTGGATAACGAACGGTCAAGATTTAACTTCGTAAATTCACATTTCTAAACCACCTATGCGGTGGATAACCCATGACATGGGCATTTACTATGACATCATCATTTCTAAACCACCTATGCGGTGGATAACCCGAGGTGCGTTCTAAGTTTAAACGGTGGTACTTTCTAAACCACCTATGCGGTGGATAACAATGGAGGGCGGACAGCTTGCGACATGGATAATTTCTAAACCACCTATGCGGTGGATAACTACCAGACAGCCTATTTGTAACTGACAAATACTTTCTAAACCACCTATGCGGTGGATAACATATTATGAATCTTTATCCTAACGCAGATGAGTTTCTAAACCACCTATGCGGTGGATAACGTGTGCCATTGTCGATTTGCTCATATAAAGTGTTTCTAAACCACCTATGCGGTGGATAACCAGTTTGTATCGCAGTGTGCTGGGCATCGGTTTTTCTAAACCACCTATGCGGTGGATAACAATAATCACGCAGCTAGTAGATTAGTGGGTGATTTCTAAACCACCTATGCGGTGGATAACCAATGCTAACTCTAAGCGCAGCAAGCAAAGCATTTCTAAACCACCTATGCGGTGGATAACTTGTTCGCGCGCTGTATTTGCATAATCGCCCGTTTCTAAACCACCTATGCGGTGGATAACAGGGGCATAACGTCTATGGGGGCGAAAGTATTTTTCTAAACCACCTATGCGGTGGATAACCGAGTACGCATGAATAAACGCATTGCAGCGATTTTCTAAACCACCTATGCGGTGGATAACGATGATTGTTAAATGCCCTGTCACTCCAGAATTTTCTAAACCACCTATGCGGTGGATAACTGAGGGTGATTCTTATTCGGTGATGGAGCAACTTTCTAAACCACCTATGCGGTGGATAACTAGAATTATAACATGAAAGATTTAGTGATGACAGGACATACAATGCAAAAACCCTTCTTTTACCCTTATTTTTTAGTAATATCATAAACCATTGTTTTAAATAGCTTTTAAATAAATAGCAAAATAAAGGGTTTTTTCATATAACACCATTTCTACTCTATTAATTTGGTGATTTAATGGTTGCTGTCGCTGTTACCACACCTTCTGCATCAAACTGTTCAAGCACCAGCTCATCATCGCTTTGTGTCTTAGTCTGCCACGGTTTTTTTGCATCAGGTGAGCCAGTAACCATCACCGAAATGGCTTTATTTTTTAGGCGAATCATCGGTGGTTTATGCTGATAGCCTGCATGCGCTTCTTGCAAAATATCATCGGCAATGGCAGCCGCCTGTGCCCGCAGTGGCGCAACATAGCGACAGGCCACACCATCTATAGACATACAATCACCAATGGCATAAATACGCTCAATACTGGTACGCAAACTACTGGCATCAACGGCAATACCTGTACGACGGTCAAACGCCATACCAGCTTGTGTTGGCAAGTGTGGGTCAACTAACAGTCCCGTACTGGCAATGATATGGTCAACCTGCAACGTGTGGCTGCTTACCTGTCCATCTGCTTGCGTTTGCTCATAATGCACTTGATAGCCACCATTACCAGTACTCCCATTGCTATCACTGTCACCCTCGTTATTTGCTTCTATTCCAGTTACAAGACATTGCCCAATAAACTCGATACCTTGTGATTCAATCGCTTGCAAAATTCGCCAAGTTGCCGCTTCTGGCAACATTTGTGCCAGTGGTGCGCTATTTAAATCCATCAAGGTGATTTGATGACCCGCTTTTAGCAAATCCTCAGCAATTTCCGTACCCACCATGCCTGCGCCAACAATCGCCACATGCTGATGACCTTGAGCAAGGGCGGTTTGCAATTGACTAAAACGCTCAATATGATTGACATGCCATACTTTATCTTTGGGCAGAGCTTGTGGAAATATTGGCTGTGCACCCATCGCCAATACCAGATAATCATAGCCAATGCTATCCTCTACGACTGTATCACTTACTGCTGTATCAAGCGTTGTTGTATCAGCATTTGTGCTATTGCTAGCCTGAACAGACTTAATACTGATGGTTTGTGCTTTAGCATCAATGTCGGTCACTTCAGTTTGCGCCAGTAAAGTGATATTGGCAGCTTTTGCCGCATCACTGCCTGTTGCCCGAATCAAATCAGCAGCGGTTTTATTTTGGCTGATTGCCATGGTCAGCATCGGTTTGTGATAGCGGTCAGCATTATCAGTAGTAATTAAGGTAATGGGTATGTCACTGTCTTTAGCTCGTATGGCATCAACCACCCCCCACCCTGCCAGTCCAGCACCCACAACCACCACTCCGTACTTACGGTCATGGTTTGTTATTGGCTGCTCAGAAAGTGTAGAAGATATGGTCAAAGTGGCTTTATTTGCCGCTGTATTTTGTTCACTCATAAGGTTGCCTTAATTTTTTATAATAGTTATCAAATAATAAATAGAGATAATTTTTTTGATAACCTTTTTATATGCTGCTATATGTTGCTATTGTTCTGCAATTTTTGTCCAGCAACTATTTTATTCAAGAACTATCTTCTAATAAAGTGGCATTATATTCAAGTGAACAACCATATTTAATTTCTTATAGTCTACTCAATACAAAACTGTGACATTGGCTAAAAATTAGCAAGCATTGATAATCTACTACGTTATCCCCATAAAACAATCATCACATAAAAACACCAACAATATTCTAAATTTGAAGACGACCTAATATTATGACCCAATCTGCAACAACCAATCCCACTAATGACGTGCGCCAACGCTTTTTTATACAAAACTCGCCTGTGCGTGGCGATATTGTGCGTATCGAGCGCAGTTATGCCAGTGTGGTGGCACAAAAAGACTATCCTGAAGCCATCAAACGCTTACTTGGTGAGATGCTAACCGCTGCCAGTCTATTGATTGGTACGCTGAAAATTAATGGCAGACTCTCCATTCAACTACAATCCTCTGACCCTGATAGCCTGCTTAATTGGGCAATGGCAGAGTGTGATAACACGGGCATTATCCGTGCGCTTGCCAGTTGGAAAGACGACACTGAGGCGCAAACGGCGGCATGGCAACAAAAAACCACTGCCAACGACGCCTTTGCCGAGCTAGGTGCAGTAGGGCAAGGAGTGTTATTTATTAATATTCAGCCCGAAAAAGGCGAAGCCTATCAAGGTATTGTCGAGCGTAGCCATGACAATCTGGCAGAATGTTTAGTGCATTATCAACATCAATCAGCACAAATCCCAACCCTGATTTCATTGGCATGTGATGGCTTGCAAGCAGGTGGTATCTTGGTGCAAATGCTACCACAAACTGCCGAAGAACAGCGCGCTGCCGAGCTAGATGCAAGCATTGATGACGATGATTTATGGTCACGTCTGACCATACTAACCCGCACCGTCAAAGACAGCGAGCTGACTCAAGAGACTGCCAGTGAGATACTGTATCGCTTGTATCATGAGGAAGATGTGGTGCTACCACCTGCAGTAGCATTGAGCTTTGGTTGCACCTGCTCGCAAGAAAAGTGTGAAGCTGCTATTGAGCAAGTAGGCATAGAAGAGATGCTGGCAGCATGCAGCGATAATGGTGGTAAGATTGAGATGGATTGTGGCTTTTGTGGCTCAATTTATGACTTTAATGAAGATGACATTAAGTCACTCTTTGCAGAGTAACTCCTAGCCACAATACCACAATCACTCGATAGCGGTCTTTGGTTGTCATTTCTGTCGGGTATATCTTATATACCCTATATATCTTTATCTTGTCTGCCAAAAACCGCCAAATCAATTCTACTGTGCCATTATGCCATTAAAAAAATACGACTTTGTGCATCGTCCTAACCGAAAAGCATTACATATCATACGCTTACTTTGGCTCTGCTGTGCGCTGTGGACACTACTGCTAACCAGTGATTATTTTAGCCAAAACCCTTTGCAAGCACACAATATCTCCACCTTTATTGCGCTGGGTTTTATTACCATGTTTGTGATACGAGTACATGCCAATTATTATCGCCATAAAAAGCGATAAAACAGCACTTATATTGCAATGGTTTATATAGCAATTTAGATTTAAATAAAAAATGGCTACCAAATATTTGATAGCCATTTTTATTCTTTATCTATATCGCCACTACACCACACTTGCCTGCCATGTGTGCTCACCAAGTACGAGCTTTAGCTTATCCCCTGCCATCAGCTTGCCCACACCTGCTGGTGTACCTGTCATCACCACATCACCCACTTGTAGCCCAAACGCATGGCTAATATCAACCAATAACTGATACACAGGAAACAGCATCAATGCTGTATCACCATCTTGAGTCAAGGTGTCATTGATATATAGCTGATACTGCACATCAGTAAAGTCACCAAAGCTATCAGGGCTAACCCACTCACCTAATACACATGAGCCAACAAAGCATTTTGCCCGCTCCCACGGCTGCGCTTTGTCTTTAAGTTTGGTTTGCAAGTCTCGCAAAGTTAAATCCAGCCCCACCGTGACTGCATTGATGGCATCTTTAACCTCATCAATACTGGCATTGATTAACTCTTTGCCTAATTGTACGCACAGCTCTGCTTCATAATGCACATCGTATTTAATATCACGTGGTATGTCATAAAAGCTGGCAGCAATGGACGTCGTATTGTTAGCCTCAATATAATGCACACTGGAGGCAGGTTTGATAAATAGTAACGGCTGCGTTGGCACTTCGTTACCAAGCTCGGCTGCATGGGCTGCATAGTTACGCCCCACACACACCACTTTTCCGATACTTAAGTTATTCATTATCAATCTCCCTTATTAATAGCCCTAGCACACAGCAAAATACACAACCATCATCTTATCTGCTTTTAAGTTAGGACTTACGCAGTTTCATAGATTATTAGCGTCTGGTAATCATTTACTCGCTGGCTGTACGTAGTTCCAGAGGCTTCGTAAATAATTTCCAGCCGCTTGATTAAGACAAATATCGTACTTTTGCGTAAGTCCTATAAGTTATGGAATGGTGCTGGTTGCTACATCAGGTGGCACATAGTTAGTATGACGATTCATACGTTTTTCTAAGAAACGGAAAGTGAGTAAAATTACCCATGACAACACCAGATAAATCATACCTGCGGCAAAATATATCTCAAATACGGTATAGGTTTTTGAGCTGATATATTTTGCCAAACCAGTGATATCCATCAAGGCAATGGTCATTGCTAGTGAGCTGCCTTTGAGCATAAAAATCACTTCATTACTATAGGCAGGCAGCATGATACCAAAGGCACGTGGCAATATAATACGGGTCAACTTTTGACGATAGGACATACCAATGGCATCAGCGGCTTCTAGCTCACCGACAGGAATCGACTGAATCGCACCACGGATAATCTCAGCAATATAAGCACTGGTATTTAAAGTAAAAGCAATGATGGCACACCAAAAAGGCTGTTTGAGCACAGGCTCCCACAAAAAGGATTCTTTGATAAAATTAAACTGTCCCAATCCATAATAGATTAAGAAAATTTGTACCAACAGCGGCGTACCACGAAAAAAGAAAATATAGATAAAGGGAAACACGCGAACCCATGCGCTAGGAGAGATACGCAGTAAGGCTAACAGTAAACCCAGACCAAAACCAAGAAAGCCAGAGAGTAACACCAACTGTACTGTTAGCCCCACACCACCTAACAAGGTCGGCAGATAATCAATAATAACTTGCCAATTCCAATCCATTATTGCGTCTCCTAAATGGTGTTAGCGGGTGGTTGCACACCCTTATTCATCTGTTTTCTAAGACGCTTACCATAACGCTCAGCAGGATTGGCACGCCACTCTAGCCATAGCATCACACCCGTTACAACCACAGTCAAACCCAAATAAATCACTGCCGCTGCCATATAAAAAGTAAATGGCTCTTGCGTCGCCTGTGCCCCACGAGAGGCGTAGTACATAATGTCATGTAAACCAACCACCGATACCAGTGCGGTATCTTTGAGCAATACCAAAAATAAATTACCCAATCCTGGCAATGCCAAACGCCACACTTGTGGAATGATGATGCGAAAATAAATTTGCATTGGACGCATACCGACAGCTTGTGCGGCTTCCCACTGCCCATTGGGTATCTCTTGGATTGCCATACGAAAGACTTCGGTCGCATAAGCACCAAACGCAAGCGATAACGCTGCCACCCCTGCTATAAACGGGCTAATTTCAATATATTCATGATAGCCAAAACGCTCCATCACACTCATCAAAATAATAGAGCCGCCATAATATAAAAACAGCACCAACAGCAGTTCAGGAATACCACGCATCGTAGACGTATAAATGGTCGCTAGCTTACGAAAAATCCATATTTTCGATAACTTAGCCGTTGCACCAAGCAGCCCAAAAATTAGACCAATGAACAAGCTGGTTAACGCCAGTTCAATGGTCATTACCGAACCACTCAGTAAAAGATGTGCAAAACCTTGTAAATCAAACACGGGCGAGACCTATCTTGAGTGAGAGAATATCAATGCACATGCGCTGACACAGCATATACAAATATTAATGTAGTAGTATTAAGATATAGTCTGCCTACTATAAATCCACCACGGTGTTAACCTCGCTAGATGTACTACTTGTACTATCTGCACTCGGTTGCCTTGTGGTGAAATTATATTAGATTGACTATATAAAACAGAGCAGCGATTTTAGCACAATTGTTAAGTTTGTTACTAATAGCAAGGGCAATAATATCAGTCATACTCAGGGCAAAATCATCATTAAATTCCATAAAAAAGACGTGCCGCCACCGCTAAACACGTCTTTTTTACCAACAGCTTAAAATGATAAAAAACAAATTTTAGTCATAGCAATTTTTAGTTGTAACAAATTTTAGTTGCAACTAAGCAGATTACTAAAGCAAAAACTAAAAATCATTAGCTAATATCATTAGTTTGATTCTGCTGTTGTTGCCATGTCTGTATTATCTAGACTCATATAAGGCTTGCCAATCTCATCATACTGACCATTGGCTTTAAGCTCTGCCAAAGCTGCATTAAACTGAGCAACTAACGGATCACCTTTACGTAAAGCGATACCCATGGTGTCATCACCTGTATTAATCTCATTGCCTTTGACTTCAAAATCTAGCCCAGGTCCTGCTTTTAACCAATCCAAACCAATCACTTTATCTGATAACAAACCACGGATACGCCCTGAAGTTAAATCTAAATAAGCATTATCTTGGCTATCATAGAGTTTAATATCAGCTTTTGGATACATCTCTTCCAAATACTGTGATGAAATAGTAGAGCGCTGTGCCCCTACAGCAACGCCATCGGTATCAGCCAAATCTTCAATTTTTAAATCATCACCTTTTTTGGTAATAAATATCAAGCTATTTTTAAAGTAAGGGTCAGTAAAGTCCACTACTTCTTGACGCTCAGGTGTAATGGACATACCTGCAATAATGGCATCAAATTTTTTGGCTTTTAATCCAGGAATCAGCCCATCCCAATCTTGTGAAATGATTTCACACTTCGCTTTCATTTGCTCACACAGCGCATTGGCAAGGTCAATTTCATAACCAATTAAATGACCATCAGCATCAGTATAGCTAAATGGCTTATAGCTAGATTCAGTAGCAATGGTAATCTCTTGCCCTTCAGTGACAGCCGCTTTAGATACTCCTCCTGCATCGACTGCATCTGTATTTGGGCTATTATTACAACCCGACAGTATCAATGCTGATAAAGTAAGGGGGAGTAAAGCGAGTTTGTGTAACATGATAAAAATCCTTAATACAAGCCAGTCAGTATAAAAGTGATGAGCTTTGCTGCTGGCTGATAAAAAATTTGTTTAACTCTTTTAAGTAAAAAACAAGCAAAAACTATGATTGCCAATTATTGGTCAAAACTGGCTTGCTCAAGTTTTGCTAACTCACCATTTTCACGAATGGCAGTCAAAGCTTTATCAAACTCCGCTTTTAGACCATCACCTTTACGTACAGCAATGGCAATATTATCATTGTTGTCGATTTCATCACCCACAATGATAAAGTCTGGATTGGTTTTTAACCAATCTTTGGCAGATACTTTTTCTGCCAGTACCGCATCACTACGACCTGACTTTAGGTCCAAATAGGCATTATCATAACTGTCATAAAGATTGACATGGTTATCATTTTTGCCTTCATAATTATCTTGTAGATAGGTACCTGGTGTGGTCGAACGCTGTCCACCTAAGCTTTTACCACTGATATTATTAGGATCAAAATTGCTGTCTTTTTTGGCAAGCCATACCATAGTATTGGCAAAATACGGCTCAGTAAAATCTACTTTTTCTAGACGCTCATCAGTAATGGACATACCCGCCACCACTGCATCATACTTTTTGGCTAATAATCCTGGAATGATACCGTCCCAATCTTGTGCCACAATCTCACAATCTGCCTGCATTTGTGTACATAAAGCTTTGGCAACTTCAACATCAAAACCACCCAAAGTACCATCAGGATTAGTAAAGTTAAATGGAGGGTATGCACCTTCGGTAGCAATACGCAAATGCTGTGTTTCTGCTGTCTGATCACCATCCGTTGTGGTCGCTGTTTCCTCATTCGCTTGTTGGCTGCACGCACCTAAACTGACCATCGCTGCCATCGCCATTGATGACCATACTAATTTTGCTTTCAACATAAAATCCATCTCCAATTAAAACTTAGGCAATGTTTGCCAAACCCATAAAAAAGGCATTAAACAAAAATAATACCTGACCGTTGTTGCAAAAACAAACGATTTAGCAAATTAAATTCACTCTACTGTCATATATATTTGATAAAGGAGGAAATGATAATAGTTAGCAAAGTCTTATATGGCAAAAAAAATTGCGCATACACTCTTAGATAACCTGATGTTATTAAATAGTATATACACAATTTTTAAATTCTTAGATTAAAAATAATGAGGATATCAATAATCATAATATAAGCGAAATAAACTACTAAACTGCTAGCTTACAAAGCTTGCTGATGCGAAGACATAAAATCTTTTACTCGCAGTGATTTGGGGTAATCAAACACCTGTTCAGGGGTGCCCATCTCTTCTATGCGCCCTTGATGCAAAAAGACGACCTGACTAGATACCTCACGAGCAAAACGCATCTCATGGGTGACAATCAGCATGGTACGCCCCTCCTCGGCAAGCTCCCGCATCACTGCCAATACTTCATTGACCAGCTCAGGGTCTAAAGCCGATGTTGGCTCATCAAATAACAACACTTGTGGCTGCATTGCCAAAGCTCGAGCGATGGCAACACGCTGACGCTGACCACCTGATAAATTGGCAGGATAGGCATCTTTTTTATCCAGCAAACCCACTTTATCTAATAACTTTTCGGCATCACTGATCGCTTGGTCTTTGCTAATTTTTAAGACTTGGGTTGGGCCTTCGATGATATTTTTTAGAATGGTCATGTGTGGCCATAAGTTAAAGTTTTGAAATACAAACCCCACCTTAGCACGCAATTGTTCAAGTTGACGCTTATTAACTGCTTTTAGCTCTCCTGACTTATCAGCAACCAATTGTAAACTATCATTGCCCACCGTAATAGCGCCTTGAGTTGGACATTCAAGCAAATTAATACAGCGTAGCAATGTGGATTTTCCTGAGCCTGATGAGCCCAAAATTGAAATCACGTCTCCATCATAGGCAGTCAATGACACGCCTTTTAATACCTCAAGCGAGCCATAGCTTTTATGAATATTTTGTAAATCAAGAGCAACAGGACGTTTGGATAAAGTATGTGAGATTGAGGTATCGAGCATGGGAGGGACAGGTTCCATAAAAAGAGAGAATTAATTAAAGGTCAATTAGGCAGTGATGACATCTTACTTATGTCAAATTTTGTCAAAGTAGTCTGCTAATAATAAGCCAAACACAACAAAACAACGGTTTATTGTCTCACAAAATATACATATTTAAAATACAAACCCTGTGCACCAGTATATTTTTAAACGCTATCTGCAATATATGGCACAATACTACACAGTAGTGCACAGTAGTGCACAAAAAAAGTCAGCAATTGCTGACTTTTTTCAAAAATACATTAAATGGGTTTTTAGCTAAAAAAGCTAGAAATATTAATGCTGAACACCACCTTCACCGTGTACATGACCATGTGTTAGCTCTTCTTCAGTGGCATCACGTACATCAACCACTTCAACATCAAAGGTCAATTGCTTACCTGCTAATGGGTGATTGGCATCAACAACAATGACATCATCTTTAACGTCTTTAACCGTCACCAACATCATCTGACCTTCAGCCTGTGATTGAAACTGCATACCAGGTTGGATATCATCAACACCTTGGAAGTTATCACGTGGAATTTCTTGTACGGCTTGCTCATGATACTCACCATAGGCATCGGCAGGTTCAACCACCGCAACAAGCTTATCACCTACTTTTTTGCCTTCAAGCTGAGCTTCTAGACCAGGAATGATATTGCTATGACCATGTAGATAAGCCAATGGCTCGCCTTGTGATTGGTCAATAACATTGCCTTCGGCATCTTTAAGCGTATAGTTAAAACTTACCGCAGAATCTTTTGCAATCGTTGACATAATTTGTCCTCATATATGAAATAAAAAATGATAGAAAATAATAAAAAAGGTTGGTAATCAAATGTCAATTAAGGTCAATTAAGAATGTTTAATAGTTATTTGATGCCTGATAGACTAAATTGCGATACTCACGCTCAGTTTCAAGGTCAAATGCTAAAAAAATGAGAAAAAAGTAAGAAAAAATGAAAATAATTGTGATTTTGACTGATTTTTGAGTATTTTAACCACCAAATTTAACCACCAAAGTTGTCGTTACTCATCATGACTTGTATGATAACTGACTTGAGTATGGCTTTATAATAAATATGATAATTGCTAATTATGATGCTGTTATGACACTCTTACTAACTACACCCTATTTTCTTAACCAACTTATAGTCGGCTCAATACAAAACTGGCACAAAGTCAAACTCGCTTGCAGTACTACCTGTACACCTTCGCTCGTTTTCCTCGTAACAGTATTATCTTGAATTGACTATAACCAAGCATAATCATAATAGACATCAAATTTAACGGAAAAATTTTATGACAACCAACAGTAAACAAACCAGCACAGACAATAAAACGCCCCATTATCAAATCAGCTTTGAGAGATTTACTCAGCATTTGGTTGATATCACCCTAACCTTTATTGCTGATACTGACAGCCCAGTATTGTGGCTACCTTCATGGATTCCCGGTAGCTATCTAATGCGAGAGTTCTCTCGTCATATCACTGCGGTGCATTATCATAACTTTAATACTGATTCTGACAAAACCGAACTATCCACCCACCTTGCCCCCAAAATCAGCAAAAATGAATGGCTACTCACCAACGTACAAGCAGGCGATAGCGTCAGCGTGCATTATGAAGTGTACAGCTATGATTTATCGGTGCGTACCGCTTATGTTGACCAATTTCGCTTATTTGGTAACTTTACCTCATTAGCACTCGCCATCGAAGGGCAAGAACAGCAACCTATTAACGTCACCTTAAGCGTACCCAAGAGCTTTTATCAATTTAATAACAGCCAAGCAGATAAAGCGGATATGGCTGATATAAAATTTGCTTGTGGTTTACCTTATACCCACCTGCAAAGCTCTGATTCTAACAATAACAGTGAGCATCAGCATCATCATCTACAAGCAGACAGCTATGAGCATCTGATTGATTATCCCTTTGAAATTGCCAAACAAGATGAGTTTCACTTTATCATCAATGACAATCAACAAAGCACCTTACCGCACCGCTTTTTTATCTCAGGCACACACCATGCCGACTTAGGACGACTGCAAACCGATGTCACCAAAATTTGCCAAAGCTATCTTAACTGGCTCGGTAACGCACCATTTAGCGACTATACCTTTTTGACCTATGCCAGTGGCAACGACTATGGTGGGCTTGAACATATCAATTCCACCAGCCTAATTACCCCCCGAGATGACCTCCCCAAAACTAATGAGCCGAGCGAGCCGTCCGAGAGTTACCAACGCTTTTTGGGCTTATGTAGTCATGAATATTTTCATGCATGGTGGGTAAAAACCGTCCGCCCTGATGTGATGATGGCAGTAGATTTACGGGCTGAGGCTTACACGCCTTTGCTGTGGGTATTTGAGGGGTTTACCTCATATATTGATGATTTTATGCTACAGGCCTCAGGCGTTATTAGCCCCAAAAGCTACCTAAAACTACTGGCAGCACAAATTAACCGCTATCAACAAACGCATGGACGTACCCAACAAAGTGTGGCGGACTCAAGTTTTGACGCGTGGATAAAACTCTACCGCAATGATGAAAATACAGGCAATGCAGGTATTAGCTACTATAACAAAGGCGCATTGGTTGCCTTATGTCTGGATTTGACCTTGCTTGAGCTAAGCGAAGGTAAATATCGCTTATTTGATGTGGTCAAAGCCTTTTATACCCAAGCCAAACAGCAAGATAACCGCCGTATTGGTATGACTGACAGCAATCTTGCTGAGGTTATGCATCAATTTATTGACCCTGCCGACTGGCGGTATTTTGTTGAGCATTATATTAATGGTGTTAGTGAACTGCCCCTACAGCGACTATTGCAAAATAATGGCGTGAGTCTAAATCATGACAAAACAGAGGATGAAACAAATCAACTGCCGTGGGGCATTCGGGTTGAAGAAACGGCAACAGGGCTAAAAGTTGCCCGAGTCTTGCGTGATAGTGTTGCAAGCCAAGCAGGGCTATCGGCAAATGATGTCATCGTTGCCATTGATGGGCTAAAAGCCAATAAAAAACAACTACAACGAGTCGCCGAGCGTCAACAAGCTGACTTGGAAACGGGCAATGAAGATGGCAATATCACTTGCTATGCCTTTCGCCGAGATGAACTTTTAACCTTAAATGTGCCTGCCAAAACTAAGTCAGGACAATCCGCCAATCCTAGTTTAGATAAAGTGACCTTGAGCCTACAAAAAGATGGTTGGCAGACGTGGCTTAGTGGGATTTTTGGGTAAGGGGTAAGTTTGATAGGGATGTTATATTTGAGGTCATGAAGTTACAATTAGAACTAAACTGCCCAATAATGCAAAGACTTCAAAAAGTTTTCAGGAGAATCTGTAGCCTCTCTAAAAAGATCAATAATCATTGTTAAAATAAATATGCTATTCTTTTATATTAGACTTCTTGCAAAGGTACCAGTTTATTAGTCTCAGATAATGAAGTTATAAGGACTAGCAACGACTTTTGCAAGAGGTCTATTAACTATGGTCATGTTCAATGTTAGCATACTTTCTTTTTGAAACACGACCATATTTTATTTTTTTTATTTGCGCTTACAACTTATATTCTTATATCCTTGCTTTTTTAACTCGGCTTCAACATCGCTAGATTTGTTAGTGTCAGCTGTCACTTTAATATCAGTAACTAAGTGGTTATCTTTAATACCAGAGCATTCATAAGTTGCTGCAAATGCACTTGTTGTGATAAGGCTAGAAGCAATGATTAATGTTGATAATAATTTATTCATAATAATATAATCCCAGTGTTATGTTAGTTAAATGTAAACTACTATTCCTACTATGTAGGGCATGTTGAACATTGGATACTCCAAGCTTTACTATAATAAGGGTTAAGAAGGAATTCTGACAAAAACAATAAATACCATTCTACCCCTTGTAAATAAAGGCTTCGAATCATGAATGTCCAACAGACCAGATCTTACTATAAAACATATTTTAAAATCAATCAAGGTAATTGTACTAACAGGGCAATCGCACTACAAAAGGCTAGAAAAGGGATAAAATAAAGCAAAAGATACAAACAGGATACAAATATTATGCTTAGCGACCCAAGAGATTTCTTTATCAAACTTAACGACCCAAGACGGCAGAATAAGAACCTATATCATCCCTTAGAGAACATCATTTTTATAGTACTGACAGCCTTTATCTGTGACTATGACGATTGGGTAAGCGTAGAAGACTTTGCCAAAGAAAATCAGACGTGGTTTGATAAAATACTAGACATGCCAAATGGCATACCCTCTCACGATACCATTGGCAATGTTATAAAAAAGCTAAACAAAGCTCGTACTTGCTCAAAGCCAAGTGAACAGTAAAGATAATGAAATAACGACTTTACCTAAATTGCTAGAGATAATTAACCTAAAGGGTAGTATTGTAACCGCAGATGCCATGTATTGCCAAAAAGATAGCTGCAAACAAATAACTAAAGCGGGTGCTGATTATGTTCTGGCTTTAAAGCGTAACCATATAGTGCGATTGCCCTGATTGTACTAAAAACTGCTATTTTAGTAAATTTATACAAGGTAGCTTTTAAGTATTCATAGAGGAAGTTAAAAAACTTGGATTCACAAAATAAGTGCAATTTCAGTTGAAAGGAGATGGATAGGCATGATAAGACTAGCGTTTTCTTTCACCACAAAGGAAATTGTCATGACTTACACACACCTATCCGAAAAAGAAAGATACCATATTGAGCTAGAACTTAAAAAGGGTATATCGAAAAAAGAGATAGCCGAATCACTAGGCAGATACCCAAGCCTCATCACACGAGAAATAAAACGTAACACAGGAAAGAGGGGGTATAGGCATAAACAAGCAGGACGTCAAGTGATACAACGGCATAAAGATAAGCCTAAAGCAATCAAACTGACAGATGAAGTCATTGTAGATATCACAACACTGCTTAAACAGATATGTGGTTATCTAAAGCTTCACAAAAGTATTTTGCTACATCATGAAACCATCTGTCGTTTTATATATGAGGATAAAAAAGCAGGTGGTGAGTTATACTAGCACTTACGAATTGCCAGTAAATCTTATCGCAAACGTCGTGGTAGCAATTACAGCCAACATGGCAAGATACCTAACAAGGTCAGCATACATGATAGACCTAGCATAGTTGATGAGAAATCTCGTATCGGTGACATTGAGGGTGATACCATCATTGGTAAGAACAGACAAAGTGCTTTACTAACACTGGTAGATAGAAAGACACTTTACACCAAAATTGTTAAGCTAGATGGTAAACAGGCTGATAAACTGGCAAAAGCTACAATACAGTGCTTTGAGCCCATCAAGGATAGGTTACACAGCTTAACTTTAGATAACGGCTTAGAGTTTGCTAAACATGAAGATATTGCTAATGCTCTAGACATAAATACTTACTTTGCTGACCCTTATGCTTCTTGGCAACGTGGTATTAATGAAAACACTAATGGGCTTATTAGACAGTACTTCCCTAAGGACACTGATTTTAATAAGTTATCTGATAACCAGATACAGTTTATACAAGATAGACTCAATAATCGTCCAAGAAAATCTCGTGGGTTTAAAACTCCTAATGAGTTATTCTTTGATAAAACTGTAGATTTATTATCTGCTTAATTTTTAGTTGCACTTTTGATGTGCATCCGCCAAATACATAACCACCATATTAAGTAGTTAACTTAGTGAGTTACATCATTCATCAAATACAATCATTACTACTACACTTTTTAATGAATAGTTATCCAACCATTTTTTAAGGCAACGCTTTGAGTGTCTTGACGTAAGTTTTCTATTCCTGCTTCGTTTAAGCCTTTTTCTATTAATAAGTCTAAACTACGCATCAGCATCCCATAAATGAGCTGTTGCTGTCGCTTGGCATCACCATTAACAAACTCAGGATAATCAATTTGCAGTCTAAAATCCATGTCTTTAGTCTTTGGTGAATATTTGATGATTTCACAATACCGCTCTTGGTCTTCTTTATCTTTCATTAAAACAGCTATACAATCCCAACCTTTTAAATCAATATCATAGTTTTTTCCATCAATTATTGAGTTGATTTCATCTTCTACGAAGTTTTGTGAGATTCTAAGTTCATCGCTTATGTTTCCACTGTACTCTGCACTCATCCATAATTTCATATTATCTACCTTCTAGCTTGGGCAAAGGTAAGGTCATAAACTGCTCCATACCATATTCAAAATCATGGTCTAGTTTGTCTTCATCAATTACTTCATCAAGAGTCATAACTTTTTCTTTTAGCAACTGATAGTAGACTCTAACGCCCTCAGCAATATATGTACGCAATTGCTCATCGGTTTTGTTTTGCCAACGCTCTTCAGGTATGGCAAAGTCAATGGTATAAACATTTCGACTGTCCGATTTTTGCAGAAACTCCGCCCCTTCAGAACCAAAGTCTCTATGTTTGCCACTGACTCGTAATACTATCGATAAAAACAGTAAGGTCTTAAAATAATCACTACTATCTTGCTTTTGATAGAATATTTGGTTTAGCAAAACGTGGTAAGGTCTAGTAGCTTTCCCAGCTTTACTCCCTCCTGACTGACCACTGAACTCAATCATATACATTGGCTTATCTCACTCCATTATTCATCAAGCTACAAGGTCAAAGGTACATAAAATAAACACTACAGCCAAAAATCAGTGATGACTACATCACCCCCATGATTCCTTGCCAGCCCACTCGCAATCCCAACACTGCCAAAATGACTAAAATTAACTGCCGAAAACGAGCTTGGGGCAGATGATGACGCAAGCGAATCCCAACCAACAGCCCAACAATAGACAACACAGTTAATAATATAATCAGCCCCCAATCACTACTAGATAACGCCATGATTGGCTCACGTAAAATGATGATTTGTGCCACTTTACCCAAAAAATAACACATATTGCCCACTTTGGTGATGGTATGTTTGTCATCACTGGCTGATAATAAATACATCAGTAAAATCGGTGACATGGCATTGGTTGCGCCACCAATAATCCCTGCCATTAAACCGACACCAATCAGTACTGGCTGCGTATTTGGTAAACGAATAGACTTACCTCGGATACTGGTTAACACATAAAAAGCAATGGCAACCGCCAGTAGTAATAGTAAATAGGCAGAATTAACCCAAATTAATAGCTTAGCCCCCACAAGGCTACCAACAAGGCTGGTTAATGCCAATAGCCAGTATTTTTTGCCGTAATAGACTAAGTTTTGCCATACCCCTTTATCACCACCAATTAACCATGACATGCCATTCATAATCAAGGCAGGAAATAGCACCAAAATAATGGCATAAGATAATGGGTGACTACTGGCAACGGCGGTAGTGGTAACTAAAGGAAATCCAATACCACTAATGCCATGTAATAAGGCGGCTATGATAAAAATAAACAATAAAAAAAGATTTTGGCTAATCAAACTCATCTCTAGCTACCTTACAACCTGTTTTCACAATCCACAATGGTGGTGTGATATCCTCCATATATAACAGCCATAATAGACCAACCCACTGATTATAAAAATCTTTTTATTAGCTAATTGGCAGTCATACTAACTGTTAATTTACCCCCAATTGCTTAAGTCGTGCTTTATTAAGATGCACTCGTACAAACTCACCCACACCCAAATCCCCCAATTCAAACCCTGCCACCGACCAACGAATAAGACGCAGACAAGGCAAGCCCACATGTGCAGTCATACGCCGAACTTGGCGGTTTCTGCCCTCATAAATGGTCATCATCAGCCATGAAGTTGGTACAGTTTTGCGCTCACGTATTGGCGGATTGCGTTGCCATAATGGCATGGGTAGATTATCTTCGCTAAGGGCTTGCACGTTGGCAGGTAAAGTCATGCCATCTTTGAGCATCACGCCATTAATAAGCTGAGAGAGCTGCTCAGGGGTGGCAATGCCTTCAACTTGTACCAGATAAGTTTTGCCTTGCTTTTTGCCATTATTAGCAGTCGGTGGGTGGGTAATGGCTTTGTTCACCCGTCCATTATCAGTCAACAATAACAGCCCTTCACTGGTAGCATCGAGCCTGCCAGCGATGCGTAGTGATTTGTCATTAAATTGACTTTTATAAAGATAATCTGCCACGGTGCCATAATCGTTGTTATCGTCATTACGAAACTGGCTTAATACGCCATAAGGTTTGTTAAATAAAATAAGCTGAGTCATAGTGATTGGCTTGGTTGGTTTGATATAGTTTTCGATATAGTTTTTAACATAGGTAAACAAGATAAATCATCATAGCAAAAAGTAGACAGGTTTTATATTTTTAGTATTATTACCTCACTCTCAACTTCAACCCCCTCCCTTAAAAAAGAGGGAGGAACTGGTTTTTAAGTCCTCCCCTTACTTCAAGGGGAGGGTATGGGAGGGGTCATATATCAATTTAGTAAAATAAGTTGAGAGCGAGGTTATTAT
>NZ_VFYU01000027.1 GCF_021012795.1 Psychrobacter sp. I-STPA10 | reverse complement strand
GCGAAACAGTGTTTCGCTATATTCCTCCTCAGGGAGAGGAACTGGTTTTTAAGTCCTCCCCTTACTTCAAGGGGAGGGTATGGGAGGGGTCATATATGATTTTATAAAATAAAGTTGAGAGTGGGGTATTAAAACCCTCAGTTTAATGTGCAAGCAAGATTAAAAAATACCAAAATTTCTATTGTTATGTTATAACATTTTATATATGATTAGGTTATCAGCTATGAACTATCACGATATAGACCATTACAGAGAAGGAGTATCAATCATACTAATATGGAATGATTAACAAGTAAAAAAACTATAAATTATTGATTTTAAATCATTAAGAATAATATCAAGACAGTTTAACTTTTGCATATAAAGTACATTAAAATCAGTTTTTGAGATAAATATCTTGAAAACTACCCATTTGTTATATATAAACTACCCATTTTATTATCAAT
Organism: Psychrobacter sp. I-STPA10; assembly: GCF_021012795.1. Taxonomy (GTDB): domain Bacteria; phylum Pseudomonadota; class Gammaproteobacteria; order Pseudomonadales; family Moraxellaceae; genus Psychrobacter. The sequence goes on along the minus strand of NZ_VFYU01000027.1, from coordinate 88,415 downwards.
TATTACCCATTTAGGTAGTCCACTCTACTGCTACTCTTGTTATGATTACATCGTTCTCAACAAACATGAGTTATTTTAAACATATAACCATTTTTTTTTGAGATCCTGACTGGTCGTTAAGGAAACCATCGACCAACCATAACAAACTTCAAGGGAGTGAAACTATAATGCTCGTAAATATCGATAACGGGGGCACACTCACAGATATCTGTGTAGTGGGCAAAGACGAGGTGTACTACACCAAAACCCTAACAACCCCTATTGACCTCTCAGAGTGTTTTTTTGAGGGTATCAGCAAAGCTGCAAAAGTAATCTATGGTGCAGGTAATGAAGAGAAAGAGGGTAAATCTAATTTTACCAAACTTTTGCAAAATAGTTCTCTTATCCGTTACTCATCAACTCAAGGTACAAATGCTCTTGTAGAGCGTAAAGGACCTAAAATTGGCCTGATTACTGATGAGCCAGATCTCATAGAAAAATTAAACCAAACTGATGCTGAAAAAGACATGTTCCAAAGTCTTATTGGTAGTCGTGTCTCTGTATTACAAGTGACAGACGACGAAGAAGAAATGGATTTAAACTTGGTTAATGCAATTAATGAGCTGACCACTGCCGGTGCAGAGCGTCTGATTATTGCAGTGAGTGACCAAGAAAAAGAGAAAAAATATAAGCATTTCTTTTTACTACGTTTCCCACGTCAATTACTAGGTTCAGTTCCTGTTCTATTTTCTTGGGAATTTACCACAGATCCTTCACGTCCAAGAAGAATCTGGTCTGCAATTATCAATACATTCTTACATCCTACACTAGATAACTTCTTATATTCTGCTGAGAATCGCCTCAGAGCACATAAAGTTAAGAATCCACTACTTATTTATCGTAATGATGGTGCGTCTTCTCGTGTTGCTAAATCAGTTGCACTAAAAACCTATTCTTCTGGTCCTCGTGGTGGTTTAGAAGGTACCCGTGCACTTGCTGAAGCCTATGGTTTTAATCAAGTACTGATGATTGACGTTGGTGGTACAACCAGTGATATCGGTGCTGTTGATAATCTAAGCATTCTGGCTGATCGCCGTGGTAAGGTAGAAGGCATCGAAACTTCATTTGAGCTTAGTGATGTACGCTCTTATGGTGTGGGTGGTAGCTCTATTCTGCGTGCAAAAGATGGTGCCATAACTGTTGGTCCTGAAAGTGTGGGCGCAGCACCTGGTCCTGCTTGCTTTGGTTTTGGTGGTAAAGAAGCAACCATTACTGATGTTAACTTACTATTAGGTATTCTAGATCCTTCAACTTATTTGAATGGTGAATTAAATCTAGATGCTGACCGTTCTCGTCAAGTAGTTAAAGCGAATGTTGCAGATCCTCTAGGCATTAGCGTTGAAGAGGCCTTATTCGAAATGCAAGAAGCATTTGCTACGAAAATGGCAAACAGTCTTGAAGATTGGGAATATGACGGTAATGAAACTGTACTTGCTGCCTTTGGTGGTGGTGGTCCTATGAGTGCGTGTCAAGCCGCTCGTAAAGCAGGCATTAAGCGTGTTATTATTCCAAAACTTGCCGCTATTTTCTCAGCTTATGGTCTAAGTTTCTCTAATGTCTCGCAAGAGTTTGAAGAGGATATCACAGGCTTTAGTGACGAAGAAATGCAACATTCAAGAAAACGTCTGCTTAAACAAGCCAAACGCCACATGTACCAAGAAGGTTACTCACTTAAAGATGATTGTGATGTTCACTGGAGTGTGATTGTTGAAAACGCTGATGGTAGTGAAGATACACGCTTAACCCTAGAAGAAGATGCCAATCATACCGATGACCAAAGACGGATTTTGGTACTAGAAGCCAGCTATGCTCTAGCACACCCAACAATCACAGCAACTTTGCCAGATAGCAACAGCAGCGTAGAAGCTAAAGCCTCTGGTAGTCGTAAAATATTACGCAAAACAGATCAAAATATCGCTGAAGAAGATGTTCCAGTGTATGTATTGGATGATCAGCCTGCCAATGCAGCGGCACAAGGTCCAGCTATTGTTGAAGGTCCATTCTTTACCGCACGTGTTACTGAAGGTTGGAGCTTCGTGGTTTCAGATGCAGGTGATCTAATCCTTAGCGATAATGCTTAATAGACAAACCTTAGCAATAAGGCTCATAAGTAGTGAGTAAAAATAAAACTTAATATTGATGAGTCTTCTTTGCTTCAAGGAAAACGTAGGAAATAAAACTAATACAAGGAAAAGTTCAATGAGAGTTCCAATGACCGAGTATTTGCTGATCGATTTAGACAGCGAGCGTTGGGTATGTCGTGTATGTGAGCATGATTTTGGTGATGCTCGTGGTACCTATAAGGAAGGTACTTTGGTATACGATCGCAATCCAGAAGAAATTCACCCCCCTGTAATTGATCCGAAGTTGTATAAATATACATTCTCACCTGATCCAAATTACTGCCGTATTTATGAATATTACTGCCCTGGTTGTGGTACACAAATCGAAACTGAATATGTGCCACCAGGACATCCACCTTGCATTGATATGCTTTGGGACATTGATGACTTACGTCGCCGTTGGGAAGAAATTGGCGAAGATCCAGAAGAAGTCGTTAATTATGGTCCAGGTGAAAACGCACAAGTAGATTTGCGTGAAGGATGTCGTCATCATGGTCATGGTCACCACCGTGCACCACAGAAACCACAAGAATAAGGACGGGGGAGAATATTATGAAAAGAATATCAGTTGATATTGGCGGTACTTTCACCGATTGTTTTTTCTCATGGGATGATTTATACATCGAGTCAAAAGCACTCACAACTCATCACAACCTAGCTTTAGGCTTTAATGCGGCACTTGATAATGCTTGTAAACGAGCAGGTTTAACACGTGAGCAAGTATTAAAAGAAGTCGATTCAGTACGTTATGCAACAACCTTAGGTACTAATGCTTTGATTGAGGGTAAAGGTCCTCGAGTCGCTGCCATTGTTACTCATGGTTTTGAAGATACAATCCATATCTCACGCTCAAAAGGTTATGGTGAAGGTCTAGATCCAATCAAACAGGGTGATATGGCAGATGCTGAGCGTCCTGAGCCAATCGTACCTCGTAACATGGTGCGTTCAATCAGAGAGCGTATTGATACAGTTGGTGAAGTACTTGTACCCTTACAAAAAGAAGACGTACGTGAGCAAGTACGTGAGCTTATTGGCGAAGGTGCTGAAGCTATCGTTGTTGCTTTAGTTAACTCTACAGAAAACCCAGAGCATGAGCAGCTAGTACTAGAGACTATTTTAGAAGAATATCCAGCACATGAACTTGGTTCATTACCTGTGATTTTAAGTAGTCAAGTATCAGGTCGTAAAGGTGAGTATGTACGTGCAAAAACGGCAATTATTGATGCCTTCTTACATGCTATTATGTTTAACGCCTTAAACCAACTATCTAGCAACTTACGTAACTCAGGTTATGAAAAACCAATGCTAGTAGTACATAACTCTGGTGGTATGGCGCAGTCTAACTCGACTGATGCGCTACAAACCATTCACTCAGGACCTATTGCAGGTGTTGGTGGTGCACAACATTTATCAGAAAGTACGGGTATTGGTGATGTTGTAACCATGGATATGGGTGGTACATCATTTGATATCGGTTTGGTACCTGAAGGTGGTGTTAAGCACTATGACTTCCACCCAGTTATTGGACGTTGGTTAGTTTGTGTACCTATGATTCACCTAAATACATTAGGTGCTGGTGGTGGTTCTATCGCTAGTTTTGACCGTATTCATAAATCTGTGAAGATTGGTCCTGAATCTGCTGGTTCTGATCCTGGTCCTGCTTGTTATGACCGTGGTGGTTTGTATCCAACTGTAACTGATGCTGACTTATTACTTGGTTATTTAGATCCAGATAACTATGCCAATGGTTTCATTAAGCTAAATCCTAAGCGTTCTAGTTTTGTGATTGAAGATCAGTTGTGTGATGAACTTGATTTAGAAGTCATCGAAGTGGCTAAAATCATTAAACGTACCGTTGATGAGCAAATGGCAATTGGTATCGAAATGGAGCTAAGAAGTAACGGTGGAGTTGTTGAAGACTTTACTATGGTTGCTTATGGTGGTAATGGACCATTGCATGCTTGTGGTATTGCTAACCAAGCAGGGATTTCAAAAATCTTATTCCCTCCATTTGCCTCTGTATTCTCAGCTCTAGGTGCTGGTAATATGAAGCCACTACATATTCATGAGCGTAGTGCTTATGTAGTATTATATGAGCCACTTTCACGTAACCTGTTTGATGAATATGATCGCTTTAATGGTTATGTTGAAGAGCTTGAGAAGAAAGGTCGTGAAGACTTGATTCGCCAAGGTTACGATCCTGAAAAAGTAGAACATGGCCTAGAGCTTGATATGCGTTATGGTAACCAGCGTGTTACGACATCTGTTGCCTTAGATATCAATCGTATTGAAAATGTCGGTGATGTTTTACATGTCATTCGTACATTCTCTGATATCTATGCTGATCGTTATGGTAAAGGTATTGAAGCACCAGAAGCTGGTGTACGTGTACAAACCATCCGTGTTGCTTCATATATTGATGGTGAAGTTGTACGTTTTGATGACTTAGAGTATGCTGGAGAGCGTACTGAGCCAACACCAGTATCACATCGTACTGCTCACTTCGTTGGTGAAGATGATCCAGTTGAGACACCTGTTTATGATGCCACTGCATTAAGTGAAAAATATGTGGTACATGGACCTGCTATTATTACTACGGAAAGTACCACCTATCTAATCGAGAGAAACTGGCGTATTGAGCCTACACCTCAAGGTGCGGTATGGTTGTTAAAGGACAAAGCTACCCAAGGTGGCGCGAAAAAACAATAGGGAGATTACTATGACTACAGATGTAAATAGTCCAAAACGCGAATTGACCGCTGAAGAAAAAGCATGGGTCGAAGATTTTATGAACGAAACGACGTTGTTTTTGGGTCCTGATCCAGAAATTATGCGTCACCACTCTATCTCAGAGCGTTCTGCATTAGAAGAAGAAGTTATTGCTAAAGGTAGTGATCCGATTCTTTATGATCGTATCCGCCGCCGTTTAGTTGGTTCGCTTGATGAAGCGTTTGAGATGTGTGAAAGTATGGGTGCGGCACCAGGTGCTAAATGGGCTGACTTATCAGTTGCCGTTTATACTGCCCAAGGTGACGTTTGCTATATGTCAAACCGTGGTGTAATTGCATTCTCAGCGGTACTTCATCACCCAATCCGCTATATCATGAAATACTGGAAAGATGAGCCTACCGTTGGTATTAATCCAGGTGATGGTTTCTTCCATAATGATGCTCGCTTTGGTTGTGTGCATAATACTGACCAATCACTATTAACTCCGGTTATCCGTGATGGTGAAGTAGTAGCATGGGTCGGTGCGACCATTCACGAAGGTGAAAACGGTGCTTGTGAGCCAGGTGGTATGCCTTCTGGATCAGAAACGCCATTTGATGATGGTCTACGTGGTTCACCAATGAAAATTGTAGAGCGCGGCAGAGTACGTCGTGACTTGCTGACTTTCTTACAGCATTCTACTCGTGATCCTAAATTGATGCTTGCGGACATCAAAGTGAAAATGGGTGCAGTACGTCGTGTAATGGAAATCGTTGACCGTTCTATTGAAGAGCATGGTTTAGATGCTTTCGTTGGCGCGATTCGTATGACCGTTGAGGATGTGGAAGAAGAAGTACGTCGCCGTATTGACGCCATGCCAGACGGTACAGTGACTGTTAACCAGTTCGTTGACTCAACTTTAAAAGAGAATATCTTAATTAAGTTCGCTTGTAAGATTACGGTTAAAGGTGACACCATGGTCTGTGACTTGCGTGGTACAGGTCCTGAGATCCTTAACCGTGCGATTAACTCACCATTAGCATCGACTAAAGCATTCTTTGCACAAGCCGTATTGTCTTACTGGTGGCCAGATTTACCTCGCTCTACAGGAGCTTTATCACCCATTGAGTTCATCAGTGATGAAGGAACATGGGCAGACTGTAGCTACGATGCACCAACTGGTCAGAACTTACAGGCATCATTCCGTGGATTTACTGCATTGCAAGCGGCTTATGCGAAACTACAGTTCTCAATGCCTAACAAATATGCCAACGTTATTGCACCATGGTTTAACCAAATTAATGACTTCCTATGGGGTGGTGAAACACAACATGGTGAGCAAGTGGGTAACCTTTGTGCCGACTTAAACGGTATGGGTGGTGGTGCAAAAGCCTTTAAAGATGGTGAAGATGCGGTTGCACCATTATTCTGTGCGATGGCAGATACTGGTGAGCAAGAAGTAATGGAAGAAGAAGTACCATTCTTGCAGTTAGTTTCTAAGCGTCTGGTTCGTGATAACCAAGGTTTTGGTAAGTTCCGTGGTGGTATGGGTTATGAGATGATTGTTGCTGCTCGTAACACACCAGAGTGGGGTTTTATGACCGTAACGTCAGGTGCGAAATTCTCTAGTGTTGGTGGTATGTTTGGTGGCTATGGTTGCCCAACTTATCCATTAACCATGGTGAAAGGCATTAATATCTACGAAATCATCAAAAATGATCCAACACAGTTTAACTTGTCAATTGAGCGCATCATGAATGAGCGTCCATTCAAAGACGGTAAATATCTATCCTATCATATGGGATTGCAATTTGACCGTTGTCAAGAAGGCGAGCTGTATATGATTTCTCAAGGCTCAGGTGGTGGTTACGGTGATGTGCTAGAGCGTGATCCGGAGCTTGTGATGGATGATCTACAACTAAATCGTATTTCTGCCTTGACTGCAGACAGAATTTACAAAGTAGTTTGGGACGAAGAAACCTTCGTTGTAGACAAAGAAGCAACCGAGCGTTTGCGTGATGAAGAGAGAAAAGCACGTCTTGAGCGTGGTGTTCCTTACGCAGAGTTTATGGAAAAGCATGTTAAAGAAGCGCCACCAGAGAATTTATTCTACTATGGTTCTTGGGGACAAGGCGAAGATGAAGAGCTTTATGCCACTATTTGGGAAGATAACAAGCCTAAGCGAGTTCGTGGTAAACTAAAAGAGCTTCCATTAGTTACTATCCCTAACCGTCATGTGTTGAAAATTGAAGAGCTTGAAGCACGCGTTCGTGAGTTAGAGAACGATTTGGGTCTTGAAGTTGAGCATTTGACCTAATCTTAGATTAATAGCACTTAAGTTAACTTTAAGTGACTATTGTTTACTAGTAGTAAGTTGGGGTTTGGCTTATATGGTCAAACCCCAATTATGCGTTTAAGCACTGATAAAATTTAGAATGTCTATTGTTATATCTTGAAAAAAAAGTTTCATACTTTGGATAAAGCTATTACAATAGGGGTGCTAATATTAGTCAGACTAACATATGTTAGATGCAGTTTTTGCTATTTAGGATAAATAGCATATTTAATCACATATTTAATAAAAGGAAATTATTATGCCAGATAGATTAAAATCAATACTTGAAGGATCAAACTCAGAAAATGGCAGTTCTCAATTAATAATGAATGCTGAGGATTATGCACAAAGAGTATTGTTACAAGGAAAAGCCATCCCTTGGCATGATGCCACCGCTTATGCAAATCACCTCGGTCAAACAGCCGCACTTTTAAAACCACAAGTATCCGTTATTTCTATCGACAAGATGATTGAGCAAGAACTTGCTGATAATAGTAAATTAACAGCCGCTATGGGTGAGAAAAAACGAGCAGGATATGCCTTAAGAACTTTTATGGGTAATGAAGATTTTAAAGCTGCTGCTGGCTCATTAGTAACCTCTACAGTAAAAACTCAACGTGTCCCTGTGCTTGTGCAGATGCCTTCACCTTTGCAGCTATTATATTTAACAGCGCAAGCAGCTCAGCCTGATGCTGAACATGAATTTGATAATGATGCTGCTGAAAATGCAGCTATATACTGTGCAGATTGGCTACGTGCTTTTAAAGATGCGGGTATTGCTGGTTTGATATTTGATGAGCGTGCTGGAGAGGTTGCCAAAGAAGCTTATCAGCCAATTAATAATATGGCAGAGCATTATCTATGGCCTGTTGGGGTACGTCGTGACAATGAAGTGATATTTACCAATCCTGATGTTACTATCCCTGTATTAGATACAGAATATTGGACGACGGGTGATAATAGCTCAGAAGTATCAGGTGTGGCATTCACTGAAATTGCTAGAGACGCTGTACCAGAGCAGGTATTAGAGTTTAGAGAAAAGTTAAGCTAAGTAAAAAGCATCTAAATAATAGCTTAGATGCTAACTTAAATGTGTTAAATTGATTAAAAAAAATAGCGACTGATAGAGTCGCTATTTTTATGTATGGTGATATAGTCAAACAACTACTAAATACCATAACAGTTATCAATTGCGCTGACTATATCTATAATCAGTTGCCTTGTATCTGTTTTACTATTCTTTGAACACTCACCCCGTCAAGTTAGTATTTACAAGGGATACAGCTTATTTTACTTTTGTGTAAAAATTGGCTAAATTTGCCTCACTCTACGTTAATAAACTGGTTAATATCCTGATATTACCAACGTTCATTGACTTGATTAAGACACTGCTTGTTAAAATAAATATCCCAATTTTTCCTACAAGGATAAATGTTCAGCAGACCTTAACTGACACGAGTTTGGTAATCCCCTGTACGCGTGTCAACACGTACAACTTCATTTTGTTGCACAAATAGAGGTACACGTACAACAGCACCCGTTTCTAGTTTTGCAGGTTTACCACCACCACCAGAAGTATCACCACGCACACCTGGATCTGTCTCAATAATTTCTAGCTCAACAAAATTGGGAGGGGTAACAGATAAAGGCACACCATTAAATAAGGTAATGGTGCAAAGGGCGTTGCTATTTTCTTTGAGCCATTGCGCTGCATCTCCCATGGCTGTTTTATCTGCTTGTAGTTGTTCAAATGTTTCAGGGTGCATAAAATGCCAAAACTCACCATCGTTGTATAAATAGTTCATTTCTGTATCCAAAACATCAGCACCTTCAAGGCTATCGCCTGATTTAAAGGTTTGCTCTAGTACTTTACCTGTGCGAAGGTTACGTAATTTAACTCTGTTAAATGCTTGTCCTTTGCCAGGTTTGACAAATTCATTTTCGATGATGGCGCAAGGATTGCCATCTAACATTACTTTTAAGCCTGCTTTAAATTCGTTGGTTGAGTAACTTGCCACGATATGCTCCTACTTTTATGTTAGTCTTTGAGGTGTTGAAAGTGATATTATATCCTGTTTTAGCCGATAGAAATCTCTTTATAAAGGTTGCTCATGATAAACCATTTATCTGCACAAAAAAACCTAGCAAAACACCGTTTGCCTGTTCATTCACATACTGAAACCAGTTGGCAGACGCAGTTAGCAGATACAATCAATGATTTAGATGAATTATTAGAGATTTTACAGTTAACTGAGCTTAAGCCTAGTTTATATGTCCCCAAAAATTTCCCTTTAAGAGTTCCTCGCGCTTTTGTTAATAAAATGTGTATGGGGGATGCCAATGATCCACTTTTGTTACAAGTATTACCACAGCGAGCAGAGTTAAGCTCGGTGACAGGTTATGTGGCAGATCCATTAGCAGAAAATATACATAATCCGATTCAAGGACTTTTACATAAGTATCAATCACGGGTATTAATCACTGTTACTGGGGCTTGCGCCATTCATTGTCGTTATTGTTTTCGTCAACATTTTGATTATCAAAGTAATCTACCTTCTTCTCAGCAAATACCTGCGATAAAATATTATATTGAGTCACATCCTGAAATTAATGAAGTCATTTTAAGCGGTGGTGATCCATTGAGCGTCTCTAATCGACGTTTGATTCAGCAGTTACAAGTATTTGAAGATTTGGCACAGATTACGACGATTCGTTTACATACACGCTTACCCATTGTCATTCCAGAGCGTTTGGATAGGGTATTATTAGATTATCTTACCCAAAGTCGTTGTCAGATTGTTATGGTATTACATTGCAATCATGCCAATGAAATTGATAAACATACAGAGTATTATATTAGTCAGGCTAAGCAGGCAGGTATTACTTTGCTAAATCAAACAGTGTTATTACAAGGGGTTAATGATAGTGTAAGTGCACAAGTTGCTTTAAGTCAGCGATTGTTTGCAGTTGGTGTGTTGCCGTATTATTTGCATGTACTTGATAAAGTGGCAGGGGCAGCACATTTTGACCTAACAGAGAAAAAAGCAGTTGAGTTGTATTGGCAAATGCTTGCAGCTATGCCAGGCTATCTTGTGCCTAAGTTGGTGCGAGAAGAACCACATCGTCTTTTTAAGACACCTGTAAATCTATATAAGGTATATTAATGGTCGTCAGTGGTAACTACTTTAAAAAACAATGTGCTAACATTAGTGTAATAATATTATTGTTAGCAACATGTTCAATATAGATTTTGATATTGTTCAATATATTGATGGTTTATATCACACCGCATTGGTCCAATTCTTACAGTCTTTTGTTACAAAAATAAAGGTATACCATGGCTGAAAAAAGTACATTAAATTTATTAGTGGTTGATGACAACCAGATATATGCTGAGCGTATTGTCTCTTTATTATCCTATTATTATAAAGAGGTAAACTTAGGATTTTTGGATGATAAACAAGAGTTAATTAAACTGTTGCGGCAACCTTGGGATGTCTTAGTTTATGGTACTGCCTATGACATGGGGTTTACCGATGTGGTGGGTATTATCCAAGAGCAAAATATAGATCTGCCTGTGATATGTTTGATGAGTGAGGAAGTAGCAACCTCAGGACGTAATGAGGATGGGTTGCCAGCGATCATAGATGGTAAGATGGTGAAGGCGATATTGGCTGATAATGAGACACAGGTAGTGTTAGCCATTCGTATACTGCATGAGAATCTACAATCCCGACGTAAAATTGCAGAGCTTAATCATATATTATCAGAAGCTGAGCAGCGTGCCAGTATCCTTATTAAAAACTCTAAAAGTGCGGTGGCATATCTTGATCAAGGCATACATATATTTGCTAATGATACCTATTTAGATTTATTTGGTTTTAGTAGTACTGAGGAGTTGATGGGTTTTCCTGTGATAGATTTGATTGCAGGGGGTGAAAATGTCAGTGCTTTTAAGCAGTTTTTAAAGCGTTTTGATAAAGGCAATCGTGATGAGGTCGAGTTTAGCTTTGAGAGTAAACGTAAAGATGGCAGTACATTTGAGTCTACGCTTCAGTTAGCAGCGGCTACCTTTGATGGTGAGCCAGTGACTCAGATCATTATTCAACAAAACGACAGTGCCAATACTGAAGAGATGGCTAAGGCTTTGGCTGAAGCTGAACGTATAGATAGCTTAACGGGATTACTTAACCGTAAAGGGTTTGAGTTGCAATTGGCTAAGGCTTATGAGGCGGCAAAGTCAGGGTCAACAACGGGGGCTATTTTGTATGTGCATCTTGATAATATTGGTAAGATTAACTCTGATCTTGGGCTTCAGGGTGTGGATGAGACTGTCAAACAAGTCGCCAGTGTGCTAGAGAAGTCTTTTCCAGAGGGTACTGTCAGCCGTTTTAATGGTAATGATTTTGCGATTTTGCAAACAGGTATGGAAACTGAATCCTTATTACAGCATGTGGAACAGGTACGCCAAACTGTCAGTAAAATGTTGATTGAGGTGGGTACGCGTACAGTGACGACAACTTTGACCATTGGTGCGGTTGCAATTGATGAAACATCTCCTGATATGGTCGCCATTGTTGATCGTGTTATGGAAACAGCGAAACAAGCCTTTGTAGATAGTAAAAATGAAGGTAATATTGTTCGATTTTATGATCCAAGCCAACATGCCAAAGAAGATGAGGCGGCATTGGTAGAGTATTTGCAAAATGCTCTGAGTAAAAATCAGTTTAAGCTTATGTTTCAGCCCATTTATGATATTGAGACAGATTCAAGCAATTTCTTTGAGGTATATTTGCGCTTGCCACTTGCTGATGGCACGATGATGACACCTGATCAGTTCTTCCCTGTGGCAAAACGTTACGATTTAATGGAAAAAATAGATCGTTGGGTATTGATTAATGCTTGTAAACAGCTAAATATGGTGCGTAAAGAAGCAGCAGATACTAGAATTTTAGTGCAGTTGACCAGTGATTCGTTAGCCAATAAAAAGTTATCAGGGATGGTAAGCCAGCTCATTAATGCAGTGGGTGGTGAGCCAAATGCCTTGACAGTACAGTTTAATGAAAAAGAGTTGGTCGAACACATGACCTTGGCAAAAAAACAGTTTATCGCCTTAAAACAGGTTGGTTGTCGTGTGGGAATACATCATTTTGGTTCAACAGCAAAAACTGTGGCTGTGATGGAATTTGTTACGCCCACTATGGTACGTTTGGCACGTAACTATGTAAAAGATTTGAGTCAAGTGACGAATATTGAAACAATTAAAACCTTAATTAATACTGCCAATGAACATAATACTTCTGTGTTGATGCCATATATTGAGGATGCAGCGGTCATGTCTGCTGCTTGGAGTGTGGGTGCTCGTTATCTACAAGGGTATTATTTACAAGAGCCGGCTGAGCACATGACTGTGGTACAAGGCGGTTAGGATTATTGTTGGTATAATTTTTGGTATATAGATATATATATAAATAAATATTTATATATGAAATGAAAATTAATAGTGTATAGATAATTTACTGATTTTAATGGTGTCGAGATACGATACGCTCTCTTTAAAATAACAAAATTGTGAAGGATATATGTGCGTAACTGTTACGTAAGTTACTAAGCTATAGCTTACATAAGTGAGGGTAAATGTTATGATGCAGACTATATGACTGTTTTATGAAGTGAAAAAAATAAGTAGATAGTAATGGATTGTCAGAAATTTTGTATGCACCTCACTCGTATCACAGTTGCAATCAGTAGCAGTATGTTGTTGATAGTAAGTGCTGGAGTATCAGGTTGTGAGCGTCAGCCACCTGATCAAAGAGCGCCTGTAACCCTACCGCCATTAACCACGGCAAATATTGATAATGGTAAGCAGCTTTATCATGATTTATGCGATAAATGTCATAAACTGACACCTGGCTCAAATGAAAAAGGGCCTCAGCTACTACGAATTTATGGTGCACCAGCAGCGTCATTAAAGGACTATAAATATAGTGAGGTGATGATAAATTCTGGATGGGTATGGGATGAAAAAACTCTAGATACCTATTTAAAAGATGCACAACAAGCATTACCTGGAAATCGAATGCGTACTGATGGTGTGCCAGACGCCAATGAACGTGCCGATATTATTGCTTATCTATCTACGTTAAGAGCAGATGCAGGTAGTACAGTTGACCAAGAAACAACTTCGACAGATTTACAGCAGTTGGATAATCCTGTTGATGCACCAATAATGCCGCCACAATAGAGGCCAAGTCAGAGACCAAGTCAAAGACTAAGTCGCTGAGGTAAGTAATGCTTGCTGATATATCAGCTCAAATTTGGATTAAAACTTAGCCTTGATTAGGCATATCAATATAGCATAGTAAAATAACTAAAAATCAAAGGCTTACTTATAATATAATGCCTTAATAGACATCATTTTTTACAATATTATTGATTCCTCCTTCCCTTTTATATAACAGACACACTATAACTAATTATGCCAAACTCTATACGTGATCATGTGGTAAATACTGCTCATATTTCTAATAAAATTCAACAACTACTTTTTAAACTTAATGAAATCATTCTTGATAAGCCGCAAGTGACCAAACTTGCGTTATCTTGTGTGCTTGCCAATGGGCATTTGCTATTACAAGATTTGCCAGGAATGGGAAAAACGACATTGGCACATGGTTTAGCCAATCTGCTGGGTTTGGATTTTAATCGAGTACAGTTTACTAATGATATGCTGCCTGCTGATATTTTGGGGATGAGTCTATACCATCAAGCTGAGCATCGGTTTGAGTTTCGCCAAGGCCCAATATTTACTCAGCTTTTATTGGCAGATGAAATCAATCGCTCCAGCCCGAAGACACAAAGTGCGCTACTTGAGGCAATGGAAGAGCGTCAAGTGACTCATGATAGTCAGACGTATGAGCTACCAGCCCCATTTTTTGTGATTGCTACCCAAAACCCCACTCAGCAGGCGGGCGTTTATCCATTGCCTGAGTCGCAGTTAGATCGCTTTTTGATGTGCTTGTCACTGGGTTATCCGTCTGCAACTGCTGAACGGGCTTTGTTGGCAGGTGAAGATAGACGGGATATGTTGCAAGATTTGTCAGCAGTGATGAATAGTGATGAGGTCATTTTGGCACAGCAAGCGGTAAAACAGATATATGTCGCTGATGTGGTGATTGATTATATTTTAAGGCTAGTACAGATGACTCGTGAAAGCCCAGATTATCATGGTCTTTCACCTCGGGCGGTGTTGGCAGTGAAACATGCTGCACAGGCACATGCCTATGTATCAGCACACGATGAGGTAACACCTGAGGATGTACAGGCGATATTTGCAGCAGTGGCAGATCATCGATTGGGACAACGATTCATTCCATTTAATCAGTTGGGGGCGCAGAACCAAAAGACGTTAGCACAACAAGTATTAGCGACCACACCTGTATTGATATAAATCTGATGAAATTATCTGTTCTAGCAATATTTATTTTGCCAATATTCAATAACTTGTGACATGACTATGTCTTTATTATCCTCCATTTTTTCTCCCATTCGTCAGCAGATTACGCCGCGTGTGCAGCGTTTTTTTGCAAATCGTGCGCCACGTTCAGACTCAGCAACTTTAACTTTACGTAATGTGTATATATTTTTTAGTCGTGAAGGCATGTTGTACGCTTTATTACTGGTCATTACTTTTATCTTAGGGGTGAATTATGCTAATAATTTGGTGTTGGGATTGTGTTTTTATTTAGCCAGTATTTGGGTCATTAGTCTGCATCTTACTTTTGCACATGTGTCAGGACTAAAAATAAACTTGCGTGATATTCAAATGGCGGCAGTGGGTGAACCAATATGGGTAACCATAGAGATTGAAAATGATAAATCCAAACCATCTCGTCAAGTACAACTTCATTTTGATTATAAGAATGAAATTCATAATAAGATAACGCCAGATAATGCCAATAAGCAGCAGCAATTAGCACAGTTAGGATTAGAACACACACACACGCTTGCCAGTGTGCAAGAGAAGGTTTTGGTGCGGCTGCCATTGATAGCCGACAAACGTGGACGTTTACAACTGCCCAGATTGATTGTGAGTAGTGTATATCCTTTGGGTATCATGCGTGCATGGTCTTATGTTTATTTTGCTCGCCCTGCTTGGGTAGCTCCCAAACCCATAGAGTTTGATTGGCAACATGCCAATGTTGACACCAGTGAAGAAGACAGCGATTGGAGTGTGCATAGTAGAAAGGGACAAAATGATTTTGATACGCTAGAGGAGTATGTGGCAGGTGAGTCGTTGGCACGAGTATCTTGGGCGCATGTGGCACGAGGACAAGGTATGCTGACTAAGCAATTTGCTGATACGGTGGGGAAAGAATTGGTACTTGACTATGCAAATATGCCTGCCAGTGATCATGAAACTAAGCTATCTATGCTGGCTTATGCAGTCAAAAAACTAGGGGAGACACAAGAGCCATTTATGTTGCGACTGCCAAATGAAAAACTCACTTCTGATTTAGTCATTGGTCAAGGCGATGCTTATATGCAGGCATGCTTACTAAGGTTGGCAAAATTACCATGAGTTTATTTTATCAAAAACCATCAGTAAGCGTATCTGAGCAGAATACATCAACTGTATCGGCAAGTGTTCAGCTGCCAAGTGACAGCTTTGAACAATTGGCCCAAGGATATATACACGCACCTTTAGATAGGTTAGATGCTTTGCAGCCCAGACATTGGTGGCAAAAGCTAATAGGATTACCTGCTTATTATTGGATACTCATTGCCCAATTAATAGTTGTTTTGCCACATGTCAGTCACTTGCCAGTTTGGTTGATTGTTTATGCTATGCTCACCATTGTGGCGCAATTACCAAAAGTAAAAGCACAGCGTTGGGCAAAAAAACGGCTTTACCAGTTTATTCAAATAGTCGGGTTTATTGCTGGGGTTGCAGGTTTATGGCTGACTTATCAAACCGCGTTCGGTGTTGATGTTGCGGTGGCTTTTTTGCTGTTGTGTTTGATTAGTAAGCTTTGGGAGTTATATAAGCGTCGTGATGCTTATGTGGTGCTAAATTTATCATTTTTTGTATTAGCTGCCTTATTTTTGTTTGATCAAGGGCTATTGACAACCATTGAGGTAATCATTGGTGTATTGATACTGCTTTTTGCTTTTATCAGTTTAAATGATGATGGTAATAATCTGGGTAGTGGGCGTTTGCGTAGCTTACTATTATTATCAGGGCAAGCAGTACCGTTGTTGATTATATTGTTTATATTTTTTCCACGCTTGCCCCCATTATGGTCACTACAGCTTTCTGGACAACAGGCGACGACTGGTGTGAGTGATAGCATGTCACCAGGTGATTTTGCAAATTTGAGTCAGTCAACTGAGCTTGCATTTCGGGCTGAGTTTGTGGAAGCCAGACCGTCACAATCACAGATGTACTGGCGGGGATTGGTGTTTAGTGATTTTGATGGGGTAACATGGACACCCAATCCCAATCAGCGTATTTGGTATTCAGGGGATATGCCCAATTGGATGCAAATGGCATGGCAAAGCATACCAATGACACAGCAGCAAAATCCGAGCAGTTACCAAGTTATATTACAACCAACACAGCGTAACTGGTTATATGGATTAGATTATCCCTATCCTGATCAGGCAGGTACTTTTATTACTTCAAACTTTACTTTACGTGCTCGGCAGCCTGTTATACAGCAGATACGATATCGTGTGCAACGGTATCCTGATATGCGTATTGGGTTGCAGTTATCTCAGCAAGAGCGAGCAGCTAATTTGCATATTCCCAGTCAAGGTAATACACAAGCCAGAGCTTGGGCTCAGCAAGAATTTTCTAAAGCAGGTAAAGATCCTCAGCGTTATATTAATGCCATTCGTAATTGGATTGGTAGTACAGAGTTTCGTTATACACTCTCACCGCCACCGCTCAATAAAAACCGTATTGATGAGTTTTTATTTGGTACTAAGGCAGGATTTTGTGAGCATTATGCATCAAGCTTTACTTACTTGATGCGTGCAGCTGGTATACCTGCTCGAGTGGTTGCTGGTTATCAAGGTGGTGAGTTGGGGCGTGATGGACAAAGTTGGGAAGTGCGGCAAATGGATGCACATGCTTGGAGTGAGGTGTGGCTTAAAGGACAAGGTTGGGTTCGGGTTGATCCAACGGCATTTGTTGCTCCAAACCGCATCGAGCAAGGCATGAATGCATTGACATCCCAGCAAGGCGCAGATATGTTTGGTACAGGTGCTGCGGCTCAGCTAAATTATCGACAATTTCGCATGTTACAAACTCTACGCCGTTTATCAGATCAGGCAAGCTATTATTGGCAGCGTGATGTGGTGGGTTATGACCAAGACAAACAAAGTAATGCGTTATTACGTTGGTTTAATATCGCCAATATGATGCAGCAAATACTATGGCTGGTCGCAGGATTGGTCATTATCATTGCGTTAATTGTGACAGCTATTTGGTATCGTCGTCGTAAAATTTGGCACCCTGCTGATTTACCCTTAGTCAAGTTATCACAGCGGGTGGCAAAAATAGACCCACAATTGGCACAGCAGCCCAGCGAAGGGTTACTAGATTGGTTATCACGCCTTATTGAAGTAGCAGATACGCCAGAGGCAAAAAATGCGGTGATGTTGGTTAAAAAAGACTATCGGCAACTACGTTATGGTCGGTTAAGTGCACTAGATACAGACAATGATACTTATCAGCAAGCCCTTATATCTTTGCAAAAGCATGCCAAACAGATACACTAGACTGGGTACTGGCAGTGAATGTAACTGCGGTTTTGTTATCATTGAAGCAAATAAAAACTGTTACTTAATATTTGGATAAGCTGTTATGATTTTTGCTCTTATTAGCACCTTATTAGTGATATGGATTGTCATGTGGATTCTTTTTAAATTCATGTATCCAAAGCCGCCCAAAGCTTTTTTTCCAAAAGAAGGAGATATCACCACACCACGTATTTGTAATTTTTGTGGGCATGAATTGGCACAATATCGAGGCATTGTAGAGAAAAAAAATGTAGAAATAGAAAATGTAGAGAAGAAAAATCAGCAAGTATCGATGTACTCGCCTGATGAGCAGTCACAGACAGATTTCATAGATTCAAAATCTGCCTTAGCCAATCCAACAGCGACATTAACAGCGAGTGAATCTATACAAAATGAGTGGTTTTTTTGCAATGCTGAGCATCAAGCTCGCTTTCATGCAGGAGAAGAATACCAGTCATAAATAGATTCTAATAAACTTATTTATCATAATGCAACAGCTTGCTATTACTTTTAATTTTTTTTAATAGCATGAGTAGTATGTGATTGATTAGAGCATAGAGTTGGCATCATTAATGATTTTATCTAGTAATTCTTCAGTTTGCTTATTATCCATAGCGGATGATTTATCTAAGTTTTCTTGTGTATGAATTTTTTCGTAAAGATTTAGACAACATAACACCAATAAATTTTCATGACTAAGTTTTGGTGCTTGTTGATGTAGGTTTTGAATAAAATCATTGACATAATCAGAAGCTGCATTGAGTTTATCAACTTCTTCTTCTGGACAGTTTATAGAGTAGGTTTTGCCTGATATGCTGATATCAACTTTTTTCATCGGTAATGTGCCTATTTTATAAAGGTAAAAGGTGAAAAATATTAATTAAAAGGTAAAAAATGGTTGAGCTTATTATCTATTCATTAAATTGAAAGTTAGAAGTAATTTTAAATCTGTATTAAACTATTTTAATTTGACCATAGCATATTATTGTTTAAATAAAAATACGATTCTCACTATCATTTATATAACTGTATGACTTATATGAATGATAGTGATAATTATTTAATAAGTGATTAATAAATAATTATTCTAGCTAATCAGTACTATTGATTGGCCTGATCTATTTTAGTTAACTGTTTTAAAGCATATTCTGTATGTTCAGATGCTTCACGGTTTTTGTCTTGTAGTTTCTTATTTAACAAGGTTAGTTCTTCAACTTGTTGCTGCAATTTATCTTGCTCTTCACCAATCATATGGTGGGCTTCTGCAAGGCTTTGATAACGCTCATCAAGATCCATCAGTTTTTGTTGTAACTCTTTACAATTAGCTCTAAGTTCCTGATTTTCTTCACTGGTTTCATCAAGTTTGGCTTTTAGACCATTAAACTCGTTGATTTCTTTAAGAGGTTTGTTTTTAAGCTGTTCAAGCTCGGTTAGCTGCGTATTATATTTTTTACGTACCTCTAATAAAATCTTTTCTAAAGTTTTTAATTTCTCAATCATGGGTGGTCACTTTTATTAAATAGCTACTTTTAAAGCTGTGAGAAGAGTAGGATAGTAATATGGTGTTTAATAATGCCATAAATGCCCATATTATATCTATATTAAGATGTTAAAGAGTATGTTTCTCTAGCGTATCTATTATAACCAAGATACTTTTTGAGTACCTATTAAGTGATATTGTTAATTCAAGATAATACTGATACGAGAAAGTTGAGTGAAGGTATACAATTGGTACGGTGAATGAGACTGACAATGTAACAGTTTTGTATTGATTTGACTATACGGCTTAAATTAGACAACATAAATTTAGTTAGAAATACTAGGAATAAATAAATGAATGATAATATTTCAGGCTGGAATGACTGGTCATCAGCGTTTGCTGATTGGACAGATATTAGTATCAGTGAGTTGCATGGGTTGATGACTGGTATTATGACAGTGTGCCATGCACCTGATATGGCAGGCTGGCAAACTTTATTTTCGGAATTGAGTCTATCTGAACCAGATGAGTCAGCATTAACGCTATTAACTGAAGAGGCAGAGGATACCTCGTTTCAGCTTAAAGACAAAGATGATGCTTATGCTTATACTCCCCTTGTACCCGATGATGAGCATGATTTGTATGAACGAGTATTAGCACTGAAAAACTGGTCAAGTGGGTTTTTGACGGGCTTTGGCGTCACCAGTACTGCGTTAAATAATGATGAAAATGAAATGCTGGCAGATTTAAGTCGTATTGCCAGTATTCGTATTGAGCCAGATGATGAGTTTGAAGGTGGAGAAGAAGCCTATTTGCAGCTATATGAATTTGCGCGTATGGTTCCTGTAAGCCTGTCTGTGCGTCAGCGTAAGCATGTAAAAGAGTTGCCTTTGATTGCAGGTTTACCACTACATGCCAAAACAGCAATAGAAGTTGCACAGGAGCGTGAACAGATGCGTGAGCAGGAGCATGTGAATAAACCGATTCCTCCTGTGGTTGATGCGATGAATAAAAACCTGCCTTCGTAATGAATAAATACTTAGCAAGTAGTTGATAATCAGTGTTGATAATGAATGAGAAGTAATAATTTAATAGCTTTAATAATAAAGATAAGGATATTTTTATGACCACGTCTTGCAAGGAACAAAGTGAAAGACAAAACTTTCCAATGGACAGCGTGGCATGGCTACAGTATTTGATTGGGTTTAATACGGTTAGTAGCAAGTCAAATTTGGCGTTAATTGAGGCAGTGGCAACATTTTGTCGCCAATTAGAATTAGAGCCGATATTAACCCATAATA
Organism: Psychrobacter sp. I-STPA10; assembly: GCF_021012795.1. Classification (GTDB taxonomy): domain Bacteria; phylum Pseudomonadota; class Gammaproteobacteria; order Pseudomonadales; family Moraxellaceae; genus Psychrobacter. Next base: position 67,622 of record NZ_VFYU01000027.1, on the reverse strand, counting down.
AGACACAGACCAAAGCCAATCTGTTTGTGACTGTACCTGCTAGCAGACAAGGCAAAGCAGAGTATAACGGTGGTATTGTGCTGTCGGGTCATACTGATGTTGTGCCTGTAGAAGGGCAGGCATGGTCATCAAACCCCTTTACTGCTGAGGTAAGAGACGGCAAATTATATGGGCGTGGTGCTTGTGATATGAAAGGCTTTATTGCTTGTGCATTGACTTTATTGCCACAGGCAGTGAAGTTAGCAGATGATAAAAAGCTACAAAAGCCATTACACCTTGCATTATCTTTTGATGAAGAGGTGGGCTGCTTGGGTGCACCGCTGATATTAAAAGATTTGGCAGCTCGTGATATTACGCCTGAATATTGTATTGTTGGTGAGCCAAGTGAGATGCAAATGGTGGTGGCACATAAAGGCATCAGTGTTTATCGTTGCTCGGTACATGGCAAGTCGGTACATTCATCTCTAACTCCGCAAGGAGTCAATGCCATTAGTTATGCCAGTCGTTTGATTGGCTTTATTGATGAGTTGGCGCAGACACTCAGCGCACGTGATGATTGTGACCACTATTTTGATGTGTCGTTTTCTACTTTGTCCGTGGGTACGATACAGGGTGGCACAGCGACTAATATCGTGCCGAATCTGTGTGAGTTTACCTTTGATTATCGTAATTTACCACATATGGGGCAAGATGCCATTATTGAGCCGATTAAACAAAAAATTGCTCTTTTAAATCAGCAGATGCAAGCGGTTGATTCCAATACGGGCATTGAGCTGAATCAACTTGAAGATGTGCCTGCAATGACAGATGCGCAAAGTGCAGAGTTGCAAAAGTTGGTGGCAGGGTTGGTGCATGATGAGTCGGTTAATAAAGTGGCGTATGCGACCGAGGGTGGACAATTTACCAATGCAGGTATTGCAACGGTTATCTGTGGTCCGGGGAGTATTGAGCAGGCGCATAAGGCAGATGAGTTTGTGAGTCTTGAGCAGTTGCAACGATGTGATGAGTTTTTGCAGCAGTTATTATTCACCATGCAGTGATAAGCGGGATTTTTCTATACTTATGTTAATCACAAAAATTTAAAAAACCTATAAAGCTTTAAAGAAAATAGGTTCGACTTTTTCTACTAGCCATACGCCATTTTCTGCCTGATAAAAAGTGATGCCATCATCTGCCATTTGTTTGGCATCAATCTGTAAAATCACCACTTTACCATAGCGTTGACCGACACTTTTGGCGGTGTCTTTATCAGCAGATAAATGAACATATTGCCGAGATTTAGGCAATAATCCTTGTTGTAAAATAGACTCTAAAAAGCGACTGGCAGTGCCATGATATAAAATATCAGGGGGCTGTTTTGCGGTATAACTGCGTTGTACGGTGCGTTTGGAGTGTCCCTGTACAGCTCGAATATATTGCTCATCATCGGATAGGGCAAAGCGTTGTTTATTATCATTGGCAACGATGGTTTTGATAATATCAATGCTAAGATGATGATTAAATTGGCGACTTTGATGGGTGTTATTGATAAGCTCATTAATATTAGCCCAACCTTCACTGTCTAAGGTGATGCCAATACTATCAGGACGATGGCGTAGAATATAACTTAAGAATTTACTATAGTTGGTTAAGCTTTTTGGGTTCATAGTTTTTATGTTTGTCTTCTCAATTAATTTTATTTTAGCTATTTTAGCATTGTTGCTATCTTATCTCCTAGACAATAAAAAAATAGCCATCAAGTGAATTGATGGCTATTTTAATTTTAGCAAGCGATAAATATTAACTACGCAGTGCTTTATCAGACTTAGTAGTATCTACCGCTACCTTACTGGGTTTAAGTGGCTTTGGCATACTTACCAATGATTCTTTTAATACCTCGTCAATGGTGGCAACTGGCTGAATGGTCAAGCCTTCGGTGACATTATCAGGAATATCGACCAAATCTCGCTCATTAGCAGCAGGAATAAGCACATGCTTGATACCGCCACGATGCGCCGCCAGTAGCTTTTCTTTCAGCCCGCCAATGCGTAACACTTTACCACGTAGAGTCACCTCACCTGTCATCGCAATATCAGGACGAATGGCAATGCCCGTCATCGCAGACACCAACGCTGTGGTTAAAGCGATACCCGCAGAAGGTCCATCTTTTGGTGTAGCACCCTCTGGCATGTGCACATGCACATCGGTGTTTTTAAAGGTTTCATAGTCGATACCCAGTGCCTGACCACGCGCACGAACCACGCTCATAGCAGCTCGGATAGACTCTTTCATCACATCACCGAGTGAGCCAGTATAGACAAACTCACCTTTACCTTGCATGGTGACTGCTTCGATGGTCAGCAGCTCACCACCCACTTGCGTCCAAGCCAGTCCAGTAATACGTCCCACTTCGGGCTCTTTTTCTGCCAAACCAAAGTCATATTGATGCACCCCAAGATAGTCATCAATATTGTCATCATTCACCACGACTGTATCAATTTTGACTTTTTTCGAGGGTTTGACGCCATAAGTTTCTACCGATTTACGTACCACTTTGCGGCAGATTTTATTGACTTCTCGCTCAAGGTTACGCACCCCTGCTTCACGGGTATAACGCTGCACGATGCTGTGCAAAGCTTCGGGTACGATTTCAATTTCGTCTTCTTTTAGCCCGTTTTGCTTGATGGCTTTGGGGACGAGATATTTTTGCGCAATATTGACTTTCTCTTCTTCGGTATAACCCGGCAAGCGAATCACTTCCATACGGTCAAGTAGCGCAGGCGGGATATCCATGCTGTTAGCAGTACATAAGAACATGACTTGTGATAAGTCTAAGTCCATATCAAGATAATGGTCGTTAAAGCTGTTGTTTTGTGAGGGGTCTAATACCTCTAATAAGGCAGAAGCAGGGTCACCACGAAAATCTTGTGCCATTTTGTCGATTTCATCAAGCAAAAACAGCGGGTTTTTAACTTCGACTTTTGCCAAAGATTGTACGATTTTACCGGGCATGGCACCGATATAAGTACGGCGATGACCACGAATTTCCGCTTCATCACGCACGCCACCTAATGCCATACGCACAAATTTGCGCCCTGTGGCACGGGCAATGGACTCACCCAATGAGGTTTTTCCCACACCCGGAGGACCAACCAAGCATAAAATCGGGCCACGTAGTTTTTTCACTCGAGATTGTACCGCTAAGTATTCTAAAATACGGTCTTTGACGTCTTTTAGCCCATAGTGGTCTTCATCAAGTACGGTTTTGGCTTTGTCTAGCTTAATTGAAACTTTGCTGGTAGTGTTCCATGGGGTATCTAATATCCACTCAATGTAGTTACGTACCACAGAAGACTCAGAAGAAGCAGGCGGCATCATGCGCAGCTTTTTAAATTCTTGCTCGGCTTTTTTGCGCACGTCATCTGGTAAATCTGCTTCTTTAAGGCGTTGCTCAAGCTCACTGATATCATCATCAGCATCAAATGCACCATCATTTAAATCAGACAGTTCATTTTTGATGGCTTTCATTTTTTCATTTAAGAAATATTCACGCTGATTGTTTTCCATTTGCTGACGCACAGCGTCTTGAATTTCTTGCTCAATAGATTGCTCAGCGCTTTGTTTTACCAAGTACTCAGTCAAGGTGTTGATATGCGCTGGTATGTCATCTATTTCAAGAAACTGCTGTTTGATATCTAAATCCATAGACACTCGTGTGGAGATAAAATACAGCAATTCAAGTAAGTCATCAATACGCTCAGCGACACGAGTGAGCTCTCGTGAATTGCGCAGGCGTGCATCGGCATAGGTAGCAAATAGACTCACCAAGGTTTTGACGGCATTGGTTTGCTGTGACTCATCGAGTGGCATGCTCATATCAGTACGACTAAAGTCAGCCGTCAGTGAGGTGCCAAGGTCTTGTACAGATTCAACATGAGCACGGTATTCACCTTCAATCAACACCTTGATGCAGTTGTCATCGCTATCGTGTGGCATGGTGCTAACGATACGGCAAACTGTACCATATTCATAAAGGTTGTCTTGGCTGATGTCTTCGGTTAATGAGTCTTTTTGAGCAACCACCAATACTTTGTCATTGTATTGGGCTTGTGCCAATTCAACTGCTTTGACCGAAGGTTCACGCCCTACAAACAGTGCAATTTGCATGTGTGGATATACCACGACGTCACGCAATGCCAGCAACGGTAGCTGTGTAGGTTCCTGTTTGTCTTGGTTTTGCCACGCATCATTAATAAGTGCTTGTAGCTCTTCACTTACCTCATTTGCGTTCTGGCTATCGGTTTCATTTTCTGGTTGAGCTTTCTCTTCCTGTTCAAGCTCAAGTGTTGAGTTGTCGTTATCTGTAGTCGACTTCTTAGAGTTGCTCATATAATTTTTTCCTTATTAAAACAAAATACCCTCGTATGATAGGAGTGGTGGTCTTGTTTATTGCGTCTATCCTTATAAATGGTGTTTGATTATCAAATTACAAGACAATGAGAATAGAAGTTTGACGAAATAGGTTAAAAAATCAGGTAAAATATGCGGTTTGCTTTTGGCATGATGACTTAAGCGTAAAAAGGATTATATAACGATTTTTACTGTGTCATTGCGTTTTGCATAATAATTAATTTTAATGATGCGTTGTTGTTTGGCAGTAGATGAGGCAAGCACATTGAATTTTTAGTTTTACAGACAGCGTTACAAATCATGTTATAGACAATTTGCAAGTTATAAATAGGGCAGGGCAAACAGATGATAAATGCAGTATTACTTGCTGTGGTGGTGATGTTAGGGCTATCACTGGCACGGGTGCATGTGGTATTAAGCTTACTGATTGGGGCATTGGTCGGTGGTTTGGTGGGTGGACTGGGCGTTGATACCACCTTGAGTTCTTTTCAAGAAGGGATTAAAAACGGGGCTGAGATTGCCTTGTCGTACGCACTGCTTGGTGCGTTTGCAGTGGCAATTGCCCATTCAGGTCTACCGCAATCTTTGGCGCAAGGTGTGGTTAGGCGTATTGAAACCCAAGGTGTGGGTGGCTCTATCAAATGGCTATTATTTGGTGGTTTGATATTGATGAGCTGTTTTAGTCAAAACCTCATTCCCATTCATATCGCCTTTATTCCATTATTAATTCCGCCTTTATTATTGGTGTTTAATCGTTTGCAGGTTGATAGACGCTTGCTGGCCTGTTTGATGACTTTTGGCTTAGTGAATACCTATATGTTTTTGCCATACGGATTTGGGGATATCTATCTTAATCAAATCATGCTCAAAAATGTCGGTGAAGCAGGGTTAGATGTCGCTAATATTTCAGTAATGCACGCCATGGCAATTCCTGCACTGGGTATGCTGTGTGGTTTATTAACCGCAATATTTATCAGTTATCGTAAACCGCGTCATTATCAAAACCTAGCCATAGACCAGCAAGCACATGATGAGCTGATTGCCAGTGACAGTTTGAGTCAAACGGCAAATAATGCGCAGCCACAAAGTAAGCTAAAAACTTTGGTGGCATTGGCAGCGATTGTGACTGCATTTGTGGTGCAGCTATATACGGATTCGTTATTGCTCGGCTCGTTATTTGGGTTTGGCGTATTTATGGCAACGGGTGTGGTCAAGTGGCGTGAAGCAGATAGTGTATTTAATGAAGGCATCAAGTTGATGGCGATGATTGGCTTTATCATGATTACCGCTCAAGGATTTGCTGAGGTGATGAAAGCCACTGACCAAATTCAGCCATTGGTAGATGGTGCAGCAGCAATGTTTGCAGGTTCAAAAGCGATGGCAGCATTGGTGATGTTGGTCATCGGTTTGGTGGTGACCATGGGGATTGGCTCATCATTTTCGACCATTCCGATTATTGCCGCTATTTATGTACCTTTGTGTATCTCGCTTGGGTTTTCACCTTTGGCAACCGTGGCTATTATTGGTACAGCAGGGGCATTGGGTGATGCAGGCTCACCAGCATCGGATTCGACATTGGGACCAACGTCGGGTCTAGCAATTGATGGTCAACACGACCATATCAAAGATACGGTGATACCGACCTTTTTACATTACAACATTCCACTGCTGATTTTTGGCTGGATTGCAGCGATGGTGTTGTAAAACCATAAAGCAATGAATATTTAATACAAAGATATAGTAGATATAGTTATAAGGGTATATTGAGTGTTCGATATACCCTTATTGCATTTTATGATAGATAAAAATAGCCGTATGATACAGACATAAAAGAAGCATTACGATAAAACATAGAAACTGCCAAAGGGAAAAGACGCTCAGTGGTGGCGCGGCGTGCATACTCATTAACATGGCGATAAATAAACAACTGATATTGAGAATAAGCATCAGTAGCAACTTCCATGCGCTATGAATAAAATAGTCCAAAATAATAGCCGATGCTGCTTGCACACTGATAATAATAAGCAAAAAACTAACTAAACCTATGGGATAAGGATATGAAGGTGAGTTTATATTAGTAAGATGATGGGGGATATAGCCAAAGCCTGATTGAATAATCCAGCCGACCGCTAAGCACCATAAAATGCTGAGTATGAGCCGTAGAGGACTGTGGGTGAATTTCACCAAATATGCTTTAACTGTATGCTTTGTATGCGGTGACGGCATCAAAACCACCTTATCCTACTAGGGGTTATCAGTGCATCTAATGGCACGTCCCACGATTGGCGAGCAAGTTGCTCTATCACCTGAAAATCATAACACCAACCGATTTTTAATGGTTTTGTTAAGCCAAAATGATGACTATGGGCAAGGGTGGCATCATAATAACCACCGCCCATACCCATACGATTACCTTGCTTATCAGCAGCAACCAATGGACAAAAAATAATATCTAATTGTGATGCAGCAATCAGTTTGCGTGACTGTGGTTGCTGCATACCTAGCCGATGCGTATAAGTGGCAATATTGCGTAGATGATACTGATAGATGGGTGCAAACATAAGTTTTTTGTCATGCTTGCCTCGGCTGCCAACCACTGGTAAAAATGGCTGTAATCCAAGACACAGGCACCAATTAAGTATTGGCTGAGTCGGCAGCTCGCCAAAATCATCATAATAAATCGCTACGTTGGCATGGTGAGGTATGCGATGCTTTAGTTTATATAAATGCAAACTGGCATGTTTGGCTGCCGCTTGTCTTTCTCTGCTAGATAGTGCCCGCCGCTGACGAGTAAAAATACGCCGTGGTGGATTGCTGACTAAGGCTTCTTGGGTAGGTGATAAAAAACTGTGCATGGTATCCTTGAAGTTTTTATTATATATGGGTATAGACGGATTTGAAATAGATTATTGATACGCCTAGCAACACTCTATTAAACAAAAATAAGTAGAGTCATGCTATCATAAAACGGTTTTTTACCTGTCTGATTCGATTTTATAAACTGTATTGTTTATTGCATCAATAAAAGACATACCAAAACCAACAAAAAACTGAAAAATAAGGAGACATTATGTCGACTCGTACCGAAAAAGATACCATGGGTAATGTGGAAGTTCCTAGCGATGCTTATTGGGGCGCACAAACCCAGCGTAGCCGTGAAAACTTTAAAATTGGCGGCGAAACTCTGCCACGTCCGATGATTGAAGCGATGGCGTTAGTGAAAAAAGCGGCAGCAATTACCAATGCCAGCCTAAGCCGTATTGAAGACAGTCAGCGTGACCTTATCGTACAAGCGGCTGATGAAGTTATTAATGGCGGCTTGACTGACCAATTCCCATTAGTGGTATGGCAAACTGGCTCAGGCACACAGTCAAACATGAATATGAACGAAGTACTTGCTAATCGTGCCAATGAAATCGCTGGCAATGAGCGTGGTACTTACAAGCCAATCCACCCCAATGACCATGTAAACCATGCTCAGTCTACCAATGATAGCTTCCCAACCGCCATTCGTGTTGCCGCTGCTCGTCAAATCAACAGCCTACTTATTCCTGCGGTAAAAGCTTTGCGTGATACGCTAGATAAAAAAGCCAAAGAATTTGATAGCATTGTTAAAATTGGTCGTACCCACTTGCAAGATGCGACCCCATTAACCCTAGGTCAAGAATTTAGCGGTTATGTCAGTCAACTTGACCATGCCTTAACCCGTATCGACAATGCGCTGCAAGGCTTATATCAACTGCCTTTGGGTGGTACAGCAGTCGGTACAGGGTTAAACTCACACCCTGATTATGCCGTCAAAGCAGCCGAGCAATTAGCTGAGCTAACAGGCTTGCCATTTGTCACAGCACCTAATAAATTTGAAGCACTGGCAGCACGTGATGCCGAAGTGTTTGCTTCTGGTGCATTAAAAACACTAGCGGCTAGCTTAAACAAAATCGCCAATGATATCCGCTGGTTAGCGTCTGGCCCTCGTTGTGGTATTGGTGAGATTAAAATCCCAGAAAATGAGCCAGGCTCTTCTATCATGCCGGGTAAAGTCAACCCTACCCAGTCTGAAGCGATGACCATGGTTGTGGCGCAAGTGATGGGTAATGACACCACCATCAGTATGGCGGGTGCTTCAGGTAACTTTGAGCTAAACGTCTTTAAACCTGTAATTGCCTATAACTTATTGCAATCTATCAAGCTACTTGGCGATGCGTGTAACAGCTTTAATGATAACTGTGCGGCAGGTATTGAGCCAGTAAAAGAGAAAATCGACCACTATCTACATAACTCACTCATGCTAGTAACCGCACTAAACCGCCATGTGGGCTATGAAAATGCCGCGAAAATCGCCAAAACAGCCTATAAAGAAGACAAAACGCTTAAACAAGTTGCGGTTGAGCTTGGTTTAATGACTGAAGCTGAGTTCGATGAGTGGGTCACCCCAGAAGATATGGTGAATCCTAAATAATTAACTAATAAATCATCATATAAAAGTATGGCAACATACAAACTTTGTTGATACTCTAAAAACATAAAAAGCCCTGATACAAATGCAGGGCTTTTTATTGTTTTAGAAATAGAGATGAAATAAAAGGATTTACAATGAATGAAAAAATGTTATTAATTGACTTTGAGAAATATGGCAAACTTGCTGTAGACATGTCAGTAAAAATAGCCATTGCTATTGTTATATTTATCATTGGTAAATGGATAGTTGAAAAAGTGGTCAAGCTTGCTGAAGGAGTGATGCAACGTAGTCAACTTGATGATACCATGACACGTTTTTTAAGTAATATCTTGTATGGCGTCATGTTGGTTGTTGTCGCTATGGCTGCGTTAAGTGAAGTAGGAGTAAATACAACGTCAGTGGTTGCAATCTTGGGTGGGGCGACCGTTGCCATTGGTATTTCACTCAAAGACCAACTGTCTAATTTTGCCGCAGGTGTTGTCATCGTTGTCTTTCGCCCGTTTAGCCGAGGTGATTATATCGAAGTTAATGATACCAAAGGCACTGTCGAAGTAATCAATATTCTACATACCCGCTTGATTACTACAAATAATCATGAACTTATCATACCTAATAGCAAAATATCGACCACCGAAGTGATTAACTTCACCTCCATACCCAATCGCCGTGTCGATGTGGTGGTCGGTATTGGTTATAGTGATGACATCAAAACTGCCAAAGAAATCATGCTAAAAATTGCTCAAGAAAATGAGTTGATATTTAAAGACCCTGAGCCGATTATTCGTGTGACCAACCTAGGAGATAGCTCGGTTGATTTGACCATGAATGTCTGGACGACCAATAATGATTGGTGGTCGGTCAATTGTGATTTATTAGAAAAAATCAAATATGCGTTAGATGAGCAAGGCATTGAAATCCCATTCCCGCAACGTAGTGTGCATGTGGTGGGCTTAGAAGATATGGTAAAGCAGTTACAGGTAGCGCCAGCAACTCCTGTGGATTTGCAAAAGGACAAACAAAACAAATAGGTGAGTCAACGACAGTATAAGTCATTTACTCATAAGGATTGGGCAGCCCAAGATTTGCCAAAATCTCAATCTCAAAGCCTTCCATTTCATCTTGCTCGGTTTGTCCAAGCTCATGGTCAAAGCCGAGTAGGTGCAAAATGCCATGTACCAATAGATGAGTTAAATGCTGCTCGGTGGTTTTGCCTTGTTCGTCAGCTTGTGTTATCAAAACATCATGACAAATAATTAACTCGCCAAGTGGCAATTCTGGCATGACCTCAATGAGTGAAGTTGGTAAATCACTGGGATAAGATAAAATATTAGTGGCGTAGTCTTTGCCCCGAGCATCTAAGTTTAGCTGTCTGCCTTCTTGCATATCGGTGATATAAATATCTAACACTTTATCTTTGCTTTGCCAAATTTCACTATCCAAATCTGCATAATCAGGCAGGGTTAACCCTGTGTTTATTAGCTCAGAGATATAGACCAGTGTGGTTTGGGCAATGGGGGTGATAAAGTTATCTGTATAATACTGTGCTATCACATCATCACAAATGCCATCAGCGTGGCTGACGCTGATGGCAAGGGTTGGTTGTGGCGTTAAAGGTGCGTTCATAAACCTCATTTTACATCAAATGGCTATTATAAAATTGCGTCGCTTGGTTTAGATTTTATCATTTTCAGCTTGTTTGCGTGCTTGCTCTTCAAGTCGAGCTTGTTTGCGAGCCTCTTTGATTGCCTCTTGCTGCTCATCAAAGACATCATAAGCTTCAACGATTTTTTGTACTAACTGATGACGTACCACATCTTTTGAGTCAAACTTGGTGATGTGAATCTCTTCAATCTTACCCAAAATTTGCAGCGCTTGCGCTAAGCCAGATTTATGTCCACGTGGCAAATCCACCTGAGTGATATCGCCGGTAATTACTGCTCGTGAGCCAAAGCCTAAGCGAGTTAAAAACATCTTCATCTGCTCTGGTGTGGTGTTTTGCGCTTCGTCCAAAATCACAAATGAGTTGTTTAATGTACGACCACGCATATAGGCAAGTGGCGCAACTTCGATGATTTGACGCTCAAGTAGTTTACCCACTTTTTCAAAGCCAAGCATCTCATAAAGGGCATCATATAAAGGACGCAAATAAGGGTCGATTTTTTGAGTTAAATCACCCGGTAAAAAGCCCAGTTTTTCACCTGCTTCCACCGCAGGACGTACCAATAAGATACGCTCGATTTCATTACGCTCGAGCATATCAACGGCACAGGCAACGGCAAGATAAGTTTTACCAGTACCCGCAGGACCAACACCAAAAGACACATCTGAGCTTAAAATGCGTTTCACATAGTGCTGTTGGTTACCACCACGAGGCACAATTTTACCTTTACGAGTACGCAGGCTAATGGGTGTATAGTTATGCGAATTATCTTCGCCGTCTACTCCTTCTACGCCATCTACGTTGTCATTATCTGCAAGTTGTGCTTCTAGTGCCTCACGGGCTTCAGTAACACGAGACATGCTAGATTGAATGATTAAATGCAACTCTTCTGGGGTAATGTGCGTTGCTGTCAGTGCTTCATCTGCCAGTTTGTTTAAAATGTTTTCGCCACGCTCTACCGCCGTCAAGTCACCTGATAAGGTGAATTTGTGCTGACGTTGGTTAATGGTAATATCCAAACGGTCTTGGATATATTTAAGGTGATTATTGTATTCACCCAGCAGGGTTTTTAGTTGTGATGAAGTTAAAAAGTCTAGATTTACTTTACGAGTAATGGTATCAGTCAATTGAATATCCTTTTGTTGGTGAGCCTTTTTTATCATATAACAGGCTTGTGACCATTTATGTCAATGTTTTTGTATTTTTGCTGACATTGCTGTGGTTGCAATGGTTATTTCATGTTGTTGTAGATAGTTATATTTGGGGGTATATCACAAAAGTTAAGTTAAAAGTAAATTGATTTATTAGTGTAAACCAGTGACGTATACCAGTGAGGTATAAGAGCCACACTGTCTTGTATTATGGTTATTTGTGATTAGAATTCAAGCGATGCTTGATATAACTTACGTCGTTTTTTGTAAAGGCTGATTATTTGGGCTAATGTGGCGAAGTGATAATATTTGAGTATAGGTTACTTGAGTATGGGTGATATCTGCTTGATTACTATGCGACAATATAGCAACACTGCGCTATGATAGATTGGATATATTTATAGTCTGCCTACTATAAATCCACCACGGTGTTAACCTCGCTAGATGGGTATACTATCTGCACTCGGTTGCCTTGTGGTGAACTTATATTAGATTGACTATATTAAAGATATGTAGCAAATAAAGATAGGCAGTGATAAAACTGCCAACAATATCGTGAATCGTTATTATTAATAGTTATTGATAAACAAGTGGGCTAATAAAGTGAGTAATGATATGTCTATGTCAGATATAAAATCCAGTGATAACAAAACATCAGCCGCTACTACAAATGTCTTGGATTATGCCATTAGTGACCAAAATGTGCTGATTGTTGGTGGCGGGCATGTGGGTTTATCCTTCGCCTTGTTACTAGCGCATCAGGGTATTGCCAGTACGCTGATAGAAAAAAACCGTTATCCAAGTATTAGCCCCAACGAAGATGTGAAGCGTAGCCATTATTTAGATTGCCGTAATACAGCTTTGTCACGACGTACGGTGCAGATTTATCAGCAGATTGGACTATGGGAGGCGCTACAAAGCCATGCTTGCCGTATTGATTCGGTGCAGATTAGTGAGCAAGGTAGTTTTGGTCATGCCAAGCTGAATAAAGAAGAGGAAAACGTCGAGTCGTTTGGTCAGGTGATGGAAAATGCATGGCTTGGGCGTAAGTTGTTACTGGCAGTGCAAAATAGCCCTTTAATCAATATCATTGATGGGGCAACCGTCACTGAGGTTGTTCAGTCGCAAACCGATGTGACGTTAATTTATGACAGTGAGGCAGGCAACGAGCAGCGTTTAGTGGGTAATTTATTGGTGGCGTGTGATGGGCGAGATTCAACCGTACGCAATTTGTTAGACATTGGCACAACCAACTATGATTATCAACAATGTGCCATCGTCGGTGTGGTACAAACCGACACCCCACATCAACATGCTGCCATTGAACGCTTTAGCCCAGCAGGACCTTTGGCAGTATTGCCATTAACTGATGCCGCAGGAGATGGCAACGAGCCCCATCAAGCAGGCTATCGCCGCTCGGTAGTCTGGGTATGTGCAAAAGGTGAAGAGCAGCCCTATCTTGAAGATGAAGCATTGTTTTTGCAGGCATTACAAAAGGCATTTGGTCAGCGAGCAGGGACATTTGTGAGGGCAGGTAAGCGGGGTGCTTATCCTTTAACTCGGGTATTAGCACAGCAGCAAATACACGGACGCTGTGTGATTATGGGTAATGCTGCCCACACCTTGCACCCAGTAGCAGGGCAGGGTTTTAACCTATGTATGCGTGATGCTGAGGCGTTGGCAAAAATGCTGGCAAGGCAAGTGATGCTCGGTGAAGATATTGGCGATGGTGCGATGTTGGCAAGCTATGAGCAGGCGCGCAAAAAAGACCAAAAGCGAGTGATTCGCTTTTGTGATGCGGTGGTGCATGGCTTTACTAACCCGAATCCTGCGGTCAAAATTGCGCGTAATCTGGCATTAATCGCCTTTGATAAGCTGCCTAATGTTAAGCCGTTGGTCGCTACTTATGCGATGGGATTAAAGTCTTAGTATCATGGTTTAAATAGTTTAATTAAGCTGTATAACAATTGATACTAAATAAGTAAAAAATGGATAAAGATAATAACCATGACAAATATAAATAAAGCAGTGAAAAATGACCATAGCCTCATTATTGGTGGTGGCATCGTTGGGGCAGCATTGGCACTAAAACTTGCGCAGGCAGGACATGGCGTGACCTTAATAGATGCACGTCCTAAGATGTCAGCAGAGAATTGGCAACAAAAGCTGACCCAGCGTGATGCCAGAGTGTATGCGCTTAGCCTTGCTAGTATTGAGCTATTAAAAGAAGTGGGTGCATGGCAGCTTATCTGTCACTCAGGACGTAAAGCGGATTACAATCAAATGCTGGTATGGCAAAAAGATGGTCATGGTGAGCTGCAATTTGGCGAAACTAAGGGCGTGCCGCAACTACTTGGCAGTATGGTTGAGCCAATTGTTATCGAGTATGCACTTTGGCAGCGTATGCAAGATGCGCAAATCAGCCAGAATTTGCAGGTAATACGAGGACAAAAAGTCACAGCTATGGACTGGTTGGGTAGTGAAGATGGCTATCAAATCAGCTTAGATAATGGCGAGAAAATCACTGCACCATTAGTGGTTGGGGCAGATGGTCGTGGTTCATTTGTGCGTTGTCAAGCCAGTATTACGCTCGATACATTAGATTATCATCAGACAGCCATTTGCTGCGCTATTCATACCGAAAAGCCACATCAACATATTGCCCGTCAAGCCATGTTGCCCACTGGAACATTGGCACTGTTGCCACTTGCTGATATTACTGATGAAGATAAAGCCAATCCACAACATTGGCAATCAGTGGTATGGACATTGCCCAGCAATCAAGCATTGGATATGCTAACGGCTACTGATGAGCAAATAGCTAATAACTTGGCTGCTGCCAGTGGCTATGAGCTGGGTAGTATTGAGCAAATTGAATCAGTTGCTAGCTTCCCACTGACGGCACAACAAGCCAAAAGTTATATTAAAGAGAACTTGGTATTGGTCGGAGATGCGGCGCATGGCGTGCATCCGCTGGCAGGGCAGGGGCTAAATTTGGGCTTGCTTGATGTGGTAGCTTTGTATGACTTATTACGGCAAGATTATCAGCGTAGTGGTAAACGTCTTTGGGGACACTTGCAAACTCTACAGCAATACGAGCGTCAACGTCGTCCACACAATAGTCTGATGATGCATAGCTTTTCGGCGATGAACTGGCTGTTTGCAGGTGAGTTTGCAGCACTGCGACCTGTACAACAACTACGTAGTGAAGGCATGTATCAGGTGGGACAGATTAAGCCATTGATGCGCTTGTTTACAAAAAAAGCAAGTGGATTATGATATTCGGTAGATTATTAGCAATGAAATGTTTTTTATAGTTAAAAAAATATAATATGGGATAGAAAGCTGGTGGTGGGTAGAATATAATGTACACTTGTACATAAAATAAATTGTTTAAGAAATATGAGTGGATAAATAGCCTAAATTATTATGTTTATACTTTATTTCATCAGATAGATATGTCGTTTGGACTTGTTGTTTTATTTCTTATCAATTTATTTTATGAAACTAAAACTGAAAAGAATAATCAGTATGACTTAAAGACTTTGTATCTTAAAGACATTGTATAAAGGATTATGCAGTGAACATCATATTGATGATATCTTAATAGGCGAGGTTTGTATGAACAGTTTTATGAACAGTGAACCAAGAAAGTTATCTACACAAGGCAAAATATTCTGTACTACTAAGGGTCTCAAAGCCTTAAATGAGGACAGTAAATTAAAAGGACGAGAGCGACAATACTGTTTGTTATTAAGTCGTGGTGATGACATGAGCCATTTTATTAGTGAACAGTTGCGTCAAAAGGTTGATTTAGCCCATCTTTTAGAAGAAGGCTATATTGAAATAGATGAAACAGATGAGGTGGAAATTCAGTTAAGTAAATCGTCCCCTGTAAGTTTTGCCTTGGATAATAACGATAAGGAAAAGGAAGAGGAAGAGCAAAAGCCAGAGGTTGATGCGATATTACGTCTTTTAGCTGGTAATATATAATTAATTTATTATTGGCATATATTGAGTAGTTACAATTAAATCCTTAAGATGTCTATGTATAGTAGAAGAAGGATTTAACACATGCAGCATATTTTAATTGATTATGAAAATATTCAACCAAAAAACTTTGATGGTGTTGATGTCAATAATTGCCACATTTGGTTGTTTTTAGGCGTCAATCAACAAAAAAGTTTGCCTTTAGAATTGGTGGAAACTTTATTACAATTTGACAATAAGCATGTGCATATCATAAAAATGCAAAACTCAGGTAAAAACGCTTTGGATTTTTACCTGAGTTTTTATTTGGGAAAAATATCTGAACTTGATAAACAAGCAAGTGTGTGTATTTTAGCAAAAGACAGTGGTTATGATGTGTTGGTGACCCATCTAAACAGTGTCTATGATGGTATGAATATCATACGTTTAGCAAATCCTGATAATGTTAGTGTGATTGATGAGATTGGTACAGATGTGACTACACAAGCTGTCACCAAGATTCAACAGCAAGTTATTAAAGAAGAAGGTGAACCGACATTAGATGTCATTAGTGACATTAAAAAAGAGTTAAAAGAGGACATTAGCAAGCCGTTTATTCACCACTGTTATGGCTTGGTATGTGCAGAGCTTATTAAAGAAAATGCTTTTTTGCCAACTTATAAACATAATTTATTATCTGCTATTAAAAAGTATATTTTAGCCAGTGAAATGACAAATTATGATGAAGATGAGCAGAATTATATCATTGAAGGTATTTTTGATAAGTTGGTGAATTATGGACTGATAACTATAGAGAATGGCAGTAATCAATTAACTTATCATGTAGATTCAAAGGCGATTTTAGAACTAATTGTGCAGTATGTGTTAAACAATCAAGTGAAGACGATTGATGAGTTACATAATATGATTCGACAGCGATTAAAGATATATCAACAACAAGAGGATGAAAGTAATGTTGGATTAATTATAAAGTGGTTAAAAAAAGAAGGGATTATTAAACAGAGTCAAAAAGACATATATTATCCGAGCATACAGTATGATTATGATGATTTATATGTCAATTCATTACATATCATCAAGGATATGCCAGATAAAATCAGACCTAAGAAAAAAGATAGTTTAAGGAACTTTTTAGAAAGTCGATTAAAAATTTCTGATGTGATGTTGCTTGATAAAATTCTCAAGGAGTTCATTACAAATAAGCTAATTATGGTTGCGGCAAATAATAAAATTAGCTATAACTTATAACTTACATTACCCCAATGCCGAAAATCCAACCATAAGTACAGGTGAGAAGATATTAATAATAAAACCAAAACTAATCGCTAATGGTACAACTTGCAAGCCACCTGACTGCTGAATAATCGGCAAGGTAAAATCCAAACTGGTTGCCCCACCTAGTCCCACTGCTGCTGATGGATAGCGGCGCATAAACATAGGAATACATAGCAACGCCGTAAATTCACGCAATAAATCATTAAACAGTGCCACACTGCCCCAAATTGCGCCATACGCATCGGTCATGACAATGGCGGAGAGGGAATACCAACCAAACCCTGATGACAGTGCCAAGCCTTGCGTTAATGAGACCTCATCAAACAACAATGAAAATACTCCTCCACTGAGCAGCACCGATACAGTGAAGATGATACTGGTTTGCACCCCACGTTTATTTAATAACACTTCTCGTAAGCTAATACCTGAGCCTTTTAAGCCGATACCAACCAATAATATCAGCAGCATCAGTAGGGCTGTCATGCTGTTTTCTGGTGGCATGGCAGAGGGTGCATAGACTGGTAATAGCTTACCAATGGCATAACCGATAGCGACGCATGCCACTTGAATTAGGCTGCCGCGAAAGCTGACAGGGTGCGCAAGTGTTTGTGTTTTGTTGTTGCTGTGCCAAGGGCGTAGGCGGTCAAATATCATCAGACCTGCCAATCCTGTGCCTATGGTTAATACTGCCAATACCAGTACATATAAGGCAATATTGAATACCTGTTCACTCAAGCCAGCCACTTGTGCCAGCTCAATGCCAACTAAGGTTAAAATGATATAGACCAAATAACCTAATATTTTTTCTGACCAGTGTAATAAGGTAGCATGTGTTGGTAGCACAAAGCCAAGAAACAGTGGGGTTAATACTAATACTAAGGTAATTAGACTTTGTAGGCTTTGTGCGCTTGGCATAAGAGATAACCGACTTCAAAAAAAACAGCGATTGTAGCACAAACATTCTTTATCACGCTGGTTGTGTGGCTATTTTGCTTGGCGGTTGATGGGTTGGTGTAACTATATGAGCATCAATATCAGCAGTAGCATCAACATCGTCACTAACATTGTCACTAACATTGTCACTAACATTATCAACACTGCTAATAATACTGCTTAAGGCAGTATGGTGGCTATCTGGATAATCGTGTCGATAATGTCCGCCTCGGCTCTCTAGTCGGGTTAATGCAGATTGTAGCAATAAGGTAGCAAGGGTCAGTAAGCGTTGCCAGCGTCGGGCGGCTAAATCTGCTGTATTTTTTATATCAACATGCTTTAGATAATTGGCGTTAGGGCTGATTTTGTATTGTTCTTGCCAAGCCAATATTTGCTGTTGTGCTGCTTGTAGCTGTTGTTGTGAGCGCATGATACCCATATTTGAGGTCATCAGTTGTTTGAGTGACTCAATGGGATAATGTTGTGTAGCCGTGTTATTTTTATCCGCCTCTGCTTGCCAAATACTGCTAGGCTTAGTTAAGGCTTTATTATTTTGCTTATTGGTTTGCTTATTATTGTTGCTGTGCGTGCTAATAGCAACGGCTAGAGAATCTGTTGGTGTGGTTGGGTATTGCCACTGTGCGTCTGCTTGCAAATAGCGAGATAGGTGCTGGGCAATGTTGCGACCCACCACCACACATTCAAGCAGTGAGTTACTTGCCAGACGATTGGCACCATGTAGCCCTGTATGAGCCACCTCTCCCACAGCATAAAGACTGTTGATGTCTGTTTGTCCTTGTGGGGTAGTCATCACGCCGCCACAAGTATAGTGAGCAGTGGGGGCAACAGGAATGGGGGTTGTGGTCATGTCAATGCCTAGTTTTAGGCAATGGGCATAAATATCAGGGAAGTGCTGCTGAATAAAGCTGGCTTCAAGGTGGGTAATATCAAGATATACATAGCCGAGTTGGTTATTGCTAATTTCATGAGCAATGGCTCGGGCAACGATATCACGGGGTGCAAGCTCTGCCCGTTTGTCATAATCGGGCATAAAGCGTTTGCCAGTAATAGGGCAGCGTAGCAATCCACCTTCGCCACGTACGGCTTCAGAGATTAAAAAATTACTGTCATCTTTGGCAAGTCCTGTTGGGTGAAACTGAATAAACTCTAAGTTTGCTAAGCGGCAACCTGCTTCCCATGCCATCATCATGCCATCTCCCATGGCAATTGAAGGTGCGGTAGCGCGTTTAAAAAGCTGCCCCAGTCCACCGCTGGCAAGTACGGTAGCATGGCTATAAATCGTAAAAGTAGTGTGTTTGCTATGGTCGTAGACTTCAGCCCCCAGACAAGAATTGCTACTGGGTAAGGGGTGATGTATGGTATTGCCATCAGTTTTATTGATGTTATTATTACCATTATCAGTGTGGTCATAAGGTGCACGGAGTAACCGTAGTGCCTCATGCTGGCACAGCAAGGTGATGTGATTGGCTGCCTGTGCTTGTTGATGCAAAGTGTGCATAATATGCCTACCAGTGGCATCATCGGCATGTACTACCCGTCTTTGACTGTGTCCACCTTCTTGGGTCAAATGTAGAGTGGTTGCCTGTGGCGCATGGGCAAAGCTGGCATTGCTTTGCTTAGTAGTTATGTTTTGCTCAGTGGTAAAAGGCACGCCCATAGCAGCTAGCCAGTCGATGGCATCGCTACCATGAGATAAAATTTCAGTTGTTGCCCTTTTATCACACAGTCCATCACCCGCCACTAAGGTGTCATTGACATGTTCTGCCACACTGTCTTGTTCATCAATACAAGCAGCGATGCCGCCTTGGGCATAATGGCTAGAACAAGTGCTCAAATCCTCTTTTGCCAGTATGATAATGTTGAATGTCTTGGGTAGAGACAATGCAACACTGATGCCTGCCAATCCTGCACCGATGATAAGCACATCACAATTTAAGTCATGACCTTGAATGATAGAGATAGGGTTACTAGGCATAGTTTGAGCAGTATCAATCTTATTGTGATGCAAATTGGTAGTATTGATGGTTGCTTTGGTTTGGCTCAGTGTCATCATATTTTTACCTTATCAATGGACTGGCAGACATGAAAATGATGGTGTTATTCGTGTTGCATGTTAACTTAGGCTGCACCCACTTTTTCAAACAACGGACGGTCTTTAACAATATCACCACTGGCGGCGACACGGCGTTTTTGCTGCTCGGCAAAGTCAAGCATACGCTGTAGGGGTTTGAGTGCTGCTGCTGCTAAATTCGGCTCTAAGTGAATTTCACCTGTGCCATTTTTTAGACAATCTTCAATGCCTTGTAGCCCATTCATTGCCATCCATGGACAAAAAGCACAGCTTTTACAAGTCGCACTTTCTCCTGCTGTTGGTGCTGCCAAAAACCGTTTGTGTGGTGATTGTTTTTGCATCTCATGTAAGATGCCTAAATCAGTTGCCACAATAAAGCTGGGTGCGTCCATCTCTCGGCTGGCATTTAATAGCTTGCTGGTTGAGCCAACCACATCTGCCAACGCCACCACACTATCAGGTGATTCGGGGTGTACTAATACTTTAGCGTCAGGATTCTCAGCTTTGAGCTGCTCAAGCTCGAGGGCTTTAAATTCGTTATGCACAATACATGAGCCTTGCCATAGCAGCATGTCAGCCCCAGTTTGTTTTTGGATATATTTACCCAAATGGCGGTCAGGTCCCCAGATGATTTTTTCACCTTTGGCATGTAGATGACTGACAATCTCTAATCCAACCGATGAGGTTACTACCCAGTCTGCTCGGGCTTTTACTTCTGCGCTGGTATTGGCATATACCACTACGGTACGCTCAGGGTGGGCATCACAAAAGGCACTAAATTCTTCAATGGGACAGCCCAAATCTAATGAGCATTCAGCTTCTAAATCTGCCATCAATACCGTTTTATCCATGCTTAATATTTTGGCTGATTCACCCATAAAACGTACCCCAGCAACCACAAGCGTTTGTGCAGGGTGGGCTTGACCAAAGCGTGCCATCTCTAAAGAATCACCGACACAACCACCTGTGGCAAGTGCCAACTCTTGAATAAAGGGGTCAACATAATAATGCGCAACTAAAACGGCATTATTTTGCTGTAGTAAGTGTTTTATATTTGCTTCCACGATTTGTCGCTCACTGCGGGGCAGCTCAGCAGGAATTTTTGCTTTGGCATACTCAATATCAATGACAGGCGATAAAGAATGCTCTGGAGTGAGTGTGGGCATATCATAGGGATAAGTATTGGTAGCTGAGGTTTTCGTTGCTAAGTTTTGCTTTGAAGTCGTTATTGACATAATAGGCTTCCTCTGCGGTGGCTATCGTGTGGATATGTGATAGTGGCAAATTTTTATGGTTTCTTTTTTTTAATTATGCTCATTTTGAGTTTAAATACAAGTGTTTTATTGCATTATTTTATTTTTTATCGTCATGACTATCATTACAGGTAAGCAATGCGATTTATATACTGTTCGGGTTATACTGTTTTTTTTATTATCTTTATCATTAAAATTACATAGTCATGATGGTGATAGTCACTATTATTATAAAAATCTAGTTAAATAATCTGAGAGTTCTATGAGTTTGTCTTATACCCATGCCCATTATCAAGGCAGTGGCACAACCGAAGTGGTGGCTGTCTTGGTCGCCATTACCAATGATAGCGCGCGTGTACTGACTGTTGATGAGGGGAAATTACTGCCCAATGGACCATTGATGCCCTTGCATCGCTCATTACAAGCAGGGGTACGTCAATGGGTAGAGGAGCAAACACAGCACCCACTTGGTTATATTGAGCAGTTATATACCTTTGTTGATACCAATCGCCGTAATGCCGCAGGGCATGCGTTGGTGTATGTCAGTTATTTAGGCTTGGTGCAAGAATCACAGCTAAGTCCATTATCATCACAAGCCACATGGCAAGATTGGCATGTGTATTTTCCGTGGGAGAATCATCTGAGTGGTACACCAGAGTGTATCTTGTCGCACATTGCACCTGCATTGTTACAGTGGGCGTATTCTGCCACAGATAAAGTGCAGCAAAAAAGGCGTTGCCAGCGAGTGCGTTTATGTTGGGGGATAGACTGGAATGAGGCAGTAGCAGACAGTCAGGCTGATGGCAAAATAGTGAATATAAAAGACATAAATCAACTAGATATCCGTATGACAGACTGGATTGCAGAACATGCCCTACTACGTTATGAAATGCTTTATGAAGCAGGGTTAATTCCTGAATCACCTGCCTATCAACCTAATAAATTTGCCAGAAAAATTGAGCTTTGTACCATGATTGGACAGCCGATGTATTATGACCACAGACGGGTGATTGCAACAGCCATTTCCCGTTTACGTGCCAAGATTGAATATCGTCCGCTAATATTTGGCTTGATGCCTGAGCAGTTTAGCGTCTCACAGTTACAAAAAAGTGTCGAGGCGTTATCTGGAGTGCCTCTGCATACGCAAAATTTTCGCCGCTTGATAGAGCATCAAAACTTGATTGAGCCAACAGGTCAAAGTATCAGTGCCAGTCGTGGTAGACCTGCCAAGCTGTATCGTTTCCGCTATGATATGGAGCTACAAAGCTTGCTGATGGACAGTAAGTTGCCTAAGCAAAAGTAAGGGCAAAGTTTGGTAATCATTCATTTATATAAGAATATAAGCCAATTATTTCTATAAATAGTTTGCAGAAAGGATAATATTTGCGCTATATTTACACTCATATTGAGTTTAAATGTAGCGCAAATTAGGAAGTAAGATGATGATAACCAGCGTAGTCAAACAGCCAGTTTTTGCCAGACAGCAGCCAAGTTTAGATGATGTATTGCTTACCCCATTGGTCACAATGGCGTTGCAAGAAGATTTGGGACGTCGTGGTGATGTGACTTCACAAGCGACCATACCTGCTGATAAAACTGCCAAATTAGAAATTAAAGTACGTGATGATGGTGTGATATGTGGTATGGATTTGGCTCGGCTGTCTTTTGCTTTGGTTGATGCGAACGTACAGTTTGTCGCTCATGTCGCAGATGGTGATAAAGTACAAGCAGGTGATAAATTAGCAACAGTGAGTGGCAATGCTCGTCATTTATTGACCGCTGAGCGAACGGCGCTGAATTTTATGACCCATCTAAGTGGTATTGCCACAGCAACTTGGCAAGTGGTTGATTTGGTAGCAGACTATCACGCCCAAATTACCTGTACCCGTAAGACCATCCCCGGATTACGCAGCCTACAAAAGTATGCGGTGCGCTGTGGTGGTGCGCGTAATCATCGTCTGGGCTTAGATGATGCGATATTAATCAAAGACAATCACATCGCCATTGCTGGTGATATCGCCACAGCCATGCAGCAGGCGCAAGCATTGGCTGGGCATCTGGTGCCAATAGAGATTGAGGTTGATACCCTAGAGCAGCTTGAGCAAGCATTAGCGGCAGGTGCAAAGTTGGTGCTATTGGACAATATGAATATGGATACGTTGTCACAAGCGGTTAATATGTGCCGAGGTCGAGCATTAACCGAAGCGTCAGGTGGTGTAACACCAACAACCGTTGTTGATATTGCCAAAACAGGTGTTGATTTTATTGCCATGGGTTATCTGACCCACAGCAGCAAAGCGTTGGATATTGGGTTAGATTTTATTAACTGATAAGTCAAACAGGGTATTTATTTATGCCAATTGAGATGTTGTAAAGCTAAAAAATAAATTTTTGTTAAATTTTTTAATTATAGGTTTTGTTTTCATAGGCGTGTTACTGATGCTGTGATAAAATCGCCCTTTTTTCTAGACTCAGTATTGGGGTGGTGGTGATGGACACCGAAATTATCAAAATCATTCTGGCATTTATGGTGTTGATTAACCCATTTAGTGCATTAACATTATTTTTAGACTTGACCCGTGGTTACTCTATGACCAACCGCCGTAAAGTCGCTCGTATTGCCAGTACCACTATTTTTATTACCATTGCCTTTTTTACCATTGCTGGTGAGACGCTGCTTAAAGTGTTGGGCATCTCAATAGGCTCTTTCCAAGTGGCTGGGGGTATTTTGGTATTTTTAATTGCCATTAATATGATGAATGGTGAGGGTAATCCAGTGAAGCCTGACCAAGACAACTTTGACTTTGAGCATGTGCATGAAGTGATTCCTAGTACTGCCTCAGCCGTTGTGCCATTAGCGATTCCAATGATGATAGGGCCTGGTGGTATCTCAACAGTGATTATTTATTCCTCACAAGTCAGTGGTTGGCTGCCAGTTACTTCCATCATTGTCGCTGGCTTGTTGATTAGTATCTTTTGTTATCTTTGTTTGATGGCGGCAGGGCGTATCAGTCGTTTCTTAGGGGATACTGGGCTTAATATCATGAGCCGTATCATGGGTATGTTATTGGCAGCAGTTGCCATTGAAATTATTGTCAGTGGGCTACGTACCATATTTCCAGATTTATTGTGAGTCAGGTTTTTTGTTAAGAGCTAACAAGTTAAGAACTTGTCTTTATCCTTTAGATGAATGCTTCTATATGAGTATATGAGTGTTTTTATATGAGAGCTAGATAAATGCCAGTGTGGATAGTTAAAGATATTGTAACAGGGGAGTTGTAGTGTGCGTTTTACGCACCGTTAGATAAAGGTGCATAGAATGCACCCTACGCACATCGTGTTTTTGCGTAAGTCCTAAAACATTTAAACATAGATAATTAATATGAATATTTAAATGTTAAATAATGATCAAATACAGTTTCTTATAGTCAATCTAATATAATTTCACCACAAGGTAACTGAGTGAAGATAGTACATGTAGTACATTAAGCGAGGTTAACACCGTGGTGGATTTATAATAGGCAGACTATAGTTACCATATAGTCATCACATAATTAACTCAATCCTAAATGCCAAGCCAAATATAGCATCAATATCCCGACAAGCGCATCTAATACGTTCCATGCTTTAGGCTTTGCAAATAAAGGTGATAATAATCTTGCACCATAACCCAGTGCAAAAAAGAACATCACTGAGGCGCAGATTGCACCCAGTGTAAACAGTACCTTATTTTGTGCTCCAGTAGACACCATGCCTACCAATACCAATGTGTCTAAATATACGTGAGGATTGAGCCAGGTAAAGCCAATACATAGCAGTAGTGATTTTTTTAGGCTACTGACACCTTCTCCAGAACTGTTTAGCGCATGTGACTTAGTGACACTGGCATATAAGCTCATCAGCCCATAGACCAATAAAAAAAGCGCGCCTGCTATTTTTGCCCACATGACCAGATTAGGATAACGGGCGGTAATTGCGCCAAATCCTGCCACCCCTGCCGATATCAGTATCGCATCTGAGAGTGCACAAAATAGACAGATTGCAAAGACATGTTCACGTTTTAGCCCTTGTTTTAATACAAATGCGTTTTGCGAGCCGATTGCCAGAATCAGAGAAATACTTAATGCCCAACCTGCGATAAAATCT
Organism: Psychrobacter sp. I-STPA10; assembly: GCF_021012795.1. GTDB lineage: Bacteria > Pseudomonadota > Gammaproteobacteria > Pseudomonadales > Moraxellaceae > Psychrobacter. The sequence goes on along the minus strand of NZ_VFYU01000027.1, from coordinate 42,274 downwards.
GTCAGTATCATTGTGTTACTCGCAAATATTGTAAAAACTGTTAAGATAATATAGTTATTTACTGACAGCAAGCAGTTATTGAGTATAGGGCTAATACAAAAAAACAATGATTAATTAAATAATAACAAGTTGTTGGATATAGTCTGCCTACTATAAATCCATCACAGCGCACTGTTTTAGTTAGCGATACTTGCTGTTTTTATTTTTTATACTGAGGCGACTATAAAGAGTGCTGCTATAAAGAGGTGATATGGCCGTTAGTTTATCAAGATTATTTAAGTCATTTGCATATCCTGAAAGTAGTGGGAGTAGCCATGTTGACACTGAACAAAACGCTGAGTTATTACCACCCATTCACTATCCTAGTGCAGAGGCTGAGAGTGAAGGTCAGAATGAAGATAACTTGAGCCAAGATACCAAAGATAACAACATACAAGAGCGTGAAAATCAACAACTCAGAGCGCAGCGAGTGACGCACGCAGTGAAACTGGTTAATAATACCCAAGTACCCACGCCACTGACAGATCGCTATTTACAATTACAAAAAAACCGTCGTCACCCGAATAGACCGCCTTTTGATCCTGATACGCTGTGGACATTAAAACATGGGAAATGCCCAATTATGACTGAACTTGTTGATGTAGTAGATGAGTCTACCTTAAATGCCATGCCAATCGAAGCAGTGGCAGTTTTAGATCGTATTAACCATAAATTAAGCCGCTATCGGGAGTGGTCAACGGAGCTAAATGACAGTCAAGAAGAGTGGGTATGTGAGCGTAAATATGTGATTAATAAGCTCATTCAAGAAAGTATCCCCGAAGCACTGAACTATTATGAACAGCTATTACGTTTTAGCCCACATCGTACTAAAAATAACATTGTTCAAGGTAATATGACCGCAGGAGATTTATTGACTGACCTGTTTTTAGAGATAGATTATGAGTTAGATGAATTATTAGATGAGCTACATCAAATGGTGGTCAGTCGGCTAGCTTCTACGCATCGCTATGTTAAAAGCCGTACTCAGAACTAATTTTAGCCTAAGTTAGGATACCTACTATGTCACAATTAACTGCCATGTTTTTGATGTTTGTGTTGTATGGTCTGCTGCCTATGGCAGGACTTTATGCAGGCTATCGGGGCTTTAAAAAATTAACCCAGCCAAAGATGCTGGAGTACAAATCCATGCCTCAGCTTGGCTATATTCCCGAAAAAAGTTTGCCTGCCGATGTAAAGCTTACCTTAGAAAAAATTAACCAAAAAGGTGAAACATTGCGACTGATTTATGGGGATAGCAATAATGATGGGGTGATTGATGATAAAGACACAGTTAGTGAAACTTATGTGATGATTAATAATTTGATGCAAACGCATGTGCCACAAGCTGTTGCTGACTATCGTCGTCTGCATGATTTAGATGGTTCACGGGCAGATACCACCAAAATTAAAAATTCCAATGTAACAGGTAAAGAAGCGTTATTAGAAGTTTTAAATACTGTCAATGCACAGTTTGATGAGTTATTAGAAGCTTCCTATCATCAAGATGGTCAAAAGTTATTGGTTGCCAATCGCTACCTAAAGCAGCGTTTTGAAAATCGCACATAAAGCCCATTTTTGATTATTTAAACCATAAAACCTAAGCACACTATCATGATAATATCGCTAGGCGTGGGTCTAGTTACCCTATTAACAACGGTATATGTCGGTAAAAAAAGCTGGCAGGCATTTCATCGTATGGTGGGCATCACTCCTGGACAAATCACCTATATTGAGCCGTCAAATACGAACAAAGATGAATCAAAAGACTTAGCATATACCTCAGTTATTTGGCAGCAACTACAGTTAGATTCTCACTATTTAAAGTATTTGCCAGTGGCACAAATACAGCATTTACAGCGTATTGATACAAAAATGCAGGCGTATGATAGTTGGCAACAACCCTCACCTGATATGGCTGCCAAACAGCGCAGACCACCACCATTTGTAGCATCTAATGTGGTCACAGAAGAGACATTTTTGCTGCAAAAACTCATTGTAGAACGCTTGCCAGAAGCATTGGCTAGGTATCATTTGATTGCTAAAAGTCAGGCATTGACCACAGCAGTTAGTGCACCTGTTGAGTCATCACAACATTTAGCCGAAGCGTTGCAGGTGGTGCAGGCATTACTTGAACGTATTGAGAAGAACTTGGATAAAGTGCTGAATCAATATCAACAAGAGCAACTACAAAACTTACGTGCAATGCAGCGTTATTTGGATAGTCGAGAAGATTAATAGATACTTTTTTATTTGTGGCTTACTTTTTAAATTGGGTTCTATTTTTAGTTTGTGCATAGGCATAGTGGGGTTTAATAAATTAGGACTTACGCAAAAGTACGATATTTGTCTTAATCAAGCGGCTGGGAATTATTTACGAAGCCTCTGCAACTACGTACAGCCAGCGAGTAAATGATTCCCAGCCGCTAATAATCTATGAAACTGCGTAAGTCCTATAAATAAAGGGCTATTTTGTAAATAGCCCTTTATTTTTATTTATTATTGCTGGTATTTAGGTAGTCGATATTTTAGCGTTGTTTGTTATTAGTACGACCACCACGACGCGCTTTTAGTGGTTTTTTCTGTATGCGTTCTTTTTTACGCTTAGCCGCACCTTGTAGTCCTGTACCTTGGCGAGGACGTAGATTGACCAAATCTGTTAAATCATGAATCTCTTTTTTATCCAGTTCAATAAAACGTCCCGTGCGTAGTTCTTTGGGCAAGCTCACTGAGCCGTAACGGGTACGCAACAGGCGGCTAACCTTTAAGTCTTGTGACTCAAATAAACGGCGTACTTCACGATTGCGCCCTTCTTTGAGCTTAACGTGATACCATTTATTGACACCACTACCACCACCTTCTTGTACATCATCAAACTTTGCTAAGCCATCTTCAAGCTCGACACCTGCCGTTAATTTGCTGGCAATCTCAGGCGTGACATCACCGAGAATCCGTACCGCATATTCACGCACAATCTCATTTGATGGGTGCATTAAACGGTGTGCCAGTTCGCCATCATTGGTAAATAATAACAGCCCTGTGGAGTTGATATCCAAGCGTCCTACCATCACCCAACGATCATGGGTGAGCTTTGGTAGACGATCAAACACCGTTGGGCGACCTTCTGGATCACTGGCAGAACAAATTTCGCCTTCAGGTTTGTAATAAGCCAATACACGACGACGTTTTTCTTTCTCTGATTTGTATTTAATTAGACGTCCATCAACCCGAATTTCATCGGTTTGGCTAACCCGATCGCCAATGGTTGCAGGAGTGCTATTGATGGATACTCGCCCAGATTTAATCACCTCTTCCATCTGCCTTCTTGAGCCTAATCCCATACGAGCCAGCGCTTTTTGCAGTTTTTCTGTACCAACTGTGCTGGTTGTCGCTGCGGTATTGTTATGGTTAGAGGGGGCGTGTTGGGCAGTTGTGGGCATCTCATTTGCAGAGGTTGATTCATCTGTGTGAGAGGGGTTTGAATGATCGGACATGGTTATTTCCTTGAGTCGGTTGGGGATACATTTCGCAATGTATAAAAAATATCAATATAAGCTTGAGTATTCTACGCTAATTTGTCCCATTTTAGTATGGTTGTGCGTCTGTTGCCTCTAAGCAGTATGAATATTGCAAAATCCTCATTATTATCATTGTAGTATCTAAGTTTTTACTTGTGTTAATTTGTAAACTTTATCAAAGTTAGTACATTTATTTTTATCACCCGTCACTGTAAAACCCTGCCGTTTAGGGCAAGGATATAAGGCAGCATTTGGTGTTGCATAACATCTCATACCACTTGCAAATAAACAATGGATTTGTCAAACTAATTCAATGAAAACCCTCAAGCTACGTATCAAAGACAAACACGCAAACCAGCTCAACAAACTAGCTGGCAGTGTTAACTATGTGTGGAACTATGTCAATGACTTGAGTTATAAATACTTAATGCGAACAGGTAAGTTCTTTTCAGCATATGAGCTAAATGCTTACACCAAAGGCAGCGGTGAACTACTAGGCTTACACTCACAAACTCTACAAGCCATCAACGAGACCCACACCAAAGCCCGCAAGCAATTCAAAAAAGCTAAACTCAACTGGCGAACAAACCGACCTGATGCCAAGCGTAAAAGTCTAGGCTGGATACCGTTTAAAAAATCAGCCATCAAACTGCTAGCAACAAGACAAAGCGGCAAGAAATCACTCAAATCAACCCTACAGCTTAGCCTAGCCAAAGGCAAAAAACTCATCATCGAAGTATGGGACAGCTACAATTTAACATTGTATGACCTAAATACCTGTGAATTAGTACAAGACTCAAGAGGTAGATGGTATGCCTGTATCACCGTCAAAAACCATCTAAAACAAATCTGTGGTACTGGTAGCGTCGGTATTGATTTAGGACTAAAAGAATCTGCCACCACCTCAAATGGTGACAAACTCACCACCAAACAAACGCAAAAATGGGCAAAAAAACTAGCAGTTGCTCAAAGAGCTAAAAACAAACAGCGTGTTAAAGCCATACACGCCAAAATCAAAAACACAAGGCAAGACTTAATTCACAAATTCACCACCCAATTAGTCAAAGACAATGCTCTAATTGTGGTCGGTGATGTGAAATCACGCTCATTCACAAGCAAGAAAACCAAACTGGCTAAATCAACATACGATGCAGGTTGGTTTGAACTCAAACGACAATTGGAGTACAAATGCAAGTATGCAGGTTGTCAGTTTGAGATTGTGGGTGAGAGTTACACCACCCAAACTTGCTCGTGCTGTGGCGATATGTCCAGTAGTCCGAAAGGTAGAGCAGGTTTGCGAATGAGAGAATGGCTATGTGCTGGGTGTGGCATATGGCATGATAGAGATATCAATGCAGCAAATAACATTCTTGCGGCAGGGTTTTGCCGTCTCGTTGGAGAAATCGCCACCTGATAGCGATGTTGCTATGAAAAGTGAGGGAATATCACTTTAGGGAGGGGAGGAAGTCAAATGCTATAGTGGCAATATTGATACATAATAAAATTTAGGAGATAGGAAATGAAAGGACGAGTGTTAAGCTTTTATACTCAGCAAAATCAGGGCGCAATATTAGGAGAAGATGGCAGACAGTATTCTTTTATGGGTACTCATTGGCAAGAGCAAGTCGCTCCAAGAGAAGATGACCAAGTTGAGTTTGCGGTGGATGCAACAGGTCAAGTGACCAACATCACCTATGATACGACAGCAACATCTGCAATTAATCTTGATAAGCCGCAACAGTCTGCACAGCCTCAGTATGCTACTGGGCACAGTCATACAACACAAGAACAACCAACTTTAGATAATGTTTATGCGTCACCAACCTCGCAGGTGTCACCCTCACCCACTTATAACTCTGCTCAAGATGCCTTATATGCTGAAGAAGAAGGCTATAACATGATTGACTGGACAAAAAAGTGCATGAGCAATTATGTTAACTTTAATGGACGCGCCCGACGTAAGGAGTATTGGTTTTTTTATTTGGCACAGATATTGATCTCTATGGCTATTGGTGCAGTTTTAGGCATTATAAGTGGGGCTATTGGTACAGATCTTACTATGATGAGCAATTTGGTTGGATTGATTTTTCTTTTACCCACACTTGCTGTTGGTTCAAGACGATTGCATGATATTGGCAAGTCGGGCTGGTGGCAGTTATTATGGTTAGTTCCTATCATTGGTTGGATATTATTAATTGTATGGTTTGCAACTGATACGACACCAGAAGTTAATCAATGGGGTGCACCAGCCAGACGGGTTTAGTGAAGAGTTTCTTGCTAATTTATAATACTTTGAAAAGAAAACCATCTTTCTTACAAGATGGTTTTTTTATTTTTTACATGAAAGTAAAAAGTAGCTGTATCTGTTGTAAATATCAGCTTAACGGGGTGAAACTTCAGAGAATGCAGGCAATTCGGGTAACTCATCCAAACTTGCCAATCCAAACGCATCTAAAAACTCATCCGTGGTATGCAGTAGGGCAGGGTGACCAATGGTATCTTTGTAGCCGTCCTCTTTTATCCAGCCTTTATCAAATAATTGACGCAAAATATTACTTGATAACGTCACCCCACGGATTTGCTCAATATCGCTACGAGTGACAGGCTGTTTGTAAGCAATCACACTCAGTGTTTCAAGTAAGGCTTGGCTCAGGCTTTCTAAGCGTTGCGGAAATACTTGCTGAATTAAGGGGCTGTATTGATTGTCAATCTGTAAGCGATAGCCACTGGCAGTATTATTGAGCCTAAGCACGCCATGAGACAGACGTTGTTGTAATATCACCAAAGCGGTCTCTAGCTCTTGTTTGGATAGGGATAAATGCTTTTTAAGCTGACTATCTGTTAATGGCGTTTCAGAAGCATGCAGTAATACTTCGATATGACGACTTAATTCTTCATAACGGGCATGAGATTGGGCAATTTCGGTATGTTTCATAGGTTGGCTTATAGATTCATTTATAGCTTAGTTCATGGTTTGGCTTTTTGATTTTACAAGATTATCAATATCTAATAATAACTGACGGGCAGGGTAATATTTCCAGTTTTCAATTATCCTAAATTTTTGATTAGCAGTGGCATGCATGCTTCGATAATATATGTCCCAATAGCTTGCCATTCTACTTTTTTGTCTTTGCCAAAATACTGGATTTTGCTGGATAAAGTCAGCAATTATCTTTGGATGTCTTTGAATAAATGGGGCTGTGTCTAGTTGAATTTCCAATACGTATTCACCCAGTAATCTGATGACAAAAGGAACAGCAATATCTGGATACTTGGTATCAGTCAGTAGATTTAAATGCTTTTGTCGAACAAAGCCATCATGATGGCGAGTGTATATACAGTGTATTATGGTTTGCTCAATCTCATTGAAATTTATCCACGAGATATTAGGTGAGGCATATTGTCGATAAAAAAGACAGAGTGTTTCACCTTGATAATAGACATATTCATTTTGTGAGTCAGAAGATGATGGTGAGCCATATTTACCAAGTTCATGTTTTATCAAATATTGCTCGACTTTTTTAGCAGATAAATGATATTGGCTTAAAAATGCAGTGGTTATCATATTGGTTTTACATATATTTTTGAGTTACGCCATCCACTTTAAAGTGAGTGTATTAAATGAGACTTCATGCACTTCGTTATCAGGTATTTCGGCAAGTCCAATTAAATGCCGTTTCATCAGCTCAAGCACTGCTACAAAACTCACCACCACCCCCAATTTACCTTGAGCAGGGTCAAGAAAATCGCTAAATTTACCACTGCCTTGCTGTGCCAACTGACGGCTAATACTAGCAATACGGTCAGCTAAGGGGACAGGGTCAATTTTAACGGTGTGCATTTGATAATCGGGTTTAAGTTGCATTTTTAGCAGACTTTCTACCAAAATCTTTGGAGCATAATTGGGTAGCTGTTTTGCCATCACCTCAGGGTCAGGCAGGCTTGCCAATGCTAAAAATACATCTCGCTCAAGGCGTACCAATTTATCCAATCGCTGACTGGCAGTTTTGATTTGCGCGTATTCCTCAAGGCGATGTATCAGCTCAGCTTTGGGGTCTCGTTCATCTTCAGGTAGCTCAGGGGCAGGTAATAACAGTTCAGTTTTGATGGCAATTAAGGTCGATGCCATTAGTAAATAATCCCCTGCCAACTCAAAATGGTCAGCGTCAAGCTGTTGAATATAGCTTAAATACTGCTCAGTAATCGGTAAAATGGCGGTATCAGTGATGTCAAAGTTATTCTTTTTGACTAAATATAATAAAAAATCTAAAGGGCCTGCAAACTGCTCTAACCAAATGGCAAACGCTTGCGGAGGAATGTATAAATCCTCTGGCAGGCTTTCGATGGGGGTTTGGTAGATACGGATATCATGTGGCGTTTCGAGTGCGGTGATCATATATAGTTAACTTTGTCGGACAGCCATAAATAATCCTGCCCCGATGGGCAGTGTGCTACATAGATAACGAGGGTCTTGTTTAAAAGTGGTTATAAAGTCTGCGACTTCATCGGCATGAGATATCACATTATCTACCACTAATATATGACTCTCACTGAGAGCATGGTGTAAATAATCAATATAATGCGAATAAAATTTGCGCTCTGCATCTAAAAAAATAAGCTCAAAAGTTTGTTGGTTTTGTTTTAAAAAGGTTTTGGCATCAATGACTTGCAAATCTACTTGATGCGATAAACCAACAGCTTGCAAATGTTGCCAAGCAATCTGGCTACGCTCGCTATCAATATCTAATGAGATAAGTTGGGGTTGCAGATTTATTTGTGAGTCTGACTGTGCAAGATTGTTTAACGCATAAGCCAACCATAAGGTAGAAAAACCTGTTGATGTACCGATTTCTAGAACCCTAAAAGCTTGTTTGGCAATCACCAAGCTGGCTAAAAATTTAGCAGATTCAGGCTCAAGGTGGCGATGGCGTGCCAGTCTGTCTGTTTGTTTGTCATCAAACGCTTTATTTTGCTGATACATATTTTCGCAATAATGAATAAAGCGTTGGGTATCAAAAGTGCTGTTAGAACTGGTTATGCTCATCGCCTTCTCACAGTTTACTTTAATAGCAAAATCTAGCTACTTCTTTAACTTTGCCAATGGTTTGATACCAATGGCTCGGCGGGTTTTATCCAGTTGCTTACGGCTATGACGGCGTGCTTTTTCTGCTCCCATTAGCAAAATCTCTTCAAGCTCAGCAGGGTTTGCCATGAGATGTTCATAACGCTCACGGAATGGGGCAATTTCACCGTTAATCTTATTAAATAAAATCTCTTTTGCCTCACCCCAACCAATGCCTGCTTCAAAGCGGGTGCGTAACTCGTTAATCTCATCAGCAGTGGCAAAGGCTTTATAAACCTCAAAAATGGTTGATTCGTCAGGATTTTTTGGCTCTTCGGGAGCTTGTGAATTGGTAACGATACGCATAATGGCTTTGTGTAGTTGCTTTTCACCATTAACTTGCGGATTTGGTTCACCAAATAATGGAATGGTATTGCTATAACTTTTGCTCATCTTACGCCCATCAAGCCCCGTTAATAAAGGCATGTCATCATTGACCATCTCTTTGGGTAGGGTAAATAGCGATTTATATTTATGGTTAAATGTCCCTGCAATATCACGAGCCATTTCAAGATGTTGTATTTGGTCACGTCCAACAGGTACGTGAGTGGCATTAAACATTAAAATATCAGCCGCCATTAACACTGGATAGCTAAATAACCCCATGGTAATACCGTGGTCGGGGTCAACGTCATTTTTTTCCATATTAATATCAACGGAGGCTTTATAAGCATGTGCTCGATTCATCAAGCCTTTGGCACAAGAGCAGTTTAAAATCCATGCTAATTCTGGAATCTCAGCGATGTCTGATTGACGATAAAATACCACTCGCTCTGGGTCTAGACCGCAGGCAAGCCATGTAGCGGCAATCATTTTGGTTGATTGATGAATTTGAGCTGGGTCAAAACATTTGATGATGCCATGATAATCGGCTAAAAAGAAAAACGCCTCATCATCACTATTTTGTACGGATTGTATGGCAGGGCGAATAGCACCCACATAGTTGCCTAAATGGGGAATACCTGTGGTGGTGATGCCTGTTAAAATGCGTCTTTTTTCTGCTTGCTCATTTGCTTGTTGGCTGTCTAACGGCTGATTGCTCATAAATTCTCTCTATTTACTTTGTTAAAAAGGTAAAAGTTAGAACCTGTATTCACAACCCATAAAGGTGGCTTTTTGCCTAAAATAGACGTACTACTGTGTTAAATTGTGGGTTAAATAGAATAACTATTTGCCCCCAAATTTGCCTTGTATTACGCCATTTTAGTCTAAAAATACTCTAATTTTGGATTATGAATGCAGGTTCTTAAAATAATCTTTTAGGGTGGATGGTCGCTTGCATGATAGTTTCTCTTACTTTTTCGCCTAACAAACATTATAACAAACTCACTGATTAAGTCAGTCATAATAGCGTGTACCATCTGCCTGATTTTTAAAACGGCGATGAAACCACATATATTGGGTGGGGTCGATACGAATAAGCCCCTCTAATAACTCATTAATTTTGTTTGCATCGGCGACTTCATTATCACTGGGGTAATCACTCAAAGCTGGAGTAATGGTAATGTGATAATGGGGACGTTTGCCTCGAGGTAGATTATCAGGAGTTTGCCGATAAAAATGCACCGCCATCACCGCAGGTGGGTTGTTTTTATCACCAAGTTTGGCAAGTCGACGTGGGGCAGTAATGGTGGCGGCGGGTACACCAAAAAACTCTGCCATCACCCCGTGAGCAAGACCAAAATCTTGGTCAGGTGTGTACCAAATCACATGTCCTTCTTTAATACTTTTAACCAATTGACGCATGTTTTTATGGTCAATTTGTGCATCAAAAATATGACGGCGGGCATTATAAATTAGCCATTCTAATAGGGCATTATTTTGTGGACGATAAACGCAATCCACCGCAAAAAACTGCGTACATAACCGACCACCCAAGTCTAACATGGTGTAATGAGCACCGAGTAATAGTACTGCTTTGCCTTGATTTTGGGCATTGACCAAATGCTGTAAGCCAGAGATGGACATAGTACGGGTAAAGATATTGGGACGAAACCATGCACACAGTGTCTCAAAGATACCAATGCCTTGATTAACAAAGACCTGCTTTGCCATCAGTATCCGTTCAATCTCAGGCTTTTCAGGAAAAGCAAGTTTTAGGTTGGTCAGTGTATCTTGTTGACGGCTTTTGACGAGGTGGTAAATACCGATCCCCAGTTTTTGCCCAAGCCAAAATTGCCAGCGTAAAGGCAGATAAATGAGCGGTAAAATAAGGGCAAGTAATAGCCAAATTCCCCAATATTTGGGGTGCAAAAACTGCCATTGAAAAGGTTGTTCGTTAGCAACATGTGTTTGTTTGTGGTTATCAGTGATGCTGGGCATGCCCTTTGGAATGGGCGGAGAGGGTGGCAGTTTGGCTTTATTATGTTGTTGGTTGGGTTGTTGTTGGATTGTTTGTGATACTCGGGCAGAAGAAGGAGTCTGCTTGGGATCAAATTGCTCAGGAGGCTTGATATTTGGTGTCTTTGACATGACTATTTCAAACTTAATGATACGGTAGATATATCATGGGGGCAATATTCATTTTATACAAATGCAAGCAGGGTTTGATTGTCATTGTATAGGTCAGGTTTAGCTCAGTGTTTTATATCACCCCCATATAGTCAAAGAATGACTAAACGGCTTTGGTGTTGCTTTTGGTTGTCATCACTTGCCTTATGTCCATTTTTTTTCTATGACTATATGCAGTATGTGTTTTAAATTTTTAGTCTTGCTCTAATTCATCCCAACGTTCCAGTTTTTCCATTAATAGCTCATCAATCTGGGTCAATCGTTCACTGGCAGCCATCGCTGCAACTAAGTCTTTAGTAAACCATGAGCCATCAGCCAGTTTGCTTTGTAAAGTTGCTTGCTCTTGTTCTAACTCAGCAATTTGTTTTGGGAGTGCATCAAGCTCACGTTGTTCGTTATAGCTCAATTTTCTTTTATTCGCAGTTGCCGTTATTGGTTTGGTTGAGGTTGAAGGCGTGGTTTTTTCAGCATTTTTTTTACGATCTGCTGCTTGCATCGCTTCTTCACGTTGCTGCTGACGCAAATAGTCTTGATAACCGCCGACATACTCTTTGACGATGCCTTTTCCTTGGTCGTCTTTATCAAAGACCCAAGTTGAGGTGACAACATTATCCATAAAAGCACGGTCATGGCTGATGAGTAAAATTGTGCCGTTAAAGCTGGCAACCGACTCTTCTAGTAGCTCAAGGGTTGCCATATCCAAGTCATTGGTTGGCTCATCGAGTACTAAAATATTGGCAGGCTTGAGTAGCTGTTTAGCAAGTAACACACGGTTTCGCTCACCTCCCGATAAGGCTTTGACAGGGGTACGCGCACGCTCAGGGGCAAATAAAAAGTCTTGCAAATAACTCATAATATGGGTTTTGCGCCCAGCAACTTCGATAAAATCTGAACCTTCAGAGACGTTTTGCGCCACGCTGGCTTCAAGGTCAAGTTGATCACGTAATTGATCAAAAAAGGCAATTTGCAGATTTGTACCCAGTTCAACACTGCCTGTTTTGATCACATCATCATCGGAGCGATCTAATATGGCATTAATTAGGGTAGTTTTACCGACCCCATTTGCACCAACAATACCGATTTTATCGCCCCGAATGATATTGGTACTAAAGTTATCGACCAATACATCACCGTCATACTCAAGATGCAAGTTTTTGACTTTACACACCAACTTGCCACTTTTTTCGCCATCGCTCATGGTGATATTAACATTGCCTACTTGCTCACGGCGGGCTTTGCGCTCTTCACGCAAGGCTTTGAGTTCACGTACACGCCCTTCATTACGGGTGCGACGGGCTTTGATGCCTTGACGTATCCACACCTCTTCTTGCGCCAGTTTTTTATCAAAGTTGGCATTGTTTTTTTCTTCGGCAAGCAATTGTTGCTCTTTTAGCTCTTGATAACGGGCATAACCGCCAGCACCTTGCGTCACATCATAGCTTGAGAGTTTGCCACGATCGAGCTCAACAATACGTGTGGCAAGTTTATCGACAAAGGCTCTATCATGGGTGACAAACAATAAGGTTAAGCCTTGCCAATCTTTTAAAAACTGCTCTAACCACTCAATACTCGCCACATCTAAGTGGTTGGTTGGCTCATCTAGCAGCAGTAAATCAGGCTTGGTAACCAATGCTCTAGCCAATAGCACACGGCGTTTACGTCCACCAGAGAGTGACGACAGGTCATCGTTAGGATCTAGTCCCATATTGGTCAGCAAAGTGGTTGCTTCTCGTTGCAAATCCCAGCCATGTACCGCATCAATTTCATGTTGCAGTTCTGCCATTTTCTCACAGGCTTTCATATCACCATTGCTACAAGCATCGACACTGTTTTCATAATCGATAAGTAGCTGAGCGGTCTGTTTACTGCCTCCCATCACAATGTCTAAGATACGCCCTTCACTTTCAGGTACATCTTGCTCTAACATGGCAATACGAATACTACTATTAATAATTACTTCACCACTGTCTGGTTGAATGTCACCATTGATGAGTTTAAATAAGGTGGATTTACCTTCACCATTGCGTCCAATCAGACATACTCGTTCGCCAGTATCGATACTAAAATCAATGCCGTCTAGGATGGGCGCAACACCAAAAGCGAGGTGAATGTTTTTTAGATGAATCAATGCCATAGATAATTTGTCTTACGTTGGGTTAAAATTGTGTTGCAGGGTGGTTGTGTGGGGTTACAATTGTGCCAATTATAGCATGCTCTGATTACTATCGTGCTATCGCATATCGTTTAATGTCTATTTAGGATACCATCATGACAGATTATATGAATGAACAACTGATTGCACTGCAAACAGCGGTTGCGCATCTAGAAGATAATGTTGACCGTTTAGATAAAGTAATTGCCAAGCAAGACCAACAGCTACAAAATATGCAAAGGCAACTACAACTGATGTATGCGCATCTAGATAATAAGAGTGAGCAGGGAATAGCCCCTTTTGATTTACTTGCTGATCGTCCGCCACACTATTGACTATTAATCACAATTAATTATTGGGATTTATTTTTATTTAATATGAAGGTGATGTGTTTATGGAGAATACAGAAACTCATAGAATGAATACAGAGTGTAAGTTATTTCTATTGATGTGTTGTTTTTGTATGTCATATAAATTACTATAACCAATATCATGTTTTATTTAGTAACTTTTTATTACTGATACCTATATTACGATTGGATATATTTGTTTTATATCATCTTTTCATATAGGGACACTTTTGGAGCAATATAATTTTCGTACTTTAATCTGATTAAAGTATAGTTTTTATATTCAAATAATTGTTAACAATTAGGATGTTTGGAGTACATATATAATGTCAATCCCTTCTTTTTCACTCAAAACTTTGGCAGTTGCAGTTGCTTCTTTTTCTATGGCTTCTGTTGCTGGAGCAGCAGGACTTGATCGTTCTGGACAAGATGTCACAGCATTTTTGCAAGACGGTACTTATGCAGAAGCTACTTATACCTATATTGATGCTGATGTCACAGGGTATGACAATGCAGCAGTACCTAACCGAGATACACCTAATAACTATAAACAAGGTAGAGAAATTGGTGATATTGCTGAATCTTATGACTTTTTCCGTTATGGGGTAAAAACAGATATCAATGATACCTTTAGTGTTGGTGTCTTATATGATGAGCCATTTGGCGCAGCAGCTGCGTATAGTGGTAGTAATAACTTTGTTTCTGGCGACTTAAATGAAATTAACTCAATGGTTAGTCAATTAACAAATGGTAAAGTTACCAATGTGAGTCAGTTACCAACGGTGATTAGAACAATAGGTATTGGTGCACAACAAGCTGCTGCTGCTGCTCAAACGGCTGCTACTGCCGCTGCCACTGCACAGCAAGCAGGTAATGTTGCTGATGCCCAAAAGTTTGCACAACAAGCACAAGCATATAAAGAAAAAGCAAAAGAACTAGAGAAACAAGCGAAAGATTTAGCTGGGCTAGGTGCAGTTGCAGGTGGATTGGCAGATTCGCAAAATGAAGCCACTCAAGTCGAAGTGCGTAGCTATAACTTAACTGGTTTGGTTGGCGCTAAAATCGGCGATAACTTCCAAGTATATGGCGGTCCTGCTTTACAACGGGTTGAAGGGGAAGTGGCGTTACGCGGTCCTGCTTATCAAACAGCGGCTGGCTATACAGCACGTATTTCGCCTGACAATACACTTGGTTGGGTTGCTGGTGTGGCATTTATGAAGCCTGAAATCGGTCTTAAAGCAGCATTAACCTATCGTTCTAAAATTGAGCATAATAATAGTATTGATGAGTCCATGCCTGCATTGGATTCCTTACCTGAACCAGTAAAAACAGCTGCTAAACGTGCTGTAGCTACTAATGAAGCTGGTAAAATTGATATTACCACTCCAGAGTCTTATAACTTTGATTTTCAAACAGGTATCAACCGCACTACTTTAGCGACAGCAAAAATACGTTATGTGCCTTGGGGAGATTTTGCCATTGTGCCACCAATGTATAATGGTGCATCCAAACTAAGTTATGGTAAAGACGGATTACCCTTGGTGAGCTATGACAAAGATCAATGGCAGGTTGAATTGGGTCTGGCAAAACGCTTAACGCCAGCTTTGGCAGTATCTGGTACTGTGGGTTGGGACAGTGGCGCAGGTAATCCAACTACTTCATTAGGTCCTATCGAAGGCTACTATAGTGTTGGTGCAGGTGCAAAATATAACATCACACCAAATTGGGCAATCTCTGCTGGTGGTAAATACTTAATGTTTGGAGACTCTAAAGGTGTAGTACCAACAGGTCAGGTCGTGAGTAACTTTGAAGATAATGATGGCTATGCGTTTGGTGTAAAATTATCTTATCAAGATAAATAGATAATAAATTGTTAGTTAGATGTGAGGTGTTAGCCAGATTTTTATTTTCTGGCTAATGAACAAAAGGTCAGATAGAAAATGGTACATTTGCTTACCGTTTCTGGCTAATCCTTATAATCTAAAGAATTCATTAAAAAACCACCTTTTTAGGTGGTTTTTTTTAATGGATTAATTAAAAAAATCTGCCATTGTATACAAACTTGCTTATGATTGTTATCTTCGATAATGGATTATTTCTTTAATGTAATTATAAGTAAATAAATAAAATACCAATATATATACCAACATATAGCTGTAATGATGAAGCTGAACAATTTAACTCACTAATTAGCGCATCATGACATCATGGAGGATTTCAATGTCAAAAGCTTTTACCCTATCAAATATGACTTGCGCCATTACCACTGTATCCATCACTTCAATCGCGGGCGCAGCAGGGTTAGATCGCACCAGCCAACCTAGTGCGCAGTTTAGTGAGAATGGTACTCAGGCTTATATCAGTGCATTTCATGTGACACCAAAAATTTCTGGGGTAGAAGAAGACGGAAAAATTATCGATAGTGTTTCTAAAGACTATACTGTATATAGTTATGGTGCTAAAACCGATGTGAATGATACGGTTAGTGTGGGTGTGTATTATGAGCAGCCGTTTGGTTCGGATGTTTATTTTGAGGGTGAAAATACGTTTGTCGATTACTCTGATAAAAATAATATTAAATCCAGTGAAGCGATTGTACGCAGTGATAACTTTACGGGTTTAGTCAATGTGAAACTTGGCGACAACTTTCAGGTATATGGTGGCCCAGTATTACAAAAGCTTGAGGGCAGTTTACAAGTACATGGCAATCCTCCCAAAACGCCTAAAGAAGCAAAAGAGAGTAAGCTTGGTGTATTAAACAGCTATGAGCTAGATATCATCAAAAATACAGAATATGGTTATATGGTGGGTGCGGCGTATAGTAAACCTGAAATTGGTTTAAAGGCGGCCATTACCTATCGTTCTGCCATTGATCATGATATGACTTATGCCGAATCCATGCCACTTGTCAAAACACCTGCGTTGCAACCTCTTAATCTCAAAGATTCTCAAACGGCGAAGGCAGGATTGGAGTTGCCACAATCGGTAAATATTGATTTTCAAACTGGCTTAAATCGTACTACTTTGTTAACTGCCCGTGCACGTTGGGTGCCTTGGAGTAAGTTTGCCATTGTACCGCCACTATTAAATGAAAATGGTAAGTTCTTATCAAAGGTAGTCAAAAATAAAGTGATTGATCAAGCACCAGTTTTGGCATATTCAGATGATTCTTATCAGATAGAGCTTGGGGTAGCCAAACGTCTAAGTCCACAACTGGCAGTATCGGGTAATATTGGCTGGGATAGTGGTGCAGGTAACCCTGTATCACCGTTAGGTCCTATAGAAGGTTATTACAGTGTTGGTGTGGGTGCTAAGTATAATATTACACCAAACTGGGCAATCAGTGGTGGTGCAAAATATTTGATGCTTGGTGATGCAGAAGGTCAATTATCTGCCAGTAAAACAAATGTTGGTAAGTTTGAAGGTAACAATGCCTATGTGGTTGGTTTGAAGTTATCCTATCAAGCTAAATAAGCAATTTTGCGATAAGTGAAAGATAAAAAGACAAAAAGATAAGGAACAACCGTTTTTTCGCCTTTGAAGAGTTAAAGATGGGATACATACTTTTTAGAATAACTATTTTTTAACTCTCAAATGACCCTATTTTTAAGATTCAATCACTGCCAAATCACGCACCATAAGTTGTACAGACTGACTGCCATTCCATTCATTAATATCAAGCTCAAATAATATATGCACTTGTTTAGCTCGGTAGTCCCATGTACTGCCATCATAATTAAACCAAATGGCATTAATGGGGTATTGCACATTGGGATAGTGCAAAGTCAGTTTTAGGTGTTTATCTTTTAAGATACGATGTTCAGCAACTGTAAATATGCCATCAAATATTGGTGGTGCAAAGCCATTACCCCAAATACTGCTTTGTTTGAGCATATCAGCAAAAGCTAAACTAAAGTCCTGTGGTTGCAACTGCCCATCAGTGAATTTTTGCTCATTAAATAATGCAGAATCCATTTGCTGCATCACCTGATCAAAAGCTTTGGCAAATTCTGTAAAATTCTGCCGCTCAATACTTAAACCTGCTGCCATGGCATGTCCACCAAAGTGGCTAATCAGATTTGGATGTTGTTCGGCTACTTGCTCAATGGCATCACGAATATGTATACCAGCAATAGAGCGGGCTGAGCCTTTAATCAAATCAGTTGCTTGAGT
This sequence comes from Psychrobacter sp. I-STPA10, assembly GCF_021012795.1. Taxonomy (GTDB): domain Bacteria; phylum Pseudomonadota; class Gammaproteobacteria; order Pseudomonadales; family Moraxellaceae; genus Psychrobacter. Next base: position 24,412 of record NZ_VFYU01000027.1, on the reverse strand, counting down.
TTTTTGTGGATCAGCAGGCGCAAATACAATACTGGGTAAGTAATAAGATTCTTTGAGCCTACCTGCGACGATACCAATCACTCCTTGATGCCAATCATCTTGATACAGTATCAGGCTTTTGGGTGAGGCGGGGGTAGGTGTGTCATCAGTATTGGCAGGTGCAGTAATGGCTAGCTGTGCCACAATGGCATCTGCCTGTTCACGCATATCCCCTTCGACATGACGACGGGTACGGTTGAGTTTATCTAGCTCAAAGGCTAGTTGTTGAGCTTCTTTAGGATCATCAGTGGTTAAGCATTGTATGCCAATACTCATATTATCCATACGACCAGCGGCGTTAATACGTGGACCTAAAACAAAGCCAAAATCTTGTGCGGTAATTTTGCTATGATCTCGTCCTGCTTGCTCAAGAAGCGCCAATATACCAATGCAGCAGCGTCCTTGGCGTATGGCATGTAGACCATGATGTACTAAGATACGATTGTTATGGTCTAATAATCCCACATCGGCTATTGTGCCTAATGCGACCAAATCCAGATATTGACTCACTTGAACTGTGGTTTTACCTGCATGACGGCGTAATTTTGCCAGCCTTCCAAGTAGATAAAATGCCACACCAACGCCGACTAATGACTTACTGGCAAAGTGACAGCCGAGCTGATTGGGATTGACAACGGCATCAGCTTTAGGGGTGGGTTTGGTCGTTAGATGATGATCAGTAATGATCACATCAATATTAGCTGCTTTGGCTTTATCAACCCCTTCATGGCTAGAGATACCATTATCGACAGTGACTATTAAATTAGGTTGGTAGTCATCAATGGCAAGCTGAACAATTTCTGGGGTAAGACCATAGCCATATTTAAAGCGGTCAGGGACAACAAAGTCTACCACTGCGCCCATCTGTGTTAATACTCTTAACATAAGTGCAGTGCTGGTCGCACCATCGCAATCAAAATCACCGACAATTAAAATCTGCCGCTGTAAGTCAATCGCTGTATCTAAAATATGAGTGGCTTTATCAATATCAAGCAGATCATCAGCGGATAACATGGCAGAAAAGTTATGCGTGAGTTCATCTGCTGAGGTAATACCACGGCTGATAAATAATCTGGTTAGGGTCGGGGCAGTTTGTGCCAGATTAGATAAATCTTCAGGTATCTTATCTGCCCAATTATCTGTATATCTTGGAGTTAAATTTAGCATGCAGCTATTGTACTGGGGTTGTTGGTATTTATAAATATCTAAATTCAAAAAACCAAAATTTTCTTTATTTAACCCCAAGTTTCATATTGGCTAGAGTCTGCATAGATAGAGCAATATGTGTAAAAAATAGTAATAATTTACAAAAACCCTAAATAGATACTATCTTAGATGGGTAATTTTGGCATTTTGCATACAAAGCATTGCTTGTGCTATTGGCAATAACAGGTAAAATATGCTTCAAGTTTTGGAACAATTTATTCGTTTATCTTAACTTATAATTCACTTAAAAAGGACTATGTCATGCAAACAACACCAGATTTAGAAAAATTACCAGATAGCATTGATCCAGATTTAGATTTGGATAGAGTAAAAGAGCAATGCCGTAAGTTGGTCAAAAAACGTGCTAAATATTCAGCGGGTGTTGCAGTTGTGCCTGTTCCATTTTTAGATGTGGCAGTCGATGCAGGTTTGTTGACCCAGCTACTACCAGAGATTAGTGAGCGTTTTGGTTTGATCTCTGAGCGTGAGTCTGCCATTGATTTGCAATCAAAGGAAGTCCATTGGGCAGAAATGAAAGATAGAGCCATTGAGTTTGCTGGTTTAATGGCGACTCGTGGTATCGTTAAAAAGACTATACAGGGCTTTGGTGGACGTATCGTTGCCAAGCAAGTAACTAAGTTTGTACCTCTAGGTGGGCAAATTGTGGCTGCCTCAATGGGTTATATGATTTTTAAGAAAATTGCATTTGATCACATTGACCAATGTTATAAGCTTGCAAAGGAGATTCAGCAAAAACAGCACAGTAAAACGGTCAATAGTGCAGCAAATACAGCCAATGCCAATAAAGCTGATACAACTAACTCTGAAAAAAAAAGTGTAGAGGATTCTGCCGACGATAAATCAATTGTCGATAAAGTCATGGATAAAGCATCAGTTGCGATTGATAAAGCTTCGGAAAAAGTAAATGAGGTGATGAATAAAGCCTCAGAGAAGGCATCTGAAGTGGCAGATAAAGCGACTGATGCTGCCGAGCAAGCTTCAGAAAAAGCAGAAGAAGTTGCTGATAAAGCCTCAGAAAAAGCATCTGAAGTAGCAGACAAAGCGAGTAATGCTGCCGAGCAAGCTTCAGAAAAGGCAGAAGAAGTTGCTGATAAAGCCTCAGAAAAAGCATCTGAAGTAGCAGATAAAGCGAGTGATGTTGCCAAGCAAGCATCAGAAAAGGCAGAAGAAGTTGCTGATAAAGCCTCAGAGAAAGCATCTGAAGTAGCAGATGAAGCGAGTGATGCTGCCGAGCAGGCGTCAGAAAAGGCAGAAGAAGTTGCTGGTAAAGCCTCAAAGAAAGCATCAGAAAAGACAGCGAATGAAGACTCTGCAAAAAAAGCAGAAGAAGTTGCGGATAAAGCGGCTGCTGCGATTAAAAAAGCTTCATACCATTATAAAAATTACTCAAAATCAAAATAAGTTTGGGTGATAACAATTTGAATGTTTTTTTAAACAATCTTAAAATATAGAAATATAGGTAGGATAATAGCTTGTAAAGTTAAGCCCTCTAAAGTCAGGCTTTAGAGGGCTTTTGTATGGATAAACTGTTTGGATAGCGCGCTAGAGTAGATAATTAAGGAGTAAAAAGCTGACAGCAGACATAGCAGCAGCAGCAGGTAAGGTAATGACCCAAGCTAAGCCGATGGGTTTCATAAGAGACCAGTTTGTATTGTGGTTTACCATACCAATACCGAGTACAGCACCAACCAATGTGTGTGTGCTTGAGATGGGCAAGCCAAGCAAAGATGCGCCCATCACCACCGCAGCCGCAGATAGCTCAGCAGAAAAACCTGACGCAGGGTGCATCTCTGCCAAATCAGTACCAACAGTTTGAATGACATCTTTACCAATAAACCATAAGCCAGCGATGAGTGCGATACCAAAGGTAATCATCACTGTACTAGGCACAGCCGCATCGGCGGCAATGGCGTTATTGCGAATAACATCCATAATGGCAGCAAAAGGTCCCACCGCATTGGCAATGTCATTTGCGCCATGACTAAATGCAAAGCCTGATGCAGTAAATACTTGCATCCAACTAAATAAAATAAACGTAGTACGACCCAAATCTTCGGTTTGTTTACCACGTAGGCTTTTGATATAGATGAATGTGGTGAGCCAAATTAATGCACCGACCATACTGATAATCAAAAATGCATGTAATGTGGTTAGGCTTAGATGAATGTTTTTAAGACCTTTAAATACCACCATGGCGGTCATAACCATGCCACCAAAAGCAGCAATCAGTGGTACCCAAGTTTTTATTGCTTTGAGGGTATCAAGGGTGTTACGTTGATGCTCGATATCGTATAAGCTTTGGTAGTAATCAGTCTCAAGCTCATCTCGGCTAATATCGCTATGTTTATACATTTCTTGGTCACGTACCATCGCCGCAGTATATGCCAATTGTAATGATTCAGATAGCTGATTAAAAAAGTGTTTATGTTGTTTTTTTAATGCTTTTTTGGCAACTTTAATCTCAGCCAATTGAGATTGTGCACGCTCATTGTAGGTTAATATGTTGGTTTTGATTGTGCCATACAACATATAAGCGAGAATACCACCTAATAATGGTGACAGTACCCAAGATAGGGCAATCTCGCCAATTTTTGACCATTGAACAGTACTTAATGCTTGATCCGTACCACCCAAATTTAATCCTAATACAATAGAGCTGCCAACTACACCACCAATGATGGCATGGGTTGTGGAGACAGGCAGCCCTTTTTTTGTGGCTAATAGTAGCCAAAATGCCGCTGCTATTAGGGCAGAGAGCATGATATAGATAAATTGAGTGGGCTCAACGGGCAGACCACTTAAATCGACAATACCTTTACGAATGGTGTCAGTGACTTCGCCACCTGCCAAGATTGCCCCTGATACTTCAAAAATGGCAGCAACCGCTAAGGCTTGTGGAATGGTCAGTGTGCCTGCACCGACCGAAGTACCGAAGGAGTTGGCAACATCATTACCACCAATATTAAATGCCATAAATACGCCAAATAAAGTGGCAATGACAAATAACAGGGTTTGTTGGTATAAGGTATAGTTCAGCCCCCAATATAAAAAATAGCCAGTCATTGCTATCAATAAAATGGCAAAGAAGGCATTGGTACCTGTTGGGGATTTGGTTTGAGCGTCTACTGGTATGGCATTAGGAAACTTCTTTGGGGTTTTTGGCATAGTATTGTGGCAGCTATTGACAACCCAAGAAGGGGTTGTGTGAATGAGAAAAAAGAGCGTCAATAAGGCAGAAAATTAGTTAGCGTATATCAGCCTAAGCATATTTTTCTACTTGTTTACTTAAGACTTTTGCTCAAGCGGCGCAATTTTATCATTAACTTTGTTTATATGCCTAACAAAAAGGCATATTTTTAGCAAAAAATAGGATCAATTGTTAAATAATATAAAAAATAATCATGATTTTTAGTTTAAAATTCAATCATAACAAACACTTTTATAGATTTAATTTAACCTAACTTAATTCGCGTCGTAGCTGAGTGATGGCATGCTCAAGCACTTCTAGACGCGCGGTGCGTTTATCATTGGTAGCGACGACATGCCACGGTGCCCGTTTGCTGTGGGTTCTGGAGAGCATGTCTGAAGCAGCTTGCACATATTGTGACCATTTATCTCGATTGCGCCAGTCATCTTCGGTAATTTTAAACTGCTTATGTGGGGTGTTTTGTCGTGCATCAAAGCGTTTGAGTTGTTCTTTTTTATCAATGGCAAGCCAGTATTTGATGACAATATAGCCTGAATCACACAGATCTTGTTCAAAGCGCACGATTTCTTCATAGGCACGTTGCCAGGCAGGATTACTGGCAAAGCCCTCAACTCGTTCGACCAATACCCGTCCATACCAACTACGGTCAAAAATAGCAACACGGCTGAGACGATGATCATTATCTTTTGGTAGCCGTGTCCAAAATCGCCATAAATACGGATGTTGTAATTCAATATCGGTAGGCGCAGCGATGTTATAAATTTGATATTCTCTTGGGTCAAGTGCAGAGACCAAACGCTTGATAGCACCGCCTTTGCCAGCAGCATCCATGCCTTCAAACACAAAGACAACATGGCGTTGATCGTTTGCTGAGTCTGATCTTGAACGTAATAGGGAAGCTAAGGTTTGTTGTTTTTTCTCTAACTGATTTTTATAGTCTTCTTTGTCCATATCTGGGTCAGTAATATCAACCAACTCATCAGGAATATCTGCCCATTCAAAAGTCTTAAATTGTTGTTGGTAGTGATTGTTACTGATAGTTGTACCATCTGCTTCTGGACTTTGGCTATTGACAATGGCTTGCTGCATTGCTTGTAACACTTCATGGGCAAACTGTCTTTCGGCGGCTTTACTGTCCGTGCCATCAATAATTATCCAATCCTCTTGAGTACGTAGTAATGTACGAGCCACTTTGTTAAAGTCAGCGAGCGCTTTTTTATCCCTCCAATCAAGATGATAGAGCCAAGTAGGATCAGCGATGTCATCATTGAGCCGCTCATTGAGGGTGTTTTCGTCGATATGAAACCAGCATTTAAGTATTTTGGTGTGGTTATTGGCAAGGTCTGCCTCAAAGGCTTGTAGTTTATTGAGCTGTTGGATGAGATAATCTTCCCAATCATTTTTACTGGGTAAGTGGTTCGGTAGTGTCGTTTTTTTGTTTTTTTTACCAGTTTTTTTTGTACCACAGTTGTTATTATATTCTGCGCTTCCCATCGCAGCTAATACAGTATAGATTAAGTCAGCATACCAATTACTAAAATAGGTCAAAACATTGCCATGGCGTGGCAGTTGTGAGACATGAGGTTGCCAAACTGGTTCACTGGGGGAGGGAAATTGGCTGATGCTGGCTTCTACTTTGAGCAGACGAGGATCAACCCATTGGCGTAGTTGGGTGACTGCACTGCCTTTTGCTGACATCTCCATACCATTTACCAGTATCAGTAGACTGGTGGGTTGTCCTTCGAGGCGAGTTTGGCGTAACGCATATTGCGCTTTGATCAGAGCAAGGCGTAGGGCGTCGTCATCAAGGCGAAACTGGCTTAAAGGATCAGTATGAATGTCTAAACTGGCGAGATTAGGATTGCTAAAGTCCTCAGGTTTATCCTGAGAGTTGTGATTATCACTACTGTCACGATTGTGTTTTTTTGCCATGATGATTTCCTGTCGGATTAGATCTTAGGATTCGGTTTGTTATGAGTAATATGCCATAAAATGGTTAAAGCCTGTCAATGATGATATTGTGTCAGTTGTACCTTATAAACCCACTATAACAGACACACTATTACAGTTTGCCATTTGAATTGTAGGTATTTTTATTTTATCTTGCCATGTCAGTCGTACTTTATTTTATTAGGATGAATGCTTTATGTCTTCTTTGTCTGATTTGCAAATCTATATTCATGATTTTTGGCAGCTACCATATCATAATGATGCAACCTTAGAAAAAAAACTTGATGAAGTACAATCATGGCAACGAGCACGTATGGCAAAAAGCCATGAGCGTTTGTTTTCTGAGCCTAACAATCAACCCATGGCACAATATTTTATGCACAAGTTGTATGGAGGTGAGGATTTTAAAGTACTTGCTAAGCAACTTGAACGTATTGCACCTAAGGCACAAAAATTAGAAAAGTTTGCCCCTGCATCTGCGCTCGAAACAGGGATATTAGGTATCCAGTCTGCGATTACTGCCATTGAGCTGGACATGCACCTTGCGCAGTGGTTATTGGCACAGGATGACGAGGTCAATGAAGCCAATATGCTCAAAGCCTATCTTGCCGTCAATGAGGGCGAGCAAAGGCGTGAGCAGATTTATGCGGTCAAAGATCTGTGTTATCGCACCGATAAATATTTGAATTCGTTTATGCTACAAAAGGCGTTTGCATTGGCGAAGGGTACGGCTTATCGTTATAACTATCAGCCTTTGTATGATTTTATTGCTGCTGGATTTGCGGCAATGAAACCACTACGTAGTGTCACCCAGTTTATTGAGCCATTTTGTGAGCGTGAGCTTGCCATTATTGATCATGTGCATGACAGTGAGCGGGTACAATATGACGGCAGAGTAGATCCTTTTGCTGTATGATAATGGTCTAATTTAAGATACTTTATTTTTAATTTTATTTTGAATTTTTATATGACATATTTTAGATAGGACAATAACATGAGCACACAATCTGAGCTACCTGACGCAACGTCAAGCACCCGCCAAACCGATGGCATTCAGGATACCTTAGTAAAAGATAGTATCAATAAGGCACAAACGCTAAATAGTAAAGTACAAGATAGCTTGCAAAGTTCGGTAAGTGACAGTCAATTTACTGATGTCAATGAGCTACCAAAAGGTACGCCACAAGGGCAGCAGCAGACGCAAGCAGGTTATGTGCCGCCATCAGAAGATACTTACAATGCAAATCAGCAAAGTAGTCAGCCTCGTTTCAACCCTCGTGATGACATCAATAACCCACACACCCCTGATACCGATGGATTAGAAGAAACCCACTTTGGTTTTCAAAAAGTCAAAAAAGCGGAAAAACAAGCAAGGGTTGCAGATGTGTTTTCATCGGTTGCGAAAAAATATGACATCATGAATGACTTGATGTCGTTTGGTATTCATCGCTTATGGAAACGCTATGCCATTAGCTTATCTGGTGTGCGTGCAGGACAACAGGTATTAGACATTGCAGGTGGTACGGGTGATTTGGCGAAAGTGTTTAGTCGTGAAGTTGGTCGCTCAGGTCATGTGGTGTTATCTGATATCAATGAAGCCATGTTAGAAGTTGGGCGTGAACGTCTAATCAATGCTGGTTGCAATAATGTGGATTTTGTACTTGCCAATGCCGAAACGCTAGCACCCTTTGCTGATAATTCGTTTGATTTGGTGACCATCAGCTTTGGTCTGCGCAATGTGACCGATAAAGATGCAGCCCTACGCTCTATGTATCGGGTGCTTAAGCCAGGTGGGCGTATGTTGATATTGGAGTTTTCTAAGCCAATATTTGAGCCACTATCTAAGGCGTATGATTTGTATTCATTTACTGCGCTGCCATTAATGGGTAAAGTGGTGGCAAATGATTCTGAAAGCTATCGTTATTTGGCAGAATCAATACGTATGCACCCAGATCAGCAAACATTAAAGCAGATGATGCAAAATGCAGGCTTTGAAAATTGTGATTATCATAATTTAACAGGTGGTATCGTTGCGGTACATCGTGGTTTTAAAAAATAGATTATCCACGAAAGTAAAAAGCTTAGTTGTTTGTTACTAACTGTGTTTTGACTAACTATAGATGGATATAACACCATAACAATAAATAAGGCGATAGAATTATGCTCACTGTATTATTATTAACTGGCATTGAAAAGCTGATTAATCTTGCCATAGCCAGTGATAAGATTACTCAGTCAGGCTTGCAGCCGTTATCAGGTAAAGTACTACGTCTCAATATGCAAGTACCGAAACTGAGCATTGATGTACTATTTAATGAAGATCATCTGCGCTTTGAGCCAGTGGTAACAGACAGTGTTTTTGAGCCCAAAGGCAGTGATTTATTTACAGAGGATACGGCTGGTACTGTTGATATGAATACGCTGCATGAGCGCAAGCAGGCACAGCAAAGCTATGCTTCGCTCGGACATGATGAGCCTGACTGTACCATCACTGTCGCCAATGTAGCGGAACTATTAAACCTGATGCGTGCACCTGAGGGTAATTTGCCTATTGAAGGTGATTATAAGGTATTGATGCAGGTCAAACAGTTGATTGCAGGTTTTGACCCTGATATTGCAGGACAGCTTGAGCCGTTGATTGGTGTACCATTGGCAAGTCAGTTAGGACTGCTGATTAATCAGCTGAAAGGCTCAGTAAAACAAACTGCCAAACACACCTTTGCTGATGTCAGTGATTGGGCAAATGAGGTGGCAGGTAATGCGAAGGTTGACCCCGAGCAAGAAGCAGAGGTCAATGATTTAAAGCAGCAGCTCCTTAGATTGCGCGCGGATATTGAGCGAGAAGAAGCCCGCCTTGCTGCTATTAAAGCTGAGCAGCAAAAATATCGCCAAGACTAAAATAAAATCTATTAATATCAATAATTTATATTGATACAAAAGTTTTATTAAATTGCCCAATATCTAAGAACAATCTTTAAGACCCAAATTTAAGACCAATAAACCTATGCTTTTATCTCACCGTCAACGTCTGCTTAGCTTATGGCGCATCGCTGCCAAACATCGACTGGATACGCATCTGCCTGTCACCGAAGTGCCACAGTTACAGCCCATTGCTCGTGCCATTAAATCCCACCCTGCGGCATGGGGTAAAAAACACCAAGACAATGGCGTGAAGTTGGCTATAGAGGACATGGGAACACTGTTTTTAAAATTAGGGCAACTGTTATCCACCCGTCGAGATTTAGTGCCACCTGCGATTATTGAGCAGTTGGTACAATTGCAAGATAAGGTCAAACCCTTCGCTGCTGAGATCGCGGTGGCACAGATAGAAAATAGCAAAGAGGGGTTAGGGCAGCCGATTGACAAGATGTTTGCTCGTTTTGATATGAAGCCATTGGCGGCAGCGTCGATTGCACAAGTACATACCGCTGCTTTTCATGATGGGCGTGAAGTGGTGGTCAAAGTGGTGCGTCCTGATATCCGTACCACCATCATGGCAGACTTTGAGCTATTACGAGATATGGCACAGTGGGCATCGGCACGCATTGAGGCAGCAAGGGCAGTGCGTATCATTGATTTGGTAGAAGATTACCGTCAGGTGATGCTCAATGAGCTGGATTTGACCTTGGAGGCTGCCAATACCACTTTGATGCGGCAAAATTTCTTAGGCTCATCGCTGATGTATGTACCCGAGGTATATGCTGCCAGTAAAAGTGTGATGGTGATGGAGCGTATTCAAGGCGTACCAATTTCCCAGACACAAGTATTCGATAGGCTTGGCTATGATCGGGCAGCATTGGCAGAAAAAGGGCTGACCATCTTTTTTACCCAAGTCTTTCGGGATAATTTTTTTCATGCCGATATGCACCCTGGAAATATCTTTGTTGAGGTATTGCCAGAAAACATTGAAAATCCAAACCCACGTTATATCGGTCTAGATTGTGCCATCATGGGTGAGCTATCAAAAGCTGACCAGATGATAGTGGCACGTATGCTATTGTCAGTGATGAACAATAACTTTACGGCATTGGTTGATATTGTTAGCCGAGCAGGCTGGATACCTCCCAATACTGACAAACATGCGTTAACTCGAGACATGCGCCGTACCGTGTCGCCGATGCTTGCCAAACCGATTAATGAGATAGATTTTGCAGGCGTGCTGATGCAAATTCTAGACATTGCCCGTCGCCACCATATGAGTATCCCACCACAGCTTATGCTGCTACTTAAAACCTTAGTGCATGTGGAAGGATTGGGGCGAGATTTGTACCCTGAGCTGGATATTTGGTCACTGGCAAAACCCATTTTGACAGGTTGGGTCAAAGAGCAGCTTGACCCTGTACGTCATATGCAGCAGATGCGTGAGCAGTTGCCTGAGCTACTATTGGCAACTGCCGAGATGCCAAAGCTGGTTGACCATGCTTTACAAAGCATGGCAGCACAAGGGGCAAGACAAGATGAGCAGCTAAGAGAAATACAGCTAATACGAGCAGATATGCTCAATGAGCGCAGACGAGATTGGATAGCTTTGATTGGCGTTGTGGTTAGTATTGCCATTGCTACGCAAGTGGTGGGTTGGTTATCGCCTGTATTTTATATCTTCGCAGTATTGTTTGTATTATGGCGATTGTTGGGATAGCCATAGCGTTCACATGGCGGTGGTTAACGCTGTTTACGCCGCGCCACCAAATCAATCTCGGGGAATTTCCAATCGTAGCGAATGGCTAACATGCGTATGACAAAAATAGACAGCATGGTAGAGATATCAATCAACCACTCTGGTAGAGCCATTGCGCGCATCACAAAAAATACCCCACCACCTAATAAAGCGGCAGTGATATAAATTTCTTGCTGTAGTACCAGTGGAATCTCATTACATATCATGTCACGAATGATACCACCAACAATAATAGTAATCACCCCAAGAAGCAGTGCCACAGGGATATTTGTGCCCATACTTAAGGCAACTTTGATACCAATTAAGGTAAACGCAGATAGCCCAATGGTGTCCGATAACTTTAAAAACCAATCGACATGGCGTGATTCTGGGTGAAAAAACACTTGGAAGAGAATGGAAGTAACAGTGATGACGATTAGATAGTTCATATCTATCATCCAAAATAGAGGATGACGGTCTAAAATCACATCACGTACTGTACCGCCACCAATGGCAGTGACCATCGACACCAGTAGGCAGCCAAAGACATCAAAGTTTTTGTGTTTAGCAAGGATAGTTCCAGAGACACTACAGGCAACAATACCAATCATATCAAACAAAAAAATCAATGATTTTGGGTCAAAGGTCGTGCCTAAGTATTTGGGAAGCTCGCTATTAAGTGGATTACCCAACATGGCAGCAGACATAGTAGACAGGGTGTTGGGCGTGCTGTCTGCTAATATGGGCATGGCAGTATATAAAATAGTAGACAATAAAAGCATGTTATTTTACCAAGCGAATAGATGGCAGATGCCAGTCAAAACGCAGTGCCAATATCCGCACCATAAAAATGACACCAAGCATAATAAAATCATTTAGTCCTGTATAAATACCAAAATAATCTAACAACAAATAAACCAGCGCACCGATGACACTGGCAGTAATGTAAATCTCTCGCTGTAATACTAACGGAATTTCATTACAAATGATGTCACGTATCATGCCACCAATGATGGCTGTCCATACCCCCATCATAATCGCAATAAGTGGTGATGTACCTTGGGCTAAGGCAACTTTAAAGCCAATCACACTAAAAGCAGCTAAGCCAACCGCATCAAATATTTTTACCGCGGTGTCTATTTTGTGATAAAGGTGAAAAAATATCTGTAATATTAGGGAAGTAATGGTGATGACAATGACATAGTTTAAATCCGTCATCCAAAATAGGGGGTGTCTGTCTAGTGCCATGTCCCGCAAAGTACCACCACCAATGGCATTTGCCATTGATACTAAAATACAGCCTGAAATATCAAATCCTTTATGCTGAGCCAATAGCGTACCAGCAATGGCACATGCAATCACGCCCATCATATCAAATAGATATAGCAAAATATCAGGAGTAAAAAAATTATCAGGCATGAGTAATAGTCAGCGTTCGCAGCGATAAAAAACCGCTATGGTAGCAAATAATAAGGTGAAACATAACCATAGATACTGACTATGAGTTATTAATAACAGGTTGTACTAGGTATTTGTTGGGTGCATTGGTGTACTTAGCCTTGCTGTTGTCGCCATTTAAGCAGTTCTGATACGTCATTTTTGATACCCGCTTGCAGTGCTTGCAAATCTGTATAATTGCGCTCAGCATGTAAAAAATGCAAAAAACGTACATTGAGGTTTTTATTGTATAAATCGCCACCAAAGTTGGGAAAATGCACCTCTAGTCGCCAGTCGTGCGGTTTGTTGATGGCAGGGCGCACCCCAATGTTGGCTGCACCAAATAAACTGTGCGCTCGTAGCCCTGCAATACCGTTTTTCTCAGATTGTTCAGATTGCTCAGAATTGTGATAAAAGCCATTTTCGATGACATTGCCATCATCATCGACCACCACCACATCGACACCATATATGCCATGTAGGGCAGGTTTGATGCGATTGAGGGCAACATTGGCAGTGGGAAATGCCAATGTGCGTCCGATTTTATCACCTGAGATGACTTGTCCGGTGATGCCATAGTCATAGCCAAGTAGGTGGTTTGCCGTTGCCAAATCTCCTTGTTGTAGACATTGGCGAATACGGGTGGAGCTGATGCGATTATCGATTGTTTCATTAGCCATTTTATTATTCGCATTATTAGTATTGCTAGCAGGGGCATCGGTGACAGTATGTAGATTGGTCACTGGTAAACCGTAATTGCGTAAAAAAGTGCTGTCGCCTGTGCGGTCATGACCAAAACGAAAATCATCACCCAATACCAATGCCTGTACGCCAAGTCGTTGCAGCAACATATCGGCAAATTCACTGGCAGATAACGAGCGAAATGCATCATCAAATCTGGCGACAATAACCATATCGACACCATTTTGCGCTAACAATCGCTGTTTTTCTTGCAAGGTGCTGAGACGAGCAGGGGCGTTATCAGGCATGCCATTGAGGGTGGCAAAATATTCGCGTGGCTGTGGCTCAAATATCATGACAGCGGTGGCAAGTTGTAATGGCTTAGCGATACTGCGTAGCTTGGCAAGCATGGCTTGATGCCCACGGTGCACACCATCAAAATTGCCAATGGTCAAAGCACTGGCTGGCAGGGTGTGAGCGTCAATCAGCGCATCAAGATGATAGGTTTTCATAGGCAATAAAAATTTAAAATAAGTGAAAAAAAGCACAGATAAGCAGAGAAACTGATACTACTTATAAAGACATAAGATAAAAGTGGTGCTCATTATAAAGTAAAATAGGTACTGCCGACTAATTTGTAGTACAGGTACGTTGATAAAATTATGGTGAGCGATAAAATGGGACATAACCGCCTAAAAAATACAAACAAGCGATTGCAATTAAATGATGCATTGGCGATTTATCATGCTGCCGAGTCAGACTTAATGCAGATTGTGGCGATTTATAATCAGAGTATTGCTGGCAAGCAGTCTACTGCAGACTTGCAGCCAGTGACGCTAGCGCAGCGGCAAACATGGTTTGAGCAGCATCAGCCAGAGCATTATCCTATTTATGTGGTCAAAGATAAACAAGGTAATATGACAGCGTGGGGCAGTTTTAGCCAATTATATCAACGTCCTGCCTATCACATTAGCAGTGAGATTAGCATCTATGTGGCAGATGAGTATCAGCGTCAAGGCATTGCTCGTCAGCTATTGTTGTGGATGTTACAGCAAGCACCGAGTCTGGGCATTTACAATATTGTTGCACTAATATTTGCGCATAATGTGCCCAGTATTCGCTTATTTCAAGCATTAGGATTTGAGCAATGGGGCAAACTGCCACAAATCTGTGATATGAATGGCTTTTATGCCGATGTGTTGATGCTTGGCAAGCAGGTATAATCAAGCAGACATGACAGACACCGTATGGAGTCTGCTACAGCCTGCTTGTTGTGGTTGGCTGCTAATTCACTAACTGCCATGACGTTATTTTCCAACTGCCATTATCCTCTTTTATGAGCTTAAATTCAGCTTCTTTTGCTGTGCTACTGATACTAAGATACACTTGCGCCTGCACCTTAACTTGAGTTTTATCTGCATTATAATCAGCCTTAGTTAATACAACCTGACGCGTATATTGCTGTAATAAGGGCTGAAACTTGCTGAGTTTTTGGGTCAGATTGGGCGTGTTATTATCAAAATAGCCCAAGGCTTTGGCAACATCAGCATAATAAAGCGTATTTAAAGCCTGCATTAGCGTTGCTTCGGGTGAACCTTTTAAGAAAAAATTAGTCTTTGCATCTTCTATGTTCAGTCGATTAATCACAATATTCATGGCGTCCATGGGAATCATGCTGCTATCTGCACTAACTGCTGTATTATCTGATGTGCTTTGTTGTTGTGCTTGTTGCGTTTGCTGTGTGGCAGTCACGGTTGTTTGATTGACTGGCATTGTATTTTGGCAAGCAGTTAAGGATACACTGGCAAGAAAGAGGGTGCTTAATACATAAAGCTTAGAAAATGGCATTGTTGTCCCTTAAAAATAATGGGTTTAGACGTAAAATAGCGTTTTAATTAAGTCTTGAATCTAAGAATTATTAAAATGCTATTTTACCCAAATTTTGGCTTAACGTGTGTTTGATTGCAGACTACTTAGTATCTGGCTGGGTATCTTGGCTGGTTTACCTCAATTTTATTGCTTAGCCATGTTTTAGTTGACGAGGACGAAACCCAGTTGCTAGTAATACCACTCCATATACCACGGCACCTAACACACAGATAATCAATAACGCAATGATGCGTTGCCACTGTGCGCCATGCGTTGGGAAGTAGGGAAGGGCAAAATAAAGCGCCGTCACCATGGCAATGTTGGAGAGCATAAATTGCCCCAACATTTTTTTCCAATGCGCTTCAAAACGAAAGATGCCCTTTTTTTGTAAAAAATAATATAACAAGCCAGCATTAACAAATGATGCTCCTGTGGTTGCCAGAGCTAAGCCGCCATGTAATGGTAAATCAATCAGGTAAAATAAACCAATAAATATTAAGCTAAATATCATATTAGCCACCACTGAAATCACACCAATTTTCACTGGCGTTTTGATGTCTTGGCGGGCAAAAAATGCAGGGGCAAAGATTTTAATCAGCATAAATCCCAAGATACCACCCGCCATACTACGCAGAGCTAAGCCACTCATACCTGCATCAATCAGCTTAAACTCTCCTCGCATAAATAATGCCTGCATCAATACATCTGAGAGCATAAACATGGCAGTGGCAGCAGGAATACCCACTAAGATAATCAGTCTAGCTGCCCAGTCTAAGGTTTTTTTAAAGCTGACATCATCTTTTTTGGCTTCACTAGCAGACAGGCTGGGCAAAATCACTGTACCAATCGCCACACCAATCAGCCCTAAAGGCAGTTCACTTAAACGCTCGGCAGCGTATAGCCATGACACCGATCCGCTCATCATCAGTGATGCCAAAATGGTGTTAAGTAGTAGGTTAATCTGAGTGACGGATACCCCAAAAATTGCAGGTAGTATCAAGCGCAAAATACGCTTCACCCCTTCGTGTTTAAAGTCAACTTTTGGAGCGACCAATAATCGCTGTTGCCAAAGCTGAGGCAACTGAATCAGTAGTTGTAGTAGTCCAGCCGCAGCGACTGCATAGCCAAGAGCCATGATGGGTGTATCAAGCATTGGTGCAACTATCAGCGCAGCACCAATCATACAAAGATTTAATAGTACGGGGGCAAAGGCAGGGGCAGCAAATCGACCATAGCTTTGTAAAATACTACCTGCAAAGGCTGTCATCGAAATAAATAATAAATAAGGGAAGGTTAAACGTAGCAGCTCACTGGCAGTATTAAACTGTACTGGATTGTCTGCAAATCCAGGTGCAAAGAGGGTGATGACCCATGGTGAGGCAATAATAACAATGGCGGTCAACAGTGATAAAATGAGTAGCAGTGCGCCTGAGGTGCGACTGATAAGAATCTGTACTTCTACTAAGTTAAAGCGTTCTTTGTACTCGGATAACACAGGCACAAATGCTTGGCTAAATGCCCCTTCTGCAAATAAACGGCGCAGAAAGTTGGGGATTTTAAAGGCGACCAAAAACGCATCCATCAAGCCACCTGCACCAAAGACGCTCATTAGTACCATGTCTCGTACCAATCCTAAGATACGAGATAGCATGGTCATGGTGCTAACGACCATGGTTGAGCGGAACAATCGACTTTTTGCCATAAAAAACCAATGCCTTGTATATTAAAGAATTGAGCGGATTATAGCACCATATATAAAGGTAATGATGGATTTAGTGTGGAATGAAAATGCACAAACTGTGAAGTGATGATTGGTGGTGATGCAAATGCTGCAATGCACTTTAGTTATGTCAGTTATGTCATTAGCTCTGCAACCATTTTTCTGAGTTTTGCCCATGCAAAAAATTCACCAGGGTCAGTTTTGCGTATCGGTGCGATGTCGCTGTGTCCTGTTAAGTGGCGGCGTGTTTTAGGGTAGGCTTGATAAATCGCCACAATAAGCTGTGCTAATGTCTCATATTGTGCATCAGTAAATGGCTGAAAGTCTGAGCCCTCCATCTCAATACCAATCGTATAATCATTACATTCAGGCTTGCCTAAATAACTAGAACGCCCGGCATGCCAAGCTCTATCGTTAAAATTAACAAACTGGGTGATGCTGCCATCTCGCTCAATAAAAGCATGTGCTGACAC
Source organism: Psychrobacter sp. I-STPA10 (assembly GCF_021012795.1). Taxonomy (GTDB): domain Bacteria; phylum Pseudomonadota; class Gammaproteobacteria; order Pseudomonadales; family Moraxellaceae; genus Psychrobacter. The sequence goes on along the minus strand of NZ_VFYU01000027.1, from coordinate 7,151 downwards.
TTCTATACCTTCGATACTTTTAAAATAAGGGTGTGCCTCCCAATCTAAAGTATTAGTAAACAAGGCTTTGACATAATGCAATCCATTGGCATCGGTTTGTGTAAATTCATCGGGTGGTAAGCTGATATTGTGAATCACGATGGCATAAATATCACCATCATTAGGACGGCTATTGAAGTTGGGAGAAGGCAACCATTGTAAAGAGTCGTGAGTCGCTTGTAGCTTGCCATCTATGATGTGCATGTTGTCTTTTTTTTGTGCTGTTATCGGTTTTTGGCTATTTTTTGGCATGAGCTTTATCAGTCATTGTTAGTGGTTATAATCAGTGGTTATGTTAGAGGTTATGTGTTTAACAGGTAAGCGTATGAACAATGGGCTAAATAAACGGGCAACAGTGGATAAGCTTAGAATAAAGTTGCTGTGATTGTAAGTTAACTGCTTAGTTTTTATTTATTTTATCTGCGTCTAAAACTTGTAACAATTGCAAACAGTGATAGGACAGTATGGCTACCATCTTCTATAATATAGTCTGCCTAATGTAAATCCACCACGGTGTTAACCTCACTCGATGTACTATTTGTACTATCTTCATTCGGTTGCCTTGTGGTGAAATTATATTAGATTGACTATATCCTAATAAAAACTTAATCACTTAATCATCAGTAATCCGTCACCATTATAACGCCAACCGCTCCTATTGAGTGTGAGTTTAACTTATGCCACCATTTTTTAATAGCAAACACACATGCACGGCTTTGGCTGTCCTATCTATCATGTTATATAGCAGTATCAGTCATGCACAATCATCGCAAAATCAAGCAGCTATGGAAGTGATAGCCAAGGCGCAGCGTCTGAATTTAGCAGCCACACCCACGTGGCGGCAGATGTTGTATTTTTCTACATCAGCAGCTAAAGACAATGCAGCAGCCAATACGGCAACCAGTCAAGCGCGAAACTCTCCTGTCAAGCACAATTTTTTTGTTAGTGTTGAGGGGGAAAATAATCCGCAAGCTGAGCTAGATGCCATGCTTGAACAGCTACTGTCTGCCAGTGATGCACAAAAAGGAGATGATTCGCTGCAATGTCGTTTTCCTGCACGTACCCATTGGCTACGTCAGCAGCTAAATTTGACTGAGACACAATTGCCATCAGCAAACTGTGCCAAATTCGATGCTTGGATGGCAACTATAAATCCTTATCAGTTATCCATTGTATTTGCTGAAGAGTATTTAGATAACCCTGTGTCTAGCTTTGGGCATACAGTGATGCGGGTAGATTCACCCCAAAGTGCCGCTGATAGGTCACAGCTTGCTGATGCCCATGCAATTAATTATACCGTTAATGGTAATAAAGACGACCCCTTTATTTTATATAGCATTAACTCGATGAAAGGTAGTTATCCAGGTGAATTTAGTGTGCAAAGTTACACCGATAAAATCAAGCAATATCAGCAAGATGAAGGACGAGACATTTGGGAGTACAGCCTAAATTTAACCCCTAACGAGGCGCGTCAAGTGATGCGCCATGTATGGGAAATCAAAGATTTGTCTTTGCCTTATTATTTTTTAACCGATAATTGTGCTTATGAGCTGCTACATCTGATTAATATTGTGCGTCCCCAGATGGATTTGACTAAAGATTTTGCTACTGTCACCATTCCTGCGGATATGGTGCGTACACTCAAGCAGCAAAATTTGATTACCGCAACACATTATTTACCTGCTGCGCAAAGTTTGGCACAAGCACAGCAAAATCTGCACTATTATATGCCACGCTCAAAATCTGCCGTAGTGACAAATAATACCAACACGCCTACCATTGTTGCTGCCAATAATAATCCACTTGATGCACATGAGTTAAAGCGTTTTTCGGTGGCAGTTGGGCAGCAAAGTGGCAAAGCTAACTATATGGAGCTTGGTGCACGGGTAGGCTACCATGACCCCCTAGATGCTCCAGCAGGATATCCCAGCTATTTTGATTATGAAGTGTTGTCTGCCAAATTACGCCTATTTGCTGACAACAGTCATACTTCTAAGCAAGCAGACAATCAAGCGGTAGAAGTCGAAGCGTTAACCTTAATACGGGGGCGATTATTAAATCCAGTTAATGGGGTTAAAAAAGGCAAAACATGGGGGCTGAATATACAAGCACGTCAGGTCAGTGAAGGGGTAGGGGAGGTAGATTATAATCGCCATCTTGTTGCCAATTTGAGCGCAGAAGTGGGTAAGTCTTTTGCTTATGGTGCACCTGTGGCAGATATCAGTGATAATCAAGTGACCGCCATTTCTGCCGAGCCACCACCGAATGTGTGCTATGGGTTAGCAACAGCAGCAACTCAAGTGGGTAAAGGGCTTGCCAATGGTTATCGTATTGGTACAGGGGTGCTGGCTGGCTGTAGGCAGCAATGGACGCCGCATACCCGCAGTACAATAGAAGTGGCAGCACCCTATTGGTATCATGGCAGCCATGCAAAAGCAGGCAGCAATGGTTATTGGCAGCCCACTGCCAGTATTGGCGTGCAGCATGATTTAAGTAAAAATTCTGCCATCAGACTCAGTGCCACACACACTTGGCAGCCCAATGATTTGGCAGATAATAGCGACATACAGCTATCGTATTTACACCACTTTTTTTAACATATATTAATCACGATAATTATTTATCATAAAAACAAAAAGAGGCAGATATGGCAACAAATTTTTTGATTATAGGGCAAGGGGATATTGGTTTACCTGTGACCAATGCCTTGGCAGCACAAGGCAAAGCAGTCACAGGGCTGGCAAGAGGTGTGCAAACAAACTATGAGTTGCATGCTGCTGCTCAGTTTTTACAAGCCGATGCGACACAATTAACCGCTGAACAATTGCAGCCATTTAGCCATATTGCCATTATTGTTACCCCGAATGAGTATTCAGAAACAGCGTATCGTCATACCTATCTTGGTATTGCTGAGCATATTGCTGACTTGGCAGATCATTTGCCTAATTTGCAACGCCTTGTGTTTATCTCCTCGACTGGGGTATATGGACAAGATGCAGGTGAATGGATAGATGAAACCGTACAGCCACTACCGCCAAAACGTCAAGGCTCGCAATATATCTTAGCTGCTGAGAAGACACTGCAAAACGCATTTGTCAACAAAACTATTATCATTCGTCCCAGTGGCATCTATGGTAAACAGCGTTTGATGCGTATCCGTCAAGCTCAAAAAGCAGATAGTATCATATTGCCAGCGTATGAGTGGACAAACCGTATTATCGATACCGACTTGGTAACGGTTATTGTGAAGGTATTAACACTGACCGATAATACCAGACTAAAACCCCTATATATCGCCACTGACTATCGTCCTGTGACTTCTTATGAGTTGACCTGCTGGCTGTGTGAGCAGCTAGGGACAGCACAGCCAAGTATTGATATGACAAAAGGCGCAAGTGGCAAACGCTTACATAGTAATATCCCGCTTGACTGGCTAAATTATCCTGATTGGCAGTTGGGTTATCAACTTATTTTAGCTACATTATAAAATGTGCTTTATAAAAAGTGTAATCTATATTACTATTACTTATTAGCAACCATTATCATATTGATTAAATTTGTATCATTATACAGAGAGTTCATTTTGATAAGCCGTATATCTTTGCTACACTAGATTGGTTTTAAACTTAGTAAGACAGTTTGGTGAGTAGAATATTTGATCTAAATGTGCAACTTAAAATCACTTTAAAGAATTTTAAGTATAGGAAGGGAAAGACACATGTCTGCAGATAATAAAAATGAAAAAGCTGATGATGAGTATTCAGTGGATTTGCCACCATTAGCACAAAGACGTGCAAATATCAGCATGGAAGCTGCGCATAATGTGACTAAAAAATCATCCAACCCTTTTCTTCAACAGCAACAGCAAAAAAATCAACAAAAACAAGCACCTTACGTTACTATTAACCCCAAACAAACTGAGCCACCAATTAATCACCCTAACTTTCATAGTGACTGCCAACCATTAGATCCTGATCGTCCTTTGAATGACATACCCATGCCTGCTCCACGGCAGATAAATCCGATGATGCAGTTATATGGCATCAATATTGAGCGTCAAACGTTGCAAGAGGATAATCTGCTACAAAATGAGTATCGTAACAATGACGAAGCGCAAGATGCTAAGCCATTATATTCACAATGGCAGTTAATTGACTCACCTGCACTGGCATCTTATTTGGGGTTACTAAAAGCAGGTGGGCTTATCAATATACCTGCCAGTTTTTATCGTCACCCCAATCCTGACTCTGCAAAACCATTGCTTAAGCCATTATATCCTTTATCGGCGCAAGCGGTAGCACTGGACATGGCAGATATTCATGCAGCCATACAGCAATACCCGCATCTGACTCGTTATGGTTTACAGTCAAAACCTCAGTACCATCATAATCATCATCATGCAGCAAAAAAATTTGCTGCTGGTTTAGCACAATTGACAGACTTAACACAGCTTGCTTTGGCCATGCCAGAGATGCTCAATGATGGTTTTGCACCTAACTGGGAAGTCATTTTGTATCCCGAACGCTTTGATAATGGTGTTGACAGTTTAGCCACCGACTTACTGGCATGTCGTTTGGCTGTGCATGTACTTGGGCAATGTGAGATGCGTCAAAGCATCAATCGCAAGCTTTGTGCACAGCAGATATGCCAATATATGCGCAGTTATTTACTCAGTCAGTGCCGTCTATCGGGTCACAGTGCTGATGATTATCGTCATATACGCCTGTATGCTGGACATGTGATTGTTGCTGCTATTTACTTAGGATGGCAAATACAGGTTAGTGAGAATAATTGTGTGTATTTTGCTGTTTCATCACGCTCTGCCTTATTTACACGCTATCCTAATTTATTTGAGTATTATATTGATGGTTGGCAGTAATAAAATTAGGTAAAATAGCGCACTTAAAGTAAACATCATCATTTATTCATGCAATCCGTTCATTTAAACTCTCTTCTGTAAACACCTAAATTGTTTGCGACTTGATTTTGCAACTAATATAAACTAACCACTCATAATCATTTATATGCTAGCCATTTATAGTTAGTCACTATTGCTATTTCTATCAAATAATCAACTAAGGATCATCATTATGACAAGTACAGAGTTTTCACCAACAAAATTTATTGAGCTGGCACTGGACAACCATGTGCTAAAGTTTGGTGAATTTGTTTTAAAATCTGGGCGTATCAGTCCTTATTTTTTTAATGCAGGGCTATTAGCCACAGGTGAGATGCTGTCAGTACTTGCCAAAGGTTATGCTGATGTATTGGCGCAGCAGATAAAAGCTGCTGACCATCAAGCAAATCCAAATAATGAGTTGGTTATTTTTGGTGCAGCTTATAAAGGCATTCCGTTTGTGGCAGCCACAGCACAGGCATTATGGTTGCATCATGGCATCAATACTGAGTGGGGCTATAACCGTAAAGAAGCCAAAGACCACGGTGAAGGTGGCAAACTTGTGGGGGCATCGCTGGCAGGAAAATCGGTTTGGGTGTTAGATGACGTGATTACCGCAGGCACTGCCATGCGTGAAGTGGTAGAGATTTTGACCGAAGCAGGTGCTAGTGTTGCTGGTATTTTGGTTGCCTTAGACCGTAAAGAGCATGGACAGCAACAAAGCTCAGCCATTCAAGAGCTGTCAGAAACGCTTAACGTTCCTGTACAAGCTTTGGTAGATATTGATGATATTATTGAGTATGTACAAAAACATGGCAATCAAACTCAGTTAGCAAAAATGCGTCATTATCGTGAGCAGTATGGAGTTTGATACAAATATACTAAAAAACAGTGTCGATAAATAGCATTGATAACGCCACTTTCAATGTCAACCCCCTCCTAGCCTCCCCCTTAAAAAATAGGTAGGAGATGGCTTTTAAGCACTCTCCTTAACTCAAGGGGAGGGTATGGGAGGGGGCATATATAACTGTAGAAAATAAAGTTGAGAGTGGCGTATTGATAGATAATAAATACAATCAGTAAAAAATTAGGAAACCTTATGTCAACTTCCGTTGAATCTCAAACGCCCAGCTTAAATATTTTGGTGGTGATGGATCCAATTGAGCAGGTCAATTATAAAAAAGACACCACCCTTGCAATGATGTGGGCAGCCGAGGATAGAGGGCATCAACTGGCATACTGCCAAATTCATGATCTGTGGTTGGATCAAGGCGCATTAAAAGTTGATGCGCAGCGTTTACAAGTACAGCGTGATCCGGCTAATTTTTATCAATTAGCAGACAAAAAGACGCAGCCAATTAGTGAGTTTGATGTCATTTTGATGCGTAAAGATCCACCATTTGATATGCGTTTTATCTATGCCACTTATTTACTCGACCATGCCAAAGCCGCAGGCGTGCTGGTAGTCAATGACCCACAAGCGATACGTGATTGTAACGAAAAGCTATTTGCCACATGGTTTAGTGAATATATGAGTCCGACCATTGTCACAAGCAAGCAGACACATATTCGTAAGTTTATTGCTGAGCAGACAGACGTTATCGTCAAGCCTTTAGATGGAATGGGCGGCACAGGTATTTTCCGTTTGACTAAAGACAGCCCCAATATTGGTGCAACCCTAGAGATGCTCACCGAGCTTGAGAGCTTGCCGATTATGGCGCAGCGGTATTTACCACAAATTAGTGAGGGTGATAAACGCATTTTAATCGTTGGCGGCAAACCAATTGACTATTGCTTGGCACGTATTCCTAGTCAAGGGGAGACACGAGGTAATCTTGCAGCAGGTGGGCGCGGCGTTGCCATGCTAGTCAGTGAGCAAGAGATGGCGGTTGCTAACGCAGTTGCACCTATCTTAGTTGATAAAGGCTTATTGTTTGTGGGGCTAGATGTGATTGGCAATCGTATTACTGAGATTAATGTCACCAGTCCTACATGTGTGCGTGAGATTGATACTCAGTGTGGTACAAACATTGCGGCAGATTTTATCAAAGTGGTTGAGCAGCAATATCGGGCAAAAAAACAAAACGCTTAGTGGCTGTTTGTTTTTGTTTTATATACCTCACTCTCAACTTCAACTCCCTCCTAGCCTCCCCCTTAAAAAAGGGGAGGAATAAGTTTTAAGTCCTCCCCTTACTTCAAGGGGAGGGTTTGGGAG
>NZ_VFYU01000024.1 GCF_021012795.1 Psychrobacter sp. I-STPA10 | reverse complement strand
TTATTTTATAAAATCATATATGACCCCTCCCATACCCTCCCCTTGAAGTAAGGGGAGGACTTAAAAACCAGTTCCTCCCCCTTTTTAAGGGGGAGGTTAGGAGGGGGTCTTATAAGTTGAGAGTGGCATATAGAATGTATACAATATAGATAGTGGCAATATTTGGCAGACATTAGTTGGCAGACAGTAGACCGCTATCTTGATATCATTGCAAAATAAATGATTATTTGCCATTTGCCTTTATAATATCTAGATAAAATCTAGCGTTGACTAAAACGCAAACCTGAGGTCTTAATGCCCCAAATCAGCTCAACAAAGGCTCTATTGTTGGTTAATGGCTCACCTTCTAAAATCAAAAAATAACCACTGCCATCAATCCATAAAAAGATAAAGCTGGTACTGGGCAACAACAAATCAATGTGTTGAAAAAAAGAGACTGCCTCACCACTGATGCCCCAGCCACGTTGTTGCTGACGTGATAAAAAATCACCAAAATCAGCCGCTGCCACACTCAAAGTATCTGCTTGCTCTAAGCTATATCCTATATGTGCTAAGCAAAAACCTTCATTGGAGGCGATTGCTGCTTTACGTTGTCCAGAGAGACTGGCAACCACATAAGGCAAAAACTTATCTAATGGCATACAAGGCGCTGGCAGTGCTGAAAAAAGTGTTTCTACCCACCCTTTTTCCATAAATATTTTTAGCCACGCTTCACCATAACTACCAACCCAATCAGACTTTTTGATTGCTACTTCTTGTGATAATACAGCTTGCAGAGCCTGTTGCTTGTCACTTGGCTTACGGGTAGCAAACGCTTCAAATACACCTGCTGGCGTTAGCATTAAATAATCAGTCTGAGTCACATTGGTTACCATATTATTTTATGATTACTTCTATTACCTGAATGACAGTTAGGGGTGCACAAGTATACATCCTTTGCCTAATACCTAAGAGACATTCAAGCTTAATTGATCAAAACAAATACTATCGCTTTAGCTTTGCAAGAAAATTTCTTTACATAAAAGTTGCTAAAAAGAAGGGGCTTGAAGGAAGTCAGACATCATACCTGTTGAAACATAAACTAAATTTTAATCTGCAATGGCATAGACCAATGAGCGTACTAACTGGCGCATCTGCTCTTTATCTCTGGCATCAACAGGCATGACATTGGCAGGCAAATCCATTTGTATTAACTGATCAGATAAACGCTGATGCAAATCCCATGGCATATTTTCAGCATGGGTGATACCAACGACCAATGAGCTGTCTTGCACAAGTGGAATAAAACACTCTAAGTAATCTTGCAAATCTTGAATTGGATCTTTGGCTTCTGCATTGAGTAACAAAATTAACCCTAACGCATTTTCACTTAATATTTCCCACATAAAATCAAAGCGTTTTTGACCTGGCGTACCATACAGTCGTACTTGTTCATTGGAGTCAAGCTGCATGATGCCGTAGTCCATCGCCACCGTGGTGGTCTTTTTTATTTTTTTTACCTCATCTGAAGCAGATTCTTCAGTTGAAACGATTTCTTTATCAGATAACACCCGTATCGCCTCAGTTTTGCCAGCACCAACAGGGCCTGCAATAATGATCTTATAGGTGTGGCGTGATAAAGCATCTGATAAAACAGTCATAATATATTCCTAGCCAATTGTTATTATTATCAAAAAAATTTTCTATCATGCCAAGTTGTACCCCGTATCACAAGTGGTTTCATGACTTGTGGGCTCAACAGTTATATAGACAGTTTTTGTAATAATCGTTTGAAAAAACCTGTGCGATTGGCTTGACGAATATCTGTATTTTTAGGTTTTTCATCTGCTATTTTCTTTGTAAAATCAATTATTTGTTGGGTTTCAGCCACTAATACTGACTCATCGGCAACACCCGACAATATACATAATAAAATAAGATGGTTTAGCTGTTGTAATGAAATCTCAGGAAACAATACTTGTAACTGTGCCAATGTACGTACTTTATTTAGACAGGCTGCCAATACAGGGTAAACGTAACTTGGTACAAAACGCATCATAGCAAAGTTAGGAATATACTTTACCTTTAACTGCAAACAACTGGCAGATCTAGGGATTTCTTTGAAGTCTATTTCTGCTGCCAACTGCCAAAACACAGTGCTCAACGCAAGTTTTTTATGTCCACTGAGGCTAAGCTGCTGTGATTTTTGTTTGTATTGTGTCTCACTAATTGGAATGACTCTGATATGATTGGTTGTGGATAACGCATATTGATATCCACCAACAATACAAAAGTAGTCTATCACTCTGGCAATATCTGCACCCATGAACACACTACGCTCAGTTGGATTAATCAACAGCTCATATTTATTCACTTGTAATATCATGGGCTGGTTTTGCGCAAAAACAGACAGCACCGTTTGCACAAATATGGTGTCATATACTGGTGTAAAGTATTGTTTTAAAACACCATCAATAATCTTGACATTAGGCCGACTTTTTTTGACCACATGTGCTACTTGGGTTTGCAGTGATGCTGATACTGTAGACGGTAATAAATCATCCTTGCGACGGCGGCTTATATGACTGGTCTTATCATGAATAAATGATCGATGGTTAATTGCAGTGCTGATCACTGATTGTTTGTGGGTGCATATATGGCTGTGTGTTTGTGAGACGTTTGCATTTGCCTCAGGCATCGAGGCAACCGTTGACCTTGAAAGCTGATTACGTAAAGATTGTGCTGGCATGACGTTATAATTTCTAATTTTTTGCAGCATATCATTCATATCATGCATCGAATAGGGCACTGATAAATACAAAATAGGTGTGTTTGTCTGCTGCGTTAATACCTGCCAATCTCTCAAATCTCTTCTAGAAACCAAAACTGTTGGATTGGTTTCTATAAATTTAAGTAAGTCAGATTGAAACTGGGTAGAATATTGAGTCATACCTACCCCTTCTAAATCCACCATAAACGCATCCACAGTAACCTTGATTTGGCTGCGTTGTGGCAACGTCAAATGCATTTGTCCAGAAAATTGTCTTTGAATCGAAAAACCATGAATAGACTGAAAATTTCTTTTGCATAACATTTTTATTGCTGCTGCATTTTGCTCAGAAAAACCAATTAAGAATAAATTCATTATTTACTCACAACAACTATTATATGCTCATATAAATATTAAATAATTTAATACTAGACAGAAATATTAATTATTTTTAAAAAATAAAAAATATTTAATAATTATCTATTTAATATCAATTTAATATTCACTCATTTATTGCATGTATTTAAACATAAACTGCACTTATAAAATAAAAATTCAACTAAGCTATGTGCTTCTTATTGTTATAAATGTCAGTTATAAAAGTACTATTATAATAGATATAATTACCCAGCCAATTGTTTTGGTTGATGTTGTAAATCCTGCTGACACTCTTGCCAGCGTTTATCAAATAGCCAATTTCTTTTACCTAACTTGAACCAAGCAATCGTAAATGCCATGACATCATGACAAGCAAGACAATGCGCAAAAAAATCAGACTCTATTTCTGTTATACGTTGCTGTTTTTTTTGTTGCTTATTAAATAGTAATAACTCCACCACTTCATTTGCCAACTGTCGAGCATTATCACTACTGGTCAGCAAATTATGGGAGGAGACATTGAGCGAAGGAGATACCAGAACACTCCAACGAGTCGCTAGAGGACTCACTTTTTGCATATAATCAAATTTTAATATACATTGCTCGAAAGCCTTATAAACATTGGGCTGCAATCTATCTTCAACCTTTTTGAGAACCTGCCCACCAATAAAGGGAATCTCATGCCAACATCCATAGAACATGTCTGCTAACGCCCCTTGCAAAGGCTCATTAATCATCAATGTTTTGGCAAACTCTATGCGCTGTTGATGGAATGATACTTCGTTAGGGTGCTGTACTACTCGCCGTGAATAAGAACGAAACTGGTTGTCTTGTCTGTTGGCTATCATGCTGGCTGCTCTACTGTCACCGTACTTTAGGTGTCAATCCATATTAAAAATAAGAGTGTTAAAAAATAAGAGTTAAAAAAACCATGCTTATCATATTAGGCAATATCCATACTTTTAATAATGCTGTCGTTTGGACAGCCTATTTATTAATAAGCATCATCATACCTACTATAATAGCATGGTGCTATCAGTAAAAAAACCTTTTATCTTAAATTTTTTACATTTAATCTAACAGAGTTTCCATTAGATCAATCATGAACTCAGCAGATTCACCATCCATCGCCTCAAAACCACGCTCAAATCCTAGCTCATTAAGCAAGGCTTGTGCTTCTGGCAGCTCTTGCAATGATAAAATTACCTTTTCAATGGTTTCAAGATGCTCAAAATCTTCTTTCACTAATAACACATGACTGATATCTGCCAGATCACTTTCAATCAAAACATTCAGTTGTGCATGTGTCAGCTTAGATAAGCCAGCAAATATATCCGCTAAAAAGAAGGCAACCTCTGCCTCACCTTTAATCACTTCTCTAGCCGCTGCTTGATAAGATTCGGTAATTTGAAAATTGAGATCGGCTTCTGTCAAGTCCACCGCCTCAAGCAGACGCAAACCAATCAGTTTGACGTCTCTATTATTTGCCATAGCAACCCGACTACCCGCTTTGATGTCCTCTAAACACTGGATATCACTATTTTCCGCAGCGGCAATCACCATTTCATCTGACTTACCCACAGGACGGGCAATGGCTCGATATCCCTGCTTGCGGATTAAAGCGGCTGCATCAAAAGGGTTGGCATAAATGATGCTGATGTCCTTTTGCGCAATCAACTCTTCTTGCTCTACATGGGAAGCAGGAGTTAATAGATGCAAGCCAATATCTGAATGCCTTTGCAGCAATGTATTGAGCATGTGCCAACCAGCAAAACGCTCTGGAGCAAAATCTGGAGCAATCAAAAAATTATAGGTCATGTTATGAATCTCCTTGCTGCTGTTGAGTTCGCATGGCGGCATACTCGGCAGTTGCTGCTTCAATTTTGCTGCGTGATGGCTTGCGACGTACCGAAGTATAACCCACAGTCACACCACGTCTAACATTCGGTACAGCGGTGGCATATACCCAATAATGACTACCATCTTTACAAAGATTTTTGACATAGCCATGCCATTTTTTACCCGCTTGTAGTGTTTGCCACATCTCAGTATATATAGGCGATGGCATATCAGGATGACGTAAAATATGATGCGGTTTACCAATTAATTCGTCTCTCTCATAGCCACTGATTTCAACAAACGCATCATTGGCATGGGTTAATATACCGTTTAAATCAGTACGTGATACGATCAGTTTACCATCTGGATAAGGGCGTTCTTCTTTTGTGTCATATACGATGCGTGACGTACCATCATAGTAATTAAGCTGATGCTGTGACGCAGGTTGACTAGGTTGTACCATATCTGGTATTTGTGTGCCCAAAATGACCTCCTTTACTCTCTACAATCATATAAAAATATATGCTAAGGACTGAATAAATTTTGGTGGTGTTCTAAAAAGTATGCTACCCCTCCCTAACCCTCTTTGGGAGAGGGCTGAAGCTATGGTAATTTATTAAAAATAGTCACAGCATACTTTTTGAAACCCTACCTAAATTTTAAATAAATTTAACTGCCATTAAAAATAACCAAACAAATAGCAAATTCAAATAATGTGCGCTAAGTTTTATTCTACATTGCTTTACTGATACAAATAACGACATCAGATGAATAACAAATCATTTGATGACAAATCTTAGCGTTATCAGACTCTATATCAGTTTAGACAGTGCTTCAGCTGCCCGCTTAATATCTAGGAAAATCAAGCCCAGCTTGGCATTTGATTTTGCGATGATGGTCAATACTGCCTCATCTCCTGCTGAGGTCATGATGACATAACCTTTTTCACCTTGAATCATCACTCGATCAATCTCACCACGCGCAAGCTCTCGCCCTGCTCTATCACCCAATGATAAAAGTGCCGCAGACATCGCACCAACACGATCTTCATCAATACCATTAGGTAATGCTGAAGCAATCATCAAACCATCCTTTGAAATAAGGGCAGATGCTTCCACATCAGCAGAAGAACCATTTAAGTCATTTAAGATTTGTTGCAACATATCTGTACGCATTATTTGATCTCCATATTATTAAAGTAGGTATAGCTTATTAAAGTAGATATAGCCAACCTATAAAATATTTATAATATAAATACTTCTTAAAATAGAACAAAAGTTGACTAATTTTTTTGTTGCTTTTAGATATTCGATGAGCATCATATATTAGTTTTTTGATGAAATAAATAAAAATTTATCGCTAAATTAATTATTAATAAAGCTCTGCTATTTTTATAATTCGCTTTTATTTCATAACATACTGATAAGCATGGTAAAATAATATTACAATTTTGTTTACTTTATTACAAAAAATATAAAATAAAATTTCATCGTGTCAAAATATTAAGTACAATATTATTGTATGAAACAGATATATTAATCTTGATTTTTTATTATTCCGCATTCTTTAAAGGAATTTCTTTAAAAGAATATACCCCTATCCACACTCAAATAAGTTTTTATAAGATGAAATATTACACCTTACCGCAGCTACAACAACAAGTATCCAAAATTTGCCTTGGTACAATGACATGGGGACAACAAAATACGGAAGCACAAGCTCATGAACAGATGAGCTTTGCTTTGGATGCTGGTGTCAATTTTTGGGATACTGCTGAGATGTACCCATCTCCACCAGACAAAGACAAGCAAGGGGCAACTGAACGCTATATTGGCTCATGGTTTGCTAAGACAAATAAACGCAAAGACGTCATCCTTGCCAGTAAAATCTCACCGATGAGCTTTTTGCGTGATGGCAACACCCGTTTAAATGCCGAGCACATCAGTGCTGCCATTGATGGCAATCTTGAGCGTTTGCAGACCGACTATATTGACATCTATCAACTACACTGGCCTGAGCGTCAAAGTAATTATTTTGGTAAACGTGGCTATACCGAAGCAATGGCACAGCAGGATTTAAGCGAGTTAACGCCTTTTTTAGAGACCATTGAAGCTTTAAATAATGAGATTAAAAAAGGTCGTATTCGTGCTTATGGGCTATCTAATGATACACCTTGGGGCATCATGCGCTATTTGTGGGAAGCTGATAAAAATGGGCTGATTGCACCCATTACGGTACAAAACCCCTATAACTTGCTCAATCGATTGTATGAAGTGGGTATGGCAGAAATCTCCCATCGTGAAAATATTGGTTTATTGGCATATTCGCCATTGGCATTTGGGGTGCTATCTGGTAAATACTTAGGAGGACGTCGTCCTAAAGGTGCCAGATTAACGATATATGATCATTATGAGCGTTATCTGAGTGCTGAGGCAAAGTGGGCAACACAGCAATATGCAATGATTGCTGAAGATGCTGGGCTGGATATGGCACAAATGGCGTTGGCATGGGTCAATAGTCGCTCATTTGTTGCTGCCAATATCATCGGTGCAACCTCAATCGAGCAGCTACGAGATAATATTAATAGTATTGATGTTGAACTGAGTACAGACGTTATTGAAGCCATTGAAAACGTACAACGGCAGCAATCCAATCCATCGCCATAATACAGTCGATACTCAGCTAACACAAACCAAACCAATTGGCTAAAAATAAGCGGGTGTTCTAAAAAGTATGCTACCCCCTCCCTAACCCTTCTTCAAAGAGGGATAGAACTGTTCCCTCTCCTAATGGAGGGGGCTAGAGGGAGGGCAAAATAACCACAGCATACTTTTTGAAACACTATCAAAAATAATCTGACTTTACCATACTATAAAAAGCCCCATTCAGCATTGCTGAGTGGGGCTTTTATGGTTAACTGTGCTAAAATCTACCCTACTTTGCAGCCCTCTGTGTAGCCATTGTTTAATGTTGCTTCCATTTAACCCCGTCATCTGTTTCATTATATAATTTTGTATATCCATACAACCATTCATACATCATAGGTAGATTCATGAGCACCCCCGTTTTGGCAAATAGTAACAACCAACCCCCTAAAACCGCCTCTCAGCAAACATTTGCTATCGTTATTACTTGCGCCGATGGACTTGAAGCACCCCTACAAACTGAGCTAACCACCTTTGGCATTGCCAGTGATATCAGCAGTACGGGACGTTTAAATGTCACCGCTACTTTGGCACAGATTTATACCATTTGCCTGTGGTCACGCGTGGCTTCTCGGGTGCTGCTACCCATCAAACGTCGCAATATTAATATCGATTATGATATTGCTGAGCAGCTTTATGGTCTGGCAAGTACGGTGGATTGGACAACGTGGTTTAATTTGGATAATACTTTTGCCATTCGTGTTTCGGTGGATAAGCGTATGCCAGTGAGTCAGCAGTTTGCGATGCTGCGTACCAAAGATGCCATTGCAGATAGTTTTAATAAAAAATACGCTGCCCGCCCCGATGTCGATAGTGAGCAACCTGATTTCCCCATTTATGTCAATATTGCTGACAAAACGGCTGAGCTGTATTTAGATATCTCAGGCACCAGTTTGCACCGCCGTGGCTACCGTGTGGCGATGACCGATGCGCCTCTAAAAGAAAACCTAGCTGCTGCCCTACTCTATAGCGTTGGCTGGCACGAAAAGGATCGTTATGATGCCATCATCGACCCCATGTGCGGCTCAGGTACGTTTTTAATCGAAGCCTTACTGATGCGCTGTGATTATGCGGTTGGACTGGATAAAGCCGAAGGTCAATTTGGCTTTTATCATTGGCAACACCATGACAGCGAGCTGTGGCAACAGATGGTGATTGATGCCACTGAGCGTTTTCATGATGCTTTAGCGACTTTTAGTGATGCACAGCAGGCTGAAACAAATAATATACTGCCCACCATTATTGGTTATGATGCTGATGTGGGTGCCATTAAAGCCACTTTAAAAAATATGATAGCGGCAGGTTTACAACCCATCGTCTCACAGGTGATGCTACAACACCGCCCCTTAAATCAACTTAAAGCAGGGCTTAGTGACTGGCAACAGCAAGGTAAGCTCAATGCACCACTGATCATCACCAATCCACCTTATGGTGAGCGTTTGGGTGATGAAGATATGATTAAGCCTTTGTATCAAGGCTTAGGACTCATCTTGCAAGAGACGTTTGTAAGCTCAAAACACGCACCGACACTCGGACTACTTGCCGCCCATGTTGAGCAAGCAGATGTGCTGCCGATTGCCAAGCCACAAACGCTGCGCTGTCATAATGGTGCAATTACTGTTTATTTCCGCTATGGTACACTCATCACCAAAAGCCCAGCAGCGTTAATCCATACCTTTGAGAAAAAAGAAATCAGCGTTGATGCTGGACAAGACTTTATCAATCGTTTGCAAAAAAATGTGGCAAAGCTAAAAAAACAAGCTGGCAAACAAAATATTACCAATCTACGCCTTTATGATGCCGATTTACCTGATTTTAAGGTCGCTATTGATGTGTATGCAGATAATGTGCATGTGCAAGAGTATGCGCCACCAAAATCCATTCCACCCGAGACAGCAAAAAAACGCTTTAATCTGGCACTGATGGGCATTCGTGAAGTGTTTGGTATTGACCGCGAGCAGGTATTTATCAAAACACGGGCAAGACAATCTGGTAAAGATCAATACAGCAAGCAAGGCGGTAATAAACAAGGTAAGTTTTATATTGTTCAAGAAGACAATGCCTATTTTTATGTCAACTTTACCGATTATCTAGATACAGGACTATTTATTGACCACCGTAATATGCGTGCGCTTGTCAAAGCAGCAAGTAGCGGCAAAAATGTATTAAACCTGTTTGCCTATACTTGTACTGCCAGTGTACATGCGGCATTGGCAGGTGCTAAGACAGTGACCAGTGTCGATTTATCACAAAACTATCTCGACTGGGGCAGACGCAACTTTGCTTTAAATGGATTGGATATTTCTACTAATCAATATCAATTTGTCGCAGAAGATATCTTTGAGTGGATTAAGGATAATACTGAGCAGTTTGATACCATTTTTATTGATCCACCGACCTTTTCTAATTCCAAAAAGTTTCAGGGGACGTTTGATGTGCAAAGAGACCATGCAGCATTGATTAATCGTGCCATGAATCGCCTAGCTACGGATGGCATATTATACTTTTCTAATAACTTTACTAAGTTTGAGTTAGATGACGAGCTGCGTCAGCGCTATGATGTAACCGATATCACCCACAAAACCATTGGCTTTGATTTTAATCCCAAACGCCCAATTCACCAAAGCTTTGAGATACGTCATCGTTAATATCTAGTGTTTATTGGCAAAAATTAGGGCAAGCCATCTGGTCGCTTGCCCTAATTAAAGATATATAAACACTATATATAAACACTATGCAATTGCTAAAGCTGAAAAAACGACCTTATAAATTTTTACCTTTTAAGGATTCAGTTAATTTTGCATTACTCTCATCAAACAAGAAACACACCACCTCACGATCGCCAGTTTGCCAAGTATCCAACGATGGTGATAAGGTTGACATATTATACATAGATTCTTCAAAAGATTTACCCACATAACTTTCAAAGGCGGGGTCACAGTTTTCCATCACCTGAGTCTCAAAATCCTCATCGGTCGGTATATTATCACCAGTTAAGTTAAATAAATGAAATACTTCATAATCATGCGGTTTATCACAATCACGAATCGGCACTTCACTAATTTCTTCACCTGAACCACTATCAATATTGCCATTGGCATCATTAAAGCAAGTACCCACTTGTAAACTAAACACATCCTTTTCATCTAAGCTAAGTGTTTGCTCTGCCTGTTCTCTTTGTTCTACAGAACAACCCAGCATACTCACCACACCCACAGACATCAAAGCCATCAGTAGATACGAAAAGCACGATGTAGCCTGTTGTTGTGATGAACGACTAATATTAGCAGCTGGGGTATTTTTTGCAGTATTTTTTTGCGGCATACAATAATTCCATAATTAGAAGATGTTTTATGTCAATTTATACTAGGTTGATTTAAGCTAGATGATTAGTCATTCTGTAACGATACTATATAGTCAATAGACCCTAATATAAATTTATAAATATCATTGCATTGTACCGAACTTCGATATGAATTGTTACTAAATCATTAATAAATATCATAAAAAGTAAATTTCTAAGGTAAGCAACAAACTATGTTTAATCCATACCCTCACATCGATATTGCTTTGGGGTGATGCCATAAGTTTTGTGGAACAATTGGCTAAAATGGCTGGGCTGATAGCCACACATACCCGCAATATCCTTGACATTTAAGGCTTTGTGATGTCGTAGTAGCTCACAAGCATGCTGCAAGCGATATTGAGTTAAATACTCATGAATACTGATATCCAACACCTGCTTAAAATACTGCTTTAAATAGCACTCATTGGTACCCACTCGCTGTGCTAATTCTGCGATGGTCAACGGCTGCATAAATTCACTATGAATAATATCTTGTACAGCATGCACATATTTTTTGCCATGTTTTGGTAAGCCAGCTCCATAATTAGAAGTACAAATGGTCGGCTGCTCTGCCATCTCTAGCATCATTGCCAGCCAATCAATAGCTTTTGATTCTACCCGCAGCGCATCACTTACCCGACTTACTTTAGGCATGGTGCAAATTTGCCATGCCAACTGACGTAGGGCAAAAGGGACAGCAATACGGTCTATGTATTTTTTATCTTGATTCTCTATAATATGTAATAGCCATTTTGGCAAACGCTGCTGCTCTTGTAACTGGCTAATATAACTATGGCTAAATTGCAAACTGGTGTAATACAAAGACTGGTCGAGTGCATGTAAGGTATTACCTGCAAACTCATAACCATTAGTGATGTTCATATCACTGTGATGCAAATGTTCAAATGCCAACTTTTTGGGGTCAACTTGTTTGTCACTAAAGGTAAAACACACACCAATATAATCCAAATCCTCAAAGGCAGGATAGCGAATGGGGGTTGTGGTTTGTAGCTGCCGCCGCACCAGTCGAAACCCTGATTGAAACTCATGTGTTTCTCGATAAGCACTCACACGATCATCACAGCTAGTGATTTGCACATGAGCCATCTGCTGCTGTTGCCATGTTATTTTGTCGTAATCTATTAACATCATCATCTGTACCAGTAATTAAAAAATGGTAAATAAAAAATAGTGTGATCCTACAGGATTACTCTTTAACTTAACTTACAACCTGTTACACCCCGTTTTTACTGTCTTGGTAAGCTCATAGGTTTTTGATAAGACTCATAAATTTTCCCAATTTCAATATATTTTTTTCCTCATTATTACACATTAATATTTTGTTTTATAGATAATATCAGTTCTTATTTGTATAACGATTTTTCTTATCACTTAGTATTTTAGTTTATTAGTTTATCGTTTCATTAATAAGCTGATAAACCCCTTAGCCATAATCTACCACGCTTTATATAGCGACTTTTAGGAAGTACTATGCGACCAAATCACCTCTGCTTATGTTTACGTTTATTACTATCTACTGCTGCGCTAGGTACCGCACAACTGGCTTTAGCAGCACAAACATCTGCTAATGGTGATACAACAGAAGATCTACCACATACCACCATAGATACCATTGTGGTTACTGCAAGCTCAGGTGGCATCACTCCCAGTGTCAATCAACAGGTGGTTGAAAAAAGCAATATCGTTGATATGAAAGACGTACTCAAAGACCAGCCCAGTCTCTCTGTTGGTGGCGGTAATGGCGTATCACAACAACTATATATTCGTAATTTTGGTGAAAATGAGCTGACCTTTAGTGTGGATAATACCGCACCTAATTCGCAGTTATTTCACCATCAATCCCGCTTTATGTTTGATCCTGCGTTACTTAAATCAATGAATATTGAAAAAGGAACAGGGCAAGCCAACTCTGGTATCGGTGTCACAGGTGGTGCAATACGTATGACCACCGTTGATGCCAATGACATGCTGCGCAGTGGACAAAATGTTGGCGCAATGCTTGGTGCAGGTTACAGCTCAAATAAAGGCTATCGTGGGGTGGGTGCATTTTATGGACGCAGTGACGATCACCGCTTCGATGGTATCGTCATGGGTAATTATGTTAAGCATGAGGATTATAAGGATGGCAATGGCGATGTGGTAGAAGACACTGCTGTGAATCAAGAAGCCTATATGGCAAAATTTGGCTGGAACGTCAATACAGACAACCGCCTTGAGTTAAGCCATCGCCGTGAGCAGCAAAGTGGCGATTTGCCATTACGTGCAAACGTTATTGTCGACAAACAGCCAATCATGGACACAAAACTGACTCAAGATACCACCAATATCGCCTACCAAGGCTATAATGTGGCAGGTCGCACAGGTGTCGATGTCAATGCGAATGTCTATTATAGTCAGGCGGCTGAGCAGCGTACACAAATCGAAAATATCAGCACCAATCGTGTGCCTAAAGAATTAGATATTGATATGACCACCACAGGCGCAAATGCGTCGGTGTTTTTACCAACTTTTGCCAATCATCTTTTAGAGACAGGTGTTAATTATCGTGACAGCCAAACCAATGCGAAGAATCAAAGTGTTGGTAGTGGTCACGAAGACAAAAAAGAATCTGGTGTTTATGCACAAATGCTGTGGGATTTTAACCCAATCAGCCTAACCACGGGGGTGCGTTATGACCATTATGACATCACCACTAACCAAGGTAAAAACATCAAAGATGGTCTGGTTAGTCCAAGTATTGCTGCCAAATGGCAGATGAATGATAATTTTGCAGTTAATGCCAGTTGGTCACAAGCGATACAAGCCCCTCGTATTTATGAGTCTTTGATATTGGGCTTATCAAATGGGCTAAATCATGATTTTGCTGACAATATAGAGCCAGGTAAAGCGCAGACCACCGAAGCAGGTATAGAGTGGCATGGCGACAACGGCTTTATGGCGGATGCCAATGTTTTTGAACAACGTATCAAAGACTATATAAAGGTTGAGTCTATTAAGGGCATTTCAACACAAATGAACAGTGGAACCCTCAAAAGTCGTGGCTATGAAGCCAATGTGGGTTATCGCAAAGATGGTATTAATGCCTTTATGGGCTTATCTCGCAGTAAGACAGATCTCAATGGTGACTATTATGGCTATGCGTTAGATATCTTGCCGACAGGAACAAAATATAATGCCAGCGTTTCTTATCAGTTCGATCAGCCTCGTCTTGAAATTGGAGTAAAAAACCAATATGTAGATGATTATAGTTATCAAACTGAAGTAGAAGATAGAAGAACCAAACAGATAACCACTGAAAGTGGTCATCTGCCCAGCTATTGGGTGACAGATGTGTTTGCTAACTGGCAACCGCTTGTAGATGATAGATTATCTATCAATGCCAGTATTAATAATATTGCTAACAAACAATATTATAACCAAAGTAACAACCGCTCAACGCCTGTGGACTTTAATAAGATATATCCTGAAAAAGGACGTGAGTTTCGGGTGGGGGTAAACTATAAGTTTTAACGGCTGGATGCTGAGTAAGCATAGACCTTAAACAACGATTTAGAATTTAGATTAAAATAATTGTTTTTATTAACTTAAATTTGTTTTATATTTAGTTTAATACTAGACTAATACAAAAATTGCCGTCTAGAAAAACATCCTTCTCTCCACGGGCTACTTTACGATTCATGGCGCAAAGTAGCCCTTTTTTTGATAGGACAACCCGTATGACATTTTTTTATAAAAAGCTTAACACAACAGAACAAAAAGAGGATAACCAAAGCAGCATAAAAGCAAAACAATCGCAACCAGTACGTGCTTTTTGCCGTCATTCACTTTTTGCCGCATTGGCTGCTACCTCTATTGCCTTCACTGGCTGCTCTTCTCCTGATGCTGAGCAAAATCAAGACACAACAGCACAAGCTACCGATACCAACATAGCAACTAATACAGACAGCAATGTGACAAATACCAATAGCAGTGGTGAGGTCACATTAGATACCGCACAAGGCAAGATAACGGTGCCCACCAATCCTAACCCTGTGGCCGTCTATGATATGACCTTAATACAAGACTTAGCTGCGCTTGACGTACCTGTGCAAGGGCTACCACAAGACTTATTAATAGAGCATACCCAAGCAGAAAATACCCCAAAAGCACAAAGCATCGGTACTGTTTTTGAGCCCAACTTAGAAGAGTTGAACGCATTACAGCCGCAAGCGATCTTAATTGGTAACCGTATGGCAAAACATTATGCTGCCATCTCTGCGGTTGCCCCTACTCTAGATTTAAGCTTGGCATTTGAAGATTTATACAATACCAGTAAACAGCGGTTGGCAGAGCTGGGCATATTGTTTGATAAGCAAGCACAAGCTGCTAAGTTGCAACAAGACATTGATGATGCCATCGCCAAAACGCAAGCGATGACCAAAGATCGTGGTAATGGCATGGTGGTGTCTATACAAGGCAACAAGCTATCTACCTTTGGTCTAGACTCTCGCTTTGGCTATGTACACAAGCAATTTGGTATTCCCATTGCTGACCCGAGCATCGGTGCTGCCACTCATGGCGAGCCCATTTCTTTTGAATACATTCAAAAAATCAATCCTGATTGGTTATTGGTGTTAGATCATGATGCTGCCACAGGTAAGGCGGGTGAAAATGCGCGTGTGGTATTAGACAATCCGTTGATTCAACAAACCACCGCATGGCAAAAACAGCAAATCATTTATCTAAGCCGAGATTCTTATCTGGCATTTGGCAGTTATTATCACTGGATAAATGATGCCAAGCTGATCCAAGCAGGCTATAGCAAAGCACAATAAATCAGTCAGAGTACATCAGCCAATATGATAAAAACCTTTGCACTCAGCTACCTTACCCCCAGTAATGTTATTGGCATTATTTTGCTGCTGATTTTGAGTGCCATCAGCTTGTCTGTGGGGGTGGCAGATTTTAGCTGGCTTGCCCTGTGGCAAGACTTATTCAGCGCTACTCATACCACAGGCTCACAAGACGTTACTTTGCTACTCATCAGCCGCCTGCCACGTACCCTTGCCATCATCTTAACAGGAATGGCGCTATCAGTGGCAGGATTGATACTACAAGTGGTGTTAAAAAATCGCTTTATCGAGCCGTCAATGATTGGTGCAACTCAAAGTGCCGCATTGGGATTATTATTCATCAGTCTGGTTGCACCGCAAACCTCACCCCTCATCAAGATGAGTATTGCCTCAGTCGCTGCCCTATTGGGAATGTTGGTGTTTGTGATGCTGATTCGTCGCCTACCCAGTCGTGACTATTTATTAGTACCTTTGGTTGGTATTGTTTATGGCGGAATTTTAGAAGGCGTTGCCACCTTTATTGCCTATCAAACCGAGACACTGCAACTCCTCAATGTCTGGTTTTATGGCGACTTTTCTGCGGTGGTTATTGGGCGTTATGAGCTGCTGTGGGTCGGTGCAATTCTTACTGTACTGGCATTTATCTTAGCAGATAAGCTTAACATCATCGGTTTGGGTGACAATATCGCCATCAATTTGGGCATCAATCAACGTCCACTGGTGTGGCTAAGTGTGACCATGGTGGCGATGATGAGTGCCTTAGTGGTGGTCACGGTGGGAGCTATTCCCTTTGTCGGGCTGGTGGTGCCCAATATCGTCAGCCGCTTATATGGTGATCGTATGCGCCAAAGCTTGCCAACGGTTGCGCTATTAGGCGCATGTGCGGTACTGGCTTGTGACATCATTGGACGCACGTTGCGTTATCCATTTGAAATCCCTGTGGCAACCATTTTTGGCGTGGTGGGTGCGGTGGTATTTTTATGGCTGATGCTTAAGCCTGTACGGCAAACTGCATAAGAAATAAGGTTTATTGGTTATGCAACAACAATCCACTTTTACCACGTTGACCACATTTATTATCACCATAAAAGACTGGCTAAGCCGTCATGTGGTAGCAGTCACCTTATTGCTGTTTGTCATCAGTTGTTTGCTATTTATGACCATCAATGCGCATGGTCATTGGGATTTTATTTTGCCACTAAGAGGCAAAAAACTACTGGGGCTGATGATGGTGGGTTATGCCATCGGTACAGCAACCTTATTGCTACAGACACTTACCCACAATCCAATTTTAACCCCTTACTTGCTTGGTTACGATGCCATTTATGTTTTAATCCAACGGTTATTGGTATTTACACTTGGTGGCCTAGGCTATGCCTCCCTGCCCTTGCTGCCAAAATATGGCTTTGAAGTTGGCTGCATGGTCCTATTCTCTGTATTACTATTTCGGCTGCTATTTACCAAAGCCCGTCAAGATTTAACCCAAATGATTTTGGTTGGGGTGATTTTTGGTATTTTGTGCCACAGTTTGTCCAACCTCGTTGCTCGTCTGATTAACCCCAGTGATTTTGCTGTGATTCAATATGCCAGCTACGCCCAGTTTAATAACATCAATACCCAACTGTTATCCATCAGCATGGTGGTGGTTATTGCTGCTATGATCCTCATTTGGCGGTGGCGACATCAATGCGATGTGCTGATGCTTGGCAAACCTGTCGCCATTAATCTTGGCATTGATTATCAGAAGTTTGGGCTCAAGCTGCTGGCAATGATTGCCATTCTTGTTTCTGTCTCTACTGCGCTGGTCGGGCCCGTCTCCTTTTTTGGCTTATTGGTCTGTGCTTTGACCAATCGCATCACCCCGAATATGAGCCACAGTATGCGCTTGCCCTTAGTCGCCTTTGTGGCAATGACCACCTTGGTATTGGGGCAAACCATTTTTGAGCAATTATTGGGGATGGCAGGGGTATTATCGGTGGTCATTGAAGTTGGTGGTGGCATTGTATTTTTATTGTTGCTTGCCAGTCACTATCGCTTAAGCACTAGATAAGGAAGCTTTTGTATGATAAGAATTGCAAAACTCAACCATCATATTGGGCAACAACACATTTTAAAAGACATTGATATTGAGTTGCCCACCCAAAAACTGATTGCACTGGTCGGGCCAAATGGTGCAGGCAAATCCACCTTATTTTCATTAATGGCACGCTTGCAGCCCTTAGCACAAGGCAATATCTACTTTGGTGAGCACAACATCAGCCAAAGCAGTAGCAAAGCCCTTGCTAAAGTGGTATCCATGCTGTCACAAAGAAACCATATTCAAGGACGGCTGCGAGTCAAAGAGCTACTGATGTTTGGACGCTATCCCCATCATCAAGGGCAACCTCGAGCAGATGATATTGCCATCGTTGATCAAGTCATGGCAGACTTTGAGCTAACTAAGATGGCATCTCGATTTTTATCTACGCTTTCAGGCGGACAACAGCAGCGGGTACTTATCGCCATGGTCGTCTGTCAAGATACGCCCTATCTACTGCTTGATGAACCACTGAACAACTTAGATATGTATCATGCCTCACAGATGATGCGACAGTTTCGCACTTTGGTAGACCGTGATGGCAAAACTGTCATTACCGTGCTGCATGACATCAACCATGCTGCTTGTTATGCCGACCATATTGTGATGATGCGGTCAGGAGAAATTGTCGCTCATGGTGCGCCAAGTGAGCTAATCACCCCTGAGCGTATCCAAGATTTGTTTGGGGTTAAGGTAGCGGTGTTACACCATCAAGGCAGACCAATTATTGTCGATGATTTATAAATCAACCTTTAGTATTAACTCTCAATCATCAAAGTCGCCATAGGTGGGAAATAAAACGCTCAAAAGTCAAGTAAATAGTGAGTTATCCACAGACACTTTTATTTTTTTATCTGTCTATCTGTGAAACATATATCTTGCCATAAAGTTTTTGCATTTATTTATAAAATTTATTCGTATTGCATACAACGTAACATAAGTTATTGATTTTAAAGAATAAAAAAATTGTATATTTTTTAATCAATTTTACGCAAATGTATACAAATCAAGACTATGACCGTGTCAAGTATCAAGTTATCCACAGGGTTATCCACAGATAATGGGGAAAACTTTTGTAACACAGTTAGGATAAGCGTTTGCGTCTTATTCAATTTTTATCATGAATCACATTGTGATGTTATTTCATGCTGTCAGCTTCTTTTTACACGGCCATTTTATAAAAAAAAGTCAGCCAATATGATTATGTTTCACAAAACTGTCATCTTATGAATATTTTATTTTTTGAATACTATATATATTAAATGAACTTAAATTTAGTTATTAAAATCAATAAGTTGATTGCCAATTCATTAATATTACGCTATTATTATAATTCGTAATTGAAATGATAATTATTATTTCTATCATTAATTTTATCTTTAATATAACCTAATAATTAGTTGTTATATCTGGTTTATTTTAAAACTTCTATTTTAGAAAAAATGAGTGAGTTTATATGCGTAATTTTAATGCCTCTTCAGCCATACCTAGCCGTTTGTCTATTTTGACTATCAGTATGGCTGTTGTTAGTTTTTCTCAGTTGGCACAGGCAGAAAACATGCCTTATACCACTGTTCAGACCATTACTGTCACTGCTAATCAGTCAATCAATGAGCGTGCACAAACAGATGCGATATATGTTGATGAGTACACGCCTGCCCAGCAAGCTGCACATCTAAGTGATTTCTTAGAAGTTGTGCCGAATGTTTCAGTTGGAGGTACGTCTGCGGTCAATCAGCGGGTACAGATTCGTGGTTTGGATGATACTAACTTAAAAGTGACCGTTGATGGCGCGCGTCAAGAAGGCTATTTATTCCACCACATGGGTAACTTAGTTATTGATCCTGAGCTATTAAAAGAAGCAGAAGTCTCAGTTGGTAATAACTCAGTAACACTAGGCAACGACGCGCTTGGTGGTGGTGTAGCATTTAAGACTGTTGATGCGGTAGACTTACTCAAACCAAATCAGAAAATTGGGGCAAAGGCAAAAGTTGGCTATGGCAGCAATAACAATGAACGACTGGCTTCCGCTGCTGTGTATGCAATGCCTACTACTAATATAGACTTACTTGCTTATTATAGTAAGCGTTCAGCGGATGCGGGCAAGGATGGTGATGGACGTGAGATTCAAACCCAAGATAGCAATACTGAGAGTATCTTGGTCAAAGGTGGCGCATACTTAACTCCAGAGCATCATGTTAGTGCTAGTTTTGGTCGCACCCAAAATAAAGGCGATTACCCTATTCGCCCTGACTTTCCAATGACAGCAGCAGATGGTTTTAACCCTGTTGTGCCACAAGAGATGAACCGTGATACTTATACCCTAGGTTATCGCTATACACCTTATAATCCACTGCTAAATTTAGAAGCCAATGCATATCAATCTGAGACCCAGATTCTGCGTAATGAAGGTGCATTTGATGCCAAGGTCACCACTAAAGGTGGTAAAGTACAAAATACCAGCCGTATTGGTGATAAAGACAGTAGCATAGGTGAGCATAGATTCATCGTTGGTGCTGAGCATTACACCAAGACTTCCGACTACCAAGGTACAGACCGTAGAACCAAAGCACCTGTAGGTGGCAGCGATGAGGCGACCAATACTTCTGTTTATATTGAAGACCAATGGCAGTCTGGCAAGTTTAGCCTAACGCCGGGGATTCGTTATGACAATTATAAAGCACCAAAAGATGTTGCTGATGGCAAAACCTATAATCATGTTGTGGGTGCCTTGGCTGCCAGCTATGAAATCATGCCCAACAGCTATCTTTTTGCCAGCTATACTCAACTCTTTAACGGCCCTAACTTAAACGAAGTCATTCGCAATCGTGGCGGAGATGATACCTATATCACCAAAGATCTAAAACCTGAAACAGGTGATAATAAAGAAATTGGCTTTACTGCCAGTCTGCCCAATATTAATACCAGTGGCGATAACTTACGTCTAAGCGCAAAATATTTTATCACCAACTTAAAAGATATGATTGAGAGTACATCAGGGCTTGACTGTCAAACAGGACAACCGATAAAAGACGGCAAATGTCGTGGTTCAATCAATAGCAGCGAAGAGTTTGACATCAAAGGTGGCGAGATATCGGCTGATTATCGAGGTGATAACTACAGTGTGGGCTTAAGTTATGCCCGAGCTAGAAGTAAAGGAGCAGAGACAGGCTATAACCTCGCTCGAGATACAGGTGATAAATACATGGTCAATGCCACCTATCAACCCACTGATGAATGGCAATTAGGCTGGCGCAGCACCTTTGTGTCTTCATTAACACCAAATACGGATGGTAATGATCCTAAAAAGCCTGCTTATAATACTCATGATGTTTATATGAGTTATCAGCCACAAGCCATTGCTGGGTTAACAGCAAACTTAGGTGTGTATAACCTATTTGATGAGACCTATGCCAGCCACGCCTCTCGTACATTGGGCGATAGAGAAACACCTGAGCGTGGTAAATATTCTTTAACCGATTATGAAATGGGGCGCAATGTCAAAGCTTCATTAAGTTATCAGTTTTAATTTTTCTGCTCATATAGTCAATCTAATATAATTTCACCACAAGGCAACCGAGTGCAGATAGTACACCCATCTAGCGAGACACCGTGGTGGATTTATAGTAGGCAAACTATAGCGATTAGTCCATAAACTCACGCTTTAAAACTTGAGTTGTCAAATTTAAGTTGTCAAAATAGTGTCATTCCCTTACCTTCTAAACAATAAATGGGAATGGGAATGACACTACCACCATTCACTATCTTTGCTGAAATGCAAACTAAGAGACACGGTCTTACCAACCATATCAGAAGCACAGCTTACTTTGCAGTGTGCCATTTTATTCCTCAAAGCTGCTTTTTTTGACTTATATTTTTTGACTTATAAATGCGGCTGCTTAACATGTGGCTTATATCGTGGCTTATATAAACTCAACAACAGCCCCGATAAAATAAGCACCATTGCCAATATTTTCCACCACATCAATACTTCTTTGGTCAATATTACTGAGGTTGTCATAGCAAATATCGGCACAAGTAGCGCGAATGGGGTGACTTTAGAGGCTGGATTTTGACGAAGCAAATACGCCCATAATCCAAACCCAATCAGCGTTGATACATAGACAATAAATCCAAGCGATAACCACGAGGTTAGTGACGCATTGGTAAAGGTGGCTAATTGCCACGCTGAATGTTCAAATAGCAAAGATACCAGTGTCATTAACACACAGGCAATCAATCCTCCCCACACTACCAGCGATAATGCAAGTGATAATGCCGACGTACCTTGCGTTTGTACTGATGCTTGCTTAGCGTTCTGTCGTGAGACCTGCTTTGATGCCTGCTTTGATGCCTGCTTTGATGAGATGTTACCAAAGCTCCATCCTATCGCTGCGATGATAATACAAATAAATCCCATCACGGGCATATCTCCACCCAAATGATTACCAATCACAGCCAGCCCTAATATGCCAATTGCCATACCGCAAATTTGCCAACGATTAAGCGACTCTCCCAATAGCAAATAAGCCAACAAAACCGTAATAAAAATCTGCATTTGCAATAATAAGGCACTCAGACCTGCCGATGCACCTAAGTACATGGCGGTGAATACAAAAGCGTATTGAATCACAAACGTACCAATGGCATAGATAAAGAAAATACGACTAAACACAGGACGCTTGATAAAGAAAATCAGCGGTATGGCGGTAAAAAAGAAACGCAGCGCAGTCAACATCAATGGCGGAAAACTCTGTAAACCCCAAGCGATAAACGTAAAATTGACGCCCCAAATAATCGTCACGATAACAGCAAGTAAAATATGTTTGGCTGTCATAATGCTTGCTGCCGAAATTGTGAGGGGGTGCCCTGCTCTTCAAATTGATGCCATGCTCGTCTTAACTGTGCATCTGAGCGAAACCCTGCTTCCTCTGCTGCTTCGGTGACGCTCATACCTGCCGATAATGCCGACTTTGCCAGACTCAAACGTACTAAGGTGACATATTGCATGGCAGAAATACTGGTATATTGTTTGAATAATCGGGACAAATGTCTGGGGGATGTGTGCGCTACAGTCGCCAAACTTTGTAATGTCCATCCTACTTTAGGATCAAGGGCAATGGCGGTTTGGGCACGATGCAAAGCAGGTTGTAAGTGATTGCGATGGGTCAATAATCCAGAAAACTGCGGATGTTGGGCACTGCGACGCTGCGGCATAACCAGCCACTGTGCTACCTCGCTTGCCACCACTTCACCACATACTTGAGCAATTTTATGCACCATTAAATCAATGCCCGTGGTTACACCTGCGCTACTGGTCATTGCCCCATCTTCTACAAACACGCAATCTTGCTGTACCAAACAATCAGGCTCGATAGTTATTAATGTCTCAAGGTCACGATAATGGGTCGTCACTTTGCGATTTTTTAAGCGTCCTGCATAACCCAATAAACTACTGGCACAGACGGTAATTAATTCAAGGTGCTGTTTTTTAATTGGCAGCTCAGCCAGCCACGCTATTAACTGCTCATTTTGTGGCAGATGCGGATTGAGCTGCTCAATGCCCTCTTGCCCCAAAATAACCACCCAAGCAGGGGGTTGTATTTCTGTGATACTTGGCATCGGCTCTAATTGCGCCATGATCATCCCTGTCGAGAGAGTCACTGACTCGGCAAAGCCCACATGATGTATCACAAACTGCTTTGGTTTAGCATGTGTTTCAAGTACACGATTGGCAATACGTAATGCCTCAGCAGGACCAGCCAGATCAAGTGCCACAGAATGTTCTAACACCACAAAATAAACGTGTATCGTTGGTTTTTTTAACGATCTTTTGTTCAATACTGTTTTTTTCAATACTGTTTTTTTCAATACTGTTTGCTTTGATAATGACTGTTTTGATAGTGGTTGTTTTGATAATGGCTTTTCTGGCAGCAAAGACATAGCAATAATTGCCCTCAATAATGGGATAAAAAGATGGTCTGATAAATAAGCGACTTGTAAGCAAAAAACTATTAGTAAAAGACTATTAATAAAAGATTATGGTATCGGCTTTTGTAACAGACGGCGATATAAGAATAGCCAAGCACCGAACAAATTAGGACATATTTATAATTGCATGGATAAAAACCCTAGCAAACACAAAAAAAACAGGCAGAAACCAAAGCTTCTGCCTGTCTATAAGAGAGCATCCCAGATACCTGTTAAAATAAACTAGCTACCTGCCAATATGATCCAACCTCAATCCACCACTGCATCATAAAAACATCGTCTGCGCTGTTATTGTGTCAATACCTGTTTAAGAACCTGTATTCACAACCCATAATGGTGGCTTTTTGCCTAAAATAGACGTACTACGGCGTTAAATTTTGGGTTAAATAGAGTGACTATTCGCCCCCAAATTTGCCTTGTATTACGCAATTTTAGTTTAAAACTCCCCTGATTTTGGATTATGAATACAGGTTTTAAGAATATCAAAGGCTTCTTGTAACACTTCATCGCTCACAGTTAGTGGTACCATCACTCGAATGGCATTGCCATGATGACCACAAGATGCCAACAGTAGCCCTTTTTCAAATGCTTTTTGCTTTAATGCCGCTGTGCCACTGGCATCAGGATTGCCTTGCTCATCTAGCAAATCAAATGCCAACATTGCACCTTTATGACGTATATGTGCAATGTTGCTTTGATTCAAACCAGTTAAAAAGTTAGCTAATTTTTCACCAATCTCATTACTGCGTGCCAGCAAATTTTCTTCTTCAATGACTTCCATCACTGCCAATGCCGCCACACAGCCTAGTGGACTGCCAGAATAAGTACCACCCAAACCACCAGGTTGCGGCGCATCCATGATATCAGCACGTCCTATCAATGCCGATATTGGGTAGCCACCTGCCAAACTTTTGGCACTGGTTAAGATGTCTGGCTCAACGCCAAGCTGTTCGGTAGCAAATAGGGTGCCTGTACGTGCAAAGCCTGCTTGCACTTCATCAAACACCAATACGATGCCATGTTCATCACAAATCTGACGCAATGCTTTGGCAAATGAAGGTGTCACTTGATGGAAACCACCCTCCCCTTGCACGGGTTCAATAATCATCGCTGCCACATCTTTAGGATCAATCGATGCTTGAAAAATGGCATCAATGCTGCGTAAGGCTTCCTCCTCACTAACACCTAGCTCAGGTGCGGGGAATAGCGCATGAAAAATAGACGCAGGCATCGGACCAAAGTGATTTTTGTAAGGGGTGATTTTCCCAGTTAGCCCCATACACATTAGCGTACGACCATGCCAACCGCCCACAAACGACAACACCCCATGACGACCTGTTTTAGCACGTGCAATCTTAATGGCATTTTCTACCGCTTCTGCCCCTGTGGTAAATAGCACTGCTTTTTTATCACCGCTGATCGGTGCTTTTTCGCACAGCTTTTCTGCCAGATCGACATAGCTTTCATAACTGACGATTTGGGCAGCCGTGTGTGAAAACTTATCAATCTGCTCATGCACACGCTGGGTAATCTTTGGATGTGTATGTCCAGTATTTAATACTGAGATGCCACCAATAAAATCAATATAGCGATTGCCTTCGACATCCCATAATTCTGCATTTTGCGCACGCTCAGCAAAAATAGGGAATGCCACGCCAAGTCCTTTGGGTAACACAGCCAGACGACGCTCTAGTAATGATTGATTGCTAACGGATGACATATTTATCTCCCTGAATTTTTGAGGTTTATCTTGGATTGGTTATTAAATCGTCTGTTAAATGAAACGACTTAAAAATTAAAATCAAAGCTGCTGACACCAATATTTGATAACCACATATTCTTCAATGCCATATTTTGAGCCTTCTCGACCAAAGCCAGACTGCTTAACACCACCAAATGGTGCAACCTCAGTGGAGATGATGCCTGTATTTTGTCCTACCATACCGTACTCTAAGCCCTCAAAAACTCGCCATGAGCGTGCCAAATCTTCAGTATAGAAATAAGCAGCCAATCCATAAATGGTATCATTGGCTTTTTTGATGACTTCCTCTTCTTTGGTAAAGGTAAATACGGAAGTGATTGGACCAAATATTTCTTCACTGGCAATATCCATCTCATCACTAATATCGGTAATGATGGTTGGATTTAAAGTCAATTCAGAAGCAGGATTTATATCGCCGCCTAGGCGCAGTGTCGCACCTTTATCCAATGCATCTTGCAATAATGCTTTGACTTTTTTGACTGCTTTATCATTCACTAAAGGTCCAATATCTGTTGCCTCTTCCATACCATCGCCAACACTAAGTGCTTTGACTTTTTGTATATAAATATCCATAAATTCATCTTTTACAGACTCATGCACATAAATACGGTTGGCACAGACACAGGTCTGTCCTGCATTACGGTATTTAGCAGCAACCAAACCCTCTGCTGCTTTTTCTAAATTGGCATCATCAAAGACAATAAACGGTGCATTGCCACCCAGCTCAAGCGATAATTTTTTGATGGTTTCAGCACACTGCGCCATCAAAATTCGACCAACTTCGGTTGAGCCAGTGAATGATAGCTTATGGATGCGCTCATCTTGGGTTAATACGTCACCCACCACTGATGATTTACCTGTGACAATCTGTAGCACCCCTTTAGGGATACCTGCTTGAATGGCAAGCTCACCTAATGCCAG
The DNA here is from genome assembly GCF_021012795.1 of Psychrobacter sp. I-STPA10. Taxonomy (GTDB): domain Bacteria; phylum Pseudomonadota; class Gammaproteobacteria; order Pseudomonadales; family Moraxellaceae; genus Psychrobacter. The sequence goes on along the minus strand of NZ_VFYU01000024.1, from coordinate 88,089 downwards.
CGCAGAAAAAGGGGTTTCAGAAGCAGGTCTGACAATCATAGTACAACCCGCTGCTAGCGCAGGCGCAGCTTTACGGGTAATCATCGCAGAAGGAAAATTCCAAGGGGTAATGGCAGCACAAACACCCACAGGCTGCTTTAACACCACAATACGCTGCGACGCTTTAGGAGCAGGAATAACATCACCATACACCCGCTTACCCTCTTCGGCAAACCAACGGATAAAGCTATTGGCATAGCCAATCTCACCCCGGGATTCTTTGACTGGTTTACCTTGCTCAGCAGTCATCAACACTGCCAAGTCTTCTTTGTTCTCATCAATCAAATCTGCCCATTTATTGAGCAATTGTGCACGCTCAGCAGCGGTTTTTGCTGCCCACTCAGGCTGCACTTTATGCGCCGTTGCCACAGCTTGCTGGACTTGCTGTTTTGACAAACTTGGCACAGTCCCAAGCGTTTCAGCATTAAATGGATTCACTACAGTGATACTGGCATCGGCATCTATCCAACCATTGCCATCTTCACCAACCAGACATTGAGATTTTAGTAGATCAGGGTTTTTTAGCGTAAGCATGAGAACGCTCCTTGTAGGCTATTGTTATAAAAAAATTGTTGTCGCAATAAATAAAATCTAAGCGATAAAGCTGAATTTTGTTCAGTATATTGAATTTGTATTCTGTATTGAGAATAATTTATTATAGGGGCGATGATAAATGAATTGCAACTGTTAATCTGCAATTTTTATTGGAGTAAGGTAGATCAAGACAAAGATGTTAAAGACAAAGCAAATTAAGAGAGGTTATAAAGAAGAAAGGGAGAAAAAGAAATGAAAATCAGGGAAAACCAACAATCTGTCGATATAACCATTTATAATGTTCGCACTATTTAAGTTTGAATGCCTTTAGACTATTTATCCAACGACCCATATAAATATAGCTCCCACTAAAGATATTTGATTGATGCCGACTAAATTAGACATCCTATTTTATAATCAATCTAATATAATTTCACCACAAGGCAACCGAGTGCAGATAGTACACCCATCTAGCGAGACACCGTGGTGGATTTATAGTAGGCAGACTATATAATTTGCCTTTAATATGATATGGAAGCCAGCTTGAAAACCTCAAATACCACCGTACCCGCTATTGATAAAATGTGTCTTATCTTAGATTTGATTACTGCTAGCAGTTATCCCTTAACCTCTGCACAAATTGCCACTGAGCTTGGGCTACCCAGAAGTAGCACCCACACTATTTTGCAAAGTCTGTTGGCAAAGCATCTGGTCTATAAAGACATCAATAACCGCTTTCATTTAGGCTCTTATCTATTGTATTGGGGCGGTAAATACGAGCAGCAGCACAGCATCATCCAAGTATTTCATGAACTTATCAGCCAACACTCCGTGTTACTCAAGCACACCGTTACCCTCTCCAAAATTGATGGCAGTGAGGTGATATTTCTTGCCTGTCACGAAGCGGTAGCTCCGCTTGGATTTACCTTCCATGCAGGGGTGCGAGTACCTGCGGCATTTTCGGCAACGGGCAAAGCCATGTTAGCTACTTATGATGACCAAACTTTAGCACAACTATTTGCTAACGGTATGCCTGAAACCATGACCTGTCATAGTGTCACCAGCCTAGATGCGCTAAAAGACGAGCTACAGCAAATTAGAAAAACTGGCATTTCCCTAGATAACGGACAACTGCGAGAGGGCATGTATTGCCTTGGTACGTGTATCCATAATGCTCAAGGCGAACCCATTGCAGGTATGGCGGTGAGTTTCTTAAAACGAGAATATGAATACTACCGTGAAGAAGTAAGTACAGCACTGCTACAGCTAGCTAAGCAGATAGCCAATAAACTTGGCTAAGAAAATTCTATAGTCAGCGAAGTTCACTACAAAGCAAACGCTGTAAAATATCTATGAATGTCTTGTTTTTTAATCAAATCAGTCTGGGTAAAGTCTAACTCATCACTTTTGGCAATGACAGAATGAAATACTTCTGGTATATCATCTAATGTTGCATAGTCAGTTGGCATTAAAAAACTAAAATAATCACCTGCTTGCGTTTCCCCTTCATAACCAACAGGATAGTCACAATTTGGTTGATAACCACGAATTGCATCAAATAAGAATAAACCTTTTCTACTAGGCAAGTTCTCATCGCAAATATTTTTAAAGTTATCTTGGTTGTATTTGGTAATACTGGCTAGAACTTCTTCTAAGGTATAGGGTGTCTCAGGTGTTTTATCAAATCGACTGTGTGACCTATGTCTAAAAGAATCAAAGGAATAATATTTTAAAACGGTTTGTCCATGTTTACGATAATAGGAAAACCTATTCGACTCTTCAAAGATATACTCATACAACGAGTCAATTGCTTCTTTAAAATCCTTATCCGTCATAATACATAATGGAATTTCACCTGTCATATAATTATTAAACATAGCAATTCTATTGTGTTTATCACAAGCAAACCATAGATATTCATTATCGCCAGGTCTCCAGATATGGTGATTGATTTTCATGTTAAATTCTTTAATGAGTAGTTATAGTCAATCTAATATAATTTCACCACAAGGCAACCGAGTGCAGATAGTCCACCCATCTAGTGAGACACCGTGGTGGATTTATAGTAGGTAGACTATAAGTGGTGAATTTACCCAAGCGATGATGGATATGGGGGCGATATTATGCACCCGCACCAAATCTGTTAGTTAAGGATTTAGATAAAACTTAAATAATAGTATCCGCGATAAAAATAATAACAACACAGCCCAAAAATCTACTGATAAAGATATTATCAAGCACACTTTGACCCATTTTCATTGGTATTTAACACCCTTTGCCATTACCTTAGATAAGATACAAACCAATGAGTTATCTAAACAATTAGATAAGACAGATATTAACTTTATATGGTGCGATATCGACCACGCTAAAACGTTGGGATTCCCTAAAACGATGTTAAAGGTATTATCACAATAATTCAGTGTTAAATTGATTTTGCTGCATGGCATTAATAAATGATGCAATTTTTGTTATAGTAATAATGCAACTGTAATTGTGGTTTTTTTTATTTAGTTGCTTGTTTTATATAAATTTATATAAAAATATTTCAATATTTAAAAGCAAATAACATAAACTATTGATTAAGGAGTATTTATGGATATTGTCCATCAATTTGGCTTAGTTTTTATGGCATTTTTTGCCATTATGAATCCTATATCAAGCCTACCTGTTTATATTAGTTTAACTGCTGATGATGACCCACAAACTGCCAAAGCCATTGCTCGTAAGGGCTTAATATTGGCATTTGGTATTACCAGTATTTTTGCTTTAGGGGGGCAATATATATTTTCATTATTTGGTATTACTTTGCCAGCGTTACGTTTGGCAGGTGGCTCACTGGTGTTTTTAATTGGCTTTCATATGCTACAAGGCAAAACATCACCCACCAAAAGCACAGAAACCACAGAGGTTAAAAATGCCATCAATCAAGCCAGTAACGATACTAATAACGATGCCAATAACACTATTGATATAGATAAAAATAAAGATAACAAAACCAGTCCCACTACCTCTACTCCCATGAGTCAAGAAAAGCTTAATGTTGCCATCTCTCCGCTTGCCACGCCATTATTGGCAGGACCGGGGACGATTGCTACTGCCATGAGTCTGACTGCACATCACACATTAGTGGATAAGCTAACCACCATTTCTGCCTTTGGCGTGTTATGTATCATCACTTATGTACTATTTTTATATAGTAAATCCATTGTAAAAATCATTGGTGATAATGCCATGACGGTAATGACCCGTATGATGGGGCTAATTTTGGCAGTCATTGGCGCTCAGATGTTAATTGCAGGGTTAAAAGGAGCGTTTAAGGTTTTGGCATAAATAGCCATACTAATACCCATAGTTGGTTATTTTTGATACTTTTTTATCTGCTTTAACGCATCTTTTGCCTGTTTACTGACGTTTTTATCTTGATGAGTTGTCGCATACTCTAAAAGTTTTGGTAAGGGTATGCGGCTAAAATCTATTATAATATTATAAAGTTCACACTCATCATCATTTTTAATACTATCAAAATAATTTTTTAATAACTCTTGTATCTCATCATCAAAGCTTTGTATTCCCAACTCTTCTAATAAATTCATCACATTTGCAACAATATAAGTATCATTGGGAATACGTTTTAAAATGTCTTTGTAATAGGGAATATAACTGGGATTATTTAACTTCCCAATACTTTGTAAAACATTAATAGCAACCTCTTTATCTTCCGTTTGTAAAGCATTTTTAAGAACACCATCAAAGCTACTATTATCCTTTAATAAACCAATATTATAATAGGCAGTGCTGCGAAAGTTTTTATTCTCATGGTTAACCAGTTTATGTAGCAAACAACTAATATCCGCTTTGGTATTGGTTAATATATAAAAAATAAAATCTAATAATTTCTCTGATTGTGTATTTGTCAGCCGAGCCATTAATGGCGCAACCCACTCTTGTCGTCTCTTTGGTTTTTTTACATACCAATGAATAGATTGACAAGCAATTAACGCTTGTGCATCATCATGACTATTAATCATCTGTAACAAAAATGGTTTGGCTTTTTTATAATTATGCTCGGTCAATAAATATAAGGCGTGTTTGCTAATATCTGCATTTTTATGATTGTTATGACTATTATAATGGATAAGGGGTATTAAAGCAGTTGTTAAAGCATCTGTATCTTTAATTTTTTTAAACTTTGCAACAGATTGTAAGGCATTTAATATTTGGGCTTCTTCATTGCTTGTAAGCTCAAGCAATAGTTTGGCTAAAAATTTATCATCTTGAATAATTTCATCTAACCAGCACTCATACCAATCTAAAAAATATTTATGGGTAAAAATGGGCTTATACAAATCCAGATTGACATAAATCACTTTGCCTTTATGCGCGCCATTTAAGATTAAGCCAACAATACCCGCACAACCAAGACTACCAATGGGTAAAATACCTGCATACAGCTCATTGATTGCTTGCTCATAAGCGTCATCTTCTTCGGGTAATTGGTCTATTTTAGCGTCCCACAGTTCATCACTTATCTCATCTTGCTGACTATTTAGCATTGATGTCAACGTACAAGGTTGGGATAAATAGTGTTGCGGGTCATTCACCAACACATCATTATTACGTGTCAGGGGGAAAATACCATAGTTAGGTCCTGCAAAAGACTTATCAATTTCATAGTTTGGATAGGATTTGCCCTCGTTCCCCAATGTGGTAATCATCGCTTTGTAGCCATCAGGCAAGGTTAGCTGATATTGCTGTTCAAATGCTTCAACTTGCTGGCTCAATAGCGGATTTTTGATTTTATATTTATGTGATTCTGCGCCAAATACTTCTCTTTTTTTATCTTTTGCTTTTGCCAGTGGCAGTTTTTTGGCGATTCTGGCGATTTGCTGATTGTCCGTCATGGGTGGTTTCCTTTTATTTTGCATGATGCTTGTAAATGATAGTGTTTAGGTGTTTTATTCACCACTTTTTAGTCACCGTTTAGTCACCACACACCGTTTTAATGTCTTGATTGGCTGCCCATGCCAGTACGTCCTCGCGTTTGAGTGCGGTTGCCATTAAATCAGGAAACTGGTCAGGGGTACAAGCAAACACAGGTGAACCAATATTGGCAAATTTTTGTGCCATATTATCATCATAGCTGGGTCTGCCATCATCACTTAATGCCAATAGACTAATGACATTCACCCCTTGACGTATCAGCTGACTGACACGAGCAACAAGCTGTTTTTCATCACCGCCTTCATATAAGTCTGAGATTAAAATCAGATGGGTTTTGCTGGGTTGTTCGATTTTCTTTTCACAATAAGCAATGGCTTGGTTAATGTCTGTACCACCGCCAAGCTGTACGCCAAATAGCACCTGCACAGGGTCAGCAAGCTCATCTGTCAAATCAATGATGGCAGTATCAAAGCAAACCAGCTTAGTTTTGATGCTAGGAATACTTGCCATCACCGCCGCAAAGATAGAGCTATACACCACTGAGCTTGCCATTGAGCCTGACTGGTCAACACATAAAATCACTTCGTCAAGGTCGGTAAGCCTACGTTGTTGACGCAGATAACCAACCAGCTTTTCAGGGACAATGGTGTTAAAATCAGCTTGGTAATGACGCAAATTGGCATGAATGGTTTTATGCCAGTCAATGTCATTAAAACGGGGGCGATAAGTGCGTTTGCCTTTGTTAATTGAGCCACGTATCGCCTCTTGGGTACGCTTTTCTAACCGTTGCATCAATTCATCGACCACTTTTTGTACCACTTGCCGAGCGGTGCTGATGGTTTTTTCGGGCATCACTGAGCGTAGGCTAATCAAATCTGCCACCAGATGCACGTCCGCTTGCATGGCGTTTAAAAACTCAGGCTCCATTAGCATTTGCTTAAGTCCCAACCGCTCAAAAGCATCTTTTTGTATCACTTGCACCACCGAGCTTGGGAAAAACTGGCGAATATCACCCAGCCATTTACTCACTTTTGGGGCTGAGCGTCCCAGTCCTGCCTGCCGACCTTCACCACTTGTACCACAGTCATATAAGGCGTTTAGGGCATCGGCAAGACGTTGGTCTTGGCTGGATAAGGCAATGGCATCGTCCGAGTCATCTTTGCCCAATATCAGTTGCCAACGGCGAGACTTTTCTTGTGAGTCAATGGGATTATTCTCTATATCCATACCACTTAGCGTATTTCTTGTTGGTGTTATTGGTGTGGTGGCTGTCATTATTTTAGTTCCTCTACTGTGTCTTGCTCCATCAGCTCAAATTCTGGCTCTACGATTGCTTGCCCCATAAGTAATCTAGCCAATGCTTGTTGTTGCTGTTGCCATAACGGCAATAGGTCAACATGGCTATGATATAAGATACTGGCTTGATATTGCTTACCTAAGATTTTTTGTAATAAATGCTGACGCTCAGTGCGGTCAAGGTCGGCAAACACCCGTTTAAATAATGGCAAATATTGCACAAATGCGTCATCAGCCAATGACATTAGCCATTGTTCAAGGGTGGTCAGTAAGTCAGTATCATATTGTAGCTGTTGCACCGCTTCGCTAAAAAAGCCATCAAAATACGCCGCCGCATCACTACTGGCAATGGCAGGCGATAAAGTGCGTTTTAGACGGCGTTGCAATTCATCACGCTCAAGCTGTTCGGCTTGATACAGCAGACGGGTAGACAGTCCTGATAATAAGGGGCTGGTTTCTGTGCTGTGGCTGATTTGCTCTAAGGCTTGCCACCACAGCTGCATTAAATCCTCAGACAACTGTGCCAATAATATACTGCTGTGGGTGGCTTTGAGTCGCTCCCGAAAATGATTGGCTTCGTCCTCATTAAGGTTGCGACAAGCATAAGGCAAGGCAAGTGCAGCTTGGGTGACAAGCTGAGTGATAAGTTGCCCAACTTGTGCAAAGTCGATATGACGTGCCGTACCATAACGGCTGATTTGCACCAATGGCACAATCGCCCCAAGTAGGCTTAAGGCATCGCTGTTATGTGCCGCTTGCTGGTTTAGACGTTTGAGTCCCATCTGCACAGCATCATCAAGCTGAGCAGTTAAGCTAAGTTGTACTTGGGTGGCAAGTTTATCAAGTGGTAAGTCACCGCCCATCACTTCAATCAATTTGTTATTACTGGCTTGCTCAATGCTGTTGCCATAAACTAAATTTTCGACCAGTTGCACGGCATATTCAGGCTGCCATTGTAGTTGCCAGTTTTCCCGAAACGTCCCTCGAGAACTGCCCGAGCTGAGCAATGTACCCCACGGCACGTTTAAAATCTGCAAACGGTGCAATAACACCGAGCGTTTATTGCCTGAGTCACTACGCAAATCAAGGCTTAAGGTATCACCTAAGGCTTCAGGCTTAAGCTTGGTGAGTTTTTGTTGCCGCTGTAAATCCTCTAACAACGGTGCAAGCGGCATGTTATCAGGAATCTGCCCCACCCGATTGCCTTGCAATACTGTGGTGGCAATTTGTTGCCAAATCAGTGGCTCACCAAAGCACAAACACGAAATCGTGGCATCAATGATTTCCTCAAAACCCACCGCAGGTCGACCATGCACACTCGCTAGGCTATGGCTTAAACGCACTGTTTCTATCACCGAAGCGGTAGAGATGATTTGCCCCTGCTCTCTTAAACTGTTGGCAATGTGGCGTATCCAATAGGTAAGCTGGTCGGGGTGGTGGCGATAATCCCATAAATGTTGATACCACATGGGGGCAGCCACCCCTGCTCCATAGCCTGAGGCTTTGCTAAGACGGGCAGATGTCCACGGTATCCAAGTGGTTTTGACTTTACTGGCGGTTAGCTTTTTGGGTAAGTCTTTTAGCAACTGCTTATCTGCTTTTTGGGTGCTGCCTGTTTGCAACGCAGGCACATGCCATGCACCGCACACCACCGCAATCACAGGGGGTTTTGTATTTTTATTATTAGTATTGTCAGAACTGTTCGTCTGCTTGATAAGTTGTTTGCTATAGTCGACAATTTGTAAACGCATATAGGCTTCACGTACGTCATCTCGTGACTCTATATCAACAGCCACCCCATCAGCATCTACCCCATCAACAATCAACTTATCATTTTGGCTACTGGCTCGTAGTACCGCCATCACTTCAGCAATACTGGCAAATAATGCTTGGCTGTCCTCTGACTCGTTATGATTTTGTTCAATAAAATCATTCCACCACGATTCCCCATCTTGATACCCTGCCAGTTTTGCTAATACGCCAATGGGGTCATTACTGATGCGTTTGCCACTAATATTAATTGCTTCTGGGCTGTCTACATTATCTAAACTGTCTGTATTATCTGCACCATTGCTGTGGTCTGTTTCATCAGTTAAGTCGCTATCATCTGCCGATTGCTCTACTGGCTCTTCTTCTAGTTGTGTTTCATCTAGTAGTAGCTCTGCATCTACCGTTTTACTGTCCTCACTTTGCCCATCTGCTTCAAGCTTTGCCATTGCTTCTTCAAGTTGCTGTTGCCGTTGTAAACGGGCAGCCAATTGAATGTTAATCGGCAAGTCGATAAATGCCAGCGTGGCTTGTTGTTTCACTGCCCATAAACAGGCTTGATATTCAGGCGAATATTCAGTAAATGGATAATATAAATGCTGCTCTGGGCTATCAGCAGCATACGCCAACAATGCCACCGGTGGACGCATTTGTTTATCTGCCAATAATGGCAACAATTCACTACAATCACTAGGACCTTCGATAAGTACGCAATCGGGCTGTAGCTCATTTAAGGCTTTAAGCAAGCGACTGGTAGAGCCTGGTCCATGATGACGGATACCCAAATAATGAATGTCTGGTGTTTGTGTTGCCATAATTGACTCTTATGAATGCGTGATTTTTATTGTTGTTAATATGCTTGTTAATATGATTGTTAACGTCTTAAAGCTGTTCATTTAAACCATGATAGTACTGCTGATAGCCTTTGCGTTTTTTTAGTACCGTTTCTAGATATTCTTCTAGCACTAATTTATCTTGCACAGGGTCTTTAACAATGGCACCAATTAAGTTGCTGCTGACATCTTCGACACTGAGTTTGCCTTGATTAAACCAGTTGGCTTGACTTAAACTACCGACCATCACCGCAATGGCTTCGGCAGTAGACAGATTGCCTGTGGGGGCTTTAAGGGCAGTTTGTCCATCTAAGGTTTCTCCACCACGCAATTCGCGAAAAATAGTAATCACTTTTTGGATTTCCTCAAGGGTATTTTTGGGTACAGGTAAGCCCAATTTATCACCCATTTCACTGACTCGGCGACTGACGATTTGCACTTCCTCATCCATGTCATCAGGCAGAGGCAACACCACCACATTAAAACGGCGTTTTAATGCTGAGGACAGCTCATTGACCCCTTTGTCTTTATTATTAGCAGTAGCAATGACGTTAAAGCCTGCTTTGGCATAGACGGCATCGTTTAGCTCAGCAATGGGCATCATTTTTTCTGATAGCACCGTGATAAGGGTATCCTGCACATCTGAGCCCATACGAGTTAATTCCTCAAGACGGCATAACGTACCGTCTTGCATCGCCCGAAACAATGGCGTTGGCACGATGGCATCAGTGCTTGGTCCATGTGCTAGTAACTGCGCATAGTTCCAACCATAGCGGATTTGGTTTTCATCTGTACCTGCGGTACATTGGATAATACGGGTGCTGTCACCACTGATAGCAGCGGTTAGATGCTCAGATACCCAAGATTTTGCCGTCCCCGGTACACCAAGTAACAGTAAAGCTCGGTCAGTTGCCAGTGTTGCCACTGCCGTTTCTATCAAGCGCCGATTGCCAATATATTTACTGCTAATCTCTACGCCATCACGGGTTTTTCCACCCATCAAATAGGTGACGACTGCTTGTGGGGACAGTTGCCATTGCACAGGTTTGGCATTGTCATCACAGGCTTTAAGGGCTGCTAGTTCATCTTGATAGGTGACTTCAACGGGTTGTCTTAATAAATTACTCATGGTGGTTTTGTTTCCATTTTGGTGTGTTGGTAATGATTGTTTTATTTAATTGATTAAGTCGTTTGTGTTAACTTTGCCAATTCAATATTTAATAAAAAACTGCTAAATGCAGGGTCAATGCGCATACGCTCTGTGCGCTCAGCTAAGTCATCTAAAGCTTGCTGTGCCACACAGGTCGGTAATATCAGCCCCAACTGCAAACAGTTATGTTCAAAATAATGCCTGTCCCCATGAAATTGCTTTTTCCAAAATTGACAGCGTTGTAGTTGCTGCCAGTTGAGTAAATCATCAGATAATGGCATCTGAGCGTAATTTAATATTAGCAATAAATGGAAATCACCCGTCGCATCTTTAATGGCAGTTGCCAAATATTGCTGCTGATACTCAGTAGGCAGTCGTTGCCATAACTGCTCGTTTAGCCATTGGGCTGACTCATCAATCTTAAGGTTATCTATAAACTGGCAAATGGCTGGTGTATAACTATCGGGCAAATTGACAAGATGCTTGGCAAACACCACCAAATGCTCATCAAATTTAGTACTAAATCCCGCTATCACCTGCTCGACAGTTAACGACAACGCCTTGGCAAGCGTCATAATGTCAAACTGCTCTAATAACTTGATATAGCGTTCACGCTGGGTACTATTTTTAAAATTTTTGGGGGCAATGTGATACTCAGGTAGGCGTTTTTTGCCTATGGCTTTGGCAAGGGTGTCTTTGATTGTCGATTTTGGCGTGACCTTAAGCATGGCGACCAATTCTTGTAATTCCTCATCAGCCATGTCTGTTTGACCATAACCCAAACGCTGTAACAGTCGATTTGCCAATTGCACCACTTTTTTGGAGCGGTCTTGCTTAAGGCTTTGCAAAAATTCAACATCATTTTCAGACAAGTTGTTTTGTAGTATTTCAATGATTTTTAGGCGTTTATCAGCAGATTCTTGCTCGATACATTCGGCGATTAACTCACGACAGCCATCAGCATCACTGTAACGCAAATCCTCTAGTAACAGCAGTCGCTGAGCAGGGGCAAAATCTGCCCATGTTTCAGCACTGAGCGCATCTGCTACGTCAGCATCAACGTGACCCAAATTTGCTTGCGCTAAGTGTTGTTGATATTGTTCATTCCAGTATTGCCACTTACCATAAACGCTGCGATAAAAATCAGGCGTTTGCTGTTTTGCTTGTGTGCTAGATGACTGATATTGCAGCCACAACTCAGGAGGTAAACTGTAGCCATACTGTGCCAACAATACCGTTAACAAATAAAAACAATGTGCTTGCTCGGCTAAAATATATCGCACATATTTTTGCAGGCGTTCAGGCAAGATTGGATAATCCAGCGTGGGCATATCAGGTAATATTGCCAATGGTTGGGCAGCTTGGGCAGGTTGCACTAAGGCTTGATATTGGCTTAGCATCGCCAGTGCTGCTAATGATAGCGGCTGTGTATCTTGCTGTGTTTGCTGGGCTAGCGTGTCTTGCCACAAACTTGGGCAGTCTTGCAAGCTAAAAGGGGCATCATTACCCAATGTCCAACGGGTTAATAACTGCTCAATCTCGTTATCTATTTGCTGCATATCGTTTGCATTGACCTTAACTGTATTGCTGCTGGTAGTAACTGTATTTACCATGAGAGTTGTCCCCAGTGTTGATGATAACCACTGCCAAAGGTGGCATAAACCCCGTCCCATAAAATAAAGCTATGTGTCAGCGGACAGGCTAAAACATAATCCAAACTGCGCTGATTTTGAGATTGATTGGGTCGCAGGGGCAGTTGCCATTGTGCTGATTGTAGTGATTGCTGTTGGGCTTGCTTGCTATTTTCGTGTGGCTTGATGACGTTATTTTGTAAACCATCATCGGCTTGCCACCATAACCTATTCTGCTGATTTTTTTGTCCTTTGCTGGTTGACTGATTTAGCGAAGGGCTAAGCATTGGGCGAATATGTCCACAAGGCAACAAACACGGCATTGCTTCAAGCCACGGCATCACCGCTAGGGCTTGCTGATAACCTCGATAAAACTCAAATACTGATTGCGGCAAATGGCTGTCTTGCTGACAAGGATAAAATTTAAAAGGGTTTTGCCCATTATTAACATTCATACCAGTGCCTGTTAATGCGCTTATGACTGAGGCTAACTGTTCATCAACATGTTGCTGTGATGCAATCACCGCACGCAATGGATAACGACTTGGATAATAGCGAATATCAGCGATTAAATAACCGCCCAAACTGGCACTGGTGCTACGCCGTCCAGTGGACGCAGGATAATAGTCTTGCAACAAAGCAAAAGGAACAACCGGCATAGGCTGGCTTTGGGCGTTTGCAGCTTGAGTAAGCTGACTACGCTCTTGAGAAAGTGATTGCAATGCCTCTGCTGATAGCGTATCACCCAGACTGGCTAAATTGTCCAAATCACCCACACCACCTAAGTAGCGTAACCATGTCGCATGACTGATTAAACCATCACGGCGGTTTTCTACCTGCTCGGCAACCACTTGCCAAATGCCTTGCTGACTGATGGTATCTGCATTTTCTAAGACACTATCACGGCTTTCGGCACTGCTAATGGCGCGGCGTACATCTTTGTCATCACAGTTTGCTTGCCACGCTTTTACTAGACAGACAATTTTTCCTAGCTCATTGGTCGCCATTCGCAATTGGTTTTCTTTGGGAATTTGCATAAGTTTGGCAGGTAACTCGTCCAAACGTGCGGCTAAATTGGTGGCTTTGGCATCAACCAAACGCGCGCTAATGTTTCGGCAACGCTCGGTGGCATGGTCTAAAAAATTGATGAGTCCTGTACGCAATTGGTCAGCCAACCACTGCTCATATTCTTTTAGCCCTGCACTGATGGCTTTATCAGTTGCCGCTTTAAGTTTTGCTGCTCTTTTAGCGGCTGCGGCTTGTTTTTTAGCCTCCGCTTCTGGGTCTATTTTTGCGGCAGTAGATACTTGATTGTCCATGCCAGTTTTAGCAATACTGGCGGTTATCTTTTTAGTAGTGGTATCTTTATCTGTATTGCTTGCATCTTCTGTTGTTGTCCCAACACTGGTAGATTTATTTCGCCGCCGTCCCAGCCAGTCTGTCACCCACTGCGGCACCTCTGCCACTGCAAAACTGCTGTCATCATCAGCGTATTGCCACATCAATGCCAATACGTGTTTGCAAGGAAACTTGCGCGAAGGGCAAGTACATTTGTAGCCATGATTGCTGGTGTCTATCACAGTGTAATAGGGATTTGCCCCTGAGCCTTGACAATGCCCCCATGCCAGCTCTTTACTATCAATTTGCTGTTTGACAGGCCATTTGGCAGGCTTGAGCAGTTTTTTGGCAGCATTGAGTGATGCTTGGTCAGGGGCAATATTTTGGACGGTTTCTAAAGTGATGGTCATAGTTGGCAATCCATAGCCACATTAAATATGTGGATGTTTTATTTTTTTATAAATGGTTAAGTGATTGACAAGTTTGATTATAGGGGGCAGTTATCTATCACACAAGCGATGAATACAGTCAAAACGAATTAATGCGTCATTTAGTGTCGTGCAACACAAATACGATGCGTTACACCTCTTTTATCAAATCAAATTTTACCCAGCTTAGGTTCAAACTTGGATTCAAATAAAAATGCAGATAATCTTATGATTACCTGCATTTTTTCTCGTTGAGTTTATCTAGTAGTAAGTCACATAAAGGCTTGTATCCCCGTCTGCGCCCGTCCTAATATTAGCGCATGGATATCGTGTGTTCCTTCATAAGTATTGACCGCCTCTAAATTCATCATATGGCGAATTACATGATATTCATCACTGATTCCATTGCCCCCGTGCATGTCCCGAGCAACACGAGCGATATGCAGTGCCTTCCCACTATTGTTACGCTTAATTAATGAAATCATCTCTGGTGTTGCCATGCCTTTATCCAACAAACGTCCCACTCGTAGTGCAGCTTGCAAACCTAAGCTTACTTCAGTTTGCATATCTGCCAGCTTGAGCTGTACAAGCTGTGTCGCCGCCAGTGGCTTGTTAAACTGCTTACGCTCTAAGGTATATTGTCGGGCAGCTTGCCAACAAAACTCAGCTGCACCCATTGCGCCCCAAGCAATCCCATAACGTGCCTGATTGAGACAGCCGAACGGACCTTTTAAGCCTTTGATATCAGCAAATACATTGTCACTTGGCACAAATACATCTTCCATCACAATCTCACCAGTAATGGAAGCCCGTAGTGAGAACTTACCCTCAATCTTAGGTGCAGATAGCCCTTTCATGCCTTTGTCCAATACAAAACCACGAATATCACCCGCCTCATCTTTTGCCCAAATGATAAACACATCGGCAATGGGACTATTGGTAATCCATGTTTTTTTACCAGTTAATAGATAACCACCATCGACTGACTTTGCTTTGGACTGCATGGCATTGGGGTCTGAACCTGCCTCTGGCTCTGTCAATCCAAAACAACCAATATATTCACCTGTGGCAAGCTTTGGCAAATATTTTTGTTTTTGCGCCTCTGTACCATATGCCCAGATAGGATACATCACCAAGCTTGACTGCACACTCATCGCTGAGCGATATCCCGAATCCACCGCTTCAACCTCACGCGCAACTAACCCATACGCCACATGCGACATACCCGCACAGCCATAACCCTCTAAAGTCACCCCTAAAAGTCCCTGCTCTCCCAATCCTAACATCACATC
This sequence comes from Psychrobacter sp. I-STPA10, assembly GCF_021012795.1. Lineage (GTDB taxonomy): Bacteria > Pseudomonadota > Gammaproteobacteria > Pseudomonadales > Moraxellaceae > Psychrobacter. The sequence goes on along the minus strand of NZ_VFYU01000024.1, from coordinate 72,837 downwards.
ACGGTCAAACACTTCGTTACGATTGGCTGCAATAATATGAGGCATCAATTCAGTTTGACAAAATTTATGGGCTTTTGCCTGTATTGCTTGCTCAGCATCACTGAGCTGCTCTTGTAATAAAAACGGGTCATTCCAGATAAATTGTGGTTTTGTAGATGACATTTTATTTCCTTAAATTTATAGCAGTTTTTATATCCAGTGAGTTGAGATTCTAAAACATACAACACACTTTCACAAACACAATCACCTTTTAGATTACCACTCATAGATAATTATAAAATAACCGACAACTGTTGTCGTATCTGTCATCTATGTGTCTTGTTATCTACCTAATATGGGGGTAAAGTGAAATCATTACTGATTTATATTTTCTTATGAACAACCATAACAAAAGTATCTATAATTAAAGTATCTATAATTTAAGAAATATCAACTTAAAACTTAAATAGGAATTTCTATGAAAACCTATGACATTTCAATGGAAATATCTGGTGATTGTGCAATGTGGGCTAGACCTGACACAGGAAGCACACCAACCAGTTATCCTATTCCAACATGGTCAGCAGTCAAAGGTATATTTGAAGCCATTGTTTTTTTGAAAAGTGGTAATGCATGGATTAGACCAACTCATGTCGAAATCTGTAAACGTGTCAATGAAAATGGTGGTCTGATTAACTATCAACAGTACACCACTAATTATCGAGGACCTCTGCAAAGCAATACGATAGGTGCCTTTCAATTTAATGCCACCATACTAACCGACGTTTGTTATCGAATTTATGCCACCATTGAAAATGGCAGTGGAAAACCTTTACGCTATGGCGATAACCCTTGTCATCGACTGCAAGCCATGTTTGAAAGACGACTTAGCAAAGGGCAGTGCTATAAAACACCCTGTCTTGGTTGGAATGAGTTTACTGCTAATTATTGGGGGAAGTTTAGAGAAGATGAATATGAAGTAGATAAAAGTATTAACGAAAATTTGGTCTCAGTATTAAATCAAGTATTCGACAAAGCCGTTTCTGGCTCATACGCCCCTGAATTTCAACGCAATGAACAAGCCTATATTAAAGCGGGGGTATTTTACTATGATAAATGAGCTAAAGCTGATTTTAGATGGGCTAGAAGCATCTAATGTTGATATCACGCCCACTCACAAAACACTAACCAAAGCAGGCGGTAAAGACGCTGTTAGAGTCATATTAGACCTTGATACCAATAATGATACTAATAATAAAGTAACTATCAAACGTCTAGAGTATATGAATAAAGATGACATTGATGCTATTTGGGTGATTGGAGATGGTAATAAAAATCATTTTCCTGATATCAAACTCACACGTCCGCTACGCCCTGAAGGGAACAAATTCTATGCTGATTACTTAAAGGGAAAAAACTTAAAACAACCAGTACAAATAGATGATATAGACTTTCGAAAACTCACCGATAAGAAAACTATAATCAGTGAAAAAATTCGTATTTTACTCAGTAGCTTTAATGCCCCCGAACAAGTTAACTTCTCTGGCATCTTTCCTGGTGATGGCTATCGTAAAAAGATAGAAGAACGTCATCAATTATTGTCCTTATCCAATGACCCCAACGTATTAAAAGTAGCACATCTGTTTGAAATGTTTATCAATTTTGATAAAGATGGTCATGAATTTTTAAGAGCCTTAGATAACGCTATCCATAACACCTTATCTGAATCAATCATTGATGAAAACTTTGCAAAATTACTACTAACCATACTATTCGGTAATAAAGTAACGAAAGCCTCAGGTGATTTACAAGATCGTGCTAATGACCGTATCAAGCTGATTATCGACTACCAACCTGACCCAAATATTGATATTTATGTAACCAATGCCGAAACTTATAAAAATGCTGTTAGCCGTCACTTGGTTAATTTGGATAATAAAGACTCAGATACTGACGTATCAGAACCTCAATTAGTCTGCCCTATTTATGGCAAAACACATACCTTAGTTGAAAAAACTTTTCCAAAAATAAAAACCAATACCTTGCTTGGTAATGTAACACCCTATGCTCGCTTTGATGATAGTAAGAACAAGACCACAGTGCATCGATATCACCGTTCTGGTACAGACGCTTATAGTGTTGATAAAGATTTTTCAAATAAGTTAGATGGCTTAATTAATTTATTGACCAGCTCTGATAATGAAGATAAGACATGGCGGTCCATCGCCTCAGAAAACTCTGACCAAAATGATATCTTAATCGCTTTTTGTCATGAAGACCTTAAATTTCCTGCTCTAAAGCTATTAACTTATAGAGATTACTGGGAACATGAAGATTTTAAGGAATATTCGGAAAGTACAGAGGATATTCTAAGTCTTATTAAAGCAAAATCCATTAATCCCAACGGTCTAGCTAGCTTTATTATCCTAAGAAAAATCGATACAGCCAATCAAAAAGTTATTTTTTCAGCACAACACACGGTTAGTGAGTTACAAAAATCCGCCAAACGCTGGAAGCAAGCAGTTGCCAATACACCTGATTTGCAACTGGTCGTATTTATTGAGAAAAAGGCTAAACAAGTTCAACCGTGGAGCTTGTCCCCTGAACAGCTCATCAGATTAAGCAAAAATATCTATCAAAGAGATGGGAAGGTGGCAAAAACTAGTGTACCTGCTATTAGCTTTGCTCAAACCATGCACTTATTTTTTGATGAAGGCAGTCGATTTGATGAATTAGCCAACCAATCTTTACAAAAGATATGCCAACAAACACAGTGGTTATTTAACTTATGTGCCACTCATAAAGTCTTATCTATTAATAAGAAAATTGACACTATGGTCACTCATGAGAATAAAAATGCACTCATGTATACCACTTTAATTAGCTTACTACTCTACAAATTAAATCGTACTAAGGAGCAATACATGACAAGTCTTTCTTATCAACTGGGGCAGTTTTGCTCTGCAATGAACGAATTGCATTTAGGCTATTGTGAAAGTGAACGGGGTGGCAGTATTCCATCGACACTATTAGGCAGTACCGCTTATAGCATCGCATTAAAAAGTCCAAATCGAGCTTTGGATTACTTAGCCAATCGATTACCACCCTATCAATCTTGGGTTGCACAACAGCAAGCTGTAAAAGATAAAGACGGTAAATATAAAAAAAATGCTGTTAATAATGCAGTATTTGCTAATAACTGGATGCACCAACATGCCCAAAACTTATTTCAAGCTTTTAATGAACAACAAGAACAAGGCTTAACTAAAACGCATTGTGCAGAGCTAATGCTGGGGTATTTAGCTGGTCGTGATTTTGAGAAAAAAACAGACACCAATGAAAAAGCTGAATCAACCGTAGCAGAGTCATCTAATAACTAAGCTGATTGCCATTATCAAGCGTACCATATCCACCAACTTAAACTAAATCTATAACATTAATGGAGTACCAACTATGTCAAACGCACCTTTTAACCGCTATGCTGGTCTTATTATTATCCAAGCCACCATGTCAAACCCTAATGGCGACCCCGATATGGAATCTGAACCCCGTATGCGAGAGCTTGATGGGCTTGGATTAATATCACCACCTTCAGTAAAACGCAAATATCGTGAGCTTATCGATGAGTCTATGGTAATGCGGGAAGCTAGAAATTTATTCAAACTTGATAAATCAGACAATGACTTTCAAATTTTAGAAAAACGTGGGCGTGACCGTTCAAAAATTCTTGCCTTAGATACTAAAGATTTTAAGCAACGCTATTGGGACGCTCGATTATTTGGTAATACTTTTTTAGAAAAAATAGATGATAAGGATGAAAAACAAAAAAAACGCAAAGCTGATGGTGAACTAGAGCATTTTACTAATACAGGTGTATTACAACTGGGGGTTGGGTTATCCGTTGCACCCATTCAAATTGAACGCATGACATTTACCAATAAATCAGGGGTAGAGTCAGGTAAAGATAGAGGAATGGCACCGCTTGCTTTTAGAGTCGTCACTCATGGTATTTACTGCATTCCTTTTTATATCAACCCATCAGTTGCTCTTAAAACAGGGGCAACGCAAGAAGACGTGGACTTATTTCAATTTGTAACGCCACATATTTATGCTCATACCACATCGGCTATCAGACCCAATATTGATATATTACACGCTTGGTGTGCCGAACATAAAAGCCCACTTGGCTCTTGTCCAGAACATCTGCTCATGTCAGCTTTAAAGCCTAGATTAAAAGAAGGTGTCAGCAATCCAACATCATTAGATGACTATATTATTCCCAATCTTGATAGCTTAGGTGATTTAGCCGAGCGTTTTAATAAGATAGAGGACTTAACACTAAAATCATGGAATTAGTTGCTCATACGCCACCCAAAGCAGCACAAGGTAGCCCAGTACAAAATTCTGTTAATATAGCAACTGTGCTACCTCATACTTATCATGACCATATTCAAGAGATGCTTGAGTATGGTATGCCCTTAATTGAGTACCTTTTAGAGTTTACTGCCTTTGATAAGGCAACCAAAGAAATTCTAAAACAAACGTATAAAGCCTCTATCATGCTACATGACATGGGTAAACTTGATAAAGACAATCAAGTCATACTACGGCAAGAAAAACAGGGACGTTTGCCCATTGACCACATTGATGCAGGTGTTGCAATAGCCAATAAGATGGGTAATGAATTGCTTGGTTGGGTTATTCGTGGACATCACGCACCTGGACTTGCCAATAAAAGTAGTGAAATAAGCTTTAATAAGAGAATTTGGCGTAATATTGATATTCCTCGAGATAATTATTTATTACGTGGTAAACGCCACCATCGACAAAACCTCGAAATTGAAGATTATACCAATCACTACCAAACCATTGCTATCACTCAACAAAGATTACAAGACTATAAAAACCAGCAAATACTGGCTTGTGGTGAATATCCTATCGTCGCTTGCAAGCTACCAAATGAGAGCTTAACCACCAGAATTATGTTGTCATGTCTGGTTGATGCCGACCATAGCAGTACAGCAAACTATCATCAACAAATTGCCATGAAACAGTTTTGTCCTGCCTCGACAAAATGGCAAGCACGTTTAGACAAGTTAACACAATATGTAAACGACTTAGACCAAACACCGTATGCAAACAAATCTGCTCGCAACCAGTTACGCCATGATTTATTTGAACATTGTTTAAATAGACCAATAAACGCAAGCTCATTAGAAATGTGTTCGGCAAGTGTTGGTCTTGGTAAGACAACGGCTGTGACGGCTTATTTATTGCGTAAAGCAGTGGCTTATGATGCCAGTAGGCTCATTATTATTGCCCCTTTTACCAATATATTAACCCAAACTGTCAGAACACTACGTAAATCAATGGTGCTATCAGATGAAGACCCTGAAGAAACCGTCGTAGAAAACCATCATAAAGTTGAATTTAGCCACAAAGAACTGCGTCAATATGCCAGTTCATGGGAAGCACCCATTCTTGTCACGACAGCGGTACAATTTTTTGAAACCTTAGCCAGTGCCAATCCTACTCGCCTGAAAAAGCTACATAATATTGTCGGTTCTGTCATTTTTATTGACGAATCGCATGCCTGCTTGCCCCCAGAATTACTCGCTATCTCTTGGAAATGGTTAAAACTATTATCAGAACAATGGGGCTGTCACATTATTTTTTCTTCTGGCTCTATGGTTGAGTTTTGGCAAAATGCGTATTTGATAGAACAAAAAGACCTATCTTATATACCAGAATTATTATCTGACTCATTACTGGCTAAAGCCAATCAGTTAGAACAACAGCGAGTCATCTATGAACAAATAACAAATCCTTTGGATAAACATCAGCTTATCACTCATATTGTAGAAGAGCTTAAAAATTTTGATGACCTTAGACCTTGTAGCTTGGTTATTTTAAACACCACTCAATCAAGTGCTTTTATAGCCTATTATCTTGCAAAGTATTTAGAAGAAGACACAGCCAATCTAGCCCTAAAAAATCGTCAAGTTTTACAACTATCAACTGCTCTCACGCCTAACGATAGAGTCAAAATTATTGATGAAATAGAACGCCGACAAAAAGATAGTGAATGGAACGATAAGCCTTGGTTTCTAGTTGCTACCAGTTGTGTGGAAGCAGGTGTTGATTTAGATTTTCAGTTTGGCTATCGTGAGCGTTGCTCTGTCTCAAGCTATATTCAAGTATCTGGTCGTATCAATCGCCATGGCAAACGCAATAACGCCATACTATATGACTTTGTGATAACACCTGATGATGAGATTAACCAACATCCAGCCTTTAAACGTAGTAGTGAAATATTTGCTGATAAATGGGCAGAGCTAGAACAAAGAACAACAGAAGTTAACCAACTGGTCACTCGTGCCTTGCAAAATGATTTCTTACATAAAGGGGTAGTGACAGAGGCAAAAAAACGGCAAAAATCTCTCATCGACGCTGAAAATAGTTGTGATTTTCAAAACGTACATGACGAATATAAGATTATTAATAGTGAGACTTATACAGTTATTACCAATTCTTCTATTATTAATAGTCTCAAACATAGTCTCAAACTTGGATTTTTTGTCGATTGGAAAGACATACAAAAACACTCTGTTCAACTATGGTTTAACAAAATTCAACACTTCCACTTAATACCTATTCCCAACGCTCAAATAGATAACGTCTACTCTTGGATAGATACTTATGACTATAATGATTTTCTGGGTATTTTTGCAGGGGTTATCGAAATTGATACATTTTTTGAGCAAACTGGCGGAGTCTGGTAATGCAAACCCTCTACCTATCCCGCCTACAGCATTACCTATTTTGCCCACGCCAATTTGCCCTTATCGAACTAGAATGTATATGGGAAGAAAATATCTTTACCGCTGAAGGTCAAGTCATGCACCAAAAAGTCAACGATGGCGTACATGATAAACGAGGTGCAATCACCAGCGTACGCACTCTACCCTTAGGGCATAAAACCCTCGGACTAGAAGGCATTGCCGACGTTGTCGAATACCATAGCCCTACTAAAACTGACAATAACAGCAACCATAATATCGACAATAACAAAACTGACCAACCCATTCCCTACCCCATCGAATACAAACGCGGTAAACCCAAATCACACCGAGCCGACGAAGTACAACTTTGCGCCCAAGCCCTATGCCTCGAAGACATGCACCAATGCACCGTTCCCGAAGGGGCATTATTTTATGGCAAAACCCGTCGTCGTCATATCGTCAAATTTGATCCAGAATTAAGACAACTTACCTTAGATACCATACACGCCTGTCGCCAAATCATTGACACCGCCATCACCCCCAAGCCCAGCTACAGTACCAGCAAATGTCGAAACTGCTCACTTAAAAACCATTGCCACCCCAAAATATTTAACAAAAACGCCAAAACATGGCTACACAAAAAAATCAGCCACAGCCTAAACGAACCACACAAAGACCAAAACCAAAAGGAATCACCATGCGACCCCTAAAAAACACCCTATTTGTCCAAACCCAAGGGGCATGGCTTAACAAACAAGGCGAAAACGTCGTCATGAACATCGACCACCAAATCGCAGGACGCGTCCCCATACACAAACTACAAGCCATCGTCTGTTTTGGGCAAATATCCCTATCGCCCGCGCTTATGGCACATTGCACCGACAACGGCATCACCATCACCCACCTCAACCAATACGGCAGATTTCAAGCCCGCATCGAAGGGGTAGTCAGTGGCAACGTCTTTTTACGCCGAGAGCAGTACCGCATCAGCGACGACCCAAAACGACACCAACCCATCGCCCACAGCATTGTCCTCGGCAAAATTCACAACCAACGCCAAGTCATACGCCGATACCTACGTGACTACCAAACACAGCTTGAGCAAAGCACCATACAACAACTGAACCACGCCCAAAAACGCCTAGAAAACACACTTGCCACCCTTATCAACGCCATCACTGACAGCCCCGATTCCATAAACAGCACAAACAGCCCAACAAATAACACAAACAGCCCAACCCTAGCCCAACTACTCGGCTACGAAGGCGACATGGCAAGCGTCTACTTTTCCGTCTTTCCCACCTTTATACGCAACGACAACTTCACCTTTGCCAAACGCACCCGCAACCCACCCACCGACCCCATCAATGCCCTACTATCCTTTACCTACACCCTACTCACCCACGACTGTCGCAGTGCCTTAGAAACCGTCGGACTAGACCCCGCTTGCGGATTTTTTCACCAACTACGAGCAGGCAGACCCTCACTTGCCCTTGACCTCATCGAAGAATTTCGCCCCATCGCAGACCGCTTTGTCCTATCGCTTATCAACAAAAAACAGCTCAAACCCAGCGACTTCACCCAAGCCGAAAACGGAGCCGTACAACTCAAAGACACCGCCCGCCAAACCTTCCTCAAAGCATGGCATGAACGCAAACAACAAACCCTACAGCACGACTGGTTTGAAGAAACCGTCCCTTTTGGCTTACTACTGCACCTACAAGCCACCATCATGGCTCGGCATATCCGTGGTGACATCGACGCTTATGTCCCGTTCTTATGGAAATAAAATCATGTTTTTTAAACAATACTGTAAAATTATTTAAAAATAGGAATAAATGATTATGATGATACTTGTCACCTACGACATCGCCACCGCCATCAACGACAACAATAATAGCAGTGATACCAATCACAGTACCAAACGCCTACGCCATATAGCCAAACACTGTCTTAACTATGGGCAACGTGTGCAGTATTCCGTCTTCGAAATCGAAGTCAACCCTGCCGAATGGACGATGCTTAAAGCCAAACTCGAAGATATCATCGACCCCAGTGTCGACAGTCTACGCTACTACTATCTGGGTAAAAACTGGCAACGAAAAGTAGAACACATTGGTGCAAAACCTGTACTAGACTTAAACGACATGCTACTATTTTAACCTTATATGTCCTATAGTTGCTTCAAGATAAGACTGATACGAGGAAGCCGAGCGAAGCTGTACAAATAGTACTGTGAGCGAGGATGATAAAGTAGCAGTTTTGTATTAAATCAACTATGCCCAGCCCCACAAATGACCGTCATAAGGTCATTGCGAACCCATAGCATACATAAAAACACTGGGACACTCGCAATCGTGGTAAAACCCTATTTAACAACTTGATTTATATAGCCCCACCCCATAAACTGTCAACTATTGACTGGTGCAATACCAGTCAATATCGCCTTTATGAGTAACACTCGCAAAAACACAGGTTTTTTTCTAATGTTTATAACGAGTTAACTCATAGGCTTTCGCACCCATCGCGGGTGCGTGGATTGAAACCAAATACATAATAGTTATGTTCTTTTAGTAATCGTTCGCACCCATCGCGGGTGCGTGGATTGAAACATAGAAATAGTGTCAGTTTGTACCATCGGTATTTCGCACCCATCGCGGGTGCGTGGATTGAAACATTTTAAATTCCTTTGATATTACTTATGACAGGTTTCGCACCCATCGCGGGTGCGTGGATTGAAACCATTTTGGTCAGTTGATACGATTAAGCGCACAGTTCGCACCCATCGCGGGTGCGTGGATTGAAACATATTAGTGTTGACATATAAGAACCATTGGTTTTCGCACCCATCGCGGGTGCGTGGATTGAAACTTGCTGGTCTGACCCTGCAATTAAAATTACTTTTCGCACCCATCGCGGGTGCGTGGATTGAAACCAGTGATAAAGATTTTCTCAAGCAACTCACGTTTCGCACCCATCGCGGGTGCGTGGATTGAAACTTTCAATAGCTTGGTTGATTGCAATTGATTGTCTTCGCACCCATCGCGGGTGCGTGGATTGAAACAGAAGCATCAGCTTTGGCAGCAATGGCAGAATCTTCGCACCCATCGCGGGTGCGTGGATTGAAACGGTTGCCCATTTTTTTATCACATGAAATGAGGGCTTCGCACCCATCGCGGGTGCGTGGATTGAAACAGAAATAAAGCCAAGTTTCAGGGGTAGGGTTGTTTCGCACCCATCGCGGGTGCGTGGATTGAAACTTTTGATGAAGATGAAAGCGATGGCGACCCATTTCGCACCCATCGCGGGTGCGTGGATTGAAACAAGCTCTACCATCTCATCGTGACCAACTAAGATTCGCACCCATCGCGGGTGCGTGGATTGAAACTTTCCGCTGTGTGCGATATGATATACCTGTCATTCGCACCCATCGCAGGTGCGTGGATTGAAACATGCCAGTATGTTACCTAATGAATATACGAGTTTCGCACCCATCGCGGGTGCGTGGATTGAAACTGATGTAAACAGCAAAAATTCTGAGCAAGATACTTCGCACCCATCGCGGGTGCGTGGATTGAAACCTCAAACACATCATCAAGTATCGAGTTAAACACTTCGCACCCATCGCGGGTGCGTGGATTGAAACACTAGAAACTGATAAGACTTACCAGGAATATTTTTCGCACCCATCGCGGGTGCGTGGATTGAAACAGTAGTCGGTGTCTGTACTGGCTGATTTTGCATTCGCACCCATCACGGGTGCGCGGATTGAAACCCTGACGCTGATAAAATCGCTGAACGTCTTAATTCGCACCCATCGCGGGTGCGTGCAACTCATTAACTTTTCTCATAACGACATACCCCAGCAATGATGGTCTTAGCAACAACCCTATCATCACCCAGCATCATCAGCACAAATAGCTTTTCTGATAACGTCTGGCAATGTGCCAAACGGCGTTGCAATAAAGGCGTGGCATTCAAGTCTAGCACCACAAAATCTGCCTCTTTACCGACCTGCAAATTACCAATTTTATCGCTTAATTGTAATGACTGTGCATTGCCGAGGGTAATTTGATATAAACCTTGATAAGCAGAAAACGCATTGCCCAACAGTTGCTGAACTTTATACGCCTCCGATAACGTCGTCAGCATCGACAAACTTGTCCCCGCCCCCACATCACTGGCAATACTCACCCCTGTACATGCCAGTGTCTTAGGCAAATCAAACAATCCACTACCCAAAAACAAATTAGAAGTCGGACAATGGGCAATTTGCGTCCCTGTCTGCTGTAGGCATTGATATTCGTCTGACTGTAAATAAATACCATGCGCCAAGGTGCTATATCGCCCCAATAGCCCCATATCAGCATACACGTCCAAATAGCCTTTGTGTGATGGATATAGCTTTTGCACCAACGCCACCTCATCTCGATTTTCTGCCAGATGCGTTTGCAAATACACATCCGCATAACTGCCATACAACTCACCTGCCAATTGCAACTGCTTGGGTGTAGAGGTAATCGCAAATCTTGGAGTAATGGCAACATGCTGTCGCCCATATCCATGCCAACGCTCAATCAAGTCCTGCGTGTCTTTGATAGACTGTTCGGCTGGCACACACAAATGCTCAGGCGCATTGCAATCCATCAACACATTGCCTGCAATCATACGAGTATTGAGTCGATGACTATGGCGAAAAAATGCGTGCGCTGACAGTGGATTACTGGTGGCAAACACCATCGCAGTAGTCGTGCCATGTGTCAATAACTGTGATAGAAAAAATGAGGCGCTGTCCTCTGCCACTTGCGGGTCAGCAAAATTTGCCTCCGTCACAAAGGTATAATTATTAAGCCAATCAAGCAGTTGCTCGCCATAGGAGGCAATCATATCTATCTGCGGATAATGCACATGGGTATCAATAAACCCTGCCATGATTAACTGCTCACGGCAATCGTGGATTTGCATTGCTTGCGGTTGTGCCTTTTGGCTTATGTCACTTTGGTTTTGACTTGCACTTTGACCTGTACTTTGATTGATAGTTGTACTTTCACTTGGATTTAACTGGGTATACTTTGGCAATATGTCTGTGGCTATCCCATAATCGACAATTTTTCCAGACACATCATCGACCACCAACACACCCTCAGCGATATACTCAGGCACAATGCTGACACCCGTAATCACAGAATGAATGCTTATGTCTTTGAGAAGATAGGCAGAATTTTCAACAGCATTATGTTGATTGTGCTCATGACTTGCATCGCTTTTATTGCTTTTATCAGTTTGATTCGCCTCTGGCATACTAACAAAATGTAAAAGTTGGGCTTGATAAATATGTAGGGTCATAAAAGTGGCTTATATTAAGGCGTGTTAAGGGGTAATTAAAAAATAAGAAATGAGAGATGAGAGACAAGAAATATAGAATAAAAAATAACGGCAAACTTTATTGATAGCTAATACTGTTGATGACTAATGGTGTTGATGGCTAACTATGTTGATTATAATCTGCCAAAACCTGAGCCATGATAGACACCGCCACTGCCATTGGCTGTTTACCCCCAATATCAAGCCCTATTGGCATAATCAGCCGATTAATAGTTTGCTCATCATAGCCCCGCTGACGCAAACGCGCTTGAAAGCGAGCCGCTTTGGTTTTTGAACCAATACAGCCAATATAAGGTATGGCGAATTTTTTAGCATCAGTATTAACATCATTATTGCCAAAATCTAAGGCATGGCGTACCAACTCAAAGTCCAACGCATGGTCATGGGTCATAATAACCACATAACGTCCCTGTGCGTGTGTGGCAATAAACTCCGTGGGGTCATCACTGACATGGCTACGAATATGTGCAGGCAACTTGTTGTTTGATTGCGCAAATATATCGGCACGACTGTCCACCCAGTGAACCTGACACGATAACTGCGCACATATCGTTATCATCGCCTGCGCCACATGCCCTGCGCCAAATACCAATAAAGACAATACAGGTGTTTGATAAAAACACTCAAACATCACCGTCACACTACCACCACAGCACTGACCTAGCTTTGCCCCTAATGGATAATGCTTGGTCAGCACCGCACTACGTCGCCCTACTTTGGGTTTGCCTGACTTTCCAGACTTGGCTATCTGGGTGTCAGTTGTCTTATCATCCTCTGGCTCTGCACTTGGCAACTCCCCATTGATAAGCTGACGTGCATAAGCAATCACATCAAACTCTAGTCCACCCCCACCGAGCGTATCACTACACGCATCTTCAGTTATCACCATTTTCGCTTGTAGCTCTCTGGGAGCTGAACCATTCACTGCCACGATGGTTGCCAACACATGCGCCCGCCCTTGTTGTTGACACAAGGTTAACGCTTCATACCATCTTGACGGCAACGCTTTATTTAACATTATTTCACATCATCACTGCTAGAGTTTTCACTATGGGCAGGCGCACGAGCACCATCGACTTTTGGCTGCGTGATATGCTCTGCCTCATCATCATACGTTTCACCCTCACACATTGGTGTATCCACCTGTTTGGCATGGCGTACTTGCTCGGGCATGGTTAAGGTGTCCCCCTCCTCTTTATGTTGCACCTGCATACGCTGCACCTGCTTCTGATTTGGGGTATCTGCGCTCTCCCATGCTTTGTCTTGAATACCCATCACTGCTTTAAGCACCGCTTCGGGTGTTGCAGGCATGGTCAGCTCTGGGTTTTTGCGATAGTCTGCAAGGCTGGCAATGGCATTATTAATAGCACACCACACACTGGCAGCAAGCATAAACGGTGGCTCACCCACTGCTTTAGAATTATAAATGGTCTGCTCACTATTTTTACGGTCAAACAATTCAACATGCCACTGTTCAGGCAAATCATGAGCAGTCGGAATTTTATAATTGGCAGGGCTGTTCGATGCCAATTGCCCTTTATCATTCCATATCAGCTCCTCGGTGGTAAGCCAGCCCATGCCTTGCACAAATCCCCCTTCAATTTGTCCAATATCAATAGCAGGGTTAATTGATTGTCCTACATCGTGCAAAATATCACAGCGGACGACTTTATATTCTCCTGTTAAGGTATCAATCTCAACTTCACTGCATGCCGCCCCGAGAGCAAAATAGAAAAATGGTCGTCCCCATGCTTGACTGCGGTCATAAAAGATTTTTGGGGTTTTATAATAACCAGTCGCTGATAAACTAATACGGTTTTGATAAGCTAACTGCACAAACTGAGCAAAACTTAGCACCTCTTTACCAGCAATATGCACATGATTACGCTCAAATACAATCTCTTCTGAGCTAACTTGGAAATGCTCACTGGCAAAATCTAATAGACGTTTTTTGATTTTAATACACGCATTTTGTGCCGCTTTTCCATTGATATCCGTCCCTGATGAAGCAGCGGTTGGTGAGGTATTGGGCACTTTATCGGTACGTGTGGCAGAGACTTGTACCGTTTCTACATCAACGTCAAATTCATTGGCAACAATTTGGGCAATCTTAATAAATAACCCCTGCCCCATCTCTGTACCACCATGATTGAGATGAATACTGCCATCGGTATAAATATGCACCAAAGCACCAGCTTGGTTTAGCGTCTGTACGGTAAATGAAATACCAAAACGTACTGGGGTTAGCGCAATACCTCGACGTTTATAATGTCCATCTTGTTGCGCTTGCTGATTGTCCTTGATAATGGCTTGGCGACGCTGATTATAATCACAATCATCACGTAACTTGGTTATTAATTCTGCCAAATCAAAATGCTCAATTGGCTGACCATAATGGGTACATTGTCCATTTTGATACAGATTATCAAGGCGTACTTGCAGTGGGTCACGCCCGAGTGTATAAGCAATGTGGTCCATCATATATTCAGCAGTCATCAACCCTTGTGGCCCTCCAAAGCCACGATAAGCGGTATTAGATACTGTATGCGTTTTACAGCGGTGTCCTACCACATGTGCATTGGGATAATAATAGCCATTGTCACAATGAAACATCGCTCTATCGACAATGGCATCAGACAAATCAGGGGCATAACCACACAATCCTGCCAGTTGCATATCTACACCTAACACCCGTCCTGTCTCATCAATACCGACCTCATACTGATTGGCAAACTCATGGCGTTTGCCTGTCACTACCATGTCATCTTGGCGGTCAAGACGCATACTCACTGGCACATTATGACGCTTGGCAACGATGGCACACAGACACGCCCATGCCGCTGCCTGTGTCTCTTTACCACCAAAACCGCCACCCATACGCCGTACTTCGGTCATCACTGCATGAAAAGGTAAATCGGTGACTTCAGCAACCAGTTGCTGCACCTCACTGGGGTGCTGCGACGAAGTATAAACTTGCAAGCCCCCATCATCACAAGGCACCACATAGGACACCTGACCCTCAAGGTAGAAATGCTCTTGACCCCGCATATGGATACGCCCTTGCAAACGCAGCGGCGCATCTTGTAACGCCTTGGCTGCATCGCCTCGCTGCATATGATGGCTGGGGCGCACAAAATATTGCTGTTTTAACGCTGCATCAATACTCAGCACCGCAGGCAATGGCTCATACTCCACAATGGCTTTTAGCGTCGCTTGTTTGGCAGCACGGTGACTGGTTGCCACCACCACAAATAGTGTCTGTCCCACATACTCGGTTAAGCCATCTACCATCAATGGCTCACCCTCAAATACTGCACCAATATCTGTTTGTGCGGGTAAATCAGCAAAGGTCAAAACATCGACCACCCCTGCCGATGCTTTTACTGCACTTAAGTCCATATTTAAAATACGTGCATGCGCCTGCTGACTTTTGCCCACTGCCAAATGTAATGTCTGATTGGGTTTACTAATATCATCAACATAAGTGGCACTGCCCATCACATGACTTATTGCACTGTCATGCTTTGCTGAGCCACCAATTTTTTGCTTCGGTGGACGACTGCGACGAATTTGATAATCATCAAATAAAGACGTTTCATGGCTCATCGTACCACCTCCTGACTATTCATCATCATTTGTTGCAACTGCAAACCACACTTGAGCAATAAGCCTTTTACCACATGCAGGCGATAATGACGGCTGGCACGTACATCGGTCATTGGGGTTACATCCTCTCCAATCAGTGATGCCGCCTGAATAAAGCTATCTTGGTGTATTGATTTATCAATAAGTGCCTGCTGACACTGCCTTGCCAAAGTGGGAATTGCCGCCATACCCCCCAAGCCTATACGGGCATCCACAATACGATGACCCTCTTTATCCATATCAATACGCATCGCCAGCAAACAGGCAGAAATATCATCTTCATAACGCTTACTGATTTTATGGATAAACAAATACTGATGTTCTGTGAGAATGGGAATATGAATGGCAACAATATAACTGCCCGTACGCAGTTTGGTCTTTTTATAATCTACAAAAAACTCGGCTAAAGGGATGATTTCATCTTGTGCTTGCGCTGATACATCACCATCTTTTGCAACACAATGGCGCAAATGAATCTTGGCATCGAGTGCCAATAGCACTGGTGGCATATCACCAATGGGCGAGGCATTGGCAATATTGCCGCCAATTGTCCCCATATTGCGAATCTGTGGTGAGGCAATACGTGGCAATAGCTTTGCAAACTCAGGAATATATTGCTGTAACACAGGCAATAACTGCTGATAAGTCATTCCCGCACCGACCACCAACATCTGCTGAGTAGCATCAACTGTACCATCGGCTGTATCTATCGTTTCTATTGCATACTGCTTAAGTTCATCAATCGCAGACAGTTGTATAATCACCTGATGCTCAATCAAATGCTGAGTGATACTCAATCCTAAATCCGTACCCCCAGCCCATAATGTCGCCTCAGGATAACGCTGTAATAACTGTTCAAGCTCATCTAATGATTGAGGAATAAAAAGCTGCTGGCTATTTTGGGTTAGTGCAGGCTGTATGTCTTTGTCTTTATGAGTAACACTAGCGGCTTGATGTGAGACATCTACCATTTGCACTGACTGTACCGAATTGGCAATGCGCTGTTGTAGAGATTGTGAGCTATTATTTGTCTTATCCTGCCCAATCTGCTGCATACGCAAACCTGCCTCAATAATCGGGCGATACCCCGTACAACGACACAGATTACCCGAAATGGATGTTACCACCTCGTCTCGAGTCAGTTGATTTTTATCCTGATTATTTTCAATGACACTATTTTTATAGGCATGGTTTTCATAAACACTGGCAAGTGACATCACAAATCCGGGAGTACAAAAGCCACACTGCGAGCCATGACACTCAACCATTGCCTGTTGGGCTGGGTGTAGCTGTGCTTTTTTAGGATGATTAAAAGGATTGTCAGCTAAATAAGATGCCGTCATTAAATGATGACCATCTAATAGTGATAATAAAGTGATACAGGCATTAACCGTAAAAAATGAACGTTCAAGCTGCTCTTTATCTGCAACATCTTCAACCTGCACATTATCAGAAAAGTTAGGCAATGCCTGAGCCATCACTGTACAAGCACCACAATCGCCACTGGCACAGCCTTCTTTAGTATCGGTCATGCCTTGGTATAACCGCAAAAAATCTAATACTGTGGTATTGGGATTGAGGTCAGTGACTTGATGGTACTGACCATTTAAAAAAAAGGTAATCATGGCAAAACTCAGCTAATAGGATTATGCAAAAAATAATAACAGATAAAATATAGTATCTATCAAAAAAAGTTAAAAAACGGATACCAAAAAAAGTTTGCCCCATTTATAGAGACAAACCACATAGAAAAATCATAGGAATAAATATTACAAACTATTCAACCATCAACGATCCATTTTCCTCAGGCAAAAATAAACTTAATAAAATTGCTGTCATTGCCCCAATCGCTACAGGTGAAATCAAGACATTACGCATCAGTTCAGGCAATTGTGATAATACATCTGGCACCATAGAAACACCGATCCCCATACCAATTGAAATAGAGATAATCATCATATCACGACGGTCAAGTTTGGCACTGGCAAGCACCCGAATACCCGCAACCGCAACCGTACCAAACATGACCAATGTTGCCCCACCCAAAACAGGCTTTGGCATGGTTTGTAGCACTGCGCCAAAAATTGGAAATAGTCCCATAATCACTAAAATGGCAGCGATATACATACCCACATAACGACTGGCAACACCTGTTAACGCAATCACGCCATTGTTTTGGCTAAAGGTGGTCGATGGCATACTATTAAGGGTAGCAGCAATGATAGAATTCACACCATCTGCCAATACCCCACCACGGATACGCTCTAAATATACAGGACCAGTGACAGGCTCTTTTGAAATGGTCGCATTGGCTGTCAAATCGCCTGTGGTCTCTAAAGCAGACACACAGAATAAAATAATAAGTGGGATAAACGCTGCCATATCAAAGTTAAAACCATACTTAAATGGTATCGGTACACTGATAATGCCAACATGAGACAAAGAAGAAAAGTCTAAACGCCCCATAAAAAAAGCAGCCAACATACCCAAAGTCAATGCAATAACAATGGATGACAAACGCAGTACTGGATTTTTTGAACGGTTAAGTACAATCACTGATACCAAGACAATGCCACCAAGCAGTAGATTTTGCAGACTACCAAAATTCTCAGCCCCAAAGCCACCACCAATATCGGTCACCGCCACTTTAATCAGTGGAATACCGATTAAGACAATGATGGTACCCGTTACTACAGGGGTAAAGATACGTTGTAACTTATGCACAAAGCGGCTCAAAAATACTTCCACAAAGGCTGCACAAAAGCTCACTCCAAAAATGGTCGATAAAATCTCTTCAGGTGAGCCACCACGTCCTTTAACAATCATACCAGCCGACAAAATCGCTGTTAAAAATGCAAAACTTGTGCCCTGTAAACACAACATACCTGCGCCGATAGGACCTATTTTTTTACTTTGAATAAATGTACCAATACCAGAGGCTATCAATGCACAACTAATCAAATAAGGAATATACTCACCTAATCCTAAGGTTCCTGCGACAATCAAAGTGGGCGTCACAACACCAACGATACTGGCTAGCACATGTTGCAATGCGGCAAAAGATGCTGGCCAAAAACTAGGACGGTCATCTAAATGATAAATTAACTCAGGGTTTACTTGCTTATCTGATATCTTACTCATAAATTATCCTTTTAATATTATCACCGTATTTGTCCCTACCAGATATCAAAAATAAACCCATTGGCTAAAATCAAAGTTTGAAAAGGCTATAATACGGTTTCATACCTAGCGACAGCCACACTTCCTGTGTTGCCACACCAGGTCATAATCTTTAATACAAATTATAAAAATTGTCTCATATACATGCCAAAATCATATAAAATGAACACCTTACATATTGCCCACTTATCAAAACCAGCATCTCAACCAATGCTAGCAAACAGATTCAAGACAACAAAACGATAATCACTATGCCAGTAACACTATGTTAATGTCAATTACATAATACCCACTCTCTACTCTATGCAATTATTTTTCTTTTCTTGACTTTTTTATTTTTTTAATATAGCAATCCAATTTTTATCTGTCCTATCTTAATTTTTAAAACTTATAAAAAAATTTACAAAAAATATCTAGACTATTTCTATACTCAGAAAATTTCACTTGCGTTTTGTATCATAATCCCGCATTGTAGCTATGGTGATGAGATAATTGAAATAAATTAAATTTGATAAGCAAAATAAAGAGGTAAACAATGGTAAATAATATAAAAGTTATTGGTTTATTTTTTCTATTTACTTTAACCCTAACAGGTTGTGGTGGGGGTGATACAAATACAGGGAATCACAACTCTAAAACAGGCACACCTAGCACAGGAACTCCTAGCACAGGAACTCCTAGCACAGGTACTCCTAGCACAGGTACACCTAGCACAGGCACACCTAGTACAGGCACACCTAGCACAGGTACTCCTAGTACAGGCACACCTAGTACAGGTACTCCTAGCACAGGAACTCCTAGCACAGGAACTCCTAGCACAGGTACTCCTAGCACAGGTACTCCTAGCACAGGTACTCCTAGCACAGGTACTCCTAGCACAGGTACTCCTAGCACGGGAACTCCTAGCACAGGTACTCCTAGTACAGGAACTCCTACTTCAAATCTCAACAATATTATTAAAAACAAAAAAGCACAGTATCAATTAACTGCTTTAAATTTATTGAGTATCAATCGACATAAATGCGGTTTTGGTGGCTTAACTCATGACACAATCCTGACTCAAGACTCTGAAAAACGTGCCAATTATATTGGTTATGTATTAGCAAATGCTAAAATCCCCAATTATAATCCACATTCTGAAAAAGCGATTGCGGGCTTTCAAAGCTATACAGGAAAAAATAATCCTTACTACACGGGTAACACCGTTTCAGATAGATTCAATAAAACAGCTTATTACAACGTTAACAATAGAGACACCATACTTGGTGAAAGTATTGCCATTAACTATTACAGTAATTTCAGCTCATTAGCACCAACCGTTGTTTCTGACATTTATACCAGCATGGTCAGACAGCTTTTAGCTGCTCCTTACCACTTATCAAATTTAGTTTCACCTAAATTTAATGAGGCGGGTGTGGGAGTCAGTCAATTTACTCCAAATAATGGAAATGAATTATTTAAATTTGGCTTTGCAATAAATATACTCTCTGGTGCAAAAACTGCCATAGAAGTTCCAGACAAACTTTTAACCTATCCATGTGATGGTATTACTGACAGCGCCACCAATCTACGTAATGAAAGCCCAAATCCCTTTCATGGCTTAGGCCGAGACTTACAAACAAATCCAATAGGTCAACCTGTTTATGTCACCTATCCCACTGCTAAGAAAATTAAAGTCTCTAATGTCAAATTTACTGCTGTAGCAACAAATGAGGATATATCTGTACATATTCTTGATGCAGATAATGACCCTAACAAAATCACAAAATCTAACTCAGCATTTATCCTACCATTAACAGATCAATTAAAAAGCTGTGAAACCAATGCAGAGCCTGGTTATACTAAAGGCAATTGTGGACTTTACAAAAACAGCAAATATAAAGTAAGTTTTGATGTATTGGTAGATGGCAAAAAGTTAAAGCATCAAACGCTTACATTTAGTACAAAATAATGTCATGTGCTTAAATTTAGTTCTAGCCACAGTAGGTAGACGGTAACCATAATACAGCCAATTCGATTAGCAAACATTACCTACCTCCTATTAAAAATAGGAGGTATTTTACGTCTTAAAGCCCCAAAAAATAATGAATACCCATTCTCTAAAATATAATATAGAAAAGCAAAATGGATACTATACCACTGAATGTATATAGGACTTACGCAGTTTTATAGATTATTAGGGTCTGGTAATCATTGTTTTTTATCAAGTGGACTGGCTGCATGTAGTTCTAGAAGTTGTTGTTTAAATATACAAAAATAAAAACCCCCTACAAAACTTGTAGAGGGTTTTATTGTTATAGTTATTAGCTGCCTGTAGCCAAAGCATAACCAAAGATGCTAAATGGCAACTTAATTTACATCGCTGGTAGTGGTGGTGGCGTTTTATCTTTGCTAATAGATATCTTATCAGGGGTCACATCAATACTTTGATAAACACGTGGCTCACGAGGATCACGCCCTGCCATAATATCTTGCAATTGATCACGATCAATGGTTTCCCACTTCATCAGTGCTTCTACCATTGCATGCATTTTATCCTGATTGGCTTCAATCAGCTCACGAGCAATGTCATACTGCTCTTCTAAGATACGGCGTACCTCATCATCTACTTTTTGCTGCGTTGCCTCAGAGATAGTACGTGATGCGCTACCAAAATATCCTTGTGAAGAATCATCATCTTCATAAACCATGATGCCCAGTGCATCAGACATACCATACTTAGTAACCATTGCCCGCGCCATTTTTGTGGCACGTTCAAAGTCATTTGATGCGCCAGTAGATTGCTGATCTACAAATACTTCTTCAGCAATACGTCCACCAAACAAAATTGCAATGTCACTGAGCATTTTTGATTTATTAACACTGGTTTGGTCATGCTCAGGTAACTGCCAAGTGACACCTAATGCAAAACCACGTGGCATAATCGTTACTTTATGCACAGGATCTGTGCCAGGTAGCATTTCTGCGACTAAAGCATGTCCTGCTTCATGGTAGGCAGTCGAACGACGCTCCTCTTCACGCAATACCATAGATTTGCGCTCAGGACCCATATATAGCTTATCTTTGGCATCCTCAAAGTCATGCATATCCACACTGCCTTTATTGCGTCGAGCTGCAAACAATGCCGCTTCATTCACAAGGTTGGCAAGCTGTGCACCACTAAATCCTGGTGTACCACGTGCTAACGAGTTGATATTCACACCCACAGTTGATGGTAGCTTCTTCAGATGCACCGCCAAAATTTGCTCACGACCCTTAATATCAGGCAATCCGACATGTACTTGACGGTCAAAACGACCTGGACGCAACAATGCTTTATCAAGCACATCAACACGGTTGGTTGCAGCAATCACAATCACACCATCATTGCCTTCAAATCCATCCATTTCTACCAATAACTGGTTAAGGGTTTGTTCACGCTCATCGTGTCCACCACCCATACCAGAACCACGATGACGACCCACAGCATCAATCTCATCAATAAAGATGATACAGGGTGCATTCTTTTTAGCTTGTTCAAACATATCACGTACACGAGATGCACCCACACCAACAAACATCTCGACAAAGTCAGAACCAGAGATAGAAAAGAAAGGTACTTTTGCCTCACCAGCAATGGCTTTAGCAAGGAGCGTCTTACCAGTACCTGGAGGTCCTACCATCAAGATACCACGAGGAATGGTTGCACCCAGTTTGGTAAAGCGATCAGGATCGCGTAAAAATTCCACCACCTCAACCACTTCTTCTTTGGCTTCTTCACAGCCAGCAACATCTTGGAAGGTGACTTTGATTTGGTCTTCTGACAGCATTTTGGCTTTTGACTTACCAAAACTCATCGGGCCACCTGCACGACCACCTGCACCGCCTCCTTGCATATTACGCATGAAGAATAAAAACAGACCAATAATCAACAATACTGGGAAGCTTGCAATTAATAATTGCATCATCACACCTTGACGCTCTGGTGCAGCTCCTTGTATTTCGACTTGATGCTCACGCAATGTTGGCATCAGCTCAGGGTCTGTCACCGCAGGACGAACTGTCTCAAAGGTGGAACCATTTTTCTTCTCACCTGTGATTTGCTCGCCATCAATTTTGATGCTTTTTACCTGATTATCAGTAACTTGCGTCACAAATTCAGAGTAATTGAGCATGTCTGGCTCATTACGGCTATCATAGTTACTAAAAACCACGACCAAAACGCCAATAACGACCAACCACAATAAGGTATTTTTTACCATGTCACTCACTAGTGATACCATCCCTTACTTGATATATTCAAAAATTAACCATCTACATTCTACATCGTTTTGTTACATTGTATTGTAGTACAAACAGCCACTGACAATACAGCTTTCATAATCATTGTTTTAATTTATATATAGTTTCACAAAAATATGGCAATAAACACTCAAACCTCACCAATCCTCATATCTCACACTAGATGAAGGATGATGACAAATGAGCATATCTGATTACATTCTGCCATTATTATCTTTATAGTATATTTATAGATGGGTTGTTAGACTACTTTTCAGACTGTCTAATATAGCAGATATTAGGTCATTATCTCCAATCTTCAAGCCATCTCGCTGTAAATTTAGGTAAATTTATTGCAAAGCTTTTAAAGTTTAATCATACTCTTATCTCATAACCATCACAATCTATACACTAACAATCTAAAATTCAAGCTATCCAAATTGTCTACTATCTATACCATCACTATCTATTATAGAATCTAGTAAAAGCTAAAATTATTTAGCCACAATTTATTTGATTGCTTATTTAATTGCCACCCAAAACATCTCTTTTGACCGTGCTCTAGAAGCAGCAGGCTTAATACTACGTACTTGACTAAACTGCTGTTGGATTTGCTGTCTTAGCTCTTGTGCCCCTGCACCTTGAAACACCTTCATAATCAACGCACCACCATCAGGCAGTACTTGCATAGCAAAGTCTACTGCCAACTCACACAGATGCATCATACGAGGTTGATCCACCGCATTATGCCCTGTTGTATTTGGAGCCATATCAGAGAGTACCACATCCACTCGTTGGTCACCCACTTTTGCCATGATCTGCTCAAACACGTCTATTTCACGAAAATCACCTTGGATAAAAGTCACACCCTCTAGAGTATCCATTGGCAAAATATCTGAAGCAATCAATGTACCTTTATCACCCACCATTTTTGCTGCCACTTGTGACCAACTTCCTGGAGCACTGCCCAGATCTACTACCGTCATGCCTTTTTGAATCAGATTGGTCTTTTCATTGATCTCAATCAGTTTATAAGCTGCTCTGGCACGATATCCCTCTTTTTGAGCCAAATGCACATAATGGTCATCCAGATGTTCTTTCATCCATGCTCGACTACTTTTTGAAAGTTTTTTATTGCTAATACGAGTTGCCAAAAAATAGATCTCCAATTTATTACATGTTCACCAATGACAAGAAGCGTGATAAACCATCACATTTATATCGTCAATCTAGCCAACTGTATTTTTAACCTAGCAAGTTACTCTTTACAAGAGTAGCATGCAAGTTAATGCTAGATTATTTATAATGGTGACTCTTTTTTAATGAAACAGTAACTGACTATGACACAATTGCAAAAAAACACTAGCACACATGACCTTGATAATGCAGAGCTACGCCGCCTCAAAGGCATTGGGCATGAGCTTAAACCCATCGTGATGATTGGTAACAATGGTATTACTGAAAATATCCTACAAGAAGTTGAACGCGCATTAACTGACCATGAACTAATTAAAGTTAAAGTACCTGCTGGAAGCAAACAAGAAAGAGATGAGCTTAGCACTCAACTTGCCAACTCAGTACAAGCACAACTGATTCACAGTATCGGACGCATGGCATTATTATTACGTCGCAACCCAAATGCCAATCCTAAGCTGTCGAATCTTAGTCGCCATAGCGAATAATGGATCACTAAATAGTGAACCATCTCTCCCTCACAGCGTCTTATAGCACTCATCAGCTAGGACGTTGGGATTTGATCGCAGACATCGCTTCAAACCAGTGGTGTGCTGCGCAGCCTCATCTAATCATGCCCAAAGTACAAGTCGAGGCACAGATAATTAGTTCCTCTGTAAAAAATAAAAATATAGCCAAACCACAGCACAAACTAACTTTAAACTATGTGATTACTTTACCACAACCAACAACTGTACCAAAACTTACTCGACATAACCTTACTAAACATCATATTGAGCATAAGTATAACCACATATCACCTGCGATAACACCTTGGTTTATGTGGTTACCTTTGGTAGATGAAATGAATCCAAAGGACAAACAGGCAGATTTTTTATGGCAAAGCACCTGTCTTGAATGTTTTATCGCAGGCGACACATCTGATAAACAAGCAACCGATGCACAGCAATACATCGAAATTAATGTTGCCAGTAGCGGACATTATGCCATCTATCACTTCGATGATTATCGTACACCCAATATGATGCCGCCTAGATGTCTGATATCATTACCCAAAATACAAAAATATTTACAAAGCGACTCACAAAACTCAAATCAAAACTCTTTATCAAACCCGCCAGATTTACTCACCGTTACCACTGTAGATGATGAGGTCATAAACAACGCTTTTACTACTAATAAAATGGTATTTGGGCGCACCGTCAGCATCGACTTATCGCCTCTAATGCAGATTTGGCATTGCCTGACCCTCATTCACCCTACCGTTATTTTGCAACACCAACACAGCCAACAACTGTTATATTTTGCCCCCAAACATACCAATCCAGCTGACTTTCATCAACAGCAATTATGGAGCAACATAGACTTTTTACTAGGGTCTATTGAACATTCATCTTTGTAGGAAAAATTGAGATACTGATTTTAATAAATTAATCACACCTGTTATAACTAGCATACAGAAGATGTTATAAACTGGGAATAACTGGGATTTAATGATTATTAATGAGATAGAAATTGAAATAAACTTTCAAAAAATATTAGAAAAATAAGGGAGTATTCTAATTTAAAATCTTTACCTACCTACCTAAGATTGCTCATAGACTAGAAATATGATGAATAACCTCTATGAGCAATGCCAATTTAAAACTCGCATTAGAGATTGCCTTACAAACTAAAAATCTTACTGATCTAGATCTGCTAACTGATGAGTTAAAAGCAGCGGGTATTGATGTCGCTAATTTATCAGAGAAAGGTGAACATTTAAACGATACATTTAATGCTATTAGTCAGAAGCAAGGTCTGATAAAGATGTTCCGTGAGCAAAAACAGGCAGTAGTCGATGCGGCTAACGCTTGGCAAAGTGCTCAGGAACAGACTAAAACACTAGCGCAAGAGTGGCAAGCTGCCAAAACCAAAGCTGAAGCATTGAAAACAGTAATGGAAGCGCAAGGAGCAGCCACCAAAGAACAAAAAGCTGAGTATAGAGATGCCGTTAAAGAGGTTGAGCGACTCGCAAAAGCGCATGAGCAATCTGCTAAGCAAGCAGCCAGTCTTAAACAAACCCACACATCGCTTAACATTAGCCTTAACGACACACGTCAAGCAATGTCTGATCTTGGTCTATCTACTACTGACCTAGCCTCTCAAGAACAATTCCTACAAGAACAGACACAAGCGGCACAAGAAGCCTTAAGTGAACTCACTGCTGAAGCTGAAAATCTAAATGAAATAGCACAAGCTAAAATACTATTAGGCATTGAAACTGATGATGTTGCATTACAGCAGATCGAAGAAATCACTACTGCTTATGAGACACTAAGAGACAGTGGACAGCTTACTGGCAGTGAGCTTGCACGAGCTAGTGAATTAGCGACGGCACAAATTGAAGAGCTTGAAGCATCGCTCAGTGATGCTAGTGATGAAACAACTGACTTTGCGACTGAACTGGGCAAAGTTACTGCTGCCGCAGGAGGGCTTGCTGTCGTTACATCTGCTGCAATGGATTTTGAAGCCGCAATGGCAGGTGTTAAAAAAACTGTTGATGGTACACCTGAGCAAATTCAGACTTTATCTGGTGATATTAAACAGCTAGCAATAGATTTAGGCTTAAGCAGTGAAGCAGTAGCTGATATTGCAGCGCAAGGTGGACAGCTTGGCATTCCAATTGAAGAACTTGGTAAATTTACTGAAATGGCTGGCAAGATGTCAGTTGCATTCGGTATTAGTGCTGATGAAGCTGCTGAGTCAGCTGCACAGCTTGCTAATGTGTTTGGTATCTCAATGCAATCTGTAGAAGCATTGGGTGATGCTATTAATACACTCGGTAATAATACTGCTGCTAAAGAGCCAGATATTATTAATGCAATGGTACGGATTGGTGGTACCGCAAAACAATTTGGCTTGGCAGAAGAGCAAGCGGCATCATTAGCCGCAGCATTTATTGCGCTTGGTAAACCACCAGAAGTTGCAGCTACTGCTATTAATGGACTGTTAACTAAACTACAAACAGCTCAAGTACAAGGTGCTGGATTCCAAGAATCCCTTGATAATATTGGTTTGTCAGCAAATCAATTGGCTGATGATATCAATGCTAATCCGCAAGAAGCCTTGATTAACTTCTTACAAACGCTAAGTAAGCTTGATGACCAACAACGATCCATAACAACATTTAAATTATTTGGTCAAGAATATGCTGATGATGTCAATTTATTGGTGGGTAGTCTTGATACTTATAATCAAACACTAGACTTGACTCAAGACAAGTCAGCGACTGCTGGTGCAATGCAATCTGAGTTTGAAGCTCAGATGTCAACATCAGCAGCAGCGACAGCCAGAGCTGAACAGTCGTTAATCGTATTAGCACAAACACTAGGTCAACATCTATTACCTATCGTTAGTGCTACTGCTTCTGGTGTCGCTAGCGTAGTTGAAGCGGTTAATGGCTTTGCTGAATCATATCCCATGATTACTAAGTTAGTGGTATTGATTGCTAGTGCTCGAGTAGCCACTGTTGCATTTAACAGTGCAATGGCACTAGCTGGTACGGTTGGACTAACAGCAGGGGCTAATATTGCCACTGGTATGACAACAGCCCGTGCCTCTATCCTAAGCACTACCACTGCCGCAAATGGTCTAGCGGGTAAGATGTCAGGATTGAGTACATTATTTGCTGCTGCTGCCAGTTGGACAATTGGTACGGCTATTGGTGATAGTTTGTATGAAAACAGCTCAGCCGTTAGAGCGTTTGGAGACGAGCTTGCTCGTGGTCTAGCCTATCTTGATGCTATGGTAACTGACCGTACTTTTGATGATGTGCGTAATAACTTTGAAACCAGTGCTGAGTCTGCTCAACGATTAGCTGAAGCACAAAAGTTGGCAGTAAAAACTAGCGATGAGTTAGCAGCTGCAGAAACTGAGGCAGCAAATGCTGCCAGACAGCAAGCAGATGAAAATAGACAACTTGTAAATGACATCATTGCTACTGAAGCAACGGTTAAAATTCTAAATCGTGAGCTAATTAATCTTGCTGCAAACGGGCAAAAAAATACTCAGGAATATAATCAATTAGCAACCGAGCTTAATGAGACAACAAACCGTCTTGAAGCAATGCACCTTGAAGCAAAGCAAAATAACCTCGGTGAGTTGTTAAAATCAGATTTGGACAAGGCTTCTGATGCGTTTGAAACCTTGGGACTCGACGCACAAGAATTTGCGACAGGTATGAACAGTGAAGTCACCAAATCACTAGAAGCTTTTAGTGTCATTGCAGAGCTTGCCGAGGGTGATACGACTAAACTGGCACGTGCTTACAACGCAGCAAAAGAATCAGCTGGACAAAATGCGCAAACTCAAGCAGGACTTGAGCAAGCCTTACTGGCAGCAACGAACGGCAATAAAGAGCTTGCTGATAGTGTTAAGCGTACTGCTCTAGAACAACAAGCTGCCAAGTCTGCTACCGATGCTCAATCGCAAGCTTTGCAAACTTTGGGTATTAATATGGATGCTGTTAACCAGAAGATGAGCACTGACGGTTTTAAAATGGTGCAAACACTCAAAGCTGGCGTAGCTGCAATTAAAGAACAAGCAACCAGTGCTGATACCCTCAAAACTGCCCTTACATCAGCACTAGATACCTCTCTAGCTGCTGCTAAAACTCAAGCTGACTTTAAGGCAATCAAACAAATACTACAAGAAGCTGGTGTGGTAGGACAAGTCACAGCTGAGCAAATGCGTCAAATTGACGCTGGACTACGTGGCGGTGCAAAAGCAGCAGACGAAGCTAAGCAAGCATTGGATGCAATGAGTAATGCTGCTAACAATGTTAAACCACCCATTGATGCAGCAAAAAACTCTATGCAGCAACTGGGTAATGAAGCAGGTAATACTGGTAAAAAAATGGTGGCAGCAGCACAAGAAGGTACACGAGAATTTGAAAAGCTGAAAAAGACAGTTGATGATCAACATCGTGTTTTAAATGACCGTGGCACTGTACTAAAAATGGTTAGTTATGATGCAAACAGCGCATATAAAAAACTACTCAGTGATTTGAAACTACAAGAAAGTGAGCTAGCTCATGCAGAAATTAATTTATTAAAAACAACTGCATCAAATGCAGCTAACTCAAAAAAACACTTAATTGACCCCATTCGCAATGGTATGACAAATGCGTTTGCTGTTGATGAGATTTTTGAAGATTTTATTAAAGCAAATAAAAACCGCCAATGGGGTAAAAAAGCTAAACAGGAATATCAACCACCACCATCGCCAACTCGACAACAGCCGTCGCAAAACATACAAATATCTGCTACCCCAAATATAGCCAATCACATCACCGTTAGCGACATTGTTAATGCTCTTGATGCTCGTATTGTACAGCAAATCAAAGATATTGGTGCTCAAGAGTTTATGCAAAAATTGAAAAAAGAATTAGCCCGTAAAGCTAGATAAATCAAACAAATAGAGCTCATTATGTCATCAAACAAAGATACGAAAATCACAAGACAAGACCTCAAGTTTTATCCCAGTGAACGCCTCACTGACAATGATGATGGCGGTGGCATGCCACTTGGTACACCGATTTCTGGTGAAGCAAATGAACTGTTTAATCCAATATCAAGCATAGCGAGGGTTAATGGCTCATTTCATGCTCGTTTAGTCTATATGGGTGTTACTCGCCCTGATGATGAACCGTTAATCGGTACGTTTGCTGCAATCACAAAGCCACCCAAAGACCCTACTGTCAGTTATCTATTATTTCCAGCGACTAAATTTGGTGAGCAACGCAATGAGATTTTAAAGCGTATCGAAGCCTATAGCGTTGGCACAATTGAGTCTCGTATGACGCTGCTATCAACGCAGTCGCAAAACTCTAAAATAATCCAAGCGTATCAACGCCCTGAAGAGCCATTACCTCTTATTGGTGATGTCTATTGTCTGCGCCAAGATAAAGCAGGCTATGCACAGCATGAGCAATACGTACAAGTGGTTAAGGTGACATCTGAAGAGCGTACATTTACCCAAAATAATAAAGATTTTACTCGCACAGTCGTCAAGTTAGAGATTAGCTCAAAGCTAGAAGCGGACTTTGTTGGTGTTGACTATCCAAGTGAGTCGTATGTCGATACTCCGTGCAAAATACGTGAAACCCACGTCGCTGATGCGGCTCAATATTATGGTATTAAGCCGTTAACTGAAGCTATTTTACGTGAGTCAACGCAAATCAAGATCGCTGGACTTATGGAGAAATTAGTACCAACAAACCAGATTGAGACTGCATTGATTGATTTAACCGCCGCAGGACAGCGGCAAACGCTGTTTGATGGCACAAAAGCTGACAGTAAATTAAGCTTAACTATCAATAAAAGTCATAGTGCAGGCTCAAACAGCACAGTGTCACTGGGTAATGCCGTACTACCAAATAGTATTACTCTGAACACAAGCAATGGCAATATCACAGACAAGGGTGGATTGCTGATACTCAATGACAATGTAGTTGGCAAAGTTGATTATACGCAAGGTGATTTACAAATTAATGAGCCATCTTTTAGTGGCTATTTAAATAATGTCAGTTTTAAAGCGGCAGCATCTGAGTTAAAAGTCGCTGATACGGCTCGCATCGATGTTGATATTAATAATCGTAGCTATAACGATGTAATGACAATTGATCCACCTCCAGCGGTGGGAAGCTTAATCGTCAGCTACCGAGCGCAAGGACGTTGGTATGATTTGCGTGACGATGGCACAGGTGCGCTGCGGGGTGCAAGTGCAGCGCACGGCAGCGGCAATGTAAATTATACAACTGGTACCGTCAATGTCAGCTATGGTGAACTGCCTGATATTGGTAGTGCGGTATTGTTTTCATGGAGTACACGAGCGAGATATTTTAACCGCTCTGACATCGCCACATCTGCAAAAATGCTGCTCAATATCTCACAAGATGCTGTGCCAAGTACGCTGTCTCTAAGTTGGAATGATGGTGAAGACAAAACTGCAACTTGTGATGCAGCAGGTAATATTACAGGTGATTGGACTGGTCAATATGACCCAAATTTAAAACAGATACGCATTGATACGGATGCTAATTTTAATCATCCAGACGGTGTATTAGATATTAATGTGAGCTATAACGTTGGTAATAAAGCCACAAAAATATATCAAGCACCACAAGCTGGTAGTGATGGACAAATCACGCTAGAAGATTTGAGTGATAAACCGCTAAAGCCTCACAGCGTTAAAGTAAAATGGCCGCTATTTGTTGAGGGTTACATAAAAGTCGATGGTAAAAATTGGATTGATCCGTATCAGGTGATTACAGATGATGGTGCTGGATTATTAGTTAATAATGCTGGCGAAACAGTTGGTACTGTTGACTATGCAGCACGCACACTCAAATTTAATACTGATGTGATTGTTAACATACCAAAGCCTGTTTATAAAACTACTACAGGGCAAGTCCGTGATGGCTTGATATTTGATGGTACAGGCTACCAGAGCCATATGAAAACTGTCATAACACAAGTATTAACAGGCTATGAATATGCTGATGCTACTGCGACACTGCCAGAAGATGGCGTTGTTGAGGTATATTTTTATGATACTGACACAGCAAACAGCGTAACTGAGCAGCTAAGTAGCGGTGATATTGAGATTGATTTATTGCCACATCACGCTGAGAGTATTGCACCAGCTAGTATCAATGTAACGTGGGCTGGACATACTTATTTTGACAAACTGGGCAGTATTTATACTGATCTTGACCCCAAGACTGGCTCTGCTCAATTAGCAGGCACAGTTGATTATCAAGCAGGCAAAATGCTGTTGACAAATTGGCAATGGCAAAATGGCAATGCGCCAGTTATTAACTCATTAGTAACCAGTATTGGCAGTAATCCCGTCGATAGTGTGACATTTAGAGTGCCAAGCTCACCCCTACGTGCTGGCAGTCTTGAAATACGAGCAGTGGCAGTTAACGGCACAAAAATTAATGCACGGGCAAACTACGCTGGTGAATTAAAAGCAGATGGTATTCAAGGTCTAGTAGACACTGAATTTGGTGTAGTTGATGTTAAATTTGGTCAATTAGTCAATGCGTTCGGCAATGAGAATGAAGACTGGTACGACCAAGAGGCTATACATAACGGCAAAATCTGGAAACCACTGCACGTACTAGCAGAGACAATCACTTACAACGCTGTTGCTTATTCTTATCTTCCAATTGACAGTAATGTTGTCAAAATCGACACAGTGAGACTACCACAGGACGGGCGTATTCCAATTTTTAGACGAGGCGATACTATCTTAATTGGCAACCGCCAGACTGATGACATCGGCTCAGCACACACAGGCGGTCAAACTGTACAGCTATCACGCAATGATGTTGACCGTATCTGTGTCAGCGATGCCAATGGTCAGCCTGTCAATGCAGAACTTTGGGACTATGACCTAGACGCTGGCACAATCACATGGACAACCCCGCTCGACCTCTCATCTTATCAAATGCCGCTATCTGTGATGCACGCTCAAGAAGAGCGTAATCGCATTCATGAGGCTGATATTGACGGCACATTATCACTGATATTCCCTACAAAAAGAGACTATCCAATAGATAGCACTTATGTATCTAGCGTGTTAATCGGTGATGATTTACAAGTGCGTGTCTCTGTACCTTTTACACAGCGCAACTGGGATAAAGTTTGGCGAGATGAACCCGTCGGCGACACGCTGCTTAATAAACTCAATCTAAAAGATTATCCAATGGTATTGACAGATGATGGAGCTATTACGGAGCGTTGGATGATTAAAATGACAGGCACAAGTCAATTTGAGTTGTATGGCGAAACGCTCGGCTTTGTCATGCGTGGCGATACATTAACTGATTTAGCACCGATTAATCCAGCCTCTAACAAGCCATATTTCACTATTCCAAAACAGGCATTTGGTAACGAAGCACCATGGGCAAGCCAAGATATTATCCGTTTTAATACGTGGGGAACATTGTTGCCCGTGTGGGTATTGTGCGCTGTACAACCGTCATCTAGCACGCCTAAAGGTGAAGACGGCTATACAATGTGCTTGTATGGTGATACGACAGAAACTAAGGAAATATTATAATGTTAAATATTTATGATTATGAGCCATTTCATGTGTATTCAAGTTACGATGATGATGCTCCGCAACTTGATAAATCAGATTTCTCATTTTCGACTGTGTTAAAAGCATGTCTAATTACAGGGTATGGTGATAAACAGCCGCCTCAAGACTGGACAATGCCAGTTGATGACATCGAAAATACGGGTACACGAGCATTTAGTAGCACTGCTATATTATCATCACATTGTATATTTACAGTTACGCATGATACATCTGATAAATTTGTTATGACTGCAACAGCAGCAGATGCAGATACAGCATTTGCTACAACAACTCGCTCAAAAAAAATGTTTAACTTTAAGTCTGAGACTCAAGATTGGTTTGTCATTGCAAATAATCAATCGTGTTATGTTTTGCTACAAACGGATGTCGGTACACCATTATTTGCAGTGTTCTTTTTTGGCAGTGCTTATACAACAGAAGCAATAAAACAGCGACCAGTTTTATGGGGCGGCGACTATCGTTATGAAGCAGTTAATTATAGTATAAATCGCATGCAACTCACTGATGAGCACAATCAAAAATGGTATAAAAAACAAATATTTGACGATGATATCAATGCTGGCACACAACATGTTTTTTGTGCGCCAATTTTCAAGTCTGACATGTACGGCATTTTTTTGCCTGGTCTCGTTGAGCATGCAGGTCAATTAAATACTAATAATCATTATCTAAAAATTGCAGACACCGCTAGTGATATATTGATGTTTAAAACAGCATGGGCACAGTTACAAAACTTTGGTGTTGTGTTAAAAGGATCTTATACATGATTATTGGGCATATTATTACTAACTATGCTGGAGACGGATATATTGCGGGCAGTGGAGCAGGTATTGTTACAGTTGCAGGTAAATCAGCAAGTCGAGAGGTTATATTATTAGATAATAATTATAATTTATTAGCACGCCAAGCATCATTGAAAAATGGTCACTATATGTTTATAGGACTAGACCCTAACAAACAATATCTTGTTATATGCCGAGACCTACCACCCAATGGCATTGACCAGCGTTACGAACCATTTTGTTGGGACTATGTCACACCTGCGACAGATTTAACAGTCGCTGAGCAACAAGAATTGTGGCAGTCATGGCAGAGCGAGTAAATGCCAATGCACTACCATTACCTCTACAAATTCCTCTGCTATCTAATAATAGCGGGGCTTTACCGCTATTATTAGATAGACCGCTTGGCAAACCTCCAATAATATTTAGAATTGTTAGTGCTGACAGTTTGCCACTGCAACTATCTCGACCCATTGTTGACCGTCCAGCATCCAACAATTTGCCACTGCCTTTGTCTCGTAAATTGGGTGTATTAGTCATTAGCGGTGATGTTAATGATAACAATGATAATATAGATGATAGCGATGGCAGTACACCCACTGAGCCACCAAAACCTAGGCGTATGCATGGAGCGATGGCATGGTTTGGTGCAGTCACTCACACCACAAAAACTATTGTACGCTGTGAGACATGGCGACACACTAGCCAAAGCATTGCTGATGATTATCAAGTGATACGTGATGCTGCTATCAACATCGCATCTAGACATTACTTTAAATCGCAAGCATTTGTACCTCTATTACAATGGCAAAAAATACAAATCAGCAATGGCATATTACTCAAATATTGTCAGGCACAAACTGTGTTGCCGTTTATCTCATTACAATCGTGCCAAGCCGCAAAAATCAGCCCAACGATTGGTTATCAAAGCTGCGTTGCTGTCAAATCTGCACCTGTGGTTGCTTATAAGCATTGTGTGAATTTGCCGCTTAAGCACACAATTAATCTATCTGATAGTGTCAGTTATTACAAAGCCTCTCGCAACATTGAAAAGTACAAACAGGCTCGCACAAGTGCAGCAATACCAGTGCCGTGCCGTTACTACCCGATACCCGAGCCAGAGCCTGATAAGCCGAATTTTACTTGTCGTATTAGACCACCAGCTAACCGTTTGCCCCTGCCTTTATCAAGACGACGTAGCAACCTACCGTCTAGCAACTTGCCATTTGTCTTTACGTGTTGGCATGACGCACCGCCTCAGCTAATACCAAATCTAAGGAGTTATATCGTGCATAACATCATTACAGCTACGGTGGGCGGGATTGCAGTCGACCCATTATCGTTTAGTATAAAAACAGATATGTCTAGTTATTGTTGGCAAGGTAGCATTGATATCACTGCTAAAGATTATGCCAAAATTAAGGCAAAGTTAGATGTGCCACAAGGTAATGAGCCATTGATTAATGTGGTGGTTAATGGATTCACGTTTACAATTATCGCTGAAGACCAAAGCCGTACTCGCAAGTTTGCAAATCACACACATAGCATCGGTGGTCGCTCAATCACAGCAAGGCTAGGTGCTGATTATGCTGGTACACAGAGCGGACTATCAGATCAGGCGAACTATGCGAGTCAAATTGTCAATCAACAGTTAAATGGACTATCTATCAGTGTGCAAGACTGGGATATTAACGATTGGCTGATACCAGCGAATCAATATGCTGTAACAGGCAAAACCCCCATTGCTGTGATTGCTGATATTGCTCAAGCATGCGGTGGTTTTGTGACAACACACCCAAATGAGCCAACACTATCACTCAAACCACGCTGGAAAAAGCCCGCTTGGGAGCTTGCGACAGCAACGCCAGATGTGACAATACCTGCTGATGTGATATTAAATATGACTGATACAGTCAATAAAGCCACTCGATTTAATACCGTCATGGTGGTTGGTGATACAGTCGGACATGAGGTGTTTAGAGCTAGACAAGGACGTGATAGCGATGCTCCAACACAAAACCATACACTCTATACTGACCAAGATGTGACTGTACCAAAAGGTATGGCGATACTATCAGATAGTGGCACTCATGCTATTTATACGCTAAAAATGCTCTGGTCTGATGATGTGCCCCTAGCAAAGCTGGGGCAAATCTGGCAAGTAAATGATACTTTAGAGGGAGGCGATGGGGCATGGCGTGGTGTAGTTACTGCTATATCAGTCAATATCGAACTGGACAATGGTGCACCTAAGATTTATCAAACAGTAACTGTCGATAGATATTTAGATAATTAGGGATTGATATAGGTGAGATTGTATGAATTTATTAAGTCAATTTGAACAAATCTTTGATACGCAAGAGAAAGCATTTGCTACTATCATAGGTCAACGTAGCGATGGTAAGCTCGTAGCTGAGACGCCTAGTGGGGCTACGATATTATTAACTGGAGATATGGAAACAGGTAAAAAGTGCTTTTATAATCGGCGCAATAGTACCATTTTATCTGAAGCACCAAATGTGACATTTAGTGAGTTTGGTGTCTAACATAAAATCAGTTCTCTTTATTATCATTCCTCAAGATACAAAACCAGTCTTATTCACTCTTAGTCACCTGACTATATACTTAAGGTATTGCTTGACCTTTAACTTTGAGCCATACCTTCTATAGTCAAGGACTTATCATGCTTAAATATAAATTTTCTTTTTTAAATTCGATGTTAGCTTCAGCTTTAGCGATAGTCGCTAGTGTTGGACTAACGCCTAATATGACAACTCAACCAGATGTTGATACTGAGTTTGGTTATTCATCACTTGATAGCCCTCCACCAAGTCCATCACCTGAGCCTAATCAACCCAAAACTCCTACCAAATGGTGGGCAAAGTCTAAAACTATGTGGTTTAACATTGGTGTTACAGCGATGGGGATTGCTGGCGTGGTATTTCCAATGGCAGATAGTGTATTGCCCTATGCCGAGCCATTTATCAACGCTGAAACTTTTGGGCTACTGACAGCCATTATCGGTGCGGGCAATGTGTTACTACGAACGATGACACAATCTAAAATCACAACAAAGCAGCATCTGCCACTAGAAAAGGTGGATTATGAGATTTGATATTCATTTTATCAAATTCACTTTTGATGTGGTGCAAACCGTAGTCATGGTAGGCATCTCAATCTATGTGTGGATAGTGACAAATCACAAAGCAAATGCTAAGAAAATTGTTGAATTAGAAGCCAAACATAACACTGAGCTTGACGAATTAAAAACCCGTGTTACTAGCATTTCAACACAAATAAAGCATATGCCAGACCGCCAACAAATCTCACGCATTCATTATCGTATCGATGACTTGAATACAAATGTTTCTACAGTGCAAGGCATCGTCAAAGGTTTGGCAGATTCCAATGCGATGATTCTTGAAAAACTCATTAAGTAGGGAATGAATAAAAAATGAACCTGCAACAATTACAAACCGAAGACCACAGACGCAGCGTACTGTGGTTTTTGTTATATGACCCTGATTATCAGCTAAGTGAACAAATGCTATATCAATGCTTTGAAATGCAGGGCAAATCAATCTCTTATGACCAGTTGCGTACACATAACCAATGGCTATGTGAGCAAGGCTTAACAACATCTACACCACTTGGTGCTATTAATAACATTGCATTAACAGATAGAGGTCTAGAGGTTGCAAAAGGTATGGTACGAGCTGTGGGGGTGCGTAATTTACGCCCATCAGAGATTGCTGATATCAAGTCATTCAAAGGCTATTAAGAGGGTAAGATGGCAAAAAGTAGTATCAAAACCCTACCACCACTATTGCTAGAACAGTTGCAAGATTGGCTGCGTGACCCACGCATTACTCAGATAGAAGCAACTGAGCGGCTTAACGAGTTACTTGAAGAGATTGGTGAACCACCTCGCAGTAAATCAGCGGTTAATCGCTATGCAGTGCAGATGAATGAAGTGGGTGCACGTATCCAACAAAGCCGAGAAATGGCTGAAATGTGGGTGGGTAGATTTGGTAATGCTCCACAGGGCAAAGTTGGGCAACTGCTTAATGAGGTCATACGCAACCTTGCTTTTAATACCGCTATTAATCTGTCTGATGGTGATGGTATCGTCGAGCCTAAGATGCTCAAAGAGCTGGCAATGGCTGTCGAAAAGTTAGAGAACGCTGCTACTATCAACGAGAAACGTCAGCGTGAAATTGAAAAAGCCATATTAGCAAAAGCTGCCAAAGAGACTGAAAAAGCCATCGTAGAAGCAGGATTGTCTGCTGATACGGCAAATGAGATTAAGCAAAAGATATTGGGTATTGCCTAATGTTTAATGAAAATGACGTCTTATTGGCATATCAAAAACGTTGGATAGCAGATGATAGCCAGTTAAAAATTGCTGAGAAATCACGGCGAACGGGGCTAACGTGGGCTGAAGCTGCTGATAATGCACTCGATGCTTCACTCAAAAAAGCAGAGGGTGGCTGTGATACGTTTTACATTGGCTCAAGTAAAGACATGGCACGAGAGTATATCGATGCTGTTGCCATGTGGGCAACCATGTATAACTATGCTGCCAGTGAAATTGAAGAGAACGAAGAGGTTTTTGAAACTGAAGATGGTAAAAAAGAAATCCTGACCTATGTCATCTATTTTGCCAGTGGCTTTAAAGTCAAAGCGTTATCATCTAATCCCCGCAATCTGCGAGGTATGCAAGGCAATGTAGTCATCGATGAGGCGGCATTCCATGAGCATTTATCTGAAGTATTAAAAGCGGCATTGGCATTGACAATGTGGGGTGCAAAGGTACGTATCATCAGTACGCATAATGGCGTGGATAACCTGTTTAATGAGTTAATCATTGATAGTCGTGCAGGTAAAAAACGCTACTCAGTCCATACCATCACTCTTGACGATGCCTGCAATGAGGGACTGTATAAACGCATTTGCCAAGTCACTAAACAAACATGGTCACAAGATAAAGAAGCACAATGGAAAGCAAATCTGCTTAGTGATACCGCTAATAAAGAAGATGCCTTAGAGGAATACTGTTGTATTCCACAAAATGGCGGGGGCAAATGGCTATCTCGTGCATTGATTGAGCAGTGCATGAATAGCGACACACCTATTATAAGATTAGAAAAGAAAAACGATTTTAGCTTATTGCCTGAATCAACTCGTCGAGCTGAGATTGATGACTGGCTGAATGAAACGGTATTATCTATCTTACAGTCATTGAGTAAGACGCAACGACATTATTTGGGTGAGGATTTTGCTCGTAGTGGCGATTTAACCTCGTTTTCTATCGGAGCAGAGCAACAAGACTTAACACTGGCAGTGCGACTTATTATAGAGCTGGCAAATATTCCATTTAAACAGCAAGAACAGATATTATTATTTATTTTGGAACGCCTGCCACGCTTCAGCGGTGCGGCACTTGATGCTCGAGGCAATGGACAATATTTAGCAGAGTGTGCCTCAGATAACTATGGTGAGCTAATCAATGCGATAATGCTGTCAGAAAAATGGTATCGTGAAAATACTGCCCCATTTAAGTCGGCACTGCAAGATGGTGAATTGATAGATATTCCCAAAGATACTGACGTACTCGCTGATCTTAGAAGCTTTGAGGTCATCAACAATATACCCCGTATTCCTACGACTCGCATCAATAGTGCTGATAGTGAAAATAATAATAAACGCCACGGTGATACTGCCATCTCACTACTACTGATGCACCATGCCAGTCGCACCGACCCACCCACTGAGATTGGACTTGCAATTGAATCAAGTAACAATCATTCACATACTACTGATGCTAATGGCGACCAGTATGGCTATGGTGCTAATTATGTAGGGCATGATGATGTAATTGGTAGAATTGGCGTACATAGCGAGTGTACTGAGCTATTTAATGGCTTTTAGATTGCTAATTTGCCGAGTTTGTTTATCAAGATCTGCGGTCACTTGCTGAGTGACGGTCGCCCCCATTGCATTTGTGCCTCGAAATGTCATTAAAATACTAAAGCTGTCGCCATTATCATGATAGCGAGTTTCAACATGCTCAAATGAGTCTGGATTATGCATACCTGCTTTTACGACTGCGACCAAGTCTCTATTAGAGCCGTCCCAACTGCTAAAAAACACCTCACCTGCTGGTGGCTCATAACCGTTAGATGGTAGTGGCTGCTTTTCTCCAAAAATAAAAATATAAGCAATGAGCAAAGCAACCAACACCCCCAAGCCATAGATACCATAAGCCCTTAAATAGTCTATAAACCCTTTTTCTCGTTCCTGCTCATAGGCTGTTATTAGCTCATCTGTCACACGGAATTGTTTTTTGCAGGACAAACACTCTATCACTGCATTTGCTTTTACTTTACCCTGCATTAGCTCACCACATTTGGCGCATTTCACCCCTGCCATATTTTTATCCTTTTTATATTTTCTACGTCTATCAACTTATGACTGTTAGTCAGCATAGCATACAGCTTATATATTTTTTGCAATAAAGTTTCATTAAATAGTCACTCAACAACCAAAGTTTCATTATTTAGTTTCACTTTTCATTTTAAAACCATTCATTTAGCAATTAGCATTTTTCTTACTTATAGTGGTAGCTGTCATAAATGGCATAACCCGTATGTGAGATAGTCCAATATGAGTAACACTAAATCCACCACCAAAGCCCCCCCATCTCCGACCAAACCCAGCACAGAGGTTGCAGTTGAGCACAACATCACCGAGCTTGAGATTATTGATGATATCTTAACCAATAAACTATCAGGTGATATCAATGGCTACCGTAATCTATTAACTGATACCACTGTATTTGGTACGTGGACACAGCGGCAATCTGCATTGGTACAAATGGAGCGTCAAATCATACCCGCTGATAGTGATAACCCCGCTGATGTCGAAGCTGCCGAGTTTATCAAAGCTCAAATAGAAGGCATCGCCTTTGACAGGGTGCTAAAAGCCATGCAATGGGGTGTTTATTATGGCTATGGTGTGGCAGAAGCAATGTGGTCATTGGTGGATGGTAAGGTGGGTATTAGCGATATATTGGTACGAGACCGAGGCAAGTTTAAATTTGATAAAGATAAGCAACTACTATACATAGGTAATGATAGTGAAACGGTTGTGCCAGAGGCTAAGTTTTGGACATATAGTGCAGGCGGTGATACGACAGATAACCCTTACGGACTAGGTCTTGCTCATTATTTATTTTGGGCAGTATTGTTTAAAAAATCAAACATTAAGTTTTGGCTATTGGGGCTAGAGAAAGCTGCTACTTCGATGCCGCATGTGCAATATGACTCAAAAGCACCTGACCCAGCCGCTGAGCGAGAAAAAGCATTGCGAGCAGGTGTCGCTCTTAAAAATGGCTCTGCCATTGCCACCGCTCAAGGCACAGTGGTAGAACTACTCAAAGGGGCAAGCGGTACAGAAGACTACGAGACACTTTGTCGCTATATGGATGAAGCTATTGCCATTGTGATATTAGGGCAAGTAATGACCAGTCAGGCTATTGGTGGTCAGTACAAGGCAGAGATACAAAATCAGGTCAAAGAAGACATCATCAAAGCCGATGCTGACCTGCTGTGTAGTAGTTTTAATAACACCATCATCAAATGGCTGACTAAGTGGAACTTTCCAAATGCCAATCCACCTAAGTTATGGCTACTGACTAGTGATGAAGCAGATGAACTTAAGAAAACTCAAGCTTGGGCTAACATGGTCAAAGTTGGTTATCGTCCTACACTTAAAACAGTTGAAGATACCTTTGGTGGTGAATGGGAGGAAATCAGTACGCAAACCAACCAAGTTGCTGGTAATCAGTCAGGTACAGAAACTGGCAAGCAGTATGATAACAATCAAAGTAAAAACTCTACTGATTTTGCTGAGTCGCCAGAAACAAATAACGAAATTGATAGTATGGTTGACCAGCTTGCTGATGAGATTGCACCCATCACAGGTGGGTGGATAAATAAAATTAAGCAAATCCTAGACGATGTAGACAGCTTAGAGGAATTACGAGAGCAATTAAACAGCTTAGCTAAGCAGTTAAGTTTTGATGATTATGCTCGTGTGTTTACTGAAGCAAATATCAGTGCAAAGCTGGCAGGTATGGCAAGTGTAGCAAATAACAATACAGACGAGGCTACTCATGTCTAAAACAAAATACGATACTCCTGCACCCAAACTGCCCTTTGAAGAGCAGATTAATTTCTTTAAAAACAAGCTTAACTTGCCTACAGATAGCTATCTTGATCTTGAAGGTCAAGAGCATGACTATGCGTTTGTGGTGGCAGGGGCAAACCGCAACGACATACTGACAGATTTTCGCACCGCTGTTGACAAGGCTATTAATGACGGTACAACGCTAGAAGCCTTTCGTAAAAGCTTTGATGAAATAGTGTCTGAGCGGGGTTGGAATTATAACGGCGGTCGAGACTGGCGAAGTCGCATTATCTATGAC
The DNA here is from genome assembly GCF_021012795.1 of Psychrobacter sp. I-STPA10. Taxonomy (GTDB): domain Bacteria; phylum Pseudomonadota; class Gammaproteobacteria; order Pseudomonadales; family Moraxellaceae; genus Psychrobacter. The sequence continues at coordinate 29,989 of NZ_VFYU01000024.1, read as the reverse complement.
ACCAATTTATATAGCTCATTTGCTGCTGGACGCCATGAACAACATGGGCGTATGAAAGCCTTAAGACCATATTGGGAATATAAGCATCGTGATGGAGTGAAGCACCCACGCCCTTTGCATAAGGATTGGGACGGTCTGGTACTACATTGTGACGACCCATTTTGGCAGACACATTATCCAATAAATGGCTATGGCTGCCATTGCAGTGTCATTGCCCATAGTGCTAAGTCATTGCAGCGTGAAGAGCTAAAGATTAGTAAAAGCCCTAAGATTAACTATGTAACTAAAGAATTGGGTAAACGCAGTGGCAATCCAAAGACAGTAACATTACCTGAAGGCATTGATTACGGCTTTGACCGTATCGCTGGTAGCAATCGTGTCGATATGCCAAGCAAGTTACTACTGGATAAGGCTGTTAGCGTACCGCCTAAACTTGCTACTAACATGGTCAGTAATGTGTTGCAGGTAGCAGAGGTCAGAGCATTATTAAACAATGAAGTCAAAGAAATGGTGGATCTGGTAGAAAAAGAAAAAATCGCTCGTGGGGTGAGTAAGTCGGTGGGTGTATTACCTGAGCCAGTCGTTGACGCATTGGTTGCTGAAAATCTAACGCCCAGTAGTGCTGTTATCACCCTACGAGATCACGATGTGTTACATGCTTTGCGAGACAATAAAGACGCTCCACTGCCGCTTAGTTTTTGGGAAAATATTGCTGACTATTTAATTGAGCCAGAAGCAGTGCTACTCGATACGTTAAAAGCAGATAATGCGCTGTTATACATCATTAATTTGGGTACGGATAAAGGCAAGGTTATCGTCAGATTGGACTATGAACTGAAAGTAAAAGATGAGGATGGTAAACGCCAACGCATTATCACCAACATCATTAGAAGTGGAAAACAGATTGTCTACAATCAAAAAATGCGAGACGGCTTGTCTCAGCATAAAGTGCTATTTGGTGCTATCACACCATAAATAAGGTAAGAAAGAATGCGACAACTGTGATGGGTAGGATTCGAACCTACGTCACCGCAGCGCCAGATAACCACAAGCGCATTCGTACTTGATGGTTACTCTATAGCGGGCGTCCCTTCTACCTGAATTGGGCTCTACACCACAGTGTCTAATTTCATTATAGGTTAACAGCAATAAGGTTGCAAATAATGGCTAGATCATCCGTTGCCACATTAACGTTACAAGATGTGGTCGATATTTTAGATAAGGTGCAGTCGCTTAAATTTATGGATAGGGCTGTTTGGGAAGCCATTGGCGAGCAACTGACCATCATTCACAAAAAACGTTATGAGCAAGAGATTGACCCAGACGGAAATGCGTGGACACCCTTAAATGAAAAGTACCAAGCCAAAAAGAAAGAAAAGGCAAATTATCAAAAGATATTGCAGTACTCAGGTCGGCTCTTTGACACCCTGCACGCACAAGCGAGTGACTATGGGGTTAAGTTTGGTAGTAACTCTGTCTATGCTGCTACCCAGCATTATGGGCGTGATGGTATTCCAGCCCGTCAGATTATCGGTATCAATGAGGCTGATAAAAAAATCATCGCTGAAGAGGTCATTGAAGCCTATGTCAACTGGTTATCTGCTCAATGATGTATCGCCAGTCCCTGTCAATATGTTTATGAGCGTTTATAAACGCTCAAGATGGCGGATTAAAGCTGAGTATAAGCATTGATAGGTTTATAAAGTTAAAGGGGCGACATAGCTCATTTAAAGTCACAACAATAAGTTGTTGATCAATCTTACACAAACTAGGAGTTTTTATTATGAAATTAACTAAAGAGATTTTAGAAAGTCACATCGTTGATGAAAGCTATCATTTATTCCCAGATACTACGGTAACTGTGTGCTGCCTTACATTAGATAATGGCTTTAATGCCATTGGACATAGTGCCTGCATTGAAAAAGAAATGTTTGATGCCAAAACTGGTGAACAAGTGGCTAGAGAAAAAGCAGTCAGAGAGTTGTGGCAACTTTATGGCTTTAATGCGAAACAACAAAAATTTGTAATCAATAATATCAATAGGAGTGATACAAATGACTAATGCTCTACAGCACATCGTTAAAACAGCTTTTACTCCTCTATTTGACCGACTTATGGTGCATGAAGGCGGTTATGTTAACCACCCCAATGATCCGGGCGGTGAAACTAAATGGGGAGTCACAAAGCAAGTGGCTCGTAAATATGGTTACTATGGTAGTATGCGCCATTTACCAAAGACGACAGCACATCAAATCGCTGAACGTTTATACTGGGATGTAATACATGGTGATGATCTTGACAAATCTGTCGCTTGGCAACTGATGGATGCTGCTTATAATCATGGTAACCGTAATGCCATTAAGATGATACAACGTGCAGTTAGTGTGGCTGATGATGGTGTTATTGGTTCTATTACTTTAAGTGCCATTAATAGTATGGATAAGAATGATGTTATCTTGCGCTTTAACGCTGAGCGACTAGAGTTTTATGCACAACTGCGTAGCTTTAAAACTTTTGGGCGTGGTTGGGTGCGCCGTGTGGCAGGTAATTTACGTTGGGCTGCTAAAGATAACTAAACCTTTTTTAATTTAACCTAGCCATACACTATTTAAAAAACCAGTCTTATTCACTGCCCTTACCGCCAATTCTATAATCCAGTTATTAACCAATAATAACTGGATTTTTTTATGAGTGCGACGCAAGGTCTGATGCCAAATATTGCCATTTTTAAGATAGGCAATCACACCTCAACCGATGGCAACAAGATGTCTGTCAGTGCAGATATGCTAAAAGCTGTTGCTAAAAATTATCAAGCCAACACTCATGAAGCTCCTGCCGTTATTGGTCACCCCAAAGACAATCACCCTGCCTATGCGTGGGTTGAGTCACTATCATTTGATGAGTCAGATGGTGTGCTATACGCCAATTTTAAAGACGTAGAGCCACAATTTGCTCAAATGCTCAAAGACAAACGCTTTAAAAAACGCAGTGCCAGTTTTTATCCACCCAATCACCCCAGTAACCCAACACCTGATATGCCTTATTTGCGTCATGTGGGCTTTTTGGGTGCACAGCCGCCAGCCATTAAAGGACTAAAAGATTTTACTGAACTAGGCGATGTTATTAATTGCAGCGTTTATGAATTTTCTGAATTTGATATTCAACAGCCATCTTCACCAAACCAACAGGACACCCTTATGAGTGATAACACCACTAATCCAGATAAAACAACCAACACCCCTAAAGACACTAATCCTGCTATCGAATTAGCTGTAGAGAAGCAAAAGAAGCTTGAGGCTAAAGAGCAGGAGCTGGCTGCCAAAGAAGCTGCCATTGCCCAGCGTGAAGCTGATTTTGCCAAAAAAGAAGCTGCTATCAAAACACAAAACTTTAGCGATTTTGCTGATGGACTGATTACTAAAGGTCAGCTAATGCCCGCAGAAAAAGATGCTCTAGTTGCAGTGATGTTGGACTTAGACAGCACCCCCAAGACCTTTGATTTTGCTGAAAATGGCGTGGTCAATAAAAAAACATCAGTTGATGTATTGCAAAATGTATTAAGCCGCCTGCCTGTCACCATTGATTTTAGCGAACATACAGGTGATGACCCAAATACAGCTGCCCGTCCACAATATCAATTTGCTACTGGTATGAATGATGATGAGCTAGACAAACAAATCCAAGATTATGCTAACTCAGAAGGTATCAGTTACGCCGAAGCAGCACTTAGCTTTGCTAAGTAGTTAGTACATTCAACCGTAATACTAAAAAATAAAGGACAACATCATGCCTCAGCATAATATTTTAAGTAAAAAAGTCACATTAGCAGAAGATGCCAATAAGAATCAGATTGTTAGTTTTAGCGGGCATCTTGCCACGACTGGCTCTGGTGATAAAGAACCTGCGGGCGTCATGATGTATGACGGCACAGCAGGTGATCTGGTTGCCATCATGTGTATAGGCTTAATCACTACACCCCAAGATGGCAGCTTGAAGCTTGGTGATAAGGTCAAAGTGACAGCAGGCACAGTGGTCAAAGCCACTGACACAAATGAGGTGTTTGCTGAGGTCAGCGAAGTGACCACCACAAGCCATGTCGAACTACTACTGAAATAAACACTGGCACATAAGTCACTATATGCAGAATCTAACAATCAACTTTCAATTAAATAGGTAACATCATGAGCAGCATTTTATATAACAAACCAAAAACCGATAAGGTCTTAACCAAAGTGGTACGAGGGTATGACCTTGACCAAGAATTTAGCGGTCATCATTTATTCCCTGATATTGATGTTGATGAATTCGCTGGCAAGATTGTCATGTTTGGTAAAGAAGCCTACATAGTCATCAATACCAAACGAGCACCGGGCGAGACTGTGCGGGGCATCGGCATCACTTATTCAAGCAATGATTATGTGCTAGAAAATCGTTTGCTAGAAGCTCTAAGCCCTGAAGAGTTTATTGAAATTGGTAATAAAAATAATATTGCTGTCAAAGCACAAGCAGTGACTGCGGTTTATCGTGCGATGCGACTAGAGGGCGAATATGATAAAGCCATTTTAGCCAATAATGCTGATCACTATGCCAGCACCAATAAAACAACACTGTCAGGTAGCTCATTATGGAATGATCCTACTGCTAACGTTTTGGAACAAGTAGAAGATGCAAAATCTACAATCCGAGCCAAGACGGGACGTTATCCAAACGTATTTCATCTAGATGCTGATGGCTTTGCAGGGCTAAAGCGTAATGAAGCCATCAAAGAGCAATTTAAATACAGTGGTAAAGCCAGTATTAATACTGAGATGCTTGCTGATTATTTTGGTATCGAAAAAGTGGTGGTAGGTCGTGCCATTCGTGCTGCCAGCTTAACTGATGACTTTGTCGACCTATGGGCAGATAACAGTATCTTAGCGTATGTCCCACCCAAAAAACTACAATCACAAGCATCACCATCATTTGGCTATAACTACGTGCATAGAGGCTTCCCCATCGTTGAAAAAGAATACTACGATAAGTCAGACCGTAGCTGGCATAACCCTGTGCTATTTCGTGATAAAGCCATTATCACAGACGGCGGTGCTGGCTTCTTATTTATAAATACCACAGGCTAAATAGCTAAACAACAAAACCCTATGACTGAACTTGAAATAATCAAATTTAAGTCATCAAACCCAAAAGGATAACATCATGACCGCCAAAAAAACTGCCACAAAAACACCTGACACTGATACTCAGACACCTGAGCAACCAGCCGAAGCCAAACAACAAGTGGAAGCCAAACCAACGACTAAAGACTATATTGTGCAATGGACACTACATCACGATAACAAACGCTATAACGCAGGTGACACATTGGCACTGTCCATCGCCGATGCCACTCCGTTGTTAGCTGAGGGTGTGATTAAAGCAGATGGTATGGTCGTTACTGACAATGTTGTGGTTGCGAAAAAATGAATTTAACTTACTGCACCGCTGCCGACTTAGTTGCTCATGACAATAGAGCAAGGCTGATTTCACAGCTGGCAGCGTCAGACTATGGCAAAGTACCCTCAGCTGACGATGTGCTGAACTATTTTATTCACGGCACAGTCACTGGGGATAATGAGGAAAGCTTGCAACGGCTCAAAGCTCGTGTTGAGCAAGCCATTAGCAACAGTGCCAGTGAGATTAATGGCTTATTGTCATTGTGCGGTGGTGTAGCTTTGCCAACCGAAACTTTGACAACCATCAATATGGATATGGCATTAGCACGGCTGTTTGAAAAGCTAGATGATGACAGTCAAATCAAGCGACAAGCCGATAGATGGGTAGCATGGTTGGATAAAATTGCCACTGGCAAAATTCCTATCAATCAAGACGGTGCAGTCGTGACTAATCCATTAGTCACAAGTGCTCAAACCCTTGGTAGTGATGTGCTATGGAATGAGGATACATTAAGTGGCTATTAACAACGTGATAGACCTATTTAACCCACGTAAGGCATTAACCACACATCTGCAACAGCTTGTTGAGCAAGGTATTATACGGGGTGTAGGACAAGCACAAGATTTATCAGATGTACTAGATGGGCGTGAGCCTAGCATGCACGGGTTTGTCTATGTGACTTTTGATAAGTCCAAAAACATCAGCACACAAGGCAAAAACACCATCAAGTCTACCGAAGTCTATACCGTTACTTTGGCATGGCGTAACAATCATTCCGAACGTAGCAACCATGGACAAGGTATGGATGAAGCAGGTGAGGTTAAAGCAGCCCTTGAATTTTATATTAATGGCTGGGTGATAGGCAGTGATAAGCATAGCCAAGAATATGCCAGCCCTACAATGGGCAAACCCTTTGTACTCAGCGAGTCCAGCCCTGAAGCATTTTATCGCCCTGATGGCTGGGCGTACTATCCAATGGCATTTGAAATTATGGTAACTCGTGTACGACCTCAATCCATCTAAGCGTTTAAAAAACTCATCTAATGATAAATGATAAATGATAAAAGGTAATTATCTATGAACGATCAAAACAACTCCGTCAATAATGACCACGGCTTTATTGGTACAGGTACACCGTATTTCTATCCTGATGATGACTTAACTGTCTTCTTTTTTGGTAACCCCATCTCATGTAAGATTACCAGCTCATCAGATAAAAAGGTGCGTAAATCACGACGAAAAGAAGATGCTGGTGCGTCACTTGATACTCGTAGCATACCCAACCCTGCTGAGGTCAGTATCAGCACTGACACCTTCCAGCCTCGTACTTGGGCGATGGCGATGAGTGGTGAGGCAGGCAAGGTTACTAAGTCTGCTCAGACCATCACTGATGAAGCTGCAATCGCAATATTTGATGGCTATCATCAGCTAGCAAATAGTGATATTGACCCTACCACTGTGGTAGTCAAAAAAGATGGCTCTGTGGTTGAAGCAGAGAAATATAAAATCAACCCCTCTATGGGATTGCTACAGATAATCGATGAGACAGCGGCTCAGGTTGGTGATGATTTGACCGTGGACTATAAGACTCGCCAAGTCACCAAGATTGTCATTGAAGCGGCGAAAGTAAGCAGCTTTAAAGGTAAGATTGTCATTGATGGCAAAAATGATGTGACAGGTGAACCCGCCAAACTGATTATTCCCAACGTCAGCTTAAGTGTCGATGGAGATTTTGATTGGTTCTCTGATGACTTTAATGAGATTGAGATGAAAGGCACAGCATCCATCGGTAAAAATGGTGAGCCACCTTATACTATTGAGCTGTATCCATAAGCCATCTCAAAATCTATCAGTCATTTATTTAAGTAATGAAAAGCCCGCTGTCACGATAATGGTGGGCTTTTTTGTGCTTGTCTTTATGTTTGCTTGTGCAGGTAATACCCAAAAATAGAGGCAATAATAGTAATAAACCATAAAACAGCTGCCACTACCCAAAATGTGCTACTAAGAATAAGGTTATCAGCAAGAGTGAAGTTAGCTAATGCGGCAAGTCCCCATGCAGCAAGCCCACAAACCATACATATCATTATAAATGGTGTTTCTGTAAAGCCTGATTGATTGAAACTGTTTGATATTGGGCTATTAGGACTATTAATTACGCCTTGCTGATTACCAGTCTGTTGATTGTTATCTCCTGAACTCTGCTGGTTGTTATCACCTTTAATTTTTTGGTTAACCTTCTTTTGTGAGGCACTCTTATCTTCAGTTAAATTTTCAAATCCACCTAAGACAAATCTTAAGGTCATCTTCTTTTGCTCAGCATTCAAAGGGCGGTAGCTATCTAGCAGTAATGCCTCATCAGATGGTAGATCTATAGGCTGAGTACGAATACCTGTAATGAGATAACTAACATCAACCCCTAGCTCGTATGCCTTAGTTAGATAATCACTATCAGGACTACGCTCACCTTTTTCATAAAGAATTTGGGCATTCCTTTTAACCCCACAAAACTCTCCAAACTCCTTTTGTTTCAAGCCAATACGATCACGCTCTTCTCTTAATCGGTCACTAAACATAAAAAAACCCCAAAAGTATTCATTAAAGTGCAATAAATGTCTTGATGTATTCAATTGAATACATTATTATAAATGTGTGAGGTAATTACATCACAATTACCTTATCTGTAAGCTATCAATTTATAACGTCAAATAAGGAGTCTCATCATGACTACAGTAACTCGCTCTAAATCAATGCTTACTCGCGCTGAAAAAGCAGAGCAAATCAAAAAAAACTTACATGAACAAGGTATCACAATTCGCCAATGGTCAAAACAACACGGCTATCCAGATACTGAAGTATACAAAGTTCTGAACGGCGAGCGTAAAGGCTTGTATGGGCGTGCCCATGAAATCGCTGTGGCGATTGGGCTTAAGTCAGTAAGTTAATTGAGTTTAACCCTTTTATTACCCTTTTATCAATAAAAAATCAAGGACACTTAAATGAATATTTTAACAACCACGCAACGTAATCAAGTGATTGATGAACTAATAGTTGAGTTAAGTGATCGATTAAATAACTTAAAGAGTGATCGTAAAGATTTCACTGATAAACAACTTGCCACTTTAGAAAAACTAGTAGGTGAGCAGTATTTACAAGTTAACTCAAGTGATGAAAAACGAATTTATGGTGAGTTATTAAGCATCATCAGATACAACCTGTACAACCTCCAATCAGTATCCACCACCCAACCTTCTACATCTGGTAACTAGGAGAAATCATCATGACCAAATCCATCAGACTCAAAACAAAAGCCAAAGCTTTTGTCTGCCAAAGCAAGTCACAAGTTAGCGAAGCCATTACCGAAATTGGCAATGCTCAACGAGAAATTATTCGCTTAGAGACCGAAATAAATGACATCACTGCCAAAGCGATTGAAGAAAGAAAAGACCGCTTAGAAATGCTTCGCACAAGTATTAGTGAGTTATCAGAAGGCGTACAAACATGGTGCGAGGTACACCGAGACACGCTATGTAAAAACAGCAAGACTGCCAATTTGACCACAGGAGAGGTGAGCTGGCGACAGTCACCGCCAAAAGTCAGCCTGCGTGGCATTGACAAAATTATGGAGGCGTTAAAAGAAGCGAAACTGACACAGTTTATTCGTATCAAAGAAGAGATAAATAAAGACGCTATTCTTGCTGACCCAAAGGCGGTTAAAAGCATTAAGGGCATTTCAATTAAGTCGGGCGAAGAAAACTTTGTTATTAAACCATTTGAAGTAGAGATGGAGACTTCACAATGAGCAAACAGAATAAAAGACTCAAAGGTGCAAGCCCACTACATTTGAATAATCAAGAGCTGCGTTGGGAGCTAAGAAGGGCAGATGAAATCATCAATTACGCATGTCATCTGCTGGGTACATCAGGACAAAAAGAGCTGGAGTTTCAGCTAATTGAAAACGATATCACCACTTATGCTGACCCGTTATCTAAACAAGGGCGTACACAAGCGATGCATCGTATCAAACCAAAGCGAGATATCGTTCTGACAATAATGATGGTTGTTACGTTGTTAGTTGGCTTGGCTTGGTACTGCACGCAAACTGAAAACGAGATATTACGAGCAGAACTCGCACATGCTCAAATCAATTTTGCCAAATAAAGGACACTACCATGAGCACTGACAATGAAAAATATATTAATAGCTCACAACAGCGAGCATTACGCACCTTAAAAGCCTTATTTGGGCATGAGTTTACAGGTATCTCATCAAAACAACTTGCCCAGCAACTAGACACCACCGCTTCGCAAGTGTTTAAAGACCTTATCAACTTGCAAGCGGCGGGACTGGCTGAGCAACTACCTGATAAAAACTGGCGTATCGCACCGTTATTAGGGCGTGAAGCCATCAAAGTCATGCACACCTTAGACAGTGCAAGGCGACGACTGGATGAGACCGCCAATCGCTATGGTGTGGCTGGATAGCACACACCTCACTACTACTTAAATCACCATAAGGAGTATCACTATGACCAACAAAATCACCACCACGACCAATGCTGAACAAGAAGCCACCTTTCAAAAGGACGTGGCAGACTCACAAGCCCTAGCCACCACACTTAATGCCATTACTACTGAGCAATTATTGCTTTCTGAAAAAATTGGAGCTTTTAAAGCTTTTGAGTTTTCAAGAAAAATTATGACTGTCAGCACTATCAAGATACTAGCTGAAATAAAAAACTCTAAGGAATATAAAGGCTTACAGGTTTTTGATGTTAATGGAAACTGCCAACATGTCAGCACTTGGGAACAATTTTGCACTTCACTTGGTGTAAGCCGTCAAAAAGTAGATGAGGATATCCAAAACCTATCTAAGTTTGGTGAGGATTTTTTAGAAACCTCTCAACGTATAGGACTTGGCTATCGTGACCTACGGAAGCTACGCAAAATCCCTGAAGAAGATCGTGAAGTCATCATCAATGGTGAAGCGGTACAGGCTGAAGATAAAGACAGCCTTATTGAGCTAATAGAGGACATGAGCATTAAGCATGTCAAACAAAAAGAAAAACTAAGCAAACAGATCAAAAGCTTAGAGCAAGAAACCAAAGCCAAAGATGCGGTTATCCGTCAAAAGCAAGAAACCATCGATGCCAAAAATGATGAAATCATCGCAATGGATGCCAAACTTGCCCATAACCTATCTGCCCCTGCCTATGAACGAGCTCAAGATTTTGTCGCACAAATCAAAGTCATTAGCGTCGATGCTCTACAGCTCTTCGGCAAGATTAACGCCCTCTATGAGCAGATAGAGCAAGACAGTGATTTACCCGAACTACTTAGGGTTAATCAAGGTCACTTATTACTTGAGATTAAAGCTGAGGCTAACAAGCTAATTGACCACTACTATTTGGGTGACGTCAGTGTCACTGATGATGACATGACATGGGTAGAGGAAGCCAATGCCGAGCTTGCCAAACGCCAAGCACAAAATACTGGTGATATAGAGGGCAGCAACAATGAATAACCCAGCTCAAGCACATCACCTCTCAAGGTTTAATATCCGTCAACATAAAGCTGAAATTAAGCATTGGCTTAAAGCCAAGCCAAAGTTGCTGAGTTACCTGCACTCTAGTATTCCCAAGTTTGACGTGCGTTGGCGAAATGCCCAGACAGAATACTGGATGCGTGCTAATCCTAACAAAGTCACTTATTTAGCAGATGGTATATCGACTAATCGCCGACTCAAACACGGCATGCCCAGTTTTAAACGCTAAGTCATCACCCACTTTATTAACCAAAATTGCTAAGAGCTACACACCATGAGAAATGAAAGCTATTACCGAGACTTAAAACACCGCCTAGAGCAAGAGCCGCACGGTAATCGCCAGTCATTAATCAATGCCGCCACTGAATTTTTGGGTGTATCGCACATGACCATCTATCGCAATCTAAAAAAGCTTGGGTACAGTGACAATCGCAAAACTCGTGCCGATAAAGGTGACAGTCAAATTGGCATCGATGAGCTAAAAATAATTGCCTCACTAATTCGTCAGTCTGAGCGTGCCAATCACAAATCATTGATGCCTATTAAGGTCGCCATCGAAATTGCCTATGAGAATGGGCAAATCAACGAGATGTATAACGAAGGTACAGTTGCTCGCCTATTACGTGAAAATCAACTATCACAACGGCACATGCAACAAGCAACACCACATATCAAATTAAAAACGGCATACCCAAACGAGATGTGGGAGTTAGACCCGTCCATCTGTATTTTGTATTACCTCAAAGATGGCAACAAAATGGCGGTGATGGATAAAGATAAATTTTACAAAAATAAGCTAGAGAACGTTTATAAAATTGCTAATGAGCGGGTATTTCGCTATGTCGTGGTTGACCATTATAGCGGTGCATTTTATTGCAAATATTACATGGCACGGGGTGAAAACCAAGAGACATTATTTGATTTTTTAATGACAGCAATGGGTGAAAAAGACAAACTTAAAAACCCATTTGAAGGTGTACCCACTATGCTGTATTGGGACAAAGGCTCTGCCAACCAAAGCCACATGATCCAAAACCTACTTAACCAACTAAATATAAAGCACGCAGCCCACATCGCAGGCAATAGCCGAGCCAAAGGATTGGTAGAAAAAACTAATGACATCATAGAGCGGCACTTTGAAGGTCGCCTATATCTAGGGCAACATCAAATTCAATCTATAGATGATCTCAATCTATATTGTGAAATTTGGCAACGAGGCTTTCAAAGTAGCCAACGCTATGCTCACAGTCGCCATAAAATGCCCCGCTTTACCGCTTGGCGACGCATCACATCAGAACAGTTAATCACTCGTCCGCCGATAGACGTCTGCAAAATGCTGTTATCTGACAAGCCTGCCGAGCGGCTAGTCAAAGGTAATTACAACATTCATTTTGAAGGACGTAAATATAACCTATCAGGTGTGGATAACATCGCCATTGGCAGTAAAGTGGGGGTAAAGGTCAACCCATACGACTACCCCAATATCAGAGTCAGTCACCCCAACAGCTTTGGTGAAATGGTCACCTATGACATTGCCCCGCTTACTCAAGATGATATTGGCTTTGATAGCGATGCCATACCTGCCACAGCCATGATGGACGGGCATTTTCACACCGCCAAACTGACCACTGCCGACAAAAATCGTCAAGAGCTTGACGAGCTTGCATATGGCACTCGTGACCAAGCCCATATTGACCGTATTCGTAACACCAAATCACAGCCAGCCTTCGATGGCAAGATGGACGCCTTTACCTATCTAAAAGCGGAGCATGACAAACCGCAAACTCTACTACACATGCCAAAGCAGGGGACACCGCTAGATATTGGAGAGCCTGCTCTACAAAAGGTACGAGTGCCAAAACGCCCTTCACCTACATCAGTAGAGCGTACAGAGGAAGCACTACCTGTACTGCAATTTATCCAATGGTTTGTCAAAAAACACGGTGTTATTGATGGCATGGCAGACAAGATACGTGAGCAATACGCTGACGGTGTCAAACAAAGCGACTATGAGCGTATTGCTGAGCAGCTAATCAATCCCCAGCCCAAGCCAACAGAATCCGAACCACAGCCACAATTAAAGGTAATTTAACCATGACATTACAACAAATTTTGCAAGCTCACGGTATCAGCCAACGCAAACTTGCCGCTGAAACAAACTACAGCCCAGCAGTGATTAACCAGTTAATAAAGCATGGTAAATACCCAAGCTCAATCGCCCCCGAAACCATACACAACAATATAGACAATGCTTTAACTGCTTTAAATGTGACATCAATGCCAAACTGGCAAGCCATGCAGGCAACACAAATAACTAACAACAATCCACTAGCACAAAAGGAGCTACCCGATATGCAAGCATTAACCCAAGCCGCCAAGCAACTATTCAAACTGCACAAATCACCCTTTGCTGACGATGTACAAAGCCGTGAAGATGTGTATCTATCTGCCGAGCAACGCTATATCCGTCAATCCATGCTGTCTACCGCCAAACATGGAGGATTTATCGCCATCATAGGTGAGTCAGGTGCAGGCAAAACTACTCTAAAACGTGACCTGATTGAGGGGGTAAAAGAGGACAAAGACAGTGTCATCATCATTCAACCACAAGCCATCGACAAGACTCGTCTAAGTGTCGCTCATTTATGTGATGCCATCATAGATGACATTAGCCGAGGGCAAGAAAACCCCAAACGCTCAATGGAAGCCAAAGCTCGTCAAATCAAACGCCTACTGACTGACTCTAGCCGTGCAGGCAATAAACATTGCCTAGTGATTGACGAAGCTCACGACCTCACCATACCCATGCTGAAGTACCTAAAACGCTTTTGGGAACTAGAGGATGGTATGCGTCGCCTACTGGCTATCGTACTCATTGGACAACCTGAGCTGAAGATTAAACTAAACGAGCGTAACTCTGATATTCGAGAAGTGGCACGTCGCTGTGAGCAAGTCGAATTACAACCTTTAAATGCCTATGTTGGTGATTATCTGAAGCACAAGTGTCAGCGAGCAAGTCTTAGTTTTGACGCTATTTTTGCTGATGATGCCATGAGTGGATTAACTGCCCGCCTCACCCAAACCAATGGTGAGCATAGTATTAGTTTGCTATATCCACTTATTGTTAATAACGCTGTCATTGCTGCGATGAATAAATGCGCTGAAATTGGGCAAAGCAAAATTACTGCTGATATTTTTGAGGGGATATAACCATGTCAAAGCTATATGAGTATACAAGCCAGTATCATCGGGATATTGAAACGTTAAGAGTAAGAACTTGTGGACAAGGTATCTATTTGGGTATCAACAGTATTGTTCAGATGCCATTCAATCAAGATGATAATGAGCAGACGACTAGCATCGTCCTGCCATTAAGTGAGGTACTACCTCTTATAGAAGCACTGTCAAAGAGTATCTATGATAAAGATAGTTTTACTCTAGTTCTGAATAGCTATCAGGTTCAAGCCACTATATCAGCATTGGAGTTTTATATCAAAATGTTAGATGGGATAAACACTGTAGATGCTATGCCATATGAATTAGTTGAAGCTCTCAAGACTATGTTTGATGATTTAATTAAAAAGAATAAGGAAATCTGAACATGAATAATAAAAAACTTGAACGCATTATGGACAAAATCAAACGCTGTTTAGCATTAAGTAAGTCCAGCAATGAAACAGAATCTGCTACTGCATTACGTCAAGCACATAAAATGATGGAACAGTATGGTATTAGCATGACTGATATCAAATTGGCAGATATTCAGCAAAAGCACTCTCAGTACAGAGTAGCTAGACGACCATCTGTTTATCTCACTACATTAAGCATTATGATTGCCCAAATTTTTGGCTGTGAAGTATATATAGATAATGTTAACAACAAAGGTAAGTATTGTTTCGTGGGCTTAGAGATGCACACAAAGATAGCCAGCTATGCCTATGATGTTTTATACCGTCAACTAAAACAAGCCCGTCTACATTACATGAAGACACAGTTAAAACGAGTACGTTTGGCTAAAAACAAAGCGGCTCGTGCAGATGCATTCTGTTTGGGTTGGGTAATAACAGTTCGCCATCTAATTAAAAATTTAGTACCTCTACAGACAGATAAACAATTAATCAATCAATTTATGCGGCAGGAATTAAGGTTAGTCACAGTGAGTGCACTTGACCGCATCAAAAATAGCAATGCGAAAAGTGCAACAGACGACTATGCCAATGGTCTTAATGCAGGCAAAGAGGCAAAGCTACATCATGCCATGCACAGCACAAACTCACCTAAACTTATCAACTAGCATATAGGAAATTACTAATGAGCAATAAACTCATCTGCCCAAATTGTCATAGAGGGCATGACCTCAGTGACTATATCAATGAAACCAATGCTGAGATGGCGTTTAGCATTGCCCTAACAGTACCAGCCCCTCTATCCTCACTGGTATTGCAATATACTCAACTATTTGCCCCATTAAAGTCTAAGCTATCGCTTGACCGCCGTGCCAAAATTATCGAAAGTCTTCACCTTGAAGGCTGTGACATAGCCCGTGTGGCTTATGGTATTAACGTCATGTTGGACAATCATGCAAAGGGCGAACTTAAGTCCCCAATCAAAAATCATAACTACCTGCTTAAAGTGATGGCGGGTTATACCCCACCTAATATCTCTGAGCGTAAAAAATACACACTAACGGATAAGCAAATTAAGTTTTTTGGTTATCGCTTATGTCAAGACGATGCCTTTGCTATGAGCAATGCTAAAGTCGGTGAAAGCCAAGGTGAATTTCTCACACGTATTGAATATGAGCTAAAGAACCCAGACAAGGTCAAACAATGGTACGGATATATCAATAAAATCAGCCAGCAAACCGAACAGTAAGGAGAAATTTATGGTTTGGCAATTAAAGCGTAACGATACCAAAGAGAGCATAGAGCTACCAGATGATATGCATTGGAATGATGAATTTAGCTGGAGCAAAATAGCACAGTCCAATCCTGAATGGACATTAACAGGCTCTATGGTTGTGCAACAAGGCACAAAAAAGGCTGGACGACCAATTACTTTAACAGGTGACTGGATATGGCATAGACGTGAAGACTTATTGCTGTTAAGGTCATGGTGTGACGTAGCAAAGTTAACCATGACTCTAACCCATTACGATGGGCGAGAATTTCAAGTTATCTGGCGATTGCATGACACTGGTATCGATGCACAACCTGTATACTATCAAACACCAGAAACTGAAGATGAACCGTACCTTGCCACGTTTAAACTAATGACGATTTGATTTAATGAGGGAGGTAATATGTCTGAACAATTTGAATTAACCAGTATGCCGTCCATTGAACAGGTAGCAGATGTAGGTAACATAGGATCATTTTTTGCCAGCTTCATCGAGCTATTACAAGCGGAACTTGTCAAGTTTGGCATTAAAGCCACTGATGCCAGTCGCATAGTTAGTCAAGTTGTGTGCCAGCTATCACAAGCCTTTGCTGGAGAAAGCTTTTATATTACCTCAAAGCCTGCTGTCTTTGCACGTCACATGGCAATGTATGCTGACCTGCAAACAATGCCTAGTTATGATGTCGATAGAAAATACGGCGTATCCAGAGGTTATAGCTTAACGGTAGCAAAGCAGATAGATAGTAAGCGTAAGCGTCGTGATCAGTTAAAATTAGACTTTTAGAAAGTAGTCTACTGTTAATATTTAGACTAACAAACTATAATCCTTATCAAGCAAATAAAATAAGCGACTGGCAGGTACGCCAATACCCACCAGACCCGCAGGTGAAAAACCACCATTGGCTAAGGCTTATCTTCTCTACGCAGAGAATGTATAGCCTAACTATTTAATTCAAAAATAGCAATGGTGGTTATCCCTATGAAATTTATAAAATGTCAAAACTGCGGTAAAAAACTACTTAAAATTGGAGTTTTTGACAACCTCTCTATTAAATGTTCTCGTTGTAAAATCATTAATACTATGAGCGTCAAGCACGCCGCTAATCCCAGCACCATAGAAGCCCACGAGGCTCTTATCCAAAAAGGACAACCTCGTGGAAATCTGCCAGCCCAAACTCTACAACAAAGCTCCTCTGCCATTCGTCGGTCAGAAACGTAACTTCTTAAAAGCCTTCCGAACAGTTATCAACAATCATATACAGAACGATGGTGCAGGTTGGACGATCATAGACACGTTTGGTGGCAGCGGATTACTTGCCAATAATGCAAAACATTTCAAGCCTGCTGCTAATGTCATCTATAACGACTTTGATGGCTATAGTGAGCGATTAAAGCATATCAGTGATACCAATCTTCTCCGTCATTCTCTACTTGATGCCCTAGGTGACTCACCAAGAGGCAAAAAACTATCAAAGCATGTGAAGTCTAAAGTACAATCTGTCATTCAAGATTTCGATGGTTATATAGACCTACAAAGTATTAGCACATGGGTTTTGTTTAGTGGTAAGCAAGTTAGTAGTGTTGATGAGCTTTTCAAGCAAACGATGTATAACACCATTAGATGTAGTGACTATAATTTAGCTGATGGCTATTTAGATGGTATAGAGATAGTGTCATTGTCATTTGAAAAGTTATTACCCACTTATCAAACAAGCCCCAAGACCTTACTCATATTAGACCCACCCTATGTAAGCACCAAACAAGGTGCTTATTCGCTAGATAACTATTTTGGCATGGTGCAATTTTTAACACTAATGAAGCTAGTCAGACCGCCTTATATACTATTTAGTAGTACTCGTAGCGAAGTATTGGCGTACATGGACTATCTCAAAGATAACGACGTAGCAGCATGGGAGCGTTTAGGAGGGTTTGATATAGTCAGTCAGATATCTCGTATTAATCAATTAGCAACCTATGAAGACAATATGATTTACAAATGGTGAGAATATGAAATAAAGTTTCTTATTTAGAAATTTTTAATAGCATAATTTATAACGATTTTTTCGAAAAATTTTAACGTTTTTGATTAATAAATAGTGACTTAGTCAAGGCAATGAACGTAGGTAGCTCTGGTTAATAACAGCAGGGATATGAACCAGTTCATTAACGCTTCATCATGCAAATTTAGCCAATTTTTATATGAAAGTAAAAAGTAGCTGTATCCCTTGTAGATATTAGCCTAACGGGGTGAAAGTTCAACAGCCCCTATAATTCAAGGCAACATAATAATTTATTTAAGGTGTCTTGACGATAAGCAAATAAAAAGCCCAACTTCTTATGACAGAAACTGAGCTTGTTTATCATATTGTTATTAATAATGTTTTTAATAACAATATTGTTAATAACAATGTTTTCATTAATAATGTATTGATATGAGATATTTAATAAATCTATTCTCTAATCTTAGTTACCTATTTCTTTGTTCTCTATCACGGCTCATCAACAACACAACCAACACACAATAATGTCATCTTGAACAAAAACGAGATATTATTCATTCATAGCAAGATAGATACCATTATTTGAGGCATTATCAGTATAACGAGCATCTCTCCAAGTGGTGTAAGAGTAGTTACCACCGCTATAAGGATTGATACTATTTTGACGAAAATCAGAAACCCAAGCCGTACCATCAAATATTTGAATATGCCCATGCTTATGTTTAGCAGAACGATTATACACTACAACATCACCAATTTGTGGTGGGGTGTTATTACTGACTTTTACAAATCCAGCATTGGCTAATGTACCACGAGTGGCATATTGATAGGCAGAAGCATTAGGCGTAAACTCATAACCAGCGGCTTGTAGTGCCTTACGTACATAACGGGCACAACGTCCA
Organism: Psychrobacter sp. I-STPA10; assembly: GCF_021012795.1. Taxonomy (GTDB): domain Bacteria; phylum Pseudomonadota; class Gammaproteobacteria; order Pseudomonadales; family Moraxellaceae; genus Psychrobacter. Next base: position 11,214 of record NZ_VFYU01000024.1, on the reverse strand, counting down.
ATACTACGTGAATGTGCTGCTTGAGCTGCTCGAGCGGCAGCAATGGCAGGGGCAGAGTTGCTATTGATTCTAGGGGCTGGGCGATTGGCAGAAGTACCAAAGTAGGTTGGGGAGGTTTGCATTTGTGACTGTTGCGAGAGTTTTTCAGATAAGGCAGCAAGTCTATCTTCTCGTTGCTGCGCTTGTGCGCTTAATTGCTGGATGGCTTGACTAATTTCATCTTCACCATCTACGCTTATGTCATCATAACCATCAATATCATCATCGGCTGCACTATAGACTAGGGGCATGTTATATGCAGGGAAGGTTTGTTCAACCTCAGCATTTGCCTGTGTAGCACCCAAACCAAACAGTGATAATATTATTAAAGATCTTTTCATAAACTTTCCATTTGTTCAACTTAAAGCATACTGTAAACTGAGTTGCATAGACTCATTTCAGTAGACAACGTAAAAAAAGTGACATGTTATATTAGTAACACAGCAATAACTTAACTCTACTAGTCATCATTAGAGGTAAAATGTACTCTAGAGATGACCTGCAAGTTAGCTTATTTGTTATATAAACCAACTGAATTTAACATCTCACTTCATGTCTTTTTGGTATGAATCTAAACTAACACTCATATTCACAACAGTATTATTCAATAAAGCATATAAAACAGATGATAAATCAAAAAAAACAGCCCAATCAGTTCGCACCATTAATGGAGCGACAATCAGTAGCAAGTATTACCCTGCCTAAAAATTTAAACAATAAATATAATGAGCTGCTGACTCATACTCAAGAGATAAGACGACTATTACAAGACGGCTTACCAGCAGAGATCATAAAAACAATGTGGATAGTAAAATATGAGCAAGAGAGTCTAACCATTGCTGTCAGTTCTCATACTGCTGCCAACCATCTACGCTATATGTCCTCTACTTTGGTTGAGTTTATAAAAATGCAATCAATGACATTTAAACAATTAAATTCTATTGATATCATTGTTTCATACACAACCAAACCACTGAGCACATCTGCTTCTATGACATCACTGCCTACAAAAAACAGCAGAAATATTCATGATAATCATAATAAACAGGTACTCAGTACCAATGCACGCAAGACTATAGCACACACAGCCACACATGTCATCACAGATGAAAAGCTTAAACAAGCGTTACTCAAGCTAGCAAATTGTGATTAACAGAGTTTTTACATTGTATATTTTATGTAAATTTTTATTTATATTCAGCAATAATTTTACTTAATTTATTTATAAATTCTTTATTTATAATTTTCCAATATTTTTGCTACTCATAGCAAAAATAAATATTTTTTTTCTAGATTTACCGAATTATCTAACTTTTATGCAAAACATAATAAATTATTATTTATTTTTTAAAGGCTATGCTCTACTCTGCCCACCTCAGTTTTGATCAAAAAATACTTCTTGCACAATTGTTGCTTTGGCAGTCTAAAAAAATGGAATCTAAGCAATCATGCTATGATTTACGCTTCTAAATAGGCGACTGGGGCCTTTTTACTGTCATTAAATGTTACAATTTCAAAGTTATTTTTATCACTTAGCAATTTTCTGATGAGGCGATTGTTTAGCGCATGCCCTGATTTATACGCATTAAATTGCGCCAATAAACTATAACCACATAATGATAAATCGCCGACCGCATCTAAGATTTTGTGACGTACAAACTCATCAGCATATCTTAGCCCTTCCATATTCATGATTTTATGATCATCAATAACGATGGCATTTTCCATACTACCACCCAATGCCAGATTGTGCTGACGCATCTTCTCAATGTCATGCAAAAAACCAAAAGTACGTGCGGCACTTAAATTAGCAACAAAATCCTCACTAGAAAACTCTAAACTGGCGCGCTGATAACGCTTATCAAAAGCGGGATGATCAAAATCTATTTCAAAATTCAATTGATACCCATCATAAGGTAACAGTTCTGCCCATTTATCAGCATCTGTTACCCGCACTGCTCGTAACACCTGCAAAAACTGCTTATCTGCTGCCTGCCATTTAATCCCAGCTTGTCTAATCAGCTCAATAAAAGGGGCAGCACTACCATCCATAATAGGTATTTCAGCAGCCGAAACACGGATAAGAAGATTATCAATGCCCAATCCTGCAATGGCACTTAATAAATGCTCAACTGTACCAATACGCACACCATCTTGCACTAAATTAGAGGACATCATGGTATCTTGAACCAACAAAGCATCTGCCTTGATTTGCGGTGTATCAGATAAATCTGAACGCTCAAAAACAATACCAGTGTTACTATCACTGGGGAATAGCTCTAATAATACTTCTTTGCCACTATGCAGACCAACTCCTGATATATGTACAGGAGCAGCAATGGTTCTTTGCTTCATATTGACTCTCTTAATATTAAAAGTTTGCAAGTTTGCTTTATAAGATGCTGATATGGATTTAGTAAGACTGCATTATACATAATTTGTTACATTAATATTGTAGCATCAACACCGCAAGATAAAAATGAAGAAAACTGAAATCTATTTTCAGAAATTTTTATTCAGAAATTTTTATATAGTCAAAGAAGTCCAAAACAGATACAAGGCAACCGATTACAGATAGTAGGGTTATGCAGCAAACAAGATTAACACTGTAGCTGTTTAGTAGTTCTTTGACTATAACCTTATAGTCAGGGGTATTTATCACCATAAAGCAAATATACTTATGGTTTATGTACCTCCATAAAATCAAAAAAGCCAAACCAGACAAGGCTGATTTGGCTTTGTAGAAACACTTTAACGCATAGTGTCTGGCTAGTTAGCTATATTAATGATGAATTCCGTTGATTCAATGACTCATTATTTAGCGATTTTGCTGACGCTTTAAATAATCTTGAATACTATTGGTTTTTGTTTGTGTCGCATCTGGTGCAGTTGTGGCACCTGAAGAAGTTTTAGTAATGCTGTCTTGAAAGAGTTGTGACTGTGTTTTTTTCTGATTATTTAAAGCACTGGTATGGGTGGTGGGATCAACTGCTTGATGACTATGGGCTGACAATACTTTTTTAGTTGCTTCTTGTTTGGGTTTATCTTCTAAGGTTAAACCTGTCGCAATCACAGTCACATGCAAATCATCTCCCATTTCTGCATCCACTACTGAGCCATAGAAGATATTCGCTTCATCGGTATCTGTAATGCCCTCAACAATTTCACTGATTTGACTAAATTCATCCAGTGATAATGTATCTGATGACACCACATTGACTAACAAACCTTTGGCATCTTCTAAGCGCAAATCATCAAGAAGTGGCGAGCGGATGGCTTTTTCGGTTGCTTGTCGTGCACGATCATCGCCACTAGCCCGTCCAATCCCCATCATCGCATGACCTTTTGCTGTCATTGCCGTACGAATGTCATTAAAGTCAATATTTACCAAACCTGAACGAGCGATGGTCTCAGCAATACCTTGCACAGCATGTAACAACACATCATCTGCTTTTTTGAAAGCCTCTGGCATGGAGATTTTACCATAGACACTCAAAAGCTTATCATTTGGAATGGTAATAATAGAATCCACAAAATTGGTAAGCTGATCAATACCTGCTTTAGCAGCTTTAACACGTTTACCACCTTCAAATTTAAATGGTGTGGTGACGACTGCTACGGTCAATATTTCCATCTCTTTAGCAATACGTGCAACCACAGGTGCTGCACCTGTACCCGTACCACCACCCATGCCAGCAGTAATAAACACCATGTCAGAGTTTTCAAGCAATTTACGAATTGCTTCTTCTTCACTCTCAGCAGCTTCACGTCCCACCTCAGGATTAGCACCTGCACCAAGTCCACGGTTTGTTTTTGCACCCAGCTGTAGTTTGTGCTCAGCGGTCAGCCTATCGAGTGCCTGACGATCAGTATTAGCACAAACAAAGGTAACCCCTTTGATACCTTGTTGTACCATGTGCTCTACGGCATTACCACCACCGCCACCCACGCCAAAGACTGTAAAACGTGCTTGACCATTATTGTGGATCTGGCTGTCATCAGACATGGTAAATGTTGTCATATTATACATTCTCCCTTAATCGTGCATCATTTCAATCAATATCAATGTGCCACAATGCTCGATCTTAAATAAGTTACGTTTTTAAATTTTAAAGATATTTAAAGTTCAATAATAATCTGTTTTCAATTGGCAAATATTCTAAAGCAAACAAGAGCTAAAATAGCATAGACTAAAATATCTTTACCAATAAACATGGCGTTAGTCGCATTTTATAATATGCTGTGCTCTATGCTCAGCTTATATACATAGATATAATATAATCAGTATAATGTCACCTCAAGGCAAGCACAACCAATACAGACCACATCTATCTGCGTATGAGCCTTGCATACATTAATCAATCATCAAATATTAGTTAGTATATTAATAAAAATTTAATATATTAATAAAAGTATAAAAGTATTAATACACTACCTTTAGTATATTATATTTGGCTATAAAATACGTTTTAAAAACCCATCCAAGTGGGTTCTAATACGACTAAATCGACTGTATTGTAAAGCATCAGGGGAACTTTTTTCACTATGCTGAAACTGCTCACTTTGAGTATATAAAAGCGCACCAAAAGCAGTTTGATAGGCTCTTCGGTTCACCTGCTGGGTCAAGTGTTCAAAACGCTTATCATCATCAAAGTGATTGTAAGCTGTAATGGCTGGATGAGAGTTAGTTAAATATACAGGCATATTTAATAGACGTTTGCAAAAAGCCACCATACCTTTAACCTGACTGCCACCCCCAGACAATACAATACCTCTATCAAGATACTCTACCAAACCTGCTTTATTCAGCTCCACAAAAACCGCACGTAAAATCTCAATATAGCGCGCCTCCATAATTTTAGCGAGCTCTAGTAGATTGATCATTACCTCATCAGCCACACCTTGACGTTTGAGCATCATAAACTGACTGGCATCAATGCTCTGCACATCAACTGTTCCATAAGTTTTTTTCAGTTTTTCAGCCTCAGCCATGGTTAAGCCCAAATCAACAGAGATATCCATGGTCACATTATAGCTGCCTTCTGGCACACAATGGGTAAATATTAATTTGTTTTCACGATAGACACAAACACTGGTGGTACTGGCACCAATATCAAGTAGGCACACACCCTGTCTTTTCTCATCAGGCATCAAGCTGTATTCGGCACTAGAAACTGCATCAAAGAGTATGTGGTCAATACTCACATCACACGCTTGCAGTAATCGCTGCAAGTTTTGACCACTTGCCACAGGCAACATCATTAAATGATACATCACCGAAATTTGCTTAGTATACATACCAATGGCATCATCTACCATGCTCTCCTGACCATCTACGACAATGCCTTGCTGACAGTGATGCATCAGGTAATAATCATTTGGCATGTCAGCCGCTTTTGCCAGACTTAAAGCTTGCACAATATCTTTATTCTCTACTGTTTCAGTTTCAATACTCACTGTACCAAAGCTATTTTTACTGAATAATTCAGGCGTAGATAAAGACAGCCAAACTGAATGCACACGGCAATTTGCCATCTCTTCTGCATCAAAAATAGCTTGCTTAATACTTTTTTTTAGTCGCTCCCAATGGATGATTTGACCACGAAAAAAATCATCACTTTTCACTTGTCCCACACCCATGATACGGATATCATCAGCAGATACAACTTGTCCAATAACAGCATAAATCGCTGTGGCACTCAAGTGAACAACAACCAAATTTTCCGTATTCTTCATGATATAACACTAGTGAAATAAAACGCTAATAATAGGCGTAAGGGGTGAAAAGACTGTCTTATAATAAGACTAAGAATGAAATTAAGATACTAAATTAATTAAGGTACTATAGTACTATATAAGATATTAAATAATACACACGACTTTAGTCTATCCTGCCGACTAAGTTAAACTATAATATAAATAAATTTAGTGATAAGGTAAATAAAAAATGTATTATAAATCTTTATAGTACAAACTAATGTTTTTAATACTATTCATTATACAACTCATTAAACGGGACAAATCCTAAAAGAAAAGCTATTTATAATCTTAAAAAATAATTCAATAAAAATATTTAAACAGAGCTATACCACAGTATTATAAGGAATTAACATGCGTTTATCATTATCTAGATACATAGTCCTATAAAACTTGTACACAAATATTATAATACGTTAATAACCGTATCATTCGTATCTTCATCACTACCCAATAATAGTACTTATGTATCTAATCTTGTGTATCTAATAAAGAGGTTGGCTCTATATTATCTGTTTTCCATGTAATGGCAAATCCATTTTTATACCTCAGATCTATCGACTGAATTTCATCACGTCTACTTGCCAATTGATTGACCAATATTTGACTGACTGCAAATAATTTTTGATAAGTGTTTTCATTATCGACAATAATACGCATGCCATTATCAAAGCGAAATAGCCATGTCATTCTAGGGGATAAAAAAATGTCTTGTACCTTTATATCAGCAGGTGCATACCACATATTCACTTGCTGCATCATTTGCATAATCAATGCTGATTGCTCAGTGCCACCTTGTAGGGTAACAAAGTTAGGTTGCTGCAATGAGCGAGCATCTGCAGGAATATACGCTTGACCCTGTGCATCAATAAGACGTTCACTACCAAACTTTGCTACAGGCTGGCGTGGTAATACAGAAATAACAATACCCCGATTCCAATCCCTTTGGATACTAACATCCTCTATCCAAGGCATTTGTAGTGCAGCATCTTGTAATACAGGTAGATTGGTACTAAAGAAGCTACCCACCTGCTGTGCTTGCATGGTCTCATTTAACAATTGGTATTGTGTAGCGGAGAGGTTTTTGGGATCAACAATAATTTGTGCAGGTGGTGCGTGATACAGATTATTCAGTACCATAAAAATACCAACGACAATAAAAGGTACCGTCAGTAAATACATCAGTTTGGACTTCATTGAATCTGATAAATAAAATAAGGCGTTTTTTTTTGTGGCAGATATATCATCTACCTGCTGTGTCGTGCTTTTATCCATGCCACTTCTCATTGCATTGAATGCCTACTAAATTTTGATAACTGACATTAGATTTAATATTCAATCTTCACCAAACTATCTATTTTTACTATTTAAATTTTATCTTCTATTTCAAATAGATAATACAATAAATGGCACAGCATTATTGATTGAATAGTAGCCTATTTTGTCATAAAACCCCAGTATTTTTGAAATCTTTTATAGGCAGCTTATCAGTCACTAAAACAATAACCATAGCTGTTATGTTTTAATATTACAAAATACTCATCAACAATATTAATCAATTTGATGGTTTATTTGATTACTAATGATCATAATGTTTGCGCTAAGATATGCACACATAGGGTTTGAAAATCCATGCCCCGAGCTTTGGCAGCCATGGGTACTAAACTATGACTGGTCATACCCGGTACGGTATTGATTTCTAATAACCAAAAATTACCTTGCTCATCTTGCATGGCATCTATTCTACCCCAACCTTTGGCATTGACTGCTTTAAATGCTGCCAAACTTAGGGCTTGTAAATGCTTTTCATCCGCCTCTGACAAACCGCACGGGATATAATAACCTGTGTCATTGCGATTGTATTTTGCTTCAAAATCATAAAAGTTGGTAATATCAGCAGGCTCTAGGCGAATGACAGGATAGGCGTCATCATCAATAATCACGATGGTAAATTCACGCCCTGTAATCCATTTTTCTGCCATCACTGCATCGCCACAAGCAGCGGCTGTTTCATAAGCAGCAGGCAATTCATCTAGCTGATTTACTTTGGTCATACCAATACTAGACCCTTCATGCACAGGCTTAACGATTAATGGTAATCCCAAAGTATTCACTACTTGTTGCCAATCTGTATCTGCTGTCAATAGTGAAAATGGCGCTGTCGATAAGCCACACCCATGCCATAGCTGCTTGGTACGTACTTTGTCCATACCAATTGCCGATGCCAATACGCCAGAGCCTGTTTGAGGAATGTTAAACCATTCAAGCAAACCTTGTAGTAGTCCATCTTCCCCACCCCGACCATGCAACACATTAAACACTCGATCATAGTCTCTCAGGGCCAAAATATCGTCTGTTTTGGGATCAAAATGAGTCACATCCACGCCATAGTCTTGCAATGCCTTTAATACAGCTGAGCCACTATCAATGGACACAACACGTTCATTACTATTACCCCCATACACCACAGCGACCCGACCAAAGACGCTGGGATCTTTGGGCAAGGTGGTATTAATAGTTGCATCCGCATTCGATGGTTGGTTTTGATCAGATAATGTAGTTTGGCTCATAATGGCTTACTCAATTGGAACTTTAAAAATATCAGGGTTAAAAACTTTTATGCTCTCTATGCTAAGCAATACAATACTAATGCTTAACTAGACTGATTGGTTAAATAGAGCTGATTTTCTGCCAATGTCTGTGATACCTGACCGACATTGCCTGCGCCTTGGGTAATGAGCAAATCTCCAGCTTGTAATAGCTTTTGCATAATGGGTGCAAGATTGTCTTTGTCAACCAGCATCGGCTCAACTTCACCACGCAAACGTATACTGCGTGCCAATGCCTTGGTATCTGCGCCCAAAATAGGGGATTCACCAGCGCTGTAAACATCCATCAACAACAGCGAATCCACTTTGGATAACACAGAGACAAAGTCATCAAAACAATCCCGCGTACGGCTATAACGGTGTGGTTGAAATAACATCACTAAGCGGCGTTCAGGATAGCTTTGGCGGGCAGCATCAATCGTCGCTTGCACTTCTTTGGGGTGATGCCCATAATCATCAATGAGCAGCACATCACCATCATCTTTTGCCACACAAGCTTGCTGCTCAAAGCGGCGACCAACACCAGCAAATTTCTCTAATGCCCGTTGTATCGCTGCATCATCTACCCCTTCATCTGTCGCCATGGTAATGGCAGCAAGAGCATTTAATACATTATGCTGCCCTGGAATATTGAGGGTCAAGCGTAGCGGTTCATTATCTCGGCGCAACACGGTAAAGTGGGTTTTTGTGCCATCGACAACCACATCGGTCGCTTGCACATTATTGTGGGGTAAAAAACCAAAGGTAAGCACAGGACGGGCAATATCATCAATCATCGCATATAGCTCTTCGTCATCACCACAAACCACTGCCAAACCATAAAATGGCATGTTTTGCAAAAACTGAATATAAGCCGCTTTGAGTTTATCAAAGCTGTTCTCATAAGTTTCCATGTGGTCTTGATCGATGTTGGTAACAATCGCTGCCATCGGACGCAAAGATAAAAATGATGCGTCTGATTCATCCGCTTCGGCTATCAAAAATCGACTTTGTCCCAATGAGGCATTTTTACCAGAAGCATTAAGCTTTCCACCAATAACATAGGTCGGGTCAAAGCCTGCCTCAGTCATCATCATGGTCAAAAGACTGGTGGTGGTGGTTTTACCATGTGCCCCTGCCACCGCAATACCATGACGATAGCGCATCAGCTCTCCAAGCATATCGGCACGGCGTACCACAGGTAGACGCGCTTTGAGGGCAGATTGGATTTCAGGATTACTGCGATCAATGGCAGATGACACCACCACCACATCGGCATTAGCAATATTTTTGGAGTCATGCCCGATATATACTTTGATGCCAATATCTTCAAGACGATGAGTGACCACACTGGCTTTGATGTCTGAGCCACTCACCACATAGCCTTGGTTTTTCATTACCTCAGCAATGCCACACATACCCGCACCACCAATACCCACAAAGTGGATACACTGAATACGACGCATTTCTGGAATTTCAATTAGGCGTTTGGGTAAGGTGGGCTTAGACATAGCTCTACTCTCTTTAGTAAAATGACTAAAAATAATACCATTAATTACAATAAAATTAAGACTAAATCACACAAAATAAGCTAAATTTATAGCTCAGTGGGTAAAACAGCCATAATTTCATTGGCAGTCCGCATGGTCGCACCAGGTATGGCAGTTGCTTTACCTTTTTTAGCCATCTCAAGACATTTATTGCGATCTAAATCTAATAATATCTCTTTGAGGTATTCAACATTAAATTTGCTTTGTGGCACCAGATAAGCAGCATCTTCTACTGCCAAAAAGCGGGCATTAGCGGTTTGATGGTCATCAACTGCATGTGGCAATGGTACAAAAATGGCTGCCAAACCAACATTTTGAATCTCTGTTACTGTCAATGCTCCTGCTCGGCAAACAATCAAATCTGCCCACGCATACGCCGCTGCCATGTCTTCTATAAAAGGCAGGATAGTGACTTGATGTGGACTGTCAGTTAATGGTGCATAATTCGCCTGAGCTGACTCAACATTTTTCTGTCCACACTGATGGCGCACATTGAATGGCTTATCAATTAATGCCAACGTGGCAGGAATGGTTTCGTTTAATACTTGTGCACCCAATGAGCCACCAACCACCAAGAGTTTCAGCGGGCTGTTATCTTCCACGTTATAGCGAACTTCTGGCGGCTCTATGGCGATAATTTCTGCTCGAACAGGATTACCTACTGTCACCAATTTGGGATTTTCTTTGGCCGTGCTATCACCAAAGGTATCTTCAAATGCTTGTAGCACTTTAGTTGCCATTTTTGCCAAATAACGATTACTCATACCCGCAATGGCATTTTGCTCATGGACAATCAGCGGTACGCCTGTTGCTTTTGCTGCCAGACCACCTGGTGCGGTGACATATCCCCCAAAACCAACGACCACATCAATTTTATTTGCTTTAATCACTTTTACCGCCGCCATGGTCGCCGCAGATAAGGTAAATGGCATTTTAAGTACTCGTCCGATGCCTTTACCGCGCAGCCCTTGCATCTCAATACTATGAAAAGCATAACCTTTGGGACGTACCAAATCATTTTCCATGCCATTGGGTGTACCCAGCCAATGAATCACTGCACCACGACGGGTTAATTCTTCTGCTACTGCCAAAGCAGGAAACACATGCCCGCCTGTCCCTGCTGCCATCATTAATATTTGTGGTTTGTTCATAAAATATCTATCTACCTATATGGATAATGTATCAAATACGAATGGTTAAACCTTGTCTATATATTTTTCTATATAAAACCTCACTCTCAACTTATTTTACTAAATTGATATATGACCCCTCCCAAACCC
>NZ_VFYU01000001.1 GCF_021012795.1 Psychrobacter sp. I-STPA10 | reverse complement strand
TAAATCCTATTGAAAAGAAGTGGGGAAACGTGAAATCTTTACGTAAAGGTTGGTTAGAAAACGATTTATCTAAATTATTTTATGATATTTGTCCTTACTATAACTCTTTTGTTTTGAATTGACTATATGTGCCAACTCAATAACCACTATCTATTTTTTATTGACAAAGTTTTATGATAAATCTAGAGTAAACACTGCCATAGAATATCTTTTGGATTTATTTGACATCACCGCAGTAAACAAGTTTGTATTACAACAAGCCCAACAAACCAATGCCAAAGACTTTGAAGATGCGGTGATTTTTTGTTCAGCAACGGCTGTGGGAATATAGTCAATTCAAGATAATACTGTTACAAGGAAAACGAGCGAAGGTGTACAAGTAGTACTGCGAGCGAGTTTGACGACGTAACAGTTTTGTATTGAGCCGACTATAGACGTCATTATCATCCGAAATACTAAAGACTTCACAGCCTCTAGCACGCCTGTGTATAGTCCAGATGAAGCAGTAGTATGGTTACAACAATACTTAGGGTAAACTCTGGGCCCTATTTAATTTAACCAGTTTAACTAATTTTACTAATTAACTAGTTTTACTAATCTCACCTAGCCCCTTAATAGCAATAAAATGAGACAAATGATGAATCAAGCCAGTATCCAATGGTTTCCTGGGCATATGAACAAAGCCCGCAATGAGATTAAAGAAATCATGCCACAAATGGACGTGATTATCGAAGTGCTGGATGCTCGTATTCCTTATAGTAGCGATAACCCCATGATAACAACCTTACGTGGCGAAAAACCCGTCATCAAAATTTTAAATAAAGCTGACCTTGCTGACCCTGATATGAGCAAGCAGTGGCAAGTCTATCTTGAGCAAGAAGCAGGAGTAAAAACACTGACTTGTGATACTGACAAAGCAACACAAGTAAAGCAAATTATTGAGCTTTGCAAAAAACTTGTTCCCAATAAAGTTGGCACAGGACGACAAATTAAAGCCATTATTATGGGTATTCCTAATGTGGGAAAATCTACCTTAATTAACAACTTAGCAGGACGACGTATTGCCAAAACAGGTGATGAACCTGCCGTCACCAAGTCACAGCAACTTATCAAAATTGACGAAGACATCATGCTTTATGACACTCCCGGAATGCTGTGGCCAAAAATAGAAAATCCTAACTCTGGCTATCGACTTGCTGCTACAGGTGCAATCCGAGATACCGCCTTTAATTATGAAGATGTGGCAAGCTATACTGCCGAATATCTACTGCAAGCCTATCCTGAGCTATTACAAGCCCGCTATAAAATAGATGAGCTGCCTCAAAATGACTGGGTATTTTTGGAAATGGCAGGGAGAAATCGTGGCTGTATCCGCTCGGGCAATCAGGTCGATATGCAACGTATTTCTGAAATACTGATTAATGAGCTACGCAGTGGCACGATTGGACGTATTACGATGGAAACGCCAGAAATGCGTGAGCAAGAGGAAGTATTGGTCGCTGAGATACGGGCAAAAGCTGAAGCAAAAAAACAAGCCAAATTAGAAGAGAAAAAACAACGTAAATTGCGGGCAAGAAAGAATCGCAAATGACAAATAAATTGCAAAAATCGAATGTATCAAATAATGCTAAAATACCCTTTTATCAATAACCCAACTCTCAATATATAAAGCCACAAGGATTTTTCTTGCCAGCTATCATCTCCAAAACCGAATCCAAAACTGACTCTCCACAATCCAGTAATTCTCAAGCCAACTTTGCACAAACTCGCTTTTCTCAACCAGACAAAGCCTTAGATAGCTTTGCACCACGTATTTTGGCTTGGTTTGCTGATAATGGTCGCCACGACCTACCGTGGCAACAGCACAAAACCGACAATCCAAATCCGTATATCGTTTGGCTATCAGAAGTGATGCTGCAACAAACGCAAGTCACCACCGTTATCCCTTATTTTCAGCGATTTATCAGCTCATTTCCGACCGTACAGGATTTAGCTAGTGCCGATTGGGATATGGTTGCTGAGCATTGGGCAGGACTTGGCTACTATGCCAGAGCCAGAAACCTGCACAAAGGCGCAAAACAGTTGGTTGAGATTATCAATGAGACTGGCGAATTTCCGCAAACCGTTGTTGATTGGGAGGGTATATCAGGGGTAGGACGCTCAACCGCAGGAGCGATTGTAGCGATGGGGTTGCATGGCTATGGGGTGATTTGTGATGGCAATGTCAAACGCGTACTGACTCGTTGGGCAGGCATTAATGGTGACATTACCAAATCGGCAACCAATAAACAGTTATGGGCATTGGCTGAACGTCTTACTCCCAATCTGCAAAGTGGTGAATTTGCGCAAGCGATGATGGATATGGGGGCGACCTTATGTACCCGCACCAAACCTGCTTGTCTACTGTGTCCACTGCAAAATGATTGTATCGCCCATCAACAAGGCTGTGAGACTGCCTATCCTGTAAAAGCCAAAAAACAACCGAAACCAAGCAAATATAGCGATGTTTTATTATTAACCAATCCACAAGGGCAGGTGTTGTGGCTACAGCGTCCTGAGTCTGGAATTTGGGGTGGGCTATGGAGTTTACCTTTGCAGTTTGTGCAAAAAACACAAGGCAAAAAGGTGTTAGCCACTAGCAAAGAAGATAAGGCTTATGAAGCAGAGTTTACCCTTGCTGAGCAGATTATTAATGCCTATTTAGATAAGTATTTAGACAAACATTTAAATAAGAACTTAAATAAGAATATCAGCGATACAAATACCAATAAACAATCAGCCGATAAAGACTCTATCAAACATACGTTAACCCATTTCCATTGGTATTTAAGCCCAGTTTTATTGATATTGGATAACAGCCAAGCTGATGAGTTATGCAAGCAATTAACCAAAGCTGATATTCAGTTTATATGGTGTGATGATAGCCATGCCAAATCTTTGGGATTACCCAAAGCAATGCTAAAAGTATTAGCAACTTTATAACGACTCATAACTACCATCACACTGTTAGTATGTTATGAGTTTTAGCTTAGCTATTTAGCTATTATGAATGTTCGCTTATCCAGCTTTGCATTAGCTCAATCTCAGACTGCTGTGCGGCAATAATATCTTCTGCCAATTTTCGCATGGCATCATCTTTACCATATTTTAGCTCAACTTCTGCCATCGCCACTGCGCCCTCATGATGCGGTAGCATGCCTTTGGCAAATGCCATATCAGGGTCAGGCTCGCTAATACCTGTCATCATATCGCCATGCATTGCCTGCATACTTTCATGATAAGCCTGTTGCATCGCTTCGGTATTATCTTGTTTGTCTGTATCAGGATGATCACTTATCCAGTTTTGCATCTGCTTGATTTCAGCTTGTTGGGCTTTGATGATGTCTTCGGCAAGCTTACGCATGGTCGCATCTTTACCATATTTTAGCTGTACCTCTGCCATCGCCACTGCACCCTTATGATGCGGCAGCATACCTTTAGCAAATGCCACATCAGGGTCATTTGCCATCATGCCGGCCATCATATCATCATGCATTTGTGACATACTTTGCATATAGGCTTGCTCTACTTCATTATCTGTCGTAGCGTGCATATCATGATGATCATGTTCCTCTATTGTCGCTGTAGTAGCTTGGGATTGCATATCAGTAGTTGATTGCTGAGTGTCTGTTGTTACTGTATGGTTGGTTTCTTCTGTATTATTTGGTTGGCATGCAGCCAAAAATGCCATAGACAGGGATAAGCTTGTGAGCAATAGATGGTTTTTTTTAAATATCATGATAAACTTCCTAGAAACTGTTAATTAATAACATAATGAAAAACGAAACCGATGATCATATATAAACCACAGAATAGGTGGTGTTATTTTACGGATTTTAAAGGTTTTATTACATCCAATTTATGGGTATTTAGAATCAAACATTAATGATATAGAGATAGAGAAGCCCTTATGCTAACCAAACACACGCCCATTTATTCATTTAGCCTTTTATTGTTGCTTTCAGGTTGTGCCAGTCAACCATCACCACAACAGCACCCTGTACCAAATGTGGTCGTCACTCAGCCACCCAGACCTGTCGTACCACAAAAACCCACTGTGGCACAGGCTACCGTTATTCAACAAACCACCACCATTACGCCAACACCACAACCCAAGCCTCAACCTCAACCTCAACCTCAACCTCAACCTCAACCTCAACCTCAACCTCAACCTCAAAAAAGCTATCACAGCTTTGATGATTGGAAAGCAGATTTTACTAGACGCGCCATCGCTACAGGCTATGACAGCTATGCAGTACAACAGCTTATGAGCTCTGCACAGATGAACCATCAAGTATTATCACTAGACTCAGGACAGCCTGAATTCTCCAAAATGCCGTGGGAATATGCCGACTCAGCAGTAAATGATAGCAGAGTCAATAGTGGACGACGTAATTTTGCCAATCAACAAGCCTTATTATCACGTTTAGAGTCACAATATGGGGTTAATGCGGAGATTATTGCTGGTATTTGGGGCATGGAATCTGCCTACGGTGCTGTGACTGGTAAAACTGATTTACCCAGTGCGCTAAGCAGCCTAGCCTATGATGGCAGACGCCAAAATTTTGCTGAATCACAACTATTAGCCATGTTAGACCTTATCCAACGTGGTGATGTCTATACTTCGCAGCTAAAAGGCTCATGGGCAGGTGGTATGGGACAAACACAGTTTATCCCAGCAACATGGCTGGCTCAAGGCGTTGATGGTGATGGCGATGGTCATCGTAGCCCTTGGTCTACTGCCGATGCGCTGGCATCAACTGCCAACTACCTTAGCAATTCAGGCTGGGTACGTGGTTTAGCACCTTTTTACGAAGTACAGTTACCCAGTAACTTTGACTATAGTTTGGTGGGGACTAAGCAAGCATTTAATCAGTGGCGAGCACTTGGCATCACTGCGATAAATGGTAATTATATCGATGCCTATACGCCACTTGAGCTATGGTTACCAGCAGGACAAGATGGTCCTGCCCTACTGCTGAGCAAAAACTTTGACGTTATTAAGGTCTATAACAACTCATCAAACTATGCTCTGGGGGTCAGCTTACTTGGTAAAGCCATTGCAGGGCAAGGTGGTCTACAAAAAGCATGGCCTCGTTATGAGCGACCATTATCAACATATCAAGTTCAGACATTGCAACAACGCTTAACCGATGCTGGGTATGATACCAATGGTGTTGATGGTGTCATTGGAATAAATACTCGCAAAGCTTTTGCCCGTTGGCAAGCCAATAATGGTCAAACCCCTGATGGATTTATCACTCAGCGCAGTGCTTCAGCGTTAATTTGGTAGATTTAACTAATAATATACAGTCATACTAAGTTTCATTGAAAAAGACTATCTAATACAAGTTTAGATAGTCTTTTTTTATTAGATAAAATATACTTATCCTAAATAAGAATATCTAACTTGGTAGACCCATTATTTTTTTCTCTTCAATAAAATTAAATTCTTAACTTTCAATAGGGATTAAACATGAATATAAATTTATCTACCAAAATAAATAACAACTTCACCATCAATTATTGGATAAAACAAGCAGCAAACTTTAATAACCAATGGAAAGATACAGAAAATAAATATCAAGTTCTACAACAAAAAGAAAATATTAGTTCACTTGAACAATGCAAATTAGAGTTTTATCAACAGCAAATAAGATTACTAACCCAACAAAAAGATAACTGCCAAATTATGGCATTACGGTTAGCTTATCACCAAACAACAATACTTACAGAATCTCCCATTATTATTGAACTAGACCCAAATGAAACAGGTGAAATCTATAGTCTAGAAAGTAAAGATTTAGAGGGTAAATATCGTTGCCACATTCCCAAACAGAAATTAATTCAGTATTTTACTGATGAAGAGTTACAATTTTTTCAAATTATTTAACTAACTTAGGATAATTTATATGAATCTTATGAGCTGGTTTTTCTCATTTTTCCTGCCTGATTTTTGGCAAAATATATCACAACAAGCACAAGAACACTTACCTTTTATATATAAAACAATGTCAATATTCTTTGATATTTTTTCTATCACCTTTATTGCTTTTATTATTTGTTATTTGCTATCTGCTCGTCCTGCTTTTGCATACTTTGATAAAATTTTTTCAGGTATTGTTAAACCTGCACCTAGTATTATGACTGCAATTGGTCTATTCGGCACATTCTATGGGCTAACCGTTGCTTTAAAAGAATTTAATCTTAATGACCCCTCGCAAATTAGCAATTTTATCAGCGAATTACAACCTGTATTTATATATTCTATCTTAGGTATTGGTAGTGCCGTATTTTTTATGATGGCAAATTTTCTAATTAATATTGCAAATAATATAAGAGCCAAAGCCTATCAAGAGATTAGAGTTGAAGAATGGGAGGAACAGCAAGAGAACAATCGTAAAAGTCAAAATGAAGTCATAAACGCTCTAAATAATATTAAAGATATTTCAAAAAATAATCTAGATAAAAGCAATAATCAATCTAAATCTCTCAATGAATCACTTAATAGCATAGTAAAAATACTAAAATATCAAACTAAGCAACAACAAGACCTATTTGCTAATATGAATACGGCCATCTCTGAAATGAGTATTGCCATTAAACAAATAGAGACTGGTAATGATATAGATAGACTCAGTGATATCCTATCTCAAAAAGTAGGCATTGCTGTTAAAGATGCATTAGCACAACCACTTGAGGACATTCGCCAAAGCCTTGAAAAAAATAATAGTGAAGTAATTAAGGGCTTATTAGAGGACTTAAAATCAGAAGTATTAGAACCTATTAAAGCGGAAATAAAAACAACCAACAGCTCAGTATTAGCTGTTACTAAAGCCGTTAATAATAGCCATGAAACTAATAACAAACTAATTGAAGCTGTGAATAAGACCACTGATACCATGAATAAAGTAACAGACCAAACCCAATCCTTAGTTACTGAGATGGGAAAAACTGTTGATAGTATGAAAACTCTACAAACTGAGCAAAAAAATATGCTATCAGAGTTTAATGATAAATTAGCCATCAGTTTAAGCGGTATTGAACCTGCCATTAAACGTGGTATGAGTAATGCAGAAAGCTCATTGACCACAGCCATAAGAGAAACCATGAAAGAGATGAATGGTGAACTACAACAAACTAGAGACGATATAAAGGGTATTATTGAGGGTATGAAAGATACCGTTGATAAAATTACTGCTAATACAGAACAGTTAGTCATTGATATGAGAGGTATTCAAGATAAACAAAGTAATATCTTGGATAAATTCAATGCAGATTTATCAGACAACTTAGCTAAAATTGAACCCGCTATTACTAACAGTATGAGAGCGGCACAGACTGCATTAACAGATGCAATCAGTTTAGCCATGATTGAAATGAATAAAACATTAAATGATACTCAAACAAAAATGAGTGAAATTATTGGAAAAATGTCAGAAAATGTATTAACAGATTTAAAAGGAATCTTATCTGAGTTTAATAAAAATATGGATACTCATTTAAATCGTATGAATACAGAACTAGAGGAAACAGGTACTAGAGCTGCTGACTTAATGAGCCAAACTTCAGATGAATTAAAAAATTCATTAGGAAATATTCACGAAACAATTGAAAATTCATCAACTATCTTACAAGAGCAGCTCACTGCATTTAAAGAGACCTATAAAGAAAGCTTAACTGAATTTTTTGAGCAACAAAATAAAGAGCTAGAAAAAACCTTGGGTGAACAAAACAGAGCATTACAACAAACTGCAAACGAACTTAACCAGCAGTTTATTAATATGACTGATGAACAGAAAAAGCTACATAGCACCCAACAATCCATCAACCAAGATTTACAAAATATTCAACATGATACCACACAAACTTATAAGCCTTTACTTAACGAGATGACCACCATTGCTACTACCTTAAATGAAGGAAAGTCTGGTTATATTAAAGATATTCAAACAACCAACAATGAAATGGAAAAAATCAATAAAGCTTTACAAACATTAGGTGTTGATATCATTTCAGAATTTGATAAATCTTTCTCACATTTAAATGAAAGTTATATCAACCAAATAAATTTATTAAATGATAACATTAATACTAAAATACAAGAGCTAGCAACTGCACTATCTGTCTTAGCCAATAGCCTTCAAAACTCTAATCATAATGATGACTAAACAAGGAATATATAGATGTTATTTTATAATGAAGAGTCACCACAAGATTATGAAGAAGATGCCACTACTTGGATTGCTTTATCTGATTTAATGACAGGACTCATGGCAATATTTTTGACCATCAGTATTGCCATTTTAGTCAATCAAGATAAAGAACAAGTTGCTATTATCCATGATGTACAAGAAGTTTTAAAAGCAAAAGATGTTAATGCAACCATTGATCCAAAAACAGGAGATATTAATATTCCAACTGATTTTGCATTTGAATTCGGTCAAGATACTTTAACAGAACAAGGTAGAGATTTTTTAGATAATTTTATTCCTATCTATGCTGATGCTATTTTTAAAGAGTTAGATCCTAACCAACAAGACTTAATTACTCGTTTAATTGTAGAAGGACATACAGATAGAGTAGGTAGTTATGCTTATAATATGGATTTAAGTACACGTCGTGCTAATGCAGTATTAATTTATATTGATAATATGCAGTTTGATAATAAAGAAAAATTTTTACAAAAACTCACTGCGGTTGGACGAGGTGAAAATGATACTGTAGGACAAGATGAAGTGGAAAATCCTAAAGATAGAAAGATTGTTTTTAAGTTTAACTTTAGACAAACCAACTTTTTAGCAGAAAATGCTAATACAGGAAATGATGATATTGACAAGTCAGCAAGAATAATTGATAAAAGAGCAAAACAAGCTCAAAATGAAGCGAATGGTCTAGATACACCGTAAGGAATAAATAATGTCTATATTTAAAATAAATTTTGACCATATTACAACTAGTAATTTAAAAGAAGTAAAACCGCTGCCTTCTTTATTTGAAGTTACACCATGGAAACATATGGATTTAAGTAAGTTAGGATTTAATATTGATGATATTGATTTAAAAAAACAAGCAAATAATAGCTTTAATAAATTAACTAAGGGTTATATTGAGGACTTTAATATTCTTGATGTAATATCATTAATCATTTTTCCAGATATACAATGGTTAGATAATAATATTGCCAAAAAAGTGGCTGAAAATTGGTGGGTATCTGCATTTTATAGCAAAACACAAGGAGATACAGGAGTATTGAATATGAGCCTGCTCTTTGTTTTACATGACGTTATGCAAGATAGCCTAAAAAACCAGCAGTCAGCTAATAGTCAAAGCATGTTTAGTAACTTACAAAATGAACTTAAAAAATATGCTCTACAACAAATTTGGCATGACGAAATACATCAAAAGTTAGTCATTGCTTTGTTAGAAAAAAATGCCAACAAGTTAGCTAACTTAGCTTTTGAGTATAAAATAACAGTAGATAAATTATTATCTCGTTATAATCTACCAAGCACTAAGCCATTACGAGAAAATAGCCGTGAGATATGGATTGGTAAATATTTTAAGTTATCTACTAACTCCAAGACCTCGCTCAAAGATTATCGACAACCTATATTAAATTTTTTAAGTCGTAAGAAAGACTTAAACTTTGCTGTTGAGCAAGCAAAAATGATTTTTGACCATCCTTTTTTTGGGGGTAAGTCCAACTCAAACTTATCAAAACTTGAAAAGAAAATTGAACCTTTTGACACCATATTTGAATGGCTAAAGAAAAAAAACTTAGAACCAAGGTTTCTTGAGTTATTAGGTGATGAATATCGAATAGTATTACGTTGCTGGTTAGGTTCTGGAAATTACTATCAACTAAAAAATGTGATAGAATTGCTTGCTGATTATGAAGCTGATAAAAAGTATCATGAGATTTTAGATAAAGAGTTAGATTTTAATAAAGCAGAAAAACGAAAATCTAGATTATATAATCGTACTTTAAATAGATTTTATTTTTGGCAAAATTATCAAAATCAATTTATTGATAACTGGTTGTTACTAACAGAGGAACATTGGTCAGAAGTTTCTGATATTAATAATTTAACTAATGTGAGGAAGTTGAGTGGAGGTAAGTTTCCTATAGCTTTATTAAAGTTTGATGGCTACTATGTTATTGAAAATTTTATTGCAAGTAAATTTGAAGCAGATTTTATTTTAACTGATAATGTTAAATATCTTGATGAGCTTATCCAATACTCTAAAATAACGGGTTATATTAATTGGATAGATTTATATAAAATAATTCCTTGCTTAATTCATGACCATGCAAATCTATGGGCAAGTGATGCAGCTTTATGTTTAGATGAGTTTGGTATTCACCCTGCAAACCCTAAAAAATTAATATTTGATAGATTTGGCTCTACCGAAAACTATAAAGCAGTAAATCATTCAAAAGATAGAATAGAAGAAGTAGATGAATGGTTTAATCATCGTTGGAGAGGTGCAAAAGTACGTTATGAAAATATATTTCATGATACTGATTTACATCAAGTGGTAAAATCATATAATAAATATATATCTGATTAATCAAGGTTTGCCGGCTTAATATCCAGTTACACAGTTTTTAATCACTGTCTTTACCAAATGCTCATCAAAACAAGCTTTGACTGCTACATTCTTAATAATATACTTCTACATAATATCACCATATTACTGATACCTCGCTCTCAACTACAACCCGTCGTCCTAATCTCCTTCTTAAAAAAGAAGGAGGAACTGATTTTAATTCGTTTCCTGACTTCACAGGTATATAGTCAATTCAAAATAATATTGTTACAAGGAAAACGAGCGAAGGTGTACAAGTAGTACTGCGAGCAAATTTGACTTTGTGCCAGTTTTGTATTGAGCCAACTACAGTTTGAAAAAAGTCATATATTAATTTATTTAACTAATTAATTTTAAGTTAAGTGAATAATAAACGATTTTACTTAATATTAAGCCAAAAATTCAAAACATATGCGTGGAGACAGATATTAAAAGACAGCAGTAGCAAAGTAAGAAGATAAAATATGAATTTATCGCGAATAACGCCGTCTATATTATCAGTTATGGTCATCTCTCCGCATATCAGCGCAAACGCATCAATCCTTCTTGCTGTACAGTTGCAACCAGCTTACCATCTTGCCAAAATTGTCCATGATTTAGACCTTTGGAGTTAGCAGAGGTATCACTCCACATATCATAAAGCAGCCAATGATTGAGATCAAAAGCACGATGAAAATGCATCGAGTGGTCGATACTAGCAGCTTGCAAACCTTTGGTCATAAAGCTAATCCCATGTGGCATCAAACCCGTACCAATCAAATAAAAGTCCGATGAAAAAGCCAATAAAGCTTGCTGTACAGCGACCGACTGTGTACCCAACGCTTTAATACACAGCCAGTTGGCTTGTTTTGGTGGTATTTGTTTAGGATTGATTGGATCACGAGGCTTAACTGGCTTAATCTCAATATGCCGCTGCCGCATAAAGCGAGCCTTTAGCGCATCAGGCACATTACCAACAAACTGCTCTTTAAGCTGTTGCTCTGCTAATAGATCTTCTGGTGGTGGATAAGCAGGCATGTCTTCTTGATAATCAAGACCGCCTTCCATCGGTGAAAAAGATGCCATCATACAAAATATACGCTGCTCGATGCGCTCACCCTCAAGCCCCTCTTTATATTGTACCGCTGTGATTTCACGTGCAGATAAACTACGACCATCTCGCAATCTACGTACTCGATAAATCACTGGTTGATTGATATTACCGCCACGTAAAAAATAACTATGAAAAGAGTGACAAGGCTTTGGAGTATCCAATGTGTGTGATGCTGCCATCAATGCTTGTGCCAATACCTGTCCACCAAAAATGCGTTTACCAACGTAGTCATAACTTTGTCCCTCAAAGACATCTGCTGCTATTTGCTTGAGTTGCAATGTTTCTAACAACTGTTTGACCAATAATTGGTAATCGACTGGCATAGGATTAGCAAAAGACTTATCTGACATAAAACATCACTCTCTTGTTTTTAAATAAATATCAGCCCACAACAGCAGACTGTAACAATAGGCAAGAATCGGACTGCTGACTAAAACCACTCACTGGTACTCAATATGAATAGGACAACAGACGCTTTAACTATAATCAAAATAGCTAACACTGAATAAAAATGCAACTGTAATATAAATAAGTATCTTCAGAACCATCAGTAATAATTATTAGGGTGTGATGTCTTATATATAACGATATAACATAGCAATAATAAACATCTAGCGCATAAAAAACTTAAAAATTTATGTCCTTAAAAGTTCACTATAATGAAGCCTACACCCTATTTTACACTTTTTTTAATTTTGTTTAACTTTTTTTAATTACTAATATTCCTATTACTAATATGTAGTTAATAATGATACTTATTACAGTACATCTAACTGTTTAGACATTATCATATTGATACTCAAACTTATAAACAAACGATGATTAGATAGCAGTTACACAATTTTATAGATTGTCGGTGACTGATAATCGTTGCTTTTTATTTATAAGGTGGGTTAGCTGTACATAGTTCCAAAGGCTCAATATAATTCCCAGTCACTTTATAAGGCTAATATTGTATTTTTACGTAAGTCCTATTATAAATAATTCACACTCTTTTTATCACATATTTGGCTATGAAACTAAAACCACAAGCGTATCACTTTAAGCAAAATTATGGCATCATAAGCACATCTTTTGCAACGAAGTTTGATATCGACTCATGCTGACCAACTTTTTAAAAACTAAGTTAAAAAACACATTAAAAAAACAGTCGCTACCCAAGCAAACACACCCTCAAGCAGCGACACCAAAAACAACACAAAAACCACCTGCGCCAGTAACAATGGGAGGTAACCCTGTGCATCAGATGTATCGTAAGCTATCTGGTCAGGTATTGAGTGTGGCAGTAAAACCCAAAGTATTTGGTGATCTACCAGAAGCAAACGAAAATGAGCAGACACTGACTTTTTATGTATTACAAGAGTATTCACGCTCCAATAGTATATTGATCGATTTACAAACTCATGAATACAATCTGCCACCTGCTTTGGTTGGTGTAAAAGATAGTGTGCATCACATTGATGAAAATGCCGCCATCATATTTTTGCACCACCCCAATGCAAAAGACTCACAGATCTCACCAAGGCTCATTCGACTGATCCACGCCTGCCGTCAGTATCCTGAGCTGAAAATTGATCTAATTCCTGTCACCATACTATGGGGACGTGCACCCGAAAAAGAAGACTCTTTATTCAAACTGTTAATGGCAGATAACTGGGAAGACCCTAGCATCACCAAACAGCTATTTAATATCGGTGTGATGGGACGAGATACTTTTGTACAATTTCACACAGCGCAGCCATTGCAACAGTTAATCAAAGACTGTCAAATACCCACGTCTGATCTAAATAGTAAGCACAGTTTTAGCTCAAAAGAATCTGCCTCAACCGCATTGATTAATGAGCACGATGCCAACCTTGAGACAACCCGCTTAGTACAACAAAGTCTCAAACACTATCTCGATAAACAGCGGGCAACCATGCTAGGTCCAGATCAATCAGATCGACGTAATCTGGTCGATAAGCTGATTTATTCACCTGCCATTAAACATGCGTGTGAGCAAGAAGCTGAGCGTGAAAATATCCCTCTACGAGACGCACGTCGTATCGCACGTGGTTATGCCAATGAAATTGTCAACGATTACTCCTACCCCATCATACGTTTTTTTGATCGCTTTTTAACCTGGCTATGGACACAGCTTTATGATGGGGTTGAAGTGCATCACTTTGATCGAGTACGTGAGCTGGCAACTGATTATGAATTAGTTTATGTTCCCTGTCATCGTAGCCATGTTGATTATCTACTGCTGTCTTATGTAATTTATAAACGAGGATTAAGCATACCTTATGTGGCAGCAGGCAATAACCTTGATGTGCCTGTTCTTGGCCCCATACTGCGTGGTGCGGTGGCATTTTATATCCGCCGTAGCTTTAAAGGTAATGCTCTATATACAGCAGTATTGCGAGAGTATCTGCATACGCTTATTACTCGAAATACACCATTAGAATACTTTATCGAAGGTGGTCGTTCTCGCTCAGGTCGTCTTCTACCTCCCAAAATGGGTATGCTGGCAATGACAGTACACAGTCAACTACGCCATAGCACCAAACCTGTGGTCTTTATTCCCACCTATATTGGCTATGAGCGTATCATGGAAGGCGGTACTTATATTGGTGAGCTAAAAGGTAAGCCAAAAGAATCCGAATCAATACTAGGTCTACTTAAAGTCAGCCGTAAAATTGAACGCATCTTTGGGCATGTGCATTTAAGTTTTGGTGCGCCACTGCATCTGAGTGACTTTATGAAAAAGTTTGATGTTGAACCAGAAAGCCTACCCAGCGATCGAACGGATACCCCACTGGACAATAATGCGACAGCAATGATTGACAATATCGGTATCAAAGTCATGCAGCATATTAACAAAGCCGCTGTGGTCAATCCTGTTTCTTTATTATCCTTAGTGCTACTATCTGCCCCTAAAGCAGCTTTAGATGAAGACATCTGCCGTGAGCAAATCGCTCTCTATCAACGGCTTGCCAAAGAATTACCCTATGATAGCGATACCACTGTGACAGATATGTCACCACAAGCGATCATTAATTATGGCATCAAGCTAAAACTGATCGAGCGTACACCGCATATCCTCGGTGATATCATTCAAATTACGGATAAACAAGCACCACTACTCAGCTATTTCCGCAATAATATTCTACATGTATTTATCCTACTATCTTTCTTAGCGGCATTGGTCGCTCGCAATAATCGCATTGAGCGCAAACGCCTAGATACCATTGTTATACAGTTGTATCCATTTTTACAAAGTGAGTTATTTTTATACTATCCTGCCCGTAACCTAACAGAAATTGTTCATCAAAAAATTGATAATCTAATTGAGCATGGACTAATTATTGATCTTGGGAATGACATGCTTGGTGTTCCTGAAATTAATAGTAAATCTTATCAACAACTTGCTGTATTAGCTGCACCAATTGAGCAAAGCCTTGAACGTTACTTTATGACCCTTGCACTATTAGCACAACAAGGCTCAGGTAACCTAACTGCACAACAAGTGGTTGATTTAGGACATCTATTAGGGCAACGTCTGTCTGTACTCTATGCTGATGGTATTCCAGACTTTTTTGATCCCGCCCTATTTACTAGCTTTGTTAATGCACTAATCCGTCTGGATTATCTACAAAAAGAAGAAGAGACTGCTCTACTAAGATTTGATCATCGTATTCAAGACATTGCCCGTCATGCTCGCTATGTACTTAGCCCTAGTATGATGCAAATCTTGGAACAGGTCGCAAGTTTAACAGATGATGAAATTGAACATGCCCTCACTGAGATTAACAACAAAAAACAACGTAAATTTGGCTTAAAACGCTAAGCTAAATTTACGTTGGTATATGGTCGATTTAAGATAGTGGCAGAGATGAAGTAACCACACTATCTTAATTTGACCAGATAAAAGTTTTAGATTAAAAGAAAGTAAGGAATGACTATGTGCAATGCTTGTGGCATGAACCACTTTGACGATGATGACATTGATTATGATGACGAAGAGTTGCTAGCAAGTTTGGGTATAGATGACTCAAATGGCTCATCTAATCTATCTTTATCTGTGTCCAATCAACAAACTTCTGCCTCTACTTTTGTTGCCGTCAATAAAAAACAAAATCAGGCTAAAGGTGTGCTATTGTAAATTACCCTTTTACTTATCCAAGCTTACTTATCCAAGCGCCAATAGCCCTTAATTCGATTATTTTTGCCAGTCAGCTTGCGCTCATTACGTAGATAATGACGCACCTGTTTTGCGCCATTATTTTCTAACGCTCCCCAGCTAACCTCAATATTATCAAGAGTTTTTAGTACCTCTATCACTTGTTTGCCTTGCTCAGTGTTAGGACAGATAATGCGATGAATACTTATACTTTTTAAATTTTCTGGCAGATTTTGTCCAATACCGTTTACAGAACTATTTTCTGCAAAGTGATTCTCTACAAAATAGCTTTGTTCCTCTTTATCACTGCTAATCACAATCAAATGTGGTGGTATTGGGTTTTGCCATGTCTCCAAAATCCCAGCGACCGCAGGATAAGCGGTTTCATCGGCGATTAATACCGCTTGCCCTTTGGCTAAATGCTCATGCCTATCAGACGTTTGGTTACGACTGCTGATGATATCACCCAACTGTAAGCCATCAATCCAGCGACTGCCTGCACTACCCCCATGTACAAACACATCAACATAACCCATATCCAAAAACTGACTGTCAGCACTACTTTTAAATGCCGAACGCAGGGTATAAACTCGGGTGTCTTTATTTAATGTGGCAAATAGCCGTTGCCGATTTTCACTCGATAGCCGTTTCATCAGCTGTAACAGCCCCATATTAAACTTTTGTGTTAGCCAATCTGGAGGCGTAGGTAGATTAGATAAATTAGGCAAGTTATCTTTAAGCTTTGACAGTCCCTTTAATTTTGCCAATGCTAATAATTTATTATCTGAACTTTGTGAATTTTGGTGCAAATTATTATTTTTTCTACCCAATGTTTTGAGTACAAAACCATAAGCATAACCTGCATAATTGATTGGTAATGGTGTGTCACTTTTGATGGTTAGGCGTATCATATTTTTGCTTAATTGCTGTTTACCAATAACGGTGAAAAACTGCTTTTTATTGCCTTCACCAAATTCTTCACCTTGCTTTATCATTGACACATAGGCTAGATATAAAATCTGCTCTTCCAAATCTCCTTCTAATTCAAACTCAATAAATACGTCCTGTTCATTTTCTGTTTGTTCTGCTTGGTTCACTTGGTTATCGTCTGCATTATCTGTCTGTACTTGCTTTGATAATTTTAATAATATGCCCTCTTGGTAAATATCCACAATTTGAGCATGTTTAAATTGCCCACTAGAAAAATAGTCTGGGTAATAGTTTTTGGCAATGACCAATAGCTCTTTGGGGTGGTCTTGGTGAATGTGTTCGATAATATCAAGCTTTTCATCTTGATTAGCGATGGGGGTGCGTTTGCTATTTTGCCTATTTTGATAAGTGGAGTTTTGAGAGTTCATAAAAAATCCTCTTTAATATAAAGGCTATTTAATATAGAAAATACAAGCAATAAAATGAGAATCATTATCAATCATAACGTATTTTATTTGCTTATCGCAATGCCTTTAAACAAGCAAACTATAGGACAGCCTTACACAACTGATAAGCAACTAAAAACCAACTGACTAACAAAAATAGCAAATAAAATTTAGCTATAGTGTTTTGTTTTTACCATTGTTTTACAGTAAAACTTTAGGCTAACCGCCAAAGCCAATGTTAATACAATACTCATCATTAATACGCCGAGATAGCCTATATTCTTTGCTAATACCAACCCTAGCCCAGCATAAATAAAGCCCATCACACTGATACAGCTTATTTGTAAGGTAAAAAAGGTCGCTTTAGCATCGGTTTGGCTGGCTTTGTCCATCATCAAGGTAGATAAGGTAGCCAATAACGCAGGATTAATGGCAAAATACGCTATCACTGCTCCATAAACAAATACCATACGAGTATCACCTAACGCCAATGGTAATAGCATGATTAAGGCAACTGCTTGAGCTCCAGTTAAAGCGATTAATGCTGTTTGACGACCATAACGACTGATAATCATGCTTGCCGATATAGCTGAGATTATGCCTACCAATGAGCCAACCACTTTGGTCACAAAGCCAATATCTGCTAATGCCCAGCCTGCATCTACCAGTAGCGGATTTAATAGGGCAAAAGCGGTAGAAAAGCCAATTGGATACACCAATAAAAGCCCAAACCAGCCTCGCCATTGACGGATAAATAAGCGGATTTGGCTAAATAAAGTGCTAAAATTGCTTGATTTGCTGGCTGATTTAATAGGTTGGATTAGTTTGGCTGTGGGCGTTAGGGTAGGCTCTTTAAAAAAGTATAACTGTATCCATGAAATACTGGTCGCTATTGCCAATAAGGTGAATGACCCTTGCCATTGCAACCAATGATAAAGCATTAATATCACCCCGCCACCGATGACATTCCCCAGTAAATTACTGGCATACTGAATACTGTTGGCAAACTGCCGTTTTTTTGGGCTAACCAGTTTGCATGCCAGCCCATCAATCGCCACATCTTGTACACTGGTGGCAAAGGCATACAACAATAATAATCCCAGTGCTAAATGAAACTGCCCAACCATATCCAATTTGCCAATAATAACTAGCAACCCTGTCATCACTGCTTGAGCGACCAGTAACCAACTGCGATACTGACCTTGAATGATAGCTAGTCGATAACGGTCAATAAATGGGGCATAAAAAATTTTGCACGCCAGTGGTAAAGCAATGATATTTATCCATGCCAATTTATCCAATGCCATGCCTTGCTGACGTAAAATTGCTACTGCTGAGGCAAAAATAAATGCCACACCGATATATTGCGTAGTATAAATACTAATAAATAACCGCCATGGTATCGGGCTATCGTTAGAATTTTCATTGGTATTGGTATTGCTATTGGTATTACGCATCATTAAACTTCACTTATCCGCACTAAAACCATGCCAAACCACAGCTAAATCAACGCTAAACCAAAACTAAAAGTCATAACGATATGCCAAACCATATTGCCGAGATAATCCCATCACACCAATTTTTGGATTGGATAACACACCTGCATCAGCATACGACACATCGGTTAAGTTACTGCCCCAAATACGAATATCCCCAAATTTACCTTGCACCCCCACTGCCATATCCAGCAAGTTATGAGCGTCTAACAACAGCTTATTATCAGCTTGAGCATAGCGTTCACCGACATGGCGTAGACTACCATCAATATACCAATTAACATTACTTAAGCCGCCAAAACCACCCAAACCAGTTAAGTTATCCAAATGATTTTGATAACGTACCCCCACACGCCCACTAAAATAAGGTACTTGTGGCATACGATTGCCCTCACTGACTTTATCGGCACTCACCCCATCTTCTACATAAGTCACCTTAGCATCGGTATAGCTCAAATCACTGTTTAATTGCCAGTTTTTATTGGCTTGCCAACGCCCTGTTAGCTCTACCCCACGAGATTGGCTATCGACATTAAAGGCATCATAAATAAATGTGCCTTCATTTTTGGGAACGGCAATGTGGTCATCTTTGATAGAGTTGTTAAACACTGCCACGCCCAGTTGTAAGCGTCCATTTTCACTGGCATATTTACTACCAATTTCAGTGGCATTGATGGTCGCAGGTTTAAAGGGGACGTCCTTTGCCCCGAGTGCAATATTGGTACTATAATCAGCAAATCCGCCTGCCTTATGCCCTCGAGATTGCAACGCATATACCCGCCATTGTGGATTAATGGCATAACGTACGCCCAAACGCCCAGTGGCAAAGGTTTCGTTCAAACTTTGTTGGTCATCTACTGTGCCGTTATTTGTTGCAGTTTGGCTTGCTTGTGGGTGGTTATGGTTGGGTTGCCAATGAGCCTCATAATCCAACTTCTCATTACTGATACGTAACCCTGCAATGGTAGAGAGAGCTTGAGTTACGGGGTAAGTAACCTCACCAAACACCGCCTTACTTTGAGCATGATATTGATGGGTTAGCAAGGCATTAAATGGGTGATTGGTAAAATAAGTCTGTCCTGTTGGTAGTGTCAATCCTTCGTTGCGTGCATCATTGATAAACTCTCGCTGTTTATCTGCATAATAAATCCCTGCCAGCCACTGTATGCGGCTATCCTCTGGTGAGGATAATCGCAGCTCTTGCGATACTTGCCTGACATCATCATGACGGTGAACTTGATTATTTTGATTTTGTGAATAATACTTCATTAACACGGGTACAAATGTATCAGGTAACCCCAGTAACCCTGCAAATACAGGCACAAAATCTAAGGGGCGTGACGGTCTATCTAAATCCCCTTGATGCTGATGATAAGCGGTGGTAGAGGTGAGTCTTGCTTTATCAAAATCATGGTTTAGCGTCAGTATTGCTCCTTTATTTTTACGCTCTCCTTGATATAGCAAATCACCTGCGGTCAGTTTGGGTGGCTGATTATTTTCTAAAAATACCAGTGTGGGTAAATAGTTTTCTCGTTTGTCTTGATACAACTCAAACACTGCATCTGTATTGTCTTGTTGCCAGCGTACTTTTGCCTGTAGCCCTTGACGTTTTTTGCTGTTTAATGGCTCGTTATTACCTCGCTTAATTACCTCATCATCAACCGTCTCGCTCATGCCCGCCACTCGCACCGCCACCGTGTCACTAATGGGTATATTAACCACACCTTCTACGTTTTTAAGATTGTGCGAGCCAATGGCAACCCCTGCATTTGCCTCAAAATAATATTCAGGGTCATGAGTTTTGACCGTCACCACGCCTGCCTCAGCACTTTGCCCATACAGCGTGCCTTGAGGACCTTTTGCTACTTCTACCCGCTCTACATCAATCAGATTGCGACTTAGCCCCAACAAGCCATTACTGACCCCATCAATGCGTACATCAACAGAAGTATCGTCCAAACTGGTACGGCTTAGTGAGCCTGTGCCACGCAACCATAAAAATGTCGTATCAGGGTCACCACCGCTATTTATTCCCACACTGGGCAAGCTATGCAGGGCATTTTCTACGTGGGTCATCTGCTTTTGCTCAATGTCGCTATTATTGATAGTTGTCACCGCAAAGGGCGTATCTAAAATATTCTCATTAATACCCCGAGCCGTGACCACAATCGTCTCTAAAGTCACGCTGGGTAGCTCATCGGTTAAACTAAGATTGTTTAAATCACGGTCAGTTGCAGGATTAATTAGAGATTTTTCCTGTGCCAATGCTTGAGTAGAAATGGCAAGCGACATAACTGTTAATAATGACATAGACAATGTATTTAAACGAAAATAACGAAAGTAACGAAAATGAGCTAAGTTAAAGATGACAGGGTGCGAGGTATGAGCAGACATAACAAACTATCCTAAATTATGATAAATAAATTTAGGTAATGATAATCATTAATTTTTATAGACTAAATAGCCTGCTTGCGACTATCAGGAATGATTGCATAAAATAAGGAAAGTATTTGATTTTATTGTTTTTTATTACTATTCATTTTAAAAGCATGCTCTTTGGGGTGATAACCATAGTATTTTTGAAATACTCGTACAAAATATGAGGTGCTGTTATAGCCTAGTCGATGAGCAATTTCGGCTAAATTGGCTTTGTCTTGTTTTAACGGAGCATCTGTCAGCCATGTTAAAGCGTGTTGCATACGAATTTGAGTACGATATTCCCCAATAGTTTGCCCTGTTAATGCCTTAAATGAGCGTTTTAAGTCACACTCATTGCTTGCTACCTGCCAAGCTAGCTCTCTAATAGTCAAATTACGATAATAACAACGATTGATAAACTGCTGTGCTTGCATCGCTGCACGCTCAGATGCCGTTTGGTTAAGCAGATATAAAGACGGCTGTTTTGATGTCGTCAATTGAGATAACCAAGTAAACAACTGGTTGACAAAAGATAATACCTGACCTTGTAGCCCTAGCCAATCAAGCGGTTGCTGTGGGAAAGGGGTATCCAATACTTGCCATGCTAACGCCAGTATGGACTTATCCAACTTATCTAGCAATGGAAAAGACAACACTTGCGGTGATGGCTGACTAAAAAACTGCTCAATGTCTTGTTTGCTGACATTGGTTTTGGGTTTGATTTTGATTAAATCTGTTTGAGATACAGGTGTCTGTTGTGGCTCTTGTAGCAAGTAAGCTTGCAGATGCTGTGGTAATAAACGCTGTAACAATGTCTCATCAAAATCTATAGCAAAAGTTGCTATGCTAACGCCTTTGGGCATGCTGGCTTGTATACTACCCATATTGCCTTTACGTAATAATACCAGCGGTGCAGTCAGACTTAGACTGTCAGTAAATACACTAGAGCTCAACTGATAATGCCCTTGCAATATTATGTTCATGCCATAGACAAAATAGGACTCTGGATTACTTAGCTGTACGGGCTTATCAAAGCGACAATTTAGCCGAGACAGATGAATATCATTAAACGAATGTCCCTCAAAAAAACCTTCTCCGACTGATTTTTTAATGG
This sequence comes from Psychrobacter sp. I-STPA10, assembly GCF_021012795.1. Classification (GTDB taxonomy): domain Bacteria; phylum Pseudomonadota; class Gammaproteobacteria; order Pseudomonadales; family Moraxellaceae; genus Psychrobacter. The sequence continues at coordinate 216,919 of NZ_VFYU01000001.1, read as the reverse complement.
TAAATCTTTGACTATGCTCACTATAGTGTATGGCTGGATTAAGCATGTCTAGTTGCGATAAAAAATCTTGCTGAACGTCTAATAAGCGTTGCATAAATAATCCTAACATTAACTGAGAAACTCATATCCTCTGACTGTTATACCACAAAACTGCAAACGCTAATTGCACCCTACCCCCAAAACCTGCTAATATTTAGCGCATAAAGTTAGAACCTGTATTCATAATCAAAAATCAGGGGATTTTTAGACTAAAATGGCGTAATACAAGGCAAATTTTGGGGCGAATAGTTATTCTATTTAATCCAAAATTTAACGTAGTAGTACGTCTATATTAGGCAAAAAGCGACCATTGTGGGTTGTGAATACAGGTTCTTAATCTTAACTTTATAAATTAGACCTTGCTAAATAGACTTTATGCTATTTTTTAAGGCATTATTTTTAACCTGACCCCTCCCTGTCGTCATGTTTACGACAGCCAACTATGAATGAGAAAAATTTTGATGATAACCAATTTACTGGCGACTCAAATTCTTTAACCTCCAAAATCACACCTTCCCTACAACCTTCTAAAACGCCAATTTTTGACTTTGACAGTCAAACCTCCTGTCAAAATAGCAACCAAAACAATAGCCAGAACAATAACCAAACTGACTCTCAACACAGCCACTGGCTAGAGCCTGCAATTAACGAATATCAATCCTTATCTGATAGTGAAAAACTCACCTTTCAGCAAGCCTATCAAGATTTTAAATACCCTTTTATTGCCGATTATCGACTCGCTAAGCAGTACCCTGAGCGTCATAAACGAGTACAACAAAACCCCACCAATCTCACCAACCCTTATTGGCAATGGGTCGTTCGACATGAATTACCAGCATGGGAAATCCGTCATTTAATCCATGATGACACCTTAAATGACCGAGAAACGCCATTTGATGATAGAGTGCCATTGTGGTGCTTTGAGCGTATGGGGCAAACTCGTACCACATTGCCAGATGGGCGAATTATCTTTATTGGTGGCGAGTTTGATGACAGCTATGACCCTGATTTTTGTATTTATAATGATGTGGTGGTCAAATATCCTGATGGTAATATCGAAATTTATGGCTATCCAAAATCCGTATTTCCACCCACTGACTTTCACAGTGCCACACTGGTTGGTGATGAGATTATTATTATCGGTTCGCTCGGTTACCCTGAAGACAGACGTTTTCAAACGACACCTGTTTATGCGTTAAATATCCATAGCTACGCCATCAGAGTGGTTGAAACGCATAACAATATCCACCCCATAGCATGGATAAATAAACACACCGCTACCTTAAAAGACAAACAAATCATTATTAGCTGTGGACGGCGACTTGGCGAGGATACGCCATTATTAGAAAATATTGATACATGGGCATTGAATTTATCCACCTTAAAATGGAAAAACCTAAGCCAACGCCAGCCACAACGTGCTTCTCAAACACCAGTCAATAGACAGTGGCAACAGTTTTATGTGATACGAAAAGACCAGCAAGATTTGCATATTGATGAGATAAAAACTTTGCTGTATCTAGAAGATAAATTAGCCAAAGCAAATAATGCCACCACAAATGAATATCAACAAATAAAAGCTAAACAGCAACAGCTGACCCAAAAGCTCACTGAAGAATTGGGCGGAAAGCCTGATTTGCATAGCTATCACAATTTATGTATTCCACCAATTCACCATGACATCATCAGCCATGATTATGAGGATTTAAATGCCGATGCGGTGATAGAAATTGATGGTGTCCGTATCCGTTATCAGTGTGAGTACGATAATATCCAAGTGGTGATAGAGGGAAAACTAGCAGAGGATATAGTCGAATTACTACAAGAGAACCTGCGTCATAAACTGACAAAAATCGAGAAAATGGCGTGTGAGGTGGTGGAAGTAGTGTAAAATTTTACCCTCCCCCTAGCCCCCTCCCAGAAGGAGGGGGAACAATTCCCTCCACTTTTGGCGGAAGGATAGAGAGGGGTATCACTTTTACTCTTTTTTATTCAAGAGATATTAAACCATGCAACTAATTATTTTTATTGGTATTCAAGGGGCGGGTAAATCGACCTTTTTTAAACAGCAGTTTAGCGATACACACATGCGTATTAATGGCGATATGCTAAAAACTCGTCGTCGTGAGCAGATTTTATTTCATGCTTGTTTGATGAGTAAAACCAAAACCGTCATTGATAAAACCAATGCCACCCCACAGCATCGCCAACCTTATATTAGCCAAGCGATTGCCCACCACTTTGAAATCATTGCTTATTATTTTGATTGCCCTTTTGATGAAGCATTGTCTCGCAATAATGCCCGCACAGGCAAAGCAAAAATCCCTGAAATTGGAGTAAAAGCCACATTTAAAAAACTAACCCCACCCAGTTTTGAAGAAGGCTTTGATAAAATTTATCAGGTACAATTGATTGATAATGAGTTTATTATTAATGCCGTTAATCCGCAATCGGCTAAAGATTCTGCTGATAATGAATAAATTTAAAAAAACTGCCTTAAAACAAGCAACAAAATAAATAACAATGTAAAACAACGCAAAACAATGATGCAAAACAACAATGAGAAATAACCATGCGCTTTGAAGAATTGGATAAAAAATTACGAGTTTACGAAACCGCTTATGATTTGTGTATTCCACCAGAGGTGTATTTGGTGGTTCGCCTTGATGGGCGTGGTTTTACCAAAAAAACCAAAGAGACTTGGCAACTGCAAGCCCCATTTGATATTCGCTTTCATGAGGTGATGGTAAAAACTTGCTGTCATTTGATGAATTGTGGCTTTAATGTCATTTATGCTTATACTCAAAGTGATGAAATTTCGTTGCTATTTCACCCTGATGAGGATACCTTTAAACGCAAACAACGTAAAATCAATTCGGTATTGGCAGGGGAAGCCAGTGGCTTTTTTAGTTTGACCTTAGGCGATTTGGCATGTTTTGACGCCCGAATATGCCAACTACCCAATAAAGAGCTGGTAAAAGATTATTTTTGTTGGCGACAAGAGGACGCTCATCGCAATAGTTTAAACGCCCATTGCTATTGGATATTACGTCATCAAGGTGTCAATGCAACTGAGGCAACCAAGCAGATGGCAGGCAAACCTTTAGCCGATAAACACGAGTTGTTATTTGCCAATCAGATAAATTTTAATGATTTGCCTAATTGGCAAAAACGAGGTACAGGATTGTATTGGGCAGAAGTAGAAAAACAGGGTTTTAATCCAATGACTGAGCAATCTACCACCACCACTCGCCGAGAAATTGTTGCTGATGAGCAGTTATTATTGGGTGAGGATTATGGGCAGTTTATTGTGAGATTGTTGGCGAATAATGAAACTTAGGACTTTTTATGTGTGATAATCCGTCAATGGACGTAAAGCAATTAAACTTATCAGAGCACCCTTTAACAAATAAAGTCATTGAAAATAGTGATAAGTCTTTTACGCTTTGGCTAGAGTTTGAACATAGTGAGCCGTGGGATAATATTGATAATACCTTTGCTAATATTGAGGTCAATATGCTTGATGGTCGTCGCTATGTACTCAATATTTGGACATTCCAGTTTTTGCAAAGCGTACAGCAATATGAAAACGCAGAATATATCATTCCACCTGATTTATTTGTGCAAACTTTGACCAGAGAATGTATTGAAAATACTATGATAGATTTATTAAAGATGGGCAATTTAGAGGAAGTATTAAATTCAAGTGTGTTGGGTCAAGATGATTAGATAACGTTAAAATGTATTCACTTAAAACTCACCCATAAAAAAGCAAGCCACTCATCTAAGTGACTTGCTTTTTATTTTCTATCAAACAATATAAAAATCAGCTTAAGTTACTACTTATATATCAGATATATGAACTACTTACTAATCTTTTTATATTTCATACGTTTAGGGCCTGCATCCGCACCCAACTGCTTTTTACGGTAAGCTTCAAACTCAGAATAGTTACCATCAAACCAGACAGGACCTTCTTCCTCAAACGCCAAGATATGAGTGGCAATACGGTCTAAGAACCAACGGTCATGCGACACCACCATTACCGTACCAGGGAACACTTCGACAGCATCCTCTAGGGCACGCAAGGTCTCAACATCAAGGTCGTTTGATGGCTCATCGAGTAGTAATACGTTTGCGCCTTGTTTCAGCGTTTTTGCCAGTTGTAGACGGTTACGCTCACCACCAGAGAGACTACCAACTCGTTTTTGTTGGTCTTGACCCTTAAAGTTAAAACGTCCGATATACGCTCGGCTTGGCGTTTCATAGTCGCCCACTTTAATCATATCCAAACCGTCTGACACTTCTTCCCAAACGGTTTTGTTATCGTCCAAGTTATCACGCACCTGCCCAACATAAGCGACCTTCACGCTCTCACCCACTTCCACACTACCCGTATCAGGCGTATCTTTGCCGGTAATCATGTTAAATAAGGTCGTTTTACCCGCCCCATTAGGACCGATAATACCGACAATGGCGGCAGGTGGTACAGTAAATGATAGGTTTTCATAAAGCAGACGGTCATCGAATGATTTAGATATATTATTGACTTCGATAACTTTGTTACCCAAACGAGGACCAGGTGGAATATAAATTTCCGCCGTTTCATTACGCTGTTGGAACTCTTTGGAGTTAAGCTCTTCAAAACGTTGTACCCGAGATTTTGACTTGGCTTGCTGACCTTTTTGGTTTTTGCGAATCCACTCAAGCTCTTGTTTTAGGGCTTTAGCAAACGATTCTTCTTGCTTTTGCTCTTGCTCTAGACGTTTGTTTTTCTGCTCAAGCCATTCGGTATAGTTTCCTTCATAAGGATAGCCATGACCACGGTCAAGCTCCAAAATCCATTCAGCAACATTATCTAAGAAGTAGCGGTCATGGGTAATCGCCACAATAGTGCCACTGTAATTTTTTAAGAATTGCTCTAGCCAAGCCACTGACTCTGCGTCCAAATGGTTGGTTGGCTCATCGAGTAATAACATATCAGGACGAGATAAAAGCAGACGACATAAGGCGACACGACGCTTTTCACCCCCTGATAATTTACTGACATCAGCATCCCAAGGTGGCAGACGCAGGGCATCAGCCGCTTTTTCTAGCTGCGTATTAAGATTATGTGCATCCCATGCTTGAATGATATTTTCCATCTTGCCTTGTTCTTCTGCCAATTTATCAAAATCAGCATCAGGCTCAGCATATTCAGCATAAATTTGGTCAAGACGAGCTAAGGCATCTAACGCTTCACGCATACCATCTTCGACATTACCACGCACATCTTTGTTATCATCAAGCTGTGGCTCTTGTGGCAGATAACCCACTTTGGTACCAGGCTGTGCCCGAGCTTCACCGCTATAATCAGTATCTACACCTGCCATAATACGTAGTAAAGTCGATTTACCTGCACCATTAATCCCCAATACGCCAATTTTGGCACCAGGAAAAAAGGAGAGATTGATATTTTTGAGGATTTCACGCTTGGGGGGAACAAGTTTTGACACATTGTTCATGGTATAAATATACTGAGCCATTGGCACTCCGTGTTATAAATCAAATTGCAAATTTAAATGACAAGTTTAATTGTTGCCTGTTATCTTTTACTGGTTAATTCTAACTTATTTGCCGCACACTTAACTGCTTGTTAAGACACAACTACTTAGATTTGTGTGGCTATTATCGCATATTTGCTGCCATCACCCTATAAAATTTACTTTATTTGCCTGCCACTATCAGTTAAAGTAAGCAAAAATGAAAGTTAAACTTATTACTTTGTATTTTAGCTCATTATTTTAATATACATATAGTCCACAGTAGGTTAGTTGTTAAACAATAATAAAAGTTAAAATACAAACCAGTTTACAAGTGAACACACGTCTATAATGACAATATAGTGTTTTTTAGTATGCAATATACTCACCGAGTATCTCGTATATCAGTCATATTCACTTGTCAAACTAACCCATATACAAAGGTATGACCAATGCAAAAATCACTGAAAATTACTCATAACGATGCAGCCAGCCGCTTTGAGGCCACAATTGATGGGCTAACAGCCTATATCAGCTATCAAGAACAAGGTGATGATACCTTAATTTATGACCATACCATTGTTCCAAAAGAACTTGAGGGTCGTGGTATAGGCTCAGCATTGGTTAAAAATGCGTTGGACTATGCGCATGCCACGCATAAATCGGTCATACCTCAATGTTCCTTTGTAGCAGCTTATATTAAAAGACATCCTAAGTATCAAGATTTATTAGTTTAATTGTATTAGTTTAATTGTTACGTTACTTACTGTTTGCTTTTTGACACAATACATTTGGTTTAATGACCAATTATATTAGGCTCTGTTGAACTTTCACCCCGTCAGGTTAATACTTACAAGGGATACAGCTATTTTTTACTTGCATGTAAAAATTGGCTAAATTTGCATGATGAAGCGTTAATATCCTGCTGTTATTAACAAAATCTTCCTGCGTTCATTGCCTTGATTAAGATACTGTTTATTAAAAGACACTGTTTATTAAAATAGGTATCTCAATTTTTCCTATGAAGATGAATGTTTAACAGACCCTACTTAATATAGTATTTATTTTTTCTTTCTATCATATTGATGAGTATCAATCTTTAATAATTTTTGCTACTCAACAAATTTTTATTATCAATATATTAACATTGTGGTTTATTCATTGATTCCCTTATAATACCTTACTAACTCTAAGGATTGCATACGTCTGTTATCTTTGATATCTATCATTCTACAGTAAGGATTATTCTATGCTATCTATACCCCATCCGCGATTTCTATTAACAGCGTTTATATCCTCACTCATGATGCTCACTGCTTGTTCCAAATCAGGCGATGGCAATCAATCAGCGACCAAAAATTCAGAGCAAACTACCAGTAATGAAACGCTAGAAACGACTGATGATAACAAACCCAGTTATGTGGTAGGTACAGTCAAGACATTCAAACCCTTTATTATGCGTGACGATCAGTTACAGCTAACAGGGTTTGATATAGATATGATTAATGCGATTGCCAAAGACCAAAATTTTAATATCACCTTTGCCGTTGTTCCCAGAGAAGAGCTGTTATATGATATTGAAAATAATAAATATGACATGGCAATTGCAGGTATCTCTGTCACCCCAGAACGACAAGAAAAACTACAATTTAGTGATCCTTATTTTGTGTCTCACAAAGCAGTCATTGCCAAAGCAGATGCACCAGTCATCACGAGTCTTAGCGAATTAATACCTTATCATGTCTCGGTTATTGCCAATGGTACTTCTGCCAAAATCCTAGAAGGCATCATGACCGACAACTCAAATATTGAGTATGTAGAAACCCCTTTTTCATCCATTCAACAAGTTATCCTAGGTGAGTCAACTTATGCACTAGGCGACTCTCCTGTACTTGCTTACTATGCTAAAGAGCTAAATGATCAGAATCTCAAGGTCTACACTGATACAAACTCTACTCCTGAAAACTATGGCATTATATTTGCACCAAATCGTGATGATGACTTAGTCCAAAAAGTGAATCTAGGATTAGAACATATTAAAGCGGATGGTACTTATCAAGCCATTGAAAAAAAGTGGTTTGGACAATAGCCAACTAAATGGTAAAAATATAGCAAACAGCAGTAAATATCATAGTTAACTTAACAAGGTTTGACTATAATTATATATAGAGCTCGCTTTGGTTATGGTAGCAATATTTACTAAACACTGTGCTACGATTTTAATTCCAATTAACCTACTTTAATCAATAAACAGGATAAGAATATGAGTCATTTAACAGATGATCAAGTTGCTTTGCAACTACAAGAGCTTAACGGTTGGGAGCAAGAAGGCAATAGTATAGTCAAAACCTTTGTCTTTCATGACTTTATTGAAGCCATCAGCTTTATGACTGAGGTGGCATTTCATGCCGAAAAATTAGAGCATCATCCTGAATGGAGCAACTTGTATAACAAAGTACATGTGCGCCTAAGTACGCTTGATGTTAATGGCATTACCAGCCATGATATTCGTCTTGCCAAATACATGGAGCAAGTCATTGCCCCTAAACGTTTCTAGACTACTTTATAATTATTTATTATGTGATTATCGCCTAATATTCCAACTTCCAAATACTCGCAGACATACACATAAGTACTATGGCAAATTTTAAAACACATCTCAATGGTGCTTTTGCTGTCAGCGGTATTTTGGGGTTGGTCAGCTATAAAGCAGGATTGATCAATGGGCACCAATTTTTAGTTTGTGTTGCTATCGGCACCATAGGTGGACTATTGCCAGATATCGACTCAGACCACTCCACTCCCATTAGGCTTGGCTTTGATGCCGCCTCCCTTATTGTCGCGTTTGCACTTGTCATTCACTGGCGTACTCATCTATCCTTACTATCACTGCTTGTCCTATGGTTAGCAGCCTATGGCGTGATGCGCTATGGAATGTTTACCCTATTTACCAAGATGACAGTTCATCGTGGGATTATTCACTCCATTCCCTATATGGCAGCCTTAGCACTGGGCTTAGTTTGTGTTAATGCTTATCTATTTGACACACCAGTGATGCTCAGTTGGCTTTATGGATTATTTTTATTTATTGGCGCAATGGTACATTTAGGTTTAGATGAAGCTTATAGTGTGGATTTATTAAATCGGCGTTTAAAACGCTCCTCAGGCACAGCAATGAAGCTTTATCAACACAAGCAGCGTTTTTATTATATAGCACTATATATGATTATTGCTGCTGCTATATTTATTGCACCACCATTTATCCCTTTTTGGGAAAAATTAACAGATCCCGCTACGTGGGAGTTATTAAAAGGTGGCGTATTCCCAAGTAAATTCACCGCTGATATGTTAAATTCATCAGCATCTATTTTAGATAAATAGGACTGTTTTAACATTCATATCATGGTAACTTTAAATCATTCTTGCCCCTGTCAAATCTTAACAAACACAGTCCCACTCACTCAAAATAATAGTCAGCCAAGCTATGCAAATTGTTGCCAGCCTTTACACCAATCATTACAAACGGGACAACAGTTTGCCCAAACTGCTGAACAGTTAATGCGTTCTCGTTATAGTGCCTTTGTCTTGCAAAATATTGATTATATCGTAGCGACCACATTACCAAGCCAACAGCCATTATTGGATATATTGGCAATCAAAACTTGGGCACAAGAAACAAATTGGTCAGGGTTAGAAATCATTAGTCATAATCCCCAAATTGGCAAACGCCATGCACAGGTTGAGTTTAAGGCGTATTTTACAACGGCTGAAGGATTACAATGTCATCATGAGCTATCTGCCTTTGTAAAAATAAAGGTAAAAAGTAGTGATGAGTCTGCTAAGAATGCTAAAGAAAAAACCCTAGAAAAATGGTTTTTTATTGACCCAACTGTAGATATGGTAATTAGTGGAAAAGCAATCAGCCAAAAACAACCTTGTATTTGTGGCTCAGGGGAGAAGTTTAAAAGATGTTGTGGGCGGTTTTTGTAAGCTACATAGCTTCATCAATTAAAATTAAGGATTTTACTTGCTCAATAAAATTTATAATTTCATCAGTTGTTTGTTGTACCCATGCTATTCTAGCAGTTTCATTAACTACTTTATAAACAATAGCAGACCTCCTAAAATTTACAGGTTCACTTGGTAAGATATTGCCTCCTAAGTAGTTTCCAGAATCCATAAAACGAAATGCAAAATTTAGTTCTTTAATCTTATTAGCTAAGTGCTGTAACTCATTTGTATATGGGATACGATTGTTGTTCTTTGGCACTGTTATTCCATAATATATATTATGATTAATTTGTATAAAACAATATATATTGTACCCTTTATATTCTCCAATAAAATATCTTATACCATAAAATCTATTCTCATCACCTTTTTTATAATATTTATCTACTTTATTATTTTTACAACATTCTTTTAAATTTTTATCACAAAATATAAAATCATAACCTTTTTCCTTAAATACATTTATCATCTCTGACCAAATATGTTTTTGTAAATCTATTTGAAACTCTTCCAATGACTGGCTTAACTGATGAGCCAATCTAAAATTATCATCTTGGTACAATAATTTAACATGCTCTTTTTTCATTTTGGCACTCCTTGTATCACCAGTTAACTCTTGAACCAACCTTTTATATTGTATTAATATCTGTTCAATATGAGGATATTTATTACCTTCTTGAATACAGAGGTCTAACCAATGAATAATGTCCTGATGATAAGTAATGTGTCCAAACTGATTGTGCTTTAAATTCCCTTGACCATAATTAGAAACTTTTTCACCATTTTTGTTTAGATATATGATATAAATATTTTCATCAGAATATCCAAGATAACGACAAGCTTCAAAATATCTTTGTAATTGCTTTTTTTGGTCACTTGCATGGATTTTATTTTCTATTACAATAATTTTTTTAGGGTTCACCCCGACAGGTGTTTCTAAAACAATATCTATCCTACCAAAGCCTTTAATATATCGCTCTGTCTGACACTTATAAAGAACACCAGAGTCTAATATTTTCCTGTCCCATTCCTGTGCTTTAATAGTAGGATTTAAAATTTTATCAATAAACATCTGCTGAAATATAGGCATTTGGCTATTTTTTGGATTTAGTAACTCAGCCAAAAAACAAGAGTGTAAGCCCACCTCATCATCAATTTTTCTAAGAATAGTAAAAATATTAAAATTATATTTATTATCTATCTCTTTTCTTTTAGCCTGCTCATCAATTTTTTTTAGTTCATTGAATAAATGTGAAAATTTATCATCAGTCATAATCAATCACACACTCGCCCCAACTTCTCTGGCAATAGCAATACCTTCCTCAACGGTTAGATATTTACGCAAACTTGGCGTATCTCGATGCAATACTTGCCCATCTCGAAAAATCACACATTCATTAACCGCAAGCTGTTGCCAATCCTCATTTTCTGTCAGTGGAATAGTGACTAAAATAGTGGTTTTATCATTATCACCCGTAATGTCTTTAAAATTAATTGCCATGTCCTCATCAGCCAAACGTGCCTCACCAAAGGGAGCTTGGCGGGTCAGATAAAACAGCAAACTGCCTGCATAAGCCAATTGCCAATCGCCATTGGATAGCAAACAATTAAACAAACCATTAGCAGACAAATAACGACATTGAGCAGTCAAAAAAGCAAATAAAGTTGCCTCATCAGGGCGTTTTTTAAAGGTGGATTTAAGCCGATTAATCAAATAACAAAACGCCATTTCCGAATCGGTATTGCCGACAGGTTGGCAATATTCAGCATTGCCATTGTTTTGCAAACGCTCACAACGACGCACAAAGTTGCTATTCATCTGACCATTATGGGCAAATACCCATTCCTCACCCCAGACTTCACGCACAAAAGGGTGGGTATTTGCCAGACAGTTTTTGCCTTGGGTGGCTTTACGAATATGAGCGATGACATTGGTAGCTTTGATGGGATAATTGTTAATCAAATCAGCAACAGGCGACTGACTGCTGGGCTGATTATCATGAAACAGTCGCAACCCTGTTTTGGTTTGCATACTGCTACAGTCGGCAGGCTCAAAAAAAGCAATGCCAAAGCCATCCTCATGATGGTCTGTTAGTCCACCACGCTTGCGAAATCCTGCAAAACTAAAGCCAATATCGGTTGGGGTATTGGCGTTCATTCCTAAAAGCTGGCACATTTATTCATCACCATTATTACTATTATTTCCAAAGTCACTTTCAAAATCATCATCAACCCCATCAGCAATGCTATCCAAAATACGCTTAGCTTGGGCAAATTCCTCTTGCTGTACCCAAAGCACTGCTCCAGAGTTCATACCAGGGATAGCACTTAATGCCTGCATAGACACATGAATGCCATTATTTTTTAATAAATTGGCATGTAATTCACCTTGAATATTGGTGTCATATTGTGCCAGTTTTTGCCAGTTATCTACTTTATCGCTCATATTTTTTCCTTAAAAAATAAATTTAATTACCGCCAAATCCTTCTGACCAATCTAGCTCATTCATCGCATATTTAACAATAATAAAATCATTAGGATAATCTTTAAATCCTGTTTGAGTTTTTAATTGCTCTATTGCCATTTTTGCTTGCTGTTCACTATCAAAAATACCAATTGTTTTTAATCTTTGCATATTTTCTTTATCAGTATCTCTATCAGGCAGATGCTCTAATAAATAAACATATTGAATTTTTGCCTGCGACTTTTCCACTTGTTCCCAATGATAAGACGCTAGACGCTTCATCAAATCAGGATTTTTGACCATGATATTATCGCCAGTGCGACCTTGTTGACGATTGTAATAAATCACGTTTAGGCGTAATAACCAAAAAATCACTGACGCTTGAGCCAGCATAATTGGCAAGGCTTTGCTCTCTGCGGGGGTCAGTGGGCGTTGGCGTTGATAACCCCGCAAAAAGGCGTGTTTTTTTGCCTCATCAAATTCAACCTTTTCACCATGCTCAGCATTGCCCCATGTGGTACAAAAATCATTGATGGTAATGGCAATATCCATCACATAATGCTCAACGCTAACCTCAGTAAAATCAAGCAATCCCGTCAGTTTTGGTGTGTCTGGTGTACTATGAAAATCCCATAAAGTATTATCGGCAAACATATCCAAATGGCACAAACCTTTGGGCAAACTCGCCAACGGCAACGCCTCATAAGCCGACCAAATATCGTGCATAAGCCTTGCCTCATCAGCAGGCATATATTGGGTTTCGCGGTCACGCACCAAATGCCACGGATACAGCTCTACGCCATAATTTTCGGCAGGGGTTAGCGTGCTGAGCGTCTGGTGTAACACCGCCAATGCCTCGCCCATCTGCTCACACATATCAATGGTAGCAACTTTTGGGTGTGTGCCTGATAGTTTTGGTACAAGGGTGATGGCTTTGTTATCAAAATAAGCGACAAACTCTTTGGGATTATTGACTTTAGCAAGTGGTGAGGCAACAGGTAGTTGTCCTTTTAATTGGTTTAAAATTACCGCCATTTTTTCGATTTCGTGCGGTTTACGCTCTTCAAATAAGGTAAAAACGTAAGAATAGTCACCCTCTTTATCCTCAGTGGTTTGGATAAACCAGTTAGAATTTTTAATACCTTGGGTGATGGGAATGGCTTTGGCAAACGCTACACCAAATTGTTGACAAAAATTGCTGAATTGTTCGGTGGTTAGTTGGGTATAGACGGACATGGGATTCTCTTGAGTTTATTTGCAAAAGTTATGCTTACATTATACCGAAAAGTGAGACTTTGACACCTGTTGTGTGACTTCTTAAACTGATTTCATTCATATTATTGAAGTTTACTTATCAATTAGCCTCGCTATTAATCTGTCAAACTGCCTTAAACCTGCCAAAAATTACTGCAATAACTATTTATGCTTTGATTATCCCTACTATTTTTCTACTATTTAAATTAAACTTACTTTAATATTCACTTAAATTTGGAACGATTATGCCACCAAACATAAAACAACAAACTGCCATGTATGACTACATGAAACTGCGTGCTCAAAAGCGCTTAGACATCAGTCAAACAGCGTGTTTTGTCGGTTGTACGCTGGTGCGTATGGCAGATGGCACACTATGGAAGCGTATTGATGATATGGAAGTGGGCGATATGGTGCTTGCCATGCCAGAGGATGGTATTGGTGAAGCCGTGCCAAAACGAGTTACCAAGACCTTTAAGTTTGAAGACAAAGCCGTTTGGTATATTGGTGTTGCTCGGCATGACAAAGGCATGGGCTATACCGCAGAGGGCTTTGCAGTCACTGCAGAACACCCATTTTGTGTCTATGGCTATGCCCCAAAAGTCACTGAAGTAGGCAAGCATAACCCAATAGAGTTCTATGACACTCCGCAATGGAAGCGGGTGGACGAGTTGCTACAGGGCGATGTGCTGTATAGCGGTGCGAAAGACAGATACTACCTAGTCAACAGCGTCAAACCCTTTGCCAAATCATTCTTGCCAAAGTATGCGTGGCTACAAGGTGGCGAGTCCATGTATGACTGGCAGTTTGAGGAGGTTGGGACTGATTGGGACTTACTGAGTGAGGAAAAGGGAATATTAGGGGCAAACATCTTACAGCTTGGCGATGACATGGATGAAAACGATGCTAACATCATTGTAGATGATACAGTGCCACCATACCCCAAATACCACTTAGATGGCTACACGGGCAATAGGGTGCATGGCACACAGTACGCCCCCTACACCACCACTGTCTATAATATCGAGGTGGAGGACTACCACACCTATTGCATTGGTGGCTCTGGCATCTTGGTACACGATACTGATTGTGGCAAAACCGTAAAAGACATGTTGCTGGAATGAGCAAAGTCTGGCAATTCTTACCAAGTCAGAGACGCCCATCTCACTGTTGGCAAATATTTGCAAAAGAATAGACAACCTAAACAACGTAGAAAAACTGTTTAAAAGTAAGAGTTTAACAAAATCTCTAACGCTTTATCTCGTTCTACAACTGTCAACCCTTGATGAAATTGCGTCTTCACCCATCTTTTTTTAAGGTCATATTCAGGGCTATCAGGCAAATTATATAAAGAGGCATCATCGTCAATAATCACAAAGTTTTCATCAGGATTGTTGGCGACCCATTGCAATACTTCATCACAACGATTTGCTAATTCTGCAAAACTTTGCGCTTGATTTACCTTAGTGACTTTGTTGGTGACAATACCCCGATTATTAAACAGTTTCAGCCACTGTACCTCATCATAATGAATACGGTGAGTGGTGGTAAGCACGATATCGGCTTGAGTTTTGGCTAAGATGTGTGCCAAATTCTGCACACATTTAGGGTCAAATGCCATAAACCCATCATCTGCTTGGTGGGCGACTCGCCAAGAGGGAGTAGTGACCATCACCCCATCAAAGTCTAATAAGATTTTTGCCATAAGATTGAGACTCTAATATCTTATGCACCGTCAAATTGAGTGGCATCAATTGGTACTATGTTATCTAAAAAATGTGTATCACCCGTTTGTGCCAGCCGTAATTCATAAGTAGACTGTAAGTTTAGCCAAAAGGTAGCACTACCACCAAAATACTTAGCTAATCGTAAAGCTGTATCAGCAGTAATGCCTCTTTTTTCACGAACAATGTCATTAATACGAGCAGGAGTAACACCAATTGCCAATGCCAAAGCATTGGCACTCATATCCAATGGCTTAAGAAAATCTTCTCGTAATACTTCGCCTGCATGAATGGGGCACATACCATTTTTAATCACATTTTTACTCATAACAAACACCTCTAAGACTAATGATAATCAACAATTTCAACATTTGTTGCACCTTGTTCTGTCCATTCAAAACACAGTCGCCATTGAGCATTGATACGAATACTATACTGACCAGATCTATTACCCTGTAAGGCTTCTAAGCGATTCTCATGTGGGGATTTTAAGTCATCTAAATCAACCGCATTATCTAATTGTAATAACTTCCGTTCAGCCACATTTTTGATAGCAGACCATCGCTTTGTTTTACCAGTACAAAATAGCGTTTGTGTGTCCTCACATTTAAAACTGATGATCACGTATACCTCTACTATCAAACTCTCTAAGATTTATCGATTATCGATAAAAAACAATTTATTATTTAGGGCTTATTATTTAGAGTTTCGATGTATATAAACTAATGGATAAATATACGCAGAAATCTACTTACTCCATATATAAGATAAAATTTGCATGAGAAAATAAGTTAAATAGTATTTGCTAAATGTTAAAATGGCACCATTATTTTTGTTTATTTTATTTATTCTTATAAAACCTAAGGCGATTTTCTATGCTAGCAAAACGTATTATTCCCTGCCTTGATGTCGATAATGGTCGTGTGGTCAAAGGGGTACAGTTTGTCGATATCAAAGACGCTGGCGACCCTGTAGAAGTGGCAAAACGCTACAACGAGCAAGGGGCAGATGAAATCACCTTTTTGGACATTACCGCAACCCATCATGGACGTGAAACCACTTATCATACCGTTGAGCGTATGGCAGAAACGGTATTTGTACCATTAACTGTGGGTGGTGGGGTGCGTCAAGTGGCTGATATTCGTAATTTGCTTAATGCTGGAGCAGATAAAGTTGCCATTAATTCAGCAGCAGTGTTTAATCCAGAATTTGTCGGTGAAGCGGCAAGTCGCTTTGGTAATCAATGTATTGTGGTAGCGATTGATGCCAAACGAGTAGCAGATGTGGTCGATAGTCAGGGTAATACTCAGCCACGTTGGGAAATTTTTACTCATGGTGGACGCAAACCCACTGGCATTGATGCCGTTGAATGGGCAGGTAAAATGGCACAGTTTGGTGCAGGTGAGTTATTGGTGACTTCTATGGACGGTGATGGCACCCGCAAGGGCTATGATTTGGCATTGATGCGTGCCATTACTGACAGTGTTTCTGTACCTGTGATTGCTTCAGGTGGAGTAGGCACGCTGCAACATTTAGCCGATGGTGTATTACAAGGTGGGGCAGATGCGGTGCTGGCTGCCAGTATTTTCCACTTTGGTGACCATACGGTTGGCGAGGCAAAACGCTTTATGGCACTGCAAGGGATAGAGATGCGTCTGTAGTGATGGGTTGAGTAAGATTAATTAATAATATGACAGTGAGCTATTGTATCTCAGTTCTTATTTTTCATGCTAAAACTAAGCCTAAAAAATGTTATTATAGCCACACTTCATTGAACCTATTTTACTAACCAAATCATATTTCTATTTTTAAACCCTATTTTAACTTTTAAGCTGAGACAATCTTATGAAAAACTTACAACAACAACGCAATGATATCACCCATATCGATGGCAACTTATTTGAAAATACCGATGCACGTATTGGTATTGTCGTTGCTCGTTTTAATGGCTTTGTGGTCGAATCGCTAGTTGATGGTGCGTGTGATGCACTATTACGTCATGGTGTGGCAGGTAGCAATATCAGCATCATTCGTGTACCAGGTGCGTTTGAGCTACCATTGGTCGCTCAAAGAGCCGCTGAATCTGACCGCTTTGATGCCATCATTGCTTTGGGGGCGGTGATTCGTGGTAGCACACCACATTTTGACTTTGTGGCTGCTGAATCTGCTAAAGGCTTAGGTCGAGTTGCTATTGACTATAACATTCCTGTGATTAATGGAGTGTTAACCACTGACAGCATCGAGCAAGCCATCGAACGCTCAGGCACCAAAGCAGGCAATAAAGGAGCTGAAGCTGCCATGGTTGCGCTTGAAATGATTGCGGTATTAACCCAGCTTGATGATGACTTAGACGCTGATTTAGACATAGACGAAATCTAGATATAGTCGGCTCAATACAAAACTGGCACAAAGTCAAACTCGCTCGCAGTACCTGCTTTTATAAAAACAGTTACACCTTCGCTCGTTTTCCTTGTAACAGTATTATCTTGAACTGACTATATTTTTTATCTGTCATATCGTTATTTTGCCTTGCGTCTGAAAATTTATTTTTACCAAAAATTTAGGTCTACACCACCATGAGTAATACCCAAAAGCCTGCGACGGCTCAATCGACAAATCAGCCATCATCTTCTACTGAAGCTGACAATCAGTTTGATATCAGTGAATCATCTTATAAAACTGGACATGCAGCGGTACGTAAAGCACGCCGCTTTGCCATGCAAGGTCTGTATGAATGGCTGATGACGGACCGCCGCTTTGAGCAAGAAGGTCAGCGAGAGTGGAAAGCCAATCCACCCCATGATATCGCCGCTCGTACCCGTGCTAATAACGCCATGCACACCGTGCATTTGGGCTATTATCATCAAATGATGCGTGATATTCCTGAGCAAATAGATGAATTAGATACGTTAATTTCCCAGCATCTTGACCGAGATATTAACCTACTTGACCCCATCGAGCATGCCATTTTATTGATTGGTACTTATGAGCTCAAAGACCATTTAGAAGTGCCTTATAAAGTGGTGCTTGATGAAGCAATGAAACTCAATACCCATTTTGGCGCAACTGATGCTCACAAGCTTATCAATGCGGTACTAGACAAACTTGCCCCACAATTACGCGAAGTAGAAGTGGCAGCCGCAGCAGAACAACCCAAAACTGCTACAAAAGCCAAAGTCGAACCAATACAAGCAGAGCAAATACAACAAACTGAAGAGAACACAAACAGTTTCGATACCCAAGAGATTATAGCGACTGAAACCACAGTGACTGATAATATTGACAATGAAGCAGAAGTTTTACCCAAAGCTGAGCCAAAACCACGTATCGGGCTAAAAGCAGGTCAACCTAACCGTAAACGTGCTGTCACTGCTCAAGATACAACTGATAAAGAAAATAAAGAACCAGTAAACACCACAGCAGAAAATATCTCAACAGATACCGCTAGCAATAATGACTGAATTTGAGCTAATTTATCAGATTTTTGCCGAGCAGCAGGCATCTACTGATGGCTCATTGGCACAAGCCGTACATATTGATAAAGGCATTGGTGATGATGCTGCCGTCATATCAATATCTCAAAATAGTAAACTGGTCAGTTGTGTTGACACCATGGTGCAAGGTCGGCATTTTAGTGATGACTGGCAAACGGTAGAAGAGCTTGCCTTTGCTATTGGTTATAAATCGGTGGCGGTTAACTTATCTGACTTGGCAGCAATGGGAGCAACCCCACACCATATCTTACTTGCGTTAGCTTTGCCCAAACGCTTGGCAAATAAAGCATGGCTCACTGAATTTGCCAAAGGTTTATTTCACGCCTGCCAACAATATAACGTCCAGCTTATCGGTGGTGACACCACCCGCCATGACAAATTGGTTATTAGCATTACTGCACAAGGTTTTTTACCGCAAGCCTCTGCCCCCATTTATCGAGATGGAGCAAAAGTTGGTGATAAAATCTATGTATCAGGTACGTTAGGCGATGCCAATTATGCCTTAACTCACCCTGATACCGCTATTGGTCAACAGCTTGCTCACCGCTTACATATGCCAACCCCAAGAGTGGCACTGGGTCAGGCTTTAGCACAGCAAGGTAAAGCAACTGCAATGATTGATATATCTGATGGATTGGTGCAGGATTTGGGACATATTTGCCAGCAAAGTGGGGTGAGTATGCGTGTGAATTTGGAAAATCTGCCCTGTAGCCAAGCAGTTGCCAATATAGAAAACTTGTCTGTAAAAAAAACACCTTTAGCTGAGCGATTATTATGCCAGCTAACAGGCGGTGATGATTATGAGTTGGCATTTACCTTACCTGCAAATATCGATATCTCTAGTATTGCCAATTTACAACAGATAAATAACACCCTCATTACCTGCATTGGTAAAGTAATCGCTACGACAGACTCTTATCACCAACCAATCCTGTTTTATAATAATCAGCCAATTACTGCCAATAATCCTTATCCATTTGACCAGTTACCAAATCTGCATGGTTTTCAGCATTTTTAATTGTTATAAACTTTAATTATCATAAAGAAAATAGATAACACGAGCCTACCCATGACAGACACCCAACACCACAAACCTGACGTTCGCAAAGCCAACGACTGCCCACCACTGCCTGCTAACGCCAGTGCATTTGATAAACTTATTTATTGGCTTGGCATTGGCTTAGGTAGTGGTATGCCCAAACGCGCGGCAGGGACATGGGGAACCGTGGGCGGATTAATTGTCAGTATTCCATTAATGGCATTAGGATTTGTGCCGTTTTTAGTTATTACCATAGTTGCAGGGATTGTTGGGGTTTATATTTGTGGACGCACCTCGAACTTGATGGGCGTACATGATGACCCACATATCGTATGGGACGAATGGGTGGGTATGTGGATTACCTTATTGCCAATAGTTTACGTGGGCTTTAAACCTTTAGACTTAATACAAGGTAACCATATGATAAAAACATGGTTAATCTTACTAGTAGCATTTGTATTATTTCGCTTTTTTGATATTTCAAAACCTTTTCCTATTAGCTGGGCAGATAAAAAAGTATCAGGCGGATTGGGTGTGATGTTAGATGATATTATTGCAGGCATCATGGCAATGGTCATTTTATCTCTTCTACCAACTTTGTTATTGTTCATTGCCTTTTATGTTTTCGGTATGCCTGCTCCAGGTATGCAATAACCCCCTTTTTTACTTATTTAGGACTTACGCAAAAGTACGATATTTGTCTTATAAAGCGGCTGGGAATTATATTGAGCCTCTGGAACTACGTACAGCCAGCGAGTAAATGATTACCAGATGCTAATAATCTAGAAAAATGCGTAAGTCCTATTATTCAGAAATTTCCTTAAATCATTATTTGCCCTATAATAAATCTACTTATTCTAATTTTTTAACAACCAAGACTTTCCACTATGACCACAACAAACACCTCTACCAACGACCAAGATAGCTTATCTGATACGCTATCTATCATCATTCTAGCGGCGGGCAAAGGCACTCGTATGCAGTCCGCCAAGCCCAAAGTGTTGCAAACCCTTGCCCATAAGCCATTATTAGCTCACGTTTTAGATACTTGCGTGCAGCTTAACGCTGATAAAACCATTGTGGTCTATGGCTTTGGTGGTGAGCAAGTGCAATCAGCTATGAGTGATTATTCCTTGACTTGGGTTGAACAAACTGAGCAGCTCGGCACAGGTCATGCAGTAAAAGTCACCTTAAACGAATTGCCACAGCAGGGTAAAAGCCTAATTTTATATGGCGATGTACCACTCGTTAGTCAGCCTACCCTTGAGCAATTATTGTCTGCCAATACTCAAGGTATGTCTATGCTTACCTTAACCGTGGATAATCCTTTCGGTTTGGGTCGTATTAAACGTGATAATGAAGGATGTATTACCGCCATTGTTGAACAAAAAGATGCCAATGAAGAAGAACAAAAAATTCGTGAAATCAACAGTGGTATCTATTGTGTTGATAATGCCTTATTGCATAAATATCTGCCCAAGCTGTCTAACGACAATGCCCAACAAGAGTATTATCTAACCGATATTGTCAAAATGGCAGTCGCTGACGGAATTAATATCATCGCCATTGAGCCGACTTTTAACTTTGAAATAGAAGGCGTCAATGACCGCATCCAATTAGCTCAGCTAGAGCGTACCTACCAAAACCATCAAGTCAGCCAGTTACAACAGCAAGGGGTACAGTTTGCTGACCCCAATCGTGTTGATATTCGTGGTACATTGCAAGCAGGGCAAGATGTATTTATTGACGTCAATGTGGTGTTTGAGGGTAACTGCGTACTTGGTGATAACGTCTATATCGAGGCAGGTTGTGTGATTAAAAATAGCCAAATTGGCAACGCTTGCCATCTAAAGCCATATTGTGTCATTGACCAAGCAACTGTTGGTGCAGGCGTGGATATTGGACCTTTTGCCCATCTACGTCCACAAACAGTACTTGCTGACAACAGCAAAATTGGTAACTTTGTCGAAACCAAAAAATCCAGCATTGGCAAAGGTAGTAAAGTCAATCATCTCAGCTATATTGGTGATGCTGTGGTTGGTGAAGGTGTCAATATTGGGGCAGGCACGATTACTTGTAACTATGACGGCGTTAATAAATCACAAACCATTATTGATGATAATGCCTTTATCGGCTCAAACTCTAGTCTAGTTGCTCCTGTTCATATAGGCAAAACTGCAACGGTGGGCGCAGGTTCAGTGATTACCAAAGATGTGAGCGATGATACTTTAGCGGTGGCTCGTGGCAAACAGGTACAAAAAGAAGGCTGGCAACGTCCAACAAAAAGAAAATAAATTTTGCAACTAATAGTTTAGAATAAATAATAAATTTTAAGGAATCCCTATGTGTGGAATCGTTGGCGCAATCGCTGAGCGTAATATCTCAAATATCTTACTTGAAGGACTAAAACGCCTTGAATATCGTGGTTATGACTCAGCTGGCTTAACCATTATCCAACAGGGTCAAAATGGCGCTGAGCTACACCGTGAACGCCAAGTTGGTAAAGTGCAAGAGCTGGTCAATGCTGTTAACCAAAATCCTGAGTATTTTCAAGGGCATATTGGTATTGCCCATACCCGTTGGGCAACACATGGTGAGCCTGCTGAGCACAATGCACATCCCCATGTATCAGGTAAAGTGGCAGTAGTGCATAACGGCATTGTTGAGAACTACGCCGAACTTAAGCAAGAAATGATGGATAAAGGCTATACTTTCACTTCACAAACAGACACTGAAGTGGTGGCTCACTTAATTGCAGATGCATATGAAACGACTAACAACTTATTACAAGCGGTGGAACAAGTACGTCCTCGCTTGCAAGGTGCATTTGCTTTAGGGGTCATTCATGTTGATAACCCTAATGAGTTGATAGCTGTGCGTTTAGGTTCACCATTGGTTATTGGTGTGGGTATTGGTGAAAACTTTATCGCCTCTGATCAGTTGGCACTGCTGCCAGTCACCAATCGCTTTATGTACCTTGAAGAAGGTGACATTGCACAGATTACTCGCACAGATATTCATGTATATGCCAACGGCGAAATTGTTAAACGTGCTATTAAAGAGCTTGATGCCAAACAGCACAACGCCGATAAAGGCGAGTTTAAACACTATATGCTCAAAGAAATCTATGAGCAACCTGATGCAGTTGCCCGTACCATTGAGATGGCGGTGAAAGATAATACATTAAAAAGCAACTTTTTAATCCCTTATCAAGATAAACTTGCCAGTATTAAACACATTCAAATCCTAGCATGTGGCACAAGTTACCATGCTGGTCTAGTAGCAAAATATTGGTTTGAAGGATTGACGCATCTACCTTGCTCAGTCGAGATTGCCAGTGAATTTCGGTATCGTGAGCCTGTGGTATTAGATAATACCTTGATGATTTGTATTTCTCAATCAGGAGAAACAGCCGATACCTTATCAGCGCTGCGTGATATACAGCGTCGCAACATTAACGGCTTGGTATCTTTGGCATTGTGTAATGTACCCACTTCATCACTGGTACGTGAAACGGATATTTTCTTACCAACAATGGCAGGGGTAGAAATCGGTGTTGCCTCTACCAAAGCCTTTACCACTCAACTCGTTGCCTTAATGCTGTTGGTACTCAAAATTGGTCGTATCCAACAACGCATTGATGATATGACTTTTACGCAGTTAATCAAAGACTTACACCAACTTAATGGGCAGCTACATGCTTGCCTAAAGTTAGATTCACCTATTAAGAAGATGAGTGACTTATTTGAAACCAAGCAAAGCTGCTTATTTTTAGGGCGTGGTGTACAGTTCCCCATCGCTTTAGAAGGGGCATTAAAACTCAAAGAAATCTCTTATATCCATGCTGAAGGTTACGCCGCAGGTGAGCTAAAACATGGACCTTTAGCGCTTGTTGATAAAGACATGCCGATTGTGGTACTTGCACCAAAAGACAGCATGCTCGATAAGCTCAAAGCTAATATGCAAGAGGTACATGCTCGTCATGGTGAACTATTCGTCTTTGCTAGTGAGTCCAGCCAAATCAAGGCAGACGAACGCTTGCATGTTATCTATGTGCCTGATGTTTGTGAAGTGCTTGCACCTATTGTTTATAGCGTACCAGTACAGCTATTGTCTTATCATGTCGCCGTATTGCGTGGTACCGATGTGGATCAGCCAAGAAACCTAGCAAAAAGTGTGACGGTGGAATAAGCTTATAAACTCGCTGACAACAATTGTCAGCGAGTAATAAAGTATCATACTAAGTAATCAATTAGAGATGCCCCATGATTACTACATTACAAAGCATTTTTCACTACCCTGTTAAATCTCTGGGTGGTAATCGTACTAAAGTTGCCAAGATTTATCCAGAAGGTATGAGACATGACCGTCGTTGGCTTATCACTGACTCAGATGGACGCTTTATAACAGCGCGGCAATATCCACAGATGCTATTATGGCAAGCCCATATCAATGACCAACAACATCTCACTTTAACCACACCAAAAGGTGAGCATAAAACAGTTTCTACTCAAGACTGCGAGCAAATAACAGCAGTCACAGTTTGGAAAGATTCGTTTATAGCCCATACTGCACCTGATACCATCAACCAATGGTTAAGTAAGCATTTAGAGACACCCTGCTTGCTGCACTATCTTGGTGATGATAGTCAACGCCCACTTACAGGCTATAACGATAATAGCAAGCTAACCTTTGCAGACAGTGCACCTTACCTGCTGACAACACAAGCCTCACTTGCTGCGCTCAATCAGCAACTCGATAAGCCCGTCACCATGACCCACTTTCGTCCAAATTTTGTCATTGAAGGTGATTTCACGCCTTGGATAGAAGATCAATGGCGTGATATTCGTATTGGTGAGGTACAGTTTGAATTTCTTAAATGTTGTACTCGCTGTGTGATGATTAACATTGACCCAAAAACAGGTGAAAAATCTGTCACCCATCAGCCATTTAAAACCCTACAGCGCATACACCGTGAACGAGCCAATATTAATATTGAAGGTACTCGTACCGAGACAGTTTTTGGTATTCATCTTGTTGCCAAAAATAGTGGCACAATCAGCATAGACTCTGCTGTCTATTTGGCTTAAAACTGACTGTATTGGCTATTGATCCCTATATAAATGATAAAGATAAAAAACCACCATAACGACAATAAGCTATGGTGGTTTTTTAAAGTCTCTACAATCCTGTATTATGCTTTACTACACTATT
The DNA here is from genome assembly GCF_021012795.1 of Psychrobacter sp. I-STPA10. GTDB lineage: Bacteria > Pseudomonadota > Gammaproteobacteria > Pseudomonadales > Moraxellaceae > Psychrobacter. The sequence goes on along the minus strand of NZ_VFYU01000001.1, from coordinate 192,157 downwards.
GCTATTTTTGTTAATCCGAAACAAAAGCAATCTTAGTCAAATTAGCAGCCGATGATGCAGCCAATACTTGAGCAACTGTCTCATATTTACTGTCTTTATCAGCACGTAGCTGAATGGTAGGCTGATTTTCTAATGCTACTTGTCCTTGCTCATCCAATCGTTGCTCTAAGACTTCCATAGTAATGGGATGGCCATCCCAAAAGATACCTGCATCTTGGTCAATACTAATATCAATTGTTTTGGGTGGCATTTCTTGCACTGTGGCACTGGTTTTAGGCAAATCTAGTGGCACACTGGGGTTTAATACGGTGGCAGTGACTAAAAAGATAATCATCAAAACCAGCATAATATCAATCAGTGGAATCAGATTGATTTCACTCATTTGTTGTTGACCGTCTTCGTCACCTAGTTGAAATGCCATAATATCCTCGATTTATTATCTAATACTCGATGTTAAATTGGTAAGTCAATACTGCAAAACGCAAGTGACACTACACTGAAATTAACTTGCTACAAAGAGTTTTGTCCTATTTCTGTTGCTTATATATCTATGCTGTTGGTGTGCTATCTATTGATTTTGCCAGTAATCCATAAGCAGTATCATTTGCTAAATGCATGGTTTTACGGTTCATGCGTACAGCAATGTTATAAAACACAACCGCAGGTATCGCAACTGCCAGCCCTAGACCCGTCATGATAAGCGCTTCACCAACGGGGCCTGCAACTTGTCCAAGTCCAGCTTGACCTGATTCGCCAATACTGTGTAACGCATGGAAGATACCCCATACTGTACCAAACAACCCAATAAATGGAGCAATAGCGGCAGTAGTACCCAAAATAGGTAAGCCTTTTTCGCTACTAAAGCGATAACGCGCAATATTTTGCATTAACACTTGCTCGGTTACTAATTTACGTTGACTGGCATCTGTTACAGAATGTGCTTGCATCTGTGAGTTTACAGTGTTTGTCAAATCTGTTACCACATTATTAGACAACTGATAACTTTGATAAATACGCACAATACCCGTCACCCATGAGGCAATAGATAACGCAAATAAGATAAAAAATAAAGATTTAGTAATGATATCGGTATATTGCCAATATTGTGCAAAGTCCATAAAGACTCCTTCATGCGTAAAAATAAATACGTGATATGTGTAAAAAATTAAAACTCGACCTGAGTTTTATTCAAAAACTATGTTCATATACCCAAATAAATATTATCGAACATATTTAATTGGAACAGTGACAATGCCAACGACGGGCGTACCTGTTTGTTTGTCAATAAAGGGCTGGAATTTAATCTGTTTGGCATCTGTTTCTGCTACTTTATCAATTCTTTTGTTTCCTGATGATTGAGAGATTTTAGCAGCTGTTACGCTACCTTGTTTATTAACAGTAACTTTAACATAGGCTGTAAAAGTATCTCCTGGTCTAGCTCTACGTTCTTCCGACTTTGGAAAAGTATATGCAGGATGGCTTTTAACACGCGCATCACCATAAGAGAAGTTTTGTGGGGTGTTACTAGCAGCGGCAGCAGCAGCTTTTGCATCGGAAGCAGCTTTTGCATCGGCAGCAGCTTTTGCATCGGCAGCGGCTTTTGCATCGGCAGCAGCTTTTACATCAGCAGCAGCTTTTGCATCGGCAGCAGCTTTTGCATCGGCAGCAGCTTTTGCATCAGCAGCAGCTTTTGCATCGGCAGCAGCTTTTGCATCAGCAGCAGCTTTTGCATCGGCAGCAGCTTTTGCATCGGCAGCAGCTTTTGCTGCTTGAGCATTTTTTTGTATCTGAACAGTAGACTCATTAACCGTCACTGTTGGAATATTCGGAATAGGATCAATTTGTGGTTTTGGCTCAGGCTTTGGTTTTGGCTCAGGCTTTGGTTTTGGCTCAGGCTTTGGTTTTGGCTCAGGCTTTGGTTTTGGCTCAGGCTTTGGTTTTGGCTCAGGCTTTGGTTTTGGCTCAGGCTTTGGTTTTGGCTCAGGCTTTGGTTTTGGCTCAGGCTTTGGTTTTGGCTCAGGCTTTGGTTTTGGCTCAGGCTTTGGTTTCGGCTCAGGCTTTGGTTTCGGCTCAGGCTTTGATTTTGGCTCAGGCTTCGGTTTTGGCTCAGGCTTTGGTTTCGGCTCAGGCTTTGGTTTTGGCTCAGGCTTTGGTTTCGGCTCAGGTTTTGGTGTAGCTGGTACAGGCGGCTGTTCTTTTATCTGTTCTATTTCAGGAGGTGGAGGTGGTGTTTGTACCAGAGTGAATTCCAAAGGCTCTACTTTTTCTATTGGTGGCTCTGGTCGCTCTGGAAAGTTAATATCCGATAAAGACCACATAGCCACACCATGCAGTACCAACACCCCTGCAACAACCACCAGTGAAGTTTTGGAAAACAGAGGACGATTAGAAGTATCTGTATACATAAGTACCAAAAGTTAAGTAATGTGCCATGACATAGTTTATCCATATTAAGATAAAGTATGCGATGGTGATGAGGTAAATAAAGACTTTAAAATATATAAAAATCAATGTCTTCTTGAACAGTTTAATGACCGCTTACTAGCTAAAATACAAAAAACAATAATATGATAAATGATAACAATTATCAATTTTAGCACGATATTATATACTTTCTTAACTAAAATTGATAATACAATGAGACAAAAATAAATCATATAATGTCATCACTATCTTATCAATCTGGTCAAGATTTTTTTAATCTGCATATAGAGTATTGAATTTATTGTCTTTTTATAGATAACATTTCTTGTAATTGTATTTTTTACATATGATAATACGACTTATTCCTATTATCAATTTTTATTTTTATATAAAATAGATTAGACAGTCATCACAAACTTGTCATCATAAAGATAAATAAATGAAATTGATTTCAAACCTTCTTTTTTTATTTGGATCATGCTAACCATGTCACAATTTTCACAACTCACTAAACAATTAAAAACGCCGCTCACAGACACTAAAAAAGCAGATTTTTTAGTACATATCAATGAAGAACATCAAGATGAGCTTGCTATGTTTATCCAAGCTTTTGCTAATGTAGTTACAGATGAAACGACGCAACTGCGCTTAACGGAAGTCTATAAAGAAGGGTTGGATTTGAATGTTTACTCACAGGCTACAACTAAGCCACAAACTTATTTTTTAGCCTTTATAAACCCCATCGAGCAGATAACAGAGCTAAAAGATCAATACATTGCTTTAATGCAAAAAGCGGCAACAAAATTAGGCAAAAAAACGATTAAACTTGAAGAGCAATCATTTACCTTAGTTGATAGCCATTACGTTAGCCGCCACATGCTAAGGCTGGTATTGATAGCACCAAGTAACACACCGCTTACCCATGCAGGCTATGCATATTTATTTGATTTAACCACACCTAAAATGGCAGTGACGCACCAAACACAGACAGATGCCAGTGATCACAATGATACCCGACAACATTGCTACTATACTTTACGCCGAGCTTGGCACAGCCCGCTGATACAAAACACCGAAGACGCTACCATCATGGCATGGGTCGATGTATATATTCATGGTGATACCCCAGGTGGTAATTGGGCACGCTCACTACAAGTTGGTGATAGCATCAAAAGTCTGCGTGAATATCCCGAAAAGATTGAGCATTTAAGTCATGGTCAATGCTTACTTATCGCTGATGAAACTTCCTTACCGACAGTGGCACGTTTGCTAGAGACATGGCAAAACCCGACACCACCGATTATTATCGCCATTTGCAATCATGCTGACGATATCACCTATTTACATAATATTCGCTTAGATAGCGATTTATGTTTAACACATATCAGTGAGCAAGCACAGATTATACCCATCATCAATGATGATACACAGGATATCTCCTCTTCTTCGCCATCATTAACTGAACGTATCATTGCCAAGCTCACCGCTTATGAGCAGCAGACTGATGTTAAAATTGATAAGGTTTGGGGGGCATTGGAGGTCAATGATACCAAAGAATTACGTAAAGCGCTTAAGTCTCATCTCAATCTGCCACGACAAAATATGGTCCTAAAAGTATATTGGCGGCGTAATGCGTCATAATAAATACAGCCATAAAATTACCCATAAAAAAGAACAGCCATTTAAGCTGTTCTTTTTTATGGGTAATTCTTAAATATCATTTAAATTATAATTATGTGCTGATAGTCGTTTGATCCCCATTTTCAGATTTACCATGTGGCTGCAAACGCTTAGCAAACCAATTAGATAAATCATCCATAAACGTAAAAATCATTGGAATGACAATCAATGATAAAAAGGTAGAAGTTACCAAACCACCTAATACGGCTGCTGCCATCGGACGACGGAAAGTTGCGTCCACACTACCAAGACCCAACAATAATGGCAACATACCTGCACCCATTGCAACGGTGGTCATGATAATGGGACGGGCACGTTTATAACAGGCATCAAGCAGTGCATCAAAACGGCTAAGTCCATGATCACGCTGCGCTAAAATGGCATAATCCACCAGTAAAATTGAGTTTTTGGTGGCAATACCCATCAACATAATAAAGCCAATCATTGATGGCATAGATAAGCTACTTTGTGTCACTACCAAACCGACAAATGCACCACCAATAGATAAAGGTAATGCCATTAAGATGGTCAGTGGTTGCAGCACTTTACCAAACAATAATACCAATACACCATAGATACAGAAAATACCGACTACCATCGCCATCGCAAAGCCCTTAAATAGCTCTTTCATGTCCTCTGCCTGTCCTTGATCGACTAAGCTAATGGTATCAGGAAGCTGTTGTAAACTGGGCACACTTTTGACAGCTTTTACCAGTCCACCAAGCTCACCAGTACCTACCTGTGTGGTAATGGTAATCGCTCGCTCACGGTCAAAGCGTCTGATGGTAGAAGGTCCTGTACCAAAGTTTAGATCTGCCACTTCAGTAATACGAGTACCCTGTCCTGCACGTGTGCTAGGTACATATAAGTCAGCAAGTTGACTGATATTATCTGTCGCGGACTCAGGCAAGCGCACAACCACTGGGATTTGACGTGTATTCAGATTCAGCTTAGATAAACGCTGCTCATAGTCACCCACTGTTGCCACTCTGAGGGTATCTGCAATACCTTGAGTTGTCACACCCTGATCTGCCATAGCCAGTTGATTGGGTATCACTGATAGCTCTTGCTGTGGCAAGCTACGGTTACTGGTCACATCCCCTGCATTTGGCAGTTGGCGTATCTCTGCCATGACTTTTTGTGCCGTTTGCTCTAGCAATTCTGGGTTGGTGCTGGTCAGTGAAAAGCTATAGCCCGACTCACCACTACTTGACAATCCCACACTAATTCTCGCACCAGGTACAGCAGTCAGCGCATCGGTGATATTACGTTCAATCTGATTTTTATCCAATCGCTGTCCACGCGGTGCGAGAATAATATCCATACTTGCACTATTCACTGCACTACCAGCATGATTAGGATCTAAACTCGCTGCTTGTGGATCACCAATGGCACTAAATACCCGCTCAACCCCTTCTACCTGCATGATACGCTCACGTGCCAATTGGGTAACTTCTGTGGTTTGCTCAAGGTTGGCATCTGGTGTCAGCTCAATACTGACCCGTGTTTGATCAATGTCATTATCAGGAATAAAAGTCGTTGGTAATAACTTAACTAGGCTTAATGAGGCAACAAACATCAACAATGTCGCTCCCAATGTGAGCCAACGATGGTGCAACGTCCAGCCAACCGCTTTAAGATATTTTTGCATCACCCAGCTATCTTTGGGCTGATGATATGACTCAGGACGCATGATATATGCTGCCATCATTGGTGTAATCAGACGCGCCACCAATAACGAAGCCAGAATTGCCATTGCTGCTGTCCAGCCAAACTGACTAAAAAACTGCCCAACCACACCACTCATAAATGCCGTTGGCAAAAATACTGCAATCAGAGTAAAGGTAGTTGCAATCACTGCCAACCCAATCTCATCTGCCGCTTCCATCGCTGCTTGATAAGGGGTTTTACCCATACGCAGATGGCGCATGATGTTTTCCACTTCAACGATGGCATCATCAACCAACACCCCAATAACTAAGGACAACGCCAATAAGCTAATTAGGTTAAGGCTAAAGTCAAACAGATACATACCCAAAAAAGTTGGAATCACCGATAAAGGCAGTGCCACCGCAGAAACAATAGTGGCGCGAAAGTTACGTAAAAATATGAAAACCACCACTACTGCCAATATTGCACCTTCTATTAGCATACGCAGTGAGGCTGCATAATCCTCTGCAATCGGAGTGGCACGGTCATATACCTTGGTGATGCGATAATTTGGCTGTTCATGTTGCAAGGTAGCGAGGGCCTCCGCCACGCGATCAGCCACCTCAACTTCACTTGCCCCACGTGAACGAGTGACTGTAAATGCCACCACCGTTTCGCCATCAAGCTTGGCAAGTGACATGGGTTCAGCCGTACCATCTGTGATGGTCGCAATACTACCCAAGCTTTGTGATCCACCTGCTGGCACTGTGATTTGTATATCATTTAATTGCTGTGCGTTTTCTACCGCACCTAGTACACGTACCGTCTGAGTACTACCACCAACTTTAGCTTCACCCCCTGAAGTATCTTGCTGAATACTGGTAATCTGCTGTGATAGCTGAGTAATAGGAATCTGTAATGCGCTGAGATCTTCTGGTTGAACAGCAACCGTTATTTCTCTATCAAGCCCACCAACACGATTTACTTGACTCACACCTTGAATGTCAGATAAACGTTTATTAATGGTATCATCCACAAACCATGATAAATCCTCAATACTCATTCCATCAGCAGCGACAGTATAAGTAACCACAGGCAAGCCAGCCGTTGATACCTTAGAGATAATAGGATCATTGGCAGCGGCAGGCAAGTCTCCTCGCACCTCCCCCACTGCAGAGCGCACATCATCCACCGCTTCTTGAATCTGCTTTTCTAGCACAAACTCAGTCACCACAGTCGCTGCCCCTGTTTGCAGTGTGGTGTGCATGTGCTTCACACCCTCGATACTGGCAATACGATTTTCAATCTTTTTTGCCACATCATTTTCAAGCTGATTGGGTGCAGCTCCTGGCAGGGTGACCGTAACCACCACCGCAGGTAAATCAATATCAGGAAACTGCTGCACTTTCATTTGCAAAAAGCCATAAATACCACCCATAGTCAGCAGTACAAATAGCAAAATAGCAACCAGTGGGTTTCTTATTGAATAAGCAGAAATATTTAAGCTCATGGTCGTTTATCCTATTTTGCTATTTTTAGCTTGCATCTTTTGCAGCACTACTATCCGTTTGCTCAGAGGCAAGGCGAACCACATCACCATCATTTAAGAAACCACCTCCTTGACGTACTATCGCCACAGACTCAGGTAATGGCTTAGCCAATACCACCTGATCACCAAGGCGTTCTGCTATCTGTATTTTTTTACGGCGAACACGATAAATATCCTCACCATCTGCCCCTTTATCAAGCTCAACAAACATCACATAATCATAACCATCATTAGTTACAATGGCACTCACTGGCAGGGTTTGACCATCTTGCTTACCGAGCATAAACGTCCCTCGCTGATACATGCCCGCTCTGGCAAACTTACTATTGGCTAAGGTTGCAAAGATACTCACCTGTCGGCTACCTTGTTCAGCCGTCGGTGCAATACGTGTTACTTTACCCATCACACTATGTTTATTAGGCAAGCTCACCTGTACGGGTGTGCCTACATTAATCTCACCTAATTTGTTGGGATCAACTTGTGCTTGCCATTCTAAAGTACCGTTTTCGATGATGGTAAATAAGGGTGCTTGCCCTGCCACACTACCCACGTTCGCTGTTTTTTCACTGATAAGTCCGCTTACTGGTGCGGTCACCTTGGCATTATTTAAGTTAAGATTTTGATTGTTTAATCGTGCCTCAGCTGCCGCAACTGCTGCCGCAGCTTGTCTAGCAGTCGCCACATAGCGGTCCGCCTCTTGTTCACTCACCGCATTAATCTCTAACAATGGTAGTACACGGTTGGCATCACTTTCAGCAAGTTGTAATTTGGTTTGTGCTTCAGCTAAATCAGCTTGAGCCTGTATTTGTTGCTGCTGCATCGCTTGAGTATCAAATACTGCCAAGACTTGACCTTTTTTGACCCAACTGCCCTCTTCAGCCAATACCTGTTCAATGGTCACACCAGAGACCTTGCCACTTACTGTCGCCACATTTTTTGGCACAATCGTACCATCAGCACTCAGTGAATCTTCAAACACACTTTGTTTAGGAGTAATGATATCCACACTCAAAACTGGTTTTTGCGGTACAGAGGGTTCTGTTACTTCAGTGGCAGTTGTCATTTGTGAGGACGAGGACGACGAAGGAGATGTGGTCGAGAGTGAAGACGATGAAGCAGACGTTGGTGGCGCTGCTAACTGCTCTTGTGCTTTTTTCTCACCCCACATGCGTCCTGCCCAAACACCAATGGCAAGCACCACTAGCATTAATGGTAATAGCCAAATCCAGCGAGGTTGTGTTGCTATTTGCTGATAGCTTGGCGGTGGGGTGATGCCTGCATCACCATTTGCTATTGGTGTTTTGGACAAGTTTTGATCAGATAAAGTCTGGCGCTCATCTGCTGGTGATGACTGCTTTGATGGTTGTGTTTGTGGCGACTTAGCGTCAGGCGGTGTGATATTAGATGATGAACTCATAATGCTCTCGTATATCTCGCATACAGATGCGGCAGTTAGACTTGATACTATGTTAATAAAAATATTTGCAAATGCTATGTTTATTATTAAATTGAATATAGAAAATTATACGTGAATTGCATCGCTTGTGCTTAGGCTTGATGTAACCTAACTTTATCTTCTAATAGGAGGACGTTTATTTATAACTTAGGACCTGTTTTCATAATCCAAAATCAGGGGAGTTTTAAACTAAAACTGCGTAATACAAGGCAAATTTTGGGGCGAATAGTTACTCTATTTAACCTAAAATTTAACGCCGTAGTACGTCTATTTTAGGCAAAAATCCACCATTATGGGTTGTGAATACAGGTTCTTAATACTTTAGTATTCGCTAATTAATGATGATTTGATTAAATATTAAAAATATATAATGATTTTGAATCTATTTATTATATTGTTCTTTGACCATAATTTTGTATTCTTTTACAAACTCCTTGCCGGGAAAATTTGTACCATACGTCCCTCCTACCAACTTAATATAAATAGGCTTTAGTACAATGGGTGTGCCTTGAACTGTTAAATGATTATAATCTGGATATCCATCGGTATCAATATGGTGCAAAATGCGAAAGTTTGTATCAGATACTTTCGCAGAAAAACTCATTTCAACGACTGATCCCCCTATTATTTCTATTTCAGCTTGATAAGGATCATTCAGATAGGCGTCAGGCAGTTTATTTGGTTTTATTTCAATAGGCTGGCTACAACTTGTCAGTAGTAATGCCATTATTAAGGGGAGGCTATTTATTTTCATTGTATACACTCCATTAAACCTAACCGCTAGGTATAACCTCCAAGGAAAAATAAGACAATTAGCCAATCATAATTCACTAAACATTAGTATAACGGCTTGCCTCTGGCATCCAGCGGTGGATCAGTAGGCTGACCTCAGCTTTGCGCTTGGGGTCGTTAATCAGACGTTTAGCAAGGCTACGGGCAATAAGCAGTAGATGTTCATCACGAGTCAGCTCAGAGATATAGTAACCGACATTACCTGTTTGGCGTTTACCAAGCAGTTCACCTGGTCCACGCAGTTGCAAGTCTTTTTGAGCGATGACAAAGCCATCACTGCTATCACGCAGCACGTTTAATCGCTCAATACCTGTCTCAGATAATGGCGTTTGGTACAGCAACACGCAGTAGCTTTTGGTTGAACCACGTCCAACCCGACCTCGTAGCTGATGTAACTGTGATAACCCAAGCCGTTCGGCATTTTCGATGACCATGAGCGACGCATTGGGCACATCAACACCCACTTCAATAACAGTGGTAGCGACCAGCAAGTCTAACTCAGCATTTTTAAATGCCTGCATCACCGCTTGCTTCTCAGCCGCTTTCATTTTGCCATGTACCAGACCAATACGGATATCTAAACGGTCGTCTAAATCTGCATAAGTCGCCTCAGCAGCTTGGGCATCTAAGACACTCGACTCTTCTACCAATGGACACACCCAATAGGCTTGTTTACCTTGGGCGCAGTTAGCAGCGATACGCTCAATGACTTCATCACGGCGATTGCGGTCAATAGTAACAGTCGTAATCGGCGTACGCCCGGGTGGCAGCGCATCAATAATGGAGGTATCCATATCACCATAGGCACTCATCGCAAGAGTACGAGGAATGGGGGTGGCAGTCATCACCAACTGATGCGGGGTACTGTTTGCCACACCTTTATTGGTCAATGCCATGCGCTGCTCAACCCCAAAACGGTGCTGCTCATCAATAATAACTAAGCCAAGTTTGGCAAACTGCACACTGTCTTGAAACAGCGCATGGGTACCGACGACAATTTGCACCTCGTTTTCTGCCACCGCACTCAGTGATTCTCGGCGTTGTTTGGCAGTCTGCTTGCCAGCGAGCCAACCAACCCCGATACCAAGTGGCTCAAACCATTGTTGAAAGTTCAATAAATGCTGCTCAGCGAGTATCTCTGTCGGTGCCATTACTGCCACTTGCCAACCACTATCAAGAGCATAACAAGCGGCAATGGCAGCAACCAAAGTTTTGCCTGCCCCTACATCTCCTTGTACCAAACGCAACATGGGAATGGAGGTCACCATATCACTGGTAATCTCATCAATAACACGCTGCTGCGCTGCGGTTAACTCAAAGGGTAAGTTGGCAAGTAACTTTTTTGCAAGCAGGCTTTGAGCTTCACATTTGGGGGCTTTGTGCTGATGCAACTGCTGACGACGATATAACATGCTGAGTTGATGAGCAGTTAGTTCTTCGATAATCAGCCGCTGACAAGCAGGGTGAGTACGCTCGATTAACTGCTGCAAATGCTGAGCTTGTTGCCCTAGATGCACATACATGGGTGGGGTATGGATAAGTAGCAATGCCTCAAATAAGCTCATAGCAAACGGTTGCACGTTATTATGGCTACTGTGGTTATGGCTATGACTGTGGCTAGATGATTGATTATTTGGCTCAGCGACTGCTTGCGCCATGGCTTGTGATAATGTAATAAACATATCACTACTGCGACGTTGTGATGCGCCTACTTGAGTATTAACCGCGGTTAAATGTGCCACTGATTGCCAATCTGTCGCTGTAAATACCGTCATCGGTATACCTTGCTGCTGCACCGTTTGCAATGCCAGTTTGATAAGCGTACGTAGTTTGTTTTGATGTAAGCCTTTAATGGTGGGATAAATCGGCTGTAATCCAGTATTTTCTAATGGCTCATTACCTGTCACCACGGTATATTCTGGGTGGTGCATCTGCACCCCATAACGATTGATTTTCACCTCACCAAATAATCGCAGCTGCGTCCCCACACTCATGGTCTGTAGCAGGCTACGATAAACCTTAAAAAAGCGTAGGGTTAACTTTGCACTGCCATCTTCGACAATCACCGTCATACCGCTGCGTTTATTATCCACATGTACGATACGAGCTTCGACAAGCGCTGCCTGTCCATCTTGCAAAGTATTGATAGCGACCAAACGGCTGCGATCTTCATAACTTCGTGGCAGATGCAACAATAAATCAAAAATTCGCTGAATACCAAGCTGCTCAAGCTGACCCTCAACTTTAACACCCACCCCCGCCAGTGCACTAACAGGTAAATCAACCACTGAGCTTGGCACGGATGGCGCCGATGGCATAGAGGAGGAAGCATTTGTGGGTGTAGTAGACATAAGCAATCGTCAATCAAAAAAAGTGTATGAATCAAAGATTATAGTGTAGTGTATTGGCTATGATTTTAATAGGGGCATAAAAAGAGACAAATGCAGCAAATAAATAACGCAGTAAATACGATGACAAGATGACACTTATGCTAGGGTATGTATGTGATTTTTTATTTGATATTCTTTCATACTCAGTCACTTACTCTTGTCTTGTCTTAAATCTTAGGTACTATTATGCACCCTATCCTCAGCCACCTTACTCAGCTTGCCACTAACCTACAGTCGGTTTTTCAATACAGTACTAATAATAAAAATCTGGCTACATTGAACCTCACCACTTTTGCTATCAGTGCATTTACATTTGCACCATTAATACTGCTCAGTGGCTGTAGTAGCACACCCACAAAAACTACCACAGCCCCTACCCTACCTACCAAACCAATGGTTGCTTTGGTATTAGGCGGTGGCGGTGCAAAAGGGTTTGCTCATGTGGGTGTTATAAAATCACTAGAAGCTAATGGTATTCATCCAAATTTAATCGTTGGCAGCAGCGCAGGCAGTGTGGTGGGTAGTTTGTATGCCAGTGGCAAAACCGCAGCGCAGTTAGAGCAGATTGCCTTAACCACACAAGACAGTGATTTGGCTGACTTTACCTTATCTCATCAAGGCATCATTGAAGGTAATAAGCTCAAAGACTTTATTAACAATCAAGTGGGTGGACGCCGCATTGAGCAACTGCCAATACGCTTTGCTGCTGTCGCAACGGAAAAAAACAATCTCAAAAAAACGGTATTTACCCAAGGTAACACAGGGCTTATAGTGCAGGCATCAAGCAGTGTACCTGCGTTATTTATCGCCCCTCGTATTCCCGAAAAAGTGGGCAAAAAATACATCGATGGGGGAGTTAGCAGTTTGGTACCTGTCGATACTGCCAAAGCTTTGGGAGCAGATGTGATTATTGCGGTGGACTTATTGGACACAGCAGCGATTAATCAATCCACCCGTAAATCTACCCGCATTGATAGCAAACAGCGTAATATATGGAAGCTTATTGACCAAAACTATCATCAACAGACAACCAATGCTGATGCTAGTAGTAATAATGCTAAAAACAACTACAAAGCCGCAGAAATCAAACGCGCTGATGTGATTATCACACCTAATGTCAGTAGCTTTAGTGTGTTTGATACCATTCAGCGACAACAAATGATTGATGCAGGTGAGAAAGCTACCAAGCAGCAAATGTCCCAAATTAAACAAGCGATTGCAGCAGCACAGCCTCAATAAATAGATCAAAATGTTCAAATATATCAAAGTTATACTATACAAGATAAAAAAAGCCCTTCCTTGTAACAAGAAAGGGCTTTTTGGAAATGATTTAGGACATAAATAAAGACCGATATTTATTGCATAAACTCTAGCTCAAACACTTTTGAACTACCGCTGACCTCAAAACCAACCAATAGCAATGGCTTACCTGTAGGGGAGTCTTTTGCATCAACGAAGGTTAGACCCTCAGGACCGAAGTCTCCATCAGCATTCGCCTTTAATTTACCTTTTTTAGCATCTTTGAGCAGGTCATCATTAAAGGTGCGTGTATTTATCTCACCCAATAAGGATACTTTTTTAGGATCAGTAATATCAAATGCCATCACACTAGAAATACGCTCAAGCCCAATAAAAGCAATGGTCTGACTACCTACCTGTGCTAGAGTAACACCCTCTGGCTCAATGCCCTTATTATTACTACGACCATCAAACTTATTACTACTATTACTGGCATTAAAATTATTGGGATATTTTTTAGCAGTATATTTTGCCATTAAGCTACCACTATCATAGACAGGTTGGCTCATATTATCCATATCCCAAATGCTAAACGAGCGTGCACCAAAGCTATACAAATTCTCATAAACGCCATCGTGATTACTATCACCCATCACTGAAGAGAATTTAATCCGACCCAATGCAGCAGCATCCGCACAATCCATATTATGACACGCCGCCTTATTAAAATGGCTACTATCTACCTTGATATCAGCAAATCTCACTTCTTCGTCAAACTTACCCCATTCACGAGAATCACCTTCATTGGCAGTTACCAAGTAGTTTTTACCATTAACAGTATAAGTCGCAATGGCATCTGGCATATACATACCCATAATTGGCCAAGTGGTGATGTTAATCTTGTCATCTTTATTGCTGACATCAAGCTCATTCCCTGCAAGTGAGTGGTCTTTTGCACCCAATGCCTTAATATCCGTCACCGTCGCACTCTTAATATCAACTATAGCAATGGCATTATTTTCTTGTAGGCTCACATAAGCAGTTTTTCCATCTTTGGAAACAGCAATATACTCAGGTTCTAAATCTTGCGCCACACTACTCATCGTACCATCTGCCAGTTTGCCAAAAATACGTACGCCCGCTGCTTGTAGTTGCTGTTTTTGATTATTAAATGCAGTAAATGTTGCTGTCTGGACAATCGGACGCTTAATATCCATGATATTGATGATGCTAATTGAACCTTCAGGATCTACCTGATACATATCATCAGGCTCACCTTCATTGGCAACCAATACATAATTACCATCAGGGGTGAAGGTCACCATATCTGGCAATGCACCCACCTCGACTGTTTGTAATCGCTCCAGGCTATTGGCATCATAGATTACGACATATCCATTATCTGTCTTTACATTCGCCTGCACAGCCACTGCGACCATATCATTAAACACAGCCACACTATTGACCGTACTGCCAATATCCGACACATCTAAAGACTGCTGTAAAATAGGGGCATGAATATCTGCCAAACTAATGACATCAACTTTTTTGTTTTGGGCATTGACCACAAAACTACGTTTGCTGGCAGGATGATAAGCAATGATTTCTGCGGCAGATTCATCAAAGTCACCATGCACATAGCTACCTGCAGGGGTAAATTTAACACTTTGATAAGTAGATGTTGGCTCTGCTGTCTTAGTAGGATTACCAAGACCGCTATTATCGTTATTATTATTTTTGCAGCCCGTCATACCCATTGTAGACAGGGCTAATGTTGTCAATAATAAGGTTGATGCAAAATAAGAGACAGGTTTTTTTTGCAAAAAAATAGACATGGTTATCTTTCCTAGAGTCAATAAGTTTGATGGAGTCACTTACCATAATGCAACTTTATGACCACTTAATGAAAAACCAACCATGCCTAAATGTATAATTAAAACAACAAACTAAATACTATCGTACCACCGCCTGATATTTCACCACAGCAGTTTCACCCAAACCTAAGCCTTCAATATCCCAACGTAACGCTCGATAGTACTCCATAGGTACTTCTTGTAATTGACCACCAATTCTGCCACGTAATGGTACTGGAGCAAAAATTTGACCATCAACGCTTGCCAATGGAAACTCAGGAGAAATACTCCCTATAAGTGAAACTTCTTTAGGTATACTCATCGTCACTGTCATCTTACGCTGACGATCAGTACTGGTATTGGTAAAATGTCCTTGATACTCAATCACATTACCTTTTTGTAGCTGGGTGCTGGCAGTGACTGGTACCAACGCTTGCTGTCCGTTATCATCCATCGCCACCAAAAACGCCATGAGTTTAGTAGCCACTGCCGCATTACTTTGAACTGCTTGTGGGTCTGCTGTTTGCATCGTCGTTGCTTGTTGCACAACCGCAGCATTTTGGCTATTAGTAGGGGCATCAAGCTCTGGCTCTGGTGTTGGTAACATCGCAGAAGCTGAACCTAGTGTTACCAACGATAAAAAGGTAGCGCTTACTGTGGCTAATGCCAAGCGGCTCATCATAGCAAATTGAGATTTCGTAAATATATTATCAGTCATGATTATTATCCAGATTCTATCAATTCACAGCCACAACAGTGGTGGATGCAAACAAAGAAGTAAAAACAGAAGAAGTAAAATTGGCTAAATTTATGATCTAAACTTTAAAGTTGTCTATACATTATTTAAAAGGTTGGAATAATTTGTCCATGCATTATAACAGACTTGTTTTGCCAAATTGCTTCTATATATTGCCAGTATATGATGAAGACACTCATACCAATAAAAAGAACAACATCAATTATCATAAAAAGATAGCCCAATGTAGCAAATTTTGTTATCGTAAAAGTTTATATAATCGTATGCACATTGTTTCTCGCATTGTTTCTAATATTGTTTCTAATATTATTTTTCTTATCCACCTATTGATTATTGACGATTTCACCTATGACTGATAATGCTATGCCCCAAATTAATCCTGACTATGTTCATTGGTTTCGCAACTCTGCCCCCTATATTAACACTCATCGAGGCAAGACCTTTGTCATCATGTTTGGTGGAGAGGCAGTGAATCATCCAAACTTTAGCAACCTCATTCATGACTTTGCCCTATTACATAGCTTAGGAATTAAGCTGGTATTAGTACATGGCGCACGCCCGCAAATCGAAAAAAACTTAGCCGAACTTAATATAGAAACACCACTACATAATGACATTCGAGTCACCCCCCGCTCTGCCATGCCAGCCATACTAGAAGCTGTTGGTGCTATTCGTCTACAAATCGAAGCACAACTCTCTATGGGACTGGCAAACTCACCCATGTATGGCTCACGCATTGATGCCGTCTCTGGTAACTTTGTCACTGCCCGCCCTTATGGGGTGCGAGATGGTGTCGACTATCAGATGACAGGGGAAGTACGCTCTATTGATGTCGATGCCATCAAAAACAATCTGACACATAACCACATGGTAATATTGGGTTCAATGGGCTACTCTGCCACAGGTGAAATCTTTAATTTACTTGCCGAAGATGTGGCATTAAATGCGGCTGTTGCGCTGGAGGCAGATAAACTTATCTTCTTAGGCAGTGATGTTGGTATTAATGAAGAAGGGCGGCTGTTGCATGCGATGATACCCAATGAAGTCGATAGATTTTTACGTGGGCGAGACATCAATCGTGAAATTTACTATTTCTTGTACTGTGCTAGCCAAGCCTGTCGTCAAGGCATTCACCGTACCCATATCATCTCTTATGCCAAAGATGGTGCACTACTAGAAGAACTGTTTACTCGTGATGGCTCAGGCACACTGATCAGCCACGACCCTTATGAAGAAATTCGCCGCGCAAATATTGACGATGTGGTCGGACTGCTTGAACTACTAACCCCACTAGAAAAACAAGGTATCCTTGTACAACGCTCACAAGAGAGACTAGAACAAGAAATTGAGTTTTATAGTGTCATTGAGCGGGATGGCATGATTTTAGGCTGTGCTGCTCTATATCCCCTTGATGATGACAGTGCAGAAGTGGCTTCAGTTGCCGTACATCCAGATTATCGCAATGGCAGCCGTGGTGCTGACTTACTCGCATTTTTGGAGCAACAAGCACGCAGTCATGGACGTCACCAGTTATTTGCGCTCACCACCCGCACCGCACATTGGTTTGTTGAGCAAGGCTTTACCGAAGTCAGTGATGATCAGCTACCAGAAGCCCGTCGTGCCAGTTATCATAATGGCCGCAACTCAAAAATCTTCCAAAAGCTGCTATAACTAATAGCATCTACTCTTTACTTACATTAGCCTTGCACACAAAAGCCCTGTTAATATATTAACAGGGCTTTGATTTGGCAGATGTTATCTTAACTGATACTAAGAACACTAAAACTAAAAACCTATACTCAACTCAATATCAGTTAACTTATATCTTACTTAATTTTAAATTTTACTGACCAGGTGCTTTTGGCAACTCTGGATTAACTTTTAGCATCTCAACCGTGAAGATTAAAGTGCTATTAGGCTCAATCGCTGGATTGCCTGTCTCACCATAAGCAATATCAGCTGGAATATACAACTCATATTTGCCGCCTTCTTTCATCTGCTCAAGGCCTTCACTAAAGCCTGGAATCATATCTTTCACCGCAAAAATGGCGGGTTCACCACGTTCATAAGAACTATCAAACACCGTACCATCAATCAACTTGCCTTCATATTGTACTTGGACCAAATCATTCGCCGTTGGAGAAGGGCCTGTGCCTTGCTTTAATACTTTATACTGTAAGCCTGAGTCAGTGGTAACAACCCCTTCTTTTTTGGCATTTGCTGCTAAGTATTCAGCACCTGCTGTTTTATTTTTTTCAGCTTTTTCTTGCAGCTCTTTAGTAAACTCTGCTTCTTTTCTCTTTTGATAGCTGGTTAATACCTCTTCCATCTGCTCTTGGGTCAATGCAGCCTTTTTATCAGTATAACCATCACGAAAACCAGCATCAAATGTATCCAAATCTAAGTCATCAATAGCACCTTTATTACTCTGCGCCATCATATAACCCAAACTATAGCCGACTTTTTGTAGCTCCGTACTTTGCTCAGTAATGGCTGCACCATTTGCATTGTTTGTTGCAACAGTCGTTTTTTCCGTTGTATCGTTTTTTGCACTATTATCACTTGCACCATTGGCACAAGCAGTCGCAAAAACAGCTGTAGACAAACCTAGTACAAGTAGTCGAGCTGGGGTGATTTTTTTACTCATAGTTCTCTCTTTAAATGTCATTTGTGTTTGATAAAAAAAATTATAATCAATTCTAACTAAGATAGCCAGTATCATGTCAGCAGATTAATAATGCTGTCACATACTTTGAGATAATATATAACAATACAGTCTGCTTTGAGACATTCAGATACTCAAATCTTTGATGATTCATAATATCCATAGTCTATCCATAATAACCAGAACAGAACATTGAACAATGATAACTAAAATGGATATATTAACTTATTGCTACCTATTCTAATCATACTCCCATATATCAGAGTATTATAGTCAATCTACTACTACAAAATTGTTATTTCATTGCTGTTATTTTCAACATTACTGTCATATTAGCTAATTGTTTATAAATTATGAAAGTTTACAACACGAGATTTTTATACTTCTTATACCCATGCACATCAGTATGCCTACAACAAAATTTAAAAAGATAAAACGCATCATAAATATATATTATTTTTTCTACTAAGCAGGTGTTTTCTAGCATAGAAAGTATTATTAATGTAAACAAGATACAGTAATGTAACAATTAATCACATATTTTTGGCTTTATTTTAAACAATAGTGTTTATTATTTGCGTTAACTTCGTTAAAGTAGCGTTCGAAGCTGTCTATAATAATGCCAAATTATTTAGTTTTGCTTATAAATATGTATTTTAATGTAAAATAGATTCTATCTAACAAAGTATGACCTATTTTGTAATCTGTCTAAATGACAAAGTTAATCTAATTCATATAAACAAAGCATTATAAATTGATGGCAAAGTTGAACTTCATACCATAAAAACGCTCACTCATTAAGTTTATGGTACGCCTAGCATACTAATTTGCGTACCATCTACTCTTATACAGATACCCTAGTATCTAGATACTAGAACATCAGTAGGAATAGAAGACTTTTAAGTGAACATAATATTAATGACATTAAAATTACAGGAGAAACAACATGGATAACATGTTTGTTTGGGTTAATGGCTTTCTTGGAGGTCCTATAGGATCTATCATAGCGGCTATATTAATCTTTATTATTGGCTATTTAGTCGCATTAGGTATCAGTGGTTTGGTACGCAATATATTAGCACGCAGCAGTGTCAATCAACGTATGAATTCCTCAACCGGAAAAACATACGATATTGAAGGCATTTTATCTAAGATTGTTTTTTGGTTTATCTTTATCATGGCAATCTCTGGTGCTTTGAGCATGCTCAATCTCACTGCCATCTCTGCTCCATTTGCCAATATGATCAATCAAGTACTGTCCTTTATACCAACCCTAATCGGTGCAGCAATTATTGGAGTCATTGGTTGGGTTATTGCAACCATTGTACGCACCCTGATCAGCAAAGCGCTATCACAAACAACTTTAGATGAGCGTCTTAGCGCAGAAGTTGGCATACGCCCTATGAGTGATACGGTTGCTGATATCGTATATTGGTTTATCTTACTATTTGTCTTGACCATAGTATTGGGACAACTACATCTTGACGGTCTATTTGCACCATTGACCAACATGATTGATAAAATCCTCAACTTTATCCCCAATATCTTTATGGCATGTGTCATCTTTGGTGTGGGTTATATCGTTGCGAAGATTGTTCGTGGTATCGTTACCAATGTTGTTGCCAGCATCAATATCCAATCTGTTGCTGAACATATCGGCGTAAGTGATCATACCCGTATTGCCAACAGTGCTGGTATGTTAGCATTTTTGGTTATCATCATCTCTTCTATGATTGCTGCTTTAGATGCCTTAAACATTGAAGTGATTTCACGCCCTGCGACCAACATGCTTAACCAAATCATGTTAGCCATACCAAATATCATCGCTGCGGTTGCTATTTTAGGCATTACTTATTATGTCATTAAGTTTGTTGCAGAAATCATCAGTAACTTACTTGTAGATACTGGTATCAATGATCTGCCTGCGAAGGTTGGCTTACAAGAAGCCATGGGTACTCAGCTTCTATCTAATGTCATTGGCAAACTGATCATCTTCTTCACCATGCTATTTGCTCTTATTGAAGCAGCAAATCGTCTAGGTTTTGATCGTGTTAGTGACCTTATTACCCTATTTATCTCATTTGGTGCAGATATTATCCTTGGTGCTATCATTCTGTTCATCGGCTTTTGGCTTGCTAATATCATTGCAGGTATCGTTAAACGCTCAGAACAAGGTTCAGAATTTTTAGCCAATATCGTTCGTGTGCTAATCATGGGTCTGGTCTTAGCAATGGGTCTACGTGCAATGGGTATTGCAGACTCTATCGTTAACCTGGCCTTCGGTTTAACCTTAGGTGCGGTTGCGGTTGCTTTCGCTCTATCTTTTGGTCTTGGTGGTCGCGAAGCTGCTGCCCGTCTTCTACGTAAAATGCAAGATAAAGTAGAAGAAGAAAGTAAAAGCAAAAAATTAGATACTACTGGTCATACCACAGTCACTACTACTAATGAACCTACCCTATCTTCTACTGATGTATCTGCCAGCACATTAACTGCGACAGACAACAAAGTTGACAAAGATAATGGTCTATTTGACAGTGACTTATTAAAATAATCTGAAATATGAATATTGATTTTATCCAAATAAAAAAGGCAGCCTAGGCTGCCTTTTTTATTATCTTTTCTTTAATGACCAAAAAATTGTTGCTATTAAAATAGAAAGCAGCAAAGACACAACCTAGATTTTGATAATCCTACTAATATTTCATTTTAAAATTTAGTGAGGGTAACTTCACCTGATCAGCACCCTCTTTACCCTCTTTTTGCAAAGTTTCATCAGTTGGGTGATTACTATTTGGATTTAATGACAGCTTTGATTGGCTATTACCAACAGGCGTTTGATCCTTTGCTTGCGTCGTTTGTGTATCTGACTCTGACTGTTGCACCCGTAGCATATCAAGTTGTTCAGACAAAAAACGCTCTTTTTCAGTCATTGTATCAATGGTCTGAATAAACACATCCAAATCCATTACTGTCTCTTCCTCTGACTGCAAAAACTCCACACCCAAAATAACCACATGATGTAACTCAGGAATGGTGAGCCTATTGGCGATATCTTTGGCAATCTCTTGTAATCTTGGCTGTATACTAAGTCGAGAGTTTGTAGAGTTGGTTTCATTACCATAAAATATCATCATATAATGACGACCCAAACTTTCATACGAGTGTTGGTGTACCACATAACCACTCTTTTTCATCTCCTCTGGCTGTTTTGGATAAAGATATAATTCTTTAATCAATTCATATCTAGAAAATAAAGACTCAGCCAATAATTCTCTTATCCAAGAAAGAGAATTTTGTTGCTGCTTTTCTTCATCCTCTGCCATCACTGCCATTTGGGATGCTGTCTTAGCTTGTGCTGATGGCATTTCATAAATCGGGTACGTCGTTGCTTTGGGCAGTTGCAAATTCATTTGTAGACACAACTGTGTCCACAGTTTTGATGCCTCTGACATATGCTCATAAGACATTCGTGCCGTCGCACTATTGGGCTGCTGCGTACTTGCCATCGCTACCAAAATAGGATTGGGTTCTAATTTTAACTTATAATTGATTAAAGCATTATCAACAGTAATTGCTTTTTTAAAGATATCATGACTGGTCATAAAGTCTGCTAATAGCTCTTTTTCACTGGAAAATACCGTGGAACCAGTACGAATCGCTTGTTGCAGACAGATCTGATGGTATTCTAAAAAACGCCAAAGCTCACAAGGCGTTTGCAGTGTCGTTAACATATCTAACCAAACTACACGGCTAAACACATGCAAAATATGCTCTGTATCTGATAACTCAACAAAAAAATGTTCTTTGAAATACTTAGCACCAAACTCAGGAGCCAATCCTTTGGTTTGATCTCCTTTTGTCACCTTGACATCAATAACCAATACCGAGTGGCTAACTTCATGTTTGCTATGACTCAATCCAAATAATGCTTGGCGTATCTGTTGCTGCATTGTCTGTTTAATCACACGATTACAGGCTAAAAAGATATCCTGTTTTTTAATAGAGCCACTGGCCTTAATAGAAACTGTCTTTTTATACAAAGAAAGATGCCCATCAGGCAGATCATATTGCAATGTATCCGTTGCCGTATGGTCAGTTTGAAAATAACTTAACCAAGCTAATGGATCTGGATTTGCAGAAAGGGAGGACATAATAGACTCTTTTCATCTAAATATTAACTGAGGTAACGAATGACTTTCTAAACTAACTAAACTGTATCAAATAAATACCCTTGACTGCTATCAACCGTTCAATATTCAAACAAAGAGCAACATACTATAACCAATTCGACAATATAACATTCTTTCTATTTATAGATCTAAAGTTGTGTATCTAAAGCGAAAAATCTAAAGTCATAGTCCAATCATAGCCCTATTGTATACTAGAGTCATCTTAATACTAAAGTGAATATATAATGAATAATATAATTTTAATTACAACCAAGTCTTCTAACTTCCTGATTATAATTATATCGTTTTATCAGATAAAGCTAACAAGTTATATTAACATATAATAATAGATAACAAGTCTGAATCATCAGTTCACGCTTTTTTAGGCATACTTATGAGGATCTTTTATGCCTTTTATTTACTATACTATAATAATAAACTGATTATAGATATATGTTTTTAAAGATATTATTAATTAATATAATATCTTTAGCTGAACAAACAATGGCTACGCTTCACTAAAACCTATGACACCATTACAGATGAAATAAGCAAAGGACATATCATAATGAAACGCTTTAAAGAAAAAACAGTCATAATCACAGGTGCAGGCTCTGGTATTGGACGAGCCACTGCCATACGCTTTGCCAAAGAAGGCGCAAATGTAGTACTGGTTGGTAGAACACATGAAACACTAGAAGAAACCGTCAAACAATTCCCCCAAGATCATACATGGATACATACAGACAACCATCTGACAGTGATCTGTGATATCGGCGTACAAGCGCAAGTCCAAGAAATGGTACGTCAAGTCATTGAAAAATTTGGTAGCATTGATGTTGTGGTCAATAACGCAGGTCAAGCAGTACAAGGACGCATTACTGAGCTTACTACTGAGCAATGGCAATCTGCCATCAACATCAACTTAAATGGTACTTTTTATATGTGCCAAGCTGCCATGCCAGCCCTCATTAAAAGTAAAGGCAATATTATTAACGTCTCCTCAGTATCAGGTATGGGTGGCGACTGGAATATGGTAGCGTATAATGCGGCAAAAGCAGGTGTGTCTAATCTAACCCGTACATTAGCGCTGGATCATGGACGCGATGGTGTACGAGTCAATGCGGTCAACCCCAGCGTCACACGTACCAATATGACCACCAACATCCAAGAAAGTGATATCAAGACTGAGAAATTTTTAAATCGCTGTCCTTTGGGTAGAATTGCCACACCTGAGGACATCGCTGCTGCCATTACCTTTTTAGCAAGTACTGATGCAGCAATGATTACTGGGGTCAACCTACCTGTCGATGGCGGTGTCAGTGCATCCAGTGGACAGCCACAATTTTAGGTAAAAATTCAAACTAAAAATGGCTACTACTTAAAAGTTGCCACTTAAAAGAAGATACTTTTAATTTTAAAAGGGCACCTCACTCTCCCAATCCATCCAACTTTCTAGGCGGGGGTGTTTTAAGCGTAGCTTACGTGCATGCAGATTAAGCCTTGGTGCTAAAGCTAGCGCATCATCTTGGGCATAAATAGGATCACCAATCATCACATGCCCAAGATGCAGCATGTGTACTCTTAATTGATGACTGCGCCCTGTCACTGGATACAATGCCACTCTGGTGACAGGTTTGCCTTGGCGCAGCTCATGATGCAATACTTCATAGCGAGTCAACGCTTGCTTTTTCCAGTTCATATCAACGATATGCTTAGGTTTAGTTGTTGGCTCATAACGCACAGGTACATCAATCTCACCTTTTTTACCCACCACTTCCATAGTACCTATAACCACCGCTTCATAGATTTTTTGTGGTAAGCGGTTGATAAACTGTTTACTAATGTGAGTTTGTGCGGCGCCATTTTTGGCAAATATCATCACTCCTGAGGTATCCATATCCAAGCGATGAATGAGCTTAACCTCTGGATTCACCCGCTCAAGCCGTGTCAGTAAACTGACTTTTAGCTCTTTACCTTCAACACTCAGCAGCCCTGCGGGTTTATTGACCACCCAAATATCTTCATCTTCAAATAAAGTAATCTTGGAGGCAAAGTCTTGGAAGAATGCCTCAGAATACTGAGCTTCTTCATGATTCAGTTTTTCGATAATTTGTGCAGATAAAGACATATTGATACTATAGTAGTTAGTGAATAATTTATGGATAAAAATAGGTTGGTATTGTAGCATCAACCTAACTGATACCAATCATTAAACTTACTTAACGGCTAATAGACGCAATTTACTACCAGACAATGGTATGATAGAAACCATGTCTATATTGAAGTTACCAACTGACTTTTTTATCAACTGATATGTTGATTATTTAGTCAAATAGATTTTTTCTCTATTCATTCACTTAACATACTCAAGCAAAAAATACGGAGTTTTTTATGACAAATATCGTTAATACGACTGATGCCGACTTTGATCAAGATGTCCTACAATCTGACCTGCCTGTTTTAGTTGATTTTTGGGCAGCTTGGTGTGGACCTTGTAAAGCCATTGCCCCTACTTTAGAAGATTTAGCAAATGAATACGAAGGCAAAGTAAAAATTGTCAAAGTCGATGTTGATGCCAATCCACAAGCTGCTAGCCGATTTGGTATTCGTAATATTCCAACCTTGTTTGTCTTTAAAGAAGGTGAAAAAGTAGATGCCATCACAGGTCTACAGCCCAAAGCAGAACTTGTTAAAGTATTAGAAAAGCATCTCTAAACTTTGAACAACATGACTTATCAAACTAAGATCTAACCATAAAAATTGTTTAATTTTTAGCCATTATTTGTTTAAAACAATAAATAATGGCTTTTTTTACCATTTTTGTAGCAAAAATTTATAAAATATATTGACAACACAATAGCCTTCACCGTATAGTTTCTTTAAAAGAGAAACTCATAAGCTTCCTAAAGCAATAAAATAGTTATTCTGGTCTTTTATTGTAGTCATTTTCTCTCACTTTAATATGTATGACTTATTGTGTAGTTGCCTATCATCATTGATGTTATTGTAATTTTGATACACTAATATATATATTATGAGACAATAGACTCTATTGTAATACTGTATATCCTATTGTTAGCTCCTGTCATAATTTTACTGACTCTATTCGTTCATCTTATCCAGATGCAACGCTTTCACTTCTTTATTTACCATCATGGCGACATAACGTCAAATGATGACCGATGAACTGTAAACGATTTACCTATGAATCTTACCGAACTTAAGAAAAAATCAATCGCTGAACTACTCGCTATCGCTAAAGAAATGGGTCTAGATAATATGGCACGTAGCCGTAAGCAAGACATTATCTTTGCGATATTAAAAACCCATGCAAAAAATGGTGAGGCCATTTATGGAGATGGTGTACTTGAAGTACTACCTGATGGATTTGGTTTCTTACGCTCTTCTGAAGGGTCTTATTTGGCAGGGCCTGACGACATATATGTCAGTCCAAGTCAGATACGCCGCTTTAGTTTAAAAACAGGTGACTCGATTGCAGGTACCATTCGTCCACCCAAAGACTCTGAACGTTATTTTGCCCTACTAAAAGTTGGTGAAATTAATTTTGATACCCCTGATCGCTCCCGTCATAAATTAATCTTTGAAAACTTAACTCCGCTTTTTCCTACCGAGCAACTCAAATTGGAAAGTGGTAATGGTACAACCGAAGATTTGACAGGTCGCATGATTGATCTGATTGCACCAATTGGTAAAGGGCAACGCTCGATTATTGTGGCACCACCAAAGGCAGGTAAAACGGTGTTACTACAAAGTATTGCTACTGCCATCACTCGCAACAATCCAGAATGTTACCTTATCGTGCTTCTTATTGATGAACGCCCTGAAGAAGTAACCGAAATGCAACGTACTGTGCGTGGTGAAGTCGTTGCTTCCACTTTTGATGAGCCACCTCAGCGTCACGTACAAGTTGCCGAGATGGTCATCGAAAAGGCAAAACGTCTTGTCGAGCACAAACAAGATGTGGTCATTTTACTCGACTCTATTACTCGTTTGGCACGTGCCTATAACACCGTGATTCCCTCCTCTGGTAAAGTACTAACAGGTGGGGTTGATGCCAATGCACTAGGACAACCCAAACGCTTCTTTGGTGCTGCCCGTAATATCGAAGAAGGTGGTAGCCTTACCATCATCTCTACGGCTTTAATTGATACGGGTAGTAAAATGGACAGCGTCATCTTTGAAGAATTTAAAGGCACAGGTAACCAAGAGATTACCCTAGAGCGTGACTTAGCAGAAAAACGAGTCTTCCCAGCCATTAATATCAAAAAATCAGGCACGCGCCGTGAAGAACGTCTGCTAGATGAAGACACACTACGTAAGGTATGGATTTTACGTAAGCTATTACAACCAATGGATGGCGTACAAGCCACTGAATTCTTGCTTGATCGTCTAAAAGATGCCAAAACCAATGATGATTTCTTTGATCAAATGAAACGAAAATCACAAAACTAATCACCTTATACCTTTCTTTAAAAAACCTTGCACAATAAAAAAGACTGCCAATATGCAGTCTTTTTTATGCTTTCGCTATGATAATTTTAAACACATATCTACGAGATTTTTAGCTAAATGTATCACACGCCTCAATTTTTCCAGATTTTAATCCACGAGTGAACCACTCTACCCGCTGCTGACTGGTACCATGCGTAAAGTTGTCAGGAACGACTGCACGCCCACTTGCCTTCGCTAAGCGATCATCTCCAATCTGCCCTGCGGCGTTAATCGCCTCTTGTATATCTCCCTCTTCCAAAAATTGCACCCGCTGTTGGTTACGATTGGTCCAAACACCAGCAAAACAGTCTGCTTGTAGCTCTTGACGTACAGATAACTGATTACCTTGTGCTGTTGACAAACGCTGCCGTGCTTGATTTACCTTCTGTGAGATTCCCAATAAGGTCTGCACATGATGTCCTACCTCATGTGCAATGACATAGGCTTGGGCAAAATCACCTGCCTTACCTTGGTTTTGCGCATCTCCTGAACCTTGAATATCACCAGAAATACCCAAGTTTTGGCGCATTTCTTGGAAAAATGATGTATCTAAATAAACGGTACGATCAGCAGGGCAATAAAAAGGCCCTGTCGCTGCGGTCGCACTACCACAAGCTGAGTTTACTGTACCATTGAAAAGTCGCATTTGTGGTTCTTCATAAACCCGACCATCTTCTTGAAATATTTGCCCCCAAACGGCCTCTGTATCAGCAAGGACAACGGATGCAAACTGAGCATCTCGATCATTTTCATCAATAGGCTGGGTAGTATTACCACCCCCACCTGCGGTTATAGACTGTCCTGTTTGCATCGCTGTCATTGGATTGACATCAAAAACCAGCCAAAGTATCAATCCAATAATAATGCCACCGATACCACCACCCACCACTTTACCACCACTCATACGCACGTTTGAGCTGCCACGTCTATCTTGCCATTTCATAGCATCATCCTATTATTTACAACGTATATTTATCCACAACCATCATGACAATACAAGGCAACGCAATCGCAATGACGTCACCGCAAAAATTTGATGGTTTTCTTTGAACTATATTATTGACAAGTTAGACCATATAAAGCCATATAATTCCTGTAATAATTGATTTTTTTACAATATGAAAATTTTTAACGTATCTTTATAAAACATTTTGGTTAATTATTGTATCAGAACTTTATCTTGTCATATTTTTACTATACAATCGCATCGTATTCTGACTGTGTAATTAAAAGCCATTAATTGTATGCTACTAAACGCTTATTTTTAGCTAGCTTTTTCAATTTGTCAGTGTTATATCTCATATATAAGGAGTTATCTTATGAAACTTAGAACTATGGTACTATCGGGTTTATTTGCTGCTACTATGGGCATGGGTCTTACTGCTTGTGACAGCAAAAAAGAAAATGCAGTTGAAGACATCAATGATGCACAAGAAGAGTTGCAAGACGCTCAACAAGAAATCCAAGAAGCACAAGCTGATGGTCAACCAGTTGCTGATGAAGCTGCTGCACTAGCAGATGCACAAGATGCTGCTAACCAAGCTGAACAAGCTGTTGCTTCTGGTGATGCTGAAGCTTTAGAAGAATCTAATAATATTGCTACTAGCGATGCAGATGCTGCTGCTAATGCTGCCATGGCAACTGCTGATGCTCCTGATGACGTTGTTGTTGTAGAAGAAACTACTACTACTAACTAATCTGCTGATATAGTTTACAATATAGTGATGACACAGTATGTAAAAAAGAGAGCTTAAGCTCTCTTTTTTTATGATCCTACTTTTAGTATTTCATAAATGATCAACCTCTGTTTATCACTTATTTATTTGCTACTGTATGGCATTGACTTTTTGGCGGAATTTTTGTCCCGCTTTAAACGTCACTACCCGTCTTGCCTGTACTGGTACTTCTTCACCTGTTTTTGGATTGCGTCCTGGGCGACTTTTTTTGTCTTTTAGCTCAAAATTGCCAAAACCAGAGAGCTTGACCTCTTTGCCTTGTATCAAGCTATCTGATAGCTCATTAAAAAAACTGTCTACTATCAACCTTCCTTGCTGTCGGGTTAATCCCAGTTGTTTTACCACATGATCCACCATGTCCGCTTTTGTCAACGTCCTCATAGTTTACCTTCCTCTTTCATATTATTTATGATTAATTAAATTATTTTAATATTTCTGGCTAATAATCAAGCAAAATGATATTCACAATATTAATATGTGCATACAAAAATAAAACTCATTATCCATCTCGCAACTGTGCGCCATGACGGCTTTGTAGTGCCGCAATCACTTGATCCATTGCCGTTTTGACATCATCATCTGATAATGTCTGTGTTGAATCTTGCCATATTAATGCAAACGCGAGGGATCGAATACCTTCAGCGGTATGTTCTCCCTGATAAACATCAAATAACCAATGTTGATTCAGTAACTTGCCCCCTACTTCTTGTATTGTATCTGACAATGTTTGAATCTCAATATTTGCATCAACTAGCAATGCAATATCGCGACGAATTTGGGGGAATTTACTGGGAGTTTTGATTGCATGACTTTGTCGTAACAAGCTCAATAAAGGACTCAAAGATAACTGAGCTACCCATGTGGCTGGTAAATCCAGTTTCTTTGCTACAGTTGGATGCAGTTGTCCAAGCCAACCAACCACTTCACCATCTATAAGCATATCAGCACTTTGTCCAGGGTGCAAAAATGCCAACTGACTGCGGCGATAGCTGAGTTGTTTTTTGTCAATATGCACAGGAATTAACTGCTCAACATCATGTTTGAGATCAAAAAAGTCCATTACATGATTGTCATAAGCCTGCTCTGGATTGACTGTACCTGTGGCAACCAAAGCAATGCTAGGCGTTTGTACCAATTCACTGACATTTGCCCCAACAAAGCTAAGCCCTGTCTCAAAAAAACGCACTCGGGGCTGTTGGCGGTTTAAGTTATATTGCACACATGGTAAAAGACTGGACAATAAAGTGCGGCGCATCACTGCCAAATCAGCCGAGATGGGATTTGCTAAAGGCAATAACTGCCCTAACGCTTCATCTTCAAGTAATGCCTCAAGTTTTGCATCACTAAAACTAAAGCTCACAGCCTCCATATAACCCGCTTCTACCAATGCCAATTTTAAGCGCATGGTTAAGTCAGCCGTATCATCATAGCGCATATCTACTTGCAAGCTAGGACGCAGACTTGGCAAGTTATCATAGCCATAAACTCGGGCAACTTCCTCTACCAAGTCTTCAGCAATACTCAAATCAAATCGCCATGAAGGTGGTATGCAGACAAACTGCTCACCTTGATCTTCAACAACCAGTCCTAAACGAGTTAAAATACCTTCAATCGTTGCCTGATCAATATCAATACCAATGACGTCATTAACTTTATTTTTTGCCAATTTAATGGCAGAGCGGTTAGGTAGTTGTTGTGTATTTTCAACCACCGTCACCTCACCTGCTTGACCCTGTGCAATATCTGTCAATAAACCAACTGCACGTTGTAAAGCCAGTTCAGGCAGTTCAAAATCCACACCACGCTCAAAACGCTGTGAAGCATCGGTATGTAAGCCAAAACGACGGGCCTTGCCTGCGACTGCTAAAGGGGCAAAAAAAGCACTTTCTAGTACAATATTGGTGGTACTATCGCTCACACTACTGCGTAGTCCACCCATAATACCTGCCAATGCCAAGATACCTTCATCATCAGCAATGACCAATTCATCACCTTGCAAAATGATGTTTTGTTCATTTAATAACTGTAATTGCTCACCTTGATTTGCCAAGCGCACCACAATATCGCCAACAATTTTGTCAGCATCAAAAGCATGTAGGGGCTGACCAAGCTCAAGTAATACATAGTTAGTCACATCCACCAAGAAGTTATGTGAACGTAGTCCTGATTGTAACAGCGCATCTAACATCCATTTAGGCGTCACAATGTCACGATTTATATTACTAACAGGTTGAGCAAAGTAACGTGGACACTGTTCATCTGCCTGTACTTTTACTGCTTGCTTAGCGGCAGTTGTGATTTGTACTGGCTCAATATCTGGTGTATTCCAGTCCATTTCGTTAACTACTGCCAGCTCTCGAGCAATACCACGCACACTAAAACAGTCACCACGATTCGGGGTAATTGAGATATCAAAAACCTGATTATCCAAGCCTAAATATTCTCGAATATCAGTACCAACTGGTGCAGTCTCTGGTAGCTCTAACAAGCCATCAATGACATCAGGCAAGTCAATCTCTGATGCACCACATAGCATACCTTGTGATTCCACACCGCGTAGTTTGCTTTTTTTGATCTTAAAGCCTTTGCCATCATCGGTTGGCAATACCGCACCAATGGTCGCTACAGGTGCTTTCATGCCAACACGTACATTAGGAGCGCCACACACAATTTGTAGTGGCACATCTGCTGCCACATCAACACTGGTAATGCGCAATTTATCGGCATCAGGATGCGGCTCAACTGTTATTACCTCTCCTACCACTACCCCTGAACACGGCTTAGCAAGGGCATAACGATCATCAATTTCCAAGCCAAGCATGGTCAATTGTTCACCAAGTGCTTCACTATTTAAATTTGGGTTTACCCATTGGCGCAACCACTGCTCACTGATCTTCATAGTATTCTCAAAATTTTATAAGTGATTCATTAAAATAATAATTTTCTATAAGTTATCTGCCTATGCCACTGACTATACTGTTGATTGGTTATGGACTTTGGCAATAGACTTGATGAATTACTAACCAAATTGGCGTAAAAAACGCACATCATTTTGGAAGAATAAACGTAAATCATCAATGCCATAGTACAACATAGCAAACCGCTCAATACCCATACCAAAGGCAAAACCTGTATATTGTTCAGGATCAATATCACAGTTTTTTAGCACTTGTGGGTGTACCATACCGCAGCCCATTACCTCAAGCCACTTACCATTATCTGCCAAAATATCAACTTCTGCAGAAGGCTCAGTAAATGGGAAGAAAGACGGACGGAAACGAACGGTTAACTCTTTGGCAAAAAAAGCATTTAAAAACTCAATAATCAAGCCTTTTAGCTCAGCGAATGTGGTGCGTTCAGTCACCATCAGACCCTCTAACTGATGAAACATGGGCGAATGCGTCTGATCAGAGTCACAACGATACACCCGCCCCGGACAAATAATACGAATGGGCGGTTGATTATCTTTCATGGTACGGATTTGTACAGGGCTGGTATGTGTGCGCAATAAGTAATGTGCATCAAAGTAAAAAGTATCGTGCATCGCACGCGCAGGATGATGCTCTGGGATATTTAAAGCCTCAAAATTATAATAGTCATGCTCTACTTCAGGGCCTGTGGCAACATTAAAGCCTGCCTGCATAAAAAACTGCTGCATACGCTGAGTGGTCATGGTAATTGGATGCAACTGACCTTTTTGCTGACCTCTTGCAGGTAAGGTTATGTCCACTTGCTCAGCAGCCAGCTTAGCATTGAGAGCTTGGTCGTCTAATATTTGCTGCTGCATAGCAAGCTTATCTTGTATGCGTGTACGTACTTCATGTAGCCACGCACCATAACGCTTTTTATCATCAGCATCTAGCTTGCCCATCTGTTTTGACCAGCTTGTCAACGCACTTTTTTTACCTGTTAATAACACTCTTAACTGCTGTAAATCTGCCACTGTTTGTATGTTATGAATCGCCTCTTCGGCTGCGGTTGCATACCCTTGTAGCTGATCAGAATCTAATGTGCTTAATGTCTCAGACATGGGCGGTAGGTTTGCTACCATATCCATCGGAGTAGAAGAAACAGCGTTATGGCTCATAAAAAAATACTCTCAAATTTTACATCTTAAAAAGCATGCTTATAAAATACATTAAAAAACTTACTCAACAGACTCTAAATTCTAAATTTAACTCATTTTCAGTGGTCAAGCACTTAAATACAATCAATACAGCGACTGACTGAAACATTATAATAGTAAATAATTGTAAAGATTTGGCTAAATAATGCAAATAATTTACAACAGGCTCCCGATAATTTTATCAAACTAGCAAGCACCTAACTTTCTACTAAGATAATCGACTTATAATCATTTCACCACAAGACAAACAAGCGCAGCGACCATTGAATTAATATATATAAATATAATGGATACTGTAGTGGCTTTATGATTAGCAGATCATATCTTTATTTATACTAACCCAATGACACACAAAAAAGCCATCGCTAAACGATGGCTAAATTGTCTTAATCAATTATTCATAACTGAAGATTAAGCTAATGCTTCTTTTGCTTTTTCGGTCAATACAGTGAAAGTTGCTGCATCATGCATGGCAATGTCAGCCAAAACACGACGATCAATTTCAATGTTTGATTTTTTTAAACCATTAATAAAACGGCTATAGCTTAGACCATTTTGACGTGCGCCAGCATTGATACGCGCAATCCAAAGACGGCGGAACGAACGCTTTTTATTACGACGGTCACGGTAAGCATATTGACCAGCTTTGGTAACGGCTTGTACTGCTACACGAAAAACACGTGAGCGAGCACCATAATAACCTTTTGCACGTTTTAAGATTTTTTTGTGACGGCGACTTGCCTGTACACCACGTTTTACACGAGCCATAAATTACTCCTAATTAGAAAAATGTCGTCAATTGTGTGAGTTTAAAGGTAAGGACACATACGGCGAACCGCAGCTACATCAGAGATGTGTACTAACTTTGTGCCACGTAATTGGCGAATACGCTTAGGAGACTTTTTGGTCAGAATGTGACGTTTGTATGCCTGCTTACGTTTAAAGCCATTAGCAGTCTTTTTAAAACGCTTGGCTGCGCCACGTTTGGTTTTGATCTTGTTCTTCATAGAAAGCCTCTTTCTCTTATTGTCTTAACCTTAGCCATATTGCTGATATCATCTCAGTTTACACAACAGACAATATTGGTTAGACAGGATTTTAAGAACCTGTTTGTCAGTAAGTAGTATTAAACTATATAATAAAGTTGATTAATAATCTTATTTATCAATGATTAATATATTTACTGCCTAGAGGTGGGAGGCATACTCTAACAAAATTTTATCATTCATGCCACCATTTTTTATACGAATTTTATACGAATACTATGGTAGTTAACTGTGTATCATTATACATGGCAAAAATGAGCTAATATTTAATACACCCTAGTATGATACGTTTAGATATTGATATACTGACGGCTGCCATGGGGCATGAGTATTTTCTACACCACAAATGATTATAAGTAATACTTGCAGGAAGCTTTACTCGGAGAAAACCATGAATCAAACCACAGATATTATAATAGATGAACGAATTTTTATTTTTGAGACGGTGATGCGGGTGCGTAGTACAGAGACTGATTTTGGTCAATATATGTCTATACAAGCCTTAAGCACCAACTTTATCGAGGCGATGAAACGTTTTTTTTATTCTCGAGGTATTAAAGACATTAACACTGATTATCAAGGATTAGTCGTTAATAATATGACCATATCAAGCATAAGCTTTGTCCGCGCTCGTGAGGAATTATTATATGAAGTGGGCGTCAGTGATTTAGCGGCAGAGACTGGCAACATCGTTATCAAAGTTTCACGTATGTTTGATACATCCATCGTTGCCAAAGCCAGCATGCAGTTTGCCAATTATGATTATCGACTCAATCAACTAATCCCATTAAGTCAAACCATCATAGATGCTTTAGATACCCAACCTTTTATAGAAGACCCTGATGGTATCCTACCATAAAGCAAGTGAAGCAAAATCAGTAAAAAAACAGAACAAAAGGTTATTAAATATACCGTCATGGTAATGTATCAATGACGAGTATTATCCTGCCAGCTTTTTTAGAGTATATTTTATGTCCACACTTCGTGCCACAACAGACGCATTCACTCATCAAACCTCTAATGAGGACAACACTCAGCAACCACAGTGGCTAAATACGCTTACTTTTAATGCAGATGGACTCATACCAGCCATTGTTCAAGATCATCAGTCAGGGCAGATACTGATGATGGCATGGATGAATGCGGATGCACTCAAGCTCACCGTAGAAACAAAAACTGCTGTCTATTTTTCACGCTCTCGAAATAAGCTGTGGCATAAAGGGGAAACTTCAGGGCACACTCAGCAGGTCCATGACATCTACCTAGATTGTGATGCTGATGTGTTGGTTTTATCCGTTACCCAAGTAGGCGGTATTGCCTGTCATACTGGGCGTCAGTCTTGCTTTTATCGTCGTTTAGACTTAGAAAATGCTGAACCAAATTGGCAAAACATTGCACCTGTACTCAAAGATCCTAATGATATTTATGGATCTTCTGAGTCAGTTACAAATACAGTAAAAAATAGTGAGGCCACAACGGTACTAAGCGCATCTGCACCAACGACACAAAACTCAAATGCCAATACCATCTTGCAGCAGTTAGATAGGGTATTAGTTGAACGTAAGCAAGCCGATGCCGATACGTCTTATGTTGCCAGCCTGTATCATAAAGGGCTCAATAAAATCCTAGAAAAAGTGGGCGAAGAAGCCACTGAGAGTATCATTGCAGCCAAGGATTTGCAGCAAATACAAAATGCTAATCTAAACAATGCATTAGCAGATGCACAATATGAACTGATTTATGAAGTTGCCGATGTCTGGTTTCACACTTTGGTCACATTAGCATGGTTTAATATCGATTCTGCTAAAGTCTTAGCTGAATTAGCAAGACGCTTTGGTTTATCAGGTATAGATGAAAAGGCGGCTCGTCATAAATAGCCATAGGAAAAGAGTCAATCTAATTCTAAGAACCTGTATTCATAATCCAAAATCAGGGGAATTTTAAACTAAAACTGCGTAATACAAGGCAAATTTGGGGGCGAATAGTCACTCTATTTAACCCAAAATTTAACGCCATAGTACGTCTATTTTAGGCAAAAAGCTACCATTATGGGTTGTGAATACAGGTTCTAAGATTGTAGTGGATATATTGTATGCAGGCTATCGCCTCTTGTGACTTGGTTTTTATCTACTATTCCATTTTTATATAATGGTATAATACCATTATCATTATACCAACTGGTCAAACCGATTGCCGCATAAGCGATGTGCCAATACAGTGATGAACCCAAAAGGAAATTACCATGAGCTTATCTCCTTTACAATTACTCATTATCTTAGGTATTGCAGTTTTAATTTTTGGTACTTCTAAATTAAAAAATGCTGGAAAAGATTTAGGTGGCGCGGTCAAAGGCTTTAAAGATGCCGTGAAAGATGAAGAGACTGCTCATGCTAATAAACACCGAGTATTAGACCATAATCAAGATGATGTTAAAGTTGAAGATACCAAAGTAAAAGACCATCAACAACTATAGTTATAATCTTATAATAATAGCTAAGTAATAATAGGCAAGTGGTGGTTGATCAGCTATGTTTGATATTGGATTTACTGAATTACTGCTATTTGCAGTGATTGCCTTAATTGTATTAGGCCCTGAAAAGCTACCACAAGCGGTACGCACAGCAGGCAGATATTATGCCAAATTTCGTCGTACCATAACAACGCTACAAGCGGAAATGGAAGCAGAGCTTGATTTAGTAGAAACTCGGCAAAAAATGCAAGAAGAGTTGGCAAAGATCAAACAAGCTGAAGCGCAAATGAAACAGGAGATGGCGCAGCTACGTGGCAGTATCAAACAATTTGAACAATCACAACAAGCTGATTTAACTTCTCACACAGCCTCTCACGCAAACAACACAACAGCAGCAACAGTAACCAATCCAGATATTACAGTAGAACAAACCGACAAACCTACCTCTAGTGCAGATGCCTTAACCCCAACGACCGATATTAACCCCGCGACCATCATCATCACCCGTCCGTGGGAGAATATGTGGTTTCGTCTTGGAGATTATGACAAAGCGCGACGTTTGCCACCTGCACCTTACTTACCTAACTATCAGCCAGACCCTCTGCTCAATGCGCCCATAATTAATGCTACCTCAGATATCACCATAAAAGGAGCACAATAATATGGGACTCATAAAAAGAAAAAAACCACAAAAAGAGACTGCTAAAGAAGAGGATCAACTACTGGACGATATGCCTCTGACTGAGCACCTTATTGAGCTTAGATCACATTTAATTAAAATTTTAATCTGTGTTGGTATTATTTTTTTGGTATTGGCAGGATTTTCGCGTGAGCTATATGACTTTGTTGCGCACCCGCTGGTAGAACTATTACCCGCCAACTCTACCATGATTGCCACCGACATTACCTCAAACTTTATGGCACCCCTACGCTTATCTTTATTTGCTGCCGCTTTTATATCCATGCCGTATATTTTGTACCAAGTTTGGTCCTTTGTTGCGCCTGGGCTATACAAACACGAAAAACGCATTGCCATTCCGATTTTATTATCTTCTATCATTTTATTTTATGTGGGTGTGGCATTTTCGTATTTTGTGGTACTCAAAGGCGCATTAAAGTTTTTTATTGCATTTTCTCCTGATAATGTCCTACCCATGACTGATATTGAAAGCTATCTCAGTTTTGTGACTAAGCTGTGTATGATATTTGGTATCACCTTTGAGATACCAGTTTTGGTACTTATTTTGGTATTAACGGGTATTATCTCTATCGCTTCACTGCAAGATAAGCGTCGTTATGTGATTGTTGCCTGTTTTGCTGCTGCTGGGGTAATGTCACCTCCTGATGTTCCCACCATGTTTATGCTTGCCATTCCCATGATATTGCTATTTGAGTTAGGTCTGCTAATGGCTCGTCTGTTAGTAAAACAAAAGCAAGTTAGCGATACTCCTTCTGCCTAACAACTGCATAAATCTCCATAGATTGTCCTAATGATTCGTCATGCTATCATCACAATCTGGCGATGGCAGCAACCATATTCTGTTATACTGAGTCACCTCTATTTTTCACCTTATACTGCTTTGATTACCCTAATATGCCTACCTCATCTGACCTACCCAACTACATGCAAACCCCCACTGAAGAGCAACTAGCTGCGCTTAATATGGCAATGGATGGCAAATCTTTTAAGGTGGTGGCTTATGCAGGTGCGGGTAAGACTACCACCCTCAAGCTTATTGGTGAGCGTCTGCGAGGACGTGGGCTGTATTTGGCATTTAACAAAGCCATTGCCAATGAGGCACGGCAGAAATTCCCTGCGCATGTCGATTGTCGCACCTTCCACTCACTGGCTTATCGTCATGTTTCCCGAGATATCACCGCCAAATTATCCCTACCTCGGTTTGCACCCAAACGTCTTGGTGATGACTTGGGCTTACAAACCATACAAGTACGGCGGCAGATAGAAGGCAGCAGTAAATATGTCAATTTTACCCCTGCCCGCCAAGCCCGATTTGTCAGTGATGCGGTCAGCCATTTTTGTAGTACCCACGCCAGCTATCCTGCCCCACGTCATTTATCATTCCCAAGCTGGGTCAGTGAAGCTGATGCCGAGCAGCTACGGGAAGCACTCTATCCTGCGGTTGAGCAGCGCTGGCTACAATCCATTGATCCTCGTCATCCTGCCGGTATCGGGCATGATATTTATCTTAAGCTATGGGCATTGGCAAAGCCTGCCATTCCTGCTGATTTTATCTTATTTGATGAAGCCCAAGATGCCGACCCACTGATGATGGGGATACTTACCCAACAGCCAAGACAAGTTATTTATGTGGGTGATGCACACCAACAAATATATGAGTGGCGTGGTGCGGTGAATGCGATGAAAAAACTACCACTTCCACAAACATTACTAACGCAGTCGTTTCGTTTTGGTGAGCCCATTGCTGAAGTGGCAAATTTATTACTTAAAGCCTTGCAAGAAGATATCCCCCTCAAAGGCAATCCTGATAAAAAATCAGGGCTAGCCAAGTCGCTAGTACATGGCAAAAAAGATGCCATATTGTGCCGTACCAATGCTGCTGCCATGACGCAATTACTGATGGGGCTAAAACTCGGACACAAAGTTGCCTTGCAAGCCGATACTGATCGTATGCTCAAATTTTGTGAAGCTGCTGAGAACCTAAAACAAGGTAAATCTGCCTATGGTGTACCTGAGTTAGCATATTTTTATAATTGGAGTGATGTGCAAGATTATGCAGAAACTAGTGAGGGCAGTGACCTCAAAACACTGGTAAAACTGGTAGATGACCATGGTACAAACATTATCACTCAAGCAGTCAATAGCCTAACTGATATTAACGATGCCGATTATGTCATCTCGACAGCGCATAAGGCAAAAGGTCTGGAGTGGTCTCGGGTGCAGTTAGACGATGATTTTTATTATGATGTCACCACACATGGAGTAAAAATTAGCCCAGAAGAATTACGCCTTTTGTATGTGGCATGTACTCGCGCGCAAAGCAACTTAGACATTCATCATATCAGTGATTTAATTTCGGGACTAAAGTCGGGCAAAAAAGTGATTTATGGGAGTTAAGTTTATCCCTCTTTGGTATCCTCACCTCTCCTATTAGTTCGTAGGGTGCATTCCATGCACCTTTATCTAACTGTGCGTAAAACGCACCCTACAAATCTAAAACAACCTACCTTTATCAAACTTGTTTGGTTTGTAGTACTTGCACGCATTTTCCTTGATAAGTTAATTAATAGAAATGACATCAGTATCAATATTAAAAATGTCTGGTAAATTTACAGATGCAGTACGCATGGTTAGCAATAAAAATTGGATCTATATTTTTAAATCATTTTTGCATCTTTATATACTTGGTAAGCAACTTTTAGGTAATCTACTAGATTTCCATATATGGGTAGTTGAACAGTATTAGCGTTATTTATCTTATATAATACCTGCGATAATACCTGCCAACTTTCTTTATAATTACCCCCGTAAATTTCAGTCAAAATCTTCTCTTTTCCAGCTAATAATATAAACTCACCTGCGACTTGATAAAACACGACATCCTTATCTTGACTAAACGCTATCATGGATTCATTAATGATTGGCACAATCGAACTTCTAAATTTTATATAGTTGGCTAAAGTCATCTTAGACTTAGCAACACCAAAAGGGCTAAAACGCTCATAAGTTTGTCGCCCGATCGCTAAGTCTTCAATTAAGCTTGGACAAGTCCAATAAAAGTCTTGTTTACTAAATTTTTCTAAACCCGCAATTATGGTTTCATCCCAAGCAATAGATTCACCATGACTCTCTATAGAAATATTATTCCCCATACTTTCTCTTAATCCATCATAAATTAGGGCAACACTTAACTTTTGTTGCAGAATAAAGACTGGGTTAATTATTGGTAAAAATGTTTGCACACAATTTAGAATGTTTTTTACGATCACAATATCTTGAGGAGTAACGCTCAAAAACATCTCTTTTACTAAATAATCATTAGGAAACCAAGGCTTATTGTTACTCATTCATTTCATACTCTAATGATAGTGATTTACGAATCTATTCATCATCACTGATTGCTTTATTTTTCTGTTCCGCCAGACGTTTACTCTCTTTTTTCAGCGGACTGCCTACTGGACAAAAATTAGCGGTAAAATTGGTCAACGTGGCGATTAAATTATCTTCAACAATAGAATAATGCACATACTGTCCCTTTCTCTCACTTTGCACCAACCCTGCATTTTCTAGTATTTTCAAATGTTTAGAAAGCGCAGGCTTACTCATTTCAAAGCGTGCCGCAATTTCACCTGCGGTCAATGCGGTACTTGATAAATAATTTAAGATTTTTCGACGTGGTGTCGAAGACAATGCTTCAAAGACCTTTGCCGTTTCTTCCTGCTCAGCCATATTTATTCCATCATTTTGGTTAAATCAATAAGTGGTTACTAATCACATCACTAAGAATATGACCACTATAGCAAATTAACCATTGCTATTTTATAAAATAGTATTTAATCTATTAACTAATTAGTTAAATATATAATTAACTATTAAAATGATGAGCTTAAAAAATTCATATAGTCAATCTAATATAATTTCACCACAAGGTAACCGAGTGCAGATAGTACCTATAGTACATCTAGCGAGGTTAACACTGTGGTGGATTTATAGTAGGCAGACTATATCCACAAGTTGCTAACTATGGAAATAGTGTCATGCCAAATCTGCCAATAACCCCGACAACATCGACCACCTATATCAACTCTGCCAAATCAAATGAAGCAGAAACACCCAGAATGCAAACCACAGCAACAACCGATGCCAATACAGGTCGGGTTGGCTGGTCGCCTAAAAAATCACTTTGGTATTTATGTCATACGTTGATTAGCCTATTTGCCATCATTGCCACCATACGCGGTGATTTAGCCTTTTCTTGGTCGGCACTGGCAGTCTTTATTATTTTTACAGCCACTACGTTGTGCTTGGGGCATTCGTTGGGTATGCATCGACGACTGATTCATAACAGTTATGATTGCCCGTTGTGGCTAGAATATATGTTTGTGCATCTTGGTGTATTGGTAGGAATGGCTGGACCACTGGGTATGATGCAACAGCATGATTTGCGAGATTGGGCGCAACGTCAACCCAATTGCCACCCTTATTTAAGGCATGGCAACAGCTTTCTAAGTGACGGTTGGCAACAATTAAACTATGATTTACTTTTAACCAATCCGCCCATTTTTGCGCCAGAAACTCGTGTACGCAATGACAAAATATATCAGTTTATGCAGCGCACATGGATGTGGCAACAGCTGCCTTGGGCATTATTGCTGTTTTATTTTGGTGGAATATCGTGGGTAATTTGGGGCATATCAGCACGTATATTTGTCTCGGTGACAGGTCATTGGTTGGTCGGCTACTTTGCCCATAACACAGGAGATAGAGATTGGCACATTCATAATGCGGCGACACAAGGCTATAATATTAAATTTGCTGGACTCATCTCAATGGGTGAATCATGGCATAACAACCATCACGCCTATCCTAACTCTGCCCTTTTAGGATTGTACCAAGGTCAAACAGACTTAGGATTTTGGGTACTCAATGCGTTGCATAATCTGGGGTTAGTCTGGAATATTAAATTACCCCAACACCTGCCCCATCGCCCTGAACGACAGTTATTGCATCCGTCCTCTTCTGATAAACGAGTTATGAAGACATTGCGACCTTGCAAGTATATCAATAAACCCAAACCCACTAACTTAAATGCCTAAATATTAGCAATCTGCCAAAACCTTACCACGATAATGGGTGATTAGGCTATTATATGCCTCATATTTTCAATAACCACTTTGCCATGTCATCTGTCACACACTTTTCTCAGCAATTATTTTCCCATCCAGTACGCTTACTTGCTCCGATGGAAGGTTTGACTGACCCATTAATGCGCCAGATTTTAACCCAAATTGCCACAGACTTAGGACAACCTTATGACTGGTGTGTTAGTGAGTTTATCCGTGTCACTCAGCATGTCTTGCCAGCACATGTATTTTATAAATATGTGCCAGAGTTACACACCAATAGCAAAACAGCAGCAGGCACACCCATTCATGTGCAACTTCTTGGTAGCGATCCTGTTTTGATGGCAGAAAATGCCCTGATGGCATGTGAATTAGGCGCGGTAGCGATTGATATTAATTTTGGTTGTCCTGCCAAAACCGTTAATAATCACCGAGGTGGCTCAGTATTATTAGATGAACCTACCCTTATGCGAGACATTATCAGTGCCACTCGCTTGGCGGTACCAACACCTATTCCTGTCTCAGCAAAAATCCGTCTTGGTTATACAGACACTGACAACATGGCTGATATTCGCCAAGCCATTGCTGAT
This sequence comes from Psychrobacter sp. I-STPA10, assembly GCF_021012795.1. Classification (GTDB taxonomy): domain Bacteria; phylum Pseudomonadota; class Gammaproteobacteria; order Pseudomonadales; family Moraxellaceae; genus Psychrobacter. The sequence goes on along the minus strand of NZ_VFYU01000001.1, from coordinate 149,227 downwards.
AGTGGTGCAGATTGGCTCACCATTCATGCCCGCACCAAAACCCAAGGCTATAAACCCCCAGCCTACTGGGAAAAAATTGTAGGCTTTACGGATTTGCCCATTCCTGTGATTGCCAATGGCGAAATCTGGAATCGAGAACACGCCATACTGTGTATGAATCAAGCAAATACACCACATTTAATGCTCGGACGAGGCGCTGTCACTCGCCCTGACCTCATTGCAAATATTAATCATCCACAAACACAGTTATCGTGGCAACAACTCATTCCACATCAAATAACCTTCCTGCAAGGGGATGCCAAAAACGATAAAGTATTGATAGGACGCTATAAGCAATGGTTGGGTATGCTGAGTAAAGGCTATGTTGAAGCCAATGATTTGTTTCAAGTCATCAAAAAACAGAAAGACAAACAGCAGATAATAAAACAGCTACAACCAGACTGATTGTAGCTGTACGTCAGCTAAAAATATAGGTTAACTTTTCTATAAATTTTCCTATACTATAAATGATAAATAAAGCCGAATAAAATACCTATACTTCTCTCTAACCAACAATACGTATGGCTAAGTAAAATAGCATCACACAGCATGCCATAGATAATACCCAGAGTATCGAGCGTAACGTTGCTAAGTTAAATATATATGCACCTGCATATAACCCTCGTATGACTACATATAACCAAGCCAGTGCATTAACAATTGGCTGTGGTACAAAAAATAACATCGCCACAACTACCGCAGCCAAAAATACCGCTAACGTTTCATAACTATTTTGCTGGGCTGCATTGGCTCTAGCAGCCATACCTGTAGTACGCTGCAAAAAATCACGCGGATGTGCGTTATCTGCCAACTGAAACCCACCCAACACTTTTGTTATCCATGCAAGTAGCAACGGCATCAGGCTAGCAACAATCATTGCCCAAATAGCAGATGCTGCTGTATCAGAAACCAATGCAAAAAGAGCGTTCATTATTTGTCTTCCTTGCTTATATTTTTTGTGAGATTCAAATATATGCCCATACGTTAGTCTAAGCTATATTCAGCTAAGGTTATTCGGCTGCCACCACTGCAAAATCATGAGTAATATTTACCCCTCCTTGCTCGAGCATACGACTGGCAGAACAATATTTTTCTGCTGACAACTCGACTGCCTTAGCCACTTGTTTTTCTTTTACCGCATTACCTGTCACCACAAAATGCAAATGAATATCGGTATATACCGCAGGCACAGTATCTGCTCGTTTTGCACTTAACTCACAGCGCACCCCCTGTACATCTTGACGTGCTTTTTGCAAAATCGTCACCACATCATAACTGGCACAACCGCCCAGTCCTAGTAGCACCAATTCCATAGGACTTGCCCCTTTTTGCTTTTCGGCATCAAGTATGATTTCGTGTCCTGATGGAGAAGTACCAATAAAATTAACATTATCCTGCCATTCGACAGTGGCTTGCATAGAAGAGTTTGCTGACATAATTTATCCTTAACTGTCTTCAAAATAGATTTAATAATATTTTTATAGGCTTAAAAGTTTATTTCGAGCAGACATGAAACTACAAATAGACTGCTAAGTTTACCATACCCTCTATTGGCATGGCGTCTATTTTGTTATGTCTGGTTTATGGCATACAGCCTGACAAAACCAGTATAAAAAACTATTTCACTCCAGTTTTGCTATCTCAACTGACTGCTTTTTTGTTATTTTTTTATGATGCAATACGTTGTGAAACAATTTATATCAAAATAGGATTACACTTTTGTCATATTTATTGGTTTAATAGAGGTAATGAAACTTAGCTTTATTATCAAAAACATAGTTATTAACATAGTTGTGATTAAATCTATATTTATTGTTAAATTTATATTGTTTTTATAATGTTATTGAGCTTATTAAGTCGCTGTAGATAATTAAAAAATAAAATTTGTGTGACCATTAATGCAACCTATGTTTCTTGATTTCATAAGCTAAGCCCTATAAACATTTTAAGGTTATTGTCATGATTGATACAGATGGCTTTCGAGCCAACGTTGGTATCATCTTGGCGAATACAAAAGGACAAGTACTGTGGGCAAAACGTGTTGGACACGATGCGTGGCAATTTCCCCAAGGGGGCATTGATAAAGGCGAGACACCGCTGGACGCCATGTATCGCGAGCTGTGGGAGGAAGTCGGATTATACCCTCACCATGTCCAACTACTGGCTGTCACCCAAGACTGGCTTAGATATCGTCTGCCCAAACGCTATGTGCGCCGTGGACAGTTCCCCTTATGTATTGGGCAAAAACAAAAATGGTTTTTGCTACAGCTAGATGAGCCAAATACCCAGCATATCCGTTTTGATACGGCGAAACCAGAATTTGACCACTGGGAGTGGGTCAGCTACTGGTATCCGCTTGGTCAGGTGGTTTACTTTAAACGTGGCGTATATCGACGTGCACTACAAGAGCTTGCACGTGAAGTACCACTCAGCCAAGAGTTGATATTACCCAAGCAAAATAATCATTTACTTGCGGTGACTTAAAACAAACTATTTAGCTATATTGATGGTTAATGATTAATTGGCTGATATTCACGGCTAGACAAACTTGCCTGATGATTTACTTCATCAGTAGACGGTAAAATATCATTGCTACATTTATTTGCTATGGTCAAAATACTTTGGGTACGTGTACCATAGTTGGGTAATGTGGCGTCATCAATACAAATGGCAGATAAGGCTTGCTCAAGCTGGGTTGGCATATTTGTGGTAGTCGGCAGTTGGTCACTGGGGGCAGCTCTGGTATCTGATAGTATTTCAAAAGCAATCGACTGCCAGTAGTCAATATCTGAGTTTTCTGCAATTAATGGCAATAACTCTTGGCGCACCCGACCACGCAGATGCTCACATTTATACCAGCCACTATCAGGCTGTCCATTAGAGATAATATGTAGCCCTGTATGCAGTGGTGTGGGCGGATAGCCACGATTATTGACCACCACGGCTTGCTGTGTATCACCTATGATAAGGTTAAAACCTGCATATTGCTGTAAGTCAATCTGGCGCGCAAATGCCAGTGGTGAGAGTGTTGAGATTAAAAACTGCTTGACTAACTCACCACGGGATATCTGCTCAGGAGTTGCTTGCACCCCATCACGAAAGTTTAGTACCGCTGCCCAACGTCCGTTTTGCTCACCCTGCTGATTTTGTCCACCAAGGTTGCTCTGTTGATAGCCAAGCCATGTACCGCCACTTTTTTTATCACGCCCAGCAAAGATAGACGCATCTTGCCATTGATGTGCAGGCTGGGTTGGTCGGTCTAAAAATTCATCACGATTGGATAACAACACCACTGGCATGTCTGCAAATAACTGCCAAGCTAGCGCAACAATACACATATAAACTTCCTTATAAAACCGTATGCACCTAACAACAATTCATTTCATTATTATTAAAACTTACGCAAAAACACAATGTTAGTTTATAGGGTGCATTTCATGCACCTTTACCTTTTATTGAACTGTGCATAAAACGCACTCTACAACTTTGAACAACTCTGATGTTTTAATGGCGTATATTATATCAATCGTTTATAAAGACAATTGCCCCAATTTTATAGATAATCACAGACTGGTCATTAGGAAACTGAGCGAAACTAAGCATAGCAATAAAGTGACACTGTGTTATTTTTTTATGGTTTTTGCTATTATGGCGAGCATAGATTCGCACTTATTTCTTACGATTCACCTTTAAATAAATGGTAGTACCTACATGATGATTCATCCACAGTTTGACCCTGTTGCACTCTCTTTAGGTCCTATCCAAGTACATTGGTATGGGGTGATGTACCTGCTTGCTTTTGCCACTGCCTATGGGTTGGCATGGTATCGCAGTAGTCAGCGTGCAGGCTGGAATAGTGAAATGGTATCCGATTTGGTCTTCTTTGGCGCGCTTGGTGTCATTTTAGGGGGACGTATTGGCTATGTACTGTTTTACCAATTTGGCGAATTTTTGCAAAACCCTGCTTACCTTTTTAAGGTATGGGAAGGTGGCATGTCTTTTCATGGTGGCTTTATTGGGGTCGGGCTTGCCATGTGTTATTTTGCCCATAAATACAAAAAACCAATCTTTGCGGTACTCGACTTTATCGTCCCTTGCGTACCAACAGGATTATTATTTGGACGTATTGGTAACTATATTAATGGCGAGCTGTGGGGCAGAGTATCTGATGGCGGCTATAATTGGCTTACCTATTTTCCACAAGCAGCCAATACTGATCTTAGCCTGATTCAAAGTAACCCAGCCTTACAAGCCTTAATGCTTGAGGTAAATGGACACTATTTACTGCCTCGACATCCCTCTCAGCTTTATGAAGCCTTTGCTGAAGGTCTACTGTTATTTATCATTTTATGGTTATACTCAGCAAAACCTCGCCCACGTATGGCAGTGACCGCACTATTTTTATTAGGTTATGGTATCAGCCGCTTTACCATAGAATTTTTCCGCCAGCCAGATGCCGACCAAGGTTTTATTTTATTAGGCTGGATGACCAAAGGACAAATTTTAACCGCACCAATGATACTACTGGGTATATTTATGTTTATTTATGCCTATCGTCGCAATATTTATGACTGGGGCAAATACGCAGGAGGTAACGTATGAGCCAAAGTATCAATGCTAACAATAGTATCAATAGCATAAATCCAATGAACTTGAATCAGCCCACAAATGAAGCTGCCTATTTAACCTTACTACAGCAGGTATTAACCCAAGGCAGTCGCAAAGACGACCGAACAGGTACAGGTACTTACAGTCACTTTGGTGCGCAGTTGCGTTTTAACCTACAAGATGGCTTTCCGTTACTAACCACCAAAAAAGTACATTTTAAATCCATTGTCTATGAGCTACTGTGGTTTTTATCTGGTGATACCCATGTCAACTATTTGCAACAACATGGGGTGCGTATTTGGAATGAATGGGCGACAGCAGAACAAACCGCTCGCTTTGGTCGTAGCGAAGGGGATTTAGGGCCTATCTATGGACACCAATGGCGTAATTATGGTGCAAGCAAAGATGAAAACGGCAAGTATCGCCAAGATGGTATTGACCAAATCACACAAGTGATTGAGCAAATCAAAACCAATCCCAACTCACGGCGTCTGATAGTTACAGGTTGGAATCCTGCCGAGGCAAATCAAGTAGCCCTCCCCCCTTGCCATACCTTATTTCAGTTTTTTGTGAGTGATGGACGTTTGTCTTGCCAGCTCTATCAGCGTTCAGCCGATTTGTTTTTGGGTGTTCCTTTTAATATTGCTAGCTATGCTTTGCTTACCCATATGGTGGCTCAAGTGACAGGACTGGACGTAGGTGAATTTATCTGGACTGGCGGAGATTGCCACATTTACCAAAATCATATTGAGCAGGTCAATGAGCAATGCAGTCGCCAACCATTCGCCTTACCCAAGTTAAAACTAAATCCGTCCATTAGCGATATTTTTGCTTTTAAGTTTGCAGACATTAGCATTGAAGGCTATCAATCACATGCTGCCATCAAAGCACCTGTCGCTGTCTAATTTGCTATCTGGCATCTAGTCTGTGTAGGCTATTTAGATAATTGCAGGCTAGTATATGTGGTGGTTAGTAAAACCATCTCCCCCTTATCTATAAAATTTTCCAATCATTATCAATAGGATATCTTATGAGCTATGCCCATACCAAAGTTGCACAAATTGCTGCCATTAGCAATAATCACTGCATTGGTAAAGATAACCAGTTGCCATGGCACATATCAGCCGATTTGCAGCATTTTAAGCGTTTGACGACCACCCACACCGAGTTATATAGCGATGATGCTATGCAAGGCATTGTCATTATGGGACGCAAAACCTTTGAATCCATGAACAGTAAGCCACTACCAAAACGGGTAAATTTTATTATCACCACCCAACTAGACTATGCCAAGCAGCAAGGGTTGCAAGATAACAAAAATGTGCATGTACTACACAATTTAGATGATGCCCTTACCCAAGCTGCCAATCTGGCACATGGCATGAAGCTCGATACAATTTGGGTAATTGGCGGTGAAAAAGTCTTTAGTAGTGCCATGCTGTTTAGTGACCGCTTGGAGCTAACTTTAGTAGATACAGATATTGAAAATGGTGATGCCTTTTATCCTAATATTCCAGAGGGATTTAATAAAACTCAAGAATCTGAGCAATATACTGATGATAAAAGTGGGCTAAGCTATCGTTTTGTGACCTATGAGCGCACTTAAAATCTAAAGAAATCGCTATGTTGCGGCAACACCATAATAATGACAGTAGGTAAATATTAGATGATATTGAGTCTCTATCACTGGGACTCAACATGTAAAACACTAACTAATTTAATATATTATAAACAGCTTCCATCTCTACTGTAGACAGCTCCTTAGATAAATGATTAATAATTTCTTCTTTTGAAACGGCATTCTCTACATAATCTGCATAAAGAAAATTACCCATTGGTCCAACCAAATCTAATAACAAATTATTTATCCTACTCTTAGCTATATCTGAAGGTACGGACATAGTGCTTGCATTATCAACATTTGTAGCAAACGTGTCTGTCTCTTTTGTATAGCCAATAGGAGCGATATTACGAATAATCACCGATGTCGGAGGCAAAGAGTCATCAACATTAACCGAAACATTTGAACTATCAAAACGATAACTGATTTGTTGAATTTTTGACATTGCTGCAATGGCATCATTGCCCTTTTTATTTGCATAAGAAATAACAATAATCTTACCTGCTGCAAGAACCATTCTTGCGGAATGATTCTGGTCGCAAGTCATATATACTATGCCTGTTTTTCTAGAACTACATAATTGTTCAAGATAATCAATAAAACATTTATATTCAAACTTATCTGTATTCATAAACTACTCATATCATTGTACTAATAGGTGAATCTTGGAACTATTATTTTTTTGATAGCCGCTCCATTGCCATTTTTAAACTACGCTGCAGACGCTGAATACTTTGCGCCAATTCACCAATTTCATCATGACGCTCAATACCTGCCACATCTTCAGTAAAATTACCACGACTAATCTCATTAGACTGTGTAGTTAAAGCATGCACAGGCTTGATTAAAGCGCTTAACATAAACAAATAGAAGATAATTGAGCTTAATATTGCAGCCACAATTGCCGTAATAATCGCATTGATACCTAATTGATTAGCAGGTGCTAAAATAGAGGCTTCATCGACTACTACCCCAATATACCAATCTTTTTCAATAGCAGAAAAATCATCTAATGGATAAAATGCAGTGATTACTTTTTTACCATCTACCATTGCCTCTTGAAAACCTGTCATTAAAGAAGGCACACTGCCTTCATATAATTGACTCATTGGCTGATTATACAAAGTTTGATCAGGGGCACTTACAATAAAGCCGTCTTCATTGACCAAAAACGCATAACCTGTCCCATTGAAGTTCACCGCATTCACCGCTTCGGCTACTTCCGCCAGTTCAATATCGCCAGCCATCGCCCCCACACTTTGATTATTTTGATATATTTGTGATACCACCGTAATCAATAAACGACCATCTTGAGAGTCAGGATAAGGCTCTGTCATCATTGCTGTATTGTGCGCTTTGGCAACCTCATACCAAGGTCTTGTACGTGCATCCCACTCACCATCTGGCTGCCACTTTGGTGAAATAGCCTGACCATCTGTATCTAATGCACCATAGTAAAATGTAACCAAATCATTAAAATTATCAGAATTTAAAATACGATAAACGTCGTCTTTACTAACCTCAGGATCTTGAGCCAAGATTTCTGTCAAACCTTGCATCACATCAACACGTTCATTGAGCCATGCACTGACACTGTCTTCTAAAAGCCTTGCTGTTTCATCAATATTCTGCTTACTTTGACTTAATAGATGTGCCTTAATGGAGCCATATTGCCAAAAAGAAAATACTGTAAATGCCAGTAGGATAATGGTGGTTGCTATTAGTGGAACTTTGTACGAAATTTTCATAATAATTGCCTATATATCTTAGATACTTCTTTATTTACTTACCAAGAATAACTAACTGAGACGAATATAAGATAAAAAAAATGAAAGTAATAAGATATTAGTTTTATATAACCTTATGAAATACTTATATATTTACTAAATTTTCTAAGTTTTTTTTGTCATAGAGGCTGCAATAACCAAACACAAATTATTCATTAGCACTCATCATTTAGCTGGTGTTATTCGTTTAGTTGGTATATCTATAATACTAAAAACTGGACAAATTATGATAATTTATTTTTTTCTAAAATCTTTTTTATTTTTTTATATCTTCTTTTTCATTACATAAATTTAAGAAAAATTTCAGCACTCAATCTTGAGAATAAGCTACTTTTTTTATCAGTATAAAATCCTGTTAAACCCTTATATATCTATATTTTCACCTTAAAACAACCCTGTTAATTTAATACCCATTTAATATAGAAACAATCAAATACTATCTAATGAATATTGATTTTTTCAGTTTACACTTGCACACTAAAAGTATTTTAATTATTAAAATAATAAATACCATAAAAAAATTGTGCTTTAACAATTAACGATTTATTTCTTATTTTTCATTACTCTTTTTTATTTTTTACCATAAATATTTTTTGAAAGCCAATAACAAAAAAACAGTAATACCAATTACCTATACGGTAATTGGTATTACTGTTTTAAAGATTTATGGTAACATCTCTATATAATATATCTTAATTAAAGATATTAGATATCTTTATATACTCCACTCTCAATTTTATTTTCTAAAGTCATATATACCCCCTCCCAAACCCTCCTCTTGAATTAAGGGAATTGCTTAAAAACCAGTTCTTCCTTCTGAGGAGGGATATAGTGAAACTGTATCATTTCTATTTAAATTGCCTGTGTACGCTCAGTGAGCCATGTTAAGGCATCTGACTGTAACTTTGGGCTAAGATTAATATATACCTGCTGATGATAGTCATTCAGCCAGTTAATTTCAGCATCACTTAATAACGTTTTATCAATCAAACGGGTATCAATTGGACATAACGTCACCGTCTCAAAACGTAAATAGTCACCAAATCCTTGTTCATCTGAATCCGTCACTTTTATGTTGGCAACCAGATTTTCTATACGAATACCCCACTGTCCCTCTCGGTACAAACCTGGTTCATTACTGGTAATCATACCCTCTCGCATGGCACGTTCAGGTGTTGGACTGGCACTATACGAAATACCTTGAGGCCCTTCATGAACATTTAAGAAATATCCCACTCCATGCCCTGTCCCATGCCCAAAATCAAGTCCATGTTGCCATAAAGGAGCACGACAAATGGGGTCTAACAACGGTGAAGCGATTCCCTCTGGAAAGTGTGCACTTGCCAATGCGATGTGTGCCTTGAGTACCAAAGTAAAATCTCGTTTTTGTGCAGCACTGACTGTACCAATGCCCACCACTCGAGTGATGTCAGTTGTGCCATTTTGATACTGTCCACCAGAATCAATCAGTAGCAGTCCATCTGTATCAAAATAACTAAAGGCTTCATCGGTGGCACGATAATGAGGCAATGCGCCATTGGCATTAAAACCTGCGATGGTTGGAAAGCTTGGTGAAACATAATTAGGCTGCTGACTGCGTGCTTCTATAAGCATACTATCCACATCTAACTCACTAAGACGTTCCCCTGCTGCCAATCTTTGCTCAAATTGAGCGAAAAACTCACATAAAGCAGCACCGTCTTGACGCATCGCTTCACGGATATGGCAAATATCCTGCTCACTTTTACGTGACTTTAACATACTACTTGGAGCAATACGCTCAACAATATCAACCTCTACAGATAGTTGATCTAACACAGCCACAGCAACCTTGTCAGGGTCAATTAACAAGCAATCATCACGACTTAATTTCCCCACTTCATCCTGCACCTGCCTATAATCTGCCAAAGTAATGCCTGCTTGCTCAAGCAGGGCTTCAACTTCAGGAGTTATTTTACTCAGGTCAATAAATAACGTCGCTGTATCCATACTAATCAGTAAATGCGCCAAAAACACTGGATTATAATCGACATCATTACCACGTAAGTTAGTCAACCATGCAATATCATCAAGACTTGACAATAGATGATGGCTCACTGCTAACTGCTGCATCTCTTGTCGTACTAAGGCTAGCTTTTGTGCTGCTGGTTGCGAGACAAACTGTGCATCATGCACATATACTTGTGCAGAAGGAAGTGGTGGACGAGATTGCCAAATACTCGCCAATGGATCGATATCCGTTTTTAGGACAATATCTTTTGCTGCTAAAGAGGTTAATAAACGGGCTTGCTCAGCAACCGATAGCACATTGCCATCAATCACAACCACATCACCCGCTTGCAGATGACTTGCTAACCAGTCAATATGTGTAGGTACACCCCGTTGCAATTTTTGTAGCACTATACCCGTTTGCGCCAGTTGTGTTGCTGCTTGTACCCAATAGCGACTATCTGCCCATAATCCAGCAAAATCTTGTGTCACCACTGCGGTACCTGCCGAGCCAGTAAATCCCGTTAACCACTCTCGCCCTTGCCAATATTCTGGAAGATATTCTGACAAATGTGGATCTGCCGTTGGTATCACCACAGCCGCGATATTATTTTTGAACATATAGTCACGTAAAGACTGCAGACGGTTTTGTATCTTTTGTTTATTACTCTTATTACTGTTCACTATTTCCATTATCATCTACTCACTTATTAATTATTGGTTTATTTATTGAGGAATTTAACACTGATTAAATCAGCTATCCCCCTATGATAAATCATCTTAGAACTTGTATTCATAATCCAAAATCAGGGGGTTTTAAACTAAAATTGCGTAATACAAGGCAAATTTTGGGGCGAATAGTCACTCTATTTAACCCAAAATTTAATGCCGTAGTACGTCTATTTTAGGCAAAAAGCCACCATTATGGGTTGTGAATACAGATTCTTAATATCTACAGTCGTAACTCCAAATTTAACACAGTAGTAACTCTATTTTAGGCAAAAAACTATTCTTTTGGGTTGTGCTGTGGATACAGGTTTTTAGTATTAAAACAGAAAACCCGCTAATGCAAAAACAATAGCGGGTTAACTTATCTTAACAAGTCATCAAGCATTTTTATTTTTGCCAGCTAACATAAACAAATGCTGGCTTATATCTCAAAGAGACTGGCTGACAAAGTAAAAAAACAACGATGACTTGACAGAATTTATTGCACTGAGTCTGTCGTCTCAGTAGCATCCGTATCATCTGTGGTGGTCGCCTCTGGAGATGGAGAGCTTGAACTTGCAACCGTTGCCGTCGCCGTTGCTGTCCCTGCCTGTGCAGTCACAGTAGCAGCATTACTCTCATCAGCTGCTGACTGATCTTGTCCCGCTTGTGCTGCTTCTTCATCTGCTGCTGCAACCACTTCATTTTGTTCTGCCACTGAGTCATTAAGCTCTGCTTGCTCAGGATCACTCACCACTGTACCAACTTGCTCACCCTCTACAGTGACGGCATCTTCTGTAGCGGTCTCTACCGTGACATGCTCTTGTGCTGGACGCAAATATCCAGAAATGGCTATCAATAACACAATTCCCAAAAATGCAAGAAGACCAACAAGGGCAAAAACCAGCTCTTTTTTGGGATTATTCTGCGATGCGTCTGCCATGCAACACCTACCTTAAGCAAAAATTTATATGTTTAAATAAAATAAAAAACTCACTGGTACAGCCAAGTTAATATATCAATATGGTTTATATTCATATGATTAATGTTACTGACCAATCTTATATTGGCTCTATTATATACCAATTTTTAAATCTTTGTAAAAATCCCTAAAAATTTTAAGGTATTAAAATAGAAGCTTTATCGCATTTTTAATGCTTAGTCCTTATTACCCATTCTTAAATATGCAGCACGCCGAGCCAAATAACTCAGCAGTAATAAAATGAACGTTATCGCTAATATGGGATAACTACCATAACGCACAAAAGGCGTCTGACCAGTACGTGCCTGTAGATCACCTCGCAACACGGTACGCTCAAACTGTGGCGCACGCGCAACAATATGCCCCTTATCATCAATAATCGCTGTCACACCTGTATTGGTTGCACGGATAAACCAACGCCCCGTCTCAAGTGCCCGCATCTGTACCATTTGCAAATGCTGCAATGGGCCTGCCGATGTGCCAAACCATGCATCATTGGATATGGTTAATAAAAAATCACTATCCTGTGCATTACGCCGTGTGGTATCAGGATAAGCAACTTCATAACAAATGGCTGCCCCTAATTTATGACCACGAACATTTAACGGTGCTTGATTTGCTCCACCACGACTATAACTGAGTATCTCTTGGCTGCCCGCCAAACCAGGGAACAAATCCAATGCGCCTTCAAAAGGTATATACTCACCAAACGGCACGAGCCGCTGCTTCTTATACAAACCATCACCTTGAGCACCAAGCGCAATCACACTATTATAAAACGGTGCATATTTATCAGTAGCAGGATTAAATGCCGCTTCATCTTTGTAAGGCACTCCTGTAACCCAAGTCGTATCCGTTGCCTTGGCAATTTTTACCATCTCAGTAATAAAACCCCAAGCCTGAGTTTGAAACATAGGGATAGAAGACTCGGGCCAAAGCACTAAGTCTCGTCCCCACTCATTGCGAGTCAATGTGGCATAAATCTTTAGGGTTTCAACCTGATACTCAGTCAACCACTTTAAATCTTGAGGAATATTGCCCTGAATTAAAGATACTTTCAGATCTGGTGTACCTTTTGGTTTTGTCCATTGTGGATTTACTAACCATAATATGCTACTTATCACAATAAGTAGCACACTCATCACTAGATAACCAAATTTATGTCGCAATACCTCAACCAAGCTGGCCGCCACAAATACTGCTACAAATGAAATTGCAAATACCCCAAATACAGGGGCTAAAGACGATAACCAATATTGCTCAGTAAACGCATAGCCTACAAACAACCACGGAAAACCAGTAAATAACCATGTTTTCATCCACTCTTGTAGTACCCATAAAGCGGCAAAAGCAAAAGGTTGTTTACCCATAAAGCGATTAAAAATCCATGCCAATACTGCATGAAATAATCCCATTCCCAAGCCCATGGCAGCGATGGCTAATAAAGACAACCAAGCAGGAGTGTCCCCATAATCATGTATCGAGGTATAGAGCCAAAATGCACCCACACACCACAAGCCCATACCATAAGCCTCGCCTATCATAAACGCTCGTCGCCCTGTCATTTTTGGCAGTAGTAAAGCATATAGTATCGCTGGCGATATGATAGCAATGATCCAATAGCCATAAGGGGTAAGCGACAACATAAATATCGCCCCTGCAAGCCATGCAATCATTAGTCGCAGGCTAAGTGGCAAACTTGACCACCGCTGCCATGCTGGAGATTGTGGTACTTTAGATAGCCGAGTATGCAGTTGTTGAGTAGTAAGACGCATAAGATTCCAGCCAAAAATTATAAACTTGCGTATCATACCAGTGTTGGTTAATAAATACGAAATTAGAACACCTAACTCATAAGCAATAATGAGTCACTGTGAGTAATCATGATAAATAGTAACCGTATAGAAATAACAGTCCATAAAAAAACTGCCCCATTAGAAATAGGACAGTCTTATCACACTCAATTAACTATAGGATAAATCTATTCTACAGAAGGCGCAATTAGCTCTAACTCTTTGATAAAACGACCATCGACGTCCAATATCTTGATACGCCAATTATCAATTTCAACCTCTTCGCCATGCAAGTCACCCACATCTCCCAATGCTTGCATCACCAAACCACCCATGCTATCCACATCAGTATCATCAAAGTTTGTATGCAATTTTTCATTACAATCTTCAATGAGTGTTGATGCTTGTACAATCCATGCATTTGCATCAGTAGGGTGAGGAACAATATTATTCACATCACTGTCTTCATCAAAGTCATCATGCTCATCAACAATATCGCCAACAATTTCCTCTAACAAGTCTTCCATGGTCACCACACCGACCATATTACCAAACTCATCAATCACCACTGCCATGTGAACTTGGGTGCGTTGTAAAGAGCGCAGTAGGGTGTCTGAACGTGCTGTTTCATTGATATATAGAGGCTGACGCACAAAGTCTTTAATACGAAAACCATTTGTATCCGTATTACGCAGCATCTGTACCAACAGTGGTATTAAATCTTTAGCCAGTAAAATACCAATTACCGCATCATCGTCTTGACTGTCAAAAACAGGATAACGAGAATGGGTGGTATCTAAAATAACATCTAAAATACTATCTAAACTATCGCTTTCATGAATGCCGACCACCTGTGGTCTTGGTGTCATAATCTCACGCACTTGGGTTGCGGGTAAATCTAAAACACCTTCAAGCATATCAACAGTGTCTGGTTCTAAAAATTGCCGAGAGTCTTGAACCAATCGTATCAGTTCATCTCTGGTTTCTGGGGCGGCTTGTAGCCAGCGTTTTAGGCCACGCATCGACCAACTACTCGAGCTTGGATTGTCGTCCGACATGGTAGGGTAAGTTAACCTCGTATATGACTAATTTAGACTCACTTTATCTCATGATTATCTGATATTCAACGCTAATTTTTAACTAATTATATGATTCCTGTGTTTGTTTCGTTTTTTATGCCACAAGCCATCAACACAATATGGTAAAAATATGGCGAAATCGCAATAAAAACCCTATAATTTAACAGACTCACACAGCATAAGTTAAATAGTGTCGCCATGACTCAACAAGGACAATCTGCACAAGGAGTTGCCACCAAACGTAAGTGGCTACTGTGCTTCTTTATTGCCACTGCCTTATTACTAGCCAGCCTATGGTTATTATTGGCATTATGGTATCAATTACCAAAGCATCTACTCAGCACATGGACGCTGTTATTTATCGTTTCAGCATCTTTATTAGCCGTGTTAATCAATCTTTATCTTTGTTTTTACTACTCTAGTTACCGCCTAGCAGCAGCTACTACTTTATCCCCCAAAACACCCACAGCATTTACCAAAACTGAAAAATCTAGACAAAAATGTAGTAAAAAACTGAATAAAAACCATTATATAAAATGTGGCAAAAAGCGTAGCACACTGGTGCATCAGCTAAAAAAACTGGCAAGCTCATTACACAAACACAAATTTAAGAAGCAAAAACACAGCAAACATAATCGTCCAACCATCTCAAATGACCATATTATTAACCACAATATTAAACAATTAAAATACCGAAAATATGCCAAATACACCAAGTATTGTGCCACAAGTCATGCTGTTATATGGTTGCTAGGACTGGGTTGGTATTTATCATTAACTCCACAACAACACCGAGCTTGGAAGGAAGAAGTACAGTATTTACCCAAATATCAACGTGATGCTAATAACCCCAATTTAATCACTATATACAATGTGCGTAACTTTATCTGGCAAACTTGTGAGTATGCCATACCGCGTTGGCAAACTCGGCAAATAGATTTGCGCACACTAGCAGGTGTAGACATCTCAAATACCTACTGGATGGGGGATAAAATTGCCCATACCATCGTGAGCTTTCGGTTTAAAGATACCACCCCATTGGCCTTCTCATTAGAAATTCGTAAAGAGCAACACGAGTCATTTTCGACATTGGGTGGATTTTTTCGGCAATACGAACTGACACTCATTGCTGCTGAAGAATTGGACATCATTTATACACGTACTAACATACGTGGGGAGCAGGTGTATTTATTCCCACTAAGCAACCTAAGGCGAGCAGAAATCAAGGCATTATTTGAAGCATATCTAAACATGGCAGACAAATTACATGCTCACCCCAAATGGTATAACACCTTAACCAGTAACTGTACCACCCTTATTTACTATATGGCACGCCAATTAATCGTAGACGAATACAATAACTTGAGCACCCATTCTACTCACACTACCAATATTACTAACACCACTAATACCAAATCCAACATTAAAAAAAGACATCTACCGTGGGATTACCGAATATGGGCATCTGGTTATTTACCCAACTATTTATATGATATTGGCTTGCTTAATCACAAATGGGACATAAAAACATGGTATCAAAAAGCCCATGTGAATCCCAAAGTCAGTAATTTTCACAATACTAGTGCTCAAAAGACAGATGGCTTAGTTAGCTTGGACAACTTAAATAGTTTGGCTGATTCAGATAACAGTAATAATCATGATAACAATCACCAATCAAGTACCAGTTTAGAAAGTCAATTTTCACAACGGATTCGGCAAGGATTGTAGTGGTAGATAATGTGTCGTGGCTCACCTGTCACGACACGACACCATCCTATACCTCTACCCAACGAATGATTCTATCTTCCATGTCTTCATCACTCATACCAACCTCACTCACACAGCGTCCTGCCACACCCACACCTGCCCGACGCATTCCTTGTTGAGTCTTTATTGCATCTTGAGTTATCAACAAATGCCACTTGGGTAAATCCTGCCCCAAATACAAGCGTTTATAAGCACAGCTATTGGGTAGCCACATCATCTTTGCCAACATATCCACAGACAGCGAAATACAATCTGGCACAAAACGCTGACGCTGTGCATAATCAGAACAATAACCCGTATCACAGTCGAGTAATTGACATGCCACATCGGTATATTCTACTTCCTCTGGCTTATCTTCCTCGTCCAAAAACTTTACCAAACAACATATCCCACAGCCATCACATAACGCTTCCCACTCACTATGGGTTAACTCATCTAAACTATGGTACTGCCAAAAATTTGGGCGTAACTCTGAGTCATATTCTGTAGCATTCACCACAGTAGATACGTTATCAATCGAATCATTAGTAGAAGATTTAAGATTAATCATAAAAAAGTAGCAATTAAGAAAAAGTTAGTTACAGTATTATAGCTGTTTTTCTCAGCTCTGAGCGGTAAGGTAAAAGAAGGCATAGTTAATATTATTGCGATATAGTCAATCTAATATAATTTCACCACAAGGTAACCGAGTGCAGATAATACACGTAGTACATCTAGCGAGGTTAACACTGTGGTGGATTTATAGTAGGCAGACTATAATATCAACTTAATGCTTATTTTAACGAACTAATAAAATATTCAATCAATCTTGAACTCATAAAATAAGGGAAAATCATGACAATTAAAACCTATGAACTACCTAGCATCAGTAATAATGGTGTTGAACTAAGAAGTTATGTGGCACTACCTGAAAATGCCAGCGATGATAACCCTGTGGCAGGCATTTTGGTTGCACCTGAATGGTGGGGCGTGGTCGAACACCCTCGCCAAGTGGTCGAAAAACTTGCCAAAGCAGGCTTTGCTGCCGTTGCCATGGACGTATATGGTGAAGGTAAACTAACCACAGACGCTGCTCAAGCCAATGAGTGGATGGAGCAAATGTTGGCTGACCAAGACATGCTGATGGCACGTTGCCAACAAATCCTCAGTGACTTTAGCGACCAAATGGCAGTCGATGCCAATCGCCTTGGTGCGATTGGTTACTGTTTTGGCGGTAAAATTGCCCTTGATATGGCACGTGAGGGTATGCCATTAAAAGCCGTTGCTACCTTCCATGGTAATCCAACACCAAAACAGGCTGCCGAAAAAGGCAAATTTACTGCCAAAGTCTTATTTGCTCATGGACGTGATGACAGCATGGTATCACTAGAGGCAGTCGATGGTTTAAAACAAGAGCTTGATAATGCCGAAGTGCAATATACCATTGATATTTATGATAATGCCAAACATGGCTTTACCAATCCTAACGCAGATAAACGAGCAGCGGAAAATGGCGTCGATTTAGGCTATAACGAAACCGCTGCTAAAGAAAGCTGGGATAAAATGATTGAGTTTATGCGTAGCAATTTAGCATAAACAGTGAGCGTAGCAGTTTAATACCGTCAATTAAGCCAGTAGCTTGCTATCACTTTTTTTAATACAGTAACGTGTCCTTTCAACTATTGACTGACTTAGCCCAATTATCTCACTTTGAGAAATTGGGCTTTGTTCTGTGGTGTCATAGCCACTTAAGTGGTCATAAACCATACTTGCAAATAGATGACATTCACCCCATAAATAACTGTTATACCTTCATTTTATTTTAGGTCACCTCCGCCATGTCTAAAGATAATACATCACAAGAAGACAGAGCTACTCGGCTAAACCATCTTATAAAACGCCTACCCAACCTACCCGGTGTCTATAAAATGCTGGATAAGAATGGTGATATTTTATATGTGGGTAAAGCCAAATCGCTTAAAAATAGAGTGAATAGCTACTTTGCCAAAACCATCGAGCACCCAAAAACTCGTGCCTTAGTGGCTCGTATACATGATATTGAAACCATCATCACTCGCTCAGAAACAGAAGCACTTCTACTTGAACAAAACTTAATTAAAGAATACCGTCCGCCTTATAATGTTGTTTTAAGAGATGACAAATCTTATCTTTATATTTTTATCTCAGCAGATACACCTTATCCACGTTTGGCATACGGTCGTGGCAAAGGCAATCACCAAAAAGGCAGATTTTTTGGTCCTTATCCTTCAGCCCATGCCGCAAAAGAGACACTGGTATTAATGCAAAAAATGTTTCAAATGCGCCAATGTAGCAATACCTTTTTTCGCCAACGCAAACGCCCCTGCCTTGAATATCAAATCAAACGCTGCCGTGCACCCTGCGTTGGCTTGGTCTCTGCCGAAGATTATGCTGAAGATGTGAATAATACCATTCGCTTTTTAAAAGGTGATTCCAGTGATATTCATACAACTCTAATAGATAAAATGGAAACGGCTGCCGATAAATTAGACTTTGAGCAAGCCGCCTTTTATCGTGACCAACTCTCCATGCTGCGAGAAGTACAAGCCAAACAAGCGGTCTATACCATCAAAGGGGAAGCGGATGTCATTGCTATTGCCAGTCAAGCAGGCATTACCTGTGTTAACGTACTTACCGTCCGAGGTGGTCGAGTATTGGGAGGCAAAAACTATTTTCCCGATGTTGATAGTAGTGAACCTTTATCTGATAATTTATCAGCATTTATTACTTCCTTTTATTTCCAAGTGACTGATGATTTACCAGCAGAGATTATCATCAGTCACGAACTCAGTGATCAAGACGCTATACAAGAAGCACTAATCAGCCACTTTAACAGTAAAGTAATGATAAAAACCAATGTACGAGAGCAACGTGCTGAATGGCTAGATTTAGCGATACTAAATGCCAATAATGCCTTAAAAACCAAACTTGGCGACTATTTAGAGCTGCAATCTCGTTTTAGCACATTAAAACAAACCTTAGCGCCTATCACTGATAAAGCCATTGACCGTATAGAATGTTTTGATATCTCGCACACCATGGGAGAAGCAACCATAGCAAGCTGCGTTGTCTTTGATCAAGGTGGCGCACGCAAACGTGACTATCGCCAGTATGCCATTCATGACATCCAAGGTGGTGATGATTATGCTGCGATGAAACAAGCCCTTATTCGACGTTATAAAAAACAGCCATTACCAGATATCTTACTTATTGATGGTGGTAAAGGGCAGCTTAATATGGCAAAAGAAGTACTCACTGAGCTGGACATATTAGCAGATACGCTGCTTATCGGTGTTGCTAAAGGCGAAGGACGCAAAGCAGGATTAGAAGTATTACATTTTATTGAGCATGAGCCATTAGATTTACCCATGGATAGCAAAGCACTACATCTTATTATGCACATACGTGATGAAGCGCATCGCTTTGCCATTACTGCACATCGCAAAAAACGTGACAAACGTCGCTCATCTTCAGTCTTAGAAGTCATACCAGGACTCGGTGAGAAAAGACGACGTGAATTACTCAATCACTTTGGCGGTTTACAACAGCTTTTAGGCGCATCACAACAAGAGCTTGCAGGGGTAAAAGGAATCGGCAATATACTAGCTAAAACGATTTATAAAGTGTTGCATGAATAAATTTGGGTCAGTAATAACCCAGACCAAATCCAACAAGTATTATTAAAAGTATACTTGTCAGATTTGGTTGAGATTTATACATATACACTAGTTAACTACTTATCTATTAGATAAAATCAAAATAACCTAGATCAAATCAAAATGACCTAGATCAGCAAGATTAGTACCTTGGAACAAAAAGCCCATTTCCATTTGACCAGATTCTAAACCAATAAGCTTAGGTGTGTTAGACTGTTCATAATGTATAGAAAGTCCAGCAGCGTTGTCACTAAAGTCCCAATCATTATCTTTAAAACCTTCAGTTTTTACAATATAGTCTTCTAAAGTAAGAACATCACTGAGTCCTATGCTATAATGATCAACATATGTTCCTCTATAGTGTGATAGATCACTATCCTGTACAAATACTTCAACATGAGTATCATCAAACTGCAAAGAGGAATCAAAAGCATTACGCACTTGAACCCTATTGTCTGCAACTGGTCCACCAGTTTCAGAAATAAAATAAGTCGGTAATAAATCCTCACCTAAAGAAATATGCACCCACCAATGATCATCACTAATTAAATCATTATCTCTTAGCTCATACTCCAACCCAACAATCTTACCATTTTCTTTGATTACTTTACCATATACACTTAAATCCTCAGAGTCCAGCCCTTTATAATTAAAAATAGGCTGATACAAAGCTAATATTGCATCTTCATCAGTATCCAATTTCATTGGACTTAGACTACTAATATTAAATTTTTCACCATTAAATACTACTTCTTCAATACTATAAAGCGTATCAACACTACCATCTGTTAATGTTAGCTGAATGACAGTACCAACATGCTTTATATTTCCGAAACCCTTACCTTCATAAACAACTGTATCCTTACCCGCACCCCCATGGATACGATCATTACCACTATCTGCTTTATCATAAAAAGTATCATCACCAGCACCACCAAATAAATAATCATTACCACCCATACCATCAATGGTGTCATTACCACTTGTACCTGCTAATAGATTGATATCATTGGAAGCTTGATCTACAAAATGGATTTGCTCAATGTCATACAACGTATCTACACCATCATCTAATTTTAGAGAAACTTTTTGCATTCCAGAAAATAGATTTTTTCTATCCTGATAAAAATCTCCAGTAACTATAGCAGCAGATAACTTATCTTTAGCAATTAAGGTATTAGAAAAATCATATACAACTGTATCTAACCCACCATCATCATCACCTTTTTCATCACCATAAACAGTATCCCTTCCAGTACCTAAATAAAAAATATCATTGGTACCATTAACAGATCCTCTACCATCTCCGATAAGCGTATCATTATTATTCGTACCAATGATAATATCATTCTCAGAATATTTTTCTGCTACTAACTGCTCTCTTACCATTGCACCATAGTCACCTGTTATATCAGCGTTAGCTGTTTGATAATTTTTAGAGGGTGAAGAATTCTTATCCCACCAATCTAAAAAAGTAGATAGCACTGGTCGTGTTGAATAAGAAATATCAGCAGTAAACAAAGATTCATTATTCAAATATTTTAAAAAAGTTAAATCTTTATTAAAACCAACATCTTCAAGATATTGTACATAGGTTTTGTAGTTCTCCATAGCATGATAACCTTCTCTTCCTGTTCCTGCGATTTCACCAACATTAGGTATCATACTAGAATCAATTACAACATTATATTGTGAGCCAAGTTGATTAATAAAAAGACTTTTAATACTATTATTACTAGGCAAGTGTGATATAGCATCTGCAAAAATATCTGTTGTATCTGGAACAATGTCTCTAGCAGTCTCGACTCTAATGACATCATCCTTTGCTTTATGATTCAAAGCATTTATATCAGCTATACCTGGTGTGGCAAATGGAAAACCTTTTACCTCAATGCCTTCTGATATTAATGCTTGTGCACCATTTGGATCAGATAAATACCAAGAAGCCATACCAGCGCCTAAACTATGACCAGTGACAAAGATTTTATTGACCTCATTATTAGTATCCTCTACATAACTTTTAATACCATCAAGTAAGGGCTTAAATTTTGCATAATGAGAAGCTTGGTCCACCCAACCTGTTGAGTCCGTTTCAGGTAAATCATCATAAGATATCTTGCTCAATGCTACTAATAATGCTTTAGCACTAGCACCTGCTGTGCTTAGTAATGCTTTTGCAAACTTCACATAAGGGTTAGTTGTAACCATATTTAAACCATCTACAGCTCCATCTATTTGCTTGAGCACTACTAACTTAGATGCAAACTCAACTATATCTGCAGCTACTGCAGTAAGTTTATCATCTGATATATTATCAAGACCATTCTTTAGATCTAAATCTGATGAATATTTATTTTTTAGTCCTAAGTTCATCAACCCACGAGCCAATGGTGCATAAGGTTTAATAGAGTCCTCTATATTTTTAAAAATACCCTTATCATCTTTACTTGTAAGTTCATTTATAGAAATATCTTCAGTTCCTCGAAAAGATATGACTAATGTATCCCCACGCTTTGCTACAACTGCCCCCCCTGAACCATGTATATTACTACTATTACTCCCACTATGAACATCCGTCCAAGTTCCATTCACTAATGCCTGACCACCATTTTCAAAATGGACAACATTATTATCATTATTAAAATATTTACCATCTACAGCAAAATCTTGATGATTTAAAAATTTCCAACCATCGTCTGTAAGCTGTTTTACATCATCATCTTTACCAACATAAGCTGCATTTGCAAACTTAGACATTAATAAATTAGGGAATGGATCATTAATACCTTCCAATTTTAGAAATTTATCAGCAGTTTGTATGTCTTGATCTTTAAATTTGAGTATCTCAATACTTCTATCAATTTCATCAACATCATTGGTTACTAAATCTTTTATAGTAGCCTTGGATTCACTCCATTCTATTTTATATTCAGCTATATTCTTATCATAGATAACTGTGTCAACCCCTTCACCACCTTTATATACATCATTACCATTCATTCCAACTAAATGATCATCACCTTTGCCACCTTCAAGTATATTATCCAAGCTATTACCAATTAACTCATCAGAGAAATCTGAGCCAATAATTTTTTCGATAAAATCAACTTTATCAATCTCAATTAAGGTCTCTGTCAGTTTATTTATTTCAGTTTCTAATAGGGCAGGTATTTCACCGACTTCATGATCAGCCGCAATATCAGAAACTTTGACACCATCAAATGATATAGGCTCAAGATTATATTTACTATTCAATCCTCCAAAACCAATGGCATATGAGGTTATATCATTCTCAATAACAAAATTTTCCCAATCTTCTTCCAAATTGTAAACAGGATGATCTGGCTCTCCATCAGACAAGAAGAATGAGATATTTCTACCTCCAGAAAAATAGTTGTTTTTTTGTCCACTAACAAATGCCTGCTTTGCCGTTTGCATAGCATTATCATAGCTTGTCCCACCACTATTACCATATAGATTATTAACAGCTACTCGCACTTCATCTGATGATTTCCACCCATTTGTCTCATCAGTATCATAATAACCACTACTACCAAATCTTACCAATCGAACTGCAACCTCACCCAAATTTTCATAATTTGTTAATAATTTATCTACAGCTTCTTTAACTTTCGCAATATTTGTACCACTCATACTACCTGAGTCATCAATAATGAGCATTATATTAGTTTTTGCTGAAGCGCCTTCTGCCACACCCTTCGCACCTTGTGCCCCCAATTGAATTTGCGTCTTATCTCCTATACTTCCTTGAAACTCAGATAGATTCATCTTAATACTTTCAGTCGCAACTGAAAAATCTAATGTATCAATATCATTACTATCTTTCAGAGGATTGTTACTATCTAAAATAGTCTTTTTGCCACTACCATAAATATGGAATGTATCACTACCAAGCTTACCTGACATGACATCATCACCATCAAAGGCATAAAACTCATCATCAAGATCTGTTCCTTCTAAGAAATCATTTTTATTACTGCCTATTACTTCATTTGCAAAATGTGTAATAACACCATCAAGTATTTCAGCCTCCCCTCTAGCATTGTTACCTGATGCATCAACTATTTTTAGAGAATCTGCTAAGGTATATTTATCCGTAAAATGCACATTATCAGTATCACTAATGATAATATTACCTTCACCTGATAATATAGATGCCCCTCCCAACTGTTCTAGATTTTCCAACTTTACAGTCACATCTTTATGTATACTAATATGTCCCATACCACTTAGATTTACCTTAGATAAATCTAAAGTAATAGGTTCACCATCTTTATTTGGCAGAATTCTTAAAGTACTACTTAAATCTCCATTATATGTTGCACCACTTTGTAGTAGCTTAACAGATGTAGAGACATCAGAACGAATCTCAATATGTTCAATACCTGTAATATCATAATTACTAATATCAGCCGTACCTATAACATATAAAGTATCGTCTCCTTCTCCCCCACGAATTATTTCTTTTGCACCATCTTCATCGTCATTGAAAACTAAACCATTAAGCTCACTTATGGGATGTCCTAATATTAAATTATCTGCTTCATTATCAATTTTACCACCTGTACTAACGTCTCCAACAATAATAAAGGCATCATCACCTGCACCACCATTTAGTTCGTCAACTCCTGCGCCACCACGTAATACATCATTACCATCACCACCATTTATAACATCATCACCATTACCACCATATAATCGATCAGCCAAATCAGTTCCATCAATCACATCATTGCTTTTAGTACCTAAAATAAATTTTCCTTCTATAGCGTTAGCCTTATAATCAACTGGATTTAACTCTAAACCATTACCATCCAATAGCTTAATAGAAACATTCATGTTTGTCAGATCTATATATTCATCAACAATCTGTAAAGTTCCTTGCCCCATAATACTTTGAGTATTATCAAGATCTATCATATTGACTTTTAATAAAACATTTTCACCTATCGTTATATTTTTAAATAGATGTAAATTTGTATTTTTAGAAAAATCTACAACAACATCATTTGAGTCTCTTGAAGTAATAATCAGATGACAATCACCATCAGCGCTAATAACAGAAGGACCAAGTTCATTTAACTGCTGAGCAGTAATATAGATATCACTAGATTCCGCTCTTATTAAATTTATATTCTTTAAACTCACTTCTGTTAAATCAACTTCACCATAAGTTATAAGAGTATTATTACCTTCATTGCCATCTACACTATCACCTGCTGAGATATCAGAAACTTCTTTATCTTTTAGTTCTTCTAAAGTTAATATATCAGAAAGATTATATCCAGAACCACCAGCATTCGTGATATCAGAATATTTATAATTAATCCCTTTGGTTATGCCAACTATAACTACTGCATCATTTGCATCACCTGTCGCTATTTCATCAATACCTTCACCTCCTCTCACAATATCAATTTTGCTGCCTGTTTTAATAACATCATTACCTTTCATAGAGTTGATAATAAAGTTTCTCTCATCTTTCTCAGAGGCAACAAAAGTATTACTTTGATCATCTAAGACATTTTTTAGCTGCTCAACTCCTGATTCTTGTATATCATCAACACTAATGGACATAATGGTCGAAAACTGTAATCCGTTACTATCTGTGCTAGTAATGGTTAAATTAATTGTATTTTCAGCTTCATAGTCTAGACTAATACCATCTTTTAGCTTTAAGCTGCCATCAACAATTTCAAAACGATCATCATTAACAGTATAGGTATGCGTATCATTCGCATCTACATCTATAGTAGCTAGATTGCCTATGATGGCACCGGCATTATTTTCTACCACACTGCTATTATCTAAGGTAATATCGCTGGGTGCTTCATTGATATCACTGACGCTAATACTGACATCTTTAGTGAAAACATTACCTTTTTTATCAGTACTGCTGATAACCAAATCTATTTTCTCTGCAGCCTCATGGTCTAAGCTAATGCTATCTTTTAGCTTTAAGCTACCATCAACAATTTCAAAACGATCATCATTAACAGTATAGGTATGCGTATCATTCGCATCTGGATCTATGGTAGCTAGATTACCTATGATGGCACCGGCATTATTTTCTGCCACACTGCTGTTATTTAAGGTGATGTCGCTGGGGGGGGCATTGTGAGGTTTGCTATCGCTAGCATCACTGTTATCATTCTTATCTTTATTGTGGCTACCCAATAGTAAACCACCTAGCCCGACTGCTGCCAAGCTACCAAATAAAACACTATTCTCTGCATGTGCATGTGTATGCCACCAAGGCGTTGTATACTGACTACCACCTAGACTTTGTATAGAACTTTCACCATCTGAAAGACTATTTAATAAGTTAATATTTTTTTCACTATCAAGATTATAAGGATAATAATAATCTCCTACCTCACCTAAAACTTGACTATTCCCATAATCAAAATAGTTATTAATCTTTATTTCTTCTCCACTATCCAATGTGATCATTAAATCATCACCTAAATGCTGAGCTTTGATATTTCTTGGAGACTTATGAGTCACTGCATCAACAATAAGATAGTTCACTTTTGATATCGCATCTATCTCTATATATTTATCATTAATTTCAACTTCTTTAACAGAGCCATTCTTATCTATTTGTTTAATAACTAATTTTTTCATCTTCTATCCTATCTATGGTTAGTAAAAATTTATAGACAATCACTATGGTTTATCATTACAACAAAGACTGTAAATATTTCATAAATATCAGTCATTATTATTAATAATTCTCTCAATCTATATAGATTGAAACATAACTTTAAAAACATAATTACACTAAATTACATAATTTATCATGTTTTTATAAAAAATATAGTGAAATTATTATATATTAAAAAATTTAATTTATTAGAGAAAGGATAAAATACAGGCAAAGAAAAACCCCCCATTAACATAAGTTAAAGGGGGGTTTTAGGTATAGGGAGCTGACGATGACCTACTCTCACATGGGCGAACCACACTACCATTGGCGCTACGATGTTTCACTTCTGAGTTCGAGAAGGGATCAGGTGGTTCCATCGTGCTATTGTCGTCAGCAAAGGGGGTATAGATATGAGTCTTAAAGTATGTTGTGTTGGACTAAATCAAGCTTATACTTAGTTATTAATAATAATATAAGTAAAACAAGCTAATATAAAATCGTTATCAAGACTTTTAATACAAAACCAATTGGGTGTTGTATGGTCAAGCCGATCGAGCAATTAGTACAGGTTAGCTACACGCATCACTGCGCTTCCACACCCTGCCTATCAACGTCCTAGTCTTGAACGGCTCTTAAGGGAAATCTAATCTTGAGGTAGGCTTCCCGCTTAGATGCTTTCAGCGGTTATCCCATCCGAACGTAGCTACCGGGCAATGCCATTGGCATGACAACCCGAACACCAGCGGTTCGTCCACTCTGGTCCTCTCGTACTAGGAGCAGATCCTCTCAAATTTCCAACGCCCACGGTAGATAGGGACCGAACTGTCTCACGACGTTCTAAACCCAGCTCGCGTACCTCTTTAAATGGCGAACAGCCATACCCTTGGGACCTGCTTCAGCCCCAGGATGAGATGAGCCGACATCGAGGTGCCAAACACCGCCGTCGATATGAACTCTTGGGCGGTATCAGCCTGTTATCCCCGGAGTACCTTTTATCCGTTGAGCGATGGCCCTTCCATACAGAACCACCGGATCACTAAGACCTACTTTCGTACCTGCTCGACTTGTGGGTCTCGCAGTTAAGCGCGCTTTTGCCTTTATACTCTTTGAACGATTTCCGACCGTTCTGAGCGCACCTTCGTACTCCTCCGTTACTCTTTAGGAGGAGACCGCCCCAGTCAAACTACCCACCATACATTGTCCTCGATATTGTTATATCTGAGTTAGAACCCCAACATGACCAGGGTGGTATTTCAAGGTTGGCTCCACAAATACTGGCGTATCTGCTTCAAAGCCTCCCACCTATCCTGCACAAGTCAGGTCAAAGTTCAATGTAAAGCTGTAGTAAAGGTTCACGGGGTCTTTCCGTCTAGCCGCGGGTACACAGCATCTTCACTGCGATTTCGATTTCACTGAGTCTCTGCTGGAGACAGCGCTGCCATCATTATGCCATTCGTGCAGGTCGGAACTTACCCGACAAGGAATTTCGCTACCTTAGGACCGTTATAGTTACGGCCGCCGTTTACTGGGGCTTCGATCAAGACCTTCGCTTACGCTAAGCCCATCAATTAACCTTCCAGCACCGGGCAGGCATCACACCCTATACGTCCACTTTCGTGTTTGCAGAGTGCTGTGTTTTTAATAAACAGTTGCAGCAGCCTGGTATCTGCGACTGTCAATAGCTTACGGAGCAAGTCCTTCACCATCGACAGCGTACCTTCTCCCGAAGTTACGGTACCATTTTGCCTAGTTCCTTCAGCAGAGTTCTCTCAAGCGCCTTGGTATTCTCTACCTGACCACCTGTGTCGGTTTCGGGTACGATTCGTTTATGACTATTGCTTAGAAGCTTTTCCTGGAAGCATGGTATTTGCCACTTCGCTGTACATGTACAGCTTGCTATCAGATCTCGGTATTAACAGTCCGGATTTGCCTAAACTGTCTACCTACATCCTTCCACTCAGACAACCATCGCTGAGCTGGCATAACCTTCTCCGTCCCTCCATCGCATCATAAACAAGTATTGGAATATTAACCAATTTCCCATCGACTACGCCTTTCGGCCTCGCCTTAGGGGTCGACTCACCCAGCCCCGATTAACGTTGGACTGGAACCCTTGGTCTTCCGGCGTGCGAGCTTTTCACTCGCATTGTCGTTACTCACGTCAGCATTCGCTCTTGTGATACCTCCAGCACACCTTACAATGCACCTTCACAGGCTTACACAATGCTCCCCTACCACTTGAAACAATTTTCAAATCCGCAGCTTCGGCTCCTAGTTTGAGCCCCGTTACATCTTCCGCGCGGGCCGACTCGACTAGTGAGCTATTACGCTTTCTTTAAAGGGTGGCTGCTTCTAAGCCAACCTCCTAGCTGTCTGTGCCTTCCCACTTCGTTTCCCACTTAACTAGGAATTTGGGGCCTTAGCTGGCGGTCTGGGTTGTTTCCCTCTCCACGACGGACGTTAGCACCCGCCGTGTGTCTCCCGGATATCACTCATTGGTATTCGGAGTTTGCATCGGTTTGGTAAGTCGGTATGACCCCCTAGCCGAAACAGTGCTCTACCCCCAATGGTGTTCGTCCGAGGCGCTACCTAAATAGCTTTCGGGGAGAACCAGCTATCACCGAGTTTGATTAGCCTTTCACCCCTATCCACAAGTCATCCCCTGGCTTTTCAACGACAGTGGGTTCGGTCCTCCGATGCCTGTTACGGCACTTTCAACCTGCTCATGGATAGATCACTCGGTTTCGGGTCTATACCCCGCAACTATTCGCCCTATTAAGACTCGGTTTCCCTACGGCTCCCCTATTCGGTTAACCTCGCTACAGAATATAAGTCGCTGACCCATTATACAAAAGGTACGCGGTCACGGAATAAATCCGCTCCCACTGCTTGTACGCACACGGTTTCAGGTTCTATTTCACTCCCCTCACAGGGGTTCTTTTCGCCTTTCCCTCACGGTACTGGTTCACTATCGGTCAGTCAGGAGTATTTAGCCTTGGAGGATGGTCCCCCCATCTTCATACAGGATTTCTCGTGTCCCGCACTACTTAATATGCTTCCTCTAATGTTTCGAATACGGGACTATCACCCACTATGGTCAGCTTTCCCACACTGTTCTTCTA
The DNA here is from genome assembly GCF_021012795.1 of Psychrobacter sp. I-STPA10. Lineage (GTDB taxonomy): Bacteria > Pseudomonadota > Gammaproteobacteria > Pseudomonadales > Moraxellaceae > Psychrobacter. The sequence continues at coordinate 119,388 of NZ_VFYU01000001.1, read as the reverse complement.
CATTAGAGTCCGTCGGCTTCTCCCCGTTCGCTCGCCGCTACTTGGGGAATCTCTTTTGATGTCTTTTCCTAAGGGTACTGAGATGTTTCACTTCCCCTCGTTCGCTTCTTGTACAAGTACAAGATACCTAGCTTATGCTAAGTGGGTTTCCCCATTCAGAAATCTCCGGATCACAGGATATTGCCGCCTCCCCGAAGCTTATCGCAGGCTGTCACGTCTTTCGTCGCCTCTGACTGCCAAGGCATCCACCATGTGCGCTTCATTACTTGACCATACAACCCCAATTAGTCTTTATTTCTAAATCTAATTAAAGTCTTTGTCGTAATGATAACGATATCACCTTGTTGTTACGCTTGATTCAGTTCTCTTTACTTTCGATAATCAACCCTTGGGATAACATTCGATGTCATTAAAGGTTGATTATCAGGTTAATAATGATGTTAGACACACCACTACTAACCCAGACTCATATCTATGTTGTTAAATAATTACAATGCCTTCGTCAGGTCATTATATTCTTCTCTGTATAAAACAGAATGAAATAATCTCTTACTTATCTAGTATCTCTACTAAATCTAAATTATTTGATTCTGGTTTATTTCGTTTTATCTCTCTTCGCTTTTGCTTTATATGTGGTGGAGCCAAGGAGAGTCGAACTCCTGACCTCCTGCGTGCAAGGCAGGCGCTCTACCAACTGAGCTATGGCCCCGTATATGGTGGGTCTGATAAGACTTGAACTTATGACCCCCGCGTTATCAACACGGTGCTCTAACCAGCTGAGCTACAGACCCTGAGCGAGGAAATAATTGAAGCACTGCTTCAATCCGAGCGCAAGAGAATTTTCCTTAAAGGGAAAATTCTAGAGGTCTCGCCTCTAAAGCTTAAAGCGTTTTCCGCTAAACTAAAGAACAACTTGTTGTGAATTCTTGCTGACCGAATGCCGTCTTTAAGGAGGTGATCCAGCCGCAGGTTCCCCTACGGCTACCTTGTTACGACTTCACCCCAGTCATTGACCACACCGTGGTGAGCGCCCTCCTAAGTTAGGCTACCCACTTCTGGTGCAATCAACTCCCATGGTGTGACGGGCGGTGTGTACAAGGCCCGGGAACGTATTCACCGCGGCATTCTGATCCGCGATTACTAGCGATTCCGACTTCATGGAGTCGAGTTGCAGACTCCAATCTGGACTACGATAGGCTTTTTGAGATTCGCATCACATCGCTGTGTAGCTGCCCTCTGTACCTACCATTGTAGCACGTGTGTAGCCCTGGTCGTAAGGGCCATGATGACTTGACGTCGTCCCCGCCTTCCTCCAGTTTGTCACTGGCAGTATCCTTAGAGTCCCCGGCCTAACCGCTGGTAACTAAGGAAAAGGGTTGCGCTCGTTGCGGGACTTAACCCAACATCTCACGACACGAGCTGACGACAGCCATGCAGCACCTGTATCACAATTCCCGAAGGCACTCCCGTATCTCTACAGGATTCTGTGTATGTCAAGACCAGGTAAGGTTCTTCGCGTTGCATCGAATTAAACCACATGCTCCACCGCTTGTGCGGGCCCCCGTCAATTCATTTGAGTTTTAACCTTGCGGCCGTACTCCCCAGGCGGTCTACTTATTGCGTTAGCTGCGTCACTAAGAGATCAAGTCTCCCAACGACTAGTAGACATCGTTTACGGCGTGGACTACCAGGGTATCTAATCCTGTTTGCTACCCACGCTTTCGAGCCTCAGTGTCAGTATGATGCCAGGAAGCTGCCTTCGCCATCGGTATTCCTTCAGATCTCTACGCATTTCACCGCTACACCTGAAATTCTACTTCCCTCTCACCTACTCTAGCACAGCAGTTTCAGATGCAGTTCCCAGGTTAAGCCCGGGGATTTCACATCTGACTTGCTAAGCCACCTACGCTCGCTTTACGCCCAGTAATTCCGATTAACGCTTGCACCCTCTGTATTACCGCGGCTGCTGGCACAGAGTTAGCCGGTGCTTATTCTGCAGCTAATGTCATCAACTACGGGTATTAACCGTAGCGTCTTCTTCACTGCTTAAAGTGCTTTACAACCAAAAGGCCTTCTTCACACACGCGGCATGGCTGGATCAGGGTTCCCCCCATTGTCCAATATTCCCCACTGCTGCCTCCCGTAGGAGTCCGGACCGTGTCTCAGTTCCGGTGTGGCTGATCATCCTCTCAGACCAGCTACAGATCGTCGCCTTGGTAGGCCTTTACCCCACCAACTAGCTAATCTGACTTAGGCTCATCTAATAGCGAGAGCTACAAGTAGCCCCCTTTCTCTCGTAAGACGTATGCGGTATTAATTCGAGTTTCCCCGAGCTATCCCCCACTACTAGGCAGATTCCTAAGTATTACTCACCCGTCCGCCGCTAATCTTATCTAGCAAGCTAGATAATCATCGCTCGACTTGCATGTGTTAAGCCTGCCGCCAGCGTTCAATCTGAGCCATGATCAAACTCTTCAGTTTAATCTTCTTGGAATCTTTTAAGATGATTCCTAATCTTGGCTCATTCTTTAATCGTTATCCTATAAATAGGATACTGGCAATTATTGCTCTTCGTATGTTTCATAATGAATTAACTTTGAGTTTTTTTGCCTTAAAGAATGATAATTTTTTATAGTTAGTCCTACTTCCAATAACTTAATATTGAAAATAACCCAACTTTAATTTTTAGCATCCTAAATCAGCAAAAATCCACACAAGTTGTTCTTTAGTTTTAGCTTTTAAATAGTTGACATACAATGTCGTCCATTGTATGTTATGCCTAAACTAAGATAGTTTTAACTTCAATTTGAAGTACTCATATTTAGAGTAGTTATCTTATTTAGTGAGCCATTCAGTATATCATCTTTTTAATATCTGTCAAGCTTTATTTTCAATTCTTTTTTCTTCGTTTCAATCTAAACTCTTTCACTCAACAATTAATTAATCATTTTATTAAAGTGTCTAGCTCGTCCCGATGAGGTGCGTATTATACGCTAATCTTCCTCAGTGTCAAGAAGTTTTTTATCTTTATTTTTAGCCGGTTAGTTTGTTTATCTCTAAACTTACTCTATCCAACTTTCAAATAATTCGCTTAACTCAATTCCTCAAGCTAGCCTTCCCTCTTAACAGGCTGCGTATTATATATGGTTTTAAGGACGGGTCAAGCGGTTTTGCAAAAAAAGTTTTGAAAAGTTCTTGGGTTTGGGGTTGTTGCCTTAGTTAGGTAGTTATTATTAAGGTGTGGGTCGGTCTGAATATGGCTTTTTAGCCCTGACAGTAGCGGTATCCTGTTGTAGTCGATGGCGTTACGGACTGTGGCTAGCTGTGGTCGCTCGCTTAGATGGAACACGGCTAGTCACGTTAGTCCGTACGCCATCGACAAGACAGATACAAGCGTATGGCAGGATTAGCTACTACTTATTCTTTAGTAAGTTTAGTAGTAAGTTAGTTAGGCTGTCTTCGTCTGCGTAGCTTTGAGAGTGAGCTTGATAGTAGGTCTGTCGGTTTTGTTTGTTGTATGGGGTGCTGTTGTAGGTGCTTTAGGCCTTGGCGGTATAGGGTAATAATAAATTTTGGCACTGCGTGAGTGTCTTTTACTGTTGCTACTGTGGCGGTCTGTAATGGCTCGGTTAGGTAAAAATTGCTATTGACCAGTTGGCTTAGGTACTGCTGTTGCTGTGCGTCGATGAGTTGGTGCTTTTGTAGGTATTGGCTAAATTGGTCGATGGTTTGTCCGCGTGGACGGCGAACGCCATGACGTGTAAGCATACGTTGATATAGGTGCATACTTTGGTGTAGGTAGGTTTTTAGTTGCTCGTTTTGGCTATGGTCGCTGTCTGTATTTGAGTCTGGCTCAAAGGTGAGTCGCTTTAGGCGGTATAGGTCAATTTTGTCCATGATGGGGTTATATAGTTGACGATACAGCAGATAACACCCACTAGCAATGACAGCAAATATGGCTAAAAACCATAGTGCCTTTTTAAGCAATATAATCAGGTAGTCGAGCAGTAAGATAAGTTGATACCAAAATTGATATGCCCAAAATTTAAGCTGTTCTGACCAGCTAAGCTGACGCTGATTTTCTGTGAGGCTATCATTGACTAGGTTTTGTTGTTGGTTGATATTTTCTAGGTAGTCTTTGATGGCGGTATGGGTGTTTTGTGGCGGTGGTAGGCTGATATTATCACTATTGATGTTGTCACTGGCTGACTCATTGCTATTATTAACATCGCTAATATTTTCATTAATTATATCTATTGTATTGTTGTCATCAATACTGTCATCGCTATTGTCACTATTGTTATTAAGCTCATTATTAGAATTGCTATTAAAGCTGTCATTAGCACGGTTTAATGGGTCAGATTGATTTGTGGAACTGTTAGCCTCTGATTGCTTTGCTATTTGCTCAGCTTGTTGTTGTGCCTGTTGCCGTTGCTCGGCTTGCTGTTGTGCAGGATTTTGGTTAGGGGGTTGATATGCCCCTGTCGCTTCAAATACAGCCCAATGCCCATCAATATAAGCAGAAACCCATGCGTGTCCGTTTGTGCCTTTGACTTCATAATAGCCTGTGATGGGGTTGTAATCTTGGGCAACGTAACCTGTAACCATACGTGCAGGGATATGTTGTTGTCGTAACATGACGGCTAAGGCGGTGGCGAAATATTCACAATGCCCTTGTTTACTGCCAAATAAAAAGTCGGTTAATGGAATGTTGTTTTGGTTGGGCAAGGTGGCTAGGGTGTATTGATAGTTATTACGCAAGTGGCTTTCTAAGGCTTGGGCTTTTTGCCAGTCATTGCGATATGGGGCGGCGATTTGTTGCGACAGCTTAGCAATTCTTGGGTCAAGGTTATTAGGTAATTGTAAGTCTTTGCTGTCAGGTTTGGCTTGATGACGGTCAATCAGGCGGTTGTGTTGGTATTCGTCCACCACTTGTAGCTGATATTGGGTGTCTTTGCTTAAGGGCTTGCCTGCTTTGACTTGGTCGTAATAGTTGGTGGCAAGCCAGCTATTGGGAAAGCTAACAGCAACGGTGTTATCAGTGGTTAGTAGGTGCTGTTGTCCATTGTCTTTGACCACTTGAATGTCAATGTTGGCGTTTGGTTTGTCAGGGTATAAAGAATAGGTTTGTCGCTCACCCGTCAGTTTTTTCCAACCATATTGTAGGCTGTACCATGACGCACCATCAAAATAGGTTTGGGTGCGGTTTTGTAGATAGCGTGGGCGTTCGGATTTAACATAAAAATAAATGCTGTCATCTAGCCATGAGGATTGCCCGATATTCACATTGTTTGCATCAGAGTTTGCTGAGCCGTCACTGCTATTAGCACCGTTATCCACATTAACAGGTTGAGCGGGTTTGCCAAATGGAGAATTTTTGTTACCCATTTTATGTGCGCTGTTATTTTGTCCTTGACCTTGTTTGCCTGTGTTGTTGCCACTACTATTAGTCGGCTCGTCATAAAAGCTATCGCTTAGGTCGGCATTGGCAGGTAGGATTTGTTGTTCAAGGGTGCTATTTTCATATTGTTGAAAGCCTTTTAATGGCACTGAGCCTAAATTGCCTGCACTAAAGTGAGGGGTGGCAAGGTAGAGAAAGCCTGCAACAGCACTAATAATGACGGCAACGATAAGCCGTTCTCGATAACGCCATTGCCCAATATAGACCATCTCTTGGCTGTTATTATAATTGCTATTGCTATGGTTGATACTGCTGTTTGTACCAGTATGGTGGTTAGCAATTTGCGAAATATTGTTATCAATTGGATTAAGATAGCGTTGTTTATCCACAAATACGGACGCCAGATAAAAACAGGCAAAGACACAAAATAAGAGAATAAAAAATAGGTAACCTGTGGAAAAGGTATGCACTGCCCCGCCCATTAAGGCGACAAAGGCGATGATAAGCCCAAAGTAAACTTGCCGATGTTCACGAAAATTTAGGTTTAATGCCAGTTGTAAAAAAAACAGCATACCCAATAAGGCAACGATTAAGCCTTGGGCAAATAATAAGATAAATAAAACCGCCAATCCCAATACGGCACAGGCGTCAGCAGGTTGTTTTAGGGCATTTTTTTGTTCTCGGTATTCATAGGCAAAATTTAAACTAAAAAAGTTGGCAACAAATGCCACGATAAACATCACAACGGCAAATCCAATACCAAATAAGCCAAAAACTGCCCCTGCAAAGCCAACGGCAATCAATGCAGACAGCCACAGATGAATGGCAAAGTCTTCTAAAAGCCATTCTTGGGGCTGATTCTGTAAGCTGTTCTGCATATTGCTTTGTGTGTTGGGTCGGATATAGGTTTGGCTCATTTGTTTTCCCCATTATCCTTGTTGTTGTGTTGGTTTTGCTTGTTCGTTTTGATGATTACCAACATTGTCAAACGTTTTGCCACCAAACACTTCTGCCAGTTGCTCAAGCGTTGAGTTGGGCTGAATACGATACACACTGATATTGTCACTTAACTGTTGGTAATGATTTTGTTGGGTGGTTTTATCCAAATAGATATGGCAATGTTGGCAATGGGAATGACTGGCTGTAGAGCCAGAATTTTTAGTTATTGGCGTATGCGCATAAAAGCTGATAAGCAAGTTACTTTGCGAAAATTTATTTAAGGCAGTGCTAATAAATGCACCATAGTTATTATTTTGGTTGTTGGAACTGTTCAAGCTATTACCTGTTGCCATTGTTGTCATTGGATAAAAACCATCAATTTCTGCCAATTTTCTTAACACATCACTGGTGGGGTGGGTCTGCTCGGTCAGTTGGATTTGCCAATAATCTGTGAGTGAGTTAAACGGGGCGTCAAATCCCAATAAATGCACACCAAACCCTTGTCCGTTTAGATGATGACCCATTGATAAGGCGATACTAATCATGGTGTCAAAGGCTTGAGGCTCACGAATATCAAATTGATTAAGCAAAATTAATATTCTGGGTTTATCCAATGCGTCAAATTCTTTGACCACCAAATCTTGCCCACGACTGACCTGTCTGGCACTTGCCCCCCAATGCACCGTTTTAAAGGCGTCACCTCGGCGATAAGGTCGCACATCAGCAAATTCATCATGCTGTCCTTTATGGCGTGAAGGTAAGTTACCAACGCCCACACTGTTTGCCCAATGATTGGGTAGATTGGCAACGCTAAACCAACGCGGTAACACATAAACTTTATTGTTACTACCTTCGTCCGCACCATCGAAAATAAAACCATCAATATCAAAACTTTGCTGAGTGCTGACAATGCCCAATGGATAGGCACAACTTATCTGAACTGTAGATAAACGATAAACACCTCGTGGCAATTGCCCGATACATTCAAACGATTGGGTATGTTGACTGCGTAAGATAAATAGGCGAAACGTGGTTTGAACGAGAGGTACAATAGGCTGTGAATTGTTGGCTTTATTTAGTTGTGACTGATGTGATTGATATAGTTGAGCAAGGCGTGGGTCTTGATATTCTTTACTCATTGGTAGATAGATGGCTAAAAAATGCTTTGTCCATTGACTTTGCAAACTGACGGTAACGGCAAAATCTTCCCCTGCTAATACATTGTCATGCGGTAGGTTTGCCCGTAGCGATAAGCCTTTAAGGTTAATAAAATAAAAGCCATAGCTGACCAACATCACTGCCAATAAAAACGCCACCAATGCATATAACAGCATTAAGCCCCGATTCCATGCAATAAAGGCACACACCACAATAAACCCCCATAAAAACCGATGTAGGTTAATATGCTTTAAAATGGGTTCAAGCTGTGCCACCAGTTCATCTAATTGGCTAGGCTCACTGGTATTGGTGTGGTTTAACATGACAACATTTCCCTATTTAAAATACTCTGCCCCCTCCCTAACCCTCCCCCGAAGGTGGAGGGAATTTATCTTATCCTATTATGATAAAGATAAAGGATTATCAGGAACGGCGACTTGTCTGTCGAGTAATTGCTCAAAGAATTGTTGTCGCTCCATCGCAGTGCTATGCTGATTTTTAAATAACAAACGATGTGCCAAAATTGGTTCTGCCAATAATTTAATATGCTCGGGGGTAATGCTGTTTGCCCCTGTCAATAAGGCATAGGCTTGTGAAGCTTTAAGCAGGCTTAAAGAGGCACGAGGGCTTGCCCCCAATCGCAACGCTTGATGATGACGGGTACGCTCAACGATATTCACAATATAGTTAAACATATCCTCGCTAACCGTCACTTGGCTGGCACGTTGACGCAGTTGTAATACTTGCCCTGTCGATAATAACGGCTTTACTTGTTGTTGCGTAGATAAGCTATGGTTATCACTGCCTGCTTGCCCACAAACGCCTTTTAACATGGCGATTTCACTGGCTTTATCAGGATAGCCCAAAGACAGCCTCATCATAAACCTGTCCATTTGAGCTTCGGGTAATTCATAAGTGCCACTAAATTCCACAGGGTTTTGGGTGGCAATCACAAAAAACAGCTCGGGTAACTCATGGCTGACATTATCAATACTCACCGTTGCATCACTCATCGCCTCAAGCAGTGCCGACTGAGTACGTGGGCTGGTGCGATTAATCTCATCTGCCAATAAAATATTGGTAAACACAGGACCTTGGATAAATTCAAAAGAGGCATTTTTTTGGTTATACACCGTCACCCCTGTGATGTCACTGGGCATTAAATCGGGGGTACATTGCACCCGCCGAAACTGTCCCTTAATGGCGGTCGCCAATGCTTTGGCAAGGGTGGTTTTACCGAGTCCCGGTACGTCCTCTAACAATAAATGCCCGCCTGCTACCAAACAAGTGAGTGCCAATAAAATCTGTGGTTGTTTGCCAATTAATGCTTGCTCGATATTGTTGGTAAGGGCTTTGGCAATGTTAGGGATTTTTTGTTGCTTGTTCGGGCTGGTAGAATGGGCAGAATGGCTAAAATGATTAGGGGCGTTTGTCATTGGTATCCTTTGCAAAAGTTAAAGGCTGTATTATTTTAAATAACTTTAGTTGATAACTATTAATAATTATCAATAACCACGCCATTATTAACCTAAAATTAACCCCAATGCAAATAATAGGTTAATAAAGAAGGTCAGCAATACAATCTTTGGTAATTGTGTGCCAATTTTCTGTGGGACTTGCTGGATATATTTAATATGGCGAATGATAAGCGGTAATATCAGTAGCCATATTAAACTTGCCAAACCATAGTAATAACTTGCGACGACATACAGCAAGATTGCCACTGCCAATAAAGCAAAATAGCCCTTTCGCATTTGCTCTTTGCCCAATAGCACCGCAACAGTAATTTTACCTGCCTGCTTATCGCTGTCTATATCTCGCATATTATTAAGATACAACACACACGATGCCAACAATCCGCACCCCGTTGCAGGCAATAGTTGCGGTAAATCAGTGGGGATTGCAAATTGCTGAGTTTGCAAATAACAACTGCCCAACACCGCAAGCCAGCCAAAGAATATGAGAACTGCCACCTCCCCCATCGCTCGATAGCCATAAGGTCGCTTGCCCATGGTATATGCCATCGCTGAAAAGATAGCAATAATGCCAAAACCCAAAAATAATAATAAATCGCTAAGGCTATCAAACGCCCAATAAATCAGCCCTACCCCCGAAAAAAAGGTGAGCCATGCCCAAATCATAATCCAACGCTTTAAACGCTTGGGGTCAAGCTGACCTTGTGCGGTCAGTCGCTGGGGGCTATCTACTGCCCGTAAATCATCAGTGCCTTTTATACCATCACCATAATCATTGGCAAGATTAGATAAAATTTGTAGAGCCAATGCCACCCATAAACTTAGTAAAAATATGCCCCAATGATGAAGGTCAAAGCCTGCTAATTGATGATATGCCAACGCATTGCCACAGATAATACTGGCAACAGCAAGCATAAAGGTGCGTGGACGGGTGGCTTGGATAAAATTGATGATGGTGGCTTTTATGCTCGATGACACAATAACTATTTCCTTAATACGTATTGCAAAATTTTCCCGTTAAATTTTGCCCATCTTTGCAAAAAATGCCCGATATGCCTCTACTTTTTTGGCAAAAGCAAGTGGATATGCTCGTGAGGTGGAAGGCAGACGATATAAAGTTAACGCACGAGTGGGATAAGGATAGTCAATGTGTTGGTTGGTTTTGGGGAGTTTGGGAGGATTCTCAAGCAGGCTAAGTAAAATCTCAGTGGCTTTGCCGCCTGTGGTAAATAAGGTCTGCACCTGTGGTACTTGCGATAAAATGCTGTCCAAATCGACTTTGTCCACCACTTGCAAATGCTTGTCAGCAGCATTACCTTGCTCACGAATAGCACTGCGAACGGTGGGACATGAAGCAATGCCCCGTTCATGCATAAAATCAATGATTTGCTGCGGCTCAAAGCGTTTTTCCTCACCCACTCGGAAGTGGTCAGGGTCAGCAAAAAATACCTCACCATAAATTCGCCACATATCATTATAAAAATTAGGATAATGAAACGGCATAGCCCATTTATCCTCAGTGGGCGGAAATGACCCCATCATCATAATGGTGGCTTCTTTGGGCAATACAGGCGGAAATGGGTGTTGTTCAATTGGTAGTTCATTTTCTGACTGTTGTGTCAAAGGTTGCGTAGAGCTTTGGGTGCTATCTGACATCGTATTATCCATGGTCGTTTTTTATTAAAGTTTGCTATCATAGCATTTGTTTAACGTAACATTTTATCACTCATAACCAGACTTCTATAATAAGGACAACAAATGATAGACCTTCAAGTAACGGTAATTGACCACCCCCTTGTACGTCACAAATTAAGCTTAATGCGTGAAAAAGACTGTAGCACTTACAAATTTCGCACCTTAACCAAAGAGTTGGCACGTTTGATGGCGTATGAAGCCAGTCGTGATTTTGAGATTGAAACCTTTGCCATGCAAGGCTGGTGTGGTGAGATTGAAGGCGAGCAAATCGTCGGTAAAACGGTCACCGTTGTACCGATTTTGCGGGCAGGTTTGGGTATGCTTGATGGGGTACTAGATTTAATTCCCACTGCCAAAATCTCGATAGTAGGCTTACAACGCGATGAGGAAACTCTGCAACCTGTGCCATTTTTTGAAAAACTGGTCAAAGATGTGCATCGTCGCCCTGCGTTAATCATTGACCCCATGCTCGCCACAGGTGGCTCAATGGTAGCCACCATTGATATGCTCAAAGACAAAGGCTGTCAGGATATTAAAGCCTTAGTATTAGTCGCTGCCCCAGAAGGCGTACGTTTGGTCAATGAGGCTCACCCTGATGTGACCATTTATACTGCTGCTTTAGATAGTCATTTGGATGAAAATGGCTATATTGTTCCTGGCTTGGGTGATGCAGGAGATAAAATTTTTGGCACCAAGCAAGAAATTTTATAGCTGCAATAAGTGTATAAATAGCTAGCGTATCGCTTACAAACAAATTATGCTTTTTTTCTATCGGATTTCATAACGGCGTAAAAAAACGGGCATAGATGGCATAAATTGGTCGCTGTCTGTGCTTGTTTCTCTAGCTTGGCATAAGCTTTGCTCTGAGATCAAACGTAAATCTGAAAAATTGAGTATCATTACTTCGCTTTGTAAGCGTTCACTGGTGCGTTTATTGTGACGTACTGCAAAACCCAATACTTTATGACTGGCAATTTGTAGCAAGTTAATAAATACACAGCGTTGTCTAGAAGGTAGCAACGCAGGATTGTCCTGTGCCTGTTGCCATGCGGTAAAGGGATTAAGTGTAGTAGAAAATAGTTTTTCTTGCCGTGCCGTTCTGGGTAACTCACCGCCAAAAAACAGCGTCTGTGTCATTGGCAAATATTGCGCATGACGCATTAGCTCATGACGCAGTAAATCTGGCATATTGCTATTAAAACTGTCTTCACTTTGACGATAAAAGGCTGCAAAGCTACGCTGCACATAACGTCCAAACACGGTAAAGTTTATCCACTGCTGGTAAGTTTCATTGGCATACAACTGCTCTTGATATACTTGCGTACTCAATGGCTGATTACCCATTGCAATCATATACAGTATCTGCTGTGGGCTATCCACCACGCCCTGCATATCACTATCCTGCCACACAAATGGATATAAACTGCTGTCTAATAAGGGAAGCTTAGGATGGGTCATTGCCACAATAATAAAACTCAATCGTTACTCATTTGATAATTAATTTATCAATAAATATGTATATAACTGCTTATAAAGAATTTGAACTTATCAGTTATGCCAAAGGTGTATGCCCTACGCTTTGGTCATACTCAAATATTCTCTGATGCTCTTGCTCAGTCCATGGTGCTTTGCCTTCAGCATTACTTTTGAGTCTGACGACCACTGCTTCTGCTGTGGCAACTGCCTTTTGTTGTATGGTACTGTAATACACATACTCTAGCACTAAGCTACTATTGCCAATAGATTTACTACGCACACCAATTAATAAGGTATCAGGATAGGTCACAGGGGCAAGATACTGACAACTAGACTGCGCTAATACCATGATTGTGTCGGCATTAAAGATATTTAATAAGCGTAAATATTCAATACGTGCAGATTCTGCATAACGATAATAGACGACATTATTGACATGATTAAAGGCATCCATCTCACCCCATACCACAGCTTGGGTATAGATATACGGATAGCCAGCTAAAATTTCTGGACGCTCAAAACTGCTGTCTTGGGGGTTTATTCTTTGAAAATTAGATGGTTGTTGCTGTGATGTGTTATCAGTCATAATCATATCCCTTGGCTTATGTTGATTTTGTTATTAAAACAATACTAGGCTGAGGTGTTATTTAAAAAGAGGTTAGTTAGAAAAAGGTTGGGTAAAAAATAGTATCAAACTGTTATTTTACTATAGCAGGATTTTTATTGTGAGCCATCTGCTTTTGAGGTTGTCACTACCTGCATGGTAGTTAAAGTAATTGGTTTGGGTGGCTGCTGTGCCATCTGTTGTAACAACCTACTGGCATCTGCAATACTATTAAGAGTAAGCACTTTATGAGATGTATTACTTTGCTGTTCTGTACTCCCAGCATTCTTATTTGAGCTACTTTGGGCTAAATTACTATTTTGTGATGCTGATGTATTTTTCTTCTCTTGACTAGAAGTCGCAGCGTCACTATTCATAGAGGTAACTGCACGCTGCGGGGGGGTACGCTCAATAAGACCCAGACGCTCTACGGCTTGGGTTAAATATAATTGCAGCATTGCTGCATCTTTATCACTGGCTGCTTGCTGGGCAAGATTTAACTGCATCAACACATCATAAATAATCGCATCTTGTGGACTGATGATTGCTTTTTGTAGTGAGGGTACTGCTGCCATAGAGGCATCTGTACTATTAATATCTGCTTGATTTGTTGGATTATCTTTTATGTCATGGTGAATGGTGCCATATAAAAACTTTTGTATCGCTTGAATGGTTAATGCTTGTGCCTGCCAACTATCTGGTTGATTACTAAGACTCTCTAGCATCGTTATGTCTTTATCCAAGCTTTGGCTCAATACTAAAGTCAATGCTGAAGCAATGTCATTATTTTTTTGCTTAAGTTGCCAACGTACCCCTTGTAATAGCTGTATTGCTTCTGGTATTTGCCCATTATTACTAAGTATATTAGCAGCTTGCACTTGTAGGCGTACTTGCTCTAACTGTGCTTGGGATTGATTTGATACATCATCGTCCTTATTCACATCTTCATTTGTTACTACCTGGGTCGATGCTACCAACTTATCCTCAAGCACATTAATACGATCTGTTAGCTGCGCATTACTTTGCCACCGCTGCATCATTTCAGTGTACTGACGCTGCTGCATGATATAAAGCCAAGCTAAGCCAATTAATAATACCGTAAATGCCGTTAATTGTAGCAGGGTTAATAAGTGACGGGCTTTTTTACGCTGCACATTGGCAGTGATACGATTTTGGCTGGCATGGTCTTGATGAATAGGATCTCCAGTACTATCTGCTGGCTGTGCGTCAGATGCTTTATCACTCATACTGGCTACCTTATAAAAATATCAAATCCAAAAATGTTGGCACACATAAAATTTATAAACGCTCAAATCTGTTGCCCCTATTACCACTGTTACTATAACCGCTGTAGTTGCTGTAATACATGGGTACTGTGCAGATTATCCAATGACATATAACGTAAACCAAGTGCTTTTACTTGTCTGCTCAACCGCTCACCCAATACTAAATAGAAGAAATTATCTAAATCTAATGATAATGTCTCAATATTATAAGCAAATGTTGATGAATGAACAGTACAGGGGGTGGTATGATTAACCACCGTCTGCCAATGTAAAAAGGCTTCACCACTGCTAATCAACACCACAATGGGGTTATATTGTTGTTCTGTTATTTTTTGGCACAGTTGCTGATAATCTTGAGTTAATGATTTTGGACAACAGCGCACATACCACTCAATGATATCTACCTGTATACCTCGCTCTTGCAAGCTATCCACCAACAATCGCCTACCACCAGCACCACGCCAAATTAATACACCATTATCTGATTGCAACTGCTGAATCATTGGCATATTGAGCATGCCTTCATTACTCGACTCATCTGGACACTGCACTTGCCACCCTCGTTGGCGCAATACGTTTGCCGTTGCCTCACCAACAGCAATGACCACACAATCTGGCACATAATCTTGTGGACATTGTGCCAGCCCCATACGAGCAGCAGTGGGGCTAATCACCACCAAGATACGATAACTGCCTACCAATAGTTGCTGCATTTTCTGTGCATCTGGCGCATCAAAAGGCAGTGGCTGTATACTCAGCAATGGCAAATCAACAACATCCATACCAGCAGCAGATAGCTTGTCAGTAAGATCACTGCCACGCTCGCTAGGACGGGTATTAACAAACAAAAGTGACATGATTAGCTACTAGTCAGTTATCTATTAATTATCTATCTATTGCTTAGCGGCATAAATAGCAGCTAGAATCTTATCTGCACCTTGATTTAGCAAATCTTCTGCAACTTCTATACCAATGCGCTCAGCCTGTGCTTCTTGCTCTACTTGAGTACCTGTTAATACAATTGTGCGCTCTGCTTTGAGTAGAGTTTGACCATCTTCTGAGCCGACTCGACCACGTAACCAAAGCTCGATCTTTTGCTCATCTAAAGTAGCATAAGCGGCAATGGGTACTTGACAACCACCTTGCAAATGCTTATTCAATGCTCGCTCAGCAATCAGACAAATACGAGAGGGATCATCATTGAGTGGGGCTAATAAAGATAAAACTGCCTCATCACCTGCTCGACACTCAATCGCTAACGCCCCTTGCCCAACCGCAGGTAGACTGATATACACATCTAGCTCAGAGCGAATGCGCTCATCAAGCCCCATGCGCTGTAAACCACTGGTCGCCAAAATAATGGCATCGTACTCACCAGCATCCAGCTTACTAAGGCGCGTCCCCACATTGCCGCGTAATGATTGGATCTGCAAATCAGGACGATATGCTTTGATTTGACATTGACGGCGCAAACTTGATGTACCTAGCACAGCACCCTTTGGCAACGCCTCTAATGACGCATACTGATTCGACACAAATGCGTCTGTTGGAGCAGCTCGCTGACAGTATGCTCCCAAGGTTAATCCTTTGGGTAGCTGCATTGGTACATCTTTGAGCGAATGCACAGCAATATCTGCTCGTTTATCAAAAAGTGCTTGTTCAAGCTCTTTAACAAACAACCCCTTACCGCCAATTTTGGCAAGCGGTGTATCCAAAATCTTATCGCCTTTGGTCACCATCGTAACCAAATTCACCTGCAAGTCTGGATACAGCTGTTCCAATCTGGCTTTGATATGTTCTGCTTGCCAAAGGGCTAGAGGGCTTTGACGAGTTGCGATATTAAGAGTAGTAAGCTGAGTAGAATAGTTGGTCATTATATTGCCTAATATTTATTAAGAGATAGCTTATGGACAGTGATAGTCTGACTACTATAAATTCACCATGTTATTTGCTATGCCTACTTACCTTATGGCCTTATGGTGACATTATATTAGAATATTAGCTTGTTAAACTGCCTGAGTGATTGGCAAAAAAATACCCCTATTGTATAAACACATAAGGGCATAAATATCGCTTATTTGTTTATCTACCTTTTTATCACATATTCTGAATTTTTTCACGTAAAACAGGTACATGACGACGACTGACTGCCAATGTCTCTTCAATACCTTTAAAACAGACTTGATATTGACCTGAATCAATTGTTTCTAATAATTCAAGATAATCTAGATTAATCAAAGCATTGCGATGGATACGAAAAAATACATCTTCAAACTCTTGCTCTAGCTCTTTTAGGGTCTCATCAATCAACACAATACCACCTTTATGGCGCACTTTGACATACTTTTGATCAGCGGTAAAATAATAAATATCCGTCAACGGAATCAACTCCACCCCTCGATGGGTTCTGGCAGCAATATGTTGACGCATCTGTTGAGCAGTTGGATTCTGTAGTTTGCGAATCTCATTGAGCTGAGCGGCATTGAGACTTTTTGCCCCTTTTAACGCTTCTAGCAATTCGTCTTTGTTAGCAGGTTTTAATAAATAACCAATGGCTTGCGATTTAAAAGCTGCAATTGCATAGTGATCATAAGCTGTAACAAAAATAATCGCAGGGGGATTCTCCAATTCATTTAGCAAATGAGCACAGCGCACACCGTCCATTTTTGGCATACGTATGTCCAGTAAAATTACATCTGGCTGATATTGCTTTACTGCATTGACGGCTTCTGCACCTGTTACTGCCTGAGCAACGACTTCATGTCCTGCTTCTTTAACAATTCTGACCAATCGCTCTCGAGCTAATGGTTCATCATCGCATACCACTATTCTCATATCCTACTCCTTCAATCCTAATTCTTTCTATTTATGATGAATGTTAACTCATTCATACACTTATTAGATTTATTATCAATTTTGACAATATCCATCAACAAAATTCAACGTTGCTATATTCACTTTCAATCAAGTAGTCACTACTTTTCATAGACCATCTGTAATATACTATATTAATTCTCTAGTATGACTAATCTAAGAATACTGATCTTCACTCATATCATATATGTTTATATGGTGTGCTAAAAAACATGTCACTACCAAAGCATCAACCTAAAAAACTTATCACAAATAACTGAGTCATTAATTTGTACCATTTTGTACTATAAAAAAATAATGTGACATTCCTAAGTAGGCACGCAAACTGTGTCAACCCAATATAAAAATGTTCCAATCGACTAGACTATTTTAAATTGAATACAACAATAGACACAAACTTAAAGCACAAAGCAAAAATTTTATGCTCTATTTTCTGTCATAATAGATACGTCTATATGGCTAGTCTAGTCTCATGGACTTTTTACGTAATTACTTTAATATATTTTAATATAGTCACTTTGGGTTAGCCCAGATTATTTTTTAATATAAGAAACAATAAGATAAGTATATCTATTTAAATACCCTATAAATCTTATACAATACGCATTGTAACCGTAATACATCTTTTTCATGATTTTATCATGAATTGTATGGCAAACTAGCCTGCTATTGTGACTCGGCGTACTGTTTACAGATTTTTTTAAAATCTTTTATGCTCTGGTTTAATATTTTGCTTATTATGGCAGAAAACTACTATAGTGGACAGTTGCATTATAATTTATATGTCTTTGTTATCCCATTCATCCAATAAATGAAACCAATACTATGTCTGAACAATCTAATATGACGAATATAAATACCACTCAAGCCAATAATGACACTACCCAAGGCCAACAAATGTGGGGCGGTCGTTTTAGTGAAGCCACTGATGGCTTTGTTGCTGCTTTTACTGCCTCCGTTGGCTTTGACCAACGCTTTGCTCGTCATGATATTCAAGGTTCAATCGCCCATGCGACCATGCTCGGAAAATGCGGTATTTTGACCCAAGATGAGGTGAATACCATCATCGATGGTCTCAAGCAAGTGCAACAAGAGATTGATGCAGGTGAGTTTAACTGGTCGATTACGCTTGAAGATGTGCATATGAATGTTGAGTCACGACTGACTGATTTGATAGGTGTGGTGGGTAAAAAGCTACACACAGGGCGCAGTCGTAACGACCAAGTGGCAACCGATATTCGCTTATGGCTACGTGAAGAGGTGGATAATATCATTGCCTTACTGGTTAAACTACAATCTGGTTTATTAAAGTTAGCTGAGCAACATACTGATACCATCATGCCCGGATTTACCCATCTACAAACCGCACAACCAGTCAGCTTTGGGCATCATGTGATGGCGTGGTTTGAGATGCTAAATCGTGATACTGACAGGCTCATTGATGCACGCAAACGTATTAACCAAATGCCACTTGGCAGTGCTGCTTTGGCAGGCACGACCTTCCCTATTGACCGCACCATTACTGCTAAATTGCTGGGCTTTGAGGGTATTTGCCAAAACTCATTGGATGCCGTCTCTGACCGTGATTTTGCCATCGAGTTTACGGCAGCAGCGTCTATTTTGATGATGCATTTATCACGCATGAGCGAAGAGATTATCCTATGGATGTCTGCTCAGTTTGGCTTTGTGCAAATCCCAGATCGCTTTTGTACTGGCTCATCAATCATGCCACAAAAGAAAAATCCTGATGTGCCAGAGTTGGTACGAGGCAAGGCAGCACGGGTATTTGGTCAGTTAACCACCTTATTAACATTGATGAAAAACCAGCCACTTGCTTATAATAAAGACAATCAAGAAGACAAAGAACCGTTATTTGATTGTGTGGATACGCTTACAGGTTCATTATTAGCATTTGTGGATATGCTGCCCAATATCACTCCCAATAAAGACAATATGCGTGCTGCCACGATGAAAGGCTATGCCACAGCGACTGATTTGGCAGATTATTTGGTGCGTCATGGAGTGGCGTTTCGTGATGCCCATGAGGTGGTCGGTAATGCGGTAGCATTGGCAATTGAGGAAAAATGTGATTTAAGCGAATTGCCGCTTGAGAAATTACAGCAGTTTAGTGAGGCTATTAGCGATGATGTGTTTGATTATTTGACCCTTGAGGGCTCGCTTGCTGCCCGTGACCATTTGGGTGGTACTGCACCCAATCAGGTAAAACAAGCCATACAACGTGGACATGAGCGTTTAGAGAAGTTTAATTAAGAATAAGCTAATTATATAAGGATAAAATAATGACCCAGACATTTGACCCCAAAGCCAACTTGGTATTTTGCCGTAAATATAAACAAGATTTACCCAAAATGCCACATCCCCCTTTTCCTAATAAAGCAGGGGAAGAGATTCAAAACACGGTATCCAAAAAAGCATGGGATGAGTGGCTAGAACATCAAACCATGCTAATTAACGAAAACCATTTAAGTATGATGGATCCTGAAGCCAAAAAGTTTTTGACCGAGCAGCGTGATAAGTTTTTGGACAACGCAGATTATGAGCGTCCACAAGGCTGGACACCTGAGCAAAATACATAAATAAGTAAATAGCTAATTTTATAGCTGACATAATAAAAATACCCCGCACTCAATAAAGACTGTGGGGTATTTTTTGTTAACGCTACATTGTTATACTATCTCTATTAATTAGCCTACCAAGGAAAATAAGTACCAGTAAGCTAAGCGAGTTTGACAAAGGTAGGTCATGTTAAAGAGTTGGTATTAATCTTTAGGCTTGTTATCTATTTGTTATCTATATTGCTCTCTGAGATTTGACTGTCAGTTAATGCTTGGCGTGCAGCTCTTTGCTCTGTGACTTCTTGAATGGTTTTCTCAACTTGACTAAAGTCCGTATGACGTACGTCTGTGCCACTACTGGAGTAAATGACCAACTCAGCAATGTTACGCGCATGATCTCCAATACGCTCTAAGGCACGTAGCACCCACATAATGTTAATAACTTTGGATACATGACGTGAATCTTCCATGATATAGGTCATTAATGAGCGAGTAGCTGACTGATATTCCTCATTAATGACGCCATCATTACGCATCACATCAAATGCCTGATCAACATCTTGGTGTGAAAAAGCTTCCATTGCATTGTGGGTCATCAAACGTACTTGGTTACTTAAGTGCTGTACTTCTGAATAGCCCCGTGGTGAGCTGCCCTCTTCCACTACTTGTACTGCCATTTGGGCAATCTTAACCGCTTCGTCACCGATACGCTCAAGATCAACCACCCCTTTACTAATCGCCATAATCAAGCGTAAATCAACAGCAGCAGGCTGACGTTTGGCAACCAACAACAATATCAACTCATCAAGATCAATCTCCATTTGGTTGATGTCATGATCGGCTTTGATAACCTCTTTTGCCAATACTTCATCAGCATCAATGAGTGCATGTATTGCCTTAGCAACTTGATTGACCGCAGTATTACCCATTTTTAAAAATAGGCTAATTGTCTCTTCCAACTCCATATCAAAGCTTTTGGAGGTGTGCTTATCAAGTGTGTTCATCAGAAACTGTCCTTTTTTATTATGACATTTTATTGTTTTTTTATGGTTAGTTGATATGTCATCAGCAGATGCAATAGGCACATGTGACTCAAGCGAATTAGGGCTAACTTTTGCAGCAACAATAATACCAAGCCGCTGATATACACCTGCTAACTCACTATTGACCATGTCATCATCACTCATAAAATTAGCATTGATAAAATGGTCATTCATACCCTCAGTAGCCCTATCCACTACTTTATTAGCTACATGCTGCATTGCGGACTGGTTATCTAATTGGCTACCTAAGGTATCTTCTGTTTGACCTTGCTGTCTACTTGTTTGTGGGTGTAATAAGTTTAATGATTTGAGTTGATTTTGATTGCCATCACTAGGTATCTGATTATCTAGTGATGACTGAATGGCATCTGGCTTTTTATTCTGAGAAAACATTAGCCATAACGTCCAGTAATATAGTCTTCAGTTGCTTTTTGCTGTGGATTGGTAAAGATTTGATCTGTTTCACCCATCTCAACCATGTCCCCTAAATACATATAAACGGTATAGTCAGACACACGTGCTGCTTGCTGCATATTATGGGTAACAATGGCAATGGTGTAGTCATTTTTTAAATCTTCAATCAAATCTTCAATCGAACCTGTTGAGATGGGGTCAAGGGCAGAGGTTGGCTCATCAAGTAATAATACTTCAGGCTTGGTCGCCACACCGCGAGCGATACATAGACGCTGCTGCTGACCACCAGAGAGTGATAAACCAGATGCTTTTAGCTTGTCTTTGACTTCTGGCCATAACGCAGATTTTTTAAGTGCCCACTCTACCCGCTCATCTAGCTCGGATTTGCTCAATTTTTCGTATAAACGAACCCCAAAGGCAACATTATCATAAATTGACATTGGAAATGGCGTTGGTTTTTGGAACACCATACCCACACGTGCACGCAATAAATTGACATCAATATCTTTATCCAAGATATTTTTGCCATCAAGATTGATTTGACCTTCTGCACGCATACCAGGATATAAATCATACATACGATTAAAGGTACGCAATAACGTCGATTTACCACAGCCAGAAGGACCAATAAAGGCGGTGACGTTTTTTTCTGGAATATCAATATTGATGTTTTTTAATGCTTTGAAGTCACCATAATAAAAGCATAAATCACGGATTTGCAGTTTGGCTGGTGGCATATTCAATGGCATATCTGCTACAGTTTGTGCTTGGAAACTAGCAGTATCAGGCTGAGCATTTGGTGTATTGGTTGTCGTTGGTTGCTGTAATAAGCTACCTGTGGCTGCTGTTTGTGGAGCTGCTGCGCCTTTTACCGTTTTTTTCTCAATAACATCATTCATAATAAGTTCCAATCGTCTAATAGTGCAATGGGTTAAAAATTTATATCAGCAAATTGACATCAGCCGCTGACTACTTATGCTCTTTACCGCCAATCAAGCGTGCTAGAATATTGAGCGTCAATACAGCCAGTGTAATCAGTAAGGCGGCAGCCCATGCTAGCTCATGCCAGTTAGCAGCTGGACTCATGGCAAATTGATAAATGGTGTTGGGTAAGTTTGCCATTGCCTTATCCATATTCATACTAAAGTACTGATTATTAAAGGCAGTGAATAGTAAGGGTGCGGTTTCACCTGTGATTCTGGCAAATGCCAATAGTACCCCTGTGGTCAAACCTGCTTTTGCAGCTTTAATCGTCACACTACTAACCAGCTTCCACTTCGGTGTACCAAGGGCATAAGCCGCTTCACGTAAGGTATTGGGTACAAGATTAAGCATATTTTCAGTGGTACGTACCACCACAGGAATAACAATGAGTGCCAAGGCGCATGCCCCTGCCCAACCTGAGAAGCCACGACCTTGAGGTAATACCATTAAGGTATAAATAAATAGACCAATGACGATAGATGGTGCAGATAGCAAAATATCATTTAAGAAGCGGGTGACTTTACCCAGCCAACTGCCTTGCGAGAACTCTGCCAGATAAATACCTGCCATCATACCCACTGGCGCACCAATCAATAACCCTGATACTGCCAACATTGCCGAACCGACAATGGCGTTACGCAAACCACCTTCAGTATTCGGTGGCGGTGTATCCATCGAAAAGATTGGCAATTGGATTAAACCTTGTGCCCCTTCAAAAAATAATTGGAACAAGATTAAAAATAACCAAGTTAACCCGAATACCACTGATAACATGGCAAATCCTAAGCCCAACATATTCAATATGCGTCGCTTACGATAAAGCCCTGTATTCATACGTTGTTCAAAGCTTAGAACAGGCTCAGATGCCATACTGACTTGTTGCATATTTTTTCCTCATGATTCAATCAGTCATTGTTACCTAGATATAAAGCAATCTATTTAAAACAGGCTTTTATCAATCTATCATCAGCGATGAATCAACCTGCACATTAGTTACCTGCTCTTTTATCAATACGCATCAACATAAACTTAGAAATAGACAGCACAATAAAGGTAATAATGAACAAAATCAGACCCAGATGCAGTAGTGAGGACAGATGTAGTTCACTCGATGCTTCGGCAAATTCATTGGCGAGTGCTGAGGTAATCGACACCCCTGAGCCAAACAAGCTTGGATTGATATTAAAGGTATTACCAATCAAGAAGGTGACTGCCATGGTTTCACCCAGTGCACGTCCTAAACCTAAAATCACCCCACCGACGACCCCTGCTTTGGTGTAAGGCAAGATAATCTTAAACATCACTTCCCATGTCGTCGCACCCATACCATAGGCAGACTCTTTTAATAAATCAGGCACAACTGAGAACACATCACGCATGGTGGCGGCAATAAAGGGAATAATCATAATCGCCAAAATTAATGAGGCGGTAAACATACCAATCCCCATTGGCACCCCTGTAAATAACTTACCTATGACTGGCACATCACCTACATGCTTAATCAACCATGGCTCAATGTGGTCACCAAAAAATGGCGCAAACACAAATAATCCCCACATGCCATAAATAATGGAGGGGATACCAGCAAGTAGCTCAATGGCAATACCAAGTGGTTTTCTTAAAAATCCTGGGCACAGTTCGGTTAAAAATATGGCAATACCAAAGCTCACTGGTACAGCAATCGCAATCGCAATAACAGAGGTGACTAATGTACCGTAGATTGGTGCTAATGCCCCAAACTGCTCATTGACCGTATCCCATTCGCTACTGGTATAAAAACCAAGACCAAACGCTTGCATACTTGGCCAAGCACCAATAATCAATGAAACCAAAATGCCACCTAATGACAGCAGCACCAATACTGCAAAGGCTTTGGTGGCATTGACAAAAATGGCATCATATCGCTTTTGTTTTGCTAATTGAGATTCAAGATTTGCCATAAGAGCCCCATTAAAATATAAGATTTCTTCAATATAAATATACTGCACCATGCTCATTTAAAAACCACATCAAAATCACCAAAAATGAGCATAAAATAAGATAAGACAATGCCAAGTAAACACTCATCTCAGTATTTACTTGGTGCAAGAATTTTAATTAGTTTTGGGTCTTATGAAGCTGGGGTATATACTGGCTGACCGTCTGAGCCAACGACTTGTTTCCAGCTTTCTTTGAATAGTCCAACCGCTTTGTCTGAGAATGGCACATAGTCCAAATCAATCGCAGCTTGGTCACCATCGGTATAAGCCCAATCAAAGAAGTTGAGTACGCCTGCCACTTGTTTAGGGTCTTGTGGATTTTTATGGACTAAAATAAAGGTAGCAGCAGCGATTGGCCATGCTTGGTCAGTCTCTGAGTTAGTAATCACTTTATAAAAACCTGGATATTGTGACCAGTCAATGTCACCAGCAGCAGCAAAGGTTTCAGCAGATGGTTGTACCACATTGCCTGCCGCATTTTTTAGCGCAGCATGTGACATGTTATTTTGCTTCGCATAAGCATACTCAACATAACCAATTGAGTTAGGAGTACGGTTGACATAGCTTGCTACGCCCTCGTTACCTTTACCCGCTGCACCTGAGGCAGATGTTGGCCATTTAACGGTTTTGTCAACACCAACCGTATTTGCCCAATCAGAAGATACTTTGGCAAGATAGTCGGTAAAGTTAAATGTCGTACCAGAACCATCTGAGCGGAAAATAGTGGTGATGGGAGCATCTGGCAGCGTCACATCTGGGTTTAGTGCTACCAATGCAGGGTCATTCCACTTAGTAATTTTACCCAAATAAATATTGGCCAGACTTTCACCATCAAGATGCAATTGCCCTGGCTCAATACCATCAATATTAACCACAGGAACAACACCACCGATAACTGTTGGGAACTGGATTAAGCCTTCTTTTTCAAGCTCTTCTGCGGTCATTGGCGCATCTGATGCACCAAAATCAACGGTATTGGCAGTAATTTGTTTGATACCACCTGAAGAACCGATTGATTGATAGTTAACTTGTCCACCAGTAGCAGCGTTATAGTCAGCTGACCATTTAGCATAGATAGGTTGTGGGAATGATGCACCTGCACCAGTAATATTCATTGCAATGTTTTCTGCTGACTTAAAGGTACTTGCTGTGGCTGAAGTATCAGTAGCAGGGGCTGTGGTGTCAGTTGTAGCAGCGGTTGTATCTGTGGCAGCGGCTGTATCGGTATCTGATTTTTTATCACACGCAGCTAATGAAAGAACACTGGCAACAGCGACGGCTAGTAGTGAATAACGCATGCTTAACTCCTAAAAATTAAATGCTCTAATAAAATTAGTGATAACTTAAACCTAATATTTTTGACTGATAAACTTTGTCTTAATAACTTAATAAGATGTTAATTTGAATGATTGACTGACGATTTGATAAGTTTTAGCAACTAATCATTACTTTCATTACTTGATGGTGTGAACGACTGAAACAAACTTATCTGTTGTCAGTTGTATGCTCAGTAGTTTGCCGTCAAAATATGACATTTTGATGAAATAATTATTTTTTTGTTAAGTTATTGTAAATAAGAATTATTCTCACTCTGGTCAGTATATTTTTTGTTAAAATAACGCATAAAATTGTTGTATCATGCCATTGAATTGCATTTTTTTGCTGTACATGAGTTTTTAACCCCTAATAACCTTTAAAAACTCTGTTACTATATACAGATATGTTTCCAGCTATATAAGACTCGGGGTGCGAGTGGGTTTTTAATTTAAGTGACATAAATTAAAAGAACCCACCGCTGAGACATCACCCGTTGAACCTGATACGGTTAATACCGTCGTAGGGAAGTCAATCCTTTTTTGCTCATGCTTTGTTTGACAAACGACTTAAAGCATCGTATGTATGGCAAAATATTGGTCTGTCTACCGAGTCACCTATTCTTCTATTTATTTTATTATTGATAAAGATAAAAGGACTCACTATGACCACTCGCTCAGCCGAAAAAGCCAATGCATTAAAAACGCCAGCCCATCGTAATCCTAAAGACGAACGCTTTGAAGAAGAAGCACGCGACCTCACCCGTAATCTACCCGCCTCCAAAAAAGTATACGTACAAGGCTCACGTCCTGATATCCAAGTACCGATGCGTGAGATTACCCTCACCGATACACCCACAGGGGGACTGGGCAAAGCTGAAGGCGAACACAACCCACCGTTTTATGTCTATGACACCTCAGGCGTTTATACCGACCCCAATGTCGATATTGACTTAACTAAAGGGCTTCCAAAGCTACGCGAAAAATGGATAGAAGAGCGTGGTGATACCGAAAAGCTGGCAGGATTGTCCAGTAATTATGGCAATCAACGTGCCAGAGATATCTCTACCGCCAACTTGCGTTTTGCTCATATTGACAAGCCCCGCCGAGCCAAAAGTGGGCAAAACGTCACCCAGATGCACTACGCCAGACAAGGCATCATCACCCCTGAGATGGAATATATCGCCATTCGTGAAACCCAAAAACAGCATGAACTCACCGACATGCGACAACATGCTGGCGATAGCTTTGGGGCAAATATTCCTAAAATCATCACCCCTGAGTTTGTACGTAATGAGGTCGCCTCTGGTCGAGCAATTATCCCCAATAACATCAATCACCCTGAATCTGAACCGATGATTATTGGGCGTAACTTTTTGGTAAAAATCAACGCTAATATTGGTAACTCAGCATTAGGCTCAAGCATTGATGAGGAAGTCGCCAAAATGACATGGGCGACTCGCTGGGGCGCAGATACCATCATGGATTTATCCACTGGTAAACACATTCACGAAACCCGCGAATGGATTATCCGCAACTCTCCTGTTCCCATTGGTACGGTGCCGATTTATCAAGCGTTAGAAAAAGTCGATGGCGTTGCTGAAGATTTAACGTGGGATATCTTTCGTGATACATTAATTGAGCAAGCCGAGCAAGGCGTAGATTACTTTACCATTCATGCAGGTGTGCTATTGCGCTATGTACCACTGACCGCCAAACGCTTGACAGGTATTGTCTCTCGTGGTGGTTCAATCATGGCACAGTGGTGTTTAGCTCATCATAAAGAAAGCTTTTTATACACTCATTTTGAAGAGATTTGCGAGATTATGAAAGCCTATGATGTGGCGTTTAGCTTAGGTGATGGCTTGCGCCCTGGCTGTATCCAAGATGCCAATGATGAGGCACAATTTGGTGAATTGCGCACCCTCGGTGAACTGACTCAAGTAGCGTGGCAACATGACGTACAGGTGATGATTGAAGGTCCGGGACATGTGGCAATGAACCGTATTAAAGAGAACATGGACTTGCAGCTAGAGATGTGCCACGAAGCGCCATTTTATACCTTAGGACCTTTAACCACCGATATTGCTCCCGCTTATGACCACATCACCAGTGCCATTGGCGCGGCGATGATTGGCTGGTTTGGCACAGCGATGCTGTGCTATGTGACCCCCAAAGAGCATTTGGGTCTGCCTAATAAAAAGGACGTCAAAGACGGCATCATCACTTATAAAATCGCTGCCCATGCTGCTGACTTGGCAAAAGGTCACCCCGGTGCACAAGCTCGGGATAATGCCTTATCTAAAGCGCGCTTTGAGTTTCGTTGGGAAGACCAGTTTAACTTGGCGCTCGACCCTGACACCGCACGTGAATATCACGATGAGACCCTGCCAAAAGATGCACATAAATCTGCTCACTTCTGCTCAATGTGTGGTCCGAAATTCTGTAGTATGAAAATCACCCAAAACGTGCGTGAATATGCTAAGGGGCTTGATACTGCTGAGTTACATACCCCAGTGACACCAAGCACTGGAGATTTGAGCGATGATAATCATCTGATTAAAGAGGTAGATACCGAGCTGGTTGGACAAGTGGGTGAAGCCAGTCTTGACGAGGTACAAAAAGGCATGCAAGAGATGACCAAAAAGTACCATGAAGAAGGCAAACAGCTTTATCATGAAGTGTAAGGCATCGTTTCTGTTATAAGTTTTAAATATAGAAACCAAAAACGCACACTCAGGATTGGGTGTGCGTTTTTTACTAACAATATCTAATTTATAATATAAATAATACAACATATTCAATACTTTATTATTGCAATAAACAGTAAACTCATTAAAACGATATACAAAAATATCATATAGAGATACGAAAATTTTCTAAATATTTATACTATACTGCACTGCTACTCAAACATTCTGTTAGTTCGAAATTACAAATGGATTTACTAAAAATAGGAATCTCATCATGAATCATGTCTATCGTATCGTTTTTAATCGCTCATTGGGTGTATACCAATGTGTCTCAGAAATTGCTAAATCTCGTGGCAAAGCCTCTGGTAAGTCACAAACTACTGCAAAAAAAGCACTCACTCTAAAAGGTTTGGTGATTGCCATGATGGGATTATCAGGGTCAGCGATGGCGGTGACTTATGATGATGGACAAACCCATAAATTTGATGAAAGTATTGCCATTAATGGAGATGTTATCATATCTGGCACTGGCACTAATTTTCAAAATCCTGACCACCAAATTAATTTTGGTACAAAAATAACAGGTCAAACAACAACGCCACCTACGAATGTAACAATTGAAAATAATGCTTTGGTTGAAGCAGGTGAAGGTAGTGCTATTGGTGTCGATAATACCGCTAAAGTCACTGTTAATAATGCCCAGTTTGATACTAAATTAGCAGCTGTGGGTCACCAATCTAACGGAGAGTTAACAGTTACTAATAATGGAACTGTCAATATTAAGGATGACTTACTTATTGGTAACTTATCAAACGCAACAGGATTATTAACCGTAAAAGATACAAGTAATATTAATACAGGCAACTTTTATGTTGCTGCTGAGAAAAACAGTACTGGTAATACCATTATTGATGGTACAAATAGCAAAATCACAGTTAAAGATTCTGCTTTAGTTGGTAATTTTGGTACAGGAAACTTAACCATAAAAAATGGTGGTCGGTTAACCAGCAAAACCTTAGGGGTAGCCAATCAAGTTGGTGCAACTGATAGCAATGTAACGGTTGAAGGAGCTGATTCTACACTAGCAATTAATGAAAGCATTCATATAGGTACCAATGACACTGCCTCACTTAATATCACAAAAGCAGGTACAGTGACAGCAGATAGAATGGGTGTTGGAGATGGTAGTATTGACTCATCAAAAGCCAAAGGGACAGTGACTATTACTGATGCTAATTCCACTTTAACTATTGATAATGACCTTGTTATTGGTATATCAGGCGTTGGCACATTAAATATTACCAATAATGGTAAATTAAACAGTAATAATGTGGATATTGCTCAATTAGATGGTTCACAAGGAACTATAAATATATCTGGTGGTGGTCAATGGAATAATGAAAATCTCATTACCGTTGGTACTGGTGGCTCAGGAAGCCAAGCGACTATTAATATTAAAGGCAAAAACTCGCAAATCACCACAATGGATTTGGCTGTTGCTAATACCAACGGCAATGGTACAGTTAATATCACTGATAACGCTAACATTACAGCCAGCCGACTAACACAAATCGGTGGCTATAATACTCAAAGTGCCAATGCCACTGGTACACTAACAGTGAATAATGCAACCTTCACTACACCAACAACAATCGTTGGTGCTTTTGGCAGTGGTACATTAAACATCAATAATAATGGGGTAGTAAAAACTGGAATTATTGAAAGAGCAACTAATTCACAAAAGTCAGTGGTCAATTTTGATGGTGGTACTTTAGAACTGACAGAATCTAATCCAGAAATTTTTAGAAACTTTACTGACACCAATACCATTACCATAAAATCTGGTGGTGCAACCATCAATACTCAGCAACATACTGCCCGAGTATATGACAATGCCAAAATTACAGGCAATGGTAACTTTATCAAAACAGGTACTGGATTGTTAGCCATGGCAACCCCTGTCAAACAATGGACAGGTGAAACCCATATCAATCAAGGTACACTACGTCTTGATGGTGACTATACCATGCGAGATGGTGAAGTCTTAGCAGTAGCACTAAATAGTGCAGATGACTATGGCAAGCTTGTTGTTAAAGGTAGCGCAGATATTAGAAAAGGTAAGTTACAAGTTAATGCCTCTGATGCAGTACAAAAAATGGAAGGTAGCCCTGAATGGAAAAATGTGGTCAAAGCAGACCAACGTACAGGTAAGTTTAAAGAAGTTGCAGACAATAGTCCAATTGTAGACTTTGAAGCTGACTATAGTGATGCCAATGCAGTGCATCTAAAGATGGTTGATCCAAATACTAAACCAACTGATCCGAAGCCCACTGATCCTAAACCAACTGATCCGAAGCCCACTGATCCTAAGCCTACTGATCCTAAGCCTACTGATCCTAAGCCTACCGATCCTAAGCCGACCGATCCGAAACCAACTGATCCGAAGCCCACTGATCCGAAGCCCACTGATCCTAAGCCTACTGATCCGAAGCCCACTGATCCGAAACCAACTGATCCTAAGCCGACTGATCCTAAGCCGACTGATCCGAAACCGACTGATCCTAAGCCTACTGATCCTAAGCCTACTGATCCGAAACCGACTGATCCGAAACCGACTGATCCGAAGCCCACTGATCCGAAGCCCACTGATCCGAAGCCCACTGATCCGAAGCCTACTGATCCTAAGCCGACCGATCCGAAGCCAACCGATCCGAAGCCCACTGATCCGAAGCCCACTGATCCTAAGCCCACTGATCCGAAGCCCACTGATCCGAAACCCACTGATCCTAAGCCCACTGATCCGAAGCCTACTGATCCTAAGCCCACTGATCCTAAGCCCACTGATCCTAAGCCCACTGATCCTAAGCCCACTGATCCGAAGCCGACTGATCCTAAAAACACCAATTTTGTGCAAGCTGTCAACAAACAAGGCAACACCTCAGCTTATGGTATCGCCGCTGTATTAGATGAAGTGGTTCACGATCGCGTTACAACAGGTAATAATAAACTGGCTGACCAGCTTATCATTGACACCCTAAACTTTAGCGAATCACAAGTCGCTGAGGTCGCCAACCAACTACAACCACTATTTATGGGTGCGACCAACCGTATCATCACAGATAGCAACCATGTGGTTAGTGACACGATAGCCAATCATGACAAAGCCACCACTGCACATAACGTGTGGGCAAAAGTTATTGGTAATGATACCAGCCATGACGCAGAAAATAGTGTGACTGGTTATGATGCGAAGAGTTATGGTGCTGTCGTAGGAATAGATACACCTGTAACATCTGACTTAAATCTTGGTGTGGCACTATCTTATGTACAAAATGATGCGGATACACAAGGCTATCAACTTGAGCATAAGTTCACTGCCAAAAACTGGCAAGTATTGGGATATGGTAACTATGCAGCCAATGACTCAACACAAGTAAACTTCCATGCTGGTGCAGGCAAAAGTGATGTCAATGGTGAGCGTCATCTAGCGGTACTTTCTAAAGCCATTGCCCATGCTGATTATTCAGTGGATACACTACAAGCAGGCTTTGGTGTGGATCATCGTATTGGTAGTACACAGCAGAACGTCACACCATTTGCTAATGTCAGCTATGCTAAAGCGACCAGTGATGCCTATAAAGAAACAGGCGCTGGTGTATATAATCTTAATGTGGATGAAAACACTTATGAGTCTATGCGCTGGACAGCAGGTATTAAGGTGGCTCAGCCCATCACACCACAACTTGCATTGACTGGTCAGCTCGCTGCTGCCCTCGAAAATGGCGATAAACATTCAGATGTTAGTGCAAGCTTTACCAGCATGCCCAATGCTTCATTTACTACCATCGGACAAGAAGTGGGGCGTGAAATTGGTATTGCAGGTATAGGCCTAAGCTATACGCCAACTGCTAATAGCAAGATTGGCATAAATTATCGCGGCGAATGGCGTGATAACTATAAAGATCAAGGGGCAGCCATCGTATTACAAACGACGTTTTAATACTCTGACTTTATAACTGAATCCAAATAATATTAACTAACAACCAAAAACGCACACTCAGGATTGGGTGTGCGTTTTTTATATTGCGTCACAATTTGACGCATCAATTTATCTGATATTAAAAACTGCTTGCGTATATACCTTCTCTTGTCATAATAAATCAACGACTATTATTAAGATAAATGGAATGGCTATGCAAAAAATCATGCAACATAAACTAAATAACTTAATCGAGCAACTATCACAAGGCTTGGTACAACGTGAAGACGTTATCAAAACTGCCCTACTCACCTTAATTGCAGGCGAAAACCTACTACTTATCGGACCACCGGGGACAGCAAAAAGCCTGTTGGCTCGGCGTATTTCTGAGGCACTGATAGAAGATACCACACCTAATAGCCATCTATTTTTTGAATATCTACTGACTAAGTTTTCTACCCCAGAGGAAATCTTTGGCTCACTATCGCTAACTGAGCTTAAAAAAGACAACTTCCACCGCAAGACCGCAGGCTATCTACCCACCGCACAAGTTGGATTTTTGGACGAGATATTTAAGGCAAGCTCATCCATTTTAAATACTTTATTGACAATATTAAATGAACGCCGTTTTCATAATGGCACGCAGGTCGAAAACGTTCAGTTGCAAACACTAATTGGTGCGTCCAATGAACTGCCTAATGAGCAAAGCGAATTATCGGCATTATATGACCGCTTTTTATTGCGAAAATATGTCGGTTATGTCGATAGTAGCAACTTAAATCAGCTATTTGATTTACCACCAAAGGCAGAGATTGCAAAGGCGGACAAACTCACCACAGATGAGCTAATCAAACTCCGCCAACAAGCCCAAAGCGTGCAATTCCCTGATGAGCTACGCCAAGCGATTGAGCAGATATGGGCAAAGCATAAAGACACCTTTAAAGAAGATAGTGATGAATATCTATCCGACCGCCGTTTTATTAAGCTGTTACATATACTACGAATATCGGCGGTAACCAATGGGCGAGATAAGGTGGATTTTTCTGATGTGTTGTTATTAAAAGATGCCTTATGGAATAATGCCAATAACGCTGAAAAAGTGATGGAGTTAGTCAAAGCAGTATTACAGCAGTTTGATAAAGCCATTACTCTTGATGGTAAAAATAACAATAATTCTAAAACTAAAAAAATGCCACCTAAAAAAACAAATCCTACAAAAAACACCCCAGCCCCAGAAGGAAGCGTAATTAAAGGATTAAAAGGCAGTGGTACAGAAAACGACCCATTTTTAATAGAAAATGTCCTGCATTTATGCCGATTGACTGAGGAAAAAATAGGCAAGCAAGGTTATTATTTTAAACAAACTACCGATATTGATTGTAGTAAATTGACCACATGGCACGCAATTGACTTTGTTGGACATTATGATGGAGGGGACTTCTGTATTACTTATCAAAATAGACCAACCATATCTGTGATGGAATCACGAGCTGGAAAAAAACAAGAAGAACGATACTTTTTATTCAACAGTACTCATAATACAACTATTAAAAATCTCAAGATATCATACTTTAAACTTATAAAAGAGTGTAATAATACTATTATTTTTAATTGTAATGTATTTAAAAGTTATTATGGAAGTTTTTTTATCGAAAATATAAATAATAGCGATATAAAATATTGCCATAGTCATGATTTTATATTTGCTCAAAATGTTACTAACAGTACCCTGCAATATTGCCAATCCTTTACTTTTTTTATTTTAGATATAGTTAAAAACTCTCATATTTTAGATTGTTTTATTGACATTCAATCAAATAATTTACACTCTGATAAATATTATGGTGGTATTGCTAGTCAATTATTAGACAATAGTATAATAGAAAGGGTCTTTATAAAAGGCGACTTAACTATGGAGTATTTTAATACTTTTTCATCACTAATATATAATTGTGATAATAGTATAATTAAAAATTGTGCTTTAGGAAACATAAAAGTTAATCAACGTCATTGTGCCAATATTGCTTACAAAATTGAAAATGCCACTTTAACTAATAATATCATTTTAGATTATAATGCTAGCTTTAGTGGGTATAAAGACGGTACACGTATTTCCCAAGCCCAATTTACTCAATATTATTTAGAAAATAGGTTAGACTGGGATTTTGATACTGTTTGGCAATGGGACGATAAAGAAAATATTCCTATTTTACGCCCCATGCCTGATAACTTTTGTAATAAAAAAATAGAGATTAAACTGGCAGACAATCAAGAGTCATTACTAGCCCATCAACTTAAACATAATATCTGGCTATAAAAGAGGCGGATTATGTTATCTAGCCTATTAAACGCAGGAAAAGCCCTTTTTTCACCAATAGCAACGCTTGCCCATATCGGTATAAAAATTGGGCTAAAGCCGATTAAATATTTTATTGATAGCCATTTTCGTGACAAGGTTGTGCCAATAGAAGGCAGTGTTGTCTATAGTGACCTTTGGTTTGCTGTGGAACATTCAGGGATTTATATCAGTGATGATAATGGCGGGCAGATTTCCAATATTGTCGTTGATGGCATTGCTGATAGTAGCGTGCAAATCAGCGACCCTAGCGATTTTACCAGTAAAAGTATTATGGGTCGTAAGATTTATGTCTCTTGTAATGGCTTGGGAGCGGTGGGGGATTTTGCCGTTGCCGATGAGTCATCTTCTCGGGTTGGTGAGCGTCATTTTTATGGCTTGGTGATAAAAAACTGTCATCATTTTTGTTCTAGTTGTATTAGAAGTACTAATCTACCAAATAAACTTTCTTGGGTAGGTACTTTATTACCAGAAACCACATGGGAGCTGACTCTAAATCTATTAAAATCTCAGGCATATACAAAACTTGGGGCAACTAAATGGCTACTTTGGGACTGGGATAACCAAGCAGACAATGAGCCAGAACCCGACTGGCAAGCCAATGAAGACTTTTTTAAAAATCAGCCATTAACCCCTGAGTTTATTGAGTACCTCAAAGCGGAACAACAGCAAACTACCGATTATCAAGCCGAAATCACCGATGAGGATATTCCCGAAACCGTGCGTGCATATCTTGGGCGGTTTGAGCAGACCTTGCAAGATGTGGCGGATATGTATGATAAAACCAAGCAATTTTTGCAACTTTGTCCACAAGCACAGTTTTCTTATAACCAACTAAAAGAGCTTCAAGACTGTCACACCGACTTTAGTGCATTGGCTCAGCAGTTGCAAAATAATGCCACGATTAAAGAGCTTGCTCGTAAAATGGGACGTAGCTATATATCTGAAGAGCGTAAAAAACAGCAAAAAGTTCCACAAGCCAGCAAAAGTGAAGTGCATGGTACGCATTTAAGCGATGATATCGCCCGAGTGTTGCCCTCTGAGCTGATTAATCTTGATGATGAGACGCTAGAGACGCTGTTTTATGCTCGTTTGTTTGAGAAAAATCTATTGTGTTATGAGTTGGCAGGTACAAGTTTGCATCATGAGCAGGTCAGTGAGGCAGTACAAAAACGCACTGGTCCTGTGGTGGCGTGTTTGGATACTTCCGCCAGTATGCAAGGTAAGCCACTGCTAAAAGCGAAGGCATTACTATTTGCCATTGCCAATATTTTAAAGGCAGAAAAACGCTCGTTGTATGTGTTGCTATTTGGGGCATCTGGGGAGATTCGCCAGCTTGTGATGACCGATGCACAGGATTTGGCTGGGCTGTTAGCGTTTTTAAATCAAGGCTTTGGTGGAGGTACAGATTTTGAATCGCCATTAGCAGAGGGCATAAAAATCATTGAGGGGCAAAAAGAATATCATAAGGCGGATATTTTGATGATTTCTGATGGGGATTGTGCGTTATCTGAAGCATTTACGCAGAAGTTTAATGCTGACAAATTGCGTTTGAATGTGATGGTGTATTCGGTACTGTGCGCAGGTGGACGGGTCGCTGATAATTTTAGTGATGAGGTGGTGGTTTTGTAAAACAATAAAATCAGTATCTTATCATCATCCTTAACTTTTATACTAAGCCACAAATCGCCTTTTTAAATAAGAATTTACCACCAACGTCGCCACTAAATAACAAGGCATTAGTAAAGGATAGCCAAAAACAATAATCAGCAGGATATAACCATGAAAACGACTGGCATGCTCCTGTAAAAGCCAATCTATCAGTTCAACTTTCCAAATAAACACTGATAACACAAACAAAGGCACAAAAATAATGCCCAGCCATATCACTACATTTGCTCTGCATAATCCTTTTTTACAATTGTGTTTACGGCTAAGATACATCAGATAATAATGAATCGACCCAAAAAATATGATTGATAGTACAAAGTTTCGCCATGGATGTTCATCTAAGTCAATTAACCACTGCACCATCGGGCTTGGCATCACTTGATAGGATATTTCGATGGCATCCGTAGGAATGTGGTTAAAATGCCATTGGTAATGTGGTTTTATGGGTGGGGTAAAAGTGGTCGGTGACTCTACATCTGTATTTATTAGATTACTTTTAACTTGCACATTGTCTGCATTTAAAGCCGTCCCTTCGCCTTTAAACTTTAGATTGACTGTCAAATCATCAAAACTTTTCCATGCCTGCGCAGGTTTTAGTGAATATTGATAATAATAACGGATTGTCCAATCATTTAAATTTTCCGTTGGATAGGCGTGATAATGGGCAGTGATGGTATGCTCACCTTGCGGCAAATCCACTTCAAAGTACTTTGCATCACCCCGAAAAGAAAACTCAGGCTTATTATTAAGTGCATTGTTAACTGAATCATTATACGCATTGTTTATTGTTTCTATAAACTCTGCTGGATAGTAAAAAGTCTCTGGGTCTATGCGAGTATCATCAGAATCAAGGGTCTGTACTGGTACAGACTGACCATCAATCTGAATACTAAACGCTGTATTTTTGTCTAGCACCTCAAAGATTAACGGGATTTGTGTGCCTGACTTTGGTGAATATATCTGATAAGTAACCTGATATTCTGCCTGCGAAAAATCAGGCTCAATGGTTATATCAATGGTCTCAGATAAGATATCTATATCACGGCTGGCATAGGCTGACCCTGCGGATGTACCCTCTAAGATACCCGATGCCATATTGGCATAACAAAAAGGCATCAGTAGCAAACATAAGCTAACTGATGCCAATAGAGTATAAAGATGAGTAGTTAAACCTTTAAAGTAGCTACTCATTAGGTTTTTGACATTAGACTTTTGACGCACTATAAATCTTGTCAATAGACGCATCAATGGTGCTAGAAAATTGCTCATCACTTTGTGACTTGCTCAAGCCTTCGGTAAATGCACGTGAGAAACTGGCAATCATGCCTGCGTTTTGGGCAAGTTTATCGCACGCTTCTTCACGGCTATAACCACCTGATAATGCCACTACTTTTAGCACCTTAGGATGATTGATTAAGTCTTGATAAAATCCTGCTTCTTCTGGAAGGGTTAATTTAAGCATGATTTGCTGACCATCATCCAGACGCTCAAGGTTACGCAATATCTCAGCTTTTAGCAAAGCCTCACTTTCTGCTTTATCAGCGGTATTGATGGTTACTTCTGGCTCAACAATGGGCATCAATCCTTTAGCAAGGATTTGTTTGGCAACATCAAACTGCTGTTGTACTACTTTTTCAATACCACTGGCACTGGCTGTATGAATCACTGAGCGCATTTTGGTACCAAAGATGGGATAGTTTTTGGCTTTATCGAGTAGTGAATCTAGGGTTGGAATCGGCTTCATTACCTGTACACCGTCCATCTGCTCAGCCAAGCCTTTATCGACTTTTAAAAATGGTACAATGTTTTTATCTTCCCATAGATAGTTTGCGGTTGGTTTATCATTAACTTGTCTGTCCATGGTGTCTTCAAACAAAATCGCACCCAGTACACGCCCACTATCAAAGCAGTCACAAGTCATGATACGACGACGCATCTCATGCACTTGGGCAAACATTTCATCATCATTGTTATATTCGCTTTCTTCAACCCCATACATACGTAGGGCTTTTGGCGTGCTGCCGCCACTTTGGTCAAGGGCAGCGATAAAACCTGTGTCATTTTTAATTCTTTCTAGTTGTTGCTGATAGCTTGTGCTATGGCTCATAAATTTTATACTCCAATAATAATTTTAAATTAACAACTGCTTTAACTAACTACAATTTAATTAACGACAATAAATTACTTAATATGGTAGCAGAATTTTATGACAGTTAGCAGCATCAAATTGTTACATTAAACGTGCAAGCCCTTATTACACAGGCATTTGATATCAGCTATGTTAACTAACATCTATATATCATAATCCCTATCTAAAACTAATCTCCAATCACAGCTGCTACTCACTCCTCAACCCAAAAATAGAACCAACACACAAGCCATTGCCAGAGCTAAGCCCATCATATTAACTTTGTTCAAAGACTCTTTAAACACGACCACACCAACCAAGGTAGCCAAAGCAATGACGCCCACATTCATACCTGTAAAGACGATGCTGGGCGAGCCTGCTAGGCTTTGGTGTGCTTTAATATAGGCATAAATATTACCCATATTAAGCACGCCTAATAGCAATCCTGCCAATAATGCTGGACGTTGCCAACGGACACGCTGCATGAGTAAATAAATGAGTAATAATAACCCTGCCAAACCAAAGCTGATAAATAATGTCAATGGAAAGGCTGCCCCTTGCTTAGCGACTTGTTTGAATAAAATATCAATCACGCCATAGCCAAGCCATACACCTAATAACCATACTGCGCTAGGTATCAATGTCTTTGTGTGAGTAGCTGTGTGATGATTGTGAACAGAGGTATCAGCGTGTGCTTGCTTATCTATATCTGCACCTGCTGCCCCACCGTTAGTCTGGCCTGCCACCTGCTGAGGACGGTATATTAACGCAGCTAATGCTAAAAATCCCAGTGCGATACCAACGACTCTTTGGGTTGTTAATACTTCTCCAAAGAGTATAAATGCTGCCACAATAGGAATAATCAACGATAGCCGCTGGGCAGCATCAGTAGCAATAATCCCAACGGCTGCAATGGCGCGTCCTAAAATAACAAACACCAATGGCAACAAAATCCCCAATGCCAAAATAATGCCCCATGCGCTACCCAACTCTGAGATGGCAGAAGTATCAGGTTTTAGTAAAAGTCCAGTTAATAAAAATGCCACTGGATAGCCTGCGACAATGGTTTGACGAATATCAATATGACGTTGGCGCAAAACTTTTAGTAATACAGACACCAAAACACTACACAGTACAGCAATGATTAAATACAACATGACTTATTGACCATTAAAAACACCCATAAAATGTAACAAGATATTTCAATTTATACAATCTTTAATTTTATATTGCCTCATAAATTTAGCTGTTTTATCAGCAGTAATTACAATTCACTTGCAAGCGAAGTTGCCTAGTTTTGTTAAAATAGTCTGTCTGTATTATCCATAATATAAACTGCCACTGTCAGTCGCCCATATCAAATATAGTAATGATTCCATTGTTTATCTAGCAGCGTCATCAACCATTAGCCATAAACCATTATTTATGAAATTCTTATATCGCTTTTTTGAGTCTCGCCTGCCCCCTTTTCCAACAACCACTGAGCCTCTACCAAACTCTGGTTTACTGCCTTTTTTGTGGGCTTGTACGCGTGGGCTACGTGGTTGGTTACTACTGTTTATGATTCTCACCGCAGGTGTGGGTGTGTATGAAGCAATGATGTTTGCATGGATTGGAGATATTGTCGATTGGCTCGGATACTATACTCCCGAAGCATTATGGATAGCAAAAGGCGATATGCTGCTTATTATAGCAGCGGTATTACTGCTCAGTCCCTTCTGGGTTGGATTGACATCACTGATACATTTTCAAGTATTGCAAGGGGTATTTCCTATGCAAATGCGCTGGCGTTTTCATCAGCGTATGCTGGGTCAGTCAATGCAGTTTTATCAAGATGAGTTTTCTGGACGTGTATCCGCAAAGGTGATGCAAACAGCTTTAGCAGTACGTGATACGGTGATGACCGTCACCGATATGCTCACTTATGTCAGTGTATATTTCATTACCAGTGGTATTATCTTATTTCATCTCGATGCCCTGTTGCTTATCCCCTTTATGCTATGGCTGGTGCTGTTTATCATCACCTTAGCTGTGTTTATTCCCAAGCTACGGCAAACCTCTAGTAAACAAGCCGATGCACGCGCATTGATGACAGGGCGTATCACTGATGCTTATGCCAATATTATGACAGTGAAGCTATTTAGCCATTCACAACGTGAGCTTAGCTATGCCAAATCAGCCATGCAGCAATTTTTACAAACCGTGCATGCACAGATGCGTTGGGTCACTGCGCTGGAGTTTGTCAATCACCTTATCAGTGTCATTCTGATTGGTAGTACCGCTGTCATTGGACTGTATTTATGGCAGCAAGGAACTGTCGAAGTTGGAGCAATTGCGGCAGCAACGGCGATGGCGTTACGGCTCAATGGGCTAACCCATTGGATTATGTGGCAAACGGCAAGTTTGTTTGAGAGTATCGGAACGGTACAAGATGGCATGAAAACATTGTCTGCACCACAAGCCATCACTGATATCAACTCTGCCAAAGAACTTATGGTGACTGACGGCAATATTGTCTTTGACCATGTGGACTTTGGTTATACAAAACATGAAAGTGCACAGCCACATGATAACTTTCATAGCAATAGCAATAGCAATGCTCATAGCAACGTTAACACCAAGCTACTAGATAACTTTTGTTTAGATATCAAGGCGGGAGAAAAAATTGGCTTGGTCGGACATTCTGGCGCAGGTAAATCGACACTGGTAAATTTATTGCTACGTTTTTATGATGTCGATAAAGGGGCAATTTTTATTGATGGGCAAGCCATTGATACCGTTACTCAAGAAAGCTTACGTCAGCAAATTGGCATGGTCACTCAAGATACCTCACTATTACATCGTACTGTGCGTGAAAATATCGCTTATGGTCGCCCTGATGCGACAGATGAAGAGATTATCACTGCTGCCAAACAAGCACAAGCATGGGAATTTATCCAAGAATTACACGATGCCAAAGGTAATAAAGGGCTAGATACGCATGTGGGTGAACGAGGCGTTAAGCTATCTGGTGGACAACGCCAGCGCATCGCCATTGCTCGAGTGATGCTAAAAAACGCGCCAATTTTATTATTAGATGAAGCCACCAGTGCCTTAGACTCGGAAGTCGAACATGCCATTACCGAAAGTCTGGATAATATGATGCAAGGCAAAACTGTGATTGCCATTGCCCATCGCCTCTCTACCATTGCTGCCCTAGACCGTTTGGTAGTGATGGATAAAGGACAGATTGTAGAGCAAGGCAGCCATGATGAGTTACTTGCCAAAAATGGTATTTATGCCAGTCTATGGCAACGCCAAAGTGGTGGCTTTTTGGGTGAAGATGAGGATGATTAAATTGGTATCTATTACTCAATTATCACTGCAAAAAAGGCTGAATTTCATTGCCATACTCTGTATTGCCTTTATAGCGATAAGTTTATCCGGGTGCTTTGAGAAACAAGTAAGCTGTCAAATTAATGGCGTCCCAATCAATGAGCAGCTCATTGGCAAACCGCGCGCCTTTATTCTCAAAAAACTAGGGCAACCTGTGCATTCAGATTTGGGCATTAAACATTTTGAGGAATATACATTTATGGCTAACCACAAAAGTTATGCTGTCATTCTTCACTATACTCAAAAATCAGCAACCTATTATATTAGTGGGCAAAAATGTATCAAAACCAATCCCAAAATTGAAATAGCGAATCACATACTG
Source organism: Psychrobacter sp. I-STPA10 (assembly GCF_021012795.1). Lineage (GTDB taxonomy): Bacteria > Pseudomonadota > Gammaproteobacteria > Pseudomonadales > Moraxellaceae > Psychrobacter. The sequence continues at coordinate 77,647 of NZ_VFYU01000001.1, read as the reverse complement.
TGGCATTAACTGTGTAATTAGTTATGCCTAGTTATGCCACTAAAAAGCCCTTAAGCACATGCACAATACTACACATGACCTTAAGGGCTTAAGAGTAATTACTACAAGCTAATACTTATATATAATTACTGCTGAAAAATACCTGCACCCGCATTGGCACATTCGACATCAAGATGTGCACCCGGTGCACCACCAACGCCAATACCACCAATGATGGTATTATTAATGATAATAGGCACACCGCCACCCAAGAACAGCAAACGCTCGTCCATATCTCGTAGCGCATCTATTTTTGGATTTTGCGCAATCATATCGGCATAATCAGCCGTTGGCTTTTTTAAAGACACGGCAGTAAAAGCTTTACGGTAGCTGCTGCTTAGCGTGTGTGGTCCTGCCTTATCATCACGAATTTGTACCAAAGGTGTACCCGCTGCATCAACCACGGTTGCGGTCACAGCATAACCATCCGCTTTGCACTGTGCCACGGCTTGCTGTGCCACTTGTACGGCAGCATCACTACTGATACTACGGCTATCGACCGTAGCTTGAATAATTTGTGCTGATGGTGCGGCTTGTGCTGCAATAGCCGTCATCAACAACCCACTGGTTAATAATAATTTATTGCTAAATAAGCTTTTTAATATATGCATTATAATTTTCCTTATGTTTATAGTGAATACAACGTATGATGATATATAGTTGAAAATTTGGCATACATACTTTACCCAAAACTAATGACAACATGCAAACTTATCCCAATCATTGATACCAATTTACTAAGAAAACCAACAGTTAGTTAAAATAAATTGATACTTATCAAAGCATTACAGGTCACAAATCTTTATCTGTTTTTATATGTTATAGTCTAGACGAATGATACTTCTTACTCTGACTATATATGCTATGGCACAATCCTATGTCTTCGATGTCTTCTTGTAAACTAACTGACTTTTCTAACTTTGAACAATTTGCTAAATCTATCAGCATTGATAATAAAAATGCCCGTTATTATGATTTAAAAGATTTAACAGCTTTGAAAAATCATTCAGACAATCAAAGCCAGATAAATAAACCAACAAACCCGCGACTCCCTGCTCACTTTTATGGCGGTAATGGCTTTGCGGTGGGTGTGTATCAGCCATTATTGAGTAAGCTTGCCAGCCAGTTTGATATCACCAGCCTTGCCATGCGTGGTTATTGGTACGATTTGCCCACTGCCAAAACTCTAACGCGTGAGCAAGACGCGGATATGCTGATTGAATTTTTGCAAAAGACACAAAATCAGCCCGTGATTGGTATTGGACATTCACAAGGGGCAACTGCCACTGCTATGGCTTGTGCCAAACGTCCTGATTTATTCTCCAAGCTATATCTTATTGAGCCTGTCACCTTTACCAAGCAACAAACCCTAGTTTATAACTTATTGCCAAGATGGCTAAAAATGAGCCAAGAGCCGTTTACAAGCACACTAAAAAAACCGACCACTTGGCAAAGTATTGAGGATTATTATCAGTTTTTACGCAGTCATCGGGCGTATAAACGGGTCAGTGATGAGCACTTAAAGATTTATGCTACTAACAGCTTAGAGCAGCGAGACGATGGACAATATGAGCTGATTTTTGCACCCAAGCAAGAGCTGGCAAATTATTTTGGCACGCCGTACATTGATGACGCCTTAAAACAATTGAACCGCCTAAATATGCCTTATACGCTAATATTGGGCAAACCCACTATTTTTGTTAGTGATAAAGTACGCAAAAATTGGCAAGGATTGGTTGATGATGAAAATATCGTTACCCTAGCTGAAAACGGGCATCTATTACCGATAGAAAATCCTGAGGGTTGTGCAGAAGTAATTTTGGAGGATTATCAAAAATAACCCATGATCACACCACTTTTTCTGCCTGACCCCACGGACAACCTCTTACCCTATGATGGCATCGTCAATAATTTTGGTAGGATAATCGACAATTCTGATAGGCTTTATCAGCAGTTATTGCAAGACCTGCCGTGGCAATCTGATACCGTCACCCTATTTGGCAAAACCCACATTACCAAACGTCAAATCGTATGGATGGGTGATAGTGACGCAAACGGACAACCACTAACTTATCATTACTCGGGACATTCTCGGCAAGCAACGGCATGGACAGACAGTGTGTTTCACGTGAAACAAATGATTGAACAACGGATTGAAAAGGAGCTTGCCAAACAAGGCATTACCTCAAAAGACGCCATGTTTAACGCCTGCCTGCTAAATTATTATCCCACAGGCAATGAGGGCATGGGTTATCACAGCGATGATGAGCCAGAGCTGGGGGCGAACCCAGTCATTGCCAGTGTGTCACTCGGAGCAACTCGTAAGTTTGTGTTGAAGCACAAAAAAACTCAAGACAAAGTTGAGCTTTATCTTGAGTCAGGACAGCTTATTGTAATGCGGGGGGCAACACAGCAATATTGGAAACACTGCATTACCAAAACCAAAAAAGTGAATACAGGGAGAATCAGCTTAACTTTTCGGCAGATTATAAGTTTGTAGCGATTTTAAGTAATACTGTGTTTTCGATACAAACCCAAGCAAGCCTCAATAAAACGAACAACCACCCCTAATATAACGTAAAAATATTACTGTAGAGCACTAAAACGCATGATATCAGTTTTATTTGTATTTATGCCGTTAATTAAGATCCTTTTATTAACCTTATACATAACACCTGTAAACTTACCTAATGTGGTACATTTTGTCCCACTAAATGAGCCTGAATAAGGATATAAGTTGACATCGTAATGGGCATTTTCTACTGTGCCATTAAATTCACAATTTGAGCCCACTTTAATCTTCAGATTTTTTATATCAGCATTGTCACTGTCTGATATGATGGCATTGGCAAACTTATATTTGGTTAATGAGCCTATCGTTCCCCTATAGTTACCTGTCAGTTCTGATAAAGTAGAACTATCTAATTTGATGTATTTTAGATCGTATACTTTTTTATCAATAGAAGCATCACTGTTTGTCAAATCTAAGGTCAATCGGGACTTGGGCACAAATTGTGCTGAAGCATTGTAATTGCGGACAATATTTTGGGCCGAGTCAAACTCTCTAACCCGAGTTGTGATTTTTTTGGCTGAGTCTTGATTAAAATCTCCAGTGATTAAGCTAAATATTTCTTGCTTATATTTGTAGTTGCCATCGATAAAAGAATTATTATAAAAACCAAAATACTCTCCATCTGGTTTCACCGTCAAGTTAAGCAAAATTCTATCACCATTATCAGCAGTCACTATTGCTTCATAATAGCCTTGAATATCTTTAGGTACAGTGCTCTTAGGCTTAGTAGTGTTCTCAGTTTGACTTGATGTTTTTTTATCATCAGATTTATTATCAGAACCAGAATCACCACCACACCCTGCCAACAATCCTGTTAACAATAGAGTGCTTGTTAGGCTGGCTAACTTTAATGTCATTTTCATATTTATTCTCATCTCATAGCCCTAAATTTACTTAGACTTTAGTAAAATTTCAAGAAGGTAATAATACAGTCATACAGCACACGAAGGCAACCCCATATTTATTGAATATTTCTTTTAAATTAATAACTTAATACTGCTACATACCAACGTATAAAAATAGTGGGCAGACTATATTGTGTCTTTGCGTAAGCTCTATAATACTTACCCATTACAGTACAATTTCTAGCTACTGTCCTTCTAACTGAGCCATCTTATCACTTTCAAGCTGTTGCGCTTGTTCAATCTGATTATTAGCTTTATCCAATATGGCTTTGGGCTGTTGACCTAAAGGTTTGTTGGCAATATCATCATTTGTATTAGCTGTATTATCTGTATTGGCAACTTCTGTAGAAGCAATCTCGGCGGAAACAGTGTCAGGCTCATTATAGCTAATGGCAATATTAAAAATAACCAATGCCAAGCCAGCAACGAGAGCAATAATAATCATGGTTTTGGACTGCATGGGGCTGTTCCTATGTTGAGTATTGAACTGAATAAGATATGTCATTAGTATAGCAATTATCATACCTGTTATAAGAATAAAGAAGGACAAATAATGACCCTCACCCAATCACAATTTTTAGGGGCAATGTACGGATTGCTTATCGGCGATGCAGTAGGTGTGCCTTATGAATTTAATCAACCTGAAAACCTGCCCGCCTTTGCTGATATTGATATCACACCCCCTACCGATTTTAAACGCACTTATCCCACCATTGCGGTAGGTACATGGTCAGATGATGGGGCGCAAGCCTTGTGTTTACTTGCCTCATTAATGGATAAACAGACATTAGATTTAAATGATTTAGCCAAACGATTTTTAAATTGGCAAAATATAGGCTATATGGCGGTAGATTATGAGGTGTTTGATATTGGCGTACAAACCTCAGAGATGCTATTAGTACGTCAGCAACAACTAGAGCAAGATGTTGATTTAAATGAGTTATTTGCTGTCGATAAGATGGTTTATGATGTGCGAACCAATGGCAATGGTTCACTTATGCGAGTGCTACCTTTGGTATTGTGGTTTGTGTCTTGTCAACAGATAGATAAGCAAAATGATACGCAAATAGATAAACAAAATGATTTGGCAATGTTGGCAAATTTAGTCCAATTAGCCCATCAGCAATCATGGCTTACCCACCCACACCCACGCTCGCAAGTATGTTGTGGGTTATATTGTTTGTGGGCGGTAAACATCATTTTAGGGCAGGATTATCAATCGGCATGGCAGCAGGCAATCACTCAATTAACGGATATTTATCAGCAATTGCAATTGGTTAAACATTTAGAGGAATTGCTATCTCACATTTGTCCTGATGATAGACAAGCCGAGGCAACAGGCAGTGGCTATGTGGTGGATAGCTTGCGTAGTGCCTATTGGGCACAGCAACAAGACAGCTATAAAAATGTGATTAAAGCGTCCATTAGTTTAGGGCGAGATACGGATACCACCGCTTGTATCGCTGGTGGTATTGCAGGGTTACGCTTTGGGGTGGAAAATATGCCACAAGATTGGCTGGATAAGTTAAGGGGTAAGGATATTTTGTGGTCTTTATTAGAAACTGCTTATTTATTACGCTCACCGAATAATGCTAAATGTTTATTTTCTGCTGTTAAGAATTTAGATAAACTTTCAAATCATTAAATATTTTTATTTATATCTATATATCTAAGATTTAATATATCTCCACTTTCATCAATATCAAATATAATTTCCATTGGTAAACGGAAATAGTCTTCAATATTATCTTTTTGTAGTTCTTTGAATATATTCCGGCTATACTCTATATTATAAAGATTTTCTCCAAATCTTGATCTCTGTAAGATATCTCTATATAGATCAAATCTTACAATACCAGAGCTATCTACAACATAAACAAAGTTATCCATAGTGTAACGGACAGGGAAAAAGGAAGATAAAGGAAAAACATACGAATATGACGAATTAAAAAAATTTAATAGCCTCCTATTCTCTATTATATTATTTAATTCATTATTAATATAATAATGAATATTATCAAGAATACTTAAATATTTCTCAATATTATCTTGACTTTTCTTATGACAACTATTTATAAAACTTGTTTTTCCATAGCACATAATATATAAGAAAAATATATTAATTTGTGATTTCAACAAGACATCTAATAATTTCATATTTTCTACAAACTTATTAATTTGGACTTCTGATTTTTTAATATTTTTCTTATTATTAAATTTATGGGATTTAATTTCACTTTCTAATTTTCTCATAATCTCAATATGAAAAATTACACTACTATTAATATCCTTAATTAAATCTGCTATTTTATGACTATGCATTTCATTTAGTTCATTAATAAAATCCTCACCATCTTGATAAAAGGAGCTTATTAAATTATCTATATATTCAATATTTGCTTGAATTTCAGCACAGTCTTTCTCTACTAAAAAAAACTCTATATTTTTTATAATATCATGCAAATCTCCTAATTTTTTATCAATATTAGATAAGTGCTGTTGAGCAGTTATTACCGTAGCGATTTGCCAGCATAATAAAGCTATATTTGTAGGGGTCATTCCTGACTTTAGCCTTGCTTGTTCTGATATTCTCTTGGTATCTGTTTTCTGAAGTTGAGGTAAAAAATCTTTTCCAGATTTTTTCAACTCTAAAGCACCATTTTTCCAATTTTCCATTGCTTCTTTAGAAAAATGTGCAGTATAACTATTCATACTGTCTATTGTTTTTCCAATATTAGGAATATTACCAACAATTGATGAAAGATGACTTTCTATAAAACTTTGCTCATTTAAGGGCAACTTTTTTCCTTGAATATGTCTATCTGCTTTTACAATTGAAAAAACCTTTTGACCCTCATTATCTACAATTGCTATTTCATGGATATCATTCTTATTGTTCATATACACCCCCAATAATAATTATTAAGATATCCTCCACATCATAGCAAGATTTCCTCACTTTTTACAATCACTAACTCTCCATATCCACCCATTGTAACTGCCTAACCTCACCACTAAGCAACAAACGATAAACCACGGTATTTGCCATCGGCATAGCGGTTTGGAATTGGCGAAAGCGTCGCATATCGGCATTGTCTTTAAATTGACAACCCATTAACCGCCAAGCTAATAGCCCAATCCATATCCCATGCCCAAAAAATAAACTGTTATCCTCAAATTCATCAAGCTGGCTGATAAGATTATCTACCCGAGCCAAAAAGTCAGCAAAGCTATCTGAATCATGGCTATCACGATGTTCTAAATCTGCCGTTTGCCAATATTGTTTGGCAAGCACTGCCCGCTCTTTTCCCATCATGCCCTCAATGGTGGCATAGCCCAAACAGCCAAACTCATTAAGCCAAGGCAACACTTCATAAGTGCTGTCATAACAGCTTTCATAGTCAGTATTCGTATTTAATTGAAACTTATCACAAAAAGCTTGCGCCGTTTGTTGTGAGCGCAGCATTTGTGAGCAGTAGATTTTATTGGGAGGCGTTTGCCATTTTTTGGCAAGTTCACGTGCTTGCTGTTGTCCAAGTTCCGTTAAGGGAATATCACGGTCGGGCATGGACTTTGCCCCTGTATTAGCAAGGCTTTCACCATGACGAATAAAATAAAGGGTTTTCATTATTATTTCTCAATTTAATTATTTTCTAACACAATCTTACCAAAGCTATGCCCTTTTTCTAACTCTTGATGAGCTTTGGCAACTTCAGTTAAAGGATAGGTTGATTGGATATGTACACTTAATTGTTTATCAGCGACTTTTTGTAGCATATCTGCCAAATCTTGGGCGTTGGGTTTGGCGATAAAACCTGCTACTTGTAAGTTTTTATTTGCCCCTGCCTCTTTGAGTTTGTCCGCCCAAATACTTGGCAGTACATACACGTTACCATTGGTTTTTAGTGTCGATAAGGCTTTGATGCCTGCCTGTCCACCGACAAGGTCAAGTAAAACATCGGCTTGCAAATCAGGGAATGTTTGCTCATCAGTATATTGCTGATAGTCAATCCAACCTGCTAATTTATCGCAATCAATTAGGCTGGCAAGTTTTTGATATTTTTCTTTAGAACAAATAACGCTCAGCTGAATATCAAGGGTATCGACCAATCCCATCAGCATTTGGATTAATAAATGACCCACGCCACCTGCGGGGGCATTGATAACCACATGCTCGCCTTGATTGATGTCAGCAAAATCCAAAAGCTGTTTGGCAGTGGTGGCGACACAAGGCATTGCCCCTGCAATTTTTAAATCCACGCCATCAGGAATGGGGGCTAATAGCTCCCCTGCAACGGCAACATATTGGGCATAACAGCCACCAGTAAAGCTAAGGGCTGATACCTTATCACCAATGTTAAAACGGCTATCTTTGCTGGCAACCACTTCCCCTGCCACATCAAAGCCTAAAACGGCAGGTTGATTGTTGGCAAATTGCTGATTACGAATATTATCTGCGCCCCAACCTAAGCCTTGTCGAGTTTTATAATCGACAGGGTTAATACCTGCATAGGCGACTTTTATCAGCACTTGCCCCTCATTTAATGTGGGTACGGCAAAATCATTTTGTTGTTCAAAAACATCGGGCTCACCAAACTGTTTGATGGTCATGGCAGTTTGACTGTTAGGGATTGACGGGTTTATAAGTTGACTCATAAAGTGTTCCTTATTTTTCTATATCATTCAAATTATTTACAAAATAGCTGTTTGAGGCTCTCTAAAAAATTAAAGTTTTGAAAATGACAACGATTCTATTTTTTCTAATAATTTATCAAAAAATAACTGTGGACTTGCTTGGCAACTCTCTAATTCTTCATCAGTCATAACAATATGGTCATTTTTCCCATCTAAATATACCACAACAGGGCTTTGCCCTTGGCTGGCTTGCTGGGTTGCCTTATCCATCTCATTAATATGCACCGCTTGCACAGGGATAGGAAAACTTGCCACTCGCTGTCGCCACTGTGCTTTGGCTTTGATAGAGTTACCATGACTAATATCACATAAGGCACAATGGGTGTTGCCTAAAACTTTGCCTATCACATAACTTAGCTCACCCATGATGCCGCCATTGGCATTATAAACAGCAACGATTCGGGCATTTTCTGAGTCTTTATTTTTCATCATTTTCTATATCCCTAATCACGTTTTTATATTCCTAGTCGCTTTTTACATTTCTAGACCATCACTGTTTAGTCATTTTTTGGCGATGACAGTTTGTATAAGTAAAAACTTTTCATCACTCTTGTGGGCTGCGATTATCCAGCAAATCTGAATCACCCGATTCAGCAATTTCCTGTTCTACTTTTTCCATCAACTTAGTATCAGGTTTGGCATCAAGTATTTCTTCTACCTCTGCATCACCCAATACTTTTTTTGCTCTCTGTTTTGCCTCTTTTTTCTCTTTATCTTTGCTAGAGGTGTCAATTGTTATATTTTCTACTGATGTATCAATGTCTGCATCACTACCTTTATCACTTGCTATGGTTGGTGTTGATTGCGTTGTGGCGGTAGTGGTTAAGTCGGCTAACGATGCTTGATTAAGCGCAAGGCTGGTTTGTTTGATTGCCTCTTCAATATCACCATTAAAGCGCAACCGATAAATTGGCTCAGGTAAACTAAATCCTTGATTCTCTAGTGCGTGTTTGGCTTCTCGAATCGCAATACTACGCGCTTTGTTAAAGTCTGTTTTGGACTGGTCAACCCATACTTGAAAGCTCAGCACAATATTTGAATCCCCCACCTGCTCAATATTTGCTGTCGCTTTTGGCTGACTCAAAACAAACTCCAAACCATTGATGGCATCTAACCCAACTTTGATGGCAGCAATGGGGTCATCATTGGCATCGACACCCAGCTCAAAGGTAAAGCGTCTTTCAGGATTTTTGGTATAGTTTAAGATTGTGCCTTTAAATACTTCTGAGTTAGGAATACGTAGCTGATTACCATCTAATGTCATTAAGATAGTGGCTCGTGAAGTCAAACGCACCACAATCCCCTCTTGTCCATTAATCACCACTTGGTCACGTGCCCGAAACGGCTGGCGCACACTGAGCATCAAGGAGGAGATATAGTTTTCGATGGTGTCTTTGACTGCAAAACCAACGGCAATACCAATCACCCCTGCCCCACCCAATAGCGTACCAATGATGGCTTCTGCCCCCATCAAGCTCAGTCCCAAAATCAAACCAATGACGATAAAGACGACTTTGATGGTTTGGGCCAATAGCTCAGCAACAAAGGGGTTAGGTGCAATGCGCTGCCAAATACTATCGCGAGCAGCCAGCCATGCCCCAAACCATGCCATGATGGCAAATACCAATATCGCAACCAATAACAAAGGCAACGCTTTAATAAGTGACTGGGTACGAGCTTTTAAGTCTTTGACCACAGGAGTCACATTATCCTGCACATCTAATGTACGGCTAATATTATCTTCTACAGTAACCACACCACCAACTCGTCCTGCCAGCTTGAGTGCTTGTTGTGCCTTTTTTTCATTAGGGGTTTCACCACTTAAGGTAACCACACCTTGATTAACGGTGACACCAACTTCATGCAAGCCATCAATTTCTGAGAATATGCCTTTAATGCGCTGCTGAATTTCATTATCTTTTGGTGGAGTAGAAACAGGCTCAATGGGGGTGTTTACTTCTGGAGCAGTCAGACCACCCGTACCCGCTTCATCTTGATTATTGTTGGCAGATGAGTTACTTGCACCACTGACCGCAGCCAATGCCTCATCAGCACTGATAATCTCCTCAACCACTGCCTGTGCTGGCATGGCAAGTACAATAAGGCTCACTATCAACAGCAATGGGGAAAGTAACATACGCATAAGCATTTAAATCCAACAATCTAACAATCATTTAATGGCAAGATAAGGTTTTCTCTATAATACTGCTAGTGATTAGTATCATAGAGAAAAGTAACGACACCAATCATGAATCTTAACTATCCAATAACAACTGTGCTGAACTTAAATCCAGCGTGCCTTCATAAATCGCACGCCCAGTAATAATGCCTTCGATACAATCACCATAAGGCTTAAGCAGTTCAATGTCTTTAAGGTCAGTCACACCACCAGAGGCAATCACAGGAATACCCCCTTCTTGTGCGAGGTTAACCGTCTGCTCAACATTCACCCCTTGCATCATGCCATCACGGGCAATATCAGTATAAACAATGGAAGATACACCCACATCAGCAAATTGTTTGGCTAATTCAACCGCTTTTATTTCTGTGACATTTGCCCAGCCATGCGTTGCTACCAAGCCATCTTTGGCATCAATACCGACAATAATATGCCCTGCAAACTCACGACAGGCTTCAGCAACAAAGTTAGGGTCTTCTACAGCCTTAGTACCAATAATAATATAGGTCAATCCAGCTTTCATATATTGTTCAATGGTTTGTAATCGACGTACTCCACCACCAAGCTGTATGGGTAGGTTAGGATAAGCACGCGCAATATCTGTCACCACAGACTTATGCACAGGCACCCCATCAAATGCACCATTGAGATCCACCAAATGCAAGCGGCGTGCCCCTTCTTCTATCCAGCGTGCTGCCATAGCAACAGGATCATTTGAAAACACTGTATCATCTTCCATACGCCCTTGTTTTAGGCGCACACATTTACCATCTTTTAAGTCAATGGCAGGAATAATAACTGTAGAATTGTTAGCAGATGGCTTTGACATAATAATAACCTTAAATAGTGATGTTAAATCAGTAATTGTAAATATATCGGACTTACGCAATTTTATAGATTGCCTGCAACTGGTAATCATTTTTTTATCAAGTGGGTTGGCTGCACATGGCTCTAAAGACTCAATATAATTCCCAGCCACTTTATCAGTCAAATATCATACTTTTGCGTAAGTCCTAATATAGATAGGGTGAATATAGGAATGATATAAATATTGATACATTTTAAATTGCTATACGAACTTTAATGCATAAAGCACTTTGCTATAACCATTATATAGCCCATCAATCATGGTGATCACAGTGATGGTTACAATAAAGCATTACTGTAAAAAATGGCGGGTTTTTAGACAATATTCACACATTTTGCGAACTCACTGGCAATTTTAGGGTAATTTGACGTATAATCCTAGGTTAAATTGTATATGTATTTTGGTAGCCAGTCGCCACTGTAATCTTATCTTAAGATATTGACAGGTCATCAATTTATCCAAAATCTGATTATAGATGTCCAATGTTTATGCAGGAGAGGATAAGTTGGTGTATCAATAGATTGTGCTTTGAGTGCTGTCTATGTTAATACGCTTATCTCGTGCCTACGGTTGTTAACTTCAATAAGCTAACAATATCAAAGTAGCTTGCACAAACCAAACAGGACGTCTGGTATCTCTACTTAGCCTATGGATTAAGTTCGCTTATGTTTACCATTAAAAAAGGGTTAGACGTACCCATTGCTGGTGCACCTAGCAATGAGATCAGACAGCACGTACCCAAAACTGTTGCACTGATTGGCTATGATTATGTGGGTATGAAACCCACCATGAATGTTACTGAAGGTGATATTGTAATCAAAGGTCAGCCTGTCTTTGAAGACAAGAAACGAGTTGGCGTTATTTATACTGCGCCAGCTTCTGGTAAGGTTGTCGCCATTAATCGTGGTGAACGCCGAGTGTTTGAAAGCTTGGTGATCGAAGTTGATCCCAATAGTGATGAGACCGAATTCAAGCATTTTAATTCCAGTGAATTGGCAAATTTAGACGCTGAGACGGTTGAAGCTCAACTTATCATATCAGGAGAATGGACAGCATTTCGTACCCGTCCCTATAGTCGTAGCCCTGATATTGGCGCCAGACCTGATGCCATATTTGTCACCGCCATAGACACCAATCCACTTGCCTTTGATCCAATGATTGTCATCAAAGAAGAGTTGCAAGCGTTTAATGATGGTTTGGCAGTATTATCTACCTTAACGCCAAAAACCTATGTATGTCATCATGGTAATGCGGATCTTCCCAAGATTACTCAAACAGCACCTGATAACGTCACTGAATACCATGCTTTTACAGGTAAACACCCCGCAGGTTTGGCAGGTACACATATTCACTTTTTGCACCCCCTAAGTCGTGGGGTCACTGTATGGACAGTAGGATATCAAGATGTTATCGCTATCGGTAAACTGTTTACCACAGGGCGATTATATACTCGTCGTTTGATTAGTCTGGCAGGACCAGTCGTTAATAAACCCCATCTGGTAGCCACCGAACGTGGCGCAAGTTTAAATGAGATTACAGAAGGGCAACTACAAGCGGGTGATAATCGAGTGATTTCAGGCTCTGTCTTATCAGGACGTAAAATCATTGAACCAACTGCTTATCTTGGGCGCTTTCACAATCAAGTCAGCGCATTAGCAGAAGGTCATGAACGTCCTGCATTCCATTATCTAAGTACAGGTAAAAACCGCTTCTCAATATTGCCAATTTATATCTCTAATTTCTTTAAAGACAAAAAATTCAACTTTACTTCTACTACTAATGGTTCACCTCGCGCTATGGTACCCATTGGTGTATTTGAAAAAGTGATGCCACAAGACTATCTTCCCACACAGCTACTACGTGCCTTAATTGTCGAAGATATTGTGTCGGCTGTAGATTTGGGTGCATTAGAGCTGGATGAAGAAGATCTCGCCTTATGTACTTTTGTCTCACCTGGTAAGTATGAATTTGGTGATATCTTGCGAGATAACTTAACTCGCATTGAGCAGGAGGGCTGATCACGATGAAGTTTTTACATAATATGTTTGATCGTTTAGGGCCATCCTTTAGTAAGGGCGGCAAATATGAAAAGTATTATGCAGTATATGAAGCACTAGACACCTTTTTACGTCAACCAGACATCACTACCCATTCGGCATCGCATGTGCGTGATGGTATTGACTTAAAACGTATCATGATTACTGTTTGGCTTTGTACCTTCCCGGCGATGTTTTGGGGTATGTATAATGTTGGACACCAAGCCTTAATGGCAATTAGTCAACTCGGTCTACAACCTGAAGGTTGGCGCACTATTATTACCCAATTGGCAGGCTATGACCCCAATAGTATTTGGGCTTGCTTTGTTTATGGGGCGATGCAATTTCTGCCCATCTACATTGTCACCTTTGCGGTTGGTATTGCATGGGAGATGATATTTGCGGTGGTACGTGGACATGAGGTAAACGAAGGATTCTTCGTCACTTCTGTACTTTTTGCACTTTGTTTACCACCAAATATTCCTTTATGGCAAGTGGCATTAGGTATTAGCTTTGGGGTGGTCGTTGCCAAAGAAGTCTTTGGCGGTACAGGTAAAAACTTCTTAAACCCTGCCCTATCAGGACGGGCGTTTTTATATTTTGCCTATCCTGCTTATATGTCAGGTGATACCATTTGGACAGCCGTTGATGGCTTTTCAGGTGCAACGCCTCTAGGACTCGCTGCTTTGGGTATCAGTCCCGAAAAATTTGTTGATACCTATGGTCAAGTCATCACGTGGAGCGATGCATTCTTTGGTAATATCCAAGGTAGTATTGGTGAGGTTTCAACTTTTGCTATCTTGATCGGTGCAGTGGGATTATTATGGACCCGCATTGCCTCATGGCGCATCATGGCAGGGTGTGTGGTTGGGCTTATTGCTACCTCATTGGTATTTAATATCTTTGGCTCAGCCGATAACTTAATGATGCAGCTGCCTTTTTATTGGCATCTGGTCATTGGTGGTTTTGCCTTTGGTGCAGTATTTATGGCAACCGATCCAGTCTCTGCGGCGCATACCAATAAAGGACGCTGGGCTTATGGTATTTTGATTGGCTTTATGACTGTGGTCATCCGTGTCGTCAACCCTGCCTTCCCAGAGGGCATCATGCTCGCCATCTTGTTCGCAAACTTGTTCGCACCATTGTTTGACTACTTTGTCACCCAAGCGAACATCAAACGTCAAACGGCACGGAGGATGCGTCATGTCGCAATCTCAAAATAAAAAACCCAGTAAAAAGAACAGCAACCTAACCACCATTGGTGTTGCGTTAGTTTTATGTTTGGTCTGTTCTGTCTTAGTCTCTGCGGTTGCAGTAGGTCTTAAATCAAAGCAGCAAGAAAATAGCCGTCTTGACCGTAATAAAAATATCTTGATGGCAGCAGGGCTTTTTGACCCTGAAACCGATGACCCTGCTGTGGTCGAAGAGGAATTTGCCAACTTTGAAACCAAATTGGTTGATCTTGAAACAGGTGAGTTTGCCACAGATGAGGCTTTATCAGCCGATGGTATTACTGATGTCACCGCTTATGACACCAGCCAAGCAGCAAAAAATAAAGCACTGAGTATCGACTTAGGTGATGATGATCCTGCTGGTATTGGTAGTAAACCTAAATATGCCAAAGTTTATGTACTCAATGGTGATTCAGGCAAACCTGAGCTTGTGGTACTACCCGTTTATGGTTATGGTTTATGGGGCACAATCTATGGCTTCTTGACCATTGAAGGGGACTTAAATACAATCAAAGGCATTAGTTTTTACTCACATAAAGAAACACCTGGACTAGGTGCTCGTATTGAAGAGCCTAAATGGCGTGCACAATGGGATGGCATTAAGGCTTATAATGACCAAGGTGAAGTCGCTACTGGTGTTACCAAATCTGGTAACCCCAAAGAGAACTGGGTCGATGGTATCAGCGGTGCAACCCTGACCAGCCGTGGTGTTAGTAACTTCATTCAGTTTTGGCTTGGCGATCAAGGCTACAAGCCATTTTTAGATCATTTACGCTCCAAAGAGGCTGGCTCAAGTAACGATCAGGCTCGCCAAAATAGTCTACCTAACAACGCTACTGTTCATACTGGCAAGGAGGCATAACATGGCTGATACCAAAAAAATCTTAACCACCCCCATCTTTGATAACAACCCAATTGCACTGCAAATCCTTGGGATCTGTTCTTCATTGGCGGTGACAACCAGCGTACTTAATGCACTGGTGATGTGTATTGCTTTGACTTTAGTCACCGCATTTTCAAGCTTTTTTATCTCCATCATTCGCAATAAGATCCCATCAAGTATTCGTATCATCGTACAAATGACGGTGATTGCCTCTTTGGTTATTGTCGTTGATCAGATACTAAAAGCAGTGGCTTATGATGTCAGCAAAAGTTTATCAGTATTTGTGGGGCTGATCATTACCAACTGTATCGTTATGGGACGTGCAGAAGCCTTTGCGATGAGCAACCCACCCATACCAAGCTTTGTAGATGGTATTGGTAATGGACTTGGCTACTCAGCCGTATTGATCTTCGTTGCCAGTATTCGTGAATTATTGGGTAGTGGTAGCTGGCTAGGTATCACCTTGCTAAACCCTGTTACTAATAATGGCTGGTATGTGCCAAATGGCTTATTGCTATTGCCACCTTCTGCATTTTTTATTATTGCATTATTTATTGTCATCATACGTATGTGGAAGCCTGAGCAAGTTGAAGAACCTGAATTCGTGATCAAGCCGCAGTCCAAAGGCTTAGCACATGGTGGAGGTCACTAATGGGACATTATGTTAGTTTATTTATTACCTCAGTCTTTATTGAGAATATGGCATTGGCCTACTTTTTGGGGATGTGTACCTTTTTGGCAGTCTCCAAAAAAGTCTCCACCGCCATCGGGCTTGGGGTAGCGGTTATTGTTGTTATGGCTATCACGGTACCCTTAAACAATCTACTGTTTCAGTACCTATTAAAAGATGGTGCACTGGCATGGGCAGGATTCCCAAATATTGATTTAAGCTTTTTGGGATTACTAAGCTATATTGCTCTCATTGCTGCTACTGTACAGATTCTTGAGATGTTTTTGGATAAGTTTGTGCCAGCACTATATAACGCTTTGGGGGTATTTTTACCTCTAATCACTGTAAACTGTGCCATCATGGGTGGTGTACTGTTTATGGTTGAGCGTGACTATAACTTTACCGAATCCGTCACTTATGGTATCGGCGCAGGTCTTGGCTGGGCATTGGCAATCACCTTACTGGCCGGTATTCGTGAAAAACTTAAATATTCAGATGTGCCTGCCCCACTACGTGGCTTAGGCATTACGTTTATTACTGTTGGACTAATGTCGCTTGGTTTTATGTCATTTGGTGGCATGTCGATTTAACCGTTTTCTCATTTATGAGGGTAGCTACAGCAATGAGTGTTGTACCCTACCCTACCAATAATAAGGACAAGTATCATGGAGTTGTTTGGTACGGCAATCGGTGGCGTCGCCATGTTTACCCTGATCATCATGAGTTTGGTTGCCATTATTTTGGCAGCACGTTCAAGACTGGTCAGCTCAGGTGATGTAACCATTCATATTAACGAAGACCCAGAAAATGACGTGGTCACCCCAGCGGGGGGCAAGCTACTACAAACACTAGCCAATGAAGGCATCTTTTTGTCTTCTGCTTGTGGTGGTGGTGGTACTTGCGGACAGTGTCGCTGCCGTGTAATTGAAGGTGGTGGTTCTATTCTACCAACCGAAGAAGGTCATTTTACTCAAGGTGAAATCCGTGATCACATGCGCTTAGCTTGTCAAGTTGCTGTTAAGCAAGACATGGAAATTGAGATTGATCCAGAATTCTTTGATGTGCAAAAATGGGAGTGTGAGGTTGTCTCTAATGATAACGTTGCCACCTTCATTAAAGAGTTGGTGTTAAAAATCCCTGAGGGTGAAGAAGTAAACTTCCGTGCAGGGGGTTATGTACAGCTAGAAGCACCTGCACATGAAGTACACTACAAAGACTTTGATATTGATGAAGAATACTTAGAAGACTGGGAAAAATTTGGGCTATTTAAGTATGTCTCAAAAGTTGATGAGCCTGTTATTCGTGCCTATTCAATGGCAAACTATCCAGATGAAAAAGGTATTATCAAATTTAATATCCGTATTGCTTCGCCACCACCTCGTGGCCCTGATGGTATCCCACCGGGTAAAATGTCCTCATGGGTATTTAGCTTAAAACCTGGTGACAAAGTCACTGTATCAGGCCCTTATGGTGAGTTCTTTGCTAAAGACACCAAAGCTGAAATGGTATTTATCGGTGGTGGTGCAGGTATGGCACCAATGCGCTCACACATATTCGACCAGCTCAAGCGTCTAAGCTCTGATCGTAAAATCAGCTTCTGGTATGGTGCACGTTCAGTACGTGAAATGTTCTATGTTGAAGATTATGATCAACTTGCTGAAGAGTTTGATAACTTTGAATGGCATGTGGCATTATCTGACCCATTAGAAGAAGATAACTGGGAAGGATACACGGGCTTTATTCATAATGTCTTATATGAAGAATACTTAAAAGACCATCCAAACCCAGAAGATTGTGAGTTTTATATGTGTGGACCACCAGTAATGAATGCTGCCGTTATCGACATGCTACACTCTTTGGGTGTCGAAGATGAAAATATCTTACTTGATGACTTTGGTGGTTAATAGTTTTCGTAGTTAAAGCATTGATATTGCATTGTTGAATTGATATATACCATAAAAAAAGAGCCTTTAATGAGGCTCTTTTTTTATGGCTAATTTTTGATATTTTTTCATGTCATTTGCTACTGACTATATTTAAAACTTAGTATGGACAATGAGGACTAAGCCGCCACAAGTGGTGGCAAAATAGTTATCTGTGAGTCACTCTCTACAAATCCATTATCTTTTGGATGAGTTATTAATGGTGATGGCTCATACAAATCATGTTTATCAATATAGTACACACTCCAAGAGTCTGTATCATGTATAGGAGATTTTATCTCTTTTGCTCCTTGATAAAATGCTTGTGTTAATGGCTCTAACCAACCATCAGGGCGATTTTTGTATTGATAGTAAACCAGTGGATAAATGGCAAAACCACGGGTAAATCCATACAATGTATTCAAATTACGATAGGGTAGTATCAAGGTGAGCATCAGGGTTGGCTCACTATAAACACGTATCTCAATGGTCACCCCATCTGTTCGTCCTGTTGGCATATTGACATACATATCATAGCTTAAAAAATCAAACTTCTGCCCTACTTTTGGTGTATCCAGTTTTTGTAATAACCCACCAATATCACTATCCATAATTTTTTCAAAGGTGACGTTTGTATTTGACTCATCATAATTTATCGACATCGCCCCCAATTCTGTGCCATCACTTAAATGCACCATATTCCATGCTGCCAACAACCCACCTAGATGCATGGCGGTTTGCCAGTCTTTTGGTAACACCTTAGTACTACTGACGGATAAAGGATAACTACTCAGATTACTGCTATTTTCTTCTATGACTTTATTGGTAAATGCTTGTGCTGTGGTGGGATAATCTTCTAACAGTCCAAATAAACGATTGGTAACAACCAATAACGGCGTACGCATATAACCGCCATCAAACATCATCACTTGATTATTTTCTAAACAAAAGATAAATTCTGGATTGGGTGATATCTCTTGTAGTTGTTTGTAGTTAAACCATTTAAATCCTGTTCTGGCAATACGTGCTGCCGTCATACCAATATAACAACCTAATAAATAGATAAATTTCTGATTTTCTGGCTGATTAACAAATTCATCATAATCATCAAACATCAGATTTTGTTGTTTTTTGATGGTGGTTAGACATTGATCTATCTGTCCTAAACTGCGATAAGAGTAATCAAAGTTAATCTTAGATAATAGTGGTTGATAAGCGATGATATTATCAATTAACTTGCCTGTACGTACTTTTTTTAGATACTGTAAACAAATGTCGTTGGCATCACCACGCAAGTCAACCTCAGCTTTACTCAATAAGTGATTCACCGTATCATTAATATAGTTGACTAGATTCATCTCACCATTTAACGTACTTTGTATTGCACCTAGTGGTAAACTGATACCATAAGAAAACTGAGCCCCAAAGCTAAATGCAAAGTCCTTAAAAACCTCAGGTGAGTCCTGTGCCTCTGGTAAGTTGATTACCTTGATCAATTCTTCATGATTCTTCCAGATGGGTACATCATCAATTTTTCTACCAATTTGCTCAATAATATAAATAGCAACCGTCAGTAAAAAATTCTTTGAACCTGATTGTTGCAGGATTTTTTTAAGGGTAATACCTTTTTTAGACATCTGTACAAACATCTGATTTAGACGCACAATGCTGGCATCGGTATTATCAAGTTGGCATTTTTCTAATGCCTGAGCAAATAACAGACCGCCATTAGGTATGGTTTGTTGCTGTAAATGATAACGCAGATATTCGACCTGACGTTGTACAATGTTTGGTGGGTTAAGCATGAGAAATGTCGTCCTTTTTAGTACTTAATCAATATTATTAAATAGTATCATCATTTTCTATAAACTATAGTCTAGCATCATTAGTGACGATATCCTGACTATTGAGCTCAATCCCAAACTGCTATAACATTGATTACTCTTATCGTACCGATCTTTATAAGACTTTTACAAAAATAGTCATCGTCAATCTAACCTAACCTCATTTCATCACAGGGCAAGCCATAACAGCAAATCCAGTGGTGAGTTAATAGTAGCCAAACCATCTCTTTATTTACATTAGGGCTTTTTACTATGTCTTGCTCTTTGACTTCTAATATTTCTTTTATTACCTCCGCCATCATCGCTTCAGGGCTAGCTGTCACACTCACCGCTTGCCAACAATCCCCGAAATATGGCTATATTGAGGGAGAAACCATGGGCACAAGCTACCATATCCGTTATGAGATGCCAAAAGATGGGGATGAACAGGCCATCTTAAAGTCCATTGATGACAGGTTAGCCAGCATTAATCACAGCATGTCAACTTATCAAGATGATTCACTGATTTCTACCTTTAATCGCCAGCCAGCAAATACCCCCATGCAAATAGATGCTGATTTTGTCACCGTGTTAGACAATGCCAAAACTATTTATCAGCAATCAGGTGGTGCGTTTGATCCGACAGTGATGCCCCTCATTGAACTGTGGGGTTTTGGTAAAACCATGACCATTGATAGATTACAAAGCCCACCTAATCCAGAGGATATCGCTGCTGCCAAAGCTCTGATTGATTTTGATGCCGTCATACTAGAACATGATCAACAACAGTTAACTAAAACCAAGGATGGGGTGGCTTTAGATTTTTCTGCCATTGCCAAAGGCTATGGTGTCGATGTGATTGCACAGGTGTTGTATGAGCAATACCACATTAACAACTATATGGTTGAAATTGGTGGTGAAGTCGCTACCTCTGGTGTCAATGCGCAACATAAACCGTGGCAAATTGCCATTGATGCCCCTGTATTAGACAGCAGTGTCGATAGCCGTCAAACCATCAGCATCATACGCCAACCAACTTCAACCAATCAGCTACACTTGGCAACTTCAGGTAACTATCGCAACTCAGTCATCTTTGATGGCAAACGCTATAGCCACACTATTGATCCCTTAACAGGTAATCCCATTGTTGGTGGCGCACCTTCTGTCAGCGTAGTGGCGGACTCGGTGATGCTTGCCGATGCATGGGCAACGGCTCTCACTGCCATGCCCTATTCTCAAGCCCTACAGCTTGCAACTTCACAAAATCTGGCAGCCCTATTTATTGTGCCCAAACAAGCATCTGTGACCACACATACCATCAAAGATTGGCAAGTGGTTGAAACACCTGCCATGCAAGCACTGCGCTCAGATAGTCAGGGACAATAATGTTTAGAAATTACAAAACATATTCGTAGCCTATGACTAAGCATAAAATTAAGTCATTAAGAAGACAAATTGCACAAAAAATAGGCTTTAAATACTAATTCTGCATCAAAATCTTGCCAAATGATAATAAATATCAACTAATGAGTTGCTAAAATCATTTTATCTTCATAAACTAGCATAGATACTGTTACTTTGGTAACCTAAAACCATTAAACAAAAACATGGCTGATATTTATTATACAAATTATGTAAAATACTATCAGCTAAAAGGATTTTCATAGACATTGTTTAAGGACAGATGATGATATATACATTGATGGCGGTGGTATTCATACTTGGATATCTTGCAATTGCACTCGAACACAATTTACATATCGATAAAGCCGCATCAGCTCTGCTGACTGCGGTACTTATTTGGGTATTACTGGTATTTGGAGCAGATACGCTACTTGCCAATCATCTTTCTGGTGAAGAAGCGATGCATGGTGCATCACATCTGCTAAATACTGAGCTGCGTCATCATCTTGCCGAAATCGCTGAGATATTATTCTTCTTAATGGGTGCAATGGTCATTGTTGAACTGATTGATGCCCATGATGGCTTTAGTGTTATCACCAGTCGCATTAATACCACCAATGCCACGACTTTGCTATGGATTGTGGGTATTTTGACTTTCTTCTTCTCAGCACTACTCGACAACCTCACCACCACCATCGTCATGGTATCACTTATCCGCAAACTCATTACCGATAAAACCTTGCGCTGGTGGTTTGCTGGAATTATTGTCATTTGTGCCAATGCAGGCGGAGCATGGTCACCCATTGGTGATGTCACCACTACCATGCTATGGATTGGTAATCAGATTACCGCCAGCCGCATCATGCTCGATTTGATTGTACCCAGTCTCATTGCCGCATTGATTCCGTTAGCAGTATTAAGCTTCAAGCTCAAAGGCAGACAAGTACAAAAACCACAAAGCAAACCAGTACTGGCAACGGCAAATACCAATTACTTAACCACCAATCCTAACCAACAAGACGATGAGCTTGATGCAATTAGTAGTACTCCACATGCCCCTCAAAGCCATGTTGTAACTGACGAAGCCAATGCCAATGAAGCACCAACAGAAGAATTTAGAGTCAAACCACGCAACAGCCTGCGGGTATTGATACTTGGTTTGGGTGCACTGGCATTTGTGCCAGTATTTAAAACTGTTACCCACTTGCCACCCTATCTTGGTATTTTATTTGGATTAGCCATCTTATGGATTTTCACTGAGATGCTGCACCGTGATAAAGAGGTACATATTAAGCGTCAGTTGACTGTTGTTGGGGTATTGGCTCGTGTGGATATGCCAAGTATTCTATTCTTCTTGGGTATTTTATTGGCTGTCTCTGGTCTGGCAACAGCAGGTCATTTAATTGACATGGCACACTTTTTGGATAACACTTTTGGTAATTTATATATTATTAATGTGGTCATCGGCTTGCTGTCGGCATTGGTGGATAATGTGCCATTAGTTGCAGGTGCAATGAAGATGTATCCACTGCTTAATGATGCGGCAATGGCGGGACTTAGCGGTGATGAGTTGGCTCGTCAAGGGCAGTTTTTGCAAGATGGGGCATTTTGGCACTTCTTGGCATATTGTGCGGGTACGGGTGGTAGCTGCTTAATCATTGGTTCGGCAGCAGGTGTGGCAGCGATGGGTATGGAGAAAATACCTTTTGTTTGGTATCTCAAGCGCATCAGTGGTTTGGCATTACTTGGTTATCTGGCAGGGGCAGCCACTTATATTGTGATACATGTGTTGTAAGGTGATTTTCTAAAAGCTATTTCTCTTGGCTTATAGTCAATCTAATATAATTTCACTACAAGGCAACCGAGTGAAGATAGTACAAGTAGTACATCGAGTGAGGTTAACACCGTGGTGGATTTATATTAGGCAGACTATAGTTTGGATGAGTCGCTAAGGTTGGTTTAGGTGAGGCTTTTTAGCCCTGATAGTAGCGGTATCCTGTCGTAGCCGATGGCGATGCGGACTGTGGCTGACAGTAGTCGCTCGTTTAGATGGAATGCTGGCAGACACGTTAGTACGCACGCCATCGGTTCGACAGATACAAGCGGATAGCAGGATTGGCTATGTATTAATTTGCATGTTGCTGTTATACGTGAGTCACTGTTTGTATTGATTGGTTACATTGCGTCACCCTAGTACAAGGTAGGTTTTGTTATAATATGAGTTTGTATTGTGCGTGATTGTGCGTCCATTATCCGTCTCAACGGACTGCTAGACAGGAGCTGTTATGTTGACTCAACTGCTACCCATCCTTGCCATCACTTTTGTGGTGTTTGTGCTGTTTTTCTTATTTATGGGCATTGGCTATATGATCAAAAAAGAGCCACTACGTGGTTCATGCGGTCGAGTGGCAAATCTGATGGGCGATGAGACGTGTCAGTTTTGTGGTGATGATCCTAATAAGTGTGAGTCACTCAATGATGCTCGTGCGTTAGGGGGTAGTGAGGCAGAAGCCAATGCGACCAAAGAGGCCGCAAAAAAACTTGGCAAGTCTGCTGTCTGATACATACAAAGAAAGATAGTTACTGCTAGAATAGTTGCCAGTGAATGGCAATTAGTTATAATTAATAAAATTTTGCAAAACCCTACACAGACATCTATAATTTTTTCAATTTAATATTTTTATTTGTAATATATCCTACCATTGCTATTTAAGGCTGCTTGTGGGATAGTTTTTTACTGGTAGAAGGAACATCTTAACTTTTGCTCCTCTGCTTTTTTGTCTACTCGCTACAAGCAAATTTTATGTCTCAATCAATGCAATCACAGCCTAATTCTAAGCACAGCTCTCCCATTACGCCCAAGGCAACTTTTTGGCTGGTGCTGATTGCCATTGTATTATTATCGGCAAACATGCGCTCACCCATTGTGGCACTCGGCTCTATTGCCCCTGTGGTACAAGATGCCCTGCACATATCTGAAGCGCAAATTGGTTGGCTTGGGGCAGTGCCGATGATTATGTTTGCGCTAGGGGCATTTATTTCCCCCCCCATTGGTAAACGTTTTGGATTAGAAAACACACTGATTGTGATGTTGGTGATGCTCACTGCTGGCATTGTGGTGCGCTCTTGGTGGGTAGGCTGGACTGGATTTTTGTTGGGGACAATACTCTTGTCATTGGCGATTGGCTTTGCCAATACGTTGGCTGCTCCGATTATTAAACAACGTACACCAAACAATATTGCATTAATCACTGGACTATTTAGCCTCACCATGACCACAGTGGCAGGACTGGTAGCAGGCATTGTTTATCCGCTGACCACAAAAGTGGGCTGGCAATGGGCGCTCGGCGGTTGGGCAGCCCTGGGTATATTGGCAACTGTGTTTTGGGTGGTATTACGCATACGTTTGGGGTCGTCGCATAAGCTGCCACAAACAATGGATACATCAATTGATGATGATATTTCAGTTTGGCGTGCACCATTGGCTTGGCAGTTGGCTGTATTTATGGGACTTCAATCGGTGATGTTTTATACTTCTGCCAGTTTTTTACCATCAATTTGGCTCAGTAAAGGACTCGATCAAGTACAAGCAGGACACATGGCATCGGTGTTTCAGTTTATGGCACCTGTGGCAATTTTAAGCTTAACCTGGCTAATTCGCCGTGGTAAATCTATACAAATGGTGGCGGTGACATCAGCAGCTTTAAATGTGATTGGCTCATTTGGTATGGCGTATATGACACCCTCTTTAGCATGGTTGTGGTCAGCATTGATGGGATTGGGAACGTCGGGGATTTTTACTTTATCTATTATGCTATTTTCACTGCGTACCTATACCCCGCAACAAGCCAGTAGCCTATCAGGTATGGTACAAACCATCGGTTATTTGATAGCCATTTTTGGTCCGTTGGGGGCAGGTTGGCTACATGAGCACACGGGTGATTGGAGCTTGGCGTTATTGTGCTTGTTGCTACTGATGTGCGTCAATGTGGTGGCAGCATGGTTTGCCAGTCGTCCAATGATGATTGATGGTAAGCCACTCTAAATATCCTTTATCTACTCTAAACTTAGGCAATAAAACTATTATTTGTTATTGCCTTTATCTTTTTTTCTTCCTTCACTTTTCATGCAAATTTATACGGTTTTTATGACTATGAATTTTTCTAATTTTGGACAACAATTTGTTGCACCCACTGGTATCTCACAATTAATGGACGATTTGGGTGATGCCCTCAAAAGCGAAACCCCAGTTAACCTACTTGGTGGTGGTAATCCTGCCCGTATTGATAAGGTTAACGAGGTATTTTTACAAAGCTTTAAGCAGATGAGTATCGGCGATCTGGACAGCAGTGCCACTGATGTGATGGGCAATTATTCTAATCCACAAGGGGATAGTAAATTTATCACTGCTTTGGTGGATTTTTTTAATCGTCATTATGATTGGAATCTGAGCAGTGCCAATATTGCCCTTACCAATGGTTCACAAAATGCGTTTTTTTATTTGTTTAATCTATTTGGTGGTGAATTTGGTGAAGCACAAAACACACATAATAAATCTATTTTACTGCCCCTAGCCCCTGAATATATCGGCTATAGTGATGTGCATATTGATGGGCAACACTTTGTGGCGATTAAACCCAATATCGAAGAGGTTTGCCATGAAGGTGAATCGGGATTTTTTAAATATCGGGTAGATTTTGAGGCGTTAGAAAATTTGCCTGAGCTGGCACAAGGCAAAATCGGTGCGATTTGTTGCTCTCGTCCGACCAATCCAACCGGTAATGTACTCACTGATAATGAAATGGCACACCTATCTAAAATTGCTAAACAGCATGATATACCGCTGATTATTGACAATGCTTATGGTGCGCCATTCCCCAATATTATCTATCCTGATGTCAATCTAAATTGGGATGATAATACCGTTTTGTGTTTTAGTCTATCGAAAATCGGCTTGCCCGGTGTGCGTACTGGCATTGTGATAGCAAACCCACAAGTAATCCATGCCATTAGCAGTATGAATGCAGTGGTGAACCTTGCGCCGACTCGCTTTGGCGGTGCCATTGCCCGACCTTTATTAGAAAATGACCAACTCAAACAACTATCTGATGAGGTTATTCAGCCCTTTTATGCGCAAAAAGCGAAGCGAGCCATTGAGCTGCTCAAACATGAAATGGGCAATACACCAATGCTAATTCATAAACCAGAAGGAGCAATATTTTTGTGGTTGTGGTTTAAAGACTTGCCGATTAGTACCACTGAATTATACGAGCGTCTTAAAGCCAAAAGCACGCTGATTGTACCCAGTGAATACTTCTTCCCCGGTCTTGATATAAATGATTATCCGCATGCCCATGAATGTATCCGTATGAGTATCGCTGCTAATGATGAAACCTTACAAAAAGGCATTGCGGTGATTGGTGAGGTGGTGCGAGATTTGTATGCAGGAGGCAAGTAGTTATGTCGTTATTGTCTTCTTTGCCTTCTTTGTTTTCAGCCAAACAACGACCTTATATCCGTATGGGCATAATACCGCTATTAACCACCTTACTGTGTATGGCGTGTCAACCTGTATCTGATAGCAAAAGCGATACTGATAACGATAATGCACAACCTACCGCAAGCCAACCTGTACAAACTGGCAATCCGCAAACGGCGAATTCACAAACGGCGAATTCGCAAGCCCCTGTGCTTAATCCACCTTTGCAACCACTAGCCGAGCCCATCACTACGCCCATCACGATTCTGGCGATTGGTGATTCGCTCACTGAAGGCTTGGGGGTTGCGGAGCAAGACAACTACCCTGCCCAACTACAATCACAACTGCGTAAAGCAGGTTATAGCAATGTCAGCGTGGTTAACTCAGGGCTTAGTGGTGAAACCAGTACTGGTCTGGTCAATCGGCTCGACTGGGCGTTAAAAACTCAGCCTGATATTACCATTTTGACCACAGGGGCAAACGATGCCATGCGTGGCGTACCTGTAACCACTGTCGATGAAAACATTCGCACCGCCATTGAACGCTTGCAAGACAGTGGTAGTACGGTGATATTGGGGGGTATGGAGATTTATGACAATATGGGTGATGATTATGTGAATCAATTTTCACGTATTTATCCACGCATCGCCAAAGATACAGGGGTGGCATATATCCCATTTTTCTTAAATGGGGTCGCAGGTGATGCCAATCTCAACCAAAAAGATGCCATTCACCCAACCAAAGAGGGCTATACCTATGTGGTGAGTAATAATATCTTACCTGTGTTGATACCTGTGCTAACTGAGGTGGTGCAAGAGAAATCCAGCAATACGCAAAACTCACCGTAATTCATATAAATAATATAGAAAATGTGCCATGAAACCTGACATGAAATCTGCCACAAATTCCAACGCAAGCCCTACCCTGAATAACTCACACAACCCCTCACCCACTACGTCAACTACGTCACAACCCCTGCTATATGCCAACAATCTTAGTAAAAGTGTGAGTGTGGGTGAGCAACGTATCGACATTATTAAGGGTATTGATGTGGCGGTGCAGGCGGGTGAGTTTGCGGTGATTATGGGGAAATCTGGCTCAGGTAAATCAACACTGTTAGGATTGTTAGCAGGGCTGGACTATCCTGATTCTGGTGAGGTGTGGCTAGATGGACAAAATCTTACCAAGCTTGATGAAGAGGCATTGGCACAAAAACGCCAGCAAGATATGGGCTTTGTGTTTCAGTCGTTTCATTTGTTGCCGACGCTGACGGTCGCTGAAAATATCGCCTTTCCGTTAGACATTGCCCGACGTCCTGACCCTAGCCGAGTCGAAGAGTTGCTCACTGCGGTTGGGCTCGCGCATCGCCGTGACAGTTTACCGCATCAGCTATCAGGGGGTGAGCAACAACGCACCGCTTTGGCAAGGGCATTGGTCGCCCGACCAAAAATCATCTTTGCCGATGAGCCAACAGGCAATCTTGATGAGCAAAATGCCCAACAGGTGATGCATTTATTATTAGAGCTACAACAGCAATCAGGAACGGCGTTGGTAGTGGTGACTCATGACTCAAGTTTAAGCATCCATGCCAATCAGGTGATTACCATTGTCGATGGTCGGGTTGCAGGTTAGCTAATCAAACCATATAGGGGTATTATGTCAATACTCATATTTATACCCACGCCTACAAACCAAAACTATATTAATAAGAACTTATCATGACCATTATTAAATATAATGAAGAGAAACTAATTTATACGCCAATATTTTCAAAGGAACAGTTAGTTTATTTAGAAGCCTTAAGCTTATTTTCAAAAAGTGAATATTTGTTTGTACCACGCAATATTGAATCTTTTGCCATTACTTTTGCCCACACCTCTGCTGTGCTCGAAGGCAACAGCTATACCGCAGTGCAAGCCGAAAATTTACTCAAATCAGGCATAACAGCCCCAAACGAGAAAAAGTTTGATGATGCGTTAATGCTGATTAATATGCACAGTGCTTTTAATTATTTGCTCAAAGAGGCTCATTTCTCAGAGCAACCGTCACCTTTTAAACATTTGCTCAAAAACTTACATTGTCTAGCATCAGATAGATTGCTAGATATTCAAGATATAGGCGTGGTAAGAAAATTACCTGTATTTATCAGCTCAACCAACTATGTACCCTCTGCAAAACCACAACAGTTAGAAGCGGGATTAGACTTGATTGCCAATGAATATGATAAAATCGAAAATCCCTTTGAAAGAGCGGTGTATATTCATCAAAATCTAGCCTACTTGCAATATTTTATTGACCATAATAAACGCACCGCTAGAAATATGAGTGCCTATAGTTTATTACAGGCTAATAAAATGCCTATCTTATTTACTGAAAGCCATCAAAATGAGTATGTAATGGCTGTATTGAATTACTACGAGAGCGACTCACCCGACTATAGCACCTTTGCCAACTATTTTATTTCAGCTTATGAAAAGGTTTGTTCACGCATGAATTTAGAGGCAGTAACTGAAGCTCAGACGTATATTAGCAATTATCAGCCATGATTATTTTAAAAAAATAATCTCAATATAGATTTTGATTATGTCCACACCTGATAACCATTCTTTAGATAAACCATCTTTAAACAACCACTCTCAAAATCAACCACCTTTAAAAAACCATGCTCAAAATAAGCCCTTTGTAAAAAAGAAAACTTTCGCTGATGCTTGGTTGCCAGGCTCGCTGTTGGGCAATAAGGCGGTGCGTCGTAGTTGGGTGCAACATTGGATTTATCCGTTGTTGTTTTTGTTGGCGATGATTTTGTCGTTATCGACGTATTTGACGCTGGATTCGATTCAGCAGTCGGTCGACGATTATGTGGCGGATAATCAGCGGGCGTTGGTGGGGGGTGATTTGGTTTTGACCAGTCAGCAGACATGGTCTGAGCCTGTGTTGTCGGCGGTGCGTGAGTTTGAGCCTGATAAGGTGGTTTATGAGTCGCAGTTTAATGCGATGATTACGGGGCAAGAAAAAACGACAAAGGTGGTGCAAGAGGCGGATAATTCGCAAAATTTGCTCAGTTTGCTGGCTCGGGTTAAGGCGGTGTCGCCTGCATATCCGCTGTATGGTGAGGTGAAGTTGGCATCGGGTAAGGCGTTGTCTGAGCAATTAAAATCGCATCAGGTAGTAGTGGAAACGCAGGTGCTGACTGGGTTGGGGCTAAGTGTCGGTGATGAGGTGAAGATTGGTGAGGCGGTGTTTACGATTAGCGATGAGCTGACCGCTGAGCCTGACCGCCCGTTGACGGCTTTTGGCTTTGGGGCAAGGGTGTTGATGGCAAGCTCGGATTTAGAGGCGACGCAGTTGCTCGGTCAGCGTAGTCGGGTGAGTTATCGCATTGAGCTTGCAGGGTCGCCTGAGCAGATTGAGGCTGAGCAAGCTCGGCTGGCTGAGGTTTTGGCAAGTCAGCCTGATGTGACCATGAGCGATGCCGATAGTGCGGATACGTCGGTGTCGCGGGTGTCGGATAATGTGCTTCGGTTTTTGAAGTTGTTGGTGATTGCGGTGCTATTTTTGTCTGCGGTGGCTTTGCTGAGTGTGGTGAAGGCGTTTGTGGATTTGGGGCAACGGGCGACGGCGATTCGTCGGGCGTTGGGTGAGTCGGTTGGGTCGATTAAGCACAGTTATTATCGTTTGTTTTTGCTGATGGCGGGGCTTGCTTGTGCTGGTTCGGTGCTGATGAGTGTGGTGATGCTTAGGTTTGGTGGACGTTATTTGAGTGCGGTGTTGCCCAGTGATATTGTGCTGTCGATTCAACTGCTGAGTGTGCTAAAAATTAGCCTTGTGGCGGTGACGATTACCTTGCTGATTGTGCAACATAGCTTGTATGCGGTGACCCATACCAAACCGTCGGCGGTATTAAAGCAAGCCAACAATAGTCGCCGTCAGCGTCCGCCTGTTTATTGGTATGCGTTGGTGGTGCTTGCCAGTTTTGCTTTGTTGGCGTTTGAGTTTGGCTCAGTGCTAACAGGGGGGCAAGCGTTGCTCGGTATGGGATTGTTAGCGGGTGGTTTTTGGTTATTGGCTCGGGGCTGGTTGTGGCTGTTAACTGTGATTGCCAGTCATAGACAATTGGGCTGGCTGGGACGCACAGCCATTCATAATTTGTCCCGTAAGGGCAATCAATCGGGGCTGTTTTTTGTGACACTTGCTTTATCGGTGGCAGTTTTGACCATGGTGACGCTGTTAAATCACAGTTTAAATAGCCAGTTTATTCAGGCATATCCGCAAGATGCCCCTAATTTGTTTTTGCTTGATGTGCAGTCTGAACAACACGACACGCTGGATAAGATGATTGATGCTCCGCTGACTTATTATCCTGTGATTCGGGCACGTATTATTGAGGCGGGCGGTGTGCCAGCCAGTGAGATTGAATCGGGGACAGGCGATGACCCGACACGTATTTTTAATCTGAGCTATGCCGATTCGTTGATGGATACAGAATTTATTGCAGAGGCGGTGGTGGCTGACCAGCTTTTTGCCCCTATAACAGAGATAGGGACAAAAACAAAAACTGACATAGAGGCGAATAATATAGATAACGCCTCAACCACACTTCCTGCGGATACAGCAGTGCCGATGTCGATTTTGGATACGGCATCTGAGATGCTTGGGGTGGGATTGGGCGACCACGTGCGTTTTAATATTCAGGGTATTGAAGTGGTTGGGCAAATCACCAGTATTCGTGAGCGTTATGAAAAAGGTCCTAGCCCGTTTTTTTACTTTTTATTTGAGCCGAGTGTGATGGCGGACGCTCCACAAATTCAATTTGCTACAGCTCGGGTTGATGCTGAGAGTATTCCACAGTTGCAAACTGATATTGCTCACCAGTTTCCTGCGATTACTAGTATTGATGGTGGGGCGATTGCCAAACAAATCCAAACTTTTGTGGCTCAGATGAGCCGATTGGTGCAGGTGTTTACTTTGCTTGCGTTGCTTACGGGTATGATGGTGCTGATTACGTCGCTGTTGTCAACGTCACAAGACCGCCTGCGAGACAGTGCGTCGTTTCGGTTGCTGGGTATGCAGACTCGTGATTTGTATGCGATTAATATTTTAGAGATTGGTTTATTGGGTATCAGTGCGGGACTGATTGCGATGGTTGGGGCGAGTATCACAGCTTGGGTACTGATTACGCAGTGGTTTGATTTACGTTTTAGTGTGCCGTGGGCAAGTTTTGCGATGGGTGGTGTGGCGTTGCTGGCGGTGTTACTGATTATTGCGGTGAGCTATGTACGTTTGGTGATTAAAAAGGGGATTATGGCGAGGGTGCGGGGTATGGTTTGAGGGGTGGGGAAGTGTTAAAACTAAAGCTAGATACGATAAACGTCATTCATTGACGTGTAGTTCTACTTCTATCTTTTATATTAATCAAAATCAGATACAATTAGATATATTATCTAAAGTTGATAAGTATAGATTAGTCTTATTCTATACTTATATCTAAGGAAAGATACATGAGTTTAATAACAGCATTTTCACTTGATTTAAATAAGAATATACAAAGCACTGAAGCAGATTTCGCTTTCCAGAAAGGTCTTATTAGTAGCCAGAAAAATTTTCGATGTTCTACAGAAGACTGTCGTATTGCAGTTACATGTGCTAATCTCGAAAAACCTAAAAAAGATCGTAAAGTCGCTCCTTACTTTAAATCTACTGAAAATCACATTTCAAGCTGTCCATTTGCTATAGAAGAGGAAAAGCTAAGAAAAAATAGTAAAAAGGCAACAGCTGAGTCTTATTATGAGGGAATAGACACAACAAAAGGGAATACGCTAATAAATTTGGCTTTACCTTCTCCTAAAACTCAAAATAATAAATCTAGCATGACTACTAATAATAGACATGAGTCTCCAACATCTTCTTCTTCAAAAAGGAGATCTGAACACTTTATAAATCGTACTAAAACCATCTCAGCATTAGCAACTAGCTTTCTAGAGGGTGAGAATTTTAGTGTGACTTTACCATATCCGTACAACGAAGAATTATCTCTCCAAGAGTTATTTATAGAAGTAAATGGACAAGATGTTGAAGACCTTCCACAGGATACTTTGCGAGTGTATTATGGTAAAGCTTGGATAAATAATGTCACAGGCGGGTTTCAAACAAAATTTTTAAATGCATTAAAAACCACAACATATGATGGGGATTTAATAGAAGCTAATCCTACTATTTTTCTCCCTAATACTGAAATCATCAATTCACCATACAAGAAATTTAGAGAAATTGAAAAAATGTTGAAAGGAAGACCTAAAAATCTATTTATATTATCAGATACGCCTGCCCTTAACTCTACTCAAAAATATATAAACTTTAAATTCCAAGGTCTTCAATACTTAGAGGTTAAATTATAATGACACTTACACCAGTTATGCCTAAAGTAAGTATTTCCAAATTAACTTTTTCAGGTAGTAGTTTTGATTTTACAGAGAATCAAATAGTGATATTAGTAGGACCAAATAACAGTGGTAAATCACAAACTTTAAGAGAGATTGTTGAAATCTGTAGATCTTGTCAAGATATTCAAACCAAAGTAATCAAAAATTTAGTATTGAATAAACAAGGTACAGTCGAACAGCTTAAAAGTTTTTTGGATGTCAATTCAGAGGTCATTGAAGATTATTACCATTATGGGGTATCACGTATTTACATTGGTCATTTAGGAATGTGGAATCAAAAAAACTTGTATCTTCTAGATAGTCTATACATAAAAAATATCACAGCTAATGATCGCTTATCTATATGTGAACAACAACAAAGTATTAGTTCAGAAGAACCTAAAACTAAACCTCAACATGTGCTATATGACAATGCAAGTTTAATGGAAAAAATTAGTAATATATTTGAAGGTGCTTTTGGTAAGAAGCTATTATTTAACTTTAGAGGAGGTAGTAAGCTACCTATTCATGTAGGAATACTACCCGAAATGAATAGAGATACTGTAGATAGAGTCAGTGATGAGTATATTGAAGCTTTAAAGAAACTACCACTTCTTGATAAACAAGGAGATGGTATGAAAAGTTATGCAGGAATTCTATTCGAAAGTATTGTTACAAACTACGATATTACACTAATAGATGAACCTGAAGCTTTTTTACACCCTCCTCAAATGAAAAAATTAGGAGAAACACTTGCCAAAGAAATTAAAGGGCAATTATTTGTAGCAACACACAGTAGTGATATATTAAGGGGATTTTTAGAAGGAACTAAAGGTAATATTAGAATACTTAGAATCAATAGAGTCGATGACATAAATATAGTCATGGAAGCTAACGAGAGTGCTATTAAAGAGCTATGGGAGAAGCCAGTTTTAAGATATTCAAATGCTCTTGAAGGTATATTTCATGAACAAACTATTATTTGTGAAGATGATAGCGACTGTAGGCTTATTAATTCAGTGGCAGATTACTTAGCTTCAAATTCATCAGAGCGTTGGGAAGATACAGCATATATTCCAGCAGGTGGTAAATATGGTATTCCTAAAATTGCTAATATTCTCAGGAAAATAGGAGTACCAACCAAAGCGGTATTTGATATTGATTTTTTATCAGAAGAAAGGCTAGTTGAAGAAACTGTATCAGTATTTGGGGGTGACTGGGAAAGTATTAAAATTTTGTGGAAGGAAGTACATAGTGCTATTTTAAATAAATATAGTCAAAAAAGCTCTTCAGATATTAAATCCGAAATTCTAGATATTTTACAAAATTCTTCCGAAAATGATTTACCTAGTAAAGAAATTATCACAGCACTTAAAAAAGCAAAGCCTTGGCATGAAATTAAAAATTGTGGTGCTAAAAATATACTTAGGGGCGGGGTTTTAAAAAGCTATAATAATATGATAAAACAATTCGAAGAAATTGGAATCTATCTAGTTGAAGTTGGAGAAATTGAGAATTTTTGTAGAGAGATAAATGGCCATGGTCCAAAGTTTGTGACTACTTTATTAACCGCAAAAAATATGGAAGATGAGGACTTAGGTGAACTAAAGAATTTCGTTGAAAAGGTGCATCTAGGAAAACACTGTAAATTTACTAGTAATTAATGATGAGCATTTGAAATATATGCAAAATCTAGCATTATACTGACATATCTTAGTTTAAAATATATCAGTATAAGATATGGACGGGTAGTATTAGTTACAAAAAATTAAGACATAACTTAAATTAAAATACTCCCGTCACTAGCTATTTATACATCCCACTCAACAAAGTTTTTTAATAGTTGTAGCCCTGCTTTATGGCTTTTTTCGGGGTGAAATTGGGTGGCAAATAGGTTGTCTTTGATGACACTGGCACAAAATTCGACGCCGTAATCACAACGAGCCGAAACGATGCTACTATCAGCAGGCTGACAATAGTAACTATGCACAAAATAAAAATGGGTATGCTCATCAACGCCTTGCCATAAGGGGTGGGCGGTGTCCATGCCTGAGATGGTATTCCAGCCCATGTGCGGAACTTTGATGCGGTTGCCCTGCTCGTCTGTCCATTTGGGGTCAAACTTTTTAACTTGTCCTTTGAGCAAGCCCAAACAAGGTGTGCCATCAGCATTGTGTGAGTTTTCTTCTGAATATTCAAATAAGGCTTGCATACCGACACAAATCGCCATCACGGGCTTGTTAAAGATGGCGTTGCGTACGACGTCATCAATGCCTGCCTCATGCATACCGAGCATACAATCGTGCATTGCTCCGACACCGGGGAAGAGTAGTTTGTCGGCACTTTCAATCTGCTGGGGTTGGTTGGTAACCACCACGTCTGCTCCGACATATTCTAATGCTTTGGTGACTGAGTGTAGGTTGCCCATGCCGTAGTCTAATAGTGCGATTTTGGTCATATTATTTGCTTAATCATCAAGTTAAAGTTAGATAAGTGTGATTGCACAGCCATCAGCAACTACAACGCCTCTTTGGTCGATGGTAAGGTGTTTAACGCACGCTCATCATATTCACACGCCATACGCAATGCCCGAGCAAAGGCTTTAAAGGTGGATTCTATTTGGTGATGGCTATTTTTGCCCTTTAAATTGTCCAAATGCACCGTCATCCAGCCATGATTAACAAAACCATAGAAAAATTCACTAAATAAATCGACGTCAAAGCTACCCACGTGCGAGCGAGTAAACGGAATATCCATATGTAACCCTGGACGACCTGAGATATCAACCACTGCCCGAGATAGCGATTCATCAAGGGGGGCATAAAAATGCCCATAACGGCGGATACCTTTTTTATCGCCTAAGGCTTTGGCAAACGCTTGCCCCAATGTGATGCCTGTATCTTCAACGCTGTGATGGTCATCAATATGCACGTCACCAACGCATTTAATGTCCAAATCAAATAAGCCATGACGCTTGATTTGGTCAATCATATGGTCTAAAAACGGCACGCCTGTATCCACTGTGCCTTGTCCTGTGCCGTCTAGGTTGACCGTCACGCTGATTTTGGTTTCGGCGGTGTTACGCTCGACGCTGGCGATACGGGCGGGACGCTCTGATGGGCAAGAAGATAGCTGTTGACTCATGGCTGGCTCACTCAATGGTTAAGTTAGTTAGATAAAAAAGATAAATAGGTTAATAACAAGCTAGATAAAAGGTTAAACACTAAATAACCGCTTAAATAGATAAATAGTGCAACAATAAGGCAATGATAATAGCAAACCCACACTTTTTGTGCCATGCCCGAGCTGTTTGTTTGCTAAAATATTGTGATTAATCCATTTTATAATCTCTCTTTACCCAAAGATTTACACAAGCCTTTATATAAGGAAACCCACCATGCCATTAGAAGCCGTCGCTATCAATTCTTTTGATGCCCCTATTATTCGTGAACCTGCCCGTAAAAATGAACTGGCTTTGCGAGTCGCTGATTTGCTCGCACAACACCCTGAGTTTGATAAGGGTGAAGATGCCATTGCCTTGTTTACGTCAGCGTTTAAGCGAGGTGGACTGCTGTATGTGGGTATGTTTAATGATAAGCCCATTGCGGTGATGGGCTGTTTTGATGATGGGCAAACCGATAGTAAACGCTTGCAATATTTGGCGGTACACCCACAAAATCATAATCGAGGCATTGAGGGTAAGTTTATCAAACAAGTATATGATTGTGAGGTAAAAAAAGGTGTGCGTCAGTTTGTGCCTGTGGATAGTGATATTCATCAGATTATGGCGGAATATGAGCTGTTATCGTTGAAGTAGTGGTGATAATTTTTAAAAAAGTGCTTGACAGATGGGCGTATATTTAGTTTAATAGCGACCTCAAACGAATACGGCTCGATAGCTCAGTCGGTAGAGCAAAGGATTGAAAATCCTTGTGTCGGCAGTTCGATCCTGCCTCGAGCCACCATTTGTTTGACCTCGTTTAAAAGCATATAGGTTATGCTCAGTATTACTAAAGATTATTTAGTTATTTAGATAGATACGACTAACCTCTCCTTTTCCCCAAACTCCCCCGTTTGGGGTTTTTTTATGCCTGTAAGTTATTGATTTATATAGGGTTGGGTTTTTTGAGCATTATAAAAAAGGGCTAGATTTGAAATCTAACCCTTATATGGTTGCTACTTGGTCAACCGTTACCATGTTGGTAATGATTTACGCATTTGAAATGCACAATTAAACTTCTGAAATCATATTGTCACGACTTTGCAATAACTGCATTAATTTAGGATTGATAAATAAAATCTCTTTACCTGCTTGCGTTTGTTCTAGCACACCAATTTCAACCAATGTTTTTAAGTAATTAGAAGCAGTTTGTCGTTTGGCTATCTGCTTATCGACCAGATTGGCAATGCGGCAATAGGGCTGTTCAAAAATCACATCAATCAATTCACGGCTATAGACCTTACTGGCATGTTGTTTCACATATTCAGCAGTATATTCATGTAGCTGCTTGATTGCTAATATTTTGGCAGTAGTCCATTCACTGGTTTCCTTAATGGCGGTTAGCATATAAGTCAGCCATGTTTGCCAGTCACCATATTGTGTAACCCCTTTTACCCCTTGATAATAACTTGCTTTATGCTCAATGATATAACGACTTAAATATAAGATAGGCAAGTTCAGTAAGCCTTTATCTATCAAATATAAGATGTTTAAGATTCTACCTGTCCTACCGTTACCATCTACAAAAGGGTGAATTGCTTCAAACTGATAATGTAAAACCGCCATCTTAACTAGGGGGTCCAAATCATCATCTTCATGTAGAAACTGCGTCCAATTTTGCAACAAGCGTTCAATGGTTATTTTGCCACTGGGGGGCGTGTACACCACCTCACCAAAACCATCTTTTAAGACTACTTCGGTTTGCCTAATACCTAAATCTACACCTTTAATCACTTGGCAAATCATAATAGCGGTATTGTCAGACAAAGGACGTTCTTTAATGGCAGTTACGCCTTGATAAAGGGCAGTACGGTAACGTAACGCCTCTTTGGTAGCTTGGTCTGCTGTTTCCATATTATCAGCATATTGGAATAGCTTGTCTGTGGTTGTGACGATGTTTTCTATCTCACTACTGCCTTGAGCCTCTAACAGTGGAATAACATTAATAAGCATGGTTTGGTTAGGTATCAATGCACCTGCTTGCTGTAATGCTCCCAATGCAGTCCTTGCCTCAATACATAGCTTTAAAATAGGCTTAGTTTCTAGCTCAATATTAGGGGGTAAAAATGGTAAATCATTATAAGGCTGGTTGGCTATCATCATTATTTCTCATGTCGATAAAATCGAAAAACGTAAATATGACAATGATTATATGTTTATGCCGTAAACATGACAATGCGGTCATGTCGATAAAATGCTATTTTTTCATCATTAAGACACTCAGCAACATCAAAGGGGGTTACTTCTATTTTTTCAGCTATCATTATCTATCTCACAGCCAATAATGCTTGCGGTTGTTGGCTGGCTATTTTTAATAATGTCACTGCTGAACCTGAAGGCTTTCTAACGCCTTGCTCCCATGCCTGCAAGGTTCGGACAGACACCCCCATAACTTCGGCAAACTCTTTTTGTGACAGTCCTACCTTATGGCGTGCTTCCACTGCTGGATTGACCGCTACTTGGTGAGTTTTGGTAAACTCTTCTTGTTTCATTTGTTTAACGCTGGCAAGCAATAATTCGCCTATTTCTTCTCCTGTAAACTCATGATTTGCGATGTCAATTTTATCAAGGTCAATCATTGTTCTAGCTCCTTAACAATCTGTTTGAGAATATGGCTGGGTATGTTTTCCTGCTTTGCTTTAGGGTATGCCAACAATAGAACAATCAAACCATTATCCAGTTGGTTGTAATAAATCACCCTTACTCCGCCACGTTTCCCCATTCCTGCCCGTGACCACCGTAACTTACGGCAACCACCACTATTTGGTATCACATCACCAGCAGTAGCATTATTGGCAATGTAGGTATGTAACTCCCCTTGCTCATCTACACTAAATAGTGCATTGATGGTTTTGGTATAGATTGCAGTTTCTTTTAGTGTATACATTATTTCACCCTATCCATTGTACTACAATGTAGTAGCTTGAGGTATCATTCTCAAACAGTTTTGTTTGCTATTCGCACTTAAATTTACTCTGTAAGAGTTATTAAGTGTTGATAATGGTAGGTGATATCGAGCTATTCTACACCCTATCTGGGGTGAAATATTACCCCAGTTGAGGTGCAAATTTATCTTGAGGTACTACCTATTTTTTCTTTTTTATATCCTTCAATGCATTATTAGCTGTACTAAAACGAGTTTCTAAGGTCGTTTTCTTCTGTCCATATATGTCCTTATCCACTATCTCACTGATGATACTAGCTTGGCTTTGAAAAGGTGGTTTATCATCCGTACCTTTTGGCGTGGTTAATAGCTCTAATAGTAAACCAATAGTTACATGATAACTTCTTTCATGACGTTCACTCATCTCGGTATGACTATCAAGTTGAGCTTGTTTTAGTTGCTGTTCTAAATCAGTTATTCGAGTTTGTTGTTCTTTGATAGTGGTGTGTGCTTGGTTAAGTTGGCTCTGTAGCTGTTGAATACTTATTTTACTAGTTTGTATTGTAGGTATATTAATATTAATTAAGTTATTTTTATTTATTAATTTATTTAAATTAAGGTTAAGTATTTTTATAAAACCTTGATTAAAAATATCTTTTATAAGCAAATAGCTTGTTCTGTATTCTTCACTTTCCTCAAGTTCTTTTATTGTATAAGGCTTTTTATGCTTATAATTATAAAGTAAGTCTATTATGCAAAATTCTGTATGATAAGCATCAAATATACCTTTCTGAAATACTGATATC
Source organism: Psychrobacter sp. I-STPA10 (assembly GCF_021012795.1). Classification (GTDB taxonomy): domain Bacteria; phylum Pseudomonadota; class Gammaproteobacteria; order Pseudomonadales; family Moraxellaceae; genus Psychrobacter. Next base: position 37,611 of record NZ_VFYU01000001.1, on the reverse strand, counting down.
TCTGAATCCAATATTATGGTTCGGTTTAAAATATATTTAATAACAACATCCTTACTTTCATTGGTCTGTTGTGCAATTAAATCTATAAGGTCAAGAACTTTTACATATTTTTCATCGTCACTTGAGATCAATTCTGTTAACACAGCCACTCCTTACACACTTTAGTTTAATAAAATAAGTTGCAAGGCATACCAGCATTAAGGTGTGAAATTCGCTAACCTCGGATAGTTTATCCTGACCTTGCATAAGAAGATATTATCACCACTACAATTGCTAATTTGAGTAATGTTTACCTACTCCCCCACCCGCTTCCGTAACAACAAATCACACTGCTCATGCCCGTTAAGATTATAAACAGTGGCTCGGTAATCAATGCCGTGCCGACCATCCAAAAACACCACTTTGTCACCCACCACCATATAGCAAAACTGGCGGGCATCATAAATATAACCATCAATAATAAACGCCACGTCACGGTCTACCGCAGTGACCGTATGGGTTTCGCCTTGTGGGATTAGCCGTTCTAATAACCCTGCGTGGCTGATACTAACAATGGTACATAACAGACAACCACTTAGCATTGCTAATAGTCGAGCTACCCATCGTTGGCGTATATTGTCTGTATTTATAGAGTTGAGGATAGGATAAGGCATAAGTATTCCTTCCTTAAAAAAACTTCACACATTGGGGTCAGCAATTTTTGTTACTATTATTAGCAATAACATGATTGGACGCAATCGTACACCAATTTTAAATTAACTAAAAAAGAGAGTTTTATGAGTACGAATATTACCCCTCCTGCTAAGTTAAGCCATCATATAACTACTATAACAACGCCGATGGGTGAAAAATCACTACTAATTTTTGATTTTGACGGGACGTTGATTGATAGTGTGCCAGATTTGGCAGAGGCGACAAATATGATGCTTAAGCAACTGGGCAAACCAACCTATCCTGAAAGTGAGGTGAGAAACTGGGTGGGCAATGGCTCACGTAAACTGGTGGAGCGGGCATTAACTGCCAGTAGTCAAGTACCGCCTACTCAGCAACAGATTAGTGATGCTCAAGAAGTCTTTTTTGAGGCGTATGAGCAAACCAGTGGCACAAAAACCGTGGCGTATGCTGGGGTGGATAAAGGTTTAAAACAATTGCAACAAGCAGGGTATATATTAGCTTTGGTGACCAATAAGCCGATACGCTTTGTGCCTAAATTGTTGCAACATTTTGGTTGGCAAGATTTGTTTACTGAGGTATTGGGGGGTGATAGTTTAGCTGAAAAAAAACCTGACCCTGCTCCGCTACATTATGTATGTGGACAGCTTAGGGTAAATCCTAATAAAGCGGTGATGATTGGCGATTCAAAAAACGATATTTTAGCAGGGCAAAATGCGGGCATAGATACGTTGGGATTATCCTATGGTTATAACTATGGGCAAGATATTCGCGATTTTAAGCCGACACAGGCGTTTGATGATTTTGCCAGTTTGGTGGCGTATTTGTTGCCTTCTAATGATTAACTGACTGGCTTGTGTCCATTATGCCCAATAAAACCTTCTTTAATAAACCAGTTTTTAATAAAGCGATAAATAATCAATTAATTAATAAGGAAAAATACGATGCAAACTCATACTAATCACGCTACAAAGTATTTAGCAAAGTTACTAACAGCACTGGCTTTAACCTCAGTACTGGCGGGTGTAGGTTGTGCCAGTATCACGCAAGATAGTAGCAGTAGCAGTCAAGCTAACTCTAACCAAAACAATGCCAATAACACTTCTCAGGTCGATATGAGTCAGGTTAGCACGTATGAGATTGACCCTACTCATACTAATGTACGTTTTGCCATTGACCATTTTAATACCTCGACCAATACAGGCGGGTTTTATAACCTCACAGGTGAGGTAAAGTATGACCCAAAACAGCAGTTTGGCAAAGTTGCTATCACTATTCCGATGACGGATTTGAATACGGGTAATGAGAAGTTTGATGAGCATTTAAAAAGTGAGGATTTTTTTGCGGTTGAGCAGTATCCGACAGCACTTTTTGAGTCAACACAGTGGCATTTTGCTAAAGCTGATGATGGTAGCAATGATGGACAAGCAAAAGTGACGCAGGTTGATGGTAATTTGACGATGCACGGCAAAACCCACCCTGTGAGCTTAACGGCGACAAAGTTTAATTGTTATTTTAGTCCTGTGTATAAAAAGTCGGTGTGTGGCGGTGACTTTACCACGACGATTGACCGTACCAACTGGGGCATTGATAAGTATGTGGCAATGGGAATGAGCAAGCAGGTGCGATTGACCATTCAGGTTGAGGCGATTAAGCAATAACCTTGAGCAAGTCATTGTTGGGTTGTAATTTTGCTTAAATTGCTATCACCAAGTTTCTTTTGTTAGAAATTTTTAATCATCTCTAAAATTTTAAATAAAATATTTTTTTATATTGATATATTAAACATAAAAAATGGGTTTAAATAAATTTAAAGTTTACTTAAGCCCATTTTTTTTAAATAAGAATCAACTTATCTTAAAATTAATACTTATGACTGTACTTCTTTACGTAATTCATGAATTGCTAAGCCAACTTCAGAGCTGGAAGTCGCATATTCTGTGCCTGTTTTTAACAGATCAGTTGCATGTGCATAATTTTCCATATTAATATTGCGAGCAACTTCTGCGGCAGCTTTATGGAAACGCGCATGTGCTTTGATGCATTCTTGATAGTTTTCTAGACCACTAAATGCTTCTTTGGTTTCTGCATCATGTAACCATTTGCCTAATACACATTGGTCATCTTGAGCAATTTTCTTATCATCTAACTGTGTTTTCTCTGCAATAGCATCACGCAATTTAAACTTCCAATCTGCATGTGTTTTTAAAGCATCGGTAAAATTAAAGTTACTCATAGATATTTTCCTTTAAAATTAATTTGGCACGTACATAAGACCCATCAAGATTAAGGTTGATTATAATAATCATGAAATAAATATTATATATAAAAATATCTCATTTTTATAAAATCGATAATAAAAAAGACTTTATAATGGTGATTTATAACCTTAATAATATTATGGGTTAAATATTTTAGTCTAAGAGTATAATACAAACAAGTATTTTCTAATAAATATATAAACCTAGAAAATAAGGATTAATTGTCATGTTGATAGACTTTGTCAAATATGTCGTTAAGGATATCTGAGCTCAGGCTTAGTAAACCATGACAATCACGTCATAATCTGGCATTGTAGTCAGATAAGGCTTGCTAAAGATTGCAAAATATCCCGTTTATTAGAGACAATATTCAGCAACAATAATCGAAGTAAATACAATTTGTTATTTAATTTTTAAGGCTTTTCTATGACTGTTCCCAATAACGCTCCTAAAGACAGTTCTAATAGTATTTGTAATGAAACTCCTAACGATATCCCTAACGCAGTTCCTAATGATATCAGCATCGCGCAAAATGCAACCCTCCAGCCCATCACTGCCATTGCCCAAAAGTTGGGACTATTGCCTGAGCAAATAGAGCCTTATGGACACTATAAAGCCAAAATTAATCCAGCCGATGTGTTTAACAAGCCTGCTAAATCTGAGCCAGGGAAAGATGGTAATCAGGGCAAACAGGGCAAGCTGATTTTGGTGACAGCTATTAACCCCACGCCAGCAGGTGAAGGCAAAACCACCGTCACCATTGGGTTAGCCGATGCGATAAACCGTGTTCAGCAACAACAAAATACTGGCAAACGTGCCATCGTCGCCTTGCGTGAGCCATCATTAGGGCCTGTATTTGGGATAAAAGGTGGGGCAGCAGGTGGTGGCTATGCTCAAGTGTTGCCAATGGAAGACATTAACCTACATTTTACTGGTGATTTTCATGCCATTAGTGCCGCCAATAATTTGCTAGCAGCGATGATTGATAATCATATTTATCAGGGCAATGAGCTAGATATTGACCCCAAACAGGTGTTATGGCGACATGTGGTCGATATGAATGACCGCCAGTTACGCAATATCATTAGCGGTATGGGCAAGTCCAGTGATGGGGTGATGCGTGAGGATGGTTTTGACATTACTGTGGCATCAGAAGTCATGGCAATTTTTTGCTTGGCGACTGATTTAGCAGATTTAAAACAACGACTGGGCAATATTTTGGTGGCTTATAATAAAGACAAACAGCCGATTTATGCCAAAGATTTGCAAGCTCATGGGGCAATGACGGCACTGCTAAAAGATGCGATTAAACCCAATTTGGTGCAAACCATTGAGGGCACACCTGCGATTGTTCATGGCGGTCCTTTTGCCAATATTGCTCATGGTTGTAATTCGGTGATTGCCACCAAAGTTGCCCTACATTTAGCCGATTATACGCTGACAGAAGCAGGATTTGGGGCAGACCTTGGGGCACAAAAGTTTTGTGATATCAAATGCCGTATGGCAGGACTGACTCCCAATGTGGCAGTGATTGTCGCTACCATTCGGGCGTTAAAATACAATGGTGGCTTGGCAAAAAATAAGTTAAAAGATGAGGATTTAACGGCACTAGAAAAAGGCTTACCCAACCTGATAAAACACATTGAAAACCTGCAAAATGTTTATAACTTGCCTGTGGTGGTAGCGATTAATCAGTTTGTCAGCGACACTGAGGCTGAGATTGCGATGGTGCGTCAGGCTTGCTTAGAGCAAGGGGTAGAAGTAGCATTAACGCAAGTGTGGGAAAAAGGTGGCAAAGGCGGTGAAGCACTTGCCAATGCGGTATTAAATGTCTTGGAGCAAAATGATTCTAAACCTGATGCAGCCAGCAAACCGTTCCAATTATCTTATGACAATGAAGACAGCATTGCCGATAAAATACGCACCGTAGCACAAAGAATTTATGGGGCGGATGACATTGATATCAGCAGTTTTGCACAAAGTAAAATTCGCCGTATAGAGGCATTAAAGCTCGATAAAGTACCGATTTGTATTGCCAAAACTCAGTATTCGCTCAGTGATAATCCAAAGCTGTTGGGGCGACCTACAGGCTTTACTATTCATGTGCGGGATGTTAGCTTGTCAGCAGGTGCAGGATTTATTGTGGTGATTTGTGGAGCAATCATGAAAATGCCCGGTCTGCCTAAAGTGCCTGCCGCCAATCAGATTGATGTCGATGATGAGGGTAATATTACGGGGCTTTTTTAATATTAAGTTTAATGCTAACCACAGTTTCAGACATATTAAAGCTAAGTTAATTGCCACGATAGCTTAATGCTTCGCTAAGATGTGGGATTTCTATCGTATCACTACCTGCAAGGTCGGCAATGGTACGGGCAACTCGCAGCACCCGATGATACCCCCGAGCAGAGAGGTTAAGGCGAGATTGGGCAGTTTGTAGCAGTTGTTTTTGAGGCTCACCGAGATTGGCTTGCTCATCAAGCTCACTGGGGGTTAGCTCATTGTTCACCTTATTTTGCCGTTGCATCTGTCTGTTATGAGCTTTTGCTACTCTTTGGCGTACCACTTCGGAGGTTTCGCCTTTTTGGGCATTTTGTAAATCTGTTAATGGCAGAGCAGGAACACTGACATGCAGGTCAATACGGTCAAGCAGTGGTCCTGAGATTTTATCTTGATAACGGGCAATTTGTTCTGGTCGGCAATGGCAACGGTTAGATAAGTCACCATGATAGCCACAGGGACAAGGGTTCATCGCGGCAATAAGCTGAAAATTGGCAGGAAAGGTTATTTGTGAGTTGGCTCGACTGATGGTAATTTGCTTAGATTCAAGTGGCTGACGTAAAACCTCCAAAACTTTGCGGTCAAACTCTGGCATCTCATCAATAAAAAGAACCCCTTTGTCGGCAAGGGTAATCTCACCGGGTTTTGGACGAGAACCTCCACCCACCAATGCCACTGCTGAAATGGTATGATGAATTTCTCTAAAAGGACGTGTACCGTATTGATATTCTGTATCTGCTACTGAGTAAGTACTGGCAACCTCTAATGCCTCCTCGTCACTCAGCTCGGGTAAAATAGTCGGCAAACGTGATGCCATTAAAGTCTTGCCTGAACCCGGAGGTCCAATAAATAATAGAGAGTGCCCACCTGCTGCCGCAATCTCTAACGCCCGTCTGGCATGATGTTGCCCTTTGACATCGGCAAGGTCAATTTTATAATGAACTTGCGTATTGATGATACTGGGCTGTTCTATAGATAGCTTATCTGCTTGGTCGGTTTGCTGACCACTCACCACCGCCAAATGACGGCATACCTCGGTTAGATTATTTGCCCCTAAAACCTCGACCCCTGCTACTCGTGCCGCCTCTACCGCATTGGCTTTGGGAGCGATAAGCTGACGTTGTTTAGCGTTATTTGTTTTGGTCTGGCTTTTGATGGCTCGGGCAACGGCTAAGCTACCTGTAATCTGGCGTAAATCACCATTTAATGCCAACTCGCCAATAAATTCAAAGTTTTCCAAAATATCTGCATCAATCTGCCCACTGGCTGCCAAAATCCCCATCGCTATTGGCAAATCCAACCTTGCCCCTTCTTTGGGTAAATCGGCAGGGGCAAGGTTGATGGTGAGACGGCGGTTGGGAAATTGAAAGTTTGAGTTGATAATCGCTGAGCGTACCCTATCTTTACTCTCACGCACCGCCGCCTCTGGTAAGCCAACAATGGTCAAGGCAGGCAAGCCTTGTGATAAATGCACCTCAACCATTACGGCTGGGGCATGCAGACCAACAACGGAACGGGTATGGACTTGAGCAAATGACATGAGTTACCTTTTATTATGAATAAAAATAATCAATCAAAGATAACTCAAATAACGATATTCTTTATCAAAAAACTTTATTAGAAACAGTGATAGAATATTTGAGAAAAACCACTTTTACAGCGTTTTATCTTACTTTGACTATAAATAAAAACTTTACTTTAGTTTTCTGTTTTAAGCAAGTGAGGGTTTAGTCATGGTATTGTCAGAACTTTTCATAACCTCTTATCAAAACCATTAATCACCTGCTACGATTACCCAAAGTTGAGGCTTACCAAAATCCATATAAGCATCTTCAATCAGGTTTTTAAAGGTATTAAAGTCCTCGGTATTTATCTTGTTGACCGCACTAAGATTAAGGACTAAATGTTCAATATTACTATCGGTTAGGCAATCCCATGCACTGTCCCAATTATGGGCAAAATAACTGGGAAACTCCCCCGCCTGTGCCAAACTTGTCAGCAAGGTTTGTTTATCAACGACTTCTTTAATAAGTAAATGCGTCACCTGCTTAGGTAGGGTATTCATGGCATCAGGATTATTTGCATCAATATAAATAATGGCTTGGTTTGATTGACTTTGCATTTTGTTTTGTATTTCGTTTTGCATTTACGGTGCCTCTACATTTAACTTTTTAAAGGTTTCATAATGGTCAACAGTGAGATAATACACCTCTGGCGGATACCCCCCTGTCACAATACGTCTTGCCCCACGATGAGACACCCCCGGCGTCGGTACAGTATATTCTTTATAATAGCCCCGGCTTTTTTGCGGTAGCTTACCCTCTCGATTATAAAAGGTCGTGCCATCTTTTTCTGGATAGGGAAAAGGTCCACCTTGTTGGATTAGATGGATGGTCTGGTCAACCTGTGGGTCACCAGTAATTGTATTGCTTTGTGTATTAGTGGTGGGCTGTGATGAGGACGATGTAGAGGTGTACTGTGTTGTCGTATTAGCTGAATCATTGTCCTGAAAAAACTTGGCTTTTAAATTAGGAAAGGCATAAACAGCAATGGCAAGCAAAATAATTAAGCTAAATACAGTGCTTAATATCCCTTTTTTGGGATTATTTTTTTTGTGCTGGTTTTGATACTGATTGCGATACTGTCGGTTCTGCTGGTTTTGCGATGAAGAGTGTCGTTTTGTACCAGAAGTTGACGACGATTGGTTGTTTGGCGTTGCCGTTACTTTTGTGGCTCGCAGTTGGTTTTTATCATTTCTTTGACTATCAAAATAAATTTGTTGTCCTACCTGAGGTGGTTGCGACAATTTCCATTTACTGATGTGAAAAAATACATCTTCACTTTGATTATCCACATCAATAAAGCCATAGCCTTTATCTTCATTATAATGTTTAACTTTTCCGCTTTGCATAATGACCCAATCCTATATATTTAATGCCATAAGATTATATAGGACTGAGGTATTAAGGGCAGTATTTTTTGCTCTTTCTATTTTATATAAAGGCTAATTAAGTAGGTTTAGACATAACCAATCATTCATAACCAATCACTCATGAAACGTCACACTCTCACTGACAGGCACACGTCCCATAAATCGGCTATTAACAGGGGCAGATTCATCAGCATAACCAAACGAGATGCCATGAGCCAATTTAAACTCATCGGATACACCTAAAATCTCACGCACATCATCAGCAAAAAAGCTTAATATCCCTTGTGGTACACCTGCCAGCCCCCGAGCGGTTAGCGATAATAAAAAGCTCTGGGTATAAATCCCCAAATCCACCGCCGAACGAATACCATCACCAAAGATGGGCATAAACATAAATACTGCATGCGGGGCATCAAAAAAGGTAAAGTTACGAGCGATTTCTGCCTGCCGAGCTTGCGTGTCGTCACGCTCAATACCTTGAGCCTGATAATAGCGTGATGCCATATCATGATGACGCTGTTTAAACACACCGAAATAGTCCTCTACACTGGCAGTAAAATCCATCGAATAGGCTTGCTGTTTTGCCTTTTGGAGCATGGTTTGGCTAAGTTTTTTTAGGGTATCACCCGAAACGACATGCACTTGCCAAGGTTGGGTGTTGCAGTTTGAGGGCGAGAGTTGGGCATCGGCTAAGATTGCCTCAATGGTGCTATGCTCAACCGTTTTAGGTAGAAATTGACGGCAAGAATAACGCTGTTTTAATAGTTGGGTTAACACCTCACTGGCTGGCGTGTTTTGACTCATAACTTTTCCTTTAACTTTTAGGTACAAAAAACATCACGCAAGTTTCCTCTGGAGCGATGGGTTTATGAGCAACGCCTTTGGGAATTACTACACATTCACCTGCATTAACGCTCACTGTTTTATCGCTCATTTCAATTAACAGCGTGCCTGAGAGTACATAAAACAGCTTATCTTCTTCGCCATGCTCATGCACTTCATATTCGCCTTTAAGTTTGGCGATATTCACGCCCATATCATTGAATTTACCCACTTCTTTGGGTGACCAATATTCAGCGATATTATCTAATTGCTGTTGTAGATTAATAATACTCGGTTGGTTGTTTACTGATGTTGTCATAACTTTTCCTTTTTTGATTATAACTTCTCATTGATTTTTGCCATTAACTCATCTCTATCTTCTACCACAAACTGAAACTCCAAGCCGTCTTTTTTTATCACCTTTAAGCCATTATCAACCAGTTTGGTAGTTTTTACCGACTCAACCTTTTCAATATCAGTAAAGGCGATATTGGTTTGTCCTGTTTGAATATTGGCTTTATGCGACTTAAACACCAATCCTTGATTGGTAATAAATAATATACCACCAACCGCTTCAACCCCCTTAAATATATTGGCAGGGGTTTGGTATTCAATCTGCTCACCTGTTGCTAAGGTTGGGTGGATATTTTTGGTCAGTTTGGTACGAATAATTGGCATCATAAACCCAAAAAGTAAACCAAACATAATCCCTTGTATGACAATACTGGCTATAGATTGTTTGTTCCAGTCAAATAATGTGTACGTTATCCAGTTTATAATATACAGCAAAAACATAAAGCTAATGGCTGTTCTTAAAAAAAGGATAATATATTGTTTCCAATCAATTTTTTTTGTGTTATTTCGCATAATTTTTTCCTTAAATTTTATTAAAATCAAATTTTAACTTAATATAAATTATAATTGCTACATGTGTTTCTTTTGTTAAACTTGGTGACGTTTATATCTACAATAAACAATGTCTTAACCATCTGATTTTTATGTATATTCCCACTTTAAAGCAATCTTATGAATGCCTTGTAACACCTCACGTAGCTCTTGTCCTTTTGCGGTTAACGCATAACTGACCTCAGGCGGAATGGTCGGATTGACATGGCGACTTACCAGCCCTTCCTCCTCCAACATTCGCAAGCGTTGGGTCAATACTTTGGCAGAGATGCCTTGCATCAAATTTTTTATCTCACCAAAACGTAGGCTGTCATGTTGCTCTAACAGCCATAAAATATAGGTCGTCCACGGTCCCATCAAGATTTTTAATACTTTATCCATCGGGCATAAATTTTTTTGTACAGGCTTAGACTCGGTGCTCATTAAATTCTCTCTTTGCGGTAACTTGGTTACTTTTTAGTACCTACTTACATTAGGTAATCATGGTCAGTATACTGGCAAAACAAGGCAAAAACAGCCCTGTAAACACAAAAAATATGACCCTCAATAAGGACAATCACCATGAGCAACATTGCCATTCTTTACTACAGCGGATACGGACACACTCACCATCTAGCGACCACGCTGGCAGATGCCGTCAACTCACCACAAACAAATGTACAACAAGCAAATGCACAGCTGATACGCATTGATGATGACGGTGAGATTACCCCCGAACAATGGGAAACTTTATTAAATGCAGATGCCATTATCTATGGCAGTCCCACTTATATGGGCGCACCAGCTTGGCAGTTTAAAAAGGTGGCAGATGCCAGCTCGAAACCATGGTTTGAATTGACATGGAAAGACAAAATCGCCGGCGGATTTACCGTATCAGCGGCAACCAATGGCGATAAAGCCAGTACCATCAACTATTTTATGACCTTATCGCAGCAACATGGGCAAATTTGGGTAGGAACAGGATTGCACCCTGCGGGCAAGTTAGAGCACACTTCTGCGGATATTAATTGGTCGGGTAGTTTTGCTGGCATCATGGCAATTGCCCGAGCCGATGCCGAGCCTGAAGGGATTTATCAAGGAGATATTGAGATGGCAAAAGCCTATGCCGAGCGTATCGTTACCATCACTGAGCGTTTAGCAGTTGTCGCCTAACAGCAATTCGCTATAGATAATTCATCATAAGCACCCCTCATAGACATTCGTAAAAGATACATCATCTCTTTTTTAATGCGTGGTCATAACCTACTTTAGTTTGAACTACTTTAGTTTGGTGATGACCCTCTCACCCATTGGTGAACCATCCGCCACTTGTCATATAACAAAAATAAAGAGGATAACAATGCAAAAGATACTTCCTTATACATTATTAGCTTTTGCAACCATTGCTTGGGGAACACTATTTCATGTGGGCAAAGATGCTTTGATTTACCTCGATCCTTATTGGTTTACAACGGTTAGATATTTTCTGGTTGGCAGTTTTATTGTCGTTATTTTATTGGTATCAAAAAAGTTTGATCTCAAAAAACTACAAGAGAATTGGTGGCAGTTTTTGCAATATGGTGTGCTTGGCTATGTTATTTTTGCCATTCTTGTCTTTATCGGCTTGCAAATATCCACGCCCTCTCATGGGGCAGTCATCATGGCAACGATGCCCATCACCTCTTTATTTATAAAGTGGTATTTAACTAAGCAACAGCCAAACTATTGGCTACTTATTTTATCCATTATTGGATTAATAGGGGTAGGTTTTGTAACAGGTATCTTCACTCAAAACGCTAAAATAGTCACGCTAAAAGGGGATTTAATCGCCTATATTGGCTCAATTGCTTGGATATTGTATAGCATGGGACAACAGAAATTTACTGCTAACAATGTCTCTGTTCTACAGTTTACTGGCTATACCGTCATTATGTCGCTACCAGTGCTTATCAGCGTTTCTATACTTGCCGTGATGCTGGGTATCTCAAATTTACCAGCCATTTCTTCTGTATTTACTGTCACCCCAGCCATGTTATATGTCGCCATAGTGGCTACCTTACTACCCACACTTGCTTATAACTCGGGCATAAAATCGCTGGGAGCAATATACGGTATTTTATTTATTAATCTTGTACCAATTTCAGCCTTAGTTATTTCTAGCTTTAAAGGAGATAGCATCGAGTCTCACGAGATATTTGGCACATTCATTGTTATCAGTAGTCTTCTATGCCAAATCTTTATTATGAATAAAAACCAAATTAACAAATTTATAAAACTTCGTTTTGTTTAAATCTATGAAAATACAGGAATTTTAATATGAAAAATATTGTTTATCTATTATTACTAGTCAGTAGCTGGAGCTTGGCAGGAGAGCTAGGACAATACACATCAGATAGTAATGGTTTTGATACCCATACTTATTTTTATGATGATGGCAAAGAGGTCGTATTAATCGATACTCAATTTACCCCGACTCTCACCGAACAGTTTGTACAATATGTAAAAAGTAAAACCAACTCACCTATTACTAAGGTTATTGTTACCCACCCCAATCCAGATAAATTTAATGGCTTGTCTTATTTACATACCCTAGGTATTAAGTCAATCTCTTCCACAGAAATCGCCAAAGATATGATAGCCGTTAATCAGTATAAACGTGACTTTTGGATTAATCAGATGCAAATGTTCACTGAACAAACCTATCCAGAATTTCAACAAGTACAATGGCAGTTTTCTGGAAAAGAAGGCACGATTAATTTAAAATCTGGAGAAACTTTGTCTTTATTTAGACTCGAAAACCCTGCGATTGCCTCTTCACAAATTGTCGTAAGAGTGAATGCTACTGGAGATTTGATTGTAGGTGATTTAATACATTATAAAGCACATGCTTGGTTAGAAGGACCTCTGGTAAATGGTAAACCAACGCCCATGTTACACTCTTGGTCTAAAGCTCTTGATGAGCTATATGGTTTTAGCAATAAAGACGCACTTGTCTATGGTGGGCGTGGAGAAGTTGGACATTTAGACACAGTAGTCAATGCTCAAAAAAATTATTTAAACAAAGTTGATACTTTGGTAGATGGCTATGTGAGTAACTCTATTATGCAACATCATGCCCAAAATAAAGACGAGTTAATAACGCTAATTACAAAAACATTCCCCGATTATACCTTGCCTTATATGATTAGTTATTCTATTGAGCCATTACTGAAACAAAAAAATGCAAAGTATGCGTCTGGCTCTCTCAATATACAACAACCCCCATCTTATTAATCCGCCAACACCTCCACCAACCAATCTGCCACTGCCCGTACTCGAGCCGAACGCCTAACATCAGGGTGCATCACCATGTAAACAGGAGCAGATTGGGTGATGGTAATGGGCGTTTGAGTATCAGTTTTAATGGCAGTTGCAGTGGTTGTTTGTCCCTTCTTAGTCAACGTCATTGGTTCACTTAATTCACTTTGCTCATTTAGCTCGGTACTGGTTAATGGCTCGGTGGTGACAGGATTTATGGGTATCAGCTTATCTCTAGCAAAAGTAGCTGAAAGTAGTGGTTTTTGCAGGACAAAATACGGCAAGATACCAATCCCCACTTGCTGTAGCACCGCTTGATAAATCATATACAAATCATTGCTACAAAAAGCAATCTTACGTGGATTTAGTTGCTGTACCGCTTGTAACCAACCATTTAAACGACTATTGCCATAAAATTCGATAAACTGCCTTACCTCAACGGGTGTATGGTGTAAATAGTGTTCATGGGCAAAAAATCCATATTTAATTTGAGTTAAGGTACGAATCATTAAATCTTCTTGAGTGGGACGACGCAGACGAATGGCAATATCTGCCTCTTTACGGTGTAAATTACTCAGATGTGTCTCACCAAGTAGATGCAGTATGATATCTGGATAACGCTGGCGAAATGCAGGCAAAGCAGGCATCAACATTTCATTTGCCAGTACAGGCGGTGCGGAGATGACCACATTACCTTGCATGGCATTATGGTCGATTGCCATACGCCGAAATATCAGCACTTCCGCTTGTACCTCAACCGCTTGGGTATAAAGCAATTGCCCTTCTTCGGTTAAAGTATAGCGTTTACCCATACGGTCAAATAAACCCACACCGAGGGTCTGCTCTAAACGCTCAATCCGCCTTGATACCGTACTGTGCTGTACTTCAAGCACCTCAGCGGCTGCCGTTAAGGTTTGCTGCTCGACCACCGCAATAAAATATGCCAAATCTTGCCAGTCTAAGTTATTCATCATTTTGTTTACCTTCCCTGATTTTCTAGTTGTAAAACTAGCTTGGAATCATTGTCTATCTCTTATCACTATATTCATAGAATTTCTTTTTAGCATAACGTAATTAATGGTGCATTTTTGCACAACCATTGCGTTTTTAACCGCTTTTTATTGCTAATTGTGTTTATTAAACTTGGTTCACAGACAATAAAAAGAGAGGCAGTCTTATGAGTTGGTCATTTCGTTTATTAAATACTGCCATCATGTCATTTTTATTATCAGGACTAATGACTGTATATGTCACCTTTATTAATTTGGGGTTTGTGGCTGATTTTATTCATTATTGGATAAAAGCATGGATACTCGCTGCCCCTGCCGCCTTTATTATTGTGATGATGTTGGCGACACCTGTACAACGCTTGACCCATGCCATTTTGGCTCGCTTTAACAGATGACTGACTTTGAATGTATATGTGAATGTATCTCTCTTTAATATCAACTTTTTTCATAACCTTTTGATTGATTAACCTAACTTATTTATCCGAACTAGGAAAAATACCATGCCTAACAATATAGATAGCAATACAGTAAACAATCTAACCCCTATTGCCCAACGTACCCTAAACCAAATAAATACCCCCATTTCTGCCATTGGGCTTGGCTGTATGGGTATGAGTGAATTTTATGGCGACAGTGATGATGCACAGTCGTTAGCCCTGCTAGATAAAGCCATTGAGATTGGTATTAATTTTTTTGATACCGCTGATACCTATGGCTTGGGACATAATGAAACGCTACTGGGGCAATGCTTGGCAAAGCACCACACGCAACGTGATAAATTGGTTATCGCCACAAAATTTGGCATTGTCCGTGAACAAGGCAAATATGAACGGCGACTGGATAACAGCCCTGCCTATATTGAAACCGCTTGCAATGCTTCACTAAAACGGCTGGGAGTGGAGTGTATCGACTTATATTATTGCCATCGCCGTGACCACGATACGCCACTTGAAGTGATGATGGACGCGCTTGCCAAACTGGTAAAACAAGGCAAAATCAAAGGTATTGGATTATCAGAAGTATCAAGTGATACCTTACGTCAAGCCCATGCCATACACCCGATTACGGCGGTACAAAGTGAATATTCGCTGTGGTCACGCACCCCTGAAAGCGACCTATTGCCCACCTGCCGTGAGCTTGGGGTAAATTTTGTCGCCTATAGTCCATTGGGTCGGGCATTTTTGACGGGCAAACTCGATACCAACGACCTGCCTGATAATGACTTTCGCCAACACCTACCTCGATTGCAAGGTGAACAGCTTAATCAAAACCAACAGCTTATCGCCAAATTCAGCCAGTTAGCGAGCCAGTGGGGATACAGCAACGCCCAGTTATGCTTGGCGTGGATACTAGGTAAATATCCACACGTTATCCCCATTGCAGGTACTCGCCAGCAAAAATATCTGCTTGAAAATGCCAACGCTACTGCCATTGAGTTAACTCCCACACAAATTAGCCAATTAGATGATTTGTTTAACCCTGAAAAGGTGGCAGGTCAACGCTACCCTGATGCAGGTTGGGTGGGGATTGAGAAGTAGTTGAATTGAGGAATAATTGAGGAGTAAAAAATAGACAGTAATCCCTTTGCTCCAGTCCATAAACCCTGCTATATTAATGATAATAATTCTCAATAATATAGCAATGACATTAAAGGGATAATTATGGATAACAAAAACATCAAACAAGTCGCCGAGCAAGTTACTCTTAGTGAGTTGGCACAGCAGTTGCGTTGCCCCAGTGGTGAATTTGGGCAACAGCTTGGCAGTAGTATGCACCAGTCCAATCTTACCATGACTCAATCTGCCATTGCCTTACTCGATATTGGTGATGGCGATAGTGTGCTAGAGCTGGGACATGGCAATGCAGGACACCTCAAAGAGTTGCTACAGCAAGCCGATAATATCCGCTATCGTGGGCTAGAAATATCTCCATTAATGTATGAGCAAGCGAGCCTGCTTAATCAACCATTAACAGATGATTATGATATTGAGTTTGGGCTTTATGATGGACTGACATTGCCATTTGAGGATAATGAGTTTGATAAAATATTTAGCGTCAATACGCTGTATTTTTGGCAAAATCCTAAGCAGTTTATGAGCGAGCTTGCCCGTTGTCTAAAAGTTGGCGGTGTGTTGGTACTGGCTTACGGACAAAAACAATTTATGCAAACGCTACCTTTTGTCGATATGGGTTTTACCCTTTATGATGATAGTGAAGTAAGCGAATTAACCGAAAATACACCTCTTAAAATTAGCGAGTTTAGCCATCAGCAAGACAAAGCGATTAGCAAAACTGGCGATATGATCGATAGATATTTTACTGTGGTGAAGATAGTGAAAGAGGGTTAATCATTAAATCATTGTTATTTAAACACCATGCACAAATGGGATATGATGATATTACTCATCACCTTTTTGGAACTCCCATGAAATCTCATTTACAGCTACTAGCAAATTATAACGCTTGGATAAATGATAAGATTTGCCATAGTATTGCGATGCTTGATAATGAGCAATAAAATTATCGCAATGTCAAAGAGGAAGTAGCAAATATTTATGGTCAACAATCCGCGCAAGCGTTAAAAAAAGATCAGATTACATGGATACAAAATAGGTCAAGGATTTGTGGCGCAGACAAACACCATCAAGGTCAGAGTTTAGCCAAGTCAGTCGAGTCATTTTCCCAATCACTACTTTCAATGTTTATTTTATATAATCCAGCTTGGTAAGGTTTTGGCACTTGGGGAATGCCTTGCTCTAACCGACTCCAATATGTCGCATCATAGCTTAGCAAAGCCTTATCAATATCTTCCTGATTATTGCTGACATAGTTTACTGGCAATGGCTCAAAATTTATCCAGTGTGGTAGTTGTTGATTGGTAGAAGCTTGATAAAGTGCAACCGTCGCAATTCTATCGCCAATATTTAGGTCTTTTAGGGTGGGACATTCAATAATCTTAATCACAGGATAGTAGCCAAAACCTTTGCTCAGGTTGGTATAAACAGCAACCAAAATCGGATTGGTTGCCAGCACAATACCGCCATTAGAATCCCCATAGTAGAAATGCTCTTTAATACGAGTAAAATTCAACTGATGCACAATAGCAAAAATAGCAAACAGCACCACAAATTTCACATCAACAAAGACACACAAACAAAGTATTGCTAACAGGATTAATGCGATGATGCCACCCATCACGACATGATGTCGATACCACACAAAAGGACTAACGGATATCTGCCCAGGATTGCTCGCAACGGTATTACTATTTACAAACTTTGGCTCTTTCATAATCTTATTATCCTTGTCGTCCTGACAGTCTTTATTTACCTTGATATCAATATAAAAAATCACTCGCTCTTTGGCAAGTTTGCCTCTACCTTTTTTAATAAGGTATTAAGTATGGTCAACTCCTCTTGGCTCATTGCCGATAATAATTGATTTTCTAGCTCAATATGAGCGACAACCACTTTATCAATCACAGCGACGCCTTTATCGGTTAGCTGCACCAACAGACTGCGTTTATCTTCAGGATTTTCTATTCGCTGTATCAATGCCTTTTCTTGCAAATGTTGTAGCCGATTGGTCATCGTCCCCGAAGTCACCATCATACTGGCAAACAGTGCCGTCGGGCTTAAGATAAAAGGCTCGCCTGCCCGCCGTAGAGTGGCTAATACATCAAACTCCCATTGTGTTAGCTGGTGCGCTTTGTAAGTTATGGTTAGCTGGCGCATCAGTAACACTTCCAACCGCTTAATGCGCCCAATGGTTTGCATTGCGGTTAATTGCTCATCTGCAAAACCTTGTGCTTGCCACTGTTGAATAATTTGCTCAACCGCATCGGTACTACTATTAGTACTATTGTTGGTACTGTTATTAATATTGGCTATCTGCTTACGCTCTTGCATTCATTTATCCTTCACTATGTTTCATCTTTATATTTATCATTATTTTTAATTATAAAACTATCTTGACATTGAGACAAAATAATCTATCATACTATTTATCTTGATATAGAGATAAATGGTATGAGCAATCAAAAGCCTCCTGACCTACCTAAATTAAAATTACCTGAATTATCACAATCCTCCCCCAATGTGTTCAGCAATTTACTATTAACTGCATTAGCACCGATATTATGGGGCACGACTTATATTGTCACCACCCAATTTTTGCCGCCTGACCGTCCATTGATGGCAGCCGTCATTCGGGTATTGCCCGCAGGATTACTACTCACCGTATTTTTTCGACAATTACCACAAGGGCGACAATGGTGGCAGATGTTGTTATTAGCATTTTTAAATATCAGTTGTTTCCAAGCCATGCTATTTATTTCTGCTTATCGCTTGCCCGGTGGTATCGCTGCTGTGGTTGGTTCACTCATACCGCTGATTATCATGATATTGATGTGGGCGATTGACCATATTATCCCCAGTCGGCTGACCATTATCGCAACCTTGACTAGCATCATCGGTATGGCAATGTTACTCGTTACGCCTGCTGCCACATGGGACTTGTTGGGGTTAATGGCGGCATTTATGGGGGCGGTATCTATGGGACTGGGCATGTATTTAAGCAAACGCTGGCAACCAACGGTTTCTAGTATGGTCTTTACTGGCTGGCAACTGCTCTTTGGTGGATTATTGCTATTGCCCGTTGCTATGTGGCGAGAAACTCTACCAAGCCACTTAAGTAGCGATAATATTCTTGGTTATGCGTATCTGGCATTTTTTGGCTCATTGATTGCTTATGCGTTATTTTTTCGTGGTATTGCCACGCTGACACCTGTGGCGGTCTCTGTACTGGGAATTTTTAGCCCTATTACTGCGACCATTATTGGTTGGCTTTGGTTACAGCAACGCTTAAGCCCAATACAGTTGATTGGATTGTTGCTCGCCTTAGCTTCGGTGGTGGTGGTACAAATCAGCCTACAAAGAACAGCCAATAAATAAATCCATACCCCCTAACGCGCTATACGAACTAACAATCTATACAAACTAATAACTTATGCAAAAGAGGTATTTTATGCAATTTATCGACTTACTTAATCAACGCAGCTCTTATTATGATTATGATGCTGACGAAATCATCACACCAGCAATTATTGAAGCATTGGTGGCTGAAGCAATTAAAGCCCCTTCGGCTTATCATATGCAAAACTGGTATTTTATTGCAGTGACTTCAAAAGAGGCGAAACAGAAGCTATATGATGTCGCCTATCAACAAGAGAAAATAAAAAAAGCTGCGGTGACCTTTATCGTGTGTGGGGATATAGATGGTTATCAGCATTTAGAAGCCGCCTTACAGCCAAGTATTCATGCGGGGCATTTTCCACAAGTACTGGCTAATAGTAGTATCAGCAATGCTCATAACAGCCACGCAACAAATTTGCCACTACAGCGTGATGAAGCCATTCGCTCTGCTTCACTTGCCAGCATGGTGTTAATGCTAGCGGCTGAAAATATGGGCTATGCCACTGGTGCAATGAGTGGTTTTGAGCCTGACAAACTACAAGCTACTTTTAATCTAGCGCCTACCCGAGTGCCAGTCATGCTTATCACCGTTGGTAGCCCGACAAGTCCTCGCTACCCACAAAAACAACGCTTACCTGTAACCAAAAAGCTTTGTATTATTTAATATAAATCGCTCAGTATCGGATATAATGCGCTCTATAAATACCTAGTTATTACAATAAGTTAACCAGATTCTTAAAATATTCTTACTACAGAAGGTTTGTAAGGAAAAATATGCCACCAGTGTCCATAAATCAGAGTCGCAATCAAGCAGACCCTCATTCAAGCACCCAAGCCAGCACCAACTGGACATTAGCTTTTTTGGCAATCATGGTGGGCATCAACCTTAGACCCATCATGGCAGCCGTGTCGCCGATTATTCCAATATTGCATGACATGGTGGGTATGGACAACCAAACCGCAGGATTATTAACCACGCTGCCGGTGGCAATGATGGGATTTTTTGCGTTATTTTCACCCCGATTGCAAGCCAAAGTGAGTGAATATCAAGGCATTATGTTGAGTTTGCTTGCCATTGCTTTGGCGTGTGGCTTACGCCTATTTATTGAGTCCACCCTGCCAATTTTAACCACTGCCATCATTGGTGGTATTGGCATTGCTCTAATTCAAACCTTGATGCCTGCTTATATCAAAAGGGTAGCGACAAATAATGCCAGCGTCTATATGGGGCTATTTACCACAGGCATTATGGGCGGCGCAGTGATTGCATCAGCAACCTCAGCACCTTTAGCGCAAACATTTGGTTGGCAGGCAGATTTGGCTAGTATGGCAATACCTGCTTTATTAGCGATGCTATTGTGTTTTGTTGCTATGCAGCGTCTGCCCAATCATGGTGAGGGATTTTTACCACTGCCAGTGAAGTCAATCAATGCGTGGCTGCTGTTGCTATTTTTTGGTATTGGTTCGGGGGCTTATGCGCTGGTGTTGGCATGGTTGCCACTTTATTATATACAAGCAGACTGGTCGAGCAGTGCCGCAGGAGGATTACTGAGTTTATTTACCATCGCACAGGTGATATCAGGGACTAGCATCTCTATCATTATCAAAAACTTTCCCGACCGCCGTCAGCTTTTGTTTGTGGTGTTGTCCTTAATTTTGATTGCGTTAGTCATGTTGATTTATGTACCTGCTAATGTAGTCAGCTTGGTACTGATAACGGTATTTTTGTTAGGTTTGGGTATTGGTGGTTTATTTGCGTTATCTTTAATCACCACATTAGATTATGCCAATGACGGCAAACAAGCGATGGCTTTATCGGCATTTGTGCAAGGAGGGGGTTATATGATTGCCTCAACATTTCCATTTTTGGCAGGCATATTGATTGATGTGATGGGTGATTTGACCAATGCGTGGCTGGCAATGATGTTGGGTGTTTTATTGCTACTGGTATTAAGTAGAAAATTTCACCCAACTGCCTTTAAGGTGTTTGTTTAAAGTAATTGGTTAAGCTATTTGGTTAAATCCCTTGCAAAAACTGCAATAACGTTTGTTGCTCTTGCTCAGTTAATTTTTGGAATTTTTCACGGGTTTTCTCAGCTTCACCACCATGCCATAAAATTGCCTCTTTTAATGTTTTGGCACGTCCATCATGTAAAAAGCGGGCGTTTTTATCTTTTGCCACAATACCAATACCCCATAACGGTGGCGTACGCCATTCATAGCTTTCAGCATTGATTTCTTTCACTCCATCGTCCAACCCTGCCCCCATGTCATGCAATAGCAAGTCAGTATAAGCATAGATGGTTTGGTTAGAAAGCTCATAAAATTGCTGACTCTCTCCCGTGGTCAGCGTCGGTATATGACACTGAGCACAGCCCACTTGTTCGAACAAATCTGCGCCTTTATCGAATCTCGCTTGGTCATGGATACGTCGCTCGGGTACAGACAGTGCGGTCATAAAGCTGACCACTGCTGATAAGCTGGCATCAGATACCTCAGGCGAACCGCCTAACGGTAATAGAGTGCATAGTGGCTCATCAGGGGTACAACTGCTGTCGATATGCACAGGTGAAGTTAGCCCCATATCTTGACTCATGGCGGTGGCATTTTGGGTTCTTAGGCTTGAGTTAATCGCCTTCCAACCAAAGCGTCCTATGCGTTTTTGTCCCCCTTCAAATACCCAATGTACCCGACCAGATATGCCATTATTATCAGCATCATCAGGGTCAGCATTGGCTAAAATCACCGCTTCTGGCACCAAATCAAGCAGTCCCATACCCAGTAACTGTGGCGCAATACGTGCACCCAAATGGTACTCACCTAACTGATTGCCACCTAAGTGCTGATTGCTATCATAAGGGGTCAGCTCAAACTGATAAAAAGACAAGCCCTCATTTTTAAAGGGCTGAGTATTAGCAGGCTTAGTATGAGCTTGCACACGCCCTTCTGCCAATAGCCCAACTGTATTATCAATCACCTTAGGCTGAAGCTGTGCACCCCATATTGGATGCACCTCACCTTGCTTATTGCCAATACGAAACAGAACACCATCGGTAGTCGTACCATCGGCTAGATAAGGCGCAACCCGCCCTGAGTCTGAATGGCAGCTGGTACAAGATACGGCATTAAATAGCGGGCCTAACCCATCAAACAATGCCCGACCTTCTCCTGCTGGTGTCCAGTTGGTAATAAACAGCTCACGCCCTTGTGATACCCCTGATAACTGATTGATATCCAGATGTGGAATCAGGGTTAAAAATGGACGATTCTCATTATACGCAATCGTTGCCTGCCCACCTGCGGCTGTCCATTGCCTCGGTTGTGATGGAGCAGGTATTGATGGATTAGGGTCTACTGGTGGGGTGACTTCTGTGTGATTATCTGGTTGAGTATTTGACTGACCTCCACCCGATGAACCACCACAGGCAGTCACACATAAGCTAAACAATAAAAAAAGGCAATGTTGCAAAGGTTTTTTGTTAAAGGCTGGCATCATATTCATCACTGTCTATTTGGCTGGCACACAATGGTTTTCACAAGGGTTTTATAGTTAAAAAAGTATAAATAGTTAAAAAAGTCTAAAATTATTTGCTAAAAAGTGAGTATAAACCCAAACAATTTGTTTCTATTACAAAATTGTCTAATGCTTATACTCACTGATTTTTGGCTATATTTTTCTTGCTATCGTTTCCAATTAGAATTTATGATAAATCTTATACTTAATATAAGACTCATAAACTCTCATTGCATTACTGAGTTGGCTGCATAGGAAACTTCAATGCAATGGGGGTGTTATACATCCAAATATTCGTCACTGTATCACCACCACCGAGTGAACCCTCATAGCTCCAACCCCAGCTAAAAATACCACCATCTTCACGTTTGGCAAGTTGATGCAATGCACCCACCCCCATATCCACCACATTGGTCAAGCTGGGTAATTTATCCGTTGGCTCAGCTAAGTCCACATAGTCTGGACGACCATCTGCTCCTGATTCACCATACATTCCCCATGGATAGACCTTACCATCTTTTTTCATCACATAGCTGGTATTACCATTGGCATAAACGTGCTTGCTTTGTTTATCCGTTGACCAAGGTAATAATGTCGGAGTGGTGATAAATCTATCCCATTTTTGCTGTGTATCAGGCATATCTTTACTGTTATAGCCTACTTGGCTGGTCGCATTTAACCCCCATGAATAAACCTCTCCCATATCAGTTAATGCCAACACATGGTCACGTCCAACGGCAAGCTCTTTGATTTTTACTGCCTCTGCTAAGGGTACTTGCAGCGGCTTAGATGAAGACGGTATACAGCCTGTCTCTTTTGGATCATCGCCTCGTTCACAGACTTTACCCATCCCAAAATTACCATATTTATTAGAGCCCCATGCCCACACTTGACCTTTATCATCTAACGCATAAGAGCTTTTTGATGAGGCAACCACTTGGATAATTTTACCCACATTGGCTTGTGAAGAGAAATCCACCTGCACAGGTGTACTACTATGATCAGTAGTAGCAGCAACACCGAGCTGCCCTTCACCATTATCACCAAATGCCCAAACCTCACCTACTTTATTCAGTACCAATCTGTGCCCGTAACCACTACTGATTGCCACCACATCTGCCAATGAATTCACCTTGCCAATGTCTAAGCGGCAGTTTTCTGTTTTACGTCCACAGTCACTACGTCCTGTATCACCACGACCCAGCTCACCATCGCCATCACTGCCCCATGTATATACGCTACCATCTTTGGTCAGTAATGAAGAATGATTTTGATTAAATGAAATAGACACAATATTTTTGGGTGCGTTAGTTATCAATTGAGGCGAAATAGAATGCGCGTCACCATCATCACGAATACTGGTGACATCGCCTCTGCCTACTTGTCCGAAGTTATTACGTCCCCACGCATACAGCTTGCCATCAACCAATGCGCCCGTATGTGAATTTGCTGCGGTTAAAGTATGTCCAAAATAGACATGCTGTGTTTTGGTCGTCTGATTGCCCGCTTTATCCATCACTGTAATAGCAATCTCATTGTCACCTGCTTGCAGTGGTGTGATTACCTCAAACTCACCTTTTTCATCAATGGTAATAACTTCTGGCATACTATTGTTATTGGCAGTTTTATTTAGCAATAATTGCACAGATAATCCTGCCAAAGCTCCATTATCACTCACCTTACCTTTTAATAAAGTTTGAGTCGTACGGCTGACTTGATTTTCTCCTGCATCTGCCAATACAATGCTTGGTGCGACCTTATCCACAAATACAGTGGCTTTATATACAACTTTGTTACCTGCGGCATCGGCTGCGGTGATGGTCAGCTCATTATCACCTACCTGTAGTGGTATCTTTGCAGAGAATGTGCCCTTATCACTAACTTTAACTGTTTGTACTTCATTGCTTTGTGCAGACTGCACAGTGAGTTTTAATCCTGCTAATGAAGAGTCATCTGTCACCGAACCAGCAATTGTAATGTTGTCTTGATTGGTAATTACCATTTTAGACAAATCCGTATCCAGGGTTAAACTTGGCTTAGTAATATCTAGCACCGTATTATGGCTACTATCACTACAACCTGCCAACATTAAAGCAGACACCATACTGGCTAATAAAATAGAATGTTTAAGATACATATCAAACTCCCATAAATATAATTAAAATATTAACAATAACAATTCTCATTATTATAAATAATAATATAGGAAATATATACTTAGAAAACCGATAAGTCTGCAACAGTGTGTTAATAAAGCAGCAAATGAGGATAAAGAAGAAAGTTAGACACTATAAAAAATAGAGGAATGATTTATTAAGCGGCAGGATATATATAGAAAAGTAATCTGTAAAAAATATATCAACATCAGTTGGGACAGACTTAGCCACATACTGCTGCCAGCCTGCCCCAAATTTTAGAATAAAATAAGCACTAATTTGCCAACAATTGCAACGGGAAGGTGACCACATCAAACGCCAAAGCAAACGGCAACAGCACCAGTTTTTCTACCCCACTACGTCCTCCATATTGGCGGCTTTGCTGCATCTGCTCTTGGGTACTTTGGGTATAGATAGTTACCGCATACGGCTTGGTTAATGGCTGATATTTTGATTGAATTAAACTTAAATTACTCACTTGTGGATACACGCCACCTTTGATAGGAATGGTAAAGCAAAAACGCTGCGCATTGATGCGGGCATCACTGTCTGTAGTACATTCCTTGCCACCATGTTGCAAAAAGTACTGATAATCTGAACGATGAAATTCATCTTTAAGTTTGGCATAAGACAGCTGCATTGTGCCTTGAAAATAGCCATCATTCTTGGGTGAATAAAAACTCATGTCATTTTCGACTTGGATATTTTGTGGGGTTAAATTGGTCAATAAACTGGCCATCTCAACACCACCTTGACTGAGCACATAGCTTTGCTTTTCACCAACAATCACCACACTATGGGCAGGCATATTGGGTAATGGCTGAGCTGGGCGACCAAAGGCAACCAACTGATCTTCAATCAATACCTGTTTCACTGTTTTGGTCGTGGGCGTATAGGTGACTCTATCACCTTCTAGTAACGAGCTGGTTGCACAACCTGTCATCGCCAACACACCAGCTAATGCCATGGTTACCATACTGACGTTTAATATGGGTTTACAGGCAGAGCGGAAGTAGCTTTTTCTAGTTACTTGATATTTAACTTGTTTTTTAGCGTACATTTGCTGTCCTTAGTATGATTTTGTTACCCCCTTATCATACCCATACTGTTATTTGTTGTATAGAGTCCATCTGCAAGATAGCAAACAAAACTCCTACCAAAAATTAGCCATAAATAGCATAAATAATTGTTATATATAGACTTATCATTTTAATAATGAGGGTTATCAATATGCCTCACCCTATACATAAAACCAATTATTCCAAAAAAATAGCGCATAAATACAACACTACCGTCAATAATGGTTCACTCATACCATCGCACTCAAGCCCTTATCCTAGCCTTCAAGCATGGCTACACTTCTTTGATAAAGTATTGCTGATTATCGGTGTTGTGGCACTGGCTTTGTCGGTGCTATTTTTTGTCGCCTATAACTGGCTGACGATGGGCAAAATGATAAAGTTTGCCTTGGTTGAGGGCATACTGATTATCAGCATCGTGGCATACGCATTTTTTGCTATAAAACGTCCCTTTTTACTCAACAATTTGCCCAACAAACAGTTACCTAATAAAAATCAGCTTATACAACAACTGTTATTGTTGTTTGCTAGTTTAATCACAGGTGGGTTACTGGCATTATTTGGGCAGGTTTATCAGACGGGTGCAGATACATGGCAACTGTTTTTTAGTTGGGCAGTATTGATTATTCCTTGGGTAATCATTGCTCGTATGCCCTCATTGTGGTTGTTATTTTTGGGGCTCATCAATATGAGCATAAGTAACTATCTGCCCCTATCACCTTGGTATACTGACAGTTATGGGAAAAATAGCTTATTAGAAACTGCTATTTTAACGCTTATCAATTTAGCTGCATTTGGGCTATGGGTATATGTTGACAAAAAGCGTTCTAATCATTCTCTTCACCATACCAACAATACCAACAATACCAACAATACCAATAATACCAAGCAA
The DNA here is from genome assembly GCF_021012795.1 of Psychrobacter sp. I-STPA10. GTDB lineage: Bacteria > Pseudomonadota > Gammaproteobacteria > Pseudomonadales > Moraxellaceae > Psychrobacter. The sequence continues at coordinate 10,838 of NZ_VFYU01000001.1, read as the reverse complement.
ACCACACCTATCCACCTGACACATCTACCACTACATTGGAGCAGCTATGTCGTCGCTGTGCTCAGCACTTATTATGTTAGCCAATTGGCAATGCTTGGAATGATAGATGATATTCGCCCATCTGTCGCACTATTCACTGTTGTGCTATGGCTCATTTGGGGTGCAGCAATTTATGCATACTTCCGCCGCCGTTATGTGAATGTATTTATGCTCACTTGCCTATGTGCATCTATTATTGTAGTGCTATTAATGTGGATAGTAGACAAAGTATTTGATTACTCAGAGATTGTCGGTTTTAGCATTCTATTTGTACTATTGGTTTCCCTAAGCTCTGCGGCAGTAGTATGGCTACGTCACATCTCTCATATCACAACCAGCACCAGTCAAGAAAACCAACATACTGTTCATACTATTAAAGGAGATTTGTGATGATAAATAAGTCTACTTTACCTAATTCTAAACTGTCTAGCTCTAATAGGTCTAACACTCAGCAACCAAATACTATACAACCTCAGACTACTGATAGCATTAACTCGGATACACCTTGGTATATCAGCTCCTTAATGGCTCTCTCAGGGCTGATATCAGGCATTTTTTTAATCAGTATTTTTTCGATTTTGTTTGGTGGTATCTTTAATAGTGTCGCTATGTTAAGCAGCTTTGCCCTTATTATGAGTGGCATTGGTTTTGGCTTGTTTTGGCTTGCTAATACCCGTTTGCAAGCCCATAGCGCACATATTTTTATACAGAGTTTGGGCTTTGCCATTGCGATGGCAGGACAGATTTATAGCTGTTTGGCAGTGGCTGAATCCTCATTCACTAAGCCACAAATGGCACTGATTTTACTACTTATCCAAAGCCTGCTCACCCTAATTATGCCAAACTTTCTTTATCGCCTAATTAGTAGCTTAGTTGGGTTAGGCTGTGTGCTGTTTTTATTAGATTATTATCAGGCGACGCAGTTAAGTTTGGCTTTATTGGCATTATTTTGTGGTGTATTAAGCCTGCAAAGCGATGAGTTTATTGGCTATCTGTCAATCAAATATCAAGACTACGCTCAGCGTATTATCCAGCCTTTGACCTATGCTTGCAGCCTTATTCTACTTACCTTCTCTGCCTTTTTTATTGTACAAGACCATAGCCATTATGCTGATTATCCACTGACCCATAATCTACTCAGACAAGGTTTGTTAATCATCGCTAGCCTGTATGCCACATGGCTGATTTTGCGCCGTTATGGCATTGCGCTACGCTCACAAACGACCCTACTTATCAGCGCAGCCGTGATTATCGTTGGGCTATTATCTTTGTATGTTTCAGGATTATTGGCAACCAGTTTGGTGATGGTCATTGCTTTTGCGAATCGGCAACGAGTGCTATTAGGACTGGCGATTTTTGCGCTAACTAGCTATATATTTTGGTATTACTATCAGATGGATACGACGTTACTAATCAAATCCGCTTCGATGTTTAGCGTTGGCATAGCGTTGTTATTCTTGCGTTGGTTATTACTAAAACAAAGCTTTATAGCCTTTGTATCCACGCATACACAGATGCAGCAAATTGGGGAGGACAAGCGATGAATCCTATGCTCAGCACAAACTCTCAACTCACTTACTGGCAAAAGCCAATATTTAAAGCTGCGCTGGCAGTGGTCACTTTGGTTATCGTTTTGACAATGGTCAATTTTAATATTTATAAATATGAGCAACATTTGGCAGATGGCAATACGGTGCTATTAGCCCTTGCCCCTGTTGACCCCCGTAGCTTAATGCAAGGTGATTATATGCGACTACGTTTTGCCATTGCAGATGACATTTTGCAAGCAATAGAGCAGCAACATAAAGAGCCTATTCAAACAAAAGATGGCTGGGTAGTGGTGCGTAAAGATGGGCATAATGTGGGGCAGTTTGTCCGTTTGATTGACAATCCCAATACAAACCTAGCGCCTGATGAGATGGCAATATATTATCGGCTGCGTGGTGGTCAGGTAAAATTTGCGACGGGTGCCTTTTTCTTTCAAGAGGGACATGCAGATAAATATACAGATGCAGAATATGGAGTACTCAAAGTTAATGATAAAGGCGAACCATTGTTGGCGGGATTGGAAGATAAGGATTTTGTGGTGATTGGGGAGTGATTGGTTTGGATTTTATTGCTATTCCTTTTTGACTGAGTTTAACAATGATAGGTTATTTTAGAGTTGCTATTACATAAACCAACTGGGTGCAAATAAATAATACATCACTCCTACCATAATGATGGCTAATATTGTACCCCCAAATGCACCGAGCCAAGTTGTGCCACCTTCTGAACTTAATTGCTGACAAATAACGCCTGTATCTGATGCTGTACTGGTTTTCTGTTTAATTTGTTTTATACAATGCTGTAAATAAAAACGATTGGCTAAAATGCCTAACATAATGGCTGGCGCTATCATAAAAGTTATATTGCCTACTTTTTCATAAGTATCCATACTCAGCACATGCATCACAATTAAATCCAATACAGTTATAGCCCCCATATATATAAACGCAACCCTATACATTTTGCGATAACACAACCAAAATATACCTAAGAAAAATGCTGCTATATTAAAGCCTAAAGTATGACTGGCTTCTTCTGCTGATTTTAGGCTGATAGGATTGCCTTTAAACCAATTATCACGATAATAAGACTGATATCTATCACCAACATACGCAGACAAAAAAGCATCGGTATCACTTGTTGCATCACTTGTCACACTTGGCATAGACAGTGTTTTTGGTGGAGCATAATAAGAATCATGATTTGAGTTGTTCATTGCAGGAAGTGACGGCGGCGGCGCTAAACTTTGTCCACAAACTGCGCAAAGAGATGTCCTATCTATGTTTTTATGTCCACACTGATTACAAAGCATTTAGTCCCTTAATGTATATTAATCAATTGATATTAATTTGGTAGATAGTAACTTGTTATGTTGGCACTACCTTAAAACATTATCAATCATATATTTAAATAAAACTTTGTGCTTGCAATAAAAAACACCCAATACAAGATTGGGTGTGCTGCACTTACCATAACGGCTGGTGTTTCAAAAAGTATACTGTGGCTGTTTTTAATAAATTACTATAATCTCAGCCCGCTCCCTAATCCCTTACCAGCAGAAGGGTTTTAGGGAGGGGGTAGCATATTTTTTAGAACACTACCCAATAATGATTAAATGAAAATTAAGCAAAAAATAATGGCGTCTATGTCTTATAGAAACTAACATTTACTCCCACTCAATCGTCGCAGGTGGCTTACTTGACACATCATAAGTGACCCGAGATACATCGGCAATCTCATTCATAATACGGTTTGATACCGTCTCAATCAGCTCATACGGCAGATGAGCAAAACGAGCGGTCATAAAGTCCACTGTTTCTACCGCACGCAACGCAATCACCCACGCATAACGGCGACCATCACCAACCACGCCCACCGATTTAACAGGGGTAAATACCGCAAAGGCTTGGGCTGTTTTTTCATACCAGCCTGATTTTTCTAGCTCTTGCATAAAGATGGCATCAGCAAGGCGTAAAATATCGGCATATTCCTTTTTCACCTCACCCAAAATACGTACACCCAAACCCGGGCCAGGGAAGGGGTGGCGATAAATCATCTTATGAGGCAAGCCCAAAGTGATACCCAGTTTACGCACCTCATCTTTAAATAAATCACGCAGCGGCTCAACGAGTTCAAACGCCAAATCATCGGGCAATCCGCCAACGTTATGATGGCTTTTAATCACATGCGCTTTGCCTTGATGTGACTTTGCCGACTCGATGACATCAGGATAAATCGTCCCTTGTGCTAAGAATTTGATTTCCTCACCAGTTTCGCTATTTTTTGATAATTGACGGGCGGTATCGGCAAACACATCAATAAAGGTTTTGCCGATGATTTTGCGTTTTACTTCAGGGTCAGCTTCACCTGCCAATGCGTCCAAAAATTGCTGTTCGGCATCAACACGAATCACTTTCACGCCCATGTTTTCGGCAAATACCTGCATCACTTGGTCGCCTTCATGCAGACGCAATAAGCCATTATCGACAAACACACAAGTCAATTTATCACCAATCGCTTTATGCAACAACCCAGCCACCACCGAGCTATCAACCCCACCTGACAGCCCAAGCAACACTTGTGCATCACCGATTTGCTCTTTTAACTGTGCCACTCGCATATCAATGATGTTATCGGGTGTCCAATCGCCAGCGCAGCCACAAATTTGATGCACAAAACGGCTTAAAATCACCTGACCTTGCAAGCTATGGGTGACCTCAGGGTGAAACTGCAAGCCATAGTAATGCTTGTCTTTATTTGCCATTACGGCAATCGGACAGCTTGGCGTACTGGCGATAACTTCAAAGCCTGTTGGCAATTCGGTGACTTTGTCGCCATGACTCATCCATACATGTAGTTTTTTTGGTTCGTCCTCAATGTTAATTAGCAGTTCACAATCAGCGGTCACATCTATGCTTGCTGAGCCGAACTCATGCACATCACTGGCATGTACTCGACCGCCAAACTGTTGTGCCATCGCTTGCATACCGTAGCAAATGCCCAATACTGGTACGCCCAAATCAAACACCGCTTGGTTAATCTTTGGGCTACCTTCGCCATGCACACTTTCAGGACCTCCAGATAGGATAACCCCTTTTGCGCCAAAGTTTGTAATACGGTCGCTATCAATATCAAAAGGGTACATTTCACAAAATACGCCTGCTTCACGCACACGACGGGCGATAAGTTGGCTGTATTGTGAGCCAAAGTCGAGGATTAAAATACGGTCTTGTTTGATAGCGGGAAGTTGGTTGGGTGTGTCAGTTGTTGTTGTCATAAGCTCAGTCCATCAAAGAAAAAATTTGACGCTTATTTTAACAAGTTTGCGGGGTATAATGGAAAGGATTATCAAGTTTACGAATGATAATACACACAATACGTTTACGACACATGACTATTAAATTTTACAACAAGGATTCGTTTATGAATATCTTAAAAGCCATGACTAATTTATTAACTATTAGTTTATGTGGCAGTGCATTGCTATTCACAGGGTGTTAATCTACACCAAACCAAACGTTATCAAATGCGACGAGTGTAGTGACTCATACATCAACTTCGGCTGACAGCACACAGTCAACCGCTCTAGCAAAAGACTTGTTGAAGGTCGATGAAAACCATGCTGTCCTTAGCTATGACAATGTTCCCTATGTATTAGACAGCTTTATCATTCCTTTTGCCCAGCCCTATTACATCTTGATACAACGTCAAGACAAACAGCTGTTTGATAAAAATACCGCTACCAAAATTGCCATTGATTATATTAAGCCTCGCGGTTGCACCGTACCTTTACAGCGTCGTAGTGAGCTTGATAAGCAAAATAGTAATGGTAGCCAGTATTTGATAGGGGTGGGGTGGCGTGTTGATTGTTGGTCGATAAGTGGTAGGATTAAAGGGGAGTTAGTAATGATTGACTTAAGTAAGGGATATTTATGGAAAAAATAGCTGTTACACTAACTACCGCAAGCTTGTTGATGCTAGCAGGGTGTGCTAGTAGCGGGCAGTTGAGCAACTCCTCACCTAATAGTGGCTATTACCCCCAACCTAGTAACACCTTTTATGACGCTTATCCACATAAAGATAGACACGATCCAACTTCTGAGCTATTTATATCAAATCATGAGGGTGAACTTATAGAAAATCCAAACTACATTCCTCCGACTTTTCCAAGATAATTAGCTTATTTAAATTTACCAGATATGCCATCGGCTTGTATCTACTTTAGGTGCTCCGATGGCTATTTTATATCTGGAGTATTTATAAAAGTGCAACTAGAGGTTTTAGCTTATTATAAAGTATGGGGATATCATTTATAGCGACCAGCCAAATACGTTCGGTTAAGATATCCATTATAGTCATGGGCAAGTATATTTCTTAAGCTTTGCTGTTTGCACGATTTGTACTCGACGATAAGGATTCTTAATGGCTTGTTTTTCTACCATATCCACAGAGCGACCTAACAGCTGGCTAAAATTCTCTTTAATCATTAATAAGTCAAAATAAGATAAGTGAGCATCTGGATCAATTTCAATCAATAAATCCACATCACTACTTTCAGAAAAATTATCTCACAAGGTAGAGCCAAACAAATACGGCACTTGCACTAGATAACCAGAAATCGCTGTACGGCTTTGTTGTATAGTTAACTCGAATTGGTCATCTAGTAGAGCTTAGTTGGTCAAAGTTATGACAGCATACCGAGTGAGTGATTGGATTAAGCTATCATATTAGCAAAATTATGTTGTGAGTGGGGGTGGTTGGTATCTCATCCTAAATACCCAGTAAAATATACTTCTACTAACCTACTATAATTACTAAAAACGTACTTTTCTTCGTGATAATATTAATCATAAGAATTAGATTTTTGAAAAAAATTCTTAGAGTTAACATACATGGATAACTATGACTTTTGATTTTTATAACCTATTATCACCGACTGAGTTCGAGAATTTATGTCGAGATATATTAGAAATTAGAGAACACCCTTTAACCTTTCGTACTTTTAGTGAGGGACGTGACGGTGGCATTGATATTAGATGTACTAATTCTTCACATCTAATCATTGGACAATGTAAACATTATGATCCTAGTAATTTTAATAGCTTATTCAGCAGCCTTAAAGCTGAATTAGAAAACTGCATTAGATTAAAACCTGATAGATACATTATTTGTATTAGCAAACAACTGAATGTAGCGCAGATAGACAAGATTCGTTCTTTATTTAAGGTTTATATACATAGTGATGAAGACATCATTGATGGGGTAAAACTTAATCAATACCTTTCTAGTTTAAAATATAAAGATATTCTTAAAACCTATTCCAAGATTCTCGCACCCAATCAGTTAATTTATGACCAATTGCTTGAACAGATAATCAATAAGAAGCACCACCGTCAGACAAAATCATTCTTAAATGAAATTCAAAAAAAGCAGTTATTATTTCATCAAACCAAACACATAAAGCCGTGTATTGATTTGGTCGAGAAAAAAAGAGTATTAATCATCACAGGTAATCCCGGAGTTGGAAAAACAACGGCAGCACAGATCATTAGTCATTATCTGATTCATTATCATAATATTAGAAGCTTTTACTTTCTATCTGATAAATCACTGGATGAGATAGAGTCATTATTAGATGATGATAGAAAGCAGTTAATAGTCGTAGATGACTTTTGGGGACAAAATTTTAGTCCCTTATACAAAAAAAATACGTTATTGAATAACTTTTTTCGTATTATCGAAGACATTAAAAATAGTCCAAATATCTTTTTAATATTAACGTCTAGACAATACATTATCCAAGATGTCATTAATTTTTCTGATGAGAAGATTAAATGGGTGCTGAATAATGAATCATTCACTATCAGTATTGATGATTATAGTACTGAGGATAAAGCTAGGATATTTTTGAATCATTTAAGATTTTATGATTATAGTCAAATTTACTTCCAGATGCTTTCTTGGAATTCCAGTAAACTTGAATCAATTGTCTACAATTTAAACTATTCTCCTCGTCATATAGAGTTTTTTCTTAAGCAACATACTAATAAATACCTATCTTACCCAATAGATTTCTTCGATGGTTTTTTAAACTATCTACGCAAACCTACTGCCTTCTGGAAGAAAAATTTTCAGGATCTGAATGATACCGCTCAAATAATTTTGATTACTCTACTGACTTGTGACGATCCCTTAGAGATTCAAGACTTAAGGCAAGCATTTAGAGCGATTGCTTTAGATGCAGATGTCCAAAAAGAATATGACTCAAAACCCCGCAATTTTTTTGATGAACTTAAATTATTAGAAGATTTTTATATTGTTACTGAAAAGGAGCCTTATAGTCCTTATACATTGGTTAACTTCCAAAGCCCAGGCATTAAAGATTATTTACTTGAATATTTAAGAGGAGAAGGTAATTTTTGGGTTGAATACATTATTAAAAATGCAATATTTTTTAATCAATTAATTTTAGTTTTTAGTACTAGAAAGGAGTTTTACAGCTCTGACACCAATGAACAATCTATCACGTATGGTGAAAAAATTGTTCTTACACCCAGTCAAACGCTATTATTAAAAGAGAAAATATTTAAGGAATTTAATAATTTAGGATTTACTAATGACACTGAAAGTGCTAGCTGGCAAACATTCAGTAAGAAATATATTCCAGAAGATGAAAAGTACTGGAAGCTAACTATTACTCATCGTCTATTTAATGAAGAATTAAATGAAGACAAAGAGATTACAGACTTTATACTATCCGAGATATCTAAAGATATAGATAAATTTAGGAACAAAAATACTAACAGTATAGTTCCTGTAGCTTCAATGTACCAATTCCCTTATCTAATAGAAATTTATAGGGATAAACTAGGGGTCAAGCCTATAGATCTGATCGACTATTATAACCAGAGCATTACGTTCTCAAAATTTTATACTAGTTTTTATAAATTTAACGATATATTCCCAATACAATTTCAAGATTATTTAAAGAAAAATATAAAGAGAATTAGAAAGAACATCAAATATTTAGTGATTGATGATCTTGAGTATTATGACTATGGAGATGATTGGGAAGTTAGTTTGATGTTAGAGGGTGGAATACAGGATTTATTCCAAAAATATGGCATACGATTAACTAAAAAATTTGTAGAAGATGTCTATGAAACTACGGGGTATTTAATCAGTGGCTTCCCAGAATTAAGACATACACCCCTTACATCAGTTAATCATCATACCTTAAGCGAAACTAAGATTATTGAACCTGACTATCAAGCTCTTATTGCAGAATTTCTACCAAGAGATGATATAGAACCATTCTACGCAAAAAAATATTTAGATTACAACTTAAAAGACCATCAAAAATATAAGCTTATAAAAAAACAGTTAAATGATGAATTATCTATCATTCATTCCTATGATATTAATGAAGATTTATTTCTATTATATATCAGTTATATTACAAGTATGGAGTCAGACCAATTTAATGATAATGACTATATTTTTTTCTATAAATTCTTAGCGTATTTCTGTACCCTTCGATCCTTAGATTATGAGACAACCCATGATATATTAATAGAGTTAGCACATATAGGTGATTTAAACGAGAGCTTCACCCGGACAGAAATTAAAAACATTGTAACAGCATCAAACACTCAAATTAATTTATCTGAATATCTAGAGAGTTTAGAACCACTCATAGTTAATGAGAAACATTGGTATCAGTTTAGTAGTCCTAATATCCAAACTATACTCAAAGTAAGTAATTTTTTAAATTTGAATGATCAGGATTATATTGAGGCCACTGAAAAGCAAGAAAATCATGACTATATCTTTGACTTTCTTTTCCAAGCTAATGCTAACAAACTAGTAAGTTTAGTTTTTGTACCTAATCTTAAAAAACTGATTAACAGGCTTGATTATAATGATATTAAAAGCTTAGTTCTTTCCTTTATTAAGCTTATAGAGTTTGAGATAGATCTAGAGTGGGAAGAAAAAAACGCATTAATTCATTACAGTAGTACAATGTCAGGAAACTGTGTTTTTACTATCTTAGGCCATTTATTTTATGGTAATAGTTGGGAACCAGATTTTACTCCATTTTTAGAAGCGCATGCTTCTGATTATAATTATGCCAATAATCACTCTCATAATAAAATATATAATTATATTTTATCTAATTGCAAATCTTATACTTATGTTAAAAACAATGAAAATAAAGAAACTATTTGTTTCAAGGTTAAGTTATTTGACTGTGCTAGCAATAATGACGAGTTCTATCAATTACTTGAAGAAGTTGGGTTAATTAACTATATCTTAGATGTTGTACAAAAGGCACAAGACTATAGTCAATTCAAAACAAAAGAGTTATAGTAAGGACAAATATCATAAAATAATTTAGATAAATCGTTTTCTAACCAACCTTTACGTAAAGATTTCACGTTTCCCCACTTCTTTTCAATAGGATTTAAATCAGGACTATAAGGAGGTAGGAACAACACACGATGACCATGTCTATTAAAAAGACGTGTTACTTTCTTATGGAAGCTGGCATTATCCATGACAATGACGCATTTAGTATTAAGCCTCGGAATTAAGGTGTTCTTACACCAACTACGAAATACTTTTGAGTTAATGTTTTGTTTAAAGTAATCAATAGCAAACAAGGTTTTATTATAGAGTGCACCTATAACATTTGTTCTGCTACGAGCTTGCCAATTATAACTATCAATACAAGGTTTGCCGATAGCGCTATAGCCAAAAGGACGTATGACTTCCTGCTCAAAACCGCTCTCATCCATATATACTATGGGAAATCCTTGCTTTTGATAAAAAGCTAGCTTAGCTTGATACTCTGCTCTTTTAATCAGACAAGCTTTTGGATGGCTTAAGGTCTTTTTTTTGAGTGATACCAAGGCGTTTTAGTGCGACACAGATACCTGAAGTGCTACATCCTAAACGTCTTGCACGTTCATAATGATAGCTGTCTGGATGGTTCTCTACATCTTTAAGTAAAGCGTCATTAGCAATTTTAGTCGGTTCGATATTGCGTGTTTTCTTGCTATATAACCGTTTTTTCCATTTCTGGATGGTGGTTGGACTGATATCATATTCTTGAACAGCTTCTTTAAAGGTCATTCCCTTTTCTAAGCTTTTTAATACTTGTTTGCGAAATTCTAAAGAGTATGTCATTGGTTTCCTAATTTTTGGTTCTTTGAATGACTTTATAACATTTTTAGTATGAATTGACTATA
>NZ_VFYU01000010.1 GCF_021012795.1 Psychrobacter sp. I-STPA10 | reverse complement strand
GGGTTTGGGAGGGGTCATATATCAAATTAGTAAAATAAGTTGAGAAAGAGGTAAAAAATTATTTTATAAAAAGCCCATCTTTTGGATAGAGATGGGTTTTTTGATGCTTGGTTAAGGTGCGGCTGATATTAAATAATAATTTATATTGATGCTTAACTATCGTTGTATTTTTTAAGAAAATATATATTTTTATGGTTAAAGTGATACACTAAGATAGCAAAAATGGAAAAATAGATGTGTTTTACTCTTTTTTATTGTTGTATACTACATAAAGTAATTTAATGTTTCTAACATTGCTCTATTGTAATAATATGCTACAATCTAAGAGTACCTATTTTATAGAATAGAATAGGATTATGAGTAAAAAGAGTTTTATTTGGGTTATGTCAGCAGATAAAACTTATTTGTTATAACAAAGTAGCAAAGTAATAACATTTAGCTTGTCAGGAAGATAAGCGTATTAGTACAAAGGAATGTTCAGGCTGTATTTTCAGCTTTATCATTATTTTCATCTCAGAATTTTCTGCTTGCAATCCTTTGCACTGTCTACACTTATCTCACCTTTATTATATTTTTGGGCTCGACAAGCTTAAGTGAGTTTGTGGTTTGATACCGAGCTACTTTTCATATCATTTTTTACACATTTATAACTTTGATGCGTGATTTATTAAGCGCGATTTAATGGGATACAGTGTGTAAGTAACCCTGTTATTTTTTGACAAAAGGAGTTGTCATTATGGAGCCTCATAACGCAGAAACTGGCTACTGGAAAGCCAATGTCCGTTTAATCTTGATTTGTTTGTTTATATGGGCATTTTGCTCGTATGGATGTGGCATTTTATTTCGTCCACTACTTGCAGGTATTTCTATTGGTGGTACTGATTTGGGCTTTTGGTTTGCTCAACAAGGTTCGATTGCAACATTTATTGCGCTGATTTTTTTCTATGCTTGGCGTATGAACAAGTTAGATAAAAAATATGGTCTTGATGAGGAGTAAACCATGAGTCAGTTTGTTATTAATATTATTTTTGTTGGCTTGTCGTTTGCCCTATATTTTGGTATTGCGATTTGGGCGCGAGCAGGCTCTACCAGTGAGTTTTATGTGGCTGGTGGTGGTGTGCACCCTGTACTAAACGGTATGGCAACAGGTGCTGATTGGATGAGTGCCGCCTCGTTTATCTCTATGGCAGGCTTACTTGCGATGGGTGGCTATGGGGCGTCATCTTATTTGATGGGCTGGACAGGTGGTTATGTACTACTTGCGATGTTATTAGCACCTTATTTACGTAAATTTGGTAAGTTTACTGTCCCTGATTTTATTGGTGATCGTTTTTATTCCAAAACAGCAGCATTGGTTGCTGTGGCATGTTTGATCATTGCATCTACTACTTATGTTATCGGACAGATGACAGGAGCAGGGGTGGCATTCTCACGCTTTTTGGAAGTGGATAATACAACAGGTCTGATCATTGCTGCATTTGTGGTCTTTTTCTATGCTGTATTGGGTGGTATGAAAGGGATTACTTATACTCAGGTTGCTCAGTATGTGGTGTTGATTATTGCGTATACTGTGCCAGCAGTATTTATTTCATTGAAGCTTACCAATAATCCAATTCCTGCGTTTGGTATGTTTTCCCATGATGTACATTCTGGTGAGTATTTATTAACTACACTTAATCAGGTGGTGACTGACCTTGGGTTTCAGGCTTATACAGCCGATGTTCCTAATAAGCTTAATATGGTTCTGTTTACCTTATCATTAATGATTGGTACAGCAGGTCTACCACACGTTATTATTCGCTTTTTTACTGTACCTAAGGTAGCAGATGCACGTTGGTCGGCAGGTTGGGCATTGGTATTTATTGCCTTGTTGTACTTTACTGCGCCTGCTGTGGGTTCTATGGCTCGCTTAAACTTGCTACACACTATTTATCCACAAGGAGTTAATGAAGAGCCATTACGCTATGAAGAACGTCCTGAGTGGATGAAAACATGGGAAGAGACAGGGCTTATCCAATACAATGATTGGAACAATGATGGACGTATTGAAAGATACTCTGATGATGGCTTAGGTGCAGCAAAATTGGCACTAAAAGATGCACAAGCTAATGGAGGTGATGTTGCAGCCGCTCAGGCAGCCGTGGCAGCAGCAAGTGCTAAGCAAGTAGATAATACATTTACACAACGTGGTTGGGAAGGTAATGAGTTAGACGTTAATAACGATATTTTAGTACTTGCCAATCCAGAGATTGCAAACTTGCCACCATGGGTCATTGGTTTGATTGCTGCTGGTGGTCTGGCAGCTGCATTATCAACCGCTGCTGGTTTGTTATTAGCCATTTCATCTGCTGTCAGTCATGATTTGATTAAAGGATATATCAATCCTAATATCAGTGATAAAGGTGAGCTTCGTGCAGCACGTATTTCGATGGGTGTTGCGATTGTGGTGGCAACCTGGTTAGGTTTGAATCCACCCGGGTTTGCGGCACAGGTTGTGGCATTAGCCTTTGGTATTGCGGGTGCTTCTTTGTTCCCTGCATTGATGATGGGTATTTTCTCCAAACGTATCAATAACTATGGTGCGGTTGCAGGTATGTTGTCTGGATTGATCATCACCTTGGTTTATATCTTTATGTATAAGGGTTGGTTCTTTATCTCTGGTACAGCAAATCTACCTGATACAGCAGAACACTGGTTCTTAGGTATTTCACCATTATCATTTGGTGCGGTGGGTGCATTGATTAACTTTATCGTTGCTTTTGCAGTCTCTTATGCAACCAAAGCACCACCAGCAGAAATACAAGCATTGGTTGAAAGTGTTCGTTATCCTAAAGGCGCAGGTGGTGCAGTAGATCACTAATAGCTATGATAAGGATATAAATATAAAATGCTTATTGGCGACAGTGTCGATAAGCATTTTTTTATGTGATGTTTTTTTGTGTTTGGTTGTGTTGTGCTTGGCTACTGCTTTAAATATTTATTAAGAATATCAAATAGATAGTTATCTATAAATAGGGATATTCTTGGAGAGAAAAATGAATTTTGCTTATGAAGAGACATCAGCTTACGTTATGATATGCGGGATTAGACAAATTTCGTATAAATGTGCTGTTATTTTATAGAGATTGGTTTGTAAATAAGAGTCATCTCGCAGAATGAAGAATTATTACCATGTCATCAAAATCACTTAATTGCCCGTCACCCTATATAAAGGATAATATAGATACCAGTGTGGAGGGTTATGTAAGTCATTCAAAATTAACTCAAGTAAAAAACCCTTATCATTTGTATTTAAAGACAGATGCTCCCATTGGATTATTTGATTCTGGTGTTGGCGGTTTATCCGTTTTTTTACATTTGGCAAAATTGATGCCTAATGAAAAGTATTTATATTATGCAGATACTAAAAATGTACCTTATGGCAGTCGTTGTAAAGAAGAAATACAACAATTAACTTTAACAGCGGTGTCTTGGTTGGTAAATGCTGGGTGTAAGATTGTGGTGATTGCTTGTAATAGTGCGTCCGCTTATGCTTTAGAGTTGGCAAGACAATATTACCCTAATCTGCCTATTGTAGGGCTTGTACCTGCACTGAAACCCGCAGTATTAGCAAGTCAAAGTAAGCATGTGGCAGTCCTTGCAACACAAGCAACACTTGCAGGTGATTTGTTAAATCGGGTGATTCAAGAGGTTGCTATAGCTAATAATGTGCAGGTGACAAAGTGGTATGATCCTGCCTTAGTACCATGGGTAGAAGCAGGCATGCCAGAAGAGAGTCCCACTGCCAATAATTTACGGACAATGTTGGCAGAGTTTGCTCAACAAAATGTGGATCATATTGTATTGGGTTGTACTCATTATCCTTTTTTTCGTGATTTTTTATTGACACACATACAAGAAAAAAATTATAGCATAAGGGTAGTAGACTCAGGTCGAGCCATTGCATTGCGTGTGTATGATTTATTACAAAAGGCAGACAAGCTACAGTTGCCAAATCAACAGCAAGACACAATTAATCTTGCCTTAGATATATGGCAGATAAGGACGAATATGACTCAGTTGGCTTTCTATGCGACAAAACGAGATGCAAAACTACTAAATTTAATCATTAAACTAGCAACTTAAGTATGTATAATCTAGCAAGTCAAATTAAAACATTTTGAAAAACAGTCTCTATTTTAATCTTTTAAGATAGAACATTTAGATAAGCTGATGGATTTTTATTCAGCTAAGTTGATGTATTGCTATAAGTGGATAAATAAATGATGCGTTACCATGCCCATATAATAAAAGTCACCAATGAACAACCTTTGGTCAGTTCACAGTTGGCTTTATTTTTTGAGCGACAAGCATTTTTGACTCAAGATTTGCCAGTGATTTCAACAGAGACGATGAATTATAGTCGGCGTTGTATTGAAAGCTGTGATTTTGTCATTATGATCATTGGCGAGAGTTATGGGGAAACAAATATGTCAGGGGTGAGTCAGATGCATTTAAGCTATTTGACCGCAAAGGCAAAACGTAAACCGATGCTTATTTTTATTAATACCAATAATACGGGCACATGGGAGCGTCAGCGTCAAGATTTTGTCAGTTTAGTAGAAGCACAAAATCAGCAACATATTACTTATTATCAGTATGAACAAGTATTTGCGCAGTATTTAAATAATGTGTTTAAAAATTTTATGGTGTATTTAACCGACCCTACTTGGTCGAGCCATAATGCGGCTGCAATGCAAGGCGCATCGTTAACATCGTCACAACAGGTTGCTTCTTTGCAAACAAATTCAAACGAATTTGTACAAACGCCTTCATCATATAAAACCCAAGCAACGCAAGCAACAAAGTCGCAAGATGATATAGAAAGACAACTTTTGGCAGAGCTTGGTGCGCCGCTACAAAATACAGAAATGGTTTCAATAGATGATATGCTATCAGTAGATTATTTAGCGCATGCTTATCAAGATGGTAATTTAAGAGAGGTGAGCCTAACAGAGGTGTTAACTTGGCGACAAATTTTAGTGATGTTATCAAAGCTAAACCAGCCTTTTACCACGGATACATTGGCGCGTTGTTTGAATACACATTTATCTAAGATGGCGGTAGAGCATATTACAAGTGTTATGCCTAAGGCGCATGCAGTATCACGTTGTCAAATTAAGAAGTCAGTATTACGCTATGTGTTGCAACAGTTATGTGACAACCAATGGCTAAGACAAAGTGTGAGTAATCAATCCACCTCTCGTGAGTTGTGGCAATTAACTTCACAAGCATTACAAGTGATTTCTAATACATCTGCTTAGTAATACTCAGCGATAATTTCTAGTATTGATGGTTATCTAATATGTGTTGATGGTGTCGTTATAGTAGAATTTTAACACTTCCATTTTTAATAAACATAAGATAGTATCAAAAGTGGAAGTTGATATAACTACTTATAGTATTATTAATTTAATATATAAATTTGTTATATCAGATGTAATATACCAAAAATAGAATAAGGAATATGAGAATGAGTACTCCAGAAAGTGATGCGTTAAAACATGAACTTGATGACCTTGAAAAAGCTATGCATGAGACTGAACAGTTTCACACCCTAGAAGAACAAGTTACGGATATGAAACGACGTGGCATTGATCCTAAAAGTTCTTATAAACAGTGGGATGATCAAAAAGAAGAAGAGGAAGATTGGGGTGATAACACTTGGAAAGAAAATGGCAAGTGGGAACCAAAAACTTCTGCTGATCTTGATGAAAAAGCACGTGATAATTGGGATGGTGAGAATGGTAAACCCAATCCGCCCCCTTTTGTTTAGTCAGTCAGTGAATTTATTTATATAGCAATTTGTTATATCCAAAAGACCCATAATGCTGTTATGGGTCTTTTTTATGATTTTTATTATCTTGGGCAGCGGTTATATTAAGAGCCATCATCCACACGTATCAGTTGAATGCTGCCATCTGCATTTGTAATACGGCGATAGCTTGCTCTATTGTTAATCAGTTGCGCCATACTGTCATTGGCAGTTGGTGTTGGCTGTGTATGGGGCTGATAAGGTGATTGTTGATATGGTACTGGTTGGGTGTTATTTATTGGTGCATTAGTATTAGTAATGAGACGATAGAACTTTTGTCCAGCACGTCCATCGGCAGGAAAAACGCCGCGACTGCTTTGATATTGCATGATGGCTTTGCGAGTATTGTCACCAATGATGCCATCAACTTCACCAATGTCGTAACCAGCATTGAGTAAGGCTTGTTGAATCTCTTTGGCTTGTTGACGACTAATACCAGGGTCATCGGTTGGCCATGATGTAATAAAATCAGTACGATTGCTGTCCTCACGGGTAATCAAATCTGATAGATGTGCAATAGCCAATGCATAGTTTTCTGAGGCGTTATAAGAGTAGAAAGTATCGAAATTTTTACCCACTAAAAAGGCAGGACCATCATTGCCAGCAGGCATGATAAGAGCGGCGCGATCGAGATCATAGGGTAGAGGGCGACCATTGGCAAGGGTGAATCCTTGATTGCGCCAATAGCTCATGGGTTTTTTGTCTCTGCGATTACTGGTTGCCCAAAAGTTGGCAGGTTTGCTTACTTCATATCCCCAAGGCTCGCCACTACGATAACCGCGCTTGGATAAGAAGTTGGCAGTAGAGGCTAGGGCATCGGGTACACTATTAACCAAATCTCGGCGACCATCACCATCAAAATCTACTGCCAATTCTAAAAATGTGCTGGGCATAAATTGTGTCTGTCCAAATGCGCCTGCCCATGAACCTGTCATGTCGCTGGCAGCAATGTCACCATTTTGTACAATTTTTAGTGCATTGGCATATTCGCCTTGAAAGTAAGATTGGCGACGATCAAAGCATGATAGGGTGGCTAAGGAGTCAAATAAGGGTTTTTTACCCAAAGTTTGCCCAAAGTTAGATTCCACACCCCAAACTCCGAGGACATGTTCTGGCTTCACTCCATATCGAGCTTCAATACGGCGCAGTGTATCTGACCATTGGTGTTTAGCTTGAATACCATCATCGACCCGTTCTTTATCGACTAAAGCAGATAAATAATCCCAAACGTCTTTTTGAAATTCAGGCTGATAATTGAGAGATTGAATAACGCTGGGGTCAGGTTGGCTAGGACGATAACGCTCAAAGGTTTGACTGGACACACCACGAAAGGTACTTGAGTTTTTTAAGCCATTTAAACATTGCTGAAATTGGGCATTAGATAGCTCGGGGGCAGGCGGTTTGGCAGCATAGGCAGTGCCAGTAAAAAGCAATGTGCTAATAACGGCAAAGGTTAATTTGAATTGGGAGTGTTTGATGCAATAATTCATGGAACAAGAGTCCTGTTGTTAACAAAGAAAGACTTTGTAAGAGTAACCAAATTCCATAAAAAATAAAAGTGTTGGCATGTATCAGGTTTTTTTTGTCTTTTTAAACTGTAACCAGCAAATACCAGGAAACCGATTACTAATAAAGGGGAGGTGTTTTTCGGCAGTCTGTACAAACCAGCGTAATGCCCGCAATCTACGTGGATATAAAAAGGTAACATTATTGATAGTGATAGGATAGCCAATCCAATTGGATAAGGTTGGCTCAAGCTCGTTACGATAAATACCCCAAGGCATGGGTGGTGTGCGGTAATGGGGCGTTTTCATCCAGCCTTTTTCACTGATGCTTTTTTGCGAAAAATAAACATTCAAATAATCAAACATCAGTTTCGCCCCTATAAAGCGTTGTCCCATCGCATGAAATAAAGGACGCAACTGCTCTGGAGTAAAATACATAAATAGCCCTTGTGCAGTGATAAATACAGGACGACCCTCAGGCACATCATCAAACCAGCTGGTATCTAATATGCTTTTGCTGATATGGCGGTGTTGCTCATCAGGGGTAATAAACTGCTCACGCATAGCAATGGCATCAGGTAGGTCAATCGATAGCCACAATACGCTATCAGGGGATTTGATACGAAAGCGTTGAGTTTCCAAACCCTCACCAAGATTGACAATCACAGCATTTGGGTTTTTATGGATAAATTTGCGTACATGCTCATCAAAAAGCTGTGAGCGGACGCCATGAGAACCATCAGGCTTACCAAATGAACGCTGATAATCATAGTCAATGGCTTGATAGATACTTAAACATTTAGGATCATCAATACAGCCATCACTACGCATGGCTTCACTGGCACGATTGTGCAGTGTCCAAAGCATGGTTTCGGGAACATCGGTTAATGAAGGGGTTGGGGTGGTCATGGCTGTGTCTTTTTATTTGATAATAATTCTTATTAATATAATACAAAAAATAAATAAAGACCAGTTATGAGCAATTTATAATATGCATTATTTAATTAAATTAAAGTTTTAGCATCATCTGTTTAATACTGAGCTGTTACATTATCATTTTAGCATTTTGCCACCTTTGCTTAGTTTTTCGTATCAATGTCTTGTATTAATATGATGTTGAATTAACTAATAAAATAGGTGGAATATATGGCTATAAAATTACACATACTCAATGCTAATGGCAAATTAAGCAAGATGATAGATTATATTCAACAGTCATTTGCGGTGGCAGTTGAGCAAATTAATGAAGTAATGATTTTAGAATCGTTATCTGTAGATGTTATTGCTAAATATAATGAATATGTTCCACCTGAAATGGGTATGGGTGGCTATACACCGACAGAACATGAAATTCAATTGTGGCTACCAGAGGATAATGATTATTTAATGGCAAACTTTCAGCAACTTTTTACCGCCACACTGGCTCATGAATTGCATCACTGTTTTCGTCATGGTTCGGTGGGTTATGGTAAAACATTACTAGAGGCACTAATTACTGAAGGATTGGCATGCCATTTTGAAAGTATGGTTGTGAATAAAACACCAATATATGTTGACCATCTTGATAATAAAGATAGACAAAGTTGGTTAGAAAAATCTCGTCAACTATGGCATAGCACAGATTATAGCCATGCAGATTGGTTTTTTGGTAATGATAAAAAAGGCATTCCAAAATGGGTGGGCTATGATTTGGGGTTTGCATTGGTAAATCAGTATTTGCAAAAAGTAGGCAGTAATGCCGTTGATAGCTATGATACGCCCGCCATTGAATTTGTAAGCGTATAATTTTTATTGGATTATTGTTTGATTAACTAAAAGGATTTCCATGATTACTTACACCACAGGAAATTTACTTGATGCCAAAGTAGAAGCATTGGTCAATGCCGTTAACACCGTTGGGGTGATGGGCAAAGGCATTGCTTTAGCGTTTAAAAAGCAGTTTCCTGATAATATGCAAGCCTACGCTAAAGCCTGTAAAGCAGGGGAAGTGCAAACGGGTAAAATGTTTGTCACCCATACCAAAGAGGAAGTCAAACTAGCGACAGGGGTAAAATGGATTATTAATTTTCCCACCAAACAGCATTGGCGGTCAAAGTCACAAATGGTTTGGATTGAACAAGGATTACAAGATTTGCGTCAATTTATTATCGACAATCAGGTCAAGTCAATCGCCATTCCTGCATTAGGAGCAGGCAATGGCGGACTCGATTGGCAAATAGTTAAACCAAAAATTGAACAAGCATTAGCTGATTTAACAGAAGTTAATATTGTTATTTATGCGCCACTCTAATAGCCTGTCTTTATAATTCAAAATGAGTGGGTTTTGCGGGTTATAAACACAGGCTTTAAACCTTGCTTTAATCTGTGATGATTTGTAAACGCTTAGCAATGGGCAGGATATTTTTAGTAAATTCTGTTGCCATTTGCTTTAATTCAGCCAAATTTTCTTCTTCAGTTTGTAAGTCTTTTCCCTCTTTAACAAGATGTTTGCCTTGTTGTGTTAATGTTTGCCATGCCATATTTACCAGTTGTTTGGTAGATTTTTTGCCTTGCTGATAGGCGTATAAAAAAATCAAATCAAATTGACTAAAACTAAATGCACCACCTGTCAAAGGACTGGCTAATGACTTGATATTTTGCTCAACTAGACTTTGCTGCAAAATATAGTCGTTAAACTTTTGGCAATGTACACGTACTTTATCAACGATGGCTTGCTCTTGTACTAATACGATATTCCCTTTGGCTTGCAAAAATGCTAAGGCTTCAAATAGCAAGGGTTGTTCGAAATTATCGGCTAGGGATTGCCAAATATCAGCCACACGGTGTATTTGGTAATCTGATAAAATATCCAAAATTGGCTCATAAATATCTTGTCGTAAGGTAATATTACCCAGTCTGCCAGAGGCTTCTAAAGTGATGTTTTCACGATTGGATATCATTAAAAAACGTAAGTTTTGCCACGTTTTTTCAAGCTTTGCGGTCGAGATATTACGTGCACCTTTGACCCAAAAGTCTTGTCGAAACTGGGTATTGTGCATGTAGTCTTTGACAGTTTGGGCAAACATGGGGTCGTCTATATTGGCAAGAAGTGCTTGTTGTTCTTCGGTAAAGTTGCTTAGAGCAAAGTCCTCTAAGACATTAGGTGAGCAAGCAAAGGTGGCTTTAGTAGGTGATAGCCAGTCATTAAGCTCAGAAAAATACATCGGTTGCCACTCTGAATTAAAGTATTCATGAGCCAAATAATTGGGATTTAGGGTTTGCATTTGCTCAATTTTTTGAGGAATAAATGGTGATTGCTGAACCAATGGTTGACAAATATTAAGCAAGTTTTGGGTAAAGTCCATTGAGGCTTGTACCCGTTTATGCATATTTTGACCGCGACTACCAAGTATGTGGTCGTGTTGATTGAGCATATGGCGAATGGGAGCAGCAGCAGACCAGCCTGGTAGAGTGTTATAGCTGATATATAACACGCCACCAACTCTAAGTTTACGGCGTAAAAAGTCAGTAATAATGTGGCGATTATCATCTGATATCCAAGACCAAATACCATGTAGCCCAATAAAATCAAAATCGGGCAAATCGCTACGACTGCAAAACTCAGCAAATGACTGATCATAAACATGAATATTGCTGCCAGAAACGTCCGCAAGCTCTTGAGCAAAGCTGGCGTGAGCAGGATTAAAGTCAGTGCCATACCATGTCATATCTGAGGCAGCGGCGTGGGCATTAATGGAGATACCTTGACCAAAGCCAAGCTCACAAGCAGTATCAAACTTTGGTACTTCAAGTCCTGCGGTCAAAAATGGAATGATAACGCTATTGGGATTTAAGTAAGGGTAGTAGCCATAAGTATAATTGATATCACTGATATAGCCTTCTGTCCAATCTGCCATGTTATTGCCTTTTTCCTATTAAATTTAAACATTTATATGTTGATAAGCATAATTTTAACATTATTACTTATTTACAGCGATGTTAATGACATTTATAGCGGTGCTAATAACCAAGTGACAAAATAGCCTGATGTTCCCTGTGATGTGATTTTATCGGCATACACCTTATCTAGTAGCTCAATTTGATAATGCTGACCATAATAACACTGAAGCATTTCAGGTGTTACTATAAAAGGTGGTGGTGAAACATGAGTCTCAGGGTTTAAATCAAAGGTTAATAATAACTGTTTGGCAGAGCCACTTAACCTGATTAACTGCTGAGCATAACGGGTGCGCAGATAATCTGGCGCATCATCGGGCAAAGCTACTAATCCTGCTCGGTCATAAATGGCGTCCACCTGTCCAATCGGCTCAGCAGACATATCAAAAATATCCCCTTGCCAAATATCAATATGCTGCTTGGCATATTGAGCATGATAATGAGTGACTTTGCCATGTTTGCTAATGTCAGGGGTAACTTCTAGCTCTTCAAATAACTGCTCAACAGCAGGCTGTGCCAACTCAATACCAACCACATCCAAACCTTGTTTGGCTAACCAACCAATATCCAGCGTTTTGCCACATAGCGGTACTAAAATACGAGAGCAGCTATGGCCGCTGCTTTGCCCAGTATTTAACCCAGTATTCAACTGCAAGGTATCAAAAAACTGCATGAGCTTGGGATTGACTTTGGGTTGATGCCAGCCAATTTGATTATTGTCCCAACGATTTTGCCAAAATTCTGGATTCATGATTTTATCCTTATGATGCTATCTTTATGGTCATTAGGGTGAATAGTTAGCAATTAAAATGCGTGATTGAGCTTATCACAAGTTGGGTATTTCTTTTGCAGTTGCTGAATATAATAATTTTGCTCATGCTCAAAAAAACCATCTAATAAGCCCAGTGACTCACCATGATTGCAACTGTCTGTCTTTCTATTCCAAGCCACAAATGGCGATAAGGGTTTACCCACTTTTATGCGGTTATTGTCGCAACTAAGCGTAGTAAAGGTGCTTATTTGATATTCAGAAGGCTTACTACCGTCAGGGTTATAAGCCAAGCCAATGACCAAATCGTTATCTTTGATAGTGTTTGATTTAAAATGACTTTGCCACTGTGTGGGTTTTGAATATTGAAACCAACTTTTCCATGAGTGAAAAACAAATTTATGGCTACTAAAGGTTAACTTAAAAATAAGTTCATTCGTTGGATTTTTTATCGGCGTAACCGATTGTAGTCGCCCAATAAACACATCATCAGGTGAATGAGGCATACATGCCATGGCAGGATAACTGCTAGCAAGTATCAATACAAAAACAGCAAATATTGGTGCTAGTTTCATAGTTGAAACCCCATTTTAAGAGTCAGTTTAAATAGTCAGCAAAATTTTGTCTTAACTTTGCCAACTTCGGAGGAATAGCAAACTGACAATAGCCTTGTGTCGGATTTTTATTAAAATAGTCTTGATGGTAATCTTCAGCCATAAAAAACTTAGGGGCAGGGGCAACTTCTGTGACCACATTAATACCCATGTCACGCAAATTATTGATGGTTTTTTCAATGATGGGCTTTTGATTTTCATCAGTATAGAAAATAACGGAGCGATACTGTCTGCCAACATCATTACCCTGACGGTTTGGCGTGGTGGGGTCATGAATGGTAAAGAATATATTTAATATGGTATCAAGAGTAATGACAGACTCATCAAATTCGACCTTAATTACTTCAGCATGGTCGGTCTGCCCTGTACACACTGCTTTATAAGTGGCGGTATCAGCTGAACCGCCGGCATAACCAGAAGTGACTGATTGCACCCCTTTAACCGCTAAAAATACCGATTCGGTACACCAAAAACAGCCACCGCCTAAGATAATGGTTTGCATGATTTTTCCTTAATTTGTGAGTATGTGGTTTTAGCTTAGCAAAGGTGGTAAATGGTGCAAGTGAGGATGTGTAATTTGTTATAATTTGGCATAGCCTTTGAATGACTTTATAAAAATATAAGGATAATTGCCATGCAAATTACCATTGAATTGCCTGATGAGTTGGCAAATGAGTTTTTGCAAACTGTGCCAGCAGACAAACAAACTCAAGCTGTGAGTGACTTATTAATTAATGCCATTCATCAACAGATGACCCAAGCATCTGCGACTGGGCAACGTAGTGATACGCACCCAATTTTGTCACAAGTGACTTTAAATTATGACCCGACTGAGCCGTTAAGTGACGATGAGTGGTCAACTCATGTCTAAAGATATTTTGTTAGATACTATGTTTAAAAAATATCCTGTTCATTTGATTGCATAAAGCTTTATATTTTCTGACCACCATAAGACAAAACATGACTAAAGATACCTCAAAACCCTCTCACGATACGCTTTTTGACCAGCCTTTCACCACACCTTTAGATAAAGTAGCCCGCTTTTCTTTTGATGAACAAGTGGTGGCGTGCTTTCCTGATATGATACGCCGTAGTGTTCCAGGCTATGGGCAGGTATTGGCGATGTTGCCAATTTTTGCTCGCCGTCATTGCCAATTTCGCCAAAGCAATGATAAGGGAGAACGTATTAGCCGAATTTATGATTTAGGCTGTTCGCTCGGCGGAGCAAGTATGGCACTGCTCAATAAGCAGGCAGGCGGGTTTGATGCCTCAGAGGTGCAGATTAAGGCGGTGGATATCTCGCCTGCGATGACCCAAAAAGCCAGTGAAGTATTGGCAGAAAATTACCCTGATTATGATATTGAGGTGATTACCGCTGATATTCGAGAGGTAGAATTTGAGCCATGCGATATGGTGGTACTAAATTTAACCTTGCAGTTTTTGCCAGTGGCTGACCGTGTGGCGGTATTGCAAAAAATTTATCAGGCATTAACGGTAGGTGGGATTTTACTATTAACCGAAAAAATCCATGTTAATGATGAGCAAGATGAGGCATGGTTGGTTGAGCGGTACTATGATTTTAAACGCGCAAATGGCTATAGTGAGATGGAGATTAGCGGTAAACGCAATGCCCTAGAAAATGTGTTAATTACTGATACCTTAGATGAGCATCATCAGCGGTTAAAAGAGGTAGGTTTTGAGCGAAGTTTGACGTGGTTTCAGTTTTTAAATTTTGCCTCTATGATGGCAATGAAGCAGGGATAGAAAATAAGATTAAGATTTATAGTCGGCTCAATACAAAACTAGCACAAAGTCAAACTCGCTCGCAGTACTATCTGTACACCTTCGCTCGTTTTCCTTGTAACAGCATTATCTTGAATTGACTATACAAGAAGTAGCTATCTATTATTATGACAGTTTTTTTGATTGCTCGTTTTTGTTTTATAGTTTTATAGTATAGTCAATCTAATATAATTTCACCACAAGGCAAGCAAGCGCAGATAGTACAAGTAGTACAGCAAGCGTAGCTAACACCGTGGTGGATTTATAGTAGGCAGACTATATGCTAAGATTGAGACAAAATAGCTGTGAGTGTTAGTAGGAGGGGATATGGCAACATTAGTAATAGATAATCTTGATGAGGATGTGGTCGCTTGTTTTAAGGCATTGGCAGATGAACAAGGGGTGAGTCTGGAGGCTTTTCAACAAAAAATGGTGTTGGATACAATCAATCGCAATGGTGGTCAGTTAGCATCAGCAACAAAATCAAGACCTAGAAATCTAAACGAGGCACTATTAGCCATTCCAAAATTAGAAGGTTATGACGATGAGGATATTTTTGCCAGAGAAGACAGTGTCATGCGTGATATTGATTGGTCAGAATAATGTATTTATATGATACCAATATCGTCAGTGAGCTTATTAAAGTGAAGCAAGATTCTAATCTGTTGAGTTTTATCCACTCAGTAAATAAAGCAAAAATAACAACTTATATTAGTGTGGTTAGCTTAGGTGAAATCATTCAAGGAATAGAAAAATTAAAACGTAGAAATGATTTTCCTCAAGCTCAAAAACTACAAAATTGGTATGATGATAAATTATTAACAGTGATTAATAATATTTTACCGTTTACAGAGGACTGTGCCAAAGTCTGGGGGAAATTAATGGCAATTAATCCACATAATCCCATCGATAAACAGTTAGTAGCTACTGCAATGGTGCATGATTTAACCCTTGTCACTCGAAATGTAAAAGACATTCAAGCAACAGGGGTTAAGTTTATTAATCCATTTGTAATCGCTCAACCCTAAACGGTTAGTCCGCCATCGACCACCAAGCGAGCATTTCGCATTGCCTCAGATTGGGGTGATAATAAAAAGCACACCGTACCAGCAATATCCTCTGGCATGATAATCCGCCCTAACAAATTACTTTTTTGCTCATCACAAATGGCATTGATTTGCTCATCACTCATACCTGCCCGTTCAAACACAGAAGTTAGCGTTACCCCTGGGGCAACCATATTTACTCGTATTTTGCGTGGTTGTAATTCCACATTTAACACACTGGCTAAGCCTTCTAATGCTGATTTTGAGGCGGTATAGACGCTGGTATTGGCAAATGCCTTTTGTGTTACAATAGAGCTGGTAAACACAATGCTACTGTTATCACTAATATAAGGTAATAATTTTTGCAAAGTGAAATAAGCACTTTTAAAATTCACCATCATCATTTTATGAAACTGCGTATCTGTGGTTTCAGCAAAAGGGGCAAATTCACAAATACCTGCATTAATAAAAACGCCTTGTAGGGTTTGATGATTGGATTTGATACTTTGTGCTAAGTTATTAATCGAATCTAAGTTAATGTTATCAGCAATATAACCAGTGCAATTTTTGGGTAATTCTGCCAAAGCCTGTTGCATTTTTTTATCATGACTGCCTGTAATGATAACGTGAGTATTTGGGTCGCTATTGGCTAAAAGTTTTGCGGTTGCCAGACCAATCCCAGATGTGCCACCAGTAATTAAAATATTTTTCATCATGTTTTCCTATTAAATGTTAGAGATTTGATTAAAGGAAAATTGAGCATAAATAGTTTGTAAAAACTTAACAAGAACGCACAACAAAGTAGGTAACTAACCCAAAGGTTTGCTATCAAAGTGGGTAGGGGCTATCGCTTATGTCAAAAATTGTAACTAAACATATCATTAAAAATGCAATCGAAACCCAAGCCAGTCAGCCTAACCAAGTTGATAACCAAATGAATAGTCAAATTGGTAATGATGAGGGCAGTCATGAGGGTAATGACAAACTTTATTTACTAGCTGATGAGTGTCCCATTACCCAGTTTATGTTATTAGTCGGTGGTAAATGGAAACCGATTATTATTTGTTTATTAGTGAAACATTCTGTCATGCGGTTTAGCCAGTTGCATCATGCCATTGCAGGCATTAGCGAAAAGGTATTGGCAACCCAGCTAAAAGAGCTGGAAACAGCACAACTTATTAGCCGTACCACTTATCCCCAAATTCCCCCAAAAGTAGAATATTCGTTGACCGAAAAAGGGCATAGTATCCTGCCAATTTTTCAGCAAATTGTTGTTTGGAGTGAGCAAAACCTTGACCAGTTTAACCCCTAATAAAATAGCCAGTAAAGACAGTATTTTTACCGCCGAACAAGAGCTATATTTAGCCTTATTACAGTTATCCCGTTATCACCCCATTGCCCATGAATGGTTAGCTAACCTACCAGAATGGCTAACCACCATCAAAGACAAACGCCGTTACGCTCATGCACCTGCTTATCTTGGTGCGGTAGAAAAACTGCCAGATTTGATAGGGCAAGGAGCGGTGACAAGCGTCGATTTCAATGCTGACGCCATCACCATTCATGCTGACTTAACCGAATCACAACATAAGCAAATCACCGCATTATTAAAGCAATTAATGCCGTGGCGAAAAGGACCTTTTCAGATTGGGAGCAATGAGCATAAGGTGTTTATTAATACCGAATGGCACAGTGATTGGAAGTGGCAACGTATCGCTCCACATATCAGCTCACTCGAGGGCAGGCGAGTGCTAGATGTGGGCGGTGGCTCTGGTTATCATGGCTGGCGAATGACTGGGGCAGGGGCAAAAATGGTGGTTATCATTGACCCTTCTTGCTTGTTTTATCATCAATTTATGGCGATACGCCACTTTATTGGTGGCTTTGATGATTATACGACCCATTTTATTCCTGTGGGTTTAGAGGCATTGCCCGCCACCACTGAACAACATGGTCAACTGTTTGATACCGTATTTTGTATGGGGGTGTTATATCATCGTCCCTCACCATTTGAGCATTTGCAACAGCTTAAAAACCAACTGCGGATAGGCGGTGAATTGGTGTTAGAAACCTTAGTAGTAGAAGGCGATAAAACCACCGTTTTAGTGCCACATGAGCGTTATGCGAAGATGAATAATGTGTACTTTTTGCCCTCTGTACCAGCATTGATTGGCTGGCTAGAAAAAGTTGGCTTTAGTGAGGTGCGTTGTGTGGATGTTGATATAACGTCAATAGAGGAACAACGGGCAACTGATTGGATGACCTATCAATCGTTAAGTGACTTTTTAGACCCCAATGATAGTAGTAAGACTATCGAAGGCTATCCTGCACCCAAACGGGCAGTATTGGTGGCGACAAAGTAGTTATTGAATGGATATGAATAAAAAATCATGTGGTAATTGTGACGGGAGTAATCATTACTCGCTACCCTCACTTTATACCACATGATTTTTATTGAGTTAACTATTTATGGAGTGAATAACGTACAGAATCTACAAAATCCACTTTTCAAACACCACTTCTAATACCAATTTGAGCAAAAATCCTACAAAGCCTGCTCCGAGTGCCACAAAAATCCAAAATGTACCTGCTTTACCAGCGTTTGATTTTTTGGATATATCCCACATGATAAAAAATAGCATGCCTATAAAGATGGGTAATAGTACATACATACCCCATGCAGTGACGGTTTCAGCAGCGATGGCAAACATTTAGCAATCCTAATGACAATAAATATTAAATAAATATACAGCAAAATAAGCAGCCATACAGCGATGATAACAACTTAATCAGGTCTATTATAATAAGTCGGAGTCTGTGGTGCTATGTGTTAAACTTGCTGGTAACATAATGATAGCAAATGTAAAGCTTGCTTTCTGTGATAAAATTATAGTTCTCTATTTTTATTAACAAGTAGCTTTTTATTAACAAGTAACTTTTTATTAATAAGTAGTATTAAAAATATTCAGTAGAATATAAAGATGGGTCGATATTATCCGTTATTTTAGCTTTTATTTACTCCTCATTACCAATACATTCAAATGAGTAATCAACACCTTATCATCAACAATTATCCGAGTTTTAGTTATGTCGCAAGCACACATTGATGAAATTGCTGCTCTATTTGAGCAAGCAGTACAAACCCTTAAAGCAGAAGGTATACTACCCGAAGACTGGCAAAATAATAGCCAGATTAGCCGTACCAAAAATCCTGAGCATGGTGATTTTGCCAGTAATGTTGCTTTGGTAGCAGCAAAAGCAGCAAAAACCAATCCGCGACAATTGGCAGAAAAAATCGTCGCTGCGCTACCTGATAATGACAGTTTGCGAGAAGCACAAATTGCAGGGCCTGGGTTTATCAATGTATTTTTAAATGCAGATGCTCGTTTTGCGGTTTTAGATGAGATTTTGAGTAAAAAAGCACACTTTGGATTATCAGATGAATTTGCTGATAACAAAGTACAAGTAGAATTTGTCTCTGCCAATCCGACCTCTAGCCTGCATGTGGGGCATGGGCGTGGGGCAGCATTTGGTATGAGTGTTGCAAACTTACTTGAAGCAGTTGGCTATGAAGTCACTCGTGAATATTATGTTAATGATGCGGGTCGGCAAATGGATATTTTAGCCACCAGTACCTATTTGCGTTATTTACAGCTGTGTGGGGAGTCTATTGTATTTCCAGTTAATGGCTATAAAGGCGAGTATGTCAAAGACATTGCCCAAACCATTAAGACACAACACGGTGATGCCTATGTGCATGCTGCCAGTGATATTTTTGCTAATGTACCAGAAGATGTAGTGTATCAAAATAATGAGGCAGGTGAGCAAGTCTTAATCTCTGGTGATAAAGAAAAGCATATTGATGGGCTTATTCACAATGCCAAAGCTGCCTTGGGCGAAGAAGGCTATGCCATCTTTTTAAATGCGGCACTCACCAGTATTTTAGAAGACATCAAAGATGACCTCAATGACTTTGGAGTACGGTTTGAGCGCTGGTTTAGTGAAAAATCCATTGAGCCTGAGATTGAGCCCGTATTGCAACTACTTGATGAAAAAGGCTATTTGTACGAAAAAGACGGTAATATCTGGTTTAAATCGACTGACTTTGGCGATGAAAAAGACCGTGTGGTACGCCGTGCCAATGGTCAAACCACCTATTTTGCCTCTGACATTGCTTATCACAAAAACAAATTTGACCGTGGCTTTGATAAAGTGATTAACGTCTGGGGTGCTGACCATCATGGTTATGTACCACGTGTCAAAGCAGCATTAACTGCATTGGGTATTGATGCCGATAAACTGGACGTGATTTTGGTACAGTTTGTTGCCTTGTGGCGAGGGGAGCAAAAAGTGCAAATGTCTTCACGCTCAGGTCAGTTTGTTACCTTACGAGAGCTGCGTGAAGAGGTGGGTAATGATGCGGCACGTTTTTATTATGTGGCTCGTAAACCCGAAGTGCATATTGACTTTGACTTAGAATTAGCAAAATCGCAAAGTCGTGATAATGTGGTTTATTACATTCAATATGCACATGCTCGGGTATGCAGCATTTTAGAAAAACTTGAATCACTGGGTTATGGTAGTGATGATGTTCAAGGTAAGGCTCATCAAGTATTATTAACTGCTGAGGTTGAAGGAGAGTTGATTAAACTATTGGCAGCTTATCCTGCGATATTAAAACGAGCAGCAACGGGCTATGACCCTCATATCTTGACCAATTATTTAAAAGATTTAGCAGCATTGTTTCATGGTTGGTATAACGACAATCGTATTTTGCCAGTGAGCCTTATCTCAGGTGATAAGCCAAATGAAGAAGAGCTGTTATTGATGCAAGCTCGTTTGCGTCTATCAAAAGCAGTGCGCCAAGTGGTTGCCAATGGCTTAAGTTTACTCGGCTTATCTGCTCCGACCAGTATGTAAATGTATCAATGGTCAAGTGCTATAGTCAATCTAATATAATTTCACCACAAGGCAACCGAGTGTAGATAGTACACGTAGTACATCTAGCGAGACACCGTGGTGGATTTATAGTAGGCAGACTATACATGGATTTTTGATGAAAAACTGGGTAGCCATGGTTTCTATCAACTTTATCTGTAATAATAACCATGCTTAAAAAAACATGCTTAAAAATCAGTGAGTGAGTATTTTGTATAAAAATTTGTATAAAAAGCAGTCATAGCTGGTGCAATCAATGCTTAGCGAAGATATCTGTCAGCAATGTATTTGTATAAAAGTTACAAATAGATTATAAATGGGTGACGATGATTTGGGAGAATCTTGAGAATGTTAGCAAAAAAGCCAAAAGGTGCAACACAAAAACAAAATAGTGGTAGTGGTATAGCTGGACTGATCTGGATGTTTGTGGGCGCTATTTTGACGCTAATGATTGGTTTGTTTTTGTACCTATGGAATCCTTTTGATATGGGACAAACAGATACTCAAGCTGAGCCAAGAGTTGTACAACCTAAGGTAAATACAGATCAAGACAATGAGTATGAGTTTTATGACCTATTGCCTGAGCAGCAAATTACCAACATTCCTGATGAAGCGATTATTGTTGATCGCCCACCACAAGAAGAGCAAGTAGACTCATTAGAGCCTGATGTGGTCGTACTTGTGCCCATACCACAAAATGAGCAAGCAGAAGCGGATTCTAATACTGATAACAGCCAATCTAATGACAATAGAAACAATCAAAACTTTGGTATTTCTGAGGAGACCATCTTAAATCCACTGCCTGAGCAAGAGCCAACACGTACTCGTGTGCCTCGTAATGAGATTGTGGTTGTAGAAGAGCAAGAAACTTATGATGGTACAGATGCATCATCTAATACGAGCGGAAGTAATACCAATAACAGTGCTAATAACCATACTAATAGCAATGCAGCAACAACTACCAGAAGTACCACACCACAAAGAACCTATATTTTGCAAATCAATAGCTACACTAATGCCGATGAAGCCGATCGTCGTCGTGCACAAGTGCTGATGGCAGGAGTAGATGCTAAGGTTATCAAAAATGAAACAGCAAATGGGCAGACCATTTATCAAGTGATTTCTAATAAAATGACCAATCGTCAGTCGGTGGTCAGTGCACAGCAGAAATTACAAAATAATGGAATTGATAGTTTAATTGTGGAGCAGCGTCGCTAACGCAGTGGTTATAATCAATCTTTTATAGCTATCCTAGATATTAAATTAGATGTAAAAAGATGCCAGTAAAACGGTCATAGTTGAGTTATTTTACTGGCATTTTATTATTAGTTTAATCCTCACCATAAATCTCTGCATCATCAATCCAAACAATCGGATCATCACATAAATCATTGAGATAATACCAAATCTCGTCCGCTCGAGCGATGCGGTGATGACCACCTTTATAATATTCTATTTCCCAATTTTCGGGCAGATTTACTAAAGTTTGCCGAGCCACTGCCACATCTAATCGCTCATCATCACTCTCTATCATGACATACGTTTTTTGTGGGTTTGTGGTGTCAAAGGACAAGTCCATATTGGCAACTTCGGGGATACGGTCAGCCAGTGCTTCGCTAGGGTTGATACAAGGGGCTATAAGCAAGGCACGTAGATTATATTTATGGGCAAAGTGATTGGCAAACCAGCCCCCTAATGAGTGTCCTGCCAATACAACTTGTGGATACTCTGCTATTTTTTGCTGAATTAACTCATCATAAATAGTAAATATTTCTTTAAAGTGATTACGATAGTCAACTGTTTGGCAATATTTAGGTTGACGATTAATACAAGTGTATTTACTGGTCTCATTACTGGAATCTAAACCGTGAAAAAATAATAAAAAAGTCTGGTTATTTTCAATGGGTAACATCATAAGTTTGTCCTTTTTTTATGATTAATTGTTTAACTTCAGCTATATTTTTAGGGTCTGTTGAACATTCATCTTCATAGGAAAAATTGAGATACTGATTTTAATAAACAGTGACTTAGTCAAGGCAATGAACGCAGGTAGCTTTTGTTAATAACAGCGGGATATTAACCAGTTCATTAACGCTTCATCATGCAAATTTAGCCAATTTTTACCTGAAAGTAAAAAATAGCTGTATCCCTTATGGATATTAGCCTGATAGGGTGAAAGTTCAACAGATCCTAATAGTCAGTTGCATTTTTTAACATTGAAACAGGGGTATGAAAAATAATTATATTTTGAGATGATTTTGTTAATTTTTGTGGTGGTTGGCTGTTTTTATTTTATTAGCGTACTATTTATTAGCGTACTATAATAAATGAATAAAATAAATGGTTTACGATATACTTTGCGACATTAGGTGTCGTATTTTTTAATATATATATCTTTTTAAGATACAGAATAGAATATATAGGAAGTGGCAATGATGGATATAAACTCAAATGGCACCTCTAGCTTGAGTCAATCAGTTAAGTTGCCCATCATAGTGAAAGTCATTGGACGGATAGTTATTAGTGTGCTAATTGCCGCTTTTGGGTTTTGTTTGGCATTTATGTCTACAGTAGGACCAACCATTGCCCCAGAGGTGTGGGCAGGTGATTTGGATATGTTAATACGCTTAAGTGTTTTGGGGCTTGGGTTTTTAACCATGATTGCGGCTGTAATTTGGTTGGTCTTTCCTATGTTGAAATGGGTATTTACTATGTTTAAAGAACAGTTTTAAGCTATTAAGAGGGCTTATTTATGGGTGATGTCACAGACTAGTGAGCTACTATGCGCCAGCGATTGTGGGTGGCTTTGGCTTTCAATTTGTATGGTGCTGTGATTAATGCCTAATGTTTGCAGGGAAGTTTCAAGCTCCTGAATCAGTTGGCTAGATTCATCAATACTAATCGCTCCATTGACCATCACATGACAAGATAGCGCATGCAAGCCACTGGTAATACTCCAAACGTGTAGGTCATGCACCGCTTGTACTTGTGGATGTTGACGTAGTTGCATTTCTATGGTTGCCAGTGACATATTATTAGGTGTGCCTTCCATTAAGATATGCACCGAGTCACGCACCACTCGATAGCCGCTAAATAAAATTAATGCAGATACTATGAGCGAGGCAACAGGGTCTGCCCACCACCAGCCAAAATAAATCATAGCCACTGCTGCAATAATCGCTGCAACAGAGCCGAGTAAATCTCCTAAAACGTGCAAATAGGCACTTTGCATGTTAAGGTTTTTTTCAGTAGTGGAAGTGGGGTCAGGTGTATTGAAGTTTTTATGAGAATCGGCAGAGGAGTGGGCATGTTTATCTACATGCTGCTGTGAGTGATTGTTGGTGTGGTCGTCAATATGTGAATGGCTATGATTTGCATGGCTGTGACCGATGTGACTGTGCTCAGCACCACTGCGATGTAATAGCCATGCTACCAATATATTAACCAACATACCAATAGTTGCAATGATAAGCATCTCTTGACTGGCAATAGGCTCAGGGTGCCAAAAGCGTAGAAACGCTTCATAGATAATCATCAATGAGATAATCACCAGCGTTGCCCCATTGACTCCTGCAACAAGAATCTCAAAACGACGATAACCAAAGGTTTTTTGTTTGGTTGCTGTTTTTTCGCCAATTTTAAATGCCAGTAAGGTTGCGCCCAAAGCAACTGCATCACTGAGCATGTGCCCTGCATCGGATAATAATGCCAGACTACCTGTGAGCCAACCACCGACTGCTTCTACAAGCATAAATCCTGTAATGATGGCAAAGCTAATTAATAAGATACGTTGTTGGTTGTTATCCTGATGCTGTATATGCTTGTGGTTATGGTGACTGTCCTGATTGTGACTATTAGAATTGTTATTGTTGCCATGATGATGACTGCTATGATGATGATTATCATTATCATGATGAGAGCCAGAAGTTTGCAAGATGCTCATAATGATAAGCCTTATTTTATTATTAATATGATTTTATTTATTGCTATCCTCAGTTTAGCAAAAAAATCACCAACCCACAGGGTCAATATCTAAGGTCAGTTTTAGATATTTTGCAGCAGGTAGTTGTAATACGTGTGTCCACCATTGTTGCAATATTTGATGTAGATGGGGGCGACTTTGACTGAGCAATAATAACTGTGACTGATAGCGACTGTTCTTTTTGCGCATCGGTGCGTCAATTGGTCCTAAAATGGCCAGTTGATTGGGTTTGGGTAGGATAGCGATGGCATCTGTTAAGAGCTGAGTGGTACGTTCGATACTTTTGCCTTCACAACGTATCAAGGCAGCATGAGTATAAGGAGGCAGCCCCATAAGGCGACGTTCTTCAAGCAAAGCAAGAGAAAATTCTATATAGCCATCTTTGACCAATTTGAGCAGTAATGGGTTGTCAGGTTGCAGCGTTTGGATAAGTACCTTACCCGCTTTATCACCTCGTCCTGCGCGCCCAGCTACTTGGATAATGAGTTGGGCAGTATGCTCAGGTGAACGAAAATCTGCTGATAAAAAGCCACGGTCAGCATTGGGTAGTACCACTAAGGTGACATTGGGGAAGTGATGACCCTTGGCGACCATTTGTGTACCCACCAAAATAGCAGGTTTACCTTGGTTGATACGTTGATAAATATTTTCCCAACTGTCTTTGCGGCGGGTAGTGTCTCGGTCGATTTGAATAATCGGGTAGATAGTTTTACTGGTTTGTGGATTGGAAAAAATAGCATGTAGGCTTTCGCTGAGTCGGGTGGTGCCAATGCCAACAGGGTCAAGATTGGGACTACTACAATCAGGACATACCTTTGCAATATTGGTTTGCCAATCACAGTGGTGGCATTTGAGGTAAGAGGGTTTTTGCTGCTCAAGCTGACTATGATGAACAGTTAGATGTGCCTCACAGCGTGGACAGTCTGCTTGCCAGCCACAGGCAGAACACAGCAAAATTGGCGCATAACCACGGCGATTTAAAAATACCAATACTTGATTGCCTGCTTCTAAAGTACGGCGTATGGCGGTAATCACCCCATCAGTTAGCCCTGTATCTTGTGATTGTTTGCTGATACCGACAGCGTTCGCATTGCTTGCTGAATTTTTATTTTTGCCATGTATACTTTTGGTCGTATCAGGCAAATTCATGGATAGCTGTTGTCCAGTTTTTGTCTGGCTGTTATTTTGGCTATTATTTTGGCTGTTATGTGAGTTGCTAGTATTGGTAGAATCAGAGGGACTGGGTAGGCTGCTATGTTGAGTGCTGGCAAGTCGAGCATCGACCAACTGTAAGCTTGCAGCAATGGCGTGTCCTGCGCGTTTGCTTAATCTAAGCTCGGTCAGTTTACCATCATCGACCAGTTTAAATTGCTCTAATGAAGGTGTTGCTGTTCCCAATATTACCACAATGCCCAGTTGATACCCCCGATATAATGCCACATCCGCAGCATGATAGCGTAGGGTATCTTGCTGTTTGTAGGATAGGTCATGTGCCTCATCAACTATAATCAAGCCCAAATTAGCAAAGGGATATAATAGGGTTGAGCGAGTGCCGATGATGATTTGAGCATGACCTTGACGACAGTCTTGCCAGCCTTGCATACGTTGGCTGTTATTGAGTCCTGAATGTAGCAATAAAATACTGGCGGCAAAGCGATTGGCAAAGCGGGCTTTGGTTTGTGGCGTCAGTCCAATTTCTGGCACCAATACCAACACTTGTTTACCTGCTTCCAGTACAGGTTGCATGGCTTGCAGGTACACTTCAGTTTTGCCGCTGCCAGTGACACCATTGAGCAAAAAGCCTTGATACTGATTTTGCTCACAGGCGTGATAAATTTGCTGAACGGCAGTCTCTTGCTCATCGTTTAAATCTAATGGCAATTTTGCTAGGCTGATAGGTGGGGGGGCAGGTTTGTGTTCAAAGTAATGCTCAATTAAGCCGTTATCTTCAAGGCGTTTTAGAAAAGGACGCTGCATACCTTCCATTAGTAAAGTATCTTCACTTGCCCCATGTTTGCCATGTAGCTTGAGCATGGCAAACTGCTGTTTTTGTTTTTTGGCATTGCTATGAAAGTCATCTTCGGTGACGTGAGGCAATATTCGCCAGTGGCGTATCAGTAAATCCAATGGTTTGCCTTGACGAATCAGGGTCGGTAGCATCACTGCCAGCACATCACCAAGCGGATAATGGTAATAACGAGCCAGCCATCGGGCAAGATTAAGCATTGGCTTATCAACTAATGGCTCATCATCAAGAACTTGTTTAATTGGTTTGAGTTTGGCAGGGTCAATGGGGCAGTCATTGGCGTTGACATAAGCGACGACAATACCGATAAGTGTTTGGCGTCCAAAGGACACTTGTACCCGACTGCCTATTGATGGTAGTACAGCATTAGAGGGAGCAAGATAATCAAAAACCCGATAAAGTGGTACAGGCAGAGCAACACTGATAAGCATTATCGGATTTCCTTATTGTGTTTCCTTATTATAATAATCAAAGAACCACTAAACAGCGACGGTGTTGACCTCATTTGCTGTACTAACTGTACTATCTGCACTATTTATCAGCATTTAGTCGCCGTATATCTGTTTTAGTATTCTTCGACTATATAAAAATTAGACTATTTTAACCTTATACCTTAGCCTTGCAATACCATAATTGACTCAATCTCTACCAATGCGCTGATAGGTAGCGCTGCCACTTGAAATGCTGCACGGGCAGGGTAGGGGGCTTGCAGACGTTCTACAAAGATTTCATTTAACGCAGCAAAGTCATTGAGGTCAGCTAGATACACATTAAATTTCACCACATCTTTGATTGAACCACCCGCTGCTTCACAAACAGCCTCAATATTATCAAAGACTTGTTTTGCTTGTGCTACAAAACCCTCTTGTAGTTGCATGGTGGCAGGGTCTAAGCCAATTTGTCCTGATAAATAAACGGTATGACCACTGTTGCTGACTTTTACTGCTTGTGAATATGTGCCAACAGCAGCAGGGGCTTTATCGGTATTAATAACTTCACGAGACATAAAATTTTCCTTGTTGGTTTGTTAAGATTATAAAGCAATTTATTAAATCACTTATTAAGTGAAGAGTCTGGTTGATTGTTAGTGTCAGTTTTGGTATTGGTTTTGCTATCACCTTTACCACCTTTATTTTTATCGCTATTTTTATCGTTTTTATCGCTATTTTTATCAATGTTTCTATCGGGGTCAACGTATTGATATAAGCGGGCGATATTTGGAAAGCCAAGATGGGGACGCAATGCTCGGATACCTTCTGATAAATGATTGCGACTGCGTACCACCACTTGAATGATGGTATGGCTGCTACGCACATTGACCTTTTTTACCCCAATATTGACTTGACGTAGCTCATAAATGGCTTGGCTGACTTGTTCTTCTGTCAGTGCCAAATTTAGCTTTAAATAAACGGTAAAATGAACCCTGTCACTTGGGTGCTTGATACGCTGATTGATGGTATCTTCATCAAGCCATTGCAGTTGAAATAATTGATAAGGGGAAAATTCACGAATGTTATCAAGTGAGTAGCATTTATGGCGATGTAATACCAAGCCATCACGGGATAAATGTCCTGTAATTGGATCACCATAAATGGGGTTACAACATTTGGCAAAGTCAATCTCAAGACCTGCCATGTCTGCCAATAAATGCTGAGGTAGCTGCATACCTTGTGCTTGCGCATGGGCTTGTTTTAGCGCAATCTCTTCACTAAATAGGCGTGAGACTACCAACTGTGGTAATAGTGACCCCGCACTGATTTGTTCAAATAAGGCGTTTTTATCCTCAATATTGCGCCAAGTAAGCAGACTTTGCCAGTCCTCATCGGTGAGGTCAGTGAGTGATTTATCATAAGTTTTTAAAGCCCTATCTAACGCCTGCATACCATGTTGGCGTTGCTCATCAGTGGATAAATCTTTGAGCCAAAGTCGCAGTTGACGACGGGCTTTATTGGTTACCACAAAGCCTAACCATTCAGCTTTGGGTTTTGCTGATTTATCAACTTCAATTTCTACTGTTTGACCATTTTTAACCACCGTACCTAATTTGGCAGGTTTATTATCAATATTTGCGCCCACTGCAATGTTACCCACCATAGGGCCAACAGCATAGGCAAAATCTAACGCAGTTGCTCCTCGTGGTAGCTCATAGGCACGACCTTGTGGGCTATAGCATAGGATTTTACGCTCATTTAAATAGCTTAATAAATTATCAATAATATCAACTGTTGCAGAATCATCGTCACTACCTGCATCTTGGGAGTGACGACTGATGATGTCTTTCATATTACGCAGTGATGCTTGAATCACCGATTGACTGACCTCAGAGGCATGTTCAACACCAATCACTCCCAATCTAGCCGCTGCTTGCATACGCCGAGTTAATATAGTCACCGTAATGGTATCATTATCATGCTCATAGCGCATGGTCAAAGACTGTTTACCGCCTGGTAAAGGGTGGCGAATATTATCTTCAATACAGTCTTCAGGAATATTGTATTGGCTAATCAGGTAGTTTGCCAACGTATCACAGTCATCAATGCTACCCATTACCACCTCAAAAGCATAATGACGTAACAGGCTATTTATCTCACCACGATTACGGAAAAATTGTCGATACAAAAGGACACGGTTATCTAATACACGTACATGTGCAGATAACTCAAGCGCATCGAGCACTTTGGTGAGATAGCGATGGATAGCATCTTTTTGGAAATTACGCCCCAACCCTTGTTGTAACAGTTTGTCTGACATTTTGGTATACATGACAGGGTCTAGGTTGCGATAGCACAATATCTCCATATAGTCGGCAATGTCATTGAGCCCCATAATACGCGCAAAGGGTACATAAAATTCCAATGTCTCTTGGGCAGTGGCTTTTTGTTTTTCTGGTCGCACTGCATCAAGGGTAGACATATTATGTAAGCGGTCGGCAAGCTTGACAATCAGTACCCGAGGGTCATTTAAGGTGGCAGTAAGAATTTTATGGAAAGTAGCGGCTTTGTTTTGTTGTTTATTACGTTTTGATGATTTAAGTTTGGTGACTCCATCAACGAGTTGAGCCACCACCTTGCCATAACGCGCTACCAAATCCTCATGCGTCACTTCTGTATCTTCAACAGTATCATGTAAAATGGCGGCTATGATGGTGTCACGGTCAAGATGAAACCCTGCCAAAATTTCAGCCACCGCAATGGGGTGGGTGATGTATGGCTCACCTGATTTACGTTTATCTTTGATGTGGGCAATGTCACCAAATGTACACGCATCAATGATTTCAAGCTGTTCTTCTTTAGTCATATAAGCAATGGCACGTAGTAAATTATAACGTGCTTCATCAACTAAGTGATGACTCAGTTTGGGTAGGGGAGGTAAGTGATTATTGTCTTGTGTGTTATTATTCGCAACTGTCATGCTCTTATTATCCTGATTTGATTTTTTTTTGTATTTGGGTGGATTTAGAGACAGATGGTTTTTATCACTAGAATGATTTAGTGGTTTTATTGTCGGAGCCTCTGATAAATGACTGGGGGAGATAGCGCTTAGGGTATGACCTTCAGTAACAGAATTGTCTTGTCCCTCTGTTATATTGTTAGCAGAACGAGTAGGAGGAATAGGCGAGTCGGCTGATGACAATAACATGGCTAAACAATCCTTAAGTAGAAATAAAATGTGTTTAATTTATAATATAGTCTGCCGCCTATAAATCCACCACGGTATTAGTTAGCTGCGTTTGCTTGTCTTGTGGTGAAATTATCTTAGACTGACTAAATACCCTGTAATACCAAACTGATAGGGGCAAAAAAGTCGCTTAGGTGAGTAACCAATGGTAACAAACTTAAGCGACTAAAGTGATTCACTAAAATCAATTTGAAAATTAGTATAATCAATAGAGCATCATCATAGATGATAAGAATTTAATTTACGGGTGAATAATTAAATTCTTCAATATATGCCATTACACAACTATATTCATCAATTATAAATAAGACTCATTAAGTCCTATTAGATGTTGTTATATTTGTTATAAAAAATATTTGCCATAAAAAATCATCGAAATAATGCTTGGTATTACTCTCTAATTAATCCTATATTGAAGACGCTGTCAACTCATATTTTTATCACCATGTAACAAAATACAAAAAATAAGATAAACTGAAGTGATTTGCCCTTAATTGGCAAAGATAGTGGGGTGTTTATTTATTTTTACTCAGCTTTTTGTTATTAGTTTGAATTATTTTCTTGTAGCTATAGGTATATTAGGTATATATAGACATTACAGAGCATAAAACTTAATGTATAAAAAATGCCACAATAAAATAGTTATTGTGGCATTTTTATCGCATTTATCTTAAATGTAGGTTAGAAGCCATGTCCGCTGCTTAAAGCCAAATCTAGTGAGTTGGTGGCAAAATGGTGTTCTGGTTGATTTAAAATATCACGGGTGATGTGACCTGCGGCAATCTCACGTAGTGCCAACACGGTGGGCTTGTCGTTATCAACCTCAACAGTTGGTTCTGCAATGCCCTTGGCAAGTTGATGAGCGCGCTTACTGGCGACTAATATCAACTCAAAGCG
Source organism: Psychrobacter sp. I-STPA10 (assembly GCF_021012795.1). Taxonomy (GTDB): domain Bacteria; phylum Pseudomonadota; class Gammaproteobacteria; order Pseudomonadales; family Moraxellaceae; genus Psychrobacter. Next base: position 86,547 of record NZ_VFYU01000010.1, on the reverse strand, counting down.
GTTTTCAACATTATCTAAGCAATCTTCAATGGTGACACGTGCCATATTTACCTCTACAAAAAAGCCAAAACTTATCCTAATGAATGGTAAAACACCCATACTAGGAAAGAAAATAAGAATAACTGCTCATTATAGCAAAATTAAAGCAGAAAAACTGCAATAATTTATGATGGGTGTCAGTCAGACTCACTAAGTAAGGACGAGATGGTAGTAGCATGGCGTTGTTGCTGGCGAGCCAAAGTCTGACGTTTGGCGATGATGATAGATTTTAGCTCAGTCAGTGCCACATCGAAATTATCATTAATCACCACATAATCAAAGTGTATATATTGACACATCTCATGAACTGCCCCCGCAAGACGTTTTTCTATCACTGCCTCACTGTCTTGCGCTCGACCTGATAAGCGTTGACGCAGTGTTGATAGGCTTGGCGGTAGAATAAAAATCATGGTGACATCATCAAATAACTTTTTGACTTGCAAAGCTCCTTGCCAGTCAATCTCCAAAATCACATCTAATCCAGCATTGAGTTGTTCAGTAACGCTATTTTGTGATGTACCATAATAATTACCAAAAACCTCTGCATGTTCTAAAAATAGTCCAGACTGTATGCCATCGACAAAGGTGGTGGTGTCAGTAAAATGATAATGTTGACCATTGATTTCACCTGGGCGAGGCTCACGGGTGGTATGAGAAATACTGACAGCGACATCATTGGTGGTAGCGATAAGCTGCTTGACCAATGAAGTTTTGCCTGTGCCAGAAGCAGCGGTGATAATAAAAAGTGAACCTGTCATCAAAAATTCCTTATAGGTTATAAAAAGAGGCAAGAATTTATAAAATAACCATGAGCATCATTCATAGTGAATGAGCCATAGTGAATAAACAAGGGTTAATTGACAGTGCAGTTTACCTTTTTGCCTTGATTGTTTGTATTCCAGCCATAGGTATTTATCAGTTGACCAAGCTTATTTTTTTGAGGGGTAATGACAGATAGCGTATAAGCTTGGGTTTGAAATGAACCTGTGATGACATAGGTTTCTACCTGTGAGCTGGCAACATATAAATCATGTTTAGCGGCAGGCAGTGAGCTAATATTTTTTGGCAAGATATAGGCTTGTTGAAAGTCTAATGTTGCACCAGTTTCATAGCTAAAACCATCACTGTCTTTATCACTTTCGCTAATAGAAACTTGTCTAAAGTTACAGTTACTTTTTAAAGGAATATTGCCTTTTAGCATATCTAGTCGAATAAAAAGTGAGTCTTGGGTATTTCCTGCACCCCAAGTACGAGCTTCGATGACGGCAACTTCAGGACGTTGTTTTGTCCCATAAAAAGTAATGGTGGTTTGTGGATTCTCATCACTGATGGTTTGGGTCATCATATAACGATTTTTGTTTTGAGGGTCTGTGTGTAGTTTTTCCATATTTGGTAACATGGCAAAATTTTTCCATGTCCAATCCTCATGACGCATTTTATTAACGCTGGGTAAGACAGGGCGGGTATCAAACGCTTTTGGGATATTACTTGCAAAACTTAGTGTGGGTAGCAAAAAACATGATGCCAGTATGTATTTTTTCATGATTTTTTCTCAATTAATTTTTTTTCAACCAATATAATAGACTTTGCTTTATTATACTATGTCACTAGTCAGTCACTATAACCGATGTATAAAGTTTAAAGAAAGTAAGCGACCTTAAAAATATGCTAAAGTAGGCGCGTATGCCATTTTGCATATTATTCATGTTATTTTAGTCAAATTATCTATTGATAGGCATCTTTATGCAAATATATCTTGCCAATCCTCGTGGGTTTTGTGCAGGCGTGGATCGTGCCATTGCCATCGTTAACGAGGCGTTAGCCCGATTTCCACCACCGATTTATGTTCGTCATGAAGTGGTACATAACAAGTTTGTCGTCTCTGACCTTGCAAGGCGAGGGGCTGTGTTTGTAGAAGAGCTGCATGAAGTACCTGATGGCTCAATTGTAATTTTCTCAGCACATGGCGTCTCCAAAGCCGTTGAAGAAGAAGCAGAACGTCGAGATTTAACCGTATTTGATGCCACTTGCCCATTGGTGACAAAAGTACATATTGAAGTAGCAAAATTTGCCCGAGAGGGCATGGATGCAGTGCTGATTGGACATGCAGGACATCCTGAGGTTGAAGGGACGATGGGGCGGTTTAATCGCAGCCATGGTGGACAAATTCATCTGGTTGAAAATGAAACAGATGTGGCAAGCCTAAATGTGCATGATCCCGAAAAGTTAGCATTTGTCACCCAAACCACACTATCTATGGATGATACAGCTGTGGTTATTGATGCGCTACGAGATAAGTTTCCTGCCATTCAAGGTCCTCGCAAAGATGATATTTGTTATGCCACCCAAAATCGCCAAGATGCGGTCAAAGATTTAGCAGAGCGTTGTGAAGTTGTATTGGTGGTTGGCTCACCTAACTCGTCAAACTCCAATCGCTTGCGTGAGCTTGCCGAGCGTATGGGTTGTAAGGCATATTTGATAGATAATGCAGGCGAGATGGACAAGTTGTGGTTTGATAAGGTAGAGCGTGTTGGTGTAACGGCTGGTGCATCTGCCCCTGAGGTTTTGATTCAAGATGTGTTGAATCAGTTACAAGATTGGGGTGGCAAAGTACCCGATGAGTTGGCAGGTATTGAGGAGAATGTTACCTTTAGCTTGCCTAAGGCATTGCGTATTCCAGTCGAGCAGATGTCTTAATTTATTATGGTGTTACCTCACTCTCAACTTCTACCTCCTCCTAGCCTTCCCTTTAAAAAAGGAGGGGGAACTGGTTTTTAAGTCCTCCTCTTACTTCAAGGGGAGGGTTTGGGAGGGGTCATATATCAATTTAGTAAAATAAGTTGAGAGTGAGGTATAGTCTTATTATTGATATATCGGACTTACGCAGTTTTATAGATTAATCAGCGACTGGTAATCATTGTTTTTTATCAAGGAGGCTGGCTGTACGTAGTTGCTGTATGTCGTTCCAGAGGCTCAATATAATTTTCAGTCGCTTTATAAGGCGATTGTCACGCTTTTACGTAAGTCTTATTATATTTAATTGAGCCATTAGCAGTTTAACGTTATGCGATTCAGTTCGATTTATCTTAAGATCTGATATCTACTTTTAATATATATTAATGACTAATTAGCCACTTTCTTAATTGCTAAGAAAGTGGTTTTTTTGTGATAGCTTTTTTAAATCCCTTTTATAAGTAGCTGTTGAATTTTTAATTCATTTATTTTTTAGTTAACTATGTCATTGAGATAGTTATATTTAAATAATTTAAAAAAATATCTGACAGTTGCAAGTTTGTTTAGTAAACTAATATTGCACTATTAGTACTAAGTGTTTAATTTCTGTGTTGTGACATGGATGAGACATGTCAATAATAAATGAATTATTAATTATTAAAGTTAAATACCATTAATCAAAAATAGGGATTGGATATGAAACACAAATGGAAAGTATTAGTAATATCAGCGTTATTAGGATTGGCAGGTTGTAACCAGTCTCCACAGCCAACAGCACCAGATTCGACAGCAGATACAACTGCTGTCAATAGTACAGAGATAACCACACCTGAAGAAGCGGCTGTTAGCACCTTGCCTGCAGATGCTCCTGTGTATATTGTTGGTACAATTGCTTCATTTCCGCCATTCGTATTGAGTGATGAGTATGGAAAACCAAAAGGATTTGATATTGATATTATCCGAGCAATTGGTGAAAAAGAAGGTTTTGCAGTCGAAGTGATTACTTCACCTTGGCAAGGATTGTTGGATATGCTCAACTCTCATGAACGAGACATCATTGCAACAGGTGTCGTTATTAACCCTGAGCGTCAGAAAAAATATGACTTTTCAGATCCTTATTTAGACACACAGTGGATGGGTATTTTAAGAGAAGCCCCCAGTGAAGGTAAACCAAAATACGATAACTTTGCTACAGCAGTACAACATAGCACCAAGTTTACCACACAGGCAGAGTCAGCAGGTGTCCCTGCTTTAGAGGCATTGATAAAAGGGCGTACTGATGCTGAGGTGATTGAGGTAGACAGTCAGTTTATGGAACTTGAACAAGTGATACGTGGTGAAGCAGATATGGCGTATGACATTTCACGTGTCCTACAGTATTACAGTAATCAGATGGGGGATTACCAGCTATATGGCTTGATAAATCCAGATTCAGAAGTAGAGTACTTTGGTTATGCAGTCAAAAAAGGTCGTGATGATGGTTTGGTGCAAAAAATTAATAGTGGCTTGAAGAAAATCAAAGCAGATGGTACTTATGATAAAATTTATACCAAATGGTTTGGAGAAGCTCCAACCAAGTAATTAAACTAATTAATCAACCAAGCAATATTGTTTAATTTAGATTGGTATAACAAACGCATCAAACTATTAATCTATGCAACTGCGTAAGTCCTAAACACTTAGGTTTTCCTTGCCTGTAGCTAAATATTAACTGTATTTAATCTCTCATCCTGACTGCAAAAAGCCTGCTAATACAGCAGGCTTTTTGCTGCGGGTTAAAGAATATCAAAAAATGGACTTGAAAATTATCATCAGTACCCCTATTTGTTCACTTAGTAGATTGCTTTTGTTAGCAATCATAGTAAATAAACCATTCAATGATAAATAAAGGATTAAGACATTTATGAGCGATAACAATCAACCACAAAAGCACGTTTTTGAAGCTGAAGTAGCACAATTGCTACATCTGGTTACCCATTCACTGTATTCTAATTCAGATATTTTTGTACGCGAATTGGTGTCTAATGCTTCCGATGCGTGTGATAAATTGCGTTTTGAAGGCACCACTGATGATAGCCTTTATGAAGGCGATGCCCAATTGCGTATTCGCATTGATGTGGACAAAGAAGCGAAAACCATTACCTTTATTGATAATGGTATTGGTATGAACACCGAAGATGCCATCGAAAACTTAGGCACAATTGCCAAATCTGGTACAAAGGCTTTTTTAGAAAAACTATCCGATGCACAAAAACAAGATGGTAATTTAATTGGGCAGTTTGGTGTGGGCTTTTATTCAGGTTTTATTGTTGCTGATAAAATTACTGTTGAATCACGCAAAGCAGGTGAGCCTGCCGAGCAAGGTGTGCGTTGGGTATCTGATGGTACAGGCGCATTTACCACTGAGAGCATCAACAAACAAGAGCGTGGCACCAGCATCACGTTGCATCTAAAAGAAGAGTATTGTGAAGGTGAGAGTGATTATCTAGAGCGCAATAAAATCAAAGCGTTGGTTAACCGCTATTCTGATCATATCAGCTTGCCCATTCAAATGCGTAAAGAAGTATGGCAAGAAGAAGTCGTTGAAGAAGGCGAAGAGAGCGATACACCAGCAAATGGTGAAATGGTGCTGACTGATGAGTGGGAAACCATCAACAAAGCCAGTGCCTTATGGACACGCAGTGCTTCTGAAATTGATGATGAAGAATACATTGACTTTTATAAAAATGTCACTTATGACTTCGAAGACCCACTGGCATGGACGCACAACCGTGTTGAAGGACGGGTACAGTATACTCAGCTATTATATATTCCCAAAAAAGCACCATTTGATATGTACTCGCGAGAGCATCAGCATGGCTTAAAGCTGTATGTGAAGCGTGTGTTTATCATGGATGATGCTGAGCAGCTACTACCCATGTATTTACGCTTTGTGAAAGGAGTGATTGACTCTGCTGACTTACCGCTTAACGTCAGCCGTGAACTGCTACAAGAAAGCCGTGATGTCAAATCTATCCGTGATGGTAATGCCCGCCGAATCTTGACATTGTTGGCAAGTTTAGCAAATAGTGAAGACAGCGAAAAACAAGAGAAATTTAAGCAGTTTTATGCTGAATTTGGTGATGTCATCAAAGAAGGTCTTGGCGAAGATATGGGTAACCAAGAGCGTATCGCCAAGTTATTGCGTTATACCACTAGCACGCATGAAGGGCTAGAGACCAGCTTTGCTGACTATAAAGAGCGCATGAAAGAAGGTCAAAAAGCCATTTATTATCTCACCGCAGATAGTTTAGCTGCCGCTAAAAATAGCCCACAACTGGAGCTGTTTAAGAAAAAAGGCATCGAAGTTATCTTGATGACCAGCCGTGTTGACGAATGGGCGATGAACTTCTTAACTGAATTTGATGGCACACCTCTACAAAATATCGCCAAAGGGGCGGTGGATTTAGGTGACCTACAAGACGAAGAAGAAAAAGCCGAAGCCCAAAAAGCACAAGAAACGCTAAAACCTGTGGTTGATAAGCTAAAAACTGCACTTGGTGAGCGTGCCAAAGATGTACAAGTATCGACTCGTTTGGTTGACAGCCCTGCTTGCTTGGTGGTCGGTGATGGTGAATTGTCTCCACAAATGGTTCAAATGCTCAAGCAAATGGGACAACCTGTACCAGATGTGAAGCCAACACTTGAGATTAACCCAAGTCATCCACTGATTCAAAAACTAGAGAATAGTGAACAGTTTGATGATTTGGCACAAGTGATTTTTGATCAGGCGTTATTGGCAGATGGTGGACAGCTTGAAGATCCATCGGCATATCTAAAGCGGGTTAATGAATTACTAATGAAGTAATTTAACCATTTATTTGTTGCTGTTATTTATTTAAGATGACTATTTAAAAAAGGGGCTTGTGATAAGCCTCTTTTTTTATGTCATATTTTTTAGTGGAAGATAGATAAAAATATGGTATTAGAGCCTGTATTCACAACCCATAATGGTGGCTTTTTGCCTAAAATAGACGTACTACGGCGTTAAATTTTGGGTTAAATAGAGTGACTATTCGCCCCAAAATTTGCCTTGTATTACGCAATTTTAGTTTAAAACTCCCCTGATTTTGGATTATGAATACAGGTTCTTAATAAAGATACTAGGGGTGCTTGAGAACATATATAGTCAACGAACTTGATAACTGTTACGGTGTTGCCATCGTTTACTGTATGTACTATCTGCACTCGGTCGCCTTGTATCTGTTTTAGTATTCTTCGACTATATATTATAGAGAGGGAACTGGCATTCGTTACAAATTCTTATTACGGACATTTGACATAATCTGTTACAATGTAATCGGTATGGCTATTCTTCTGCCATGTCTCTATTTATTTGCTCATAACCCAATAGAGGTTATATTCCTTGTCCCTTGAAAATCTAAAAGTCCCTACCTTACAGCGTTTCCCGCTCAACTTTGCTGCTAATATCATTGCAGCACTGTGGATGCTGGCAGGCTCGACTCGGGCATTTGCTTGGGTCAAGCCCACTTATTTGCAGTTTTTAATGTTTGCCCTATTAGCACTGGCGAGCAATACCTTATTTTCTTGGCTTGCTGCGGATATTGGTAGCGTATTTAATGAGCAAGGCTTGGTCAGCTATTTGATTTGGCCAATTATCGTGGTGTTGGCGGGTATTATCCTTGCTCGTCGTTCTGGTAACTATTCTTTGCTTTTTGTGCCAGCAGTATTGTGGCTGACTGCCGATACCATGTCGGCATTATTACAAAGTCTCATTCAATTTTTGGGTACACACGGTTGGTTGCCAGAGTGGAGTTATTCATTACTGCCTACCTTATTTTTATTGTTATTTTTGTGGCAGACTATTGCTTTATTATGGATATTTGCTCGTAAGCTGCGTACCCCTTGGTGGGAGCGGATATTGGTATTGATAGGTGCAGTGGCATTACTGACAGTATGGCAAAAAAATGTGGCAGTTCAGCCTATTTTTAAGTTGATACCCAGTGAGCCAACATTAGCAGAATCTGCATTTTATGATCAACCTTTACTGCTTTCTGCCGCACTCAATGCAGTCAAACCAAATAATATTGGGCAGACCGATTGGTATTTTATGGGGGTGGCGGGATTTGCAGGACAGGATGTGTTTCGCTCAGAGATTAATGAAGCTCGGCAACTGTTTGATGTACGTTTTAATACTCAAGATCATTCGCTGAGCCTAATTAATAATCGCTATAGCTGGAATGAGCAGCCTGTAGCAACCAAAACCAGTATTGAGCAGGGACTCAAGCGTATTGGGCAACAAATGAATGCTGATGAAGATGTGCTGTTTATGCTGTTGTCTTCTCATGGTAATAATGACATCTTACAACTGGATAATCCACCTTTAGCACTGGAAGATATTGATCCACAGTGGCTACGTCAAACACTAGATGACTCTGGTATACGTTGGCGCGTCATTGTCATATCTGCGTGTTATTCAGGCTCATTTATTGATGAGTTGCTGTCACCTACCACAGTGGTCATTACTGCTTCTGCTGCTGACAAGCCATCATTTGGTTGTAGTAATGAGGCAGATCTCACTTATTTTGGGCGTGCCTTTTTTGCCGAAAGTTTGCGTAATAATAATAGCTTTGAAGCAGCATTTTTAGAGGCGAAAAAAAGTCTTGCCGAGCGTGAATCTGCCATGGGTTTTGAACCATCTGAGCCACAAATGGTGATGGGCAGTTTAATGAAGACAGCATTGCCAGCATTTGAGCAAGATTTATTCCGTCAGTATGATACCAAGCCGAGTAGTCCTAGTCTTAATATCTCAAATAGTCAACCAGATGTGACAGGTTTAAATTCTAATAGTGGTGTGCAGATTCATATTACTGATACTATGGATACATCATCGGATACAGATAAGGCGTATCAGTAGTGCGAAATTATTGAATGACTAACTTTAGTGAATAAGGGGAATATATGAATAATTCATCATTACAAAATGGTTTAACACTACAAAGTAATAATCGTTGTTTTTATGGTGAGCAGCGTTACTATCAGCACCAATCAGCCGTGACCAAGAGTGTCATGACCTTTAGTGTTTACTTGCCAGATGCTGCGATAGTAGGGCACGATTGTCCTGCCATCTTGTATTTATCTGGACTTACCTGTAATACAGATAATGTGACTCACAAAGCACATTTTCAGCAGCTATGCTCAGAGCTTGGAGTTATTTTTATTGCCCCTGATACCTCTCCTCGTGGAGAGAATGTTGCAGATGATGAACAGTTTTTTATTGGGCAAGCTGCCAGCTATTATGTTGATGCAACCTGTGAGCCGTGGGCTGAGCATTATCAAATGCAGTCCTATATTGTCGAAGAGCTTTATGACTTAATACATGCACAATTTCCCATCAGTAGTTTGGGACTGATGGGACATTCTATGGGTGGGCATGGTGCATTAATGTTAGGTTTTAAGTTTGCTGATAAGTTTGCTAGTGTTTCAGCGATTGCACCTGCGTGTGTAGCCAGTCAGTCTCAAAAGGGGCAAGCAGCATACCAAGCTTACTTTGGTGAAGACAAAGCGGTATGGCAGCAACACGATGCCATTTATGCCATTTGGCAAGCAGGACAGCAGTATGTGTCTATTTTGGTTGATCAAGGGCAAGAAGATGAGTTTTATCAAGCAGGACAACTGCAAACACAGAAGCTGCAACAAGTGTGTTGTGAGGTAAAACAACCGCTCACTATACGTTATCATGCAGGTTATGATCATGGTTATTACTTTATTCAAACGGTGATGGCAGATCATATTACTCACCACCTACACGCTGCTAATCTATTGGTAGATGATAGATAAACACTAGAATCACTTTTGAGTAGACTCAAGGTACTAAATATTAAAAGCTAAGCATCAAAGTTTAAACAGAATAAGGTAAATCTAATGATGAACGACACTCAAGAAAGCCATAGTAGTCAAACTGCTAATTATCTGATTGCGCCCTCTATTTTATCTGCTGATTTTGCCCGTTTGGGTGAAGAAGTCGAAAATGTGTTAAAAGCAGGGGCGGATGTGGTACATTTTGATGTCATGGACAATCATTATGTCCCCAATTTGACCTTTGGTAGTATGATCTGTCAGGCATTGCGTGATTATGGTATTACTGCTCCTATTGATGTGCATCTGATGGTATCCCCTGTCGACGGTATGATTGAGCAGTTTTTGCAAGCTGGGGCAAGTATCATTACCTTTCATCCTGAGGCTACCCATCACATTGATCGCTCATTGCAGTTGATTAAAGATGGGGGTGCAGAATGTGGTTTGGTCTTTAATCCTGCCACGCCTTTGCACTACTTAGATTATGTGATAGATAAAGTTGACCAAATTTTATTAATGAGTGTCAATCCTGGTTTTGGTGGACAATCATTTATCGCTTCGACATTGGATAAAGTACGTGAGGTACGTCACCGCATTGATGCCAGTGGGCGCAACATTCGTCTGGAAGTTGATGGTGGAATTAAAGCAAATAATATTCGTGCTGTGGCAGAGGCGGGAGCGGATATGTTTGTGGCAGGCTCGGCAATTTTTAACCAGTCTGATTATCAAGCTGCTATTACTGCCATGCGTGAAGAGCTAGCGTTGGTGGGTAGCCAGCAAATATAAATGTTAGTTACATGTTAAACATCAATTAAGGTTAATGTTAATAGAGAGTCTTATATGACAGTATCTCCAAACTCATCTAAACTATTAGACAAAAAATCAAATAATGATGGTGTGGATAATATTGAACCAAGTCTAGTACCAAAAGGTATTACCATTGGATTGGCAATCTTTACCTTTGTATTGATCGCATCAGGCTATGGTTTTCGTTTGGCTTTTGGAGAACAGTGGCAGTCTGTATTACAGCAGGCGGTTATTTTAGTACCTGTTTTTGTGATTGGTGTACCGTTGTTATTTTGGCTGGGTGCGACTATCATGAATAAAGTCACAGGAATGAATATTCAACGGCGCAATGCATTATCACTTGGTTGGCTGATTGCCAGTGTCACCATCTTGTGGTTAATGGGTACATACAGTTAAATATAAATAATAGTTCAGTTTGTTGACTTACTCTCATATTTGGCTATAGCCAAGGCTTTAATATTTTGTCTATTTTATAAAATGGAAAACATTGTGTCCCTATTTTCACCAGACTCTCAGTATTATATTTTTCCAAAAGATTTGCCAAAAGGGCTGATTATTACTCTGATTGTGGCATGTTTATTATTAGGTCTGTCTTCTTTACGTCATGGACATGACTGGCAAGGTTGGCTTAATGTATTTGAAAATTGGCTATTAATGCTACTGATTATCCCAACAGCAACGGTTGTGGTTGCGCTACCTTTAAAATATCGTGACCCAAAGTTTGAATTAAAACTGACTTATTATTTAGGCATGTTTGTGGCATTTTTATTTACTTTAGCCAAACTGCGTTATTGGCGGTAAGTTGATATATCAATATCAATTGCTAAAAGTATACAGATATAGTGATTAGGGCTTGAAGTTTGCTAATTTGCCATCATTGTAAAATAACAGCTCCCCTTTTTGGTCGTTAATCATACCAACAAGATGGTATAGAGGTAATAATATGACGTATGAACATGATAGTGAGATACAAGAGAAATTAGAAGATAAAGAAGCTCAAGATAAATATACTGGGTTTGGTAAAGAGACCATGTTAGAGTTGGTAGAACTTGAAGGTGGTAAACTGGTATTACGCGATGTAAATGCAAAACAAGAGCCGCTAGTTACCATCGATTTTGCTGACAAAATCTATGAGATATTAGGGAAAGATGCACAGTTTATTGGACAACACATGATTCATGCAGCAGTGCAGGTGATTATGCATAAGCAAATGAGTCAGTGGCATGCGCATGTTTATGATGAAGAGCCAACGCATTATAGTTAATACTATCTATGATGCTAGTTTGTGATAAAAAAAGGGTTATCCATTTAGATAACCCTTTTTTATTTAGAAAATATTTGTACTTCAATCATTCCAAATATCTTACTTGATTTTGGCTTCTTTGAAGATGACATGTTGGCGAATTTTTGGATCAAATTTTTTGATTTCCATTTTGCCAGGCATGGTACGTTTGTTTTTGGTGGTAGTATAAAAATAACCAGTTCCAGCAGTTGAAACCAACTTGATTTTATCTCTCATGATAGACTTCCTTAGATAGATGGCGAATAAGATAGTATGAATAATATAGTATAGCTAATGGCGGTGCAGTCAATTAAACTTTTTGACCCGCAGCGCGCATATCAGCCAATACTTTGTCAATACCATGCTTATCAATGATGCGCATCCCTTTAGAAGACACACGTAAACGCACAAAACGGTTTTCTGATTCTACCCAAAAACGATGGTTGTGCAGGTTTGGTTGGAAGCGGCGACGGGTTTTGTTGTTCGCGTGCGAAACATTATTACCCACCATTGGACGCTTTCCAGTCACTTGGCAAACTCGAGACATGGCGAACTCCTCATATATGAGTAAGATGGGGCAAATACCCTCTCATCTTACTGAAGTTAAATACAGATAGAATATACTGTGGAATGGACACAGTATATTGACTATGTATTTAACAAATACTGTTAACGATAATTTGGCGGCCGCCTATCTTTACGCCACAACGAAAAGTAGCAGACCCACAAGAAAATTTAAAGCGCATATTTATATCACAATAAGGCTAATAATACAACTAAAAGCTTTTAAATTGACGATATATTACGGTGATGAAGTGTATTTTTACGGCTTGTTTATCAAGTAGATACTAAAAGTATGCGAGATAGTGAATTTTGGGTTGTAAGTTACATTCAAAAACAGTAAAGTTAATATCAGGAAACTTACAAAAACTATTTATTCTTTTTTTTTATAAAACATAAATGTGAACGTGATTTGAAGGCATAGTATCCATTCCAATCCACTCATATTTATACTACTCTTATCCTATTTTTAATCTTTATATAGCACAAGACACTATTTTAGTGTTCTATGCGGAGTCAATATTATGTCTGATACAAATTTTTTGCATGCAATTAACCCAAGCCATAAGAAGAATGCAACTGCAAAACTTTTTCAATTAACCTCACTATCCTGCGCGCTGGCTTTGGCGGGTTGTGGCGGTGGTGATGGTACTGTTGATGCCATTGCTCCTAAGCCTGATCTGGGGATTACGGGTAGTAATGGCGGTACAGGTAGTGGCAGTACAGGGGGCAATGGTGGAACAACGCAACCTACCAAAGAGCCTGCATTTTATATACAAAAACTGACACCTAGTTTAGAAAATATTAAGCTGACAGATAAACAAGAAACTCAGGAAATTACGGTTGTTGTCAAGGCCTTACAGAAAAAAACTGCAGGTGCTATGGTTGGTAAAGAAGTGACGCTGGCTGTGATAGATTCTGAAAAGCTGGGTATTTCTATTGCAGGTAATAGTACCCAAACAACAGGTGCAGATGGTAATGCAACTTATAAGTTGGTGTTTAATCCCAAAGCAGTAACAGATGAAACATTATTATTAAAAGGTATTAACCTAACTGCCACTGCAAAGGCACAAGATGGCAGTGTTGTTGAACAAGTTGCAAAAATTGGTGTGAGTAAAGAAGGTAGTACAGGTTCTGTTGTACAAAGTAAGCTGAATTTAACCTCCTCAGTAGCGTCCACCACATTATTATCAAGTGGTGAAATCAACGCCAGAGGTGATACAGTCACAGTTAGTGTACAAGCTAAACAAACCAATGGTGTGGCTGCTGAAGGTGTTGATATTACGCTAGGAATTGGTAGCTATAAAGGCATTTCAATTATTGATGGCGGTAAAAAACAAACCAATAGTAGTGGCGAAGCACAGTTCACATTAGTTGTAGATCCTAATTTATCAGATGCTGAACGTAATAATCTCATTCAAAAGGGTATTACTTATAATATTAAGTTGACTGAACAAGATGGTGCAGAAAAACAAGAATCTGGTATATGGACAGTACGCAATCCTGCATCGAGCTTTAATATCAATGTCTCTGGTAATACAGATTTGATGAGTGCTTATGGGGATCAACAAACCATTCACATTAGTGCCATACCAAAGTCAGATAAAGTGCTGCCAATACAAGGATCTACAGTCAAAGTTGCCCTAAATAATACCGGTAATTTACCTAAAGGTGTGAGTTTGAGTCGTGATTTGTTGGTATTGAACGAACAAGGACAAGCGACATTAGATTTAGTGATTCCTAAGGGACTGAGTAAAACAGATGCTGAATATTTAAAAAATAACGGTATTAGCTATACATTGACTTTGATTGAGCCCAATCATGCAGATACAAGTGTAACAGTAAAAAGCAAAGTTTATATACCAGAAGCACAGTATCAAGTCAGTGTTGATAGCATTGACAAAAAAGCAATATCAAGTGCTGGTGGTAGTACACAAATTAGCTTTAGGGTGAATAACAAAAATAATGGTGCGCCAGTGGTTGGGCAAAAGGTGGTTGCCAGCCTATCAGATAAATTTAAAGCAACAGGATTGGTTACTTTAGATAATGCCGCGGAACAGACAACGGATAGCCAAGGTATTGTGACTTATACAGTACGTATACCAACAGGCTTGACTAAAAATCAGCGTGCCAATTTAGAGAGTTTAGGAAAAAAAGAAAAACTTAAGTTAGAGGTTTCAATTACTGAGCCAACGGGTGTACCAACGCCATCAGTGAGTCAGTCAATTAATATCAATTCATCAGATGCAGACAGTGCCATTCAACTGACATCAAAAGCAAGTGTGAGTGCTGCAAATGCTCAAGGTGATACATTTACCATAGCCGTGAGTGCTGTGCAGCAAGGTGGGGCAGCTGTTATTGGTGATTTGGTTAAACTACAATTAAGTAGTGCAGCAGGTGTACGTATTACTGGTGGTAATACACAACAAACAAATGACCAAGGTATTGCAACATTTACACTAAGAGTTGATAGTGGCTTAAATAAAAAAGAGCGTGCCGATTTAATTAAATCAGGTATTAACTATACAGCGGTATTAACGGCAAGTGATGGCACACAATATAAACTAAACACACAAACGGTTAAAGTGGCTGAGAAGAAAGCAACTATTATTATTAAGTCAGCATCACAAATCAATGAATTGGGTGGTAGTGCAAATATTATTGTTAAGGCTTTAGAAGGGTCTCCTGCCAAAGTTGCTGTGGGTAAAGAAGTACGTATCGAGCTAACCAATGCAGCTCGTCAAGCTGGTGTCAGCTTAGTAGCAAATACAGCAACGACAGATAAAGATGGTCAAGCTATTTTTGTTGTTAGTGTGCCAAGTGGCTTATCAAAAGCAGTACGAGAAGAATTAAAAACCAACGGTATCAAATACCAGATCAGTTATGACAACGATGGCATCATGGCAGAGCCACAAGATGGTGAGGTCGTGGTAACACCTGTAACGGTGAACTTTAAAAATCTAGATGCCGCTGCACAGTATGAGATAAATAATACAGGTGGTAGCCAATCTATTGAATTCCAACTGTTTAATGAAGATAAACAAGGTAATAAGATACCTGCGCGCAATCAAGCCGTTAACTTTGCATTTAATAATCCAGGCATTGCTAAGTTATTAACAGTCAATGGAGCACGTGGATCATCGGTTGTGTCTGCTAATACCAACAATGATGGTATCGTTAGTTTTAATGTGTTAGTACCAAGTAACTTAACTCTAGAGCAACGTAAAAAGTTAAATAATACAAAGTTAACGGCAACGTTAACTGAAACATTGACAGGACAAACTCAAAAAGTCGCTGTTACTGTGAAATCTGTTAAGTCTGAGATTGAGCTTAAAGCACAAGCGTTAGGTAAACTGAATCTTAATGGTGGTGAGACCCAAATTAGAGTAGTCGCCCATGATAAAAAAGGTGATGTGGTCTCAGGTCAATCTGTTGCTTTGGCCTTGCCATCTCGTCTTGCACAAGCAGGTTTGATGGTAGTCTCTAGTCCAAATCAGACAACCAATAATTCTGGTGTCGCAACCTTTACTATTGCAGCACCAAATAATTTAACCTCTAGTCAGAAAAAAATGATTGGCAGTTCATTTGATCTGGGTATTGCCGCAAGGGATGCTAATAACAATAGCAGCAGCACATTGGCAAAAGTTGTCACAGAAGAACCGAGTACCGCTACAGAAGTCATCTCTACCATCGTGGCTAATAAAGTGGTGGATAGTAAGGGAGATACATTTAAAGTATTTGTGCGTGTGGAAGATGTAAATAGTCAACAAGGTGTTGTTGGTCAACAGGTTACTTTAAATATTAAAGATCCTATCAAAACAGGGGTTCGCTTTACGGGTAGTAATAAAGTTGCTACCAATAGTCAAGGGGTTGCAGAGTTTGATTTACAGTTAGTGACTGGCAGTAATGTCGATCCAACAGTCTTGGGTAAAGGCATTAAAGTTGAAGCATCAACTGTTTCAGCCAATGGTGTGGTTGCCAAGAAAGAATATAATATTGCAGTGGATCAAAGCACCATTGATAGCTATGTTATCATGGGATTTGCTGATAAAACAGAACTTAATACTGGTGGTGATCAGACCAATGTCACCTTCCGTGTGGTTGACAAAAATGGTGGTGCGCTCGCTGGTGTGCCAGTGCAGCTTAAGATTAAAGATGCTGAAACCAGTGGTGCGGCATTAACGACTAAGAGTCAACTGATTACTGATGAACAAGGTTTGGTTAAAGCAGGTTTAGTGCTTGGTGCAGGATCTGTTTATGCTCGCCTTAACCATGGCATTACTGTGGTTGGACAAGTGCTCAAGCCAGAGTATAAGGTTCAACCGGATGGCACAACCAGCGTTGAAATGGTTGCACAGGTAGAAAAAGAGGTAAATTTATATGCTTCAGGCACAACAACGACATTAACAGCCTCAAAAACCAACCTAAAACCTAATGAGAAAGTCTCCTTTACGACGAGTATTGTTGATGGGGCTGGTAACCCTGTTGCAGGTGCAGAAGTTGAATGGGTTGATATGTCTGATCCTAAGCATCCATCTGTTATCAGCGTAATAGCGACTGCACAGACAGATAGAGATGGCAAGGTAACCAGTAAAGAAATTGATGAAGCTGCATTACCATTTGATAGTAATGGTAACTTGAAAGTTGCTGCTAGAGTAAAAGGCAATGACACAGTAAGTAACAGTATTGCTTTGGTTCAAGTGTCACAGGCTGGCATTAGCTTTAATGATATACAAGCTGAATATGAAGTACATAAAACCAATACGATTAATATTCAGATTCGTGCCAAAGATGCCGCCGATGCGCTTGCTTATAAAGGTAAAGAAGTCACTGTCGAAACCACATTGGGCTCATTTGCAAATGGTATACCAACAGGCAGTAAGGTCATTGAAAAAGTGACCATCACTCAAGCCATGATTGATGCAACAGATAAGAGCATTATTAATGTTCCTGTGAAATTGTCTTCAGGGCTGGCTGGTACCGCTGTATTAACAGCTTTTGTAACCAATACTGCTGGCAATAAACAAACCACCACAGTGGATACTTACTTTAGAGCCACCACACCTGCCAAAATGCTGTTACAACCTGTAAAATCAGTGATTGTCCCTGGTGGTAGCACAGAGATAGTGGCTTTAGTAAAAGATAAAAACGATGTACCAGTTAAAGGTGTGGTCGTTGTCTTTAGTCGCACAAAAGAATCATCAACAGGTCGTCTGTCTGCAGCAACAGCCATTACCAATGAGAAAGGTGAAGCGAAAGTTGTATACACTGCCAATGCTGTCTCACCTATTAATGGAGTGGAGATTCAGGCGCAATTACTTGACGATAAATATGGCATTGGTACAAAAACAACCTATATTACTGTCTCAAAAGATGCAGTTTATACGACATTGGCATTTAGTGATAAGATTGAGAAAAGTGATGATAATATCTACTATCTTGTTTCTGGCTCTATTGCGGTGATGGATGGTACGGGTCGACCAGTTAAAAATACAGAGGTATCATTAAAATCTTATGCCACTGCTTATCGCCAAGGTTTATATTGTGCAGTTGAACGTAGTATTGCTTATCAGCCTAAAGAGGAAATCAATCCAAAAGATGGCACGATTACCATACCAGAGGTGCAAGAATTTTCATCAATAAAAGCGGAGAAATTTGCTTCTGGCTGGCAAGATACTGAGGATGGAAACTGGAACTATATCCTAGATAATAATGAGGATAAAAATAATAGCAAAAAACTTGAAGCCATTAATCCTGTGACTATTTTAGGTACCACGTTGGCTGATGATAAATATACCTTTGTGACTGATAATGAAGGTAAGGTAGACTTTAAGATCCGTTATCCCAAAGCCTACTCAAACTGGACACAGGTACGTTTTGATGCCACAACTTTGCTAAATGGTAGTGAAAACTTGCAATCTTTTGATATAGAATTGCCCGCAGCGATTAGCGACTTCTCGCTATCAGGCGATACAATCATTACCCCATATACCAATAATGAAAGTGCCTTTGGTGTGGGTAGCCAAGTTTGTATTAATCAGTTGGCTATTTCAGTAGATGCACGCACAGGTTTAGAACGAACCGTAATTACAGGTTCAGCGCAAGGTCTAGATTCTGGTAGTACTTTACCTGTTATTCTATATAAAGATAATTCACCAGTGCGTAATACTAATATAACGGCAGCTCAGCCAGGCTTTGTCTTTAACTTCAATAATGCCTTCGATAAAGGTACTTTGGTTACTGTTCAAGTGGGTAGTAGTTCTATTAGTCAAGTGATTAAAACTAAGAAATAACTTCAAATAGCTATCAACTTGTAAATAAAAAACCCTCAAGCATACTTGGGGGTTTTTTATTTATTTGGATTGAAGGTGGTAAGTAAATAAATAGGGACAAAAGATAAAATTCATTGTCTTTATACACCATACGGCTTTAAAATATTGCCTTTTTTATAAACAATAGAATAGAGATTTATGAAAACAACTTCTACTAATTTTGCCAGTTTACCAAGTGTGTCAACATCCACCAAAAGAACGGGGACTTTGCTGGTACAATGCCAAGACCAAGCAGGTATTGTACAAGCAGTTTCTGGATTTATTTTTGAGCAGGGTGCAAATATCATTACCTTGGATCAATATTCAACAGCGCATGAAGGTGGTCAGTATTTTATGCGGGTTGAGTTTGCTTTGGCACAGCTATCTGAAGTAATTGAGCAGTTTAAGACTGACTTTGCACAAAAAGTTGCCAGTCAATATAAGATGGATTGGCAGTTGCATGATAATACGGTGAAGTATAAAGTTGGAATTTTGGTATCAAAGTTTGATCATGCGTTATTAGATTTGTTATGGCGGCACCAACGTGGGCTACTAGATTGTGATATTACCTGTGTGGTGAGTAACCATGAGGACTTACGCCAAGCGGTGGAGAACTTTGGTATTGAGTTTCACCATGTGTCAGTGACCAAAGATAACAAAGCTCAGGCAGAAGCACAGATTCATGAATTAGTAGTACATAATGATTTATTGGTACTGGCTCGTTATATGCAAATTTTATCAGCAGATTTTGTTGCTAAGTGGTCAATGCGTATTATCAATATTCATCACTCATTTTTGCCTGCCTTTGTTGGTGCTGATCCGTATCGACAAGCGTTTGAGAAGGGTGTGAAGCTCATTGGTGCAACCGCTCATTATGTCACTGCTGATCTTGATCAAGGTCCAATCATTGAGCAAGATGTGCATCGTGTTACCCATCGGCAAAATGTAGCAGATTTGCGTGCTATTGGTCGTGATGTGGAGCGCAATGTATTAGCCAGAGCTGTGAATTGGCATGTGCAAAATCGAGTAATTGTCACAGGTAATAAGACGATTGTATTTAGTGAAAGCTAGGCAAATATATAAATGATAATCTAATTAATTATCTAACAATAAGTATCAAGTCGTTTATAAAGATCGTACTCACAGTAATGTTAATTTATGTTTGTACTGTGAGTGATACTTCTCCTACGCTTTGAAATTCACCTTTATAAGTCCCCATCTCTAATGTGACCGGCATACCAAATGAGCCAGAAGAGACGAACATGCCTGCTTCAATACTCAGGTTGTGTTGCTGTAGCTTTTGCACCAGCCACTGTACGGCTAAGGCAGGATGCTCTAGTACAACCGATGCAGGTTCAGTGAGTACCAGCTCATCATTGATGTATAAGCGTCCAACTTCATGGCTTAGCTCATCATAGCTGGCAGTGACTGGCTGCCCGATACACACATAACCTGCGACAGCACTATCGACGCACAGATGTTCTTTGCTCATTTTGGGAAACCAGTCTTGATATCTAGAGTCAGGTATTTCAAGGCAAGGGGCAATGAGGCATTTTTTACAAATTTGCTCAGGCGTATCACTTGCTAGGAGTTTTTCTTGGGCAATAAATGCCAGCTCAAGCTCCACCAAGGCACTATTTACATCAGTCGATAAAGATAGGGGCTGCGAATTATCCCAAACCTGCTTATCAATAAGCTGTCCATACATCGGCTCGGCAGAGTTAAATAATGCCATGGTGCGCTTGCTGGTCATGCTGATTTTATAGCCTGCCAGTTTTGCCCCATTCGCTATTTTTTTGTCAGTCACCGCATGTTGGATATCATAGGCTTGTTTGCTAGAGAGGTCTGCTATCATCACTGATTGTGCAAGGGGTATGCGCTCAACATAGGCACGATAAAGGTGCTCACTAAGCTGAGTGTTAGATAGTATATGGCTCATATTCATTCCTTGTTATATGTTTTAACATCTAT
This sequence comes from Psychrobacter sp. I-STPA10, assembly GCF_021012795.1. GTDB lineage: Bacteria > Pseudomonadota > Gammaproteobacteria > Pseudomonadales > Moraxellaceae > Psychrobacter. The sequence continues at coordinate 65,985 of NZ_VFYU01000010.1, read as the reverse complement.
GTTTTTTAATTGCTATGATAAAAGATAACTTAAATTAATTGGCAGTTATTTTATAGGTTTATAGGCTCTCATTAAAAAAACGTATTAAACCATTTAATAGTAAATTGTCTCGAATATGTATTGGCTGTGCAATATGCTGTGCCAGTAAGGCTGCATCACCGCCTGTCATGATAATTTCATAGTTTGGGTGACGTTGATGTACTTCATTGACTGCGCCAACAATAGAAAGCAGGATACCACGATGGACAGCATCCGCGGTACTGATGCCTTGGGCAATACTATCAAAGGTACCATTAGAGATACTGATTTGTTTTGTACCCGAAAACAATGCTTCACGTTGCAGATAAATACTGGGAAAGATATATCCGCCTAAATGATGAGCATGGTCAACCAAATCAATGGTTACGGCTGTGCCACAACCAATCACACATTGGCGTTTGTTGGCATCGACTGCACCGAGTAGCTGTAACCAGCGGTCAACGCCTAATTGACTGGGTTCATAATCACTTGTCATCAGTGGGTGAGTCGCATTAACGTGGACAAATTCAAATGGGATAGACAAACTACTGAGTGATTCTGCTACTTGGGTATTAATTTGCTCACCGAGTACAGAAGAGATACCGATAAAACTTGGGTCAAGCTGAGCAAAGCGGTCGGTCAGTCCCATCAGCAGCTCAGCAGGTGCATGTAGGTGTTGTTTGGCATCATGAGCGATGACTTGGGCAATATCATCGGTGAGCCAATATTTTAGGCGAGTATTGCCTAAATCGAGCCAAAGATTTGCCATATTTGCTGCTCCTTACCCTTAATTTCTTTGATTGATACCAATTTTTTGAAATAATAGGACTTACGCAAACGTACGATATTTGTCTTAATCAAGCGGCTGGGAATTATTTACGAAGCCTCTGCAACTACGTACAGCCAGCGAGTAAATGATTACCAGACGCTAATAATCTATGAAACTGCGTAAGTCCTAAATAACCTATCTGGTGATGTTTCAAAAAGTATGCTGCGGATATTTTTAATAAATTACCATAGCTTTAGCCCTCCCCCTAGCCCCCTCCCAACGGGAGGGGGTAGCATACTTTTTAGAAGACCATCATCTATCTTTATCAACACTCATTTAGCCTATTTATTATCATACTTGCAGGTGTTTTTATTGATGGATTCATTCTTGGGTTCACATCAAAATGCGATTACTTTAGCAAAAGAATTAGAGATTAGAAAATAGCTGCTGAAAAAAAGACGCTAAAAAAGCGTCTTTTGTGCTTGGTAATGAGTTAATCAACACTGTTAAAAATAGTCTACTGTCAAAAATAGATTGGCTGATTAGTTTGTGCCACGAGATTCGGCAGATAGGGCTGCCAGGGCTTCTGGTGATGACCAAAGACCTTCTAAGTCATAAAACTCACGTGCTTGAGGGGTCATTACATGTACCACAACACCGCCTAAATCAATTAATGTCCAGTCGCTGTCTTTTTCACCTTCACGTCCAAGCGGCATAAAGCCTTCTTTTTTTGCTACTGCACCAACATGGTCGGCAAGCGCGCTGACATGGCGTTTTGAGGTGGCATCAGCAATAACAATATAGTCCATGATGTCTGTGAGTTCAGCCACGTCCATCACCGTGATGTTTTTGGCTTTGACATCTTCTAAGGCTTCTTGTACCAATGCTAAGCAGTCATTTAATCGTTCGATGGTCATTGGTTGTGTTGCTTCGGTTGCTTTTTGGGTCATAAAATAAGTACTCGCTTTAATAAAATGTGAATAAATTTTGTCAGGTTAAAACAGTTAGTTAGATAGTATGTTGGGATAGTTTGCTATAAGTCGTAAATGTCAAAAACGTTAAATAGTAAAAAAAGATGCTATTAATCTAAAATTACGCAAATTATAACAGTATTTGTACCTATACAACATCATTCACATTTTATAGGGGCTTAGACATAAAGGTGATGTTGGCGTATATAGTCATAGACATCGCGGGCAATTTCGATGGTAGCTAATGGGTCATCACTATTTTGATGCTGCTGTAGTTGCTGTCGTATTTGGCTACTAGAGACCGCCATCATGGCAGTGCTATCTATATAAATGCGTCCGCTTGGTGTAGTTTTCAAGTCATGGGTATTAGTGGTGATTTGTGTGTGTAGTGGGGTGGGTAAAACAGCAGAGATGGCAGCGATATCTTGCCAATCATTGCGTGGACATATCCATAGATGTGCCTGTGTGGTTAGTAATAATCCACACCGCCACTTGGGTAGACTGGCAACATTATCTGCACCCATAATAAATATAATACTGTCGTTGGGGTAGTGCGCCCTGAGTGTTTGTAAGGTATCAATGGTATAAGTAGGCGGTGTTTGCCACAGTTCTAATTCGCAAATACTAGGCGTAATAGGTATGGAAGATAAGGTTGTTAGGCTGTTAGTATCCTCAGTATTTCTCAGCGTATTTTGATGCGCTGCGATGGCAAGCTTGAGCATATTAAGGCGATGCTTAGGTGCTAAGCTGGTGTCTTTTAATGGTGAACGTGCCGCAGGTAAAAAGGAGGCATATACAGGTATGTCAAGTGGATATGTCGTCCTAAGTTGGGTAGCGACATGATATAGCAGCGTTATATGACCATGGTGTACAGGGTCAAAAGAGCCGCCTAAAAAAAGACGAACGGCGTTGATTTGCTTACTTTGATTGTCAGTTTGCGATTTGGATTTATTCACTATAATGAGGATATGGCTTGTGATGGCAGATAGGTTAATATAATAGAGTATTAGAACCTGTATTCACAACCCATAATGGTGGCTTTTTGCCTAAATATAGACATACTACAGCGTTAAATTTTGGGTTAAATAGAGTGACTATTCGCCCCAAAATTTGCCTTGTATTACGCAATTTTAGTTTAAAATTCCCCTGATTTTGGATTATGAATACAGGTTCTTACTATCAACACAGTTAGCAATCAGTAGTTTAACAAAACACTGTTAAACTGCTGATTTTCGTTTATCGTAGACTAATATCACGATTCGTTTAAATAATCCTAAACATCAGGGCTACTGGCTTGGATAGCAGTCAAGGCAATGGTATAGATAATATCATCAACCAATGCACCCCGAGACAAATCATTGACAGGTTTGTTCAATCCTTGCAGCATCGGACCGACACTGACCACATTGGCACTACGTTGTACTGCTTTATAAGTGGTATTCCCTGTATTGAGGTCAGGGAAGATAAACACATTGGCTTGCCCTGCAACAGGCGAGTCGGGTGCTTTTTGTTTGCCCACACTGCTGACAAAGGCGGCATCATATTGTAAAGGTCCATCAACCACTAAGTGAGGTGCACGCTCACGTACGATTTGGGTGGCTTGTTTGACTTTTTCGACATCTGCACCTGAGCCTGAAGTACCTGTCGAGTAGCTAATCATTGCCACTTTGGGGTCGATGCCAAAGGCTTTGGCAGAAGCGGCAGACTGGATAGCAATTTCAGCAAGCTCTTCGGCATTGGGGTCAGGATTGATGGCACAGTCACCATAGACGACCACTTGCTCAGGCAGTAGCATAAAGAATATTGATGAGACCAGTGAGTAGTCAGGGGCAGTTTTGATAAATTGGAATGCAGGGCGTACGGTATTGGCAGTGGTATGAACCGCACCCGATACCAATCCATCAACTTCGCCCAAATGCAGCATGATTGTACCAAGTACCACAGTGTCTTTGAGCTGTTCTGCTGCCATTGGCTCGGTGAGCTTGCCTTTACGACGTTCAATCATGGCATGGATATATTTTTCTTGATTGATGTTATCTGGGTCAATGATTTCTATGTCATCAGGTAAGATAATATCGCGATTTTTTGCCACTTGTTGTACGTCTTCTGGTTTGGCAAGTAACACACACTGAGCAATGCCACGGCTTTGACAGATGGCAGCCGCTTCTACGGTGCGGGGCTCTGAACCTTCGGGTAGGACAATACGCATATTGCTTTGCTGCGCTTTTTTCACCACTTGATGACGGAAAGCAGAAGGTGACAGACGTGGTTGATAACGGCGTTCAAAATAGTTTTTGAGCCAATCTAAGTCCAGATGCGCCGCCACAAAGCGAGTAACATCGGCAGCACGTTCAGTATCATCACTGGGAATTTCGTTGCTGATGTTGGCAAGATTTTGTACGGTCTCAAAGCTGTCTGTTTTGACACTCATTACGGGCATGCCAGTTTTTAGGGCAGGGCGGCACAGGTCGATGACAGTGTCATTGGGTATGATGCCACCTGTTAAGACGATACCCGCCATTGGAATGCCATTCATGGCTGCAAGGGCAGTGGCTAGCAGCAAGTCATCACGGTCACCTGGAGTAATGATTAATGTACCACGGCTAAATATACTGCCAACACGAGAGACAGTACGTGCAGTGAGGCTGGTTTTAAGGACACGGCGTTTTTTGGCATCGCCTTCACTGAGCCATTTTGCATTGAGCTCTTGTGCGATATCCCATGTCCGTGGTACGGATAAGGTGTTACTAAAAGGTACGACCCCAATGAGGTGAAAATTTTCTGTACCAAAGGCAGGAGAATGTGTTTTCATGGCTTGTAAAAAGTCAGCGTCCATAGTGAATTTTGCTTCACCTGGAGCGACAGGCTGAGTATCGAAGGTATTGGGGATATTGTGTACCCGCATTAATATACAACCTAGTGTACGGGGGCTGGCAAGTCCGCCATATTCACGAGAGTACATATCGAGTTTGTCAGCAAGTTGTTCAGGATTATCAATATCAGCATTACTGACCAAAATAACTTTGGCATCTAACGCATTGGCTAAGGCATGGTTAACATGAGTGGCATAGCTTGCTTCGGTGGTGGGGACAAGTCCTTCACAGATGACCACATCACAGTCATCGTCAATGGTGTTTAAGTTTGACACCACCTCTTCCATTAAGTCATCTAAATTACCCTCACCAATCATACGCTCTACTCGGTGACGAGCAATAGATGGTGGTGGATTGAGCCCAAAGGCATGTCGTGCTAAGTCATTTGAGCTGTCTAAACTGTGTTGTTTATCCAGACTGTCGTCTTGTGAAAATGGCTTGATAAAGCCTGCTTTGATACCTGTGTAGTCCAGTGCCCGAATTAGCCCAAGTGCCGCAGAGGTTAAGCCAATACCACGATTGGTTGGAACAAGTAATATGGTTTGCATGACGTTTCCTAATATTTAGTTATCAGTTTTTAGTTATTAAGGTCGTTATGAGTTCATCATTGTGAGTTTATGGTTGTGAGTTACTTATGGTTAATTACTTATGATTAGTTACATGGTTAATTTGCCCAAATACCATGTTTATAACCCCAGAGCTTCTCGGGTTTCTTGAGCGATGCGATATTCTTCATCGGTAGGAATTACCCACAGTTCAAGCTTACTGTCAGGGTGGTGGAAACTGCCCTCATTGCCAGCATATAGCTCATTATTTTTTGCTGTATCAACACGAATATCAAAATGACGCATCACTTGTAAAATGTTGTCACGAATGACAGCAGAGTTTTCACCGATGCCACCTGAGAAGATAATACCCGTAAGCTTTGGCAGGGCACAGCTTAAAGAAGCTAGATATTTACCCGCACGATAGCAGAACATCTCTAATGCTAACTTAGCATCTTCATTGCCTTCATTGGCAGCTTGCTCAACAGTACGCATGTCATTGGACAGTCCTGATACCCCTAATAGTCCACTTTGTTTATTGAGCATGGTATCAATTTCTTCTAAGCTCATACCCAAAGTGCGTTTAAGATGGATATGTAGACCTGGGTCAACGTCACCACTACGGGTGCCCATCATCAGCCCTTCAAGTGGTGTGATGCCCATACTGGTGTCTAAACTCTTGCCATCATAAATCGCCGCAGCAGAGCAGCCATTGCCCAGATGTGCTGTTAGCCAGCCATGCTTGCCTTCAGCCGTGCTTAGTGTGTCTGCTCGGCTAGAGATATAAGCATGTGAGGTGCCATGAAAGCCATAACGACGGATTCTTTCTTCATCATATAAGGCTTTTGGTATCGCGTAGCGGTAAGCTTTTGCGGGCATGGTTTGGTGAAATGCTGTATCAAAGACCACCACTTGTGGTAAGTCAGGATAAATGGCATTGACAGCCTCGATACCCAAAGCATTGGCAGGGTTGTGTAGCGGTGCTATTATCTTTAGGCGTTTGACTTCTTCTAAAACGTGTGGGGTTACTTTGACTGCTTCTGAAAATTCTCGTCCACCATGTACCACTCGATGCCCGACTGCAATGGGCTGATATTGCTCTAGTAAGGCGAGGATTTTTTGTAGCGCTAATTTGTGGCTACCACCAGCGATGTTAATCTCTTGTTTATTGCCATCTAGTCCTTTATGTTTGATATGAGCAGTATCTAGACCTAAGTTTTCTGCCAGTCCAGTGATACGAACTTGATTATCTGCACTGATTAAAGCGTATTTAATAGAAGAAGAACCACAATTTAAGACCAATGTGGGGTTGCTAATGGTAACGGGCATAGTATATCCTGCAAATTGTTAGTCATTGTGTGTGGTGAATATTCATATTCACCAAATATATCAAGGTTATATTATCATGAGAAAATATCATCAGCCACAATCTTTAGTAACTCAAACCTTAGATATGCAAGTGTCAGTATCTCAAATATCCATGTCTTTTATTCATTTTACTAAAACATTTTTTAGCAAAGCTAATTTTATAAAAACCACTTTTATATCAATAACATCACTTAGTATTATTGTGTTAGCTGTGACAGCATTGACAGGATGTGGGCAGAAAGGTGATTTGTATCTACCTGATACTAATGATAATCAAAATACAGCACAGGCATTACCCCAAATGTCCACTGAGACAAATCCTATTGAAGTAAATAATGACAATTTAGTAGACGATGCTCAGGACTATTAAATAATAATGACGCAAGTTTATAAAATTTTATAGGATTCTATAAACTGAAGACGAATCTAACATCAATCACAATGAATTCTGGCTAATTTTGCTAGAGATGGAATACAACTATGAACTCAACGAACTCAACTTCTGTTATTAGTAGCGATGAAGGAATACAAATTCAGCCACAAGCCTTTGTTGCCAATTTATCAACACTGAGTTATCAACAAGATATTTTGTGCATCGAAGATGTCGATGTGGATAGTTTAGTGCAAACCTATGGCACGCCATTGTATGTTTACTCCAAACAAGCCATTTTAGGTGCTTATCAGGATTATGATGATAGCTTTGCTGCCATTGACCACCAAATTTGCTATTCAGTGAAAGCAAATTCTAACTTATCGGTGTTACAGATTTTAGTACAAGCGGGTGCAAGTTTTGATATTGTCTCTGTGGGTGAATTGCAGCGAGTGTTGGCGGCAGGTGGTGATGCCAGTAAAGTGGTATACTCTGGTGTTGGTAAAACCCAAGCAGATATTAAAGCAGCTCTAGAAGCAGGTATTGGCTGTTTTAATGTAGAGTCGGTGACTGAGATTGAACGTATTCAGCAAGTAGCAAAGCAGCTTGATAAGGTGGCACATATATCAGTGCGAGTCAATCCTAATGTTGATGCAGGTACGCACCCATATATATCAACCGGTCTACGCAATAATAAATTTGGCATAGCACACGAAGATGCAGTGGCGGTTTATCAACAAGCAGCCGAATATACTCACATTCAGATAGTTGGTATTGATTGTCATATTGGTTCACAGTTGACTAAGGTTGAGCCATTTATAGCCGCATTGGATAAAGTGATTGAACTGATTGATGCGCTACAACAGATAGGAATTTCTTTACAGCACATTGATTTGGGTGGTGGTTTGGGTGTGCGTTATATTGATGAGACACCAGTAAAAATTGCTGACTTTGCAGCCGCTTTATTGCCTAAGCTACAAGCACTGAAACTCAAGGTGTTTTTAGAGCCAGGTCGTAGTATTGTGGCAAATGCGGGAGTTTTATTGACCAAAGTTGATGTACTCAAGCCCTCCGAGCATAAAAACTTTGCTGTCGTTGATGCAGCAATGAATGATTTGATTCGCCCTGCCTTGTATCAAGCGCAAATGGCGGTATTGCCCACAGTATTGCCGGACAATGCAAAAGCAAAATATTGGGATATTGTGGGTGCTGTGTGTGAAACGGGCGACTTTTTGGCAAAACAGCGGCACTTGTCACTGATAGAAGGCGATATATTGGCAATTACAGGGGCAGGCGCGTATGGATTTGTGATGAGTAGTAATTATAATACACGTCCAAGAGCCGCTGAGGTGATGGTCAGTGAGGATACTCATAAACTAATACGAGTGCGTGAGACGGTAGAGCAACTGCTTGATAATGAGAAGTCACTACTTAGCTTGCATTAAATATCAGCTACAAATTAAACTGAGTAGTATTTTAACTATTTGATTTTAATGCGTATTTATATTGTTTATGTTAGATAAAAAAAGCTCATATACTTATTGTGTATGAGCTTTTTGTTATTTGCAGTATTTAGTTTTCTATTGAGTTAGGCGCAGTGATACAAAATTTATGAATAGATTATTGTTCAGTATTTGGTGTCAGGCTGAGTTTTAGGCTACAATTTTATGGATATCAGGGATATATTATCATTGTCACAATGAGCGTGTTAAGATAAGTTATATAGTATCAATAGTATAATATAGCAGTATTCATTATTCATAAAATAGCAGCGTAGGATACCTCATTATGTTAATAGAATTTACAAAAATGCACGGATTGGGTAATGATTTTATGGTCATTGATTTAGTTACCCAGCGTTTAGATTTGACTCCAGACTTGGTGCAATTACTCGGTGATCGTCATTTAGGCATTGGTTTTGATCAATTGTTGGTGGTCGAGCCACCGATGCGTCCTGATGTCGATTTTCGTTATCGTATTTTTAATACCGATGGCACAGAGGTGGAGCAATGTGGCAATGGTGCACGCTGTTTTGCGCGTTTTGTACAAGCTCGCAAGCTATCCTTTAAGCAGCGTTTACGGGTAGAGACTGCTGGTGGTATTTTAACACTATCAACGGATCGTTATGGTTGGGTGCAAGTGGATATGGGCAAGCCTAGCTTTGAGCCTGATGACATTCCATTTACCCCCAAAGCCATTACCAAAATTCAAAATGCCTACCATCTCAATGTAGAAGGCACACCAGTGCAACTATATGTGGCGAATATGGGTAATCCACATGCGGTGATTCAAGTGGACGATATATTGGAAGCTGAGGTAGAAAAACTGGGATCTGCCATTGAGTCGCATCAAGCTTTTCCTGATCGAGTCAATGTCGGCTTTATGCAAGTGATGAATCAGCGTCATGTTCGTTTGCGTGTTTATGAGCGTGGTGTGGGTGAAACTCAAGCCTGTGGTACAGGAGCATGTGCTGCTGTTGCAGTGGGTATTCGTGAAGGCTGGCTTGATGAAGGTGAAGACATACGAGTGCAGTTGTATGGTGGCAGTCTTTTGGTACGTTGGCAGCCTGGTTATTCATTGATGATGACAGGCCCAACAGCGTTTGTTTATGAGGGTGTGTTTAGTCCCGATGGGCTGATGGCACAAGCAGGTATTGCGCCAGCAAGTGGCAGTGATGACGTTTAAACCAATCAGCAGCAATAGCAAAGATAGCAACAAGCATACAACAAAAGACAGTATCAATGTTGCGACCCAAACAAACACAGCAACAGCCTTATCTGTAGAAGCGTTGTTGACAGCAAAGCTTGTTGATTTGCCACAGTCGCAGCATCAATCCTATCAACAATTGATGTTACCCGTGCATCAATGGCTCACTGTATTGTCTGCCCGACGTTTATCACGGCATACGTTGCAGGCATATTTTGCAGCTGTTGATAACTTGACAGATTTTTTGTTGGTACAAAAGCTGACATGGACGCGTTGTGATAGGCGCAAACTAGGGCAGTATATTGCTAAGCGTCTTGAGACAGATGCATTAGCAACAGCCAGTGTGCAGTTAGAGTTATCAGCGATTCGTCATTTTTATACATGGTTGGTAGAAGAGGACTTGGCACGCAGTAATCCGACCACAGGATTTCAGCTAAAAAGAGATCCACGCCCGCTACCTACCATTGCTGATGTTGATTTATTATCGCAATTATTAGATCAGCCAATGCCAGACACCCCTGAGCAAGCACGTCTATGGGTACGTGATAAAGCGATGTTTGAGCTACTGTATAGCAGTGGGTTACGAGTTGGTGAATTGACGGCTTTGAATGTGACAGATTTACAACTATCAGCAGATCAAAGTCAAGCGCAAGTGCGTGTGACTGGTAAAGGCAATAAAACACGCATTGTGCCTGTGGGTCGCAAAGCGGTTACTGCAATATTAGCTTATTTGCCACATCGTGATCTATGGGAAGAACAAGCTGATAAAGCATTATTTATTAGTGAAAAGTTGGGCACACGTCTATCTACTCGAGCTGTACAGCAGCGACTGAAAATAGCGGCGGCTCGGGCAGGTATTGCCCAAAATTTATATCCGCATTTATTACGTCACTGTTTTGCCTCGCACATGCTCTCTGGTAGCGGTGATTTGCGGGCAGTGCAAGAGTTGCTTGGACACAGTGATATCAGTACCACACAGATATATACCCATGTGGATTTTGCCAAATTAACGCAAGTTTATGATAAGGCACACCCAAGGGCAGTACAAACAGTGACGGACACAGATGAACAACAGACGAACACATAAGTTTAGCATTTAGTGATGATTAGGTAGATGGTTATGCTAAACGGTGACTATTAAACAAAGGCATATTCTTTCGCCATTGCTGCTGTATATCGTTGTCAAAGCTTGCATATATCAACGCATAGCTATCTTGTTCATTGCCATTGAGCTGACTGTCATCATAACAAGCGATTATCTCACCATTGGCATTGGCAATGCTGGCATGTCCCCAAGTATCACGATATTTATTCTTTGAGTCCTCCAAGCCATTCTTGTTTGGATAGATATGCCTGCCCCCTTGAGCTGCACCAATGACCATACATTGTGCATCTAATGCACGAGCTTGTAGCAGCGTGCGCCAATGAGCTTCACCCGTTTTGTAAGTGAAAGCCGCAGGGGCAGTGAGTATCTGTGCTCCTGCATGTCTAAGCTGTTGCGCAAGGGCAGCAAAGCGTAAATCAAAGCAGACCATCAAGCCAATATTAACGACTTGCTGCTTTATCTCACAGCGAGCAACCACAGTTGTCTCACCCGCCTCAAAGGTTTTTGCCTCATTATAGCTGCCATGTGTGTCATCAACAGTGGCACAAAATAGGTGAATCTTGTCATAGCGGGCAATCTGTTTACCATCGGGTGCAAATAATAAACTAGACTGACGCAGACGACCATCAGCAATGCTGCTGCCATCAGGGCGATACGGACAAGGCAGTGTACCAGCGAGTAGGTGTAGCTGATATTGGCTGGCTAAGTTTGCTAATTGCTGTGCTCGATGCTCAAATTGTTCTGCTAAGGCAAACTGATTGCCCATACATAATGCATTTTCGGGCAGTACCACCACATCAGCCCCTTGTTGTTTGGCAGTTGCGATGGCTTGTTGTATGTGGTGCAAATTAGTATCTATATTTGATTGACTGTTTAACTGTACACAGGCAATAATAGGTAAATGAGTTGGATGCATAAACGGACTCTCTGATGGTTTGTGTTTGCTAAAAATATAAGTAAGAATGTATACATTAGTTGAATAATAAAATAAACAATATTATTTATTTACTTGCAGCTTTTATGCTGCTATTTAGAGGATATTTAAAATATGCAAAAAGTTTGTTACTCTAATCTTATTTTACAAGTGTTCTCTTAACTATGAGTATCTCTTTCGGTTTATCGACCAATTTAAGCACCTCTCAAAAGCTAACACCACAAATGCAGCAAGCCATTAAACTGTTGCAACTATCTAGCCTTGAGCTGGCGCAAGAGGTGCAAATCAAACTAGATAATAACCCATTATTAGAGCGTATTGAAGAAGATGTGCTTGATGATGCTGAGCATCTAGACGATTTGGCAGAGTCGGAGGCAGTCACTGATTTTTCAGGTGATGGTAATCATGATGACGCAGCGATTGGTGAGCATGTTGCCGACAGTGTGGATAAGATAACTCAAGACAGTATTGGTGAACTAGAAGTTGACAGTGATTGGGACGATGTCTATACACACGGTCCAACGGCACTGGCAAGCCCTGATGTACAAGATATGGATGATTATCACGGTGCAACCAGTGTCAATTTACAAGACCATGTGCGTTGGCAATTAAATTTTAAACATTTATCTGAAATTGACATGTTGATTGCCGATTATTTGGTTGAGTCCATGGACGAGTCAGGATTTATACGACTGGAATTAACGGAGCTTGAGCAGACACTCAATACTATGGCAAGTTTTTATCAATGGGAAGATAAAGTTGACCTCGATCAGATCGAGATGGTGCTGCATATTATCCAGTCTTGTGAACCTTTGGGGGTGGGGGCTCGAGACCTTGCAGAATGTCTACAAATACAGCTACGTAAACTGCCAGACAGTACCCCTTATCGTGATGTTGCTATTGAGTTATTAAGAGTACATGAATACTTAGTCAGTAATAATATCAAAGCATTGGTACAACAAACGGGGGTTAAAATAGATGAAGTTGGCGATATTTTAGCATTGATTCGCACGTTAAATCCTGCACCTGGTCTGGCTTTTACCAGTGCGCAACCTACCTATGGTAATGAACCCGAAAGCTATGATGTACCTGATGTGCTGGTTAATGCGATTATGGATGAGATGACAGGGCAGCTAAGTAGCTGGCAAGTAAGGTTGAATCCTGATACTTTGCCTAAGCTACGAGTCAATCAAACTTATGCCAATCTTATCAAACGTGGAGATGATAGCCCTGATAATGTCTATTTGCGTGACAACCTCACCGACGCACGTTTATTTATCCGTAGTATTGAAGAGCGTAATCAAAACCTACTTAAAGTTGCCACTTGTATTGTGAAACGTCAGCAGGCGTTTTTGCAACATGGGGCAATGGCAATGCAGCCTTTAATCTTAAAAGACGTGGCAGAAGAAGTGGACTTACATGAGTCTACCGTGTCTCGCTTAACCACCAGTAAAAATATCTTAACCCCTCAAGGTTTATTTTCACTAAAGTACTTTTTTTCTTCACATGTTGGTAGTGATGATGGAGAAGTGTCCTCTACCGCAATTAGTGAGATGATCAAACAGATGATTGCCGCTGAAAATCCTAAAAAGCCTTTATCCGATAGCGCCATTCAAAAACAGTTACAACAAGATGGAATTGATATTGCTCGACGTACCGTTGCCAAATATCGTGAAGCCATGAATATTGGTTCTTCCACTCAGCGCAAACAGAAATTTTAGCATTAGGGCATTGGATTAATCTAAGGGTGCTAGTTTACAAGATAATTGAAAAGACAATAAATATCAGGGATTTAAAAATAAAATTTGACGATTATATAAAATTAATATGTAAAAAAAAGGTTTTGTTACATAATTAATACTTGATTCTTTTGCAGTTTCATGACAAATTAAAGGCTCATTCATATTTTATTGAGACTTCTCAATCAATCCTCTTATATTCATAAATCCTCTTATATTCATAAAGGAAAAAATAAATAAGTAATGATTGCTAAGTATGAATGAGATGCTCTAAGAGAACAGATATATTAGCGGTATCATAACAAACAAGCGTTTCTCTTAGTTAACTGTCGATCTTGACATTTTGAATGTCACAGAAGAATAAGGAAAACAGTGTATGAACATTTCTATTAGTGGTCACCATATCAGCATTACTGACGCGATGCAGCAAACTGTGATGGATAAACTTGCAAAAGTAGAACGTCATCTTGACCAGATACAAAGTATTAAAGTGCTTTTATCTTTAGATAATCACCATAACCCGAGTAAACATGCAGGACAAAAAAGTCACAAAGCTGAAGCTTTGTTACGTGTGGCGGGACAAGAGATGTTTGTACAAGCTTGTGATGATGATATGTATCGAGCCATTAACGAGATGGCAGAAAAACTGGATCGACAAGTGCGTAAATATAAAACTCGCCAAGATAAGATGAATCGTGCTTCTAAGCGAGATATCATTAACTCTATGGTCAGTGATAATGATAGTGAAGATGAAGTCGCTTAAAGTTTGGTAATATTTATAATAAATGACGCTAACATTAAAACTGACACTAAAAAAAACCCTGATTGTAATCAATCAGGGTTTTTGTTTTTAGCCACCACCAACGGCATTGACAACTTCGATGATCATGCCATCTTTAATACGTAGCTGTCCTAGATTAGACTTAGGCACCAGCTCTTTATTCACTTCTACAGCATAACGTCCTTGACTTAAGCCGAGTTCATTGAGCAACAGTTGTACCGTTTGATGGGTCGTTTGCATGGTTTTACCATTAATGGTGACTTGTGCCATGTTGTGTGTCCTATATTATTTTATGTATTTTTAGGTTAAGTAAATAAATGGTTGGTGAGTTAACTACTCTGACGAATAGCAATATAAGCCAGCCATAGCCAGCCAATGATCATCAGCGTACCACCAATGGGTGTAATCGCTCCAAACCAGCGTGGTGCGCCTAGTGCCATTAAATATAAGCTGCCACAAAATATGATGATACCTGCTTGAATGAGCCATGCAGGAGTTTGGGTGCTATAGCCAAGGCGGATTAAGATAGCGATAAATAGTAAGCCAAGTGCATGATAAAAGAAATATTGAGTGCCAGTTTGCCACCAGCCAAGTTGTTCAATGCTTGCCCGAGCCTTAATGGCATGTGCACCAAACGCACCAAGTCCGACAGCGGCTGCCATATTGACAGCCGCAACAGCTAACCAATTCATAAAAAATCCTCTTTAACACCCTCTCATCATACTATACAAAAGATAAGCGGGTTAAAATAAAGTCGCTTTAATCTGGCATGATGACGCTATCAATGGTCATGGCTTCACGAATTTTATCCATGGCATTTTTTTCGATTTGTCGTACTCGCTCAGCAGAGATATTATAGACGGCTGCCAACTCATGTAAGGTAGATTTTTGCTCAGATAACCAGCGTTGTTCGACAATGTCTCTTGAGCGTTCATCTAAGGTGTCCATCGCTATCATCAGTGCTTGAGAGTTGTTTTCTTCCCAGTCTGCTTCTTCGACCATCTCGGCAGGATCAACGTCATCTTCCAAAAATAACTGTGGTGCATAACGTCCTTCGTCATCATCACTTGTTTGCGCTTCAAAGGACGCATCGTATGAGGTGAGACGAGATTCCATTTCTAGTACTTGTTTACGAGAGACGTTTAAGTCTTTGGCAATGGCATCTGCTTCTTCTAGGGTAAGCTGATTGTTGGTTTTTTTGAGGCTACGTAAATTAAAAAATAATTTACGATGTGCTTTGGTGGTTGCCACTTTGACAATACGCCAGTTACGAATCACAAATTCATGAATTTCTGCTTTAATCCAGTGTACAGCAAAGGATACCAAACGTACGCCTTTATTGGGATCAAAGCGTTTGACTGCTTTCATCAGACCAAGATTGCCTTCTTGAATGAGATCCGCTTGGGGTAGACCATAGCCAGAATAGCTACGGGCAATGTGAATAACAAAGCGCAAATGTGACATCACCAATAGCCGAGCTGCTTCAATATCACCATCATCATAATAGCGATGCGCAAGTTCTTGTTCTTGCTCTGTGGTCAAGATAGGTATTTGATGCACACTATTGATATAAGCACCTAAGTTGACACCCGGTGCAGTCAAATTGACCGGCATCGCTGGCACTAAGTCACGGGTACTGGTATTTGGCATTGGGCTGACATATTCTGTTGGCTCATCTTGCTGTTGTTGTGCCAAAGTTTGTTGCTCAGAAAATTCTATATCATCTAAGTCTAGGTCTTCATTATCTAAGACATCTAGATCTTCATTATCTAGATCTTCATCATCTAGATTTTCATCAACTATGTCTTCAATTTGGGCATCAGTGACATCAGCTGCATCATCTATGAGATTCCCTTTTTTTTGAGCTTGAGTGTCTTGTTTTGTAGTTGCTTGTTTTTTTGTTGTTTTTGACTTCGACTTTTTGCTTGATGAGGCAGCTTTTGAGCGCGAAGCAGAGGGGGTAGAAGTTGCCATTTTGTTAACCTTTATTAAAATGAATGCTGAGGAGTCAATGTTATGAAATCAGCATTGATTGCCAATTTATGAATGCGTTATCAGTTAATAGTTGCTAAATTAAAATGTGGATAGTTTATAGTTATTGTCATATTGGTGATGAATCCAATAATTGACAGTAGATGAAAGATGTTATGTGAGCATCTTACAAAACAGTTGTTATTATCTATTGTAAAGGATAGCTTATGTGAGTTGCTAACGGTTTTAGTAACGGTTGTTATCAGTTTATGTAATATACTGAATTTAAATATATTTTAACAAACAGATTTTATCAATAAATACCATTATAAAAGCTAAATCAAAGTACGGTATGGATTAATAGGTATTTTTGGGGTATGAGGTAGCATAAAACCGATAAATGAGCCTTGGGAAAAAGCAGCATTTCAGTACTCCTTTAAATCCACACTAAAAATATCTGTCATTAAGCTTTGGTAATGAAAAAATGATATACATTGAGTCCATGACTGTCTGTACTTGCTTGCTGTAAGCTTAGTTGTGATTGATGACAAAAAGCGGTAATGTCTGCTTGTGAGTTGGGATCAGTGGCGATGACATAAAGCATGTCACCATCAGCCAAAGTACGCAGCGCAACTTTGGTTTTAAGTAATGGCATGGGACAAGATAAATTCTGTCCATCAATAAACTGAGCGATATTGCTAGTAGTAGGTAGACTGGTGATGACTTCAGTGGGTAGTACGTCTAACCATGGTTTGGCAGCTTCAGGATAGGAGAAATTGATTTGAGTCATAAAAGTTAACACCACAGATAAGATTTAACAAAGCATAGGCGTTATTATAACAGTTATCAGGGTTATCAACCGCGATAAAAATATAGACAAAATTATCTTGAATCAATGATGGCATCATTACTCTAAATTACTCTAAGCACTCTATAAATATAGGCTATGAGGCAAGGAGATAGCAAGGAAATAGATTGAAACCTAATTATTTAACCACGTTAGCACAGTCATATATTGACAATGATACAATATCAACCATACAAACAGGTGAACAAAGCCATTTTGTAAAAACAGTTGGCTATTTTGCAAGAATGGGTGTCATATCTTTAGCTGTTTGTTCTTCTATAGCTTATGCAGAGTCGTTATCTGCCACAAGTAATCTATCTTATAGCTCTTATGGTGTTGATAAGTCTATTAAAATTAGACAAACAGAAAATAACCGTAAATTAACAGATCAATATCAAGTTAAAGATGCCAATGCCACAAAGCTTAACCCAAATGCTAAGAGTGAGGACAGGCACTCTAACTTAGATGATATAGATGCTACGGGTGTCAGTGTTGCTAATAATAGCTTTGGGCAGATGGGTTATACTTCCAACACATCGCGGTTTTCACATGGTAATAGATATGTGGTGAATCGTGCTGATGGCAGCATTTTTGCTCCATTGGATTCTAATTACTCTGATTCTATTGTTCTAAGCATACCAAGTTATTCAAATGTAGGCAGTCATCAAAATAGCGCATCTGCTGCTACACTAAACCTACCTGAGCTTAGTGATGGTGACCGTTTTGTTGATCAATACCAGCATCTTGCTTTAGGACAATGGTCGCTACAACAGCTCAATGCTCATCTTCCGTTACTTGATGACGCATGGGTACAAGAAGAGCTGAGCAATGTGGTGTGGGATATCAATGCACAAGCCCGCAGCCAAGCACCTTTGGCATTTGTGATTATTAATGATCCCTCAATTAATGCATTTGCGATTCCTGGTGGTGTGATTGGTCTCAATGTTGGAACCGTATTGGCAGCTAATAGTTTAGATGAGGTTGCCAGTGTGTTGGCACATGAGGTTGCTCACTTAAGTCAGCGTCATTATGAGCATAGCCAAGAAGCCAATAAAAAAGCATTGTGGATACAAGTTGGTGGTTTGCTGGCTGCTATCGCAGCTTCTACAGCCGATGGTGATGCAGCGGCAGCAATCATGATGGGCAGCCAGACGGCAGCAATGGACAGTCGTATGGCATTTAGTCGGGACAATGAGCGTGAGGCAGATCGGGTAGGCATGCAGATATTGGCACAAACAGGCTATGATCCTAGAGCGATGCCACGATTTTTTGCTACACTCAATCAGCAAAATCAGCTTAACTCCACCAAAAAAAGCTATTTACCCAGCTTTGTGATGAGTCACCCACTTAGCTCAGAGCGTTTAAGTGAAGCACAGACGAGGGCTAATAGCTATCCACCCATGCCATTGAGCCAAGCTCAGCGTCATCAACATCGTTTTGACTTGTTACAGTGGCGTATGCGATTAGCAGCACAGCAAACCAGTGAGGTTGCATTAACCAGTGCAGCCAAACAAAGTGTGGGTGCAAAGATGGCATTGGCGGATTGGTATGGGCAGCATGGACGCTATGCTGAAGCACAAGCTTTGTTTGAGCAGATAGCACAGTTACCTGCTAGCGAGCGGCAAGCAATACAACCACTGTTTGCAATTACACAGGCTCAGGTAGCGGGTTATCAGGGGCAATGGCAACAAGCCGAGCGGTTATTGCAAGTACAGCAGGCGTTATATCCTGAGCGGCGAGATTTACGTTTGTATTTGGCAGATGTGTGGTTACATAATGGTAAAGCACAGCAAGTGCAAGCAATAGTGAAACCTTTGCTTATACGTCAGCCGCATGATTTGTCTGCCTTAGCACGTATGCAGATGGCAAATGAGCAATTGGCAAAGCAAGCGGATAAATCAGCTCATAATCAATTGGCACAGATAGCAACCATTAATGCGCTGCGTTATCGCAGTCAGTCTGAGCGTTGGCGAGCTAATTTTGAGGCAGCACAAGTGTCTTTGCAGCAAGCAAAGCATTTGGCTGAAGCCCTGATAGAACAGCAAAATGCCGTAGAAAAAGTGGGGCAGACTAAGACCAATACAAGCAATGTTCAACCTTTGCTTGCTACTATTAATAGTGAAATGGCAGCGTTAAAAGCTGCCAAAGACTATAAGCCATAATCCATCAAGTATGAATAAAAAACTTTATGGGACTAAATGGGACTAAGTTATAAGCGATATTATGGGAGTAAGTTTTGATGATGATTCGCCCACTAGCCCATTAAAGCTTTTTTAACAAGCTGAGATATCACAGCAGGGTCAGCACGACCAGCCGTTTTTTCTTTTAAAGCAGCCATAACACTGCCCATATCCTTCATTGAGCTTGCACCTTGCTCGGCAACTTCAGTATTTACCAATGTAGCAAGTTCTTCATCACTCATTTGCTGTGGCATAAACTCATTAATAATATCAAGCTCAAACTGCTCTTTTTGTGCCAAATCATCGCGTCCATTGTCAGTAAATACTTTGAGTGACTCTTGACGTTGTTTGATTTGCTTTTGTAGTATGTCTAATACGCCTGCATCATCGAGCTGAGTTTGACGGTCAATTTCGATTTGTTTAATAACGGATTGTACATTACGTAAGACTTTGACTTTTTCTAGCTCACGAGCTTTCATGGCAGTTTTGACTGTTTCGGTGATATTCTCTTTAATGGCACTCATAATTTATATCCTTGAGGTTGTGTATTTTTTGGTGTGCTTGCTTTGATTGATGGTTATCAATAAATTATTTAATCTTATTAATCATCATTGTTAAATAATCAAACAATGGCAAACCTGAGTATCGATTATGATACTCATAATAATCAATAAAAATTGTAGCATAAAAAATGCCACTTGAATCCAAAGATAAAAGTGGCATTTTTATGTTGATTCGTGGTCTTCACTGTGCCGTTTTATAGACTAATTTGTATACTAAATAATATAGTAAATACTTTAATATATAAAAAGGACAGTTTTAAAGAGAACGATCAATGTCCGTTACTATGTGTGTGACTAAGCAAATATTAATATTTGCGAGTCGTACGGATAGACTCACGTTGTAGTTTTTTCTTATAACGCTTAACGGCAGCCGCTTTTTTGCGCTTACGCTCTTGAGTTGGTTTTTCATAAAACTCACGTTTACGAACGTCAGACAATACACCAGCTTTTTCACAAGCACGCTTAAAACGGCGGATTGCGATGTCAACTGGTTCGTTTTCTTTAACCTTAACTGAAGGCATGAAGACTCCTTTTGTTGAATGAGACATGGGTAACATTAGTTTGGCTGTATCGTTAGTATTAGCTTTAAGGTCTCATGATTTAAAGCATCAGCTCAAACTAGGAAAAATATAATCATAACTATTATCTATCTACTACTAGCTTAAAGAAAATTGACTAGCAGCTAAATTGCACCACTAAACTTTATCTTGATAAGAACTTGATAATTAAGTTGTAATAGTGAAAATTATAGATTAAGGGCGGATATTATACAGCAGATAAAAACAGAAGTCAAAACTAATAAATGGTATGCGGTGCTGAGTAATATGCTACTAATAGAAATACTCGACTTAGTAGCAAAAAGTTATGATAAAATAAAAGTATCGAATCCAACAATTTTTTTAGGGATATTATTATGAGTGTATTTACCAAATCTAGCACAAATGTCAAAAAAATAGCCGTTGTTGCAGCATTTATTATGGGTAGCAGCATGGTGTTAAGTGCCTGTAGCAAAGAAGAGCATCATGAAGTACCCGCAGTGGATAAAGTGCAAGAGGCACAAGAGCTGGCATTAGCAAATGCACCAGAAGCTGAAATCGTTGAGTTGCCAACTGCTGAAGTGACAGAAGATGCGGGTGAAGCCACTGCGACTGATGCCACAACCGACGAGGCTGCTACCCAAGATGCTGATAGCTCAGAGACAGAGCTAGAAAAAGCAGATGCCATCGAAGAGGCTGCTGCGCTTGGTGAGCCTGCACCAAGTTCTGCTACTGCTACTGATAACACCACAGAAAGTGCTAATTAAGTAATAGTTAAGTAATAATATAAAGACAAGAGCCACCAGCGTTGTATTTTAACCTGCATAGGAAGCCAATGTCATGAAACATAGTTTATCTCGTCACTCTTTATCTTCTGCTGCTAGTGCTCATGTACTACAGCAGGCAACACCTACAATGGCATTGCTCAACCCGACGCTACAACTGGCGAAATACACAGGTATGGTGTTGTTTTTTGTAGCAAGTCTTGGTTTATCTGCCTGTGGTGATAAAGATGCTGCAACCCAAACTGCGCCTGCCAGTAGTAATGAGCCTGCGCCTGCCAGTACAGAAGTGGTAGAAGCACCAACACCAACACCTGAAGTGGCAACAGAGCAAGCAGATGCTAGCGACGCTAAAGCAACAGCGGCTGATACCACTGAAGGCGACAGTGCGGCTAGTAGTGATACAGCAGATACACCCCAAGATGCAGCTACTGCCCCTGAGCCTGAGTTAGCAGCAGGTGCAGGTAAAGAGTTATATGAAAGCCACTGTAAACAGTGTCATGAAGGTGGTCTACTTGGTGCACCTAAATTTGGTGATAAAGCGGCATGGGCACCTCGTATTGAGCAAGGTAAAGATACTTTATATATCCATTCTGCCAAAGGCTTTAAGAAAATGCCAGCGCAAGCAACAGGTGATGTGTCTGTTGCCCAAGTGCATGCTGCGGTAGATTATATGGTTGAACATTCAAGCTAATTATTTAAACGAATGATGATGGTTTATTACAGGTCAATGTATCAATAACCATGATAAAATTTGTTAAACTACCGTCATAGCCATGAGGTTATGGCGGTTTTTCTTTTCTATTAGAATAAATGCAAAAATAAGGGGCATTGTGAAAGTATTAGGGTTAGAGACTTCCTGTGATGAAACAGGATTGGCAATCTTTGATAGTGAGCGTATGGCAGATGACAGTCATGGTTTGCTTGGGCAGGTGTTGTATTCGCAAATTGAGCTACATGCCACCTATGGTGGTGTTGTGCCTGAGCTTGCCAGTCGTGACCATATTCGCAAACTTGTGCCGTTAATCAATGAGCTACTAGAGCAGTGTCATATTAGTAAGCAACAAATTGATGCCATCGCCTATACCAAGGGACCGGGGCTGATTGGAGCGTTGATGACGGGGGCATTATTTGGTCGCACACTGGCGTATGCTTTAGATGTGCCAGCCATTGGCATTCATCATATGGAAGGGCATCTATTGTCACCATTGATTGGTGATAATCCGCCTAAATTTCCCTTTGTCTCCTTATTGGTATCAGGTGGTCATACGCTATTGGTAGCGGCTCGTGGGGTTGGGCAGTATGAGATACTGGGTGAGAGTATTGATGATGCGGCAGGAGAATGTTTTGATAAAGCCGCTAAGATGCTCAATTTGCCTTACCCTGGTGGTCCAAATGTGGCAAAACTTGCTTTAGATGGTAACCCTAATGCGTATGATTTGCCACGTCCGATGCTGCATAAAGGCTTGGATTTTTCATTTAGTGGCATGAAAACAGCAGTGCATAATCTGATTAAAGACACCAAAGGCAGTGACGATGACCCCAAAATACGCGCCGATATTGCTGCCAGTTTTCAGCATGCGGTGGTGGATACATTGGTAAAAAAATGTGTCAAAGCGCTAAAACAAGTACAGATGAATCAGTTAGTGATAGCAGGTGGGGTGAGTGCCAATATTCATTTGCGCTCGATGCTTGAGCAAGAACTGGCAAAAATAAATGCCACAGTACACTATGCACCGCTTGAGCTGTGTACTGATAATGGGGCAATGATTGCATTTGCAGGCTATCAGCGTTTGCAGGCAGGGCAGTGTGATGATTTGGCGGTTAGTTGTGTGCCACGTTGGCATATTGATGAATTGCCCGCAGTTAAGGAATAAGCTATGCAATGGCAAGCGTTTTTGTTGGTAGGCATTGGAGCGGCATTTGGGGCGTGTTTGCGGGCATGGTTGGCTCGTTTTAACAACAGTTTGTCGCATTTGAGTCAGTGGTCTTGGTTGCCTGCGGGCACGTTGATGGCAAATATGTTGGGTGGTTTGCTGATTGGTATGGCGTTGGTGGTATTTGAAAAAATTCCTGTGGAGCATGCGTATCATGGGCATTTAAAAATGTTTGTAATAACGGGATTTTTGGGAGGCTTAACCACCTTTAGTAGCTTTAGTGCTGAGGTGTTTACCTTGATAGATGGTGGGCGGATATTGGCAGGATTGGGGCTAATTACGTTGCATTTGTGTTTGACGTTATTGGCAACCGCGATTGGGGTATATTTATTTAAGATGATATTGCATGTTTAAGAGGGTATATTTGATATAACGCAGTGTTATTTTTTACTCAATTTAGCTAATTTTCTTAATAACTGTGACAGTGAAAAATGATGGCATGTATTTATATAATTAATTACAATAAAAGAAGCTACTTAATGATTAAGTAGCTTTTATAACCACTATAAGATGACTGTAAAAAAGGAATTGTTATGTCAAATACACCGTTAACCATTGTTGCTAATATCATCGCCAAAGAAGATAAAATAGAATTGGTAAAAACAGAGCTGAGCAAACTCATTGCGCCAACTCGAGCTGAGCAGGGGTGTATTAGCTATGATATGCACCAAAATAATGAAAATCCTGCACATTTTGTATTTTATGAAACTTGGCAAGATGAAGCGGTAATGCAACAACATTTAGATAGCCAACATGTCAAAGATTTCTTGGCGGTTAGTGAAGATGCGATGGCAAAGTTTGAGCTAATTAAACTGACTAAGCTGTCGTAAGTCAGTACTTAAATCATAAGTATCAACCACTTGTGGGCTGTAAGTAAAATTTAGCTGCATAAGGTATTTCATCTATAAAGCTACAAAGTCCTACACCTGTTGGCCCTTGATTGGCAACTGAGACAGTAGACAGAGGTAGGACAGTGACATAATTGATGGTCGTTTGCTGTTTAATTTTATTAATTAGCTTATTATCTAATTGCGTCTCTCCTGTAGAGAGTATATAAACAAAGCAATCCCTACCTTGAATACGTTTGGCTAGACTTTTGACCATATACTCAAGAGATTTATCAATACTTCGCACTTTTTTGGCAATAATTAATTTACCTTCAGCAGTGATGGTTAGTATGGGCTTGATATTAAATATACTGGCTAAAATACCACTGACTGAAGATACTTTTTTATTTTTCATTAAATAAGATAAATCATTGACAGCAAAAAGCATGGTATGACTGGATTTTAGTTTGTCTAGACGGCTCGCTATTTCTGGCATACTGTGACCTTTTTTGGTCATATGTTCAGCTTCTAATGCCATCATTGCTTCGCAAACATCAATGTCTTTGCTGTCATATACATAAATATCCATGTGTTCTTTGAAGTCATCAGCCACTTGCTGGATGATTTTAATGCTTTCGCTGTGCTTAGAGGTTAGTGAAATGATAAATAACTCTTGGTAGCCTTGCTGATAGAGTTGATGAAACATCTCTGCTAGCTCTTCAGCAGTAGAGGGATCTGTACGGACTGCTGAAGAGTTCATGGTTGTCATCAGATAACGTAAACGCTTGGTAGTGATATTTTTACCATCAATAAATTGAACATTGTTGATAAATATGTGTGCTCGTATTAGCTCAATATCATGGACTATATTATGATTGTCTAGCCCTGAAGTGGAGGTGTCGATAATTTTACGTCGCATGTTTCAAATCCCTTTAAGTAATGACGTTTTATATTTTTTATATACCTCACCCTCAACTTATTTTACTAAATTGATATATGACCCCTCCCAAACTCTCTCCGTGAAGTAGGGGGAGGACTTAAAAGCCGGTTCCTCCCCCTTTTTTAAGAGGGGAGGTTAGGAGGGGGTTGCGAGTGTGATTGTTTATATATATAGAAAAGTAGATTGTGTCTACTTATTATCTATTTATCTATCTAATTGTTAAAACGTCTTATTGATTGTATACAAAAGCTGTAGCAACAGCTAGTAATAATAACGACAAGGGAGCTATATAATAGTGAACCAAAAGGTTTGGGCAACATTCATATTATCTTAAATACATTTGTTTTAATTATCTATAGTACTGAGCTGCGTGTGGAATTTCTTTTGTGAAGGCACATAATCCAACTCCAGAAGGGCCATGGTTTGCTAGAGAAATGGCAGAGACAGGTAGGATAGGAATATTATTAAGTTTTGTCTGTTTTTTTAGACGTGAAATAAAGTAGTTATCTAGCTCAGTTTGGCCAGCTGATAGGGCATATAGAAAGCAGTTATTTTGTAAGCAGTTTGCAAAACCTTTAATGATATAATCCAAAGATTTATCCAGAGTTCTGATTTTTTGGACGGTAACGATTTGGCCATCGTCTGTTACTTCTAATATTGGTTTTATATTAAATATATTGGCAAAAAAACCTGCCGTACTTGACAGTTTTTTATTTTTGATAAGGTAGGACAAATCATTGACAGTAAATAGCATTTTATGTTGCTGTCTAAGTTCATCTAAACGCCTTGCAATCTTAGGCATACTGTATTCATGAGTACTCAGTTGTGCCGCTTCTAGGGCCAGAATGGATTCACATACATTTAATTCTTTACAATCATAAACGTAGATATCCATTTTATCTTGGAATTCTGCTGCGGCATTTTTTATGATGTCATGACTTTGACTCATCTTTGATGATAAGGTAGTGATAAATACCTCTTCATAGCCTTGATTGTATAATTTATTAAATAAATCAATGACTTCTTGTCTAGGTGCAGGTGCAGTATGTACGGCTGAAGAGTCTAAATTACTCATTAAGTTGCGTAATCGCTTGGCATTAATATTGATACCATCTGTAAATTCAACATTATTAATATATAAACGTAAGCGGATCAACTCAATGTTGTGATTAATATGAAGGTCATAAAGACTAGAAGTGGAGGTACTAATAATTTTGCGTCGCATAAATATTGCTCTTCGATATGTTATATGATTTTATGTATGATTTAAAAGACTATTTAGTAAAATTTTTTTATTTAATGTATCCAATATAATTTATTGTATAGTAATTGTGGACATACTTCTATGAGAAATATTAAATTTTGGGTTAAAAAAAGTTGAGTAAACAAGTGTTTTACAAGGGCTTGATATTATGAAGATAAAATGATTATCTATAGTAATTTTATTAGACACCTTTTTGCCCTGAGTTGCAAGTACAATGGTTAGATATACAGTTAGCAACTGCCTCTTGCAGGTGGTCAAAGGTTTGGCTATAGTGAACTTATGATAAAAACCTTACAATATTAATGGCTTTAAGAATAATTTTTTTATCATTGTAATTAAATTTAATAAAATGGTTTATAATTTTGATAAATTGTAACCTAGCAACATGAAACCAG
Organism: Psychrobacter sp. I-STPA10; assembly: GCF_021012795.1. Classification (GTDB taxonomy): domain Bacteria; phylum Pseudomonadota; class Gammaproteobacteria; order Pseudomonadales; family Moraxellaceae; genus Psychrobacter. Next base: position 39,564 of record NZ_VFYU01000010.1, on the reverse strand, counting down.
TAACATTAACAACAACAGGAGGAATCGATGGGAAAGAAAACTGAGCATGTGACTGATGATTATGAAACTGATGGTAAAGAGATTGAGAAGTATGAGACTGGTAAGAAAAAAACAGGCTCAAGGGTAAAAACCAAAGAAGTCATTGATGATGTGGTATTGCAAGATTTAAAAGATGGCAATATTGATGGTATCTCTGAGCATTTGCAAGCCCTGATTCATGATGCCTCGCCAGATGATTTAATCAAACTTAAAGATTTATTTGCCAAACATGCACTTGCCAATCAGGTGAAGACAGGTAGCAAAAAAGATGATGAGTTATCTGATAATTGGCGTGAAGGAGGCTATCCCTACAAAAACCGTTTGTCTCGTAAGACTTATGAGAAGCAAAAGTATCATTTGCAAGTTGAGCTGCTGAAACTACAGCGTTGGATTCGTGATACAGGACAAAAGGTTGTGATTGTCTTTGAGGGGCGTGATGCAGCAGGTAAAGGGGGAACGATTAAACGCTTTATGGAGCATTTAAATCCTCGTGGTGCAAAAGTGATCGCACTTGAGAAGCCAACCGAGCAAGAGCAAGGACAATGGTATTTTCAGCGTTATGTACAGCATCTACCGACCAAAGGTGATATCGTCTTATTTGATCGCTCATGGTATAACCGAGCAGGTGTTGAGCGGGTGATGGGTTTTTGCAGTAATGAAGAGTATGAAACCTTTATGAAGCAAGTCCCTGAGTTTGAAAAACACCTGATTGACTCGGGTATTCATCTGATTAAGTTTTGGTTTTCGGTGAGCCGTGATGAGCAGCGTCGCCGTTTTGCACAGCGTGAGGCACACCCTCTGAAGCAGTGGAAATTATCACCCATTGATAAAGCATCACTAGATAAATGGGATGATTATACCTTGGCAAAAGAGGCCATGTTTTATAACACCGATACTGCCGAATCCCCTTGGATTGTGATCAAATCAGATTGTAAAAAACGGGCTCGTTTGAATGCCATGCGCTATGTGCTTAATAAACTACCGTATGAAAATAAAGACAAAGATCAAGTCGGTAGTGTTGATCCGTTGATTGTTGGACGTGCAGGTGCCTTGTATGAATTGGGTGAAAAAGAAGATTTAGCAGTTGAGTAACTCATTCACTATATTTTCATATTAGTATATAAAAAAGCACCCCAAAAACACCCACTTAAGTATTTTTAGGTGGGTGTTTTTTGTCATTAAAATAACATCAATTTGACATGAATTTGACGCTTTATTGCTGTGTAATACGCCATAACAATCCACCTCTTGTGAGATCATCTCGCCAGATTATTTATGACGTTATATTTTTTATTAATAAGGATACAGCAATGAAGCGTATGTTGGTAACTTTGGCTGTTGGCGTTTTATGTAGTGCTTCAGCAACCGCCGCCACAGTCACAGGTGCAGGTGCCTCTTTTCCACAGCCAATCTATTCACAGTGGGCAAGTGATTATAATAAAGCCACTGGCAATCAGATTAACTATCAATCCATTGGTTCATCAGGTGGTATCAAACAAATTTTGGCAAAAACGGTTGATTTTGGTGCGTCTGATGCACCGATGAGTGCTGCTGAGCTTAATAAAAATGGTCTAATACAGTTTCCGACCGTTGTTGGTGGTGTTGTACCCATCGTTAATGTTAATGGCGTTGCTGCTGGCAAAATGCGCTTGACAGGTGATGTGTTAGCAAAAATTTATTTGGGTGAAATTACCAAATGGAATGACCCTGCGATTCAAAGCATCAACCCATCACTAAAGCTACCTGATAGCACCATTACCACCGCCTTTCGTTCAGATGGTTCTGGTACAACTTATGTATTTACCAACTACCTAAGCCAAGTCTCATCTACTTGGAAAAATAAAGTAGGTGTGGATAAAACGGTCAAATGGCCAACTTCTGCTACTGGTGTGGGTGGTAAAGGTAATGAAGGGGTTAGCAGCTTGGTTAGCCGTGTCAATAACTCAATTGGTTATGTTGAATACGCTTATGCTAAGCAAAATAAATTGGCATATACTCAGCTAAAAAACCGTGCTGGTAATTATGTACAGCCTTCTGATGATACGTTTGCAGCAGCTGCTAAAGTAAACTGGAGTAAGGTACCTGGCTTTTCATTGATGATTACCAATCAGCCAGGTGCACAAGCATGGCCAATCTCAGCAGCCACTTTTATTTTGATGCCAAAGAATCCAACCAATGCAGAAGCTAGCCAAGAAGCGATTAAGTTTTTTGAATGGTCATTTAAAAATGGTAATGCTGCTGCCACTCGCTTAGATTTCGTGCCACTACCAGAATCTACCAAAAATGCAGTGCGTCAAGAGTGGAAAAAGATTAAGTAATTTTTCTATTTTATAGCTAGATTTATTCATCAGTATTATCAAAACAGTCACCAAAAGGTGGCTGTTTTTGTTTATGGACTGGTTTAAACTGTCAGTGCTATTTTCATTATTTTATAAAGGGAAATTATCATGACAATAATCTATCAGCATTTCATTGTTAAATCCCATATGTTTAAAATAAAACAAATATTTATGGCAATGCTGATAACTTTATCGGCTAGCTATGTTGATGCTTCTGCCCCTGCCCCTGATACAGTGACTAATAGTGCAATCTCTAATAGAGCAACATTTAATAGTGTAACGCTTGATACTATTCCTGTGATAACCATGCACGATTTAATCAGTGGCTGTCAGTTAGATAAAGGTTATTCATTACCCGATGGTGTGACACTTGATTACTCTTGTAATAATAATGAGGCGTTATTGACTGTAACAAAGGCAGGCAAATATGGTTTTGTCAACCATCAAGGTGAGATTGTCGTGCCTATTATTTATGATCAGGCGTATTCCTTTTACCAAAACGACTTAGCAAGAGTACAGTTGGCAGGTAAGTATGGTTTTGTTAATAAGCAAGGCAAGTTGGTTATCCCTACTATTTATGATTATGCAGATAGTTTTTCAGATGGTTTCGCTCGTGTTACGCAACAGGGAAAGGTGGGTTATATTGATCAACAAAATAAGGTAGTTATCCCCTTTGATTATGAGGCTGGTTGGCATTTTAACAAGGGATTTGTTACTGTCAAAAAAGAGGATAAATATGGTGTGATTAACCAGCAAAATAAAGTTATTACCCCCTTTGAGTATGACAGTATATCTATTTTTTCTGATCAGCAAGATGGTCAAGTGTATTTTGAGCTGATAAAACAAGATAAACATGGTGTGGCAAATCAGCGTGGACAAATAATTATTCCATTACAGTTTGATAAGCTTTGGTTTTTTTCAGAAGGGCTTATTAATGTTAAACAATATGATAGTAATAGAGAGGGCAAATGGGGGTACTATAATAAGCAAGGCAAAGTTGAGATTGATTTTATTTATGATAGTGCAAGTGGTTTTGCAGATGGGTGGGCAAAGGTAGGTATCGATGATGACTCGGGTCATATTAAATACGGATTTATCAACCGACAAGGTGAGGTAGTGTTGCCAATAGAATATGATTCTATTTATGGAGATTATTTTACCCATCAAGCCATTGGGGTACAAAAAGACGATAAATCTTATCTTATCAATCGTCAAGGACAAAAAATATCGGCAGATTATTATGAGCTGGGCGAATTTAATGGAAATTTGGTTATTGCTTATCATCCGAACTTTGTAGAAGGTAAGCAAAGATTTGCTCTGCTAAATGAACAGGGTAAGGAAGTGATACCCTTGCAAGACGGCTATATCATGCCGATAGATGGCGGTAATTATGTGGGGCATTTTTTGATATTTCTTGAGGATAAACCACCACAGATGGTAGATAATCAGGGTAAGTTGGTGGCTATCGTGCCTGATTTTAAATTAACAATGTCACCTTAGAAGTTCGTTTTAGTCACCCAGTCGTAAGTCGTATAGCCAAAAGATAAGGGGATTACCTTATTTAAATTGGGTGGGGCAGCCAGTTTTGATGTTGCGGTGGCATTAAAGGTTATTCAATTTACTGTGGCAGATAAGGTTGGGCTAGCGGTGCAATTCTAATTGTATTATCGTTATAATAACAATAAATCCATGAATAATAAGGTAAAACCCATGAGTACCAAAAACGAACAACTCTTTTTACAAGCTAAAAAACATATCCCCGGTGGGGTCAACTCACCTGTACGTGCTTTTGCAGGGGTTGGTGGCACGCCTGTGTTTATCCACAAAGCCAGTGGCAGCAAGATTTATGATACCGAAGACAATGCCTATATCGATTATGTTGGCTCATGGGGGCCAATGATTTTAGGACATGCGCACCCCAAAGTGATTGAGGCAGTGAAACAAGCGGCAGACGATGGGCTAAGTTTTGGTGCACCAACGCCTTTTGAAACTACCATCGCTGATAAAATTTGTGAGATTGTCCCCAGTGTCGAGCTGGTGCGTATGACCAACTCTGGTACAGAGGCGACCATGAGTGCCATTCGTCTGGCACGTGGCTATACAGGGCGTGACAAAATCGTCAAATTTGAAGGTTGTTATCATGGACATTCTGACAGTCTTTTAGTCAAAGCTGGCTCAGGTATGCTTGATATTGGTGAGCCAACTTCAAAAGGCGTGCCTGCTGACTTTGCCAAACATACCATCACTTTGCCATATAACAATCCTGATGCCATTAAAGAATGTTTTGCTAAATGGGGTAATGAGATTGCGTGTGTTATCGTAGAGCCGATTGCTGGTAATATGAATATGGTTATTCCTACGCAAGAGTTTCACGATACTTTGCGTCAGCAATGCAGCGAGCATGGCGCAGTGTTGATTTTTGATGAAGTGATGACAGGGTTTCGAGTCGGGCTTGGCGGGGCACAAGCGCATTTTGGTATTGAGCCTGATTTGACCTGCTTTGGTAAAATCATCGGTGCAGGTTTGCCTGTTGGTGCATTTGGTGGTAAACGTGAAATCATGCAATGTATTGCGCCCACAGGTGGCGTGTATCAAGCAGGAACTCTCTCAGGCAATCCACTGGCGATGCGCGCAGGCATTGCCATGTTTGAAGATTTGACCGTCGATGGCTTTTATGATGAATTGGCAAGCAAAGTTGATTATCTCATTGATGGTATCCAAGCGGCGGCTGATAAACATGGTATCCATCTACGCAGCAATAAACTTGGTGGTATGATGGGCTTCTTTTTTGTCAAAGACGGTGATACTGCTACCCCACAAAACTTTGATGAAGTCAGTGATTGTGACATAGACGCATTTAATACTTTCTTTCATGGTATGCTTGAGCGTGGTATTTATCTTGCCCCTTCTGCTTATGAAGCGGCGTTTATGTCCTCTAAGCACAGTCAAGCTGACCTTGATGCGACCATCAAAGCGGCTGATGCCGTATTTGCACAGATGGCACAGTAAAGTGATGCTATACAGATATAACAGCATTATTAATGTGAGAAGTTAATTTGAGAAGTTAATTTGAGAAATTTTGCTTGCAGTAAATAATAAAAAAAAGCTGATAATTCGATAAGGGATTATCGGCTTTTTCTTTGTCTGCTACACTAGCTTATCAAGCACTATATTACCAAGTGATTAAGAGTTGTTTATATAGTCAAAAAATTACGATATACAGCATGGTTTAGAGTATTATTTTTTAAACGCTCTAAAAATGGTATAAAATTTTTTATGACGCATCGTTATGCTGCTACGCTTTTCATGTGTTATCGGATTTGTTAAATTGGTAAAGCAGTAGTAAGTCAACAGGGAAGTTTATGATACTTTTTTGTTGGCAGCCTTCTTATTTATGGAGAATTGAGATAAGAAGTGAATTAAGAAATAAATAATAATATCAGCGCAAGGAAGCGAGAAGATGACCCAATCACAATATACCCCATCAGATGCCTATCAAGATTATGGTTTAGATTATCATATTGAAATTCCTCAGCATCTGCACAATGTGATGGATTTATTGCAGCCATCTTTTAATCAATATGGTGATGCTATTGCATTTAGTATGGGCGCAGCAACACTCACATTTGCCCAACTTGATATTGCCAGTCGGCGTTTTGCCGCGTTTTTGCAAGCGCAAAATGTACAAAAAGGAGACCGCATCGCCATTCAATTACCCAATATCTTACAGTTTCCTGTGGTGATGGTTGGTTGTTTGCGGGCAGGCGTGATATTGGTCAATATCAATCCATCATACACCCATCATGAGCTAAGCTATCAGTTACGTGACTCTCAGGCTTGTGCATTAGTGATATTAAATGGTATGGATACTGCTTATCAGCAGATGGATACTGAGGTAAAAACGCAGCTTAACTGGGTGGTTAGCTGCTCGCTACAAGGCGATGATGCCAGTAGCAATGACATTATTGCCTTAACACAGATGACAAGTGATGCGGACGTTACTAATGTCGCTAATAGTGCTAATCATGTCGCTAATAGTGAGCAGTCACAATCATCACAATCACCCAAGCAGGTTACATTGGCACAGATTTTAGCCGATTATCAGGCACAAGCATTTGTTACACCAAAGCTGTATAAAGAAGATTTGGCATTGCTGCAATATACGGGCGGTACAACTGGCAAACCCAAAGGCGCAATGCTGACTCATTATAATATCTTAGTGAATGTCATTCAGTGTTATGCGGTATTTGGACGCATAGCAGATGCCGAAGTAGACCCCAAAAACAACGGTCAGGTGAAGCTATTAAATCCGTTACCGCTGTATCATATTTTCTCATTTTCTGTGTGTGCGTTGCTGGGTATGTATGCTGGTTGGGAGAATATTTTAGTCACCAATCCGCGTGATATGGATACGGTAATGGCTTTAATAGAAAGGCACAAACCGCATATCATTCCTTCTGTGAATACGTTATTTAATGGCATGTTGCAGCATCCAAAATTTGCCACGCTTGATTTTAGCCATTTTAAATTAGCCATTGGCGGTGGCACGTCGATTATTCCTGCGGTGGCAGAGCGTTGGAAGGCGATAACGGGTAAAAATATTACCGAAGGTTATGGTATGTCTGAGACAGGACCAGTGGTATCGTTTAATCCGATGTCGATTACAAAATTTAATGGCACAGTCGGACTGCCAATGCCACTGACGGAAGTGATTATATTAGATGAAGAGGGCAATCGGTGCGCCACAGGTGAGCGTGGCGAGGTGTGTACCAAAGGCCCACAAATCATGCGTGGATATTGGCAGCGGGATAATGCGCCTGTATTTACCAAAGATGGCTATTTTAAAACTGGGGATATTGGTTTTTTAGATGCTAATGGCTTTTTGACTTTGGTAGACCGCAAAAAAGATATGATTTTGGTATCAGGCTTTAATGTTTATCCTAATGAAGTGGAAGCGGCATTGACCGAACACCCACAGGTAGTCGAGGTGGCTGTGGTGGGTGTGAGTGATGAGCATAGCGGTGAAGTACCCAAAGCTTTTGTGGTAAAAAAAGATGACAATTTGAGCGAAGCGGTGTTGCGTGAGTTTGCTAGCACACGTTTGGCAGCTTATAAGCGTCCACAATATTATGAGTTTATTGCTGAGTTGCCAAAGTCTGCGGTGGGTAAAATCTTACGTAAAAAGCTGCGTCAATAGCCCATAATATGATGCGCAATGGGATAAATAAAATATAAAAAAACGGAAAAAAATAGTCATGTTTGCATAGAAAGGCTATCTTTGAGAATAAAAATTATTTACGATAGCGGCAAAGTAATGAATGCGCTGTAGTTTTGAGCTGCATTTTTATCAGTATCTTGTGATGGTTTTATAATGAGGATTGTATTATGCACATGAGTGATGCCCTGATTTCTCCCGAAGTTGGCATAACAGGGATAGCAATTGCTGCTGCGGTAGTGGCTTATCATGGATTCAAACTTGATAAGCAAGAAGACATGCTGCAAAAATTACCACTAATGGGAGTGATGGGAGCATTTGTGTTTGTGGCACAGATGATTAATTTTGCCATTCCTGGAACGGGGTCAAGTGGGCATATTGCAGGTGGTCTACTGCTTGCCGTTATTCTTGGGCCTTCGGCAGCGATTATTATTATCAGCTCTATATTGGTGATTCAAGCATTGTTATTTGGTGATGGTGGCATATTGGCACTGGGAACAAATATCATCAATATGGGGATTGTGCCTTGTTTCTTTATTTATCCATTTGTATGGAAACCTATCGTTGCTGGCAATCTGAGCAAGAAAAAGGTGCTGATTGCTAGCTGCGTCTCTGGTATGCTCGCCATGACCTTGGGTGCATTGGGTGTGGTGGTCGAGACTTATGTTAGTGGTATTGCGCAGATACCATTTGTCAATTTTGTGATGTTGATGATTCCGATTCATGTGTTGATTGGACTTGGTGAAGGTTTGATTACCTCAGCAGTAGTGTGGTTTGCGTTAGAGCAGAATATGATTCACAATGCACAACTGACACAATTAACGCAGCGTCGCATCAGTAAATCGACTATGATAAGTGCCCTTGTGGGATTGATGCTGCCAGTTATTGCCTTGACGTGGTTTGCTTCCTCACAGCCTGATGGTCTAGAGTGGTCATTAGAGGGCAGCTCGGCACAGCTATTAGAGGAGCAGCCTGCCACGCCTGTACATGAGTTTACTCAAAGTTTGCAGCAAAGCACCACAATTTTGCCTGATTATACGTTTGGTGGTGAGGCCGCATCAGAGACAGAGGAGCATATACACTATATGTCGATTGCTGTGATTGGCTCAGTGATTATGGTGGCGGTATTAAGTGTGATTAGTGGCGGTATTTATCTGCGTCGTCGTCGCCAACGCTTGTCTTAGGGTATAAAACCCTTGTTTTAGGGTATAAGTGGTGCTTGGGAGTAGTAGGCAATGCTGGATTTGCAAAAAGCATATATTGCTTGGCAAAAAGTCGATGATTATGCGTTGCGTCCGCATCTACTCTCTGAGGTTGACCCGAGAGTATTGACCCTATTGACGTTTTTATTTGTCATTGTCATTGTGATGTCTTCGCCACACCAACCACAGCAGTTGTTATTGTTTTTTCCTTATGTGATTTTGCAAGCCAAACTTGTTGGTATATCACTAAAATGGCTGGCAGCACGTCTAGCGATTATCTTACCGTTTGTATTATTTATTGGTATATTTAGCCCGTGGCTTGAGCGTGGGCAGCAATTTATGCTCTTTGGCTATTCGCTATCGGTGGGTTGGCTGACCTTGCTATCTATTAGCTTGCGTGCGCTGTTGTGCGTGTCACTTGGTATTACCTTGCTTGCTAGTTGTGGTATTGTGGGTATTAGCCGTGGTTTGCGGCAGCTTAAATTCCCGAAAGTATTTTGTTTGACGCTGTATTTTATCTATGGTTATTTTTCGCTATTACTACAAGAGATGGCGCAAGTACAAAAGGCGTATTTACTACGTAAAGTCAGCAAAAAGCAGCGCATCGCTTGGCAAGACTATCAAGAGATATTAAAGGCGTTTTTTATGCGTGTATGGCTGCGTAGTGGGCGTATTCATCAAGCCATGCTGTGCCGTGGTTTTGATGGATTGCTGTATCAGCGTCGGCAATATGATGGCTATGCGTCGCTGGCTTGGTTGGGGTTGTCATTGCTTTATCTGCTAGGCTGTTATTTTTGCTACCGCTATGATGTGCTGCAATTTATATAAGAACCTGTATTCACAACCCACAATGGTCGCTTTTTGCCTAAATTTAAATCATATTTAAACCACTTTAATAGTCAATCTAATATAATTTCACTACAAGGCAACCGAGTGCAGATAGTACACGTAGTACATCTAGCGAGGTTAACACCGTAGTGGATTTATAGTAGGCAGACTATATAACTGTAAGGAGGGTGGGTGAGCCATCATTTAATTACATTTTCTGATTTATGCTTTTGTTATCCTGATGGCACACAAGTATTAAATGGGGTTAGTTTTCAGATTCATCACGGTGAAAAAGTGGCGTTGGTTGGGGCAAATGGTGCGGGTAAATCGACGCTGATTAATTTGCTCTCAGGGTTTTATCAGCCGACTTCAGGCTATATTGCATTGGGTGATACCAAAGTTACCCCATCAACCATAGAAAGCGTGCGTAGAACTATTGGCTTTACGTTTCAAAACTCAGATGACCAGTTATTTATGCCGACGGTGTTTGATGATGTGGCGTTTGGATTGGTAAATATTGGTGTGCAAGGTGAGGATTTGCAGCAGCAAGTAACCAAAGCACTGCGCCGTGTTGGTATTGAACATTTGGCAGACAGACCACCGTATCGTTTGTCAGGTGGGCAAAAGCGGGCAGTGGCACTGGCAGGGATATTGGCAATGGAGCCATCGGTTTTGGTGTTAGATGAGCCGAGTGACGGCTTAGACCCTAAGGCAAGACAAAACTTGATTAGCCAGTTAGAGGGTTTTACTCATAGTCAACTAATTGCCACGCATGATTTGGATTTGGTGCTCGATATTTGCGATAAAGTCGTGGTACTCAAAGAAGGGGTGGTGATGTCTTGCGCCACCCCACAACAGACATTTGCTGACTTAGAGTTGTTAGAGGCAAGCGCATTGACTTTGCCGCTAAAAATGCAGGGTTATACACCCTAGCTATAGTCAGCTATTACAGATGGTTATTATAGACAGCTATTACGGATATTCTAATAGTCATAATACAGTTGCTTATAACGCAGTCACTTCACTGGCGATACTCAGTTGCCCAACCAGCCGTTGTGCCTCTTTAAGCTGCTTAGTATCGTTTACTTCGACCTTGGTGATAAAGCCATACTTGGGGTGTTCGGGGGTGCTGATAGTTGCGGTGATATTTTGCTCAGTCAGCAACTCTTTGACACTCTGTACATTGGCTAAGCGTTTAAGGGCAGGTTTAAATACTTTACCCACTGGCGTAAGCGGCATCTCATCAATAATATGAATTGCTTTGGGAATGGCGGCTCGCTCGGCAATGTGCGTCTGACAATAGTCTTGTAATTGCTTAATTAACTCTGTGTTGTTTATTTTGATATTTGGTTTTGGTTGCACATATAATATTGGCAACTCGCCTGCATAGACGTCAGGTTTACCAATGGCAGCACACAGCGCAACGCTTTCATGTTGATACACGGGCTCTTCGATAAGTTTCGGGTCGATATTATGTCCACCACGGATAATCAGCTCTTTTTTGCGACCTGTCAAAAAGAAGTAACCATCACTGTCTTGATAACCCAAATCTCCTGTATTTAGCCATCGCTTACCCTCATTATCCTCAATCCAAATATCTGAGTTTTGACTGGGATTATGATAGCCAACAAACACATTGTCACCACGAATGGCAATCACCCCAACTTCATCGACATTGGCATGACGCACAAATTGACTTGAGCTCTCTGTCTTATCAGAGTGTGTGTCATCAACAATGACCACACTCATTGGCTGAAATGCAAACGGCAAACCAACCGAGCCAATCTTACGCTCACCATCTTTGGGATTGGCTGAGCTGCCACAATTGCCCTCAGTCATGCCATAAGCTTCCAAAATACTAATGCCTGTCTGTGCTTCAAACTGCTTAAACACTTCAACGGGCATTGGTGCTGCACCGCAAAGACAATACTCTAGGCTGCTGACATTTTGGTTGGCTATGGGTATGTCCAATAAGGCACTAAATAGGGTGGGTACACCACTAAAGAAATTTACTCGATAGTACGCAATAATTTTCCAAAAGTTGGTCATCATGCCTTCACCACGATAGCCTTGTGGGGTGGCAAGTAAGATATGCCCACCGATAGATAGTGGCAATGCACCTGTCACCATCAACGCATTGACGTGAAATAAAGGCAAACCACACAGCACCGTTTTACCACTGCCGACAACTTCATCACCGAGTACTGCCCGAGCTTGCAGCACGTTACTGACTTCATTTTTATGTTGACGCATGGCGATTTTGGGGCGACCTGTGGTACCACCTGTGCAAAAAAAGGAAGATAAATCGGTACTTTGGCGACGCTTATTTGCATCATTGACAAAGTTAAGCTGCTCTTTGCGCTGAGGTTTTAGTGCCTCTGTCCAGTTATGATGGGTAATATGCGCAGGCAAGCCAGCAGCGGCAGCAAATAGCAATGCTTGCCAGCCATTTTCTTGTATATTTTGTTTAAATTGTAATAGCTTAGCGGGCAGGGCTTTTTTGCCTTGTACATGCGTTGCCATATTAATGGTTATCACATGCGCTAAGCTTGGTACATGCTCGGCTGCATATTGTGCCTTTTGCCAGATATCAACTTTAGGAAAGGGCGCAAAGGTAATTAACGCTCGTGCTTTGGCATTGCTCAGCAGCTCGCTGATAATCTCAGGCTCAAGTAAAGGATTAATGGGCATGACGATATGACGGGTCTGTATCCCAAAGATGGCAATAAAGCCTTCGGGTAGGTTGGGCAGTAGCATGGCAATGACAGCATCGTCTTCAAGGTTGAGCGAGTCAATAAAATTACCCACTTGATGCACTTGTGCCAAAAATTCGGCATAGCTGAGTGTTTCATGGGTTTGATAATTATCATCAGTGGCTTGCAAAAAGTAGCTTAAAGCAGGTGCATCGGGGTTAATATCATGTCCTTTTTTGAGTAGCTCATAAGTGGTGGGCATGTCGGTGAGCATTTGCTGATAGGTGGCTGTATCCATAAACTTAGCGACGCTTGCGGTTTGGTCAGTTTGTACTTGTTGTGGTGTAGGCTTAGGGCTAGTAGCGTTGTTTTTGGTGTTGTTTTTTAAGTCGTTTTTGGTGTTGTTTATGTTGTTTTGGGTGGTTGGTTTTATGTTATCTTGAGACATGGTCATTATCCTTGTTAAAACTTTTTAAGACTTTTTAAATCTTTGTTACCGCATCATAGCAGCGTTTATGATTGGATAAAAGTTGGGTACTATCGTGTACTATTTAGTCATTTTTTAACCCAATAGGGATATTAAATTGATGGATAAAGATTTGTGCTATTAATTATTTTGGAAGGGTTTGCCTGCTGCTTGGTTTATATTTTTATGCGTATAAATGGCGATATTTGGTGGTATTTTGTAGAAAACCACATTTATATAATGTATTTTTAGGTTTCATGCAGGCGAAGCTTTTGTTATTATATTGGGCTGTGATGATGGCAGAGGCTCAATTTGGCATTATTTGGCTCAATTTAGCGTTAAATTGAACATTGTATATTGCCAAAACAACCCCATTATTATTCATCATAAAATACATACTAGGCAAACCTTTACCGACACCATGAAATGAACACAAATCAGGTGCTTCATTTTATCAGTAGTAGACTGTCGTCATTAAGATTACCCAAACCCCAACATTTAGTGACTCAATTAGGCAATGGTCTATTGGTGCGCTAGAGTAGGGGTCTTTTTTATTGTAGAGCCCAATTTTAGTGCAATGATACTCTTTTGCAACTACGGTAATTTGTGACTGTTGATAGCCAGTCATAGCAATAGTAATAGCAACAGTAACAGATGATGACTATTAACGACTGATAGCCACATAAGCTGATGAATAGAACATACCGATGATAATGGCATCGGTAAAGTCACCTTTTTGAATCAATTTTGAATTAATAACAAGGCATTAATAAGGATAGGTATGATTGATACTGCTTTTTCGCCACAACTCACCCTGCACCCCGCTTTTAAGCTGATTGAGCATCGTCATATTGATGCCTTGTCTATTGACGTGCTGATTAGTCAGCATGCCCAAACTGGGGCGATGCACTATCATCTTGCGCACCCAAGCGCAGAAAATGCGTTTTTGGTGGGCTTTCGTACCCAGCCGATGGATTCAAAGGGAGAGGCGCATATTTTAGAGCATGTGGCGTTGTGTGGCTCACAAAAATACCCTGTGCGTGACCCGTTTTTTTCGATGATTAAACGCTCACTTAACACCTTTATGAATGCCATGACTGCGGCTGATTGGACGGCATTTCCGTTTGCCACCCAAAACAAAAACGACTATTTTAATTTATTGTCTGTTTATTTAGATGCCACCTTTTTTCCTAATATTCACCCATTGGACTTTGCGCAAGAAGGCATTCGTGTTGAGCTTGATGATAATGACAAGCCACAATTTAAGGGCATTGTATTTAACGAGATGAAAGGCGCGATGAGTGGGGAGGTTGACCAGCTTTATCATACCGTAGCACACCATCTTTTCCCCACCACCACCTATCACTATAACTCAGGCGGTGACCCTGCCGATATCCCTGATTTGACCCATAATGAATTGGTAGATTTTCATCAAAGCCATTATCACCCTGCCAATAGTGTGATTATGAGCTTTGGTAATATCCCCGTACTAGAGACGCAAACTCGCCTACATGAAGATGCGCTGGCACAGTTTGAATCTGGTAAAAAACACGTCTCACACCCTGAGCAGCGTTTTACCAAGCCGATTGCCGTCACAGAGACTTATACTGCCGAAGAAGAAGGCGAGGGCAAAACGCATCATGTGATTGCATGGCTATTACCCACCATTACCGACCCCAAACGCAGATTGGCTTTGCGTTTGCTTGAAGGGGTGTTGATTGAACATGCAGGCTCGCCTTTGCGTGCCTATTTGGATAGTCATACGCTTGGTAGCGCACCAAGCCCCTTATTGGGGCTCGATGACAGTCATTATGAGATGGTATTTTATACAGGTCTGCGTGGCTCTGAGCCTGAGCATGCCGAGGCGGTTGAGCAGGGCATTTTAGATTTATTGCGTCAGATTGCCGCCAATCCCATTGATGATGACAGCATCGAAACTATTTTGCACCAGATTGAAATTGACCAACGTCATATTGGTGGTGATAGTATGCCTTATGGCTTAAATCTGATGCTAGAAGGCTTTAGCACCGCCATTCATGATGGCAACCCCATAGACGTGTGGGAAGTTGATGAGCATCTGGCGTGGCTACGTGAGCAAGTCAAAGACCCCAATTGGTTACCCAGTTTAATTGAGACCTACTTAATTGATAATCCGCACCGAGTTCGGGTTACCCTTGTCCCCGATGCACAAAAATCTGCCAAAATCATCGCCGCTGAGCAAACTCGTCTAGACACCCTTGCTGCTGAAATGACAGAAGATGATAAAGCACAATTGCGTCAGCAAGCCTTAGACTTAGCCGCCCGTCAAAATGCCGAAGATGACTTGAGCCTATTACCAAAAGTTGGCATCGAAGACGTGCCAGAAGCGGTGAAACTGAGCCAAGGCACAAGCCTACCAGTCAAATTACAAGGCAAAGACAGCACGTTATTTCAATACGAAGTTGGCACCAATGGATTGTATTATTATCAGGTGATTATCCCTTTAGAATCTGACAAATTGGGCAATGTAGATGCCGCCGAGCAAACGATGGCTGATGAAGTGATTAATCACCCATTGTTGCCGCTGTATCTTGGTCTGCTTTCAGATTTGGGTACGGATTCGATGAGCGCACGCGAAATGCAGGCCTTGCAAGCGGCACACTCATCGGGCGTTACTGCACGTATTAGTCAGCGTACCAGTATTCATGACCGCAATGAGATTGCCAGTTATTTTGTCGTTGCCACCCGCGCGCTAAACCGCAAAGTAGAGGCGATAGACGTGCTTAAAGAAGTATTGATGCACACTGTATTTACAGAGCATGAGCGCATCAAAGAGCTATTACGACAAAAACAAGCAGGCTGGCAGTCTCGCCTTGCCAATGCAGGACATGCCTATGCGCTACAAACCGCCAGTCGCAATATGAGCCGTCAAGCCCAGCTAGAATATGTGCGTAGTGGCTTACCTGCACTTAATGCGCTTACGGCATTTTTGGCAGATGCCAAAGAAAATGAGAGTAAATGGGACGATTTGGCAAATAGCCTTATGGCATTGCATCAACATATCATCGCCTTGCCGAAACACGCTTTGATTATTTGTGAAGCTGAGCAAACCGAGCGTCTTAGCGACCTTATCGTGCAAAGCTGGCAAGATGCGAACAATATTGATAATCGCAATAGCAGTGATGCCACCAACCAAATCCCCGAAGAGTTTTGTGAACTGGCATTATCCAGTGTTGCCGATGCACCGATGGCGATAGAAAAAGATGCAGATGAAGACATGGCATGGCTGGTATCTACCAATGTCTATCATAACGCCGCCGTTTATCCTGCAACCTCATCTGACCACCCTGATACTGCTGCGCTGATGGTACTGGCACCTTACTTACGCAATGGCTATCTACACGGTGCTATCCGTGAAAAAGGCGGTGCTTATGGTGGCGGAGCAGGCTATGATGCCAATGCCTGTGCCTTTAAATTCTTTAGCTATCGTGACCCACATTGCAGTGAAACCTTTGCCCATTTTGAGCAAAGCGTACAGTGGTTACTTAACGAACCGCAAAATGAAGCCCAACTAGAAGAAGCGATACTTGGCATCATCTCTGCAATGGACAAACCCGGCTCACCAGCAGGGGAGGCAGTCAAAGCCTGCTTTAGCGAGCTACACGGACGAGATGAAGCGTGGCAACAACAAATGCGTGCCAATATCTTAGCCGTAACCTTAGCTGACTTACAGCGTGTGGCGACCACTTATTTGCTAGATAAACCACATAGCAAAGCGGTGCTTGCACCTTATGATAAAGAAAGCACCATGAGCGAGCTTGGCTTTGTGGTACATAAAGTTAAAAGTTAGTATTTGCTGACCTGTTTTTTATAGAAATCATAAAATCAACGGACTCATAATCCGTTGGTTTTTTTATTGTTAAGTAGCCATTTATCGTCGTCTGTATTTTGTTTATGGTTTTCGCTGCTAACCAAACCTACCTTATCCATGTGAGCAACCCTAGAAAAATACCCTTTTTTTTACGCCTATAAAAATAATAATTAAAATCAATAACTTAAAAATAAAGAAAAAATAGAAGGTAAATTAAGGTTTTTTACCCCGCACGCCTTGTTATTACTGACTTTTTAACGCTATAATTCTAGTTGTCCACCGCATAGGTGGTTTAGAAACATCACCAAAGCCAGCGTCAATGAAACACTTGAGTTGTCCACCGCATAGGTGGTTTAGAAATTTGCTCTCGCTCTTATCGTTGTAAACCTCGTGTTGTCCACCGCATAGGTGGTTTAGAAAAGCCGCATTATTTTGGTCAACTGCTAAAAAATGTTGTCCACCGCATAGGTGGTTTAGAAAGATACAGATTTGACCGTAGTTTTCCCCGAAAAGTTGTCCACCGCATAGGTGGTTTAGAAATAAGCCAGTTTTTATCGACTGGTACGACCCCGGTTGTCCACCGCATAGGTGGTTTAGAAAACAAAATAACGCAGTGACATGCCTGTTATTTTGTTGTCCACCGCATAGGTGGTTTAGAAATATAAGCCCATCATCGGTGGGATATGAGTTGAGTTGTCCACCGCATAGGTGGTTTATGAGCAGCGTTAAAACTGATTTACAAGAAAGCCATGTCAATTTTAGCTGTGCAAGGGAAATCCTTTAAATAGGATTTCCAGAAGGTACATTTCCGAGTGATTTTGAATAATATGAACACCGCATAGGTGGTTTAGAAATTGCTATTTAAGATTTCTTCATAACTATACACAATACTAAATTCAGCAGGGGCTTGATTCAAAACGGTCTCAGATGGTGCAAATAAAAAGCCCTTTGTGACTGCACTAAGCATCGAAAAATCATTAAAAGCATCACCAACGGCGATACTATGTCTAAGTGAAAAGGGATAGTTTTTGACCGCTTCTTGCTTACCTTGTGTTCGGCTATAATTCACACTTGTGATATACCCCTCAGCATCTAACTGTAACTGATGGCAATAGACAGCATTTATAGGAATAAGCAACTTACTAACAAAGCTTTGCAAAAATTCTTCAAAGCAATCTGATATAATTTGAATGTTATAGCCTTTGCCTCTTAACGCTGTTAAAAAGTCAAAAGCACCTGCCATTGGCTCAAGCTGTTTAATAATCTCTTGGATTTGTGCCAGTGTCACTTTATGTTTCTTTAAAATATTAATGCGATACAGCATAAGACTTTGATAATCTGCAACTTCTCTCGTCGTTAGATTTAACTCAGAAATCGCAAGTTGCTTTGCTAAAAATGTCCATATCTCAGGAATTAATACCCCTTCCATATCAATAAATGCAATTTTGCTCATAGTAGCTTTTCCCTATATTAAAATGTCCTTAGTTAACATACTTTTAACTCATATTTCCTTAACTCACACCTTCTTAACTAACACTCACTTAGCTAATATTTCTTTAACTAACGTACCTTTAACCAACATTAGCAAATAACAAAACCATACCCAATCCCGCCAAAATCACCCCAATCACCCGATTAATCATCACCTGACGACTAAGCATTTTGGCGCGCAAAGTTTGTTGTGAAAACAATACCGCCACCAATGCAAACCAAAGCAAATGTGCCAATGACATAAATAGACCATAGCCGATTAATACAAATTTTGGTGTGGTGGCACTGACGATTTGGGTATAGGTGCTAATCACAAACAGCGTGGTTTTAGGGTTTAACGCATTGGTAAAAAAGCCATTACGCAGGGCTTGCCAAGCACCAATTGCCGTAGAGCTTGTACTTTCTAATACAGGGGTTTGCACAAAGGTTTTATAGCCGATATAAATCAGATAAAATGCCCCCAAATACTTTATCCATGCCAAAAAGTTGGGAGCAATCTTCATTACCACTGCTATCGCCACCAGCGTATAAGTCACATGTACCAACACGCCTAAGGCAATGCCAATGGAGGTTAGCACCCCAACTGAGCGACCATACAAATAGCTGTTTTTGGTGACGATGGCAAAGTCTGCACCCGGGCTAATCACCGCCAAAATAGTGATGGCAATGACGGCATAAAATTCAGTCATCTCTTTTTCTCTTTTTGGTCTGTTTCTGTTTTTATTTCTATTTCTACGGCTTGATTGATGACTTATCGTCATAGTTTATTTTTATCAATCGGGTCGTAACAATCTAGCTGCATCAACTTGGTTGTATCTTTACACAGTCATCGTTAAACTAAAATGGATTTATCCGCATGAATATCCATGAGGTTTTGGAATGATAGAAAAGATATCGTTAAATGGCTTAAAGTTTTTTTATTATGTAGCGACGCATGGCAGTGTTACCCAAGCCGCCACCAAGTTGTTTGTTACCCAAAGTGCAGTCAGTAAGCAGATAAAAAATCTGGAAGAGTCGCTGGACATGGCGTTGTTTGCTAGAGTTGGTAAAAACCTCGTATTAACGCCTGATGGTGCGGTGTTATTTGCCTGTTGTCAGCAGGTATTTAGCCGACTTGATGACTGTCTGAATGAGCTGAAAAGTCAGCAAAACCAACAAAAGCAGTTGGTGCTATCGTGTGAGCCGACCATCTCGATGAAGTGGCTGATACCAAGATTGGCACAGTTTAATCAGTTGAATTATGGCTTTGAGATAGTGCTACTCACCGCAGGCGGGGCAGTGGACTTTGATGGGCAGGCGATAGATATTGCCCTACGCAGAAATGACTTTGAATGGGGTGCAGATATTTACCATGAAAAGATAGCCGATGAATACATCGTGGCGGTGCGTAATCCACATATAGCAGAGAATAAAACCGTATTGTTGTCCTCATCACGCCCCAATTTATGGCGGCAGTTAACAAAATTCCCGTTATTGCAACAACAGCTACAAGAGTATGAGCAGTTAGTATTAGAGCATTTTTATTTGTGTATTGAGGGCTGTTTGGCAGGTTTGGGTACAGCAGTGGTGTCGATTTATATGGTGGAAAAAGAGTTAGATAATCACTTTTTACAATGTGTACATTCGTCTGTCGCAGACGGTTCGGCTTATCATTTATTGTCTGCTAAACCATTTTATCAGGATAAAAGAAAGATAGTGTTTAAAGATTGGCTTAAGCAAGAGATGCAAAAAAGTAAGGCAGGATTTTTGAGCGGTATGGCTTAAGTGATATAAGTTAAGCGAAATGTGATAAAAACGAGGGCTAAATAAACCCTCGTTTGTTTTGTTCGTTTGTTATGATTGAGTTTTTATTGAGTGGTTATTTTAAATAGTACAATAACCTGTCTTGCTACCTTGACTGTTTTATCAACTACTGCAACGCATCGGCTAATTCAACCAACTGAATAAACTCACCACGACTACCTGTGCTGTCCGTGCCAATGCCTTGTTGCGCTAAGCGTTTGCTATCGGCATACGTCCAGTTATTGATATATTTGCTGTCGCTGAGTAGCTGACCATAGCCTGCCACCGCCATAGCAAATTTGGTATCGCTATTGGCTGTGCTTAACTGATTAGCAATCGGATAAGTGACCAGTTTTGAGGTATCGCCATTGGGTGCTTTATAGCGAATCTTTAAAAAAGCCAGCTCATTGGTTTTATCATTGTTTGTTTTAGTAGTGGCAGAGGGTGTTTTTTGGTAGCGACTGTCATCAAGTAGCCCTTGTGCACCAACTGGGGTAACTTCAAATAAGGCAACCACCGATTTTCCTGCACCCAATTCTGCGGCATCAACTTTGTCATTATTAAAATCTTCGGTAGCTAATACTCGGTTTTCATAGCCGATAAGTCGCCATTCGGATACCACCGCAGGGTTGAACTCCACTTGTACTTTGACGTCTTTGGCAACGGTGTTAAAGGTTGCTGACATCTCATCAATCAATACTTTTTTGGCCTCAGATAATGAGTCGATATAGCTGTAGTTACCATTACCGTTATCAGCAACTTGCTCCATCATATAGTCATTATAGTTGCCCTGACCAAAGCCAAGCGTTGAGAGTGAAATGCCGTTATCACGGTTTTTGCGGATAATATCAAGCATTTCGTCCACGCTTGAGACACCGACATTAAAGTCGCCATCGGTCAGCATCAAGATACGGTTAATGCCGTTTGGTTTAAGGCTGGCTTGTGCTTGCTCGTAGGCAAGTTTGATGGCAGCTTCACCATTGGTTGAGCCACCTGCATCAAGTTTATCGATGGCATTTAAGATGGTTTGGGTTTTATCACCACTGGTAGCAGGCAGCACCACTTCAGTATTGCCTGCATAGGTAATGAGAGTGATGGTGTCTTGTTTGCGTAACTGCTTAGTGAGCATTTTTAGGCTAGACTTTGCTAGCTCTAGCTTGTTAGGTGATGACATTGAGCCTGACACATCAACCAAAAATACCAGATTGGCAGGGGGTAGGGCTTGTCCTTTGATGGCTTGCTCGGTGGCAGTATCATTAGCTTGAATACCAATTTTCACAATGCGATTTGTTGATTGCCATGGTGATTGTACCACTTGGGTGTCTACCAAAAACGGAACGCCTGATTTTTTAGTAGCGTGACCAAAGTCATAATGAAAGTAGTTAATCAGCTCTTCGACACGCACCGCATCGCTAGGAGGTAGGCGACCTTGATTGATAAAGCGGCGCACATTGGCATAGCTGCCAGTATCGGTATCAATACTTAAGGTGGCAATGGCATCTTCACTGGTTTTGTGCACCGCATTGGCAGTTATTTTTTGATAGTTTTCAGTGTTTTGTTGGTAGGAAACAGAGTCTGGTGGACTTATAGGTGCAACCGTCGCTGCTCGAGTGAGATAAGCTGGGCTAATATTCGCTTCATTTTCTACTACAATAACTGGAGATGCCGTTGCAGCGACTTCTTTTGCGCTAGTATCTGCAACAACAACAGGTTCAGGTGCAGATGCTGGTGCAACCATTTCATTACTAGGTGGAGTTTGTGGCATGTTTTCTACTTTTTGGCTACAGGCAGTCAGTAGTAATAGTGAGGCAATGCTAACAGATAAGGTCGATTTGCTCAGACGAGTGGTTATTGTTGTATCCATTTTTTATCCTTTCATATCAAAGTATCATTAATATATTAAACCGCAAAAGTTAAGGCAGCTACGATTGATTTAGTGTAGCAAAGTTTTTAATCTTTGAAAGGCAGTTTTATGTATAGGCTTTGGTATGGAAGTAGTTAGGATTTGCAAGAATAAAACAAGGATTTTGGTAGTGGATAGTGTGTCAAAAAGTATGTGGTGACTATTTTTAGTAAATCTCTTTTAATAACGCACTTTTAATAAATTACCACAGCCTCAGTCCTCCCTCTAACTCAGCAGAAGAAGAACTGGTTTTTAAGTCCTCCCCTTACTTTAAGGGGAGGACTTAGGAGGGGTGTGACTTTAGAAAATCAAAGAAAGTTGAGAGTGGCGTATTAGTTGGTAGAGATATTTTCTTGTGTTTCAGTACCATCGATAACGGTAGTGTCATTGGTAGTACCAACAGCCACATCATCATTGGTAGCAGGCGCAGCAACAGCATCATCATTGGTACTAGCCACTGCCACATCATCATTAGTTGTTGTGGTATCTACCGTAGTATCTGTAGCAGTAGCAACGCCAGTGGCTTCTTGCTCAACGGGAGTTTGAGCATCAGTTGTTGTTTCAGTTGCTACTGGTTCTACAATAGTGGTCTCAGTTGTTGTTTCAGTTGCTGCTGGTTCTACTTGGGCAGCATCTTTGTCAGAACAAGCGCCTAACAATAAAGTAGCTGTGGTGATAACAGCGAATAAAGCGGTTTTTTTGCTGTGAATCATTGCGGTCATGATAAATTTTCCTATTATCAATACAATATAAATATGAGTGTGTTGTGGGTGGTGTGTTGTCATGATTTTATGATGAATAGATTCTATAATGGATTCTATAATGGATTCTATGATGACGGTATCAAGTTTTGTAGACGACACATTTGTAGCATCACATCACCTTTTTTTAACAGTGCATTATTGATGCCACAGGCCGCCATTTTACTCCTGCTATAACATTGATTATTGTGGTGTTTTTGTTCTACCAAGCACTTTTATGTCTATTTATGGTTATTAATAATAATAAGATTTATTTGTAATAATAGTGTCATGCTTTTTATACTGATAGCAGTGGATTTGCATTAAAATAATCAATTATAAATGGTTAACAAAGTGAATGAGTCTTAATCGATAATCATAAGCTAAAAAGCCAGCTTGTAGTCAAAACTTAGCCAAATCAGATAAAGGTTGCCCAATGGCACATTCATTTTCCGCATCTGTCCTATCGACTTTTAATACATTAAATGCACGCTATTTAACCAATCTCCCCTTATTCATTAGTATGGTGGTGGCTGCATTAGTGGTATGGTACTTTCATGCCATTCATGAAAGTATGGCGTTGTTTTTGGGTATTATTGCAGGTGGTTTGGTAGATTTGGATAATCGCTTTACTGGTAGGCTGCGTAATACTTTTGCAACTTTACTATTATTTTCTATTGCTTCGTTGTCTGTCCAAATTTTTATCAACCATGCCTTTTTATTGGGTATATTACTGACTTCTACGGCATTTATTGTCACCATGGCAGGGGCGTTAGATTCCCGCTATCGTACCATTGCTTTTGGTACGCTTTTGGTGATGATATATACCTTATTGACTCATCTACCACAGCTTGCATGGTATATCAATCCTGTGATGATTGTCTGTGGTGCGCTGCTATATAGTGTGTGTACGTTAGTGTTTCATATTGTGCTGCCGCATCGTCCTGTGCAGATAAGCATGATACAAGCCTATCGTAGTTTGGCAAGCTATATGATGGTCAAAGCACAGTTTTTTGACCCTGATGAGGTCGATTTTTTAGACGATAAAAATGTGCAGTTGGCAATGCAAAATACCAAGGTGGTAAATGCCTTTAATCAGTGCCGTAGCACTTTGTTTTATCGACTGCGTAATCAGCACCGCCACCCCACCACGGTGCGTATGATGCAGTATTATCTGATTGCACAAAATATCCATGAGCGCATCAGCTCCAGCCATGTGGATTATCAAGAGTTTGCTCAAAGACTACAACACAGTGATTTGATATATCGCATTGGGCGCATGGTGATGTTACAGGCAAATGCGTGTAATCAAATGGCAGATGCACTGTATACACAGCAGAATTTTGTGTTAGATAAAAGTTTGCAGCGCGCAGGTAAAGGCTTGCAATTGGCACTGAATCGCTATCTAAAAAATCCAGAAGAGGCGGTATCTCATGGCAGGGTATCCAATATATCGGCAGCATCGCCATCGATAGCAAATAAAGCATCACCAACGGGTGATATGTCTAATTTGCCAGTAACTCACAATGCTGAGGTGTTGCACCAACATAGTTTGCAGCAGTTGGTGGCAAATATATTGGCAATTAATGAGCAACTACAACGTATTGAAAATATTAAATTTAGTGATTTGCAAGACACAGCCAATCGCAGTCTTGCTGGACAAGATGTGGAAAGTTTTTCTGAGGTGGTGCAGATTATTCGCCGCAATCTCACTTTAGAATCTTCAGTATTTCGTCATGCCATACGTATGGCTTTGATTACAGCAACAAGCTGTCTGCTGGTAGAAGCACTGAATTTGCATTTTGGTTATTGGATATTACTCACCGCTGTACTGGTGTGCCAGCCGAATTATTCAGCAACCACCAGTCGATTACAGCAACGTATTTTGGGGACGGTTTTGGGCGTAGTGGTTGGCTCATCACTGGGTTATTTGCAGTTATCGTTTGTCAGCCAGTTGTTGCTGATTGTGATTTCCACCACCTTATTTTTTGTGTTTCGTACTGCTCGCTATAGCTTTTCTACCTTTTTTATCACCATTCAAGTGTTATTAGGGTTTTCATTGATTGGTATTGATACCCATGTGGCGATGTATTCACGCATATTAGATACGGTTATTGGCAGCAGTATGGCGTGGTTTGCAGTGACTTATATTTGGGCAGATTGGCATTATTTGACCTTGACCAAAACGGGACGAGAAGCCATACAAGCAGATGCCAGTTATTTACAGCAAGTATTACAGCAGTTTCATCAAGGATATACAGAGCATTTAGCTTATCGGGTAGCCCGCCGCAGCGCACATGAACGTGCCGTTACTTTAAGCAACAGTGTTTCAGATATGTCGATAGAGCCAAAAAAATATGCCGATAAACTGCCTGATGGCTTTCGCTTATTACAGCTTAATTATGCACTTATCAGCAGTATTTCGGCATTGGGTGCATTGCGTGAGCAGGTCGAAACTAATATAGAGCCACAAAATTTAAACATGGCTGATAAGACCAATGGTTCAAATAATCCACATAAACAGACGCATCATGGATCATTTTTAGCGCAATTTTTTGTTATTGGTAATGATATGGTGGCATTGATGCAACAAATGCCACAATTATCATTGGTACAGCTTGAGCAAGCCATTTATGATGTTGGGTATGCCATTACTGAGCTACAACAGCAAGCTGAAAAATTAGCTTTAGTCTTATCAATAGAGCAAAAATCAACAGAGCAAAATCAATACCAAACACAACTGATTTTATGTACCCAATTAAGACGTATTAATGAACGCTTATTGCCTTATGCAAAGGTATTGTCTGTTTGTCAGTAATGGTTTTATCTATTTCTTACAGCCGACGGGGTGTATTTTATGCACCTTTGAGTTACTGATTATCTAACCGTGTATAAAAAACACCCGATAACTATAATTCTACGGCAGTGTTATAGCTGTTATAGCTTACTCATCGTTAATCTCTTGGTCTTCAATTGCCCCAATCATGGTTTGGTCATTTTCTTTGGCGTAGTTAATATTGCCTTGGGTAGGTTGTTGCTGTTGGCGCAATTTTTGTTCTTCACGCGCTTTAATTGCCCCAATCATCGCTTGGTCATTGGCGTGAGCTACTGCCGCTCTACTTCTTTGTGCTTCTTGAGCTTGGATTGCCCCCACCATTGCTTGGTCGTTGGCATGAGCCACAGCAATATTACCTTGAGTTGGCTGAGGCAGAGGCTTGGTATTAGAGCAAGCACCTAGCATTAAACACGCGCTAGCGGTAGCAATTGCAACAGTTGTTTTACTTTGTAGTATTTTTAGAGTATTCATAATTTACTTTCCTTTTCCTCTTAATCGTTTGATGAATAAAAAATAATTTTTAGATGACTTTCATGTCTTATCTTTCTCTTTTTTATATAACTCTATATATAAAAAATATTCTTAAGTGACGCTTGTAGAATTTATCTCATCATAGGGTACATTTTTAATAATTTATATGATAAAGACGTAACTTTTACAAACTAAATATATAGGATATGTTAAAAAAATATATAATTTTGGTAAGTAATATTAAATGATTGTAAATTGATCTATTTTTAAGACCTGTTTTATTAGTTTTGCTCGTTGCCAATAACAGGCGCATTATCCGTATCTAATTCATTATCAGTTGGAATTTCTTCTGCTTGAGCAAAAGCAACATCTTTAGCAGCCGCTGCATCTTCTGCTTGTTGTATTGTAGTATTTTCTTCATGCTCATGATTCATTGCATCATGTTCAGTAGTTGCATTGGGTTCTGCTTGTGTCTCTGACTCAGTGGGCTGTTTATCACAAGCACCAAGCAGTAATGCTGATGTTAAGGTAGTAATAAGTAGGATGTTTTTGTTCAGGTTAAGTAAGGTCATCATTATATTCCTAATAAATGGGAGATAAGTTTTGGTAAATACACCATGGTTTTGTTAGCATGACTAAGATTAGCATTTTATGCGATACAATAAACCATCATTCTCAAAAAATGCAACAAACTTCAAGGTTTCTATCTATCTTAATATAAGGAAGCAATCAATGACAAATCAAAATATCCCTAACAACATTCAGGCCTATATGCAACAAGTTGGTAAACAAGCCAAAGCTGCCTCACGCCAACTGGCTGCTGCCAATACCGGTGATAAAAATAACGCCTTGCTTGCCATTTATGATGAACTGCTGTCTGCCAAAGACGATATCTTAGCGGCAAACCAAATTGATATGGAAAACGGGCGTAAAAATAACCTAGAATCTGCCCTATTAGACCGCCTAGAGCTGACTGACAGCCGATTTGACGGTATGTTACAAGGGCTAAAAGATGTAGCAAACTTGCCTGACCCCATCGGTGAAGTGACTGACATGACTTTCCGCCCATCGGGTATCCAACTGGGCAAAATGCGTGTGCCTTTGGGCGTGGTCGGTATGATTTATGAATCTCGTCCTAATGTCACCTTAGAGGCGGCATCATTGGCATTAAAATCAGGCAATGCCATCATTTTACGGGGTGGTTCAGAGGCGTTCGAGTCTAACCAAGCCATCGCCTGTTGTATCTTGCAAGGATTGAAAAAAGCTGGCTTATCTGAGCATGGCGTCCAAGTATTATCCACCACTGACCGTGCGGCGGTGGGTGAGCTTATCACCATGACCGACTATGTGGACGTTATTGTGCCACGAGGCGGTAAAGGGCTTATCGAACGCATTAGCCGTGACGCGCGTGTGCCAGTCATTAAGCATTTGGACGGCAACTGCCATACTTATATTGATGCTGATGCTGACCCTGAGATTGCTATCAAGGTCAGCGTCAATGCCAAAACCCAACGCTATGGCACTTGTAACACCATGGAAACCTTACTGGTCGATACCGCTATTGCTGACAGCCTTTTACCCAAAATCGCTACTGCCATTGTCGAAGCAGACAACGCCATGCAACTACGTGTTGATACCCAAGCCAAATCCATCTTGGCAAATGAATCTGCTTTAACTGACCATCTAAGTGACGCCACCGATGAGGACTGGGACACCGAATTTCTTGCGCCAATTTTGGCAGTCAAAGTGGTATCAGGACTTGATGAGGCGATAGCGCATATCAACACTCATGGCAGTCACCATACCGACGTTATCATCACTAATAACTACACAAAATCGCAACGCTTTTTGCGAGAAGTGGACTCTTCAAGCGTGATGATTAATGCTTCTAGCCGTTTTGCTGATGGTTTTGAGTATGGATTGGGGGCAGAAATTGGCATTTCTACTGACAAAATCCATGCACGAGGTCCTGTTGGCTTAGAGGGCTTAACCTCACAAAAATGGATTGTCTATGGACATGGCGAAGTACGGGGTTAGGATAAGTTTCTGTATGCTGAAATAATCTTAATCCTATGCCTAATTTTAAATCTAAATTAGGCACATGCTCACTTAAAAACTAGGAACGATAATATGAAAGCACTGTTTATAGTCTTTTCGATTATTATCGTTCCTATTTTTATTTTTTTAATCATCAATCCTAATGGTGTCGATAATAAAAAATGGACTGGTAAATTAGTTTATCTGCTATTGTTTATTGGTACTTTATATGTGACCTTATATAACAAGTTTTAGATAATAGGTTTTAGATAAAAATTATTATTTAAAATAGTATTGGCTATCTTATAGTTAATAACTTTTATTCAAGAATAAATTAAAAAGCACAAGGATATCAATATTTCTGACCCTGAGATGCATAAATACTTATTTATTTTGCCATTATTAAACAATGTTAAGGCTTGAACATAATGTACAGTGAGCAATATTACTATTATTTTATTCAATCTGATGACAATCATAGCCAAACATTAGATATACTTACCATAACTGACTGCTTATTAGCAACTGGTTTATTTAAACAAATAGACCATCAAAGCTTTAGCAATAGCGAAAACTTTGCGTGGGTAAATATTACTTTGGTTAAAGCCATTAATCATAACTTTGGTTTATCAGCAGAAAATGAACTGAACTATATTAATCTTATATCAATCATTGGTTCAAAAATTGCACCAGAAAGTATCTATATTCAAACCTTTAAAAATATTGCCAAGCAACTTAACTGGCGACTATACTATGAATATGACGATGATGGTAATGAAAATACTTAAATAATTGAATTTTAGTATATTTTAATAAAAAGATATTATAAACTTTAAGAATTATAATTATGAATATAATAAACGATAAGGTACTCAACAATAATAATCTCATATTAAATAAATTAATTTTTTGCCTACCCTTTGCTTTTATTATTCATAATACAGAAGAAGCGATGACGATGGAAGCATGGTTGCAGTCTAATAGTTTTCTATCAAATTATCATATGGTGACCACCAAACAGTTTTCGATAGCTGTTTTTCTATTTTCGGTATTAGGGTTATTGGTGGTGTTTTTAAAGCGTTATTATAAAGATGAAAAAACCTATTACTTTGTTATCGCAGCTTTTTGTGGGATTTTATTATTAAATGTCTTTTTTCCTCATTTATTAGCCACAATAATATTTAAAAAATATGCTTCTGGTGTTGTCAGTGCCGTACTTATCAATCTACCGCTGACATTAACGATTTTGTTTTTACTTAAAAAAACCAATAAACTTACTCAACGGCAAATTATAATTGCAATTGCGATGGGCGGTGTATCTGGTATTATACTTGCGTTCAATTTTTTAAAGATTGGTCATTATTTTGAGGCAACCCTTTAAGGGGGTAAAACCATTGCCAATATACAAAATTTAATGGGTGATGATATTGAAAAATTAATATAATTGGCTAATAAATAACCCCGCACAGTGAGCCTGAGTATGATGATTTTTTTAGTAATTTTAGTAGTCTCAGGTGCGCTGATTGTTGGCGCATTATGGGGTGTTTATGGCAAGCTGCCCAATTGGCTCAAAGGGAATTTACTTGCCATTGCTGGTGGTGCATTGATGCTCTCAGTGGTGCTAGAGATGATACAACCTGCACTGAGTCATAGCGGTTTATGGCTGACGGTGGTGTTTACTTTGTTTGGTGCGGTGGTATTTGCAGGGGTGGATTATCTCATTGATGAAAAGCTCGATAATGAAGGTGGCGTTGGGCTATTGGCGGCAATTACCCTAGATGGTGTGCCAGAAAACTTAGCGTTGGGCGTGGCACTGATTGGTGGTAACGTCATGCAAGTGGCAGCATTGGCAGGCTCTATTTTGTTATCAAACTTGCCTGAAGCGGCAGGTGGCGCAAAGCAGATGAAAGAGGGCAGTAGCAGTCACAAAAAAATCCTTATGTTGTGGGTAGGCGCTGCTATATTGTTATCATTGGCAGCGATTGCAGGTAATACGCTATTAAGCGGTGTACCCAAATCGACGTTGAGCCTGATAGATTGTTTTGCCGCAGGGGCAGTGATTGCCTCACTAGCGACGGAAGTATTCCCACAAGCATACAAAGAAGGCAACCACTGGGCAGGTATTAGTACAGGTATTGGTTTGGTGTTGGCGTTGGGGCTAAATCAACTTGGTGGCTAATTTCTGTTAAAAATATATTGGTTGTCATCATTGATATTGTTACCATGCAACGGACAACCAAACAATAAACAGCCCAGATGTAAATGCTGTAATGAGTGTTTTATCTTATCACTGGGTTTAGGCTGGCTCATATATTCTAATTGGTATCTCTTTTGCTCTAGTTGTTGTTGTTCACTTTTTATAGATGATAAATTATCTGCCAACATAACCAAATCATTTTCTGCTTGTAGTTGTTCGTTTTGTTGCTCTAAATCCTCTATATACGCTAGATGATTATCAATGTTTTTTCTTAGTAGCTGTTGCCATTGCTCTTTATTACACTGATAAATGGCATACCATATCCACTGCCATGACTCATCTATATTGTCGACCTTATCAATGATGGTCTGATAAGATAGCTCGTATTCACCAAGTTGGGCGTATAAATCTGCAATATCTATATCATCACAATTAGGGTGTTTTTTAGTCTGCTCAATTAATTGTAATGCCTCTTTTTTCCTATCAACTTTTTCCCTACTGAGTAAAATATATAGCCGTATTTTATTTAATAATATTTTATACATAGTATCGGCTAACATATCCTGATTAGGCATATCTATAAAGTGTTGTTGTACGGCAGTATTTAATAATTGCTCGCTTTTATTAAGTTGATTTAAGGCTTGATGATAGTCGCTCAACATTGCCATTGCCCATGCTCTGTTGTGGTATAATAAACTGGGTAGGTGGCAATGTCTTTGTTGATGGGCAAGAGGGGCAATAGAAAACTTCTGTATGGCTAACTGGTAATTTTGGATTATTTGTTGATAGTAGCTGATAGAGTCTGATGCGTTTATTGTTTTATTAAAATGGCAATCACTATAAAAGTGTTCTAATTCAGTCGCTAGCATTTGCGCATAGGCAACGTAGGGATAATACGACTTTGGTTGTTTTTGTAAGACTTGCTGTTGTAACTCTAAAGCCGTTTTATCGCCATATTCATGGTATGACCAACTCGCTAAATTATGGGTGTTCTCGATACTAGGAGAGACTTGGTATGCTTTGTTAAAATACTCTAAGTCTTTATTGCCATCAGGGTGTTGCATATAATAAAAAGCAATTTGAGTTAATAATTTATCATCATTAGGGCTTTGTTGTAATTTTTCTAATAACTCATTGATATTGGGTTTATATGGCATTTTTATACTCAACTTTTCACCCTCAATTTTTAATACTCAATTTCTTGTTTCATAAGTCTTATGAGCTTAACACAAAAAAACCGCCTAACATTTGCTAGGCGGTTTTTCTAACTATCTAAAATCAAACTGTTTTAATAAAATCAAGTTTTATTGATTTTTTTCATAGACAGGAAATTCTTTACAGATAGCTTCAACTTTTTGACGTACTTCGTCGATGACTTTTTCATCACCACGACTATCTAGCACATCACAAATCCAGCCTGCCAATTCACGAGCTTGTTCCTCTTTAAAGCCACGCGTAGTAATCGCAGGCGTACCAAGACGGATACCAGAGGTGACAAAAGGTGATTTAGGGTCATTAGGTACGGCGTTTTTGTTAACGGTGATATGAGCGTCACCTAACCATTTATCCGCCTCTTTACCAGTTAGCTCTTGTTTGATGAGGCTGATTAGCATTAGATGGTTTTCTGTACCGCCTGATACCACGTCATAGCCACGCTCCCCAATAACTTCTGCCATTGCTTTGGCATTTTTAACCACTTGCTGTTGGTAAGTTTTAAAGTCATCTTGCAACGCTTCTTTAAAGCACACCGCTTTGGCAGCGATGGCGTGCATCAGTGGGCCACCTTGGTTGCCAGGGAATACCGCTGAGTTGAGTTTTTTCGCCAGTTTTTCATCACGGGCGATGATTAGACCTGAGCGAGGGCCACGCAAGGTTTTGTGGGTGGTGGTGGTGACCACGTCGGCATGGGGTACTGGGCTTGGATAAACGCCTGCGGCAACCAAGCCTGCAATGTGCGCCATATCGACAAAGAAGTAAGCATCGACGCTATCGGCAATTTCACGGAAACGTGCCCAATCAACCACTTGAGAGTAGGCTGAAAAACCTGCAATAATCATTTTTGGTTTATGCTCACGGGCTAGGCGTTCGACTTCTTCGTAGTCAATTTCGCCTGTCTCAGGGTTTAAACCGTATTGTACTGAGTTATAGTTTTTGCCAGAGAAGCTCACGCTTGCGCCATGCGTCAAATGTCCACCTGCATCTAGGCTCATACCTAAGATGGTGTCGTTTGGCTCAAGCAATGCTAAAAATACCGCTGAGTTGGCTTGGCTACCTGCGTGTGGTTGCACGTTGGCATATTCTGCGCCAAATAACTCTTTAGCACGGTCAATGGCAAGTTGCTCAACTACATCAACATATTCACAGCCACCATAATAACGCTTACCGGGGTAACCTTCTGCGTATTTGTTGGTCAAGTCTGAGCCTTGCGCTTCCATTACGGCTTGTGAGCAGTAGTTTTCAGAGGCGATAAGCTCAATGTGGTTTTCTTGACGTTGACTCTCATTGGTCATCGCTTCATATAAATCAGGGTCAAATTCTTTAATGGTGATATTTTTAAACATAAAAATTCCTATATGATAGGTTAGGGAAGTGGTAAATAATAATAAAAAATACTATAGCATGAAACCAGTGCCAAATTGGCGGAAATTGGCTAAAAAAGACTCAAGATAAAGTGAGTCTTTATCATGATATCAGGGAGATTTTTTAGCAAAGCGTTGCTCATCTTAAAGTGTGTTAATTGTCCAATGGCTGTCAACTAGATTATTTAAATAGGTTGTCTAAATAAGTTGTCTAAATAAGTTGTCTAAATAGATTGTTTAAATCAGCGTTTTTTCAAACTCTGGTAAAAACGTCTCACTAATTATAAAGCGTCTGCCATGCCAGTCATAGAGGGTTTGGCGTTGCCAACCTATATTAGTGGCAAAAATACGACGACGGTTGGGTAGTGTCGTTTGACGTTTAAATAATACATAGCCGATGGGCGTGCCTTTGAGTTGTTGCAGACGTTTGGCATTGCCTTGTAGGCTTGGCACAGGAAAGATGCTTTGTGCCCGTACCCAAGGTTTATCACTATTGCCGTACAGCTTAACCTCACGTACCCACGCCATCATCGGGCGATTTAGTTTGTTGCCAGTATATCCCAGTTGTTTTTTTTGCGATAACGTCAATGGGCGATAGCCTTCAAAGCTGCGTACAACTTGTAGCGGCTGTCCTGCTTTGGCTTCTAAGAGGGCTGTTAATGAGCCATCAACAGTTAACCAAAAATACAAATGGCTGGGGGGCGTGTGCGATGGAGCTGCAATGAGGGGGTAATGTGGCAATAAGGATTGTGGTAATAAAGATTGTGTCATGGTAAATACTTAACCCTGAAACGCTGGCATATTATCAATATTAAACGGCAGTGCATCATGTGCTTGCTGGCGATAGGCTGCCATATAATCACGCTCTTGCTGACAAAAGTTGCTGATGGCAGCGGCAAAACCATCATTATAAATGCGGTGCAAAGAGTAGGTTTTGCTGGGTACAAAGCCCCGTATCAGCTTGTGCTCGCCTTGAGTACCGGGGTCAAAATAACGCAAACCTTGAGCAATGGCAAATTCAATGCCTTGATAATAGCACAGCTCAAAATGCAAGCTGTCGTATTCAGCCAATGCGCCCCAATAACGCCCATATAAAGTCGCATTTGGGCTGTTTGGATCATCATAAAAAAACAAACTACTGGCGACTACCTCATCTGATTCTGTAATAGCTTGTGCCAGCATTAAATGCTGTGGCATGGTTTGAGCAATCTGGACAAAAAATTCAGGGGTCAAATATGGCGCACGTCCTCGAACCGCATAGGTCATGGCGTAGCATTGATAAAATATATCCCAATCTGTCTGATTAATCTCTGTGCCCGTTTTTAGGCGACACCTAATGCCTTGTTTGGCAATTTTTTTGCGCTCTTGGCGCATATTTTTGCGTTTTTTGGCAGTCAAAGTGGCTAAAAATTCTTCAAAATCCGCAAACATGGGTTGTGGCTGATTGCAGCCACCATTGTGCCAAATAAACTGACAACCTTGTCTTTGTAATAATGCTGATGGTGAAGAAGATTGTGATGGTTGTGATATGGACAATGTTTGTTCAGCGGTATCGACCATATCTTGCGTCATAAACAGCCCATGCCAACTTGAGGCATTCACCTGCTTTGCCACCGCATCAACTCCTGCCAATGCCGCCGCTAATATGTCACTGCTGAGTGTCACATTATTAGCCAGCCACAGTCGTTGCCCTGTGACAGGGGTATAAGGCACACTGGTGACCAATCTTGGATAATAATCGACCCCATAGCGGGCATAGGCTTCCGCCCATGTTTGGTCAAACACAAATTCACCTTGATGATGGTCTTTAATAAATAGCGGCATTACTGCCAATGGTGACTCAGGCATATTTTGCTCAGAGCTGCTTTGTTTATGGATAACAATATAAACAGTCAGCCAACCTGCTTGTTCGCCAATCGCCCCTGTATCCTGTAAGGCTTGCCAAAATTCAAAGCGCATAAATGGCGTATCAGGTGTCTGCCAGTTGGTTTGTGTCTGCCAGTGCGTATCTTGGGTAAGCGAGTAGGTTAAAGTTGAAGTCGGCATAAGGCTCAATGATGACAGTCAATAAAATGTCGTATAAGGGTAACAAATATGGCACAAATCATGGTTACAATTTGCAAAGAGAAACCGCAAGCTTAAGTTGTTTGCCAGAAGACTCTTTGCTGAATTGATAATAAAAAAAAGTAGGACTGATGCAAAAGTATGATGTGTGACTTAAAAAGCGGCTGGGAATTATATTGAGCCTTTGGACTTTGGAGCGACATACAGCCAGCCCACTTGATAAAAAATAATGATTACCAGATGCTAATAATCTAGAAAACTGCGTAAGTGCTAAACAGAAGATAAATAAGCAAAAGATGATATTGCAGCCAATGACTGGTAGAATAACGCTGTTGTTAGCTTAATATAATTTAATTATATAGGACATGAACAACAAAAGGTCAATGAGTGCATGATATTTGATTGACATTATGGCAGATTTATAGTGGTCTCATTTTTCGCTATAATATGCCCCAAGCCACATTAGCCAAAGATATTTGTTACTCTAAGAGCATATTTAGCAAAAGAGAGTTTAGATAGTTTCAAGGAAGATAGGTGAGGTATTTAATCTAATTCTATATCTAATTCTATGGCACAGTGTTGATTCATTATCATCAAGTTGGCTCATATTATCAAACTATATGATTATATTTGAGCAATACTATTGCTCACGACAATCACTTTACAACAATCAATTCACCACAACCAAAAGGAAGATAATACGATAATGTCAAAAATTATTTATACTAAAACAGACGAAGCCCCTGCGCTGGCAACTTTATCATTGTTGCCCATTGTCAAAGCATTTACTCAAACCGCAGGCGTTGAGGTAGAAACCAGTGATATCTCTGTTGCAGCACGCATACTCGCTGAATTTCCAGATTATTTAACCGAAGAGCAGAAAGTCCCTGATAATTTGGCAGAACTTGGCAAGCTGACCCAAGACCCCAATGCCAATATTATTAAGCTACCCAATATCAGTGCTTCTGTGCAACAGCTTAAAGCTGCCATTAAAGAATTGCAAAGCAAAGGCTATGCCATTCCAGATTTTCCTGAAGACCCAAAAACCGACGAAGAAAAAGAAATCCGCAAACGCTATGGCAAAAGCCTAGGTAGTGCTGTCAACCCTGTTATCCGTGAAGGTAACTCAGACCGCCGTGCACCCAAAGCGGTAAAAAACTATGCCCGCAAACACCCACATTCTATGGGTGAGTGGAAACAGTGGTCAAGCACCCATGTGTCACACATGCACGAAGGCGATTTTTATAGTGGTGAGCAATCACTTACTTTAGACAAAGCCCGTACTGTGCGTATGGAACTATTGACTGATGATGGCAAAACACACGTATTAAAGCCAGAAATCAAGCTGCTTGATAAAGAAATCATTGATTTGATGTTTATGAGCAAAAAAGCCTTGCTGGAGTTTTATGAGCAAGAAATGGAAGATTGCCGTGAAGCGGGCATCTTATTTTCATTGCACGTAAAAGCCACGATGATGAAAGTGTCACACCCCATCGTGTTTGGTCATGCGGTCAGAATCTACTACAAAGATGCGTTTGAAAAACATGGTGAGTTCTTTGATGAGTTAGGCATTAATGTTAATAATGGTATGGCGGATTTATATAACAAAATTGCAGAGCTGCCTGCCTCAAAACGTGAAGAGATTGAGCAAGACTTACATGCCTGTCAAGAGCATCGTCCTCGCTTAGCGATGGTGGATTCATCTAAAGGTATTACCAACTTCCATTCACCCAGTGACATTATTGTTGATGCGTCAATGCCTGCAATGATTCGCAATGGCGGTAAAATGTGGGGTGCTGATGGTAAGCTTTATGATTGTAAAGCGGTGATGCCTGAGTCTACGTTTGCGCGTATTTACCAAGAAATGATTAACTTCTGTAAATGGCATGGTAACTTTGACCCAACCACGATGGGAACTGTACCGAACGTTGGTTTGATGGCACAAAAAGCTGAAGAGTATGGCTCACACGACAAAACATTCGAATCTAGTGATGATGGTATGGCACGTATTGTCGATGTGGATACGGGTGAAGTATTGCTTGAGCAGCGTGTTGAAAAAGGGGATATCTGGCGCATGTGTCAGGTCAAAGATGAGCCAATCCAAGACTGGGTGAAACTTGCCGTACGTCGTGCACGTGAGTCTAATACACCTGTTATCTTCTGGCTAGACCCATACCGCCCACATGAAAATGAGCTGATTAAAAAGGTCAAAACATATCTAAAAGACCATGATACCACAGGTCTGCACATTGAAATTATGTCACAAGTACGTGCGATGCGTTATACCTTAGAGCGTGTGGCGCGTGGTTTGGATACCATCTCGGCAACAGGTAATATCTTACGTGATTATCTCACTGACTTATTCCCAATCTTAGAGCTTGGTACCAGTGCCAAAATGCTGTCAGTTGTACCATTGATGAAAGGGGGCGGTTTGTTTGAAACAGGCGCAGGCGGTTCTGCTCCTAAGCACGTGCAACAGCTTGTGGAAGAAAACCATCTACGTTGGGATTCATTGGGTGAGTTTTTAGCCTTGACTGTGTCGTTAGAGCATTTAGCAGAGCACGACAACAATCCTAAAGCAAAAGTACTTGCTGACACGCTGGATAGAGCTACTGAAAAACTACTGCTCAACGACAAGTCACCCTCACGCAAAACGGGTGAGCTAGACAACCGTGGTAGTCATTTCTACTTGGCGTTGTACTGGGCACAAGAGCTAGCCGCTCAAGATGAAGACAGCGAGTTAAAAGCCAAATTTGCACCATTGGCACAGCAGCTAAAAGACAACGAAGCGGCGATTGTCAAAGAGCTCAACGAAGCTCAAGGCAAAGCGGTTGACTTAAAAGGCTACTACCTTGCTGATGAGTCCATTGCTGAACAAGTAATGCGTCCAAGCAAACTGTTTAACGAAGCGTTGGCATCGTTATAAGGTAGTATCTTACAAAGTATGCTGCCCCCTCCCTAACCCTCCCCCAAAGATGGAGGGAACTATTCCCCCTCCTAGCCTCCTCCTTAGAAAAGGGGGAGGAACTGGCTTTTAAGTCCTCCCCTTATTTCAAGGGGAGGGTTTGGGTGGGGTCACACCAACTTAGTAACTCAAGTTGAAGGTGAGATATTACAACGTATTTATTTAAAGTATGACAATAAAACACCCCAAATCTTAATAGGTTTGGGGTGTTTTTTATTGCTTAGCTTATTTGTTTGGCGTTGATATCAGTCATTCATATGCTGAATAATCGCATCACCAAATTCAGAACAGCTTAATAAAGTCGCCTCGGGCATCAAGCGTTCAAAGTCATAAGTGACGGTTTTATTTTTAATTGCCCCTTGAATACCTTTAATTACAAGGTCTGCTGCCTCACTCCAGCCCATATCACGCAGCATCATCTCAGCCGATAAAATCAATGAGCCGGGGTTAACTTTATCTTGTCCTGCATATTTTGGTGCAGTACCATGCGTTGCCTCATATACTGCTACTTTATCGCCTTTGTTTGCCCCGGGTGCAATGCCAATACCTCCCACTTCGGCAGCTAAAGCATCAGAGATATAATCACCATTAAGGTTTAAGGTAGCAATCACTGAATATTCGGCAGGGCGCATTAATATTTGTTGCAAAAATGCATCGGCAATCACATCTTTAATTACAATCTCATTGCCTGTTTTTGGATTTTTTAGTGTCATCCAAGGGCCACCATCTAGCAGCTTAGCACCAAAATGCTCGGCAGCAAGCGCATAGCCCCAGTCTTTAAATGCGCCTTCGGTGAATTTCATGATATTGCCTTTGTGAACCAAGGTCACATTGGGCAAATCATTGTCGATGGCATGTTGAATGGCTTTGCGCACCAGACGTTGGGTGCCTTCTTTGGACACAGGCTTGATACCAATACCACAGTCATCAGAGAAGCGGATTTTGGTCACCCCCATCTCATTTTGCAAGAAGTCGATGACTTTTTTGGCTTCCTCTGAGCCTGCTTTCCACTCAATGCCTGCATAGATGTCTTCTGAGTTTTCACGGAAAATCACCATGTCGGTGAGTTCAGGTTGTTTGACAGGGCTTGGTACGCCTTCAAACCAACGTACAGGACGCTGACACACATACAAATCAAGCTGTTGGCGCAGTGCCACATTCAGCGAACGCATACCGCCACCCACTGGCGTGGTTAATGGACCTTTAATGCTAATGGCATATTCTTTTAAAATTTCTAGCGTCTCTTCTGGCAGATAGTCGCCATCATAAATAGTTGAGGCTTTTTCGCCACAGTAGGCTTCCATCCAGACAATGGATTTTTCATTGTCATAGGCTTTATTGACTGCTGCATCAATCACTTTAATCATCACAGGGGTAATATCAACGCCAATGCCATCACCTTCGATAAAAGGAATGATGGGATGATTGGGGACGTTTAAAGATAAATCATCATTAACGGTTATTTTTTCACCATTTGTTGGGACAGTTACATTTTGGTAAGACATATACAGCTCCTTGATAATGTTATAAATTTTGTCTTCCTAGACTAAGGTGGACTATGAACTTATTAAATAGCTTGTCACTATAAAACAGACGCTAAATACAGCTAAAGTAATAAAAAAGCAATAAAAGATGGGCTAGATACAGTAAAAGTAGCCATTAGTTATCAAAATTATGACTCTATAGTAGCGAAAAGAAGATGACAAGCAATAATTTTTATTATATATGGGTTTAGTTTGATTATAAATCAAATAAATACCATATTATAGTTATGGTTATTTATGGATAGGCTTTGAATAATGTGAATAAATAATAACCTCGCTCTCAACTTATTTTACTAAATTGATATATGACCCCTCCCATACCC